>JBBINU010000024.1:0-2429 GCA_037443725.1 Actinomycetota bacterium | reverse complement strand
GCCCGAAGCGAGGTCAGGCGGGGCGGGCGAGCCACCCGACGAACCCGGCTCGAGGGTCATCGCCGTCCATGGCTTGCTCCGGCTGAGGGGCATCCGAAGGGGGCTGGAGCAGGGTTCTGCGCTTCCTCACCACTTGAAGGGCAGAGCGCCGAAGCGTGGCCAGGAGGTCTTCTCGGGTGAGGAACCTGGCGTGGGAGTAAAAGGGGTGGCCCCTCGCTGCGAGGGACCGGTAATGCTCGCCCCAGGGGCTCTCGGCGGGAATGTGCCCGATCACGACGCCCCCATCCTTGGTAAGCACACGCCTTGCCTCCTTGAGAAGGTCTTCGGGGCGGTCGGCGAAGCACAGGGTGACCACGAGGAGGACTGCTCCGAAGGCGCTGCCGGGGAAGGGCAGCTTCTCCCCCACCGCCTGGACGACGCGGATGCCCCTCTGGGATGCAAGAACCAGGGGAGCTCTGGCGGGATCGATGCCGAAGCCGACCCCGAGAGCCCGGGCGAATCTCCCGCTCCCCACCCCTACTTCGAGCTGGGGCTGGGGAAGCTCCTCAAGCAATGGCGCAAGACAGGCCAGCTCGGCCGGGAACAGCACCCTCCCCACCGGACCTTCATACCAGGCGTCGTACCGCTGGGCGAGGGTCTCGAAGGGAAGAGCGGTACGGGGCACTCGGGTTTCGCCCATCAGGTTCGAGACTACATCGAGAAGACGTAAAAGGCCCACGCTGCCGTCCCGCCGGGCCCGCTCAGCGGTGGGAGGTAGGCGGTACTGGTTCTACCGGGGTTGATCTAGACCGCCAGGGCGCGGCTTCGCGCTCTCCACCCGTGAACGGCGATTCCCAGAAAAAAGATGGCCAGGGCCGAGGCCGCTACGTAGGTGAGGTAGCTTGGGGTGCCCGGGTTGAAGCCCCTGTAATTCGGGCTTGCGAACTCTCCGGGGATAAGGAAGTACTTGGCCGCGTGCATGGCCGCGGAGAGGGGGTAGGCGCGGGAGAAGATCTTGAGGGGATCGGGCAGGAGGAAGTAGGGTTCAAATACTCCAGAGATGGCCGAGCCGAGGACCACCACGGCAACACCGACCCCCTGTGCGGCTGGAACCGAGTAGAGCAGGTTGGGGATGATGAGGCCGAGGCCGGCGCTGGCGAGGAAGAGGGCGAGAAGGAAGGGGAGCGCCCGGAGCTGGTGGCCGAGGCCGACCTCGACCCTTCCCCCGAGAGCCCATCCAACCCCGGCTATGATGAGGCCCTCCACCAGGGCGATAATGGCGGCGGCGAGGAGTCTGCCCACCCCTTCGCTCGCGCCTCGGACGGGCATGGAGGAGAGCTTGGCATAAAGCCCCCTCACCCTGTCCTGGGCTATGCCGTTCCCGACGAGGCTAATACCTATGAAGGCCACCCCAAAGGCGACCATCTGAATGGTTACGCTCTCTTTGGCCTGGGGTAGCTGGTCCCTAGGGACTCCTGCGAGGAAGACGTACACGGTGAGGACCTGCCAGAACACGGGCCAACCGATGACCCAGAAGATGGAGCTCGGGCTCCTAAGGAACTCGCGGAGCTCCTTCTCGATGAAGGCCGTAATTGCGCTCAAGGAGCTCCCCCTGCTAGAGCAACGGCCAGGGCGTCCTCGACGGATGGAGCAGACACCTCTATAGAGAAGGGAAGTCCGAGGCTGGCGAGGTCCCTGGTTACTGCCTCGCTCCTTCCGGGCAAGACGCAGACCCGATAGCCTCGGTGGGTGGGGGTTAGCGCTCCGGCGAGAGCATGGACCCTCAAGAGCTCCTCTGCCCTGGCCAACCGCGCGGGGAGCTGGATGTTAAGGACCTCCCCCTGGACGTACTTCTTCTTCAGCTCCTCAGGGGCGCCCGAGTCGAGGATCCTGCCCTCGCACATGAAGAGGACTTCCCCTGCCACTTCCGCGTCCTCCCCTATATGGGTGGCAAGGAGCACAGAGCACCCCTCGGTGTTTTCAAGGAGAAGACCGAGGAGCTCCCGCCGGGCCACGGGGTCAAGGCCTGCCGTGGGCTCATCAAGGAGGAGGACCGGCCTCGGCTGGAGGAGGGCGCAGGCGAGGGCTAGTTTTCTCCTCATCCCGCCCGAATACCTACCTGCGGGTTTCCTTCCATCCTCTCCAAGCCCGAATCGCTCGAGGAGCTCCCGGGAGCGCCGACGTGCTTGGCTCCGCGGCATCCCGAGCAGTCCACCGTAAAAAAGGAGGTTCTCCTCGCCGCTCAGGGCCGGGGAGAGAAATCCTTCCTGAGGAAGGCAGCTGATCTTCTCCCTCACCTTTCTCGTGTCCTTGGTGACATCGAAGCCGCAAACCCTGGCCTCGCCAGCGGAGGGCCTGTCCAGGGTGGCGAGAATCCTGAGGAGAGTGGTTTTTCCGGAGCCGTTGGGGCCCATGAGGGCAACCATCTTCCCCTCTTCCGTCTCGAAGCT
>JBBINU010000023.1:0-2972 GCA_037443725.1 Actinomycetota bacterium | reverse complement strand
CGTGGCCGCCCTCTTCCTCACCACCGAGGCGGTGGTGGCGGAGAAGCCGGAGGAGGAGAAGGAGACCGCAGGGGGCGCGCACACGCATTAAGCCTCGCCAGGCTGGGCGGGGGCGGGCTGGGTGCCCGCCCCCGCACCTTTCCTGACCTTATTCTGGCCCTTTCGCTTCCCAGCCCCGCCGGCTGGGGCCCTGGCTCCTGGCTCGAGTGACGCCTGCGCCTTCCTCCGCCCGGGGGAGGCTAGAATGCGCCAGAAGGAGGTGGCGGTGGAGGTCGAGATAGGTCTCGGAAGAACCGGCAGGCGCGCTTACACCCTGGACGAGGTGGCGATAGTCCCCTCCAGGCGGACGAGGGACCCTGATGACGTGGACATCTCGTGGGAGATAGATGCTTTTCGGTTCGAGCTTCCCCTGCTCGCTTCGGCCATGGATGCCGTTGTCTCGCCAGCCACGGCGGTGGAGATCTGGAGGCTCGGCGGGGGCGCGGTTCTCAACCTCGAGGGGCTCTGGACCAGGTACGAGGACGCGGAGCCCGCCTATGAGAGGATAGCTTCTGCCCCTCCCGAGGAGGCCACCCGGACCATCCAGGAGGTCTACAGCGAGCCCATCAAGGAGGAGCTCATCTACAAGAGGATCAGGGAGATAAAGGAGCAAGGGGCCGTTGCCATGGGGAGCCTTACGCCCCAGAGGGTGGAGAGGTATGCTCGGGTCGTCCTCGAGGCTGAGGCTGACCTTTTGGTGATCCAAGGGACTGTGGTTTCAGCTGAGCATGTCTCCACGAGGACCGAGCCCCTCAACCTCAAGAAGTTCATAGCCAATTACGACCTGCCGGTCATAGTGGGGGGCTGCGCCTCCTACTCGACCGCCCTTCACCTTATGAGAACGGGCGCGGTCGGGGTGCTGGTGGGGGTTGGACCGGGGGCCGCCTGCACCACCCGGGCTGTGCTCGGTCTCGGTGTGCCGCAGGCCACGGCCATAGCCGATGCGGCAGCTGCGAGGACGAGGCATCTGGAGGAGACGGGGCGGTACGTTCACGTCATAGCGGACGGGGGAATGAGAACCGGCGGCGATGTGGCGAAGGCCATTGCCTGCGGTGCCGATGCCGTCATGCTGGGGAGCCCCCTTGCCAGTGCCATTGAGGCTCCCGGACGCGGGTACCACTGGGGCATGGCCACCTTTCACCCAACCCTTCCGAGGGGTACCAGGGTCTGGGTGGGCCGGAAGGCATCCCTCAAGGAGATTCTGGTCGGCCCGGCGCGGGAGAACGACGGCACCCTGAACCTTTTTGGTGCCCTGAGGATGGCTATGGCCACGGCCGGGTATGCCAACTTGAAGGAGTTCCAGAAGGCCGAGCTGGTGGTGGCCCCCGGTTTCCTTTCAGAGGGCAAGGCTCTGCAGAGGGCCCAGGGGGTGGGGATGGGTTGAGCTCACCCCGGGACACCGTCCTCGTCCTGGACTTTGGTGCGCAGTACGCGCAGCTCATCGCGAGACGGATCCGGGAAGCCCACGTTTACGCGGAGATAGTTCCCTACAGAATCGGCCCTGCCGAGGTGCTAGAGAGGGGGGCGTGCGCGCTGGTTCTCTCGGGGGGGCCGGCTTCGGTTTACTCTGAGGGGGCTCCGAGGCCGGATCCGGGTCTGTTCAGCCTCGGCCTCCCTGTTCTCGGGATCTGCTATGGACAACAGCTCATGGCCGAGATGCTGGGCGGGAGGGTGGCGAGGACCGGAGCGCGGGAGTACGGAAGGACCCGCCTCCGAGTGCTGGGCCGCTCCCTCCTTCTCGAGGGCCTCCCCGATGAACTGGACGTCTGGATGAGCCACTCCGACACAGTCGTCGCCCCCCCTCCCGACTTCAAGGTGGTGGCGAGGACCGAAGCGAGCCCCGCCGCTGTCTTTGAGAACCCCGAGAGGCGCCTTTTTGGGGTTCAGTTCCACCCCGAGGTGGTTCACACCGAGCGCGGTATGGAGATCCTCAAGAACTTTCTTTTCAAGGCGGCCGGGGCCTCACCGAGCTGGACGGCCGTCTCCATCGTGGAAGAGGCAGAGCGGATGGTCCGGGACAGGGTGGGAGATGGGAGGGCCCTCTGTGCGCTCTCCGGCGGGGTGGACTCGGCGGTGGCCGCTCTCATAGCCCACCGAGCCCTCGGAACGCGGCTCACCTGCGTCTTCGTTGACACCGGCCTTCTCAGGCAGGGGGAGCCAGAGCAGGTGGAGGCCACCTTCAGAAGGCACTTCCGGATGAACCTCGTTCACGTGAAGGCAGCAGAGAGGTTTCTTTCAAGGCTCAAGGGTGTGACCGACCCCGAGGAGAAGCGGAGGCGCATTGGGGAGGAGTTCGTCCGCGTGTTTGAAGAGGTTGCCATGGCTGAGGCGGAGGGGGCGAGGTTCCTCGTCCAGGGGACCCTCTACCCCGACGTGATTGAGTCGGGCGGGCGGGAGGCGGCGAGGATCAAGACCCACCACAACGTGGGTGGCCTGCCCCGGGACATGTCCCTCGAGGTGGTGGAACCTCTTAGGAACCTGTTTAAGGATGAGGTGAGGGCCGTGGGCGAGGAACTCGGCCTACCCGAGGACATAGTCTGGCGGCAGCCCTTTCCGGGGCCGGGGCTCGCGGTGAGGATCCTCGGTGAGGTGGACGCCGAGAAGCTCTCCATCCTGAGGGCGGCCGACGCCATCGTGGCGGAAGAGGTGAGGCGAGCCGGTCTCCAGAGGGAGCTCTGGCAGTACTTCGCTGTCCTGCCCGGGGTAAGGACGGTGGGAGTCATGGGGGATGCGAGGAGCTATGCCTACCCCATCGTGGTGAGGGCTGTGACAAGTGAGGACGCTATGACGGCGGATTGGGCGCGGCTGCCCCACGAGTTCCTGGATAGGCTTGCGAGGAGACTGGTGGGGGAGGTTCCCGGAATCAACCGGGTGGTCTATGACATCACCTCGAAGCCGCCCGGGACCATCGAGTGGGAGTAGCTTTGAGGGGC
>JBBINU010000022.1:0-3965 GCA_037443725.1 Actinomycetota bacterium | reverse complement strand
TCGAGACCACCTCCGAGCGGCCCTACCCCGTCTCGGAGGTGAGGCCCTTCCTTTATGCGGGCTGACCCCCGGCTGAGCTCGGAAAGCTTGGGGAAGAGAGGGTCAGGAGGGGAGGGCCGGGGGCTCGGGGCAAGGGGGCCGAGCCTTTGGAGCCGGGTGGCGGCTAGGGCTGGCTGGACCTTGGGTAGGGTGGGGAGGGGGGGTCGAGGACGGGGCGGAGGTGGAGGGGCGTGGGGTTGGGAAGGATGTCCCTCAGAACCAACTCGACGGCCTCGGCCCACCCGAGATTCATCGCGAGGGGGATTGGGATGACGCCGGGCGGCATCTCTCGCGGATGGGGGGGGGAGGCCTGGGTAGAGCGGGAATCTGAGGTGGTCGCGTGGAAGTTTGCGGAGCTGAGAAGGTAGAACCGGGACACGACCGCGGCCATGGCGATGTCCGCGGCCGAGTCACCGATGGCGACGGCGGCCTCGGGCGGGATGGCGCGCTCGCGCATGTCGAGGGCGACACCGGTAGCCTTGTCTACTCCTAATGGGACGAGGTGGTAGGCTCTGACCTCGGGAACGTCGAGGGAGGGGTAGGCCCTGGGTATCGAGCCGTTGTCGTGGAGCCGGAGCCAGGCGTGGCCCTCGGCGGCGAGGAGAGCGTTGGCCTCGTCCAGAGGTATGAAGCCGCGGTAGAGGCGGCTGGCGATGCGCCCCTCCGTCCAGGGTTTGTGGGGCTCGAGCAAGCCGGAGTACCTCGTGAGGAGGAGGGATTCCGCGGCGTCCATGGCACCGGAGGGGGGCTGGTCGCGAAGGGGAGAGGCGCCATAGTTGGTGGAGAGTATGGTTCCGTCTCTCGTAGCTATAAGGGCTCCCAGCTCAGCTATGACGCGGACTGCCCCGACCAGACGGGCGTCCTCTAGCAGAAGCGGGAGGCTCCTCCCGCTTACCAGGACGAGCTCTACACCCAAGGAGAGGGCGCGGTGGAGCATGTAGGCTGGCCGTTGGGTGGGCCGGCGGGACGGATCGAGGAAGAGGCATCCTCCTGGACCGAGGAGGGAGCCATCTACGTCGGTGTAGATGACTGTTACCTGCACCTGGCCTCCTTCGGTTGTTTCCGACGGAGCCTATTGTTTCACGTGAAACGTGCGGCGTGGCGGCGGTTTCTTGGGTGGCGCAGGCAGCGAGCACTTTAAGAGCGGGGTGGCGCGGGCTTTCTTCGGGGGCGACGTGGCCTGTTAGTTGGTGCGCGGCCTGTTGGTCGCCAGAGGACTGTGCTTTTGACACCGCAGCCAGGGGGTGCTAGCCTCGCAGGTCGGCCCGGCCGGAAGGCGCGTCGGCTCCGTCTGCGTTGAGGAAGCCCGGGAGTTCGAGAATCCGTCGGTAGCCAGGGAGGCGCCGTTGCCCTTTGTGAGTGCTCTCAGGTGCCGGGGGTGCGGAGAGAGCTACCCCCCCTCTCCCGTTCACGTCTGCGAGCTCTGCTTTGGGCCGCTTGACGTGGTGTACGAAGAGGAGGGGCGGCGTAGGTCGGTAAGCCGGGGCTCGATAGAGAGGGGTCCGGCTACCCTGTGGAGGTACAAGGATCTTCTGCCTGTGGGAGACGGGCCCGTCGTGGACCTGGGGGCGGGACTCACCCGCCTGGTGAGGGCCAGCAATCTCGGAAGGGCTCTGGGCATACAGGAACTCTTCGTGAAGGACGACACCTCAAATCCCACCCACTCCTTCAAGGACAGGGTTGTGGCCGTCGCGCTCACCAAAGCCCTCGAGTTTGGGTTCAGGACCGTTGCCTGTGCTTCGACCGGGAACCTGGCAAATGCTGTCGCTGCGGGGGCGGCGAAAGCAGGTCTCCGGGCGGTGGTGTTCGTCCCCGAGGATCTCGAGCCTGCTAAGGTGGCGCAGACCGCGGCCTACGGCGCGAAGGTTGTGGCAATCAAGGGCACCTATGACGATGTGAACCGCCTGTGCTCGGAGGTGGCGGATCGCTTCCCTTGGGCCTTCGTGAATGTGAATCTTCGACCCTTCTACGCTGAAGGGTCGAAGACCATCGTCTACGAGGTGGTCGAACAGCTCGGATGGTCTATTCCCGACCACATTGTCGTCCCGGTGGCGTCGGGGTCCCTCCTTACCAAAGTGCACAAGGGCATACGTGAACTGGTCTCCCTCGGACTGGTTGAGGATAGGCCGGTTCGTCTCTGGGGTGCCCAGGCGGCGGGGTGTTCTCCAGTGGCGGCTGCCTTCGAGGCTGGCCTGGCGCACGTGAGGCCCGTTCGGCATCCTAGAACCATTGTGAAGTCGCTGGCCATCGGGAACCCGGCTGACGGGGATGCGGCCCTGCAGGTGGTGCGGGAGACGGGTGGCGGGGTGGTAGCTGTGGATGATGATGAGGTGAGGGAGGCGATTCTTCTGCTCGCTTCCACGGAGGGGATTTTCGCGGAGACTGCCGGTGGGGTGAGCGTGGCGGCGGCGCGGAGGCTGGCGATGGCGGGTGAGTTCAAGCCTGGGGATAGGGTGGTGGTCCTGGTTACAGGGGACGGTCTGAAAACTCTGGATGCCCTTGAGGGACGCCTGGGGCCCACTCTCACGGTCGCGCCTCGCCTTGAGGATTTCGAGGTGGCTGCGGCTGGCGTCATCAAGGAGGAGGCCGAAGCGCGCTGAGGTGGGGTTGCTCGGCTCGGGTCTGGAGCCGTCTGGAGTTTGCCAAGGAAGCGGAATCGCGTAGGGGGTGGCCGCGTTGACGAGGGTTAGAGTTCCGACGGTTCTTAGGAGGCTGACCGGGAGCCAGGCTGAGGTGGAGGTGACGGGGGCCACAGTGCGGGAGGTCATCGAAGACCTAGACAGAAGGTTCCCGGGGGTGAAGGACCGGCTGCTGGACGGAGACGGGGGGCTGCGGCGTTTTGTCAATATCTATGTGGGGGATGAGGACATCAGGTTTCTTGGGGGGCTGGACACGCCTGTCCCCGATGGCTCTGTCGTGTCCATCGTGCCCGCTGTGGCAGGAGGGGTGGAGTAGGGGCTCTTCAGGCAGTTTTGGCTGCCCAGACGTGCCGTGTGTTGACAGGCAGGGGGAGGGGCTTTAGGCTCGTGGCCGGTCTCGGTCCAGAGGAGCGGTGGCGCGGGGTCGGCGGTGATAAGGTTCACCCTCCGGTCTGAGTACGCCCTAAGGGCCATGCTTGAGTTGGCGGCTCGGAGGGGGCGGGTCGTTCCGGCCAGGGAAATAGCGCGGGCGCAGGGTATTCCCCTCCGCTTTCTCGAGCAGCAGCTGGCAGCCCTGGGTCGGGCCGGGCTGGTGGACGGGTTCCGTGGAGCGGGCGGCGGGTGTAGGCTGCGGAGGGACCCCTCGGAGATCAGGGTTTCCGAGATTGTGGAGGCCGTGGAGGGCCCCATGGCGACTATGGTCTGCCTGGAGGATGGGGGTCTTGAGCTCTGCAGTTGGACAGCCTCTTGCGGGTTGCAGGACCTGTGGGCCGAGGCTCAGGCTGCCGTGAAAAGGGTTCTCGACAACTGGACCCTCGCCGAGCTCCTCGAGCGGGACAGGCAGCGGCGGGCCGGGAGGGTCTGGCTCGCCCCTCCTACCCTTGTGTCCAGGCGCTGACTGGCGTGCGCGTTCCCTCGGGGGGCAGGGACGGGCCGCACGTTGGTCTGGGAGATCTCCACAAAGGTCTTGAGAGGAGAAAGGTCTTGAGAGGAGGGCATTGGGAGGGGAGGGCTGGTCCCTCTTGGGTTTCATGGCGATTTTTGTCATTCAGGAGGCGGGAATCGGTTGGTGGTCGTGAGTAAGGGGCCTGTTCAGTTTCGGCGTTGGCGGGGCGCCGGGTACCCTGGGGGCGGCGCGGGCGTTTGCAGGCGCCGCGGTTTCTCGCTATAAAGCTTTAGCAGTCTGGGAGTGAGAGTGCCAGAGAGGAGGTGGGTGGATGCCTAAGATCTTGGCCTTTAGCGAGGAGGCCCGGCGCCAGCTTGAGGCCGGGCTTGACAAGGTGGCAG
>JBBINU010000021.1:0-4638 GCA_037443725.1 Actinomycetota bacterium | reverse complement strand
GGTGAGTGGGTCCGGCTTCCAAGGGGCCGGTCGCCGGTGCCCCTCGAGGCGGGCCCGGGGCGGGTGCTCGAGGCCCTCCGCCAGCCGGGCGGGGTGGTGGAGGACCGAGGTCGCCCCGGACCCTGGCCGCGTCGGCTGCGCCCCTTAGGCCGCCTTCACCGCCTCGATCTCTATCTCCACCTTGAGGGTCTTGCTCACAAGAAATCCCCCGGTCTCGAGGACCTGGTTCCAGGTGATGCCCCAGTCCTCGCGGTTCAGCTCGGTGGTGGCTGAGAAGGCAGCCCTCTGGTCTCCCCAGGGAGAGGAGCCAACCCCCTCAAAGGTGGCATCCAGCGCTACCCTACGCGTGAGTCCGCGGATGGTTAGGTCGCCCTCGAGGCGGAACCTGTTTCCTCCAAGGGGCTCGAGCTTGGTGCTCTTGAAGGTGAGCTTGGGGTGCCGCTCTGCGTCGAGGAAGTCCGGTGAGCGGAGGTGGGCGTCTCTCTCGGGCGTACCCGTGTCTATGCTGGCCGCGTCTATCTCAACCTCGACCCAGGAGTCGAGGGGGTCCTCCGCCACGTGGATCTTCCCCGAGAAGGTTCTGAAGTATCCCCTCACCTTCGCCACCATGAGGTGTCTCGCCACAGCGCTTATGACGCTATGGGAGGGGTCTATGTTCCAGACCCCCGGGGCAGGTATCTCGATCCCTTCGTAGGTTCTGGTTACCAGCTCCGCCACCTTTCCTCCTTTCCTCGCGCGAACCTCGTTGATCTGACAACTGTTGTGTAGAGTACCGGATTTCGGTTGTTCGGTCAACTTGGCTGGCCGGGCTCTGGTATTCTCTTCGCGTGAAGCGGGGCGACGGCTGGCGCGAGGCCTGGGCGTGGTTGCTTCAGGTGAGGGCCGCTGTGGGTGAGAGGATCGAGCGGGCTCTCCGGGCCGAGTCCGGCCTCGATCTCTCCGAGTTCGAGGTGCTCCAGAGGCTGGCGGCGTCGGGCGAGGGGCACATGAGGATGCAGGAACTGGCGAGGGCCGTCCTCCTCACTAAGAGCGGGATCACGCGGGTGGTGGACAGGCTGGAGGCGAGGGGGCTTGTGGAGAGGGTTCCCTGTCCGCAGGACAGGCGGGCCATCTGGGCCAGGATAACTGCGAAGGGAAGGGCGGTTCTGGAGAGGGCGCGCCCCGCTCACGACAGGGTGGTAAGCGAGGCGCTGGGGGAGAGGTTGGAGCCGGAGGAGATGGACACGCTGGTTGGCCTGCTTTCCAAGGTGGGATCGGGGTTGGGGCTTGCGGCGGATGCCGTCTGTGCGGGAAGGGTGGGGCAATCCCCTCGTGCCGGGCAATCCCGCCGAGAGGAAGAGGAAGAAGGCAGGGCGGGAGAGGAAGGCGCTCGGAGTCTCCCTGGCCGGATCCTGAGGGGGCTTCTTCGCAGCGGCGCCCGCCCGCGCTCTTGAGCCGCGCGCCGTCCGAACCGGGCCTGAGGGAAGTCCCGCCGGGAGGCAGGCTTTGGGCGCGTCTAGGAGCTGGCCTTGAGTTCCCAGGCGGCGGCGCGGGCGGCCTCCAGGGTGAGCTCGAGCTCCTCCTCCCCGTGAGCTGCGGAGGGAAAGACGGCCTCCAGGGGGGAGGGAGGGAGGTAGATGCCCCTGGCGAGCATGGCGTGGAAAAAGCGGGAGTAAAGGCGGCGGTCGGCGGCGCGGGCGTCTTCGAAGTTCCTTACGGGCGAAGCTGTGAAAAAGACCGAGAGGAGGGTGGAGTACCGCTGGACCCGGGCGGGTATTCCGGCCGCGAGGAAGGCCTCCTCCAGGCCCCGGGCGAGGGCCGAGGCGAGGCCCTCGAGCCTTGAGTAAAGGCCGGGGTCCTCCTCCACGACCTCAAGGACGGCAAGGCCCGCAGCGACGGCCACGGGGTTCCCGGAAAGGGTTCCTGCCTGGTATACGGGGCCCTCGGGCGCGAGAAGGGACATGACGTCCCGTCTACCACCAAAGGCGGCGAGGGGGAAACCTCCCCCTATCACCTTCCCGAGGCAGGTGAGGTCGGGGTGGATGCCGAGAAGGCCCTGGGCTCCCGGCCGCCCCACCCGGAAACCCGTTATCACTTCGTCGAAGATGAGGAGGGCTCCGTACTCCTCGGTCTTCTCCCTCAGGGTCTCGAGGAACCCCGGCTCGGGCGGGATGAGGCCCATGTTGGCGGCGACCGGCTCCACCACCACGCACGCCACCTCGCCTCCCATGGCGGAGAAGAGCTCCTTAACGGACTGGGTGTCGTTGTAGGGCAGGACCACTGTCTCAGCGGCCACCGGCGGCGGCACGCCGGCCGAGTCGGGAACCCCTCCTGCCGCGGCCCCGGAGCCCGCAGCCACCAGGAAGCCATCGGCGTGACCGTGGTAGCAGCCCGCGAACTTCACCACCTTCTGTCGTCCCGTGAAGCCGCGGGCGAGCCGGACGGCGCTCATCACCGCTTCCGTGCCCGAGCTCACAAGGCGAAGCATCTCCACCCCCGGCAGGAAGGAGGAGATCTTCTCGGCGAGGAGGACCTCGGATTCAGTGGGGGCGCCGAAGGTGGTGCCGCGCTCGGCGGCGGCGCGGGCGGCGGCCAGAACCCTGGGGTGGGCGTGGCCGAGAAGGAGCGCACCCCATGACTGGACCCAGTCCACGTAGCGGTTCCCGTCGACATCCTCTATCCAGGCGCCCTTCCCTGCTGCCACGAACACGGGGGTTCCCCCCACGGCCTTGAAGGCGCGGACGGGGGAGTTCACCCCGCCCGGAATCACCCTCGTGGCCCTGGCGAAAAGCTCTCCCGATCTCGGCCCCCTCGCCCCTTCCACCTAACCGTCACCCCCTTTCCCATCGGGGCCTGCCGCTTCGGGGTGAGAGGCGGCTTTGCGCCTGCTGTCTTCTCGGCCGCGCACGGCCTCTCTGACCTCACCCGCCTTCTCGCGGACCTTTTCGAGGAGCCTCCTAGCCCAGAGGTACTCGGTGGCGAGAAGGGCTATTCCTGCCAGCAGGACGAGGGTCCCGGGGCCCGGGGTCACCAGCATCACCGCTCCCGCCACCACCAGAGCTGCTCCTGCCGCGGTGACCCCGATCCTCCTCCCGCTCTTTGCCACGAAGGAGATGAAGGATATGAACCCGTCCTTGATCCTGGCGATGCCTGCCCGGGCCATGGCGGTCCGATTCTCCCACACCCGCCAGCCCGGGAGCTCCTGCTACCAGCCACCTTCCTGCAGCCAGCGGGAGGCCTCCAGGGCGTGGTAGGTGAGGATGAGGTCGGCTCCGGCCCTCTTTATGGAGGTGAGGATTTCGAGGGTGGCGAGGCGCGGTTCCACCCAGCCCCTCTCGGCGGCGGCCTTCACCATGGCGTACTCGCCGGAGACGTTGTAGGCAGCGGTGGGAAGGCCGAAGGTCTCCTTCACCTTCCTCAGCACGTCCAGGTAGGCCAGGGCGGGCTTTACCATCACCAGGTCCGCCCCTTCCTCCACGTCGAGTCTCACCTCCCGGAGAGCCTCGGCGGCATTCCCCGGATCCATCTGGTACGGGCGGCGGTCGCCAAACCTCGGAGCGCCTTCGGCGGCCTCCCGAAAGGGCCCGTAGAAGGAAGAGGCGTACTTGGCTGCGTAGGCGAGGATGAGGGTTTCGGCGAAACCGGCCTCGTCTAGGGCCTTTCTTATCGCCCCCACCTGTCCATCCATCATTCCCGATGGGGCAACCACGTCGGCTCCAGCCTCGGCCTGACTTACCGCGATCCTGGCATAGATCTCGAGGGTGCGGTCATTGTCCACCTTACCATCACGGAGGACCCCGCAGTGGCCGTGGTCGGTGTACTCGCAGAGGCAGAGGTCGGCTATGAGGAGGAGGTCCTCACCGAAGGCGGCCTTGAGGCGCCGGAGCGCTCGCTGGATGATCCCTTCGGGGTGGAAGGCGCCTCGGCCCTCGCCGTCCTTGCTTGCGGGGATACCGAAGAGAATCACCGCCCTCACACCGGCCTTGGCCACCTCTTCCACGGCCCCCAGGAGGGTGTCCAGGGTGTGCTGGTGATGGCCGGGCATGGAGGGGATGGCCACGGGCTCGGCTATCCCTTCCTTCACAAAGAAAGGGGCTATGAAATCGGAGGGGAGGAGCTCGGTCTCCCTCACCAGCTCCCTGATGAGCCGGGTTCGCCTTAGCCGCCTAGGCCTCTCCGCTGGGAAGCCCACACCGCAGATTCTACCGGCCGCGGTCGACCCGGAAGCCCCGCACCCATCCAGGCTCCCTCCGGAGTCCCCGGCCGAGTCCTTCCTCCGGGGGCTCAGACGGCGAGCGGGACCAGGCGGAAGGCCCCAACATCAACGAGCCCCTTAACGGTGATTCGGAGCTCGGGTATGACCGAGAGGCAGAGGAAGGAGAGGGTGGAGAAGGGCCTCGGGAGGGAGGTTCCGAGCTCCCGGGCTGCCTCCTCGAGACGCCGGGATCTCTCCGCCACCACCTCTGCCGGATCTGAACTCATAAGACCGGCCACAGGGAGGGGCAGGTCGGCCAGGACCCGCCCGCCCGCCACCGCTGCAAGGCCTCCCCCGAGGCGGGATACGTGGGAGGCGGCGGTGGCCATGTCCCGTTCGTCCACTCCAACCACCACAAGCTCGTGGGCGTCGTGGGCGACGGTGGAGGCCAGGGCCCCCCGCCC
>JBBINU010000020.1:14129-18489 GCA_037443725.1 Actinomycetota bacterium | reverse complement strand
CTGCCACCTTGTCAAGCCCGGCCTCAAGCTGGCGCCGGGCCTCCTCGCTAAAGGCAAGAATCTTCGCTGGCATACCTATCTACCTCCCTCGCGTCAGGTGCCCATCCGAGGCGGCGGAGCTCACCGCTCCACCTTGGCCAGTATGTCCCTGGCCGAGAGAATGAGGTACTCCTCCCCCTCTATCTTCACCTCCGTCCCCGCGTACTTGGAGAAGATCACCCGATCCCCAACCTGGACATCCACGGGGATCCTCTTCCCTTCCTCCCAACGCCCGGGACCGACCGCTATGACCTCACCCTCCTGGGGTTTCTCTTTCGCCGTGTCCGGGATGACGATCCCGGACTTGGTGACCTCCTCGCTCTCGCCCGGCTTCACCACTACCCGATCCTCCAGCGGAACGAGCTTCACAGGCACCTCCTTTCTTTCGCCGTATGGCGTCTTGGCACTCTCGCCTGGACACTGCTAAGCAATATATGGTCCGCCGCCCCCGGCGTCAACCTCCCGATCAGCGGGGAGGCTCCCACCCCGCCCCCGACCACCTCGCCCCCACCGGGAGGGAGGGGTCCACGCTCACCTCCAGAGGGTCAGGCCCCTCCCGGGCGAGCTTCCTCTCCCCCGCACAGGCCACCATGGCCCCGTTGTCAGTGCAGAGAGCGGGGGAGGGAACAAAGAGCTCAACCCCGCATTCGGCCGCGGCGGAAGCGAGGCGTTCCCTCAGCCGAGAATTGGCAGCCACCCCTCCAGCCACCACCAACCTCTTCACCGCGTACGCCTCGAGAGCCCTAGTCACCTTCGCCACCTGCACGTCGACGACGGCCTCCTGGAAGGAGGCCGCCACGTCCTCCACCCTCGGAGGCGCACCCCTCTCCGTCGCCTCCCGAACGTGACGGACCACGGCCGTCTTCAAACCGGCAAAGGAAAAATCAAAGGAAGGGTCCTGGAGCATGCTGCGGGGAAAGGGGATGGCCGAGGGATCCCCCCGGGCGGCAGCCCTATCGATGGCCGGGCCTCCCGGGAACCCCAGGCCGAGGAAGCGGGCCACCTTGTCAAAGGCTTCCCCCGCAGCATCGTCAACGGTCTCACCGAGCAGAGTGTATCTCCCCTCCTCCTCAGCAAGGAGGAGAAGGGTGTGTCCGCCGGAGACCACTAGGGACAAAAAGGGGGGAGGAACCTCGCCGTGCTCCAGGTGGACGGCGCAGACGTGGGCCTCAAGATGGTTCACCCCCACCAGGGGAACCCCCAGGGCCAGAGCCAGGCTCTTCGCCGTCGCCAGCCCCACGAGCAGAGATCCTGCCAAGCCGGGACCCACAGTGACGGCCACAGCCTCCACCTCTCGCCAGCTCACACCCGCCTGGGCCAGGGCTTCGGCCAGCATGGGGTTGATGGCCTCGACGTGGGCGCGGGCGGCGATCTCGGGAACCACTCCCCCGAACCGGGCATGGAGCGGGACCTGGCTCGCCACCACGTTGGCCAGGAGCCTCCCCTCCCTCACCAGCCCGACACCGGTCTCATCACAGGAGGTCTCGATCCCGAGAACCAGCACACCGCCCCTCTCTCAAGCCTGTCTGCAGCGCGAAAGCTTAAACCGAGGGGAGTCAGGGGGGAGGCGGGAGGACCCTCCCGAGCTCCCTCCGGATGGCCTCGAGCCTCTCCCCGTATGCCGCGGACCCCACATCGCGCACCATCATCACCAGGGCGTCCTCTCCCGTCTCTAGGTAGTAGCGGGGCCGCAGGCCCACGGGGACGAAACCGAACTTCCGGTAAAGACCCTGGGCGATGAGGTTCGAAACCCTCACCTCCAGGGTTATGGTCTCCGCCCCCCTCCGCCTGGCCTCTGTGGTGAGAGCCATCATGATCTGGGTTCCCACCTTGGCTCCCTGATAGTCGGGGTGGACGGCCACGTTGGTGATGTGGGCCTCGTCGGCTACGAAGGCCTCGCCCCCGTACCCCACCACCTTCCTTCCATCCTTGGCCACGATGTAATAGCGAGTGGAGGGCCGGGAGATCTCAGAGTAGAAGAGGGAGGGGCTCCAGGGCCTGGGGTAGACCCGTCTCTCGATGGAGTAGACAGCCGGGATGTGCCAAGCCCGCATCACCTCTATGCCCACCCTCACCGGGAGGGGGCTCTCCCTGGCACCGGCCACGCCCACGCCGCGATGATAGACCCGAGGGCCCGGCCTGGGGAGCCCCGAGCAGCCCAGCCTCAGTGCCCGAAGGCTCCCGTCTGCCACGCCCGGGCAAGCAGGGCTGCCACAACCAGCGTCGCCAGGGGGAAGAAGGTGGCGTGTCCCCGCCGCCTGGCATCCAGGTGGGTCCAGACAAGGACGGCCACAGGAAAGACGCCTCCGTAGAAGAAGTGGAGGGGGACGGGCCTCGCACCCAGGATCAGGAGGACGATGCCGATGGCTGCCTGGGCGAGGAGCCCAACCTGACCGAGGCCGAGAAGGACCCAGAAGGGCCCGGCGATAACCCTCCGGAGGACGGCAGAGACACCGCCCACCACGGATGCGAGAAAGAAGAGGAAGACGAGGATGGTTCCGAGGGTCCGATGGACCGAGACGAGAAATACCATGCGCAAGAAGCTATCAGAGCTCGCCTGCTACGGTAGGGTGATCTCGCAGTCGTAGAAGGTATCATTCCCCCGCCCACCCGAGCAGGTGTCCGTGCCGGGGCCCCCAAGAATGACGTCATCGCCCGGGCCGCCAGCGAGGGTGTCATCTCCCGCTCCGCCCACCACGCAGTCCCGTCCGGCTTTGGCCGAGATATTGTCCGCCCCGGCGCTACCGAGGACCAGCTCTGAGGAACCGGTGGCTGCCAGGGGAGCGTAGACGACTCGGGTGAGGTAGGCCCTCACAGGGTCGCACTCGGGCGGTGCGAAGGCCCGGGCCTTATCCCGCCCGGACGGGGTGTAGGTGGCCACCAGGAGGTCGGCAAGGCGCGGCCCGGGGACAGAAGAGGGACCAGCGTGGGCGGCCGGCGGCAGGGCGAAGAGGCCCAGCGCAAACAGGATCCCAAGCCCTCCTCGCGGCAGGAATCCCGATGTGACCCAGGCGGCCACGAGCCCCGCCAGGAGACCCAGGTAAGCGGGCCTCCTCAGAGCCAGCAGGAACGCCCCCACCCGCGGCACCCTCACCCACGCCCTCCCCAGCACCTCGCGGGCGGAGGGAAGGTCCGAATCCAGCCAGCCGTTGGCGTCACCCCCAACGATGTACCGCCCCTCCGGACCCGTCGCCACCACCCGGTGGATGACGACCCGCTTCAGACTCGCCGCGCGGTACGCGACCACATCCCCCACCCGATAGGTTTTTTCGGCCCTCACGAGGACAAGATCCCCCGCGCGCAGGGAGGGGGCCATGCTGCTCCCGGTCACGACGACCAGGGCTAGCCTCCCGCCGAGGGGCCGAGGCAGGAAGGGCCTCGCCAGGACGAGCCCCGCCACGCTCCCGACAAGGGCAAGGAGGAGACGGGGCGAGAGGGCTGCCCTCCGCTTCACAGTCCCTCTCACCCCGCCACCCCTCCTCGAAATCGATCACTGGACGGCAACCACGCGGAGCTGGTCCGCGCCGGCCACGCTCTGGCCCCCGGTGGTGCAGGTCCAGTGGTTCAAACTCGGGTTGTTACAGGTGAACCAGGAGCCTCCTCCCTGGAGCTGCACCCGGACCTCGGAGGCCGGAGCGTCGAGGTCGAACTCAACGCTGGCCAGCTGCTGCGGGTTGTTAGGTTCGAGGTGATAGGCGACGTTCGAGACCGTGTATCCCGACACCGCTCCGGACCCGTCCCCCGCCCGGGAAGAAGGGACGGTGTTGGAGGCCGCGTAGGCGAAGACAACCACTCCGATGACCAGACCCACCGCGGCCGCCAAAGCTGTTCTTGCCAGCCGCTTCTCTCTCATCGTCACCTCCTTTCTCTTTCCCTTCAGAAGTTGCAGAGGCTGCAAAAGAATCGCCAGATTCACGTCGATCTTTAGCCCCTAGGGCTATCACCTGCGTAGCCAGTCGGGACTATTTCGGCGGGCCATCAAGAAACCCCACCCTGCACGCGGGGTCCGGTAGGTGAGATTCGGTCAGGCCGCGGCCGTCTTCCGTCAGGGAAGAGGCGCCCCCTCGCCCCGGCTCTCAGGGGGATCCGAGGACCCTCTCGTGCAGCGGAAGGGAAAGCCTTCTCACCAGCCTGGCGTGGAGCTCCTTGGTCCTTTCCATTCTCAGCCGGTCCCTCTCCGCCACGAGGGAGGCGAGCCTCTCCCCGAGCCCTTCGGGAAGGGAGGCAGCATCCACAATTCTCCGGTACGTCGCCGTTAACTCTCTCACTAGGGACGTGGGATACTCCCGCCCCTGTATCTTGAGGGTGGCTACCCCCGCAC
>JBBINU010000020.1:0-14029 GCA_037443725.1 Actinomycetota bacterium | reverse complement strand
GAGGTTGCAGCCCACCGCCAGCAGCCTGCGGTAACCTTCCCCCCGTGCTGCCGTCGCCACCGCCGGATGGCACCACCCTCGCCCTGGGAGCCAGGGGAACCGGCCTCGACCTTGTGCTCCTTCTCCTCCTCGCCTGGAGCCTCTTTCGCGGGTGGCAGAGGGGGTTCCTCTCGGAGGCCTCCTCCGTTCTCGGCCTCGTGGGAGGGGTGGTCATCGCCGGCATCCTTTCGCCGCGGATAGCCGCGGCCTTCCGTGCCTATAGCCCCGAGCTCCGCCTCGCGGTGGGGCTTGGATCCTTCTTTCTCATAGCCTCACTAGTGGAGGCCTCAGCGGCCGCCGTGGGAGCAAGATTGAAGAGCCACCTCCCCCGCGTGTTCCGGCCCGGGGACGCCCTGGCGGGGGCAGCTGCCTCCGGAGCCGCCTTCCTCGTCACTGCCTGGCTCCTTGCCTACGCCCTCCTCGCTGCCCCCATTCCCCTCCTCACCCAACAGATCCGCGGATCCGTTGTGCTCAAGGCGGTCGACGGGGTCATGCCCAGTGCCCCCGACTTCCTCGGCCGGCTTCGCCGGCTCCTCAATACCACTGGGTTCCCCGAGGTCTTCCCGGACTTCGCCCTTCCCTCAGCCCCTCCAGCCAGCCCCGACCCGGCCCTCGCGGCCGACCCAAGGATCCGCGCCGCCGCCGAATCCACTTTTAAGGTGGAAGCCCCTGCCTGCGGGCTCGTCCAGGACGGCACCGGATGGGTGGTGTCCGATGAATACGTGGTAACCAACGCCCACGTGGTGGCCGGATCCCGCTCGGTCCGGGTCCTCACACCCCGGAGCAGACTTCAGGCGGTGGTGGTTCTCTTCGACCCCCAAACGGACCTGGCAGTCCTCTGGGCTAGGGGGCTTGAAGCCCGCCCCCTCCCGGTTCTCCAGACGGAGCTTCCTCAGGGGGCCAAGGGCGCAGCCATAGGTTTCCCGGGGGGCGGCCCCCAGCAGATCCTCCCGGCTGCCGTCAGGGCTGCCATGACTGCGGTGGGGCGCGACATCTACGGCACCTCCCCGGCAACCAGGAGGGTCTACATCCTGGCGGCGGAGATCCGGCCCGGAGACTCGGGGGGGCCCTTCCTGGACAGCAGAGGGCGAGTGGCCGGCATAGTGTTTGCCGCCGCCACCAACGACCCCCAGACCGGGTACGCCCTCACCAGCGCCGAGGTCGCGCCGGACATCTCTCGAGCCATCGGTAGGAGAGAACCGGTCTCAACGGGCGACTGCGTGCGGTAGGCACCTTCCCCCGCGGTGGTCTCCTCTCCCTGCAACCGACCGTAACACCGAGACCTAGCCCCACCGCCGCTTTCCGAACCCCGCCAGCACCGACGCCGCCACACCGAGGACAGCGACGGGCGCGAAGGGGCCACTGCCTGTTGCCGGGAGGACGGCACGGCCCCCTGCCATCTGGCCCGCCCAACCTCCCCTGCAGGCGCCCGGGAACACCCTCACCGCCACCCTGGCGGACCCCGGCAGGTTCTCCAGGGTGAGATAGGTGGAGCAGGGAGGGGAGGTCACCCTCGCCCCCTCAGCCTCAACGCGGTACCCACCGGGGTAGTGTCGGGCGACGGGGACGAAGACCACGGTGGGTCCTCGGGCGGCGGCCTCGGGAGAGTACTCCAGCCTGAACTCCTTGCCCGCAGGGTCAAACCGGTATGAGATGGGGGTTCCGGCCACGGCCATGGGATAGACCCGGGAGAGGACGGCTGCTTTCTCCTGCTTTAGAGACGCGAGGTCGGAGTCCTCGCGAAAGAGCCCCTCGGGTCCGGGAGCTCCCGTAGGGTCGCTCCAGTTCTTGTACTGCCAGTAGATCCACCCGGTGAGGCTCGAGTCCGCCAGCTCCACATACCTCTCGACCTCGGCAAGGTCGTCTCCGGCCCCGAACTCGGTGAGGAGGGGAGGGCCCCCCAACGACCGTGCGGTCGAGGCGGCGTTCTGGAAGACAAGGGAGTCCATGCCGGGACAGGCGGCCTTCCCAGCCTCTCCCGCCTCCCTCACGCCCGTGATGGCCCCGAGGTCACCGGAGAGGCAGTAGTCATGGAAGGAGAGGCCAACGGGGGCCGCCCCCGACGGAGGAGCCGAGAGCCAGGAGCCCACCCCAAAGTTAAACAGGACGTGGGGCTCGTAAAAGGCGATATGGACCCGGTCCACCTCCCGGATGGCGGCGGTCACCGTGTCCTGAAAGGGCTGGAGAAACAGGCGGTCAAAGGCAGGGCATCCGGCGGGCTGGGCGCAGGTAGGCCACTGAGTCCCGGGCCAGGGCTCGTTCAGAAGATCGTATCCGAGAACCATCCTGTGCGAGGCAAACCTCGACGCCACCTCCTTCCACGCAGAGGCGTACTCCCCCCAAATACCCTCGCGGTTCATCCAGAGGTTGTCGAAGGCGCGCGAGACAGCGGGGGTGAGGTAGTTCCCCGGGAAGCCTGCGTCCACAAGGAGAGGTATGCCGTCGTCGTAGGTGGCCCAGTCCGGGAAGCCCTCGCCCTTAAAGCGCTCGTTGTACATGTCCTGGTGGGAGTCGAGCAGCACGAAAATGCCCTCCTCCTCCAGGAGCTTCGCCCAGCGCTCAAGGGCGTCCAGGTATGCCCTATCCACTCGATCCTTCGCGGGTTCGAGCCCCTTCCAAATCCACCCCAACCGGAAGACGTTGAAGCCGAGCTCCCTCAGAAGCCGGGCGTCGGCCCGGGTGAACCCTTGCTGCGATTCCGGGGGGTGATATGGGGGTATCTTCCAGACACCGTTCACTCCGTGGAGAATCACCACCCTCCCCAGGGGATCCCTCAGCCATCGCCCTTCCGGCCTCAGGGGCCCCCGGGGCAGGAAGCCGGGCACCCCCTCCTCCCCAACAGCCGGAACCCAGCCGGCCGCCATGGCACCTAGCAGCACCGAGACGAGAGCGCCCTTCCAGGATCTCAACTTCCCCTCCAGACCCTCCTCATGGCCGCGGCCGCTGCAAGGCTCGCGAGGGCCATCCCCGCGGCAACGGGGGAGCCGGTAGCGGGCAGCTCCCGCCGCCCAGACCCCCCGGCTCCAGCCTCTGGCCCCTCCCCCGGGAAGCTTCCGAACTCCACCACCTGCTGAAAGGTGGGGCGGTTCACCCAGGGGAGGTCGGGAACGCCAACCAGCCCCACCGAGGTGAACCTGATCCGGTCCTTCGCCTCCGTCGCCCCGTCCGAGTCCCAGCCCCCGGGGTCCTCCCCGTACTTCTGGACGAGCTCCGCCACGGCCTGGCGCAGGCTGGCCGCGAGGGCCTCCCGGCACCTGTCGCGGTCCCCCCCGCCGCAGTACACCCGGTGGAAGGGGCCAGCCACCTCTTTCCCCAGAATCCTCCTGAGATCCTTAGAAACGTACCCGTACCACCCGAACTGGTAAGCGCTTCCAAGGGGCCCGGGCGGATTGTCGAAGGCCATGGGGACAAGCTCATAAAGCCCCCCTAGGGTCGGGTCAAAGACGGCGCCAATGGCCCTCGGCCACCAGGCATCCATCAGCGCCACCGCCGCGGCCTGCTCGTAGCGGCCGTCTCTGTCGCGGTCAAGCCGGTGGGCCCCGGACCCCGCCCACATCCTGAGAAGGTCCACGGCGGCCCCGAGGTCCGGCGAGGGTTCCCCGAGGGCTTCGAGAAGGAGCGGAAGCAACTCCTGCCCCCGCAGATCCACTGTGGCGGCATCGGCCATGACCCAGACCGCATCGGCCAGGGCGAGCTTCCCCCCAGCCCTCGCCTCCTCCACCCTTCTCTTGAGCATCTGGACCCTGTGAACGGGGCCGAAGGAGTAGTTGTCGTCGGCTGCGCTCCATCCGGGAGCCTGCTTGTTGTTCCACGAAAGGATGTAGCCTCCAGGCGGGTCCACATCCCAGGGCAGCTCCCCCCCGGGCACCTCCCCTCGCCAATCCCACTCCCCCGTGCCCCAGCTGGGGAGGTCCGGGTCGACTCCGCTCGCGCGCACGGGGTAGGCCCCAGAGAGCTGGTAGGCTATGTGTTTGGCGTCCAGGTAGAACCAGTTGAAGCTGAAGTTGATCTTCTGGGCGGCTTTCCTGAAGTCCTCGGGCCCCTTGATGGCCTCAGGGTTGTTCAGGAGGAGGAACCCCTCGGCCGAATCCACCTCCTTAAAGAAGGTGGTCCTCGCACGGACAAAAGCCACAGGCCTCCCGCCCACCTTCCCCCTGGCCTGGACTATGCCGTGGACAGTTCTCTCCACCTTCTCCGTCACCACCAGTTCCGGCCCGGAGGGCAAGCCGCCGGCCGAGGGCTTCGCCACCCAGGTGTCGGTCCTCGTCTCCATCGGACGGCACTCGCCCCTGTAGAGGTAGTGGGTGCTCTCGGTGGTAGGTTCCCCGCCCCCGGGTTCGCAGAGAAGTTCCGCCACGACGTCCACCTGGTCAGCCCCGGCCGAGGTCGCGCTCCACGCATACCCGGCTCCCCGCCCCAGAAGAACCAGGAGGCTCACCCCGGGGAAGGCAGCACCTCGAGCGTGGATGCCGGGACCATGCACGTCGAGCTCGAGCAGGATCTCCGGGGACCAGTAGCCTACCTGCGGCCCGAAAACAGCGAAGGGTCTCCCGCTGGCAGAGAGGGAGGAGCCGATGAGGACGGCGTTGCTCATGCCTCCCCTGGAGAAAAGCTTGATAGGGCCGAATGGCCCGTCCAGGTGGTCAGGGGCGGTGGGGAGGGCCGAGGCCACCTCCTCGGGATCATCGGGCATCGCGACGGCTCGCGGGTCCGCCCTTCCCCTGGGCATATAGGGAAAGGTCCTAAGAGTATGGACTGGAGCCTCCGGATCATCCCTCTCCCTCAGGTCCTCGAAGACTCGCCTTCCCTCCTCCACCCCGAGCCTCTCCGTGAGAGCCTTGAGGAGCCGAGCGTTCTTAAGCTCCCCTCCACCTCCCACGCCGAGCTGGGAACCGATGAGGGATGCCACCGCCACCGTATCCGTAGGCCTCCACGGCTCGGGCACCTGCTGCAGGGCGGGGTACTCAGCGGGCAGCTTGGAGGGATCCGCGAGGGCCTCGGAAATGTACGCATTCACCCCATCCGAAAAGGCTCTGAAGGCCCGTACAATCTCCCCCCCAACCTCGGGCTTCCTCGCGACCAGATCGTCCAGGATCCTCTGGAGGTCGGCCTCGTCGTAGCCGCTCACCTTGTAGCAGGACCTGTCCATCGCCAGGTTCGCTTCGGAGGCACCCAGAAACTCGCTCATCCGGCACCGACCCACGTGTCTCATGACGTCCATCAGGAAGAGACGGTCCTCGGCGGAGACATACCCTGCTCCGAAGAAGGCGTCCTCACGAGTCTCGCCGTAGATGTGGGGCACCCCGAAGGCCCTGTCCCTAACTATCCTCACCCCGGGGCGGGGCGAGTACTCCCTCTCCACCTCACCTGGGGGCACACCAAAGCTCGCGTCCTTGAAGTACCTGGTAAGTTGCTCGAGGTCGCCCCGGCTAGCAAAGGTGAGATCGGAGTACATCTGGAGCTGGTCCACCGAGTGCGGGGGGTAGGAGCCAGCGTTCGCCTCGACCGCCTCTGCCGCGTTGTACACACCCTTCTGGCCGGGGGGGAGGATGTTGAGGGCTACCACCGCGTCATCCCCCTCCCGATACCGGGCGGCCGCCTCGACCGGCCATGGCGGGAGCGCTGCAGCCGCTACGGCCAGAACAAGCCCGAGACGCAAAAGGGGGCGCTCGCGGCGAGCCCGCGTCCGGACTTTCTTCCCCACCTCCTTCTCCCTCCCGCCCGCCTCCTGGCGGATCTTTCACCCCCCCTTACACCCCCCCCCTTACACCCCCTTTAGGGTTCGCCTGCCTGCCCGCCCCTCCTCCCACAGGCCACCCGAAGGAACCCCTCCCAGGCCTGGTCCCCAGGCTCAACCCGAGAGCCGGCAGGACAGGCCCGTATAATTGACCCGCTAGTCGAAGGCGGGAAGGAGGGGGCGTGGATTTCCGGGACACTCCCGAGGAGGCGGCCTTCCGAGAGGAGGTGAGGGCCTGGATCGCGCGGGAAAAGCCACCTTGGGCCGAGGCGGGCGGTCCTCCCTCCCTGGCAAGGAGGGAGAGGCTCGAGGAACTCCGGGAGTGGTCCCGGAAGATGTATGAGGCGGGGTATGCGGGGCTTGCCTGGCCGAGGGAGTACGGCGGCGGAGGCAAGCCCATCACCTATCAGATCATCTTCAACGAGGAGCTGGCTAGGGCTCGCGCCCCGGGGCACGTCAACGTTATCGGCCTCGGCATGGCCGGACCGACCATTCTCACCTTCGGCACCGAGGACCAGAAGAAGAGGTTCATCCCAAAGATCCTCTCGGCAGAGGAGATCTGGTGCCAGGGGTTCAGCGAGCCCGGCGCTGGCAGCGACCTCGCCGCCGTCTCGACCAAGGCCATCCGGAGGGGGGAGAAGTATGTGGTGGAGGGCCAGAAGATCTGGTCCAGCCTGGCGCATGTGGCTGACTGGTGCATCCTCCTGGCCAGGAGCGATCCCGGTTCCTCCCGGCACCAGGGCCTCACTTACCTGCTCGTGGACATGCACTCCCCCGGCGTTACCGTGAGACCGATAAAGCAGATCACGGGAGATGCCGAGTTCAATGAGATCTTCTTCGACGGTGTTGAGGTACCCGCCGAGAACGTCCTCGGTGAGGAGGGGCAGGGCTGGCAGGTGGCGATCACCACCCTCATGCACGAGAGGCTCGGCATCGGTTTCACCCTGGCGACCACCGCAGAGATCGCCCTGGCAAGGCTGGCGGAGCTTGCCCGCGCCGAGATCGGACCCAGGAGACCCAGCCAAGACCCAACCCTCCGGGAGCGTTTCGCCAGGCTCGTCGCGGACATGACCGCCCTCAAGTTCACCAACTACAGGGCCCTCACCGCCTATCTCAAGACCGGCGTGCCCGGACCCGAGGCCTCCATAACCAAGCTCCACTGGAGCGAGATGAATCAGCGCCTGGCCGAGCTCGCCCTCGACATGGAGGGCCCCTACGCTCTGCTGGAGGGCGGAGGCGAGTGGGCATTGGAAGAGGGCCTCTGGCAGTACGCCTACCTGAGGTCGAGGGGGAACACCATCGAGGGCGGGACCTCGGAGATCCTGCGAAATATCGTGGCCGAGAGGGTTCTCGGCCTCCCCAAGTCGAGGTAGCAACCCTTAGGCGAGGAGGCGGCAATGGACTTCTCCCTGGACGAGACCCAGGAGATGCTGAAGGCCGCAGCCAGGGACTTCCTTGCCAAGGAGTGCCCCTCCCAGGTAGTTCGCGGCCTGTCAGAGGAGCCGGCGGCCTACTCCCCCGCCCTCTGGGAGAAGATGGCCGACCTCGGCTGGATCGGGCTCGCGGTTGCCGAGGAGGCAGGGGGTGCTGGCATGGGCTCCGTGGAGATGGCCGTCCTGGCCGAGGAAGTGGGGAGGGCGCTCCTTCCAGGCCCCTTCTACGCCGTGGCCTACCTCTGCATCCCCCTCTTCCTGGCCGCAGGGGAGTCCGGATCCTCCCTTCTCGGGCAGGCGGTGAGCGGGAGTCTGATACCGAGCCTAGCCTGGGTCGAGCCCCTCGCCTCCTGGGAGGAGGACGGAATTCGGACGAGGGCAGAAATGAACCGGGGGTCCTGGCAGGTGGAGGGGCTCAAGCTCTTCGTTCCCGCCGCCGAGATCGCCTCGGGATTTGTGGTCGCCGCCAGGGGCCCCGGAGGGGTCGGGCTCTTCTGGGTCGATGCCAAAGCCTCCGGCCTCACCCGACGGGAACTCCCGAGCCTTGACAGGACGAGGCCGCTTGGCGAGATCCGCCTCGCCGGCGCTGAAGCCCTCCCCCTGGTGGAACCCCCGAAGGGCTGGAGAGCCATGGAGCAAGCACGAACCGCCGCCGCCGTGTACCTCTCCGCGGAGGCAGTGGGCGGCATGGAGCGCCTTCTCGAGCTCGCAGTCGAGCACGCCCGCACCAGGGAACAGTTTGGCAGACCCATCGGGACCTTCCAGGCTGTCAGCCACAAGCTCGCCGACATCTATCTCGAGAAGGAAAATGCCCGGTCCCTCGTGTACTACGCCGCATGGGCGCTGGCGAACTCCCCGGAACAGGCCCCCTTGGCCGCCGCCCTGGCCCGGGCCTACTCCGCGGAGGCCTTCCACCGGGCCGCGGCCGCCGCCCTCCAGGTCCACGGCGGCATGGGCTTCACCTGGGAGGCCGACGTGCACCTGTACCTGAAAAGAGCCAGGTGGCACCTAGCCTTCCTTGGGAGCCCCGCCTGGTGGTGGCAGAGGGTGGCTAAGCTCACCCTGGACAACCCCGACTGGCCAGCCTAGCCCGGCTTAATCTCGAGAGCCCCCCGAGGGGCCTGGCAGGCTCGCCAGTCCTTATCCTTCTCCGCCCGGAAAATCCCCCTGGGACTCGCTCTCCGTCTCCCCTGAAGTGAGGCCTGCAGCCGAGAACGGCTCCTCCGGGAGGGCGGGCTCCTCCCCGACCTGCCAAGCCTCTTCGTCCCACTCCGGTTCAGGGACGGCGCGGGCCGTCTCCCCCGCCCCTGAACTCGGCCGGCCCGTCACCCCCCTTGCCACCGCCCGCGCGGGACCGCTAGCAGCCCTCTGGGCGGAGGCTCTTCCCGCCAGCCTCTCCCGCCTTCTCCTCCTGTACCCGTCCACATCCACCACGACCCACGGACGCCTCTGCAACCGCCTCTCCACCGCGGCCACCGTCAGGGTCTGCAGGGCTTCCAGGTTCTGCCCGCCCTTGCCTATGAGAAGGCCCACATCCTCGCCCACCACGTCCACCCGGACCTCCCCGCTCACCACTGCAGCCTCAACCGTCGCGTCAAAGCCCATCAGGGGAAGCAGCCCCCTGAGGAACTCCACCGCCACGGCCCCCTCCTCCCTTAGGGTCTCGTACTCCTTGGGCTTTCTCGGCGCCCGCGGGCGCTCGGCTGCCGCCTGTTTCCTTGTCGCGCGCACCCTTACGGGCTGCCCGCCGATCCCGAGGAAGCCCTGCTTCCCCCGGGAGAGAATCTCTATCTCCACTTCCTCCCTGGAAGCCCCCAGAGCTTTGAGTGCCGCCTCGATGGCCTCTTCCACAGTGCTTCCGCTAGCTTCCACGCTTTCCAGCACCTTTCCCCCTCCGTTTCGGTTCCCCTCCCGCCGAGGAGGTCGCCCTCAGCAGGACAAACTGCTGCCCTACCTGCCAGAAGTTTGTGGTCAACCAGTATACGAGCACTCCCACCGGGAACTTCAGAGCGAAGAAGGTGAGAATGCCCGCCATGGCTACCCCCATCACCTGCTGTTGCTGGGCCTGCGGCTGGCCCGTCGCCACCTGTCTCGACGTCAGGTACGTACTCAACCCAACCAGGGCCACCAGCAGGTAACCGAACCATCCAGCCTGATCAGCAAGGATCCCGAGCCGAGGCGCCCAGAGAAAGGGGGCCTCTTGAAGGCTGGTGTACCTTGTGTCCCTCAGCACCGAGAAGATGGCGAAGAAGATGGGGAGCTGAAGGATGAGGGGGAGGCACCCCCCAAGGGGGTTCACGCCCCTCTCCCTGTAGAGGCGCATCAGCTCCTGATTCAGCCTTTCTCGATCCCCGCGGTACTTCTCCTGCAGCCTCTTGATCTCAGGCTGCAGGGCCTGAATTCCCCTCATCTGGTGAAACTGCTGGATGGCAAGGGGCAAGAGGAGGAGGCGCACCAGGATAGTGAGGAGGACTATGGCGGCCCCATAGGCCTCAGCGCCGAGGAGCGGATAGAGGAGGTTCCTCAGCCCTTCCAGTGAAGCGCTTACCGCAGCGACCAGGCTGGACCAAATGTTCAAGGGTCTCTCCGGAACTCTCCCCTCGCGAAGACTACCGCGGGCCCTATGGTACCGGGTCGAGGCCCCCGCCGCCCCACGGGTGGCACCGAGCTACCCGCTTCAGGGCGAGAAAGCCCCCGCGCACCACACCGTACCTCATCAGGGCCTGCCGAGCATACTCGGAACAGCTCGGCCAGTACCTGCACGAGGGTGGAAGGATCACCCCAAGGCTCACCTGATAGCCCCGGATGAGTAGGGCCCCCACCCGGCCCAGCCGAGACGTCCCAGCCGCTTTACCCCGCCCACGCCCCAACCTCACTCACCCCTCACCGCGACTCCCGCCGCCCGGAGCGCCTCCTCCATGCCGGCCAGCACCTCCGCCAGGCTCGCCGCCTCCACGCCCGGCCGCGCCACCACGACCACATGCGTTCCCGCCGGGACCTTCTCGCTCAACAGCCGTGCAGCCTCCCTAAGCACCCTCTTCGCCCGGTTCCGCGCCGCCGCCCCTCCAATCTTCTTGCTCACCACCAGCCCCCACCGGGGCGGGCCCCCGGAGTCCGCCCCCACCAGCGCATTCAGGGCCACAAGCCCACCCGAGCCGCGCCTGCCCTCCCTGGCCACTCGCTCAAACTCCTTCTTGCGCGTAAGCCGCGCCCTCCTCGGCAGTCCCATGGTATGCAGGCCTCAGTCCGGCACGAGCCGGTGTCGCCCCTTGAGGCGCCGGCGCTGGAGCACCCTCCTCCCCCCGGGGGTGCGCATCCGCGCCCGGAACCCGTGTACCCGCGCCCTCCTCCTCACCTTAGGCTGGTAGGTCCTCTTCACCCGGCCTCCGTTCCCATCGGGCCCGGCCTGCCGCCGCGACCAGGTCGGCCCCTACTGTATGGAAGGGGTGCACCGGTGTCAAAGCGCCTTTCCGTCTTGACGAGCCCCCTTGTCCGCCGCGCGCCGGGCGTGTACCCTACGGCCGCCTGCGGCCCCGCGCGGGCGCGGTTTTTCCACAGGGTTGTGCACAGGTTGTGGAAACCCCATGGACCCTCAAGCTTGGACAGGGCAGGGAGGAGACCTTCTTCAGCAGGCCGAGGAACTCTGGCGTGCCTGCCTCCCCAGGGTCGCCGCGCGTTTGGGGGAGGCCGCGTTCCACACTTGGATCTCCCCCCTCCGGCCCAAGGCCATCCTCGAAGGTACCCTGCTCCTCGCAGCCCCCTCAGACTTCTCCCGCACCTGGATCAACTCCCACTACCTTGGGACCCTCCAGGAGTGCGTCTCCGAGACCGCCGGTGCCCACCTCCAGGTGGCGCTAACCACCGCCGACCAGCCCCCCGCTCCCTCGCCCCCCCCTCCCGCACCCACTCCCAAGGCGTCCCGCATTCCGGAGCCCGCCCTGAACCCTCGCTTTACCTTCGACACCTTCGTGGTCGGCCCGAGCAACCAGTTCGCCCACGCCGCTGCCATGAAGGTCGCCGAGAGCCCCGCCCAGGCATACAACCCCCTCTTCATCTACGGCGGTGCCGGCCTCGGAAAAACCCACCTCCTCCACGCTATAGGCCACTACACTCGCCACCTCCATCCGGACGCCAGCCTCGTCTACGTAACCACCGAACAATTCACCAACGAATTCATCGCCGCCATCCGCGACGACCGGATCGCCGCGTTCCAGCGCCGCTACCGCCACGTCGGAGTCCTCCTCGTCGACGACGTCCAGTTCCTCGAGGGGAAGGAGAGAACGCAGGAGGAGTTCTTCCACACCTTCAACACCCTCCACGCCGCGGGAGGCCAGATAGTGCTCACCAGCGACCGCCCCCCGAAGCAGATCGCCACCCTAGAGGAGAGGCTCCGAACCCGCTTCGAAGGTGGGCTCCTCACGGACATTCAGCCCCCCGACCTCGAGACCCGCGTCGCCATCCTTAAGAAAAAGGCGGCCCTCGACGGTCTCGACCTCCCCGAGGACGTGGCCCACTTCATCGCCTCCCACATCCCCTCCAACATTCGCGAGATGGAGGGCGCCCTCATCCGCGTAGCCGCCTACGCCTCCTTAAACCGCCGCCCCATCGACCTCCCCCTCGCCGAAGCCTGCCTCGGCCCGATCCTCGGATCGCGAGCAGAGAAGCCGCTCACCCCTGACGAAATCATTAGAGAGACGGCTTCCTTCTTCGCCCTCACCCCTGAAGACCTCACGGGCCCGGGTAGATCCCGCACCCTGGTCCTCGCAAGACAGGTCGCCATGTACCTCTGCCGGGAACTCACCGACCTCTCGCTGCCCCGGATCGGCCGGATCTTCGGGGGGCGCGACCACACCACCGTGCTCCACGCCACCACCAAACTCAAGCGCCTTATGGCCGAGAGGCGCTCCCTTTACGAGCAGGTCCAGGAGATAACCGCGCGCCTGCGCGCCCCCTCGCACCCTCCCCGTCGGGACCCGCGGTGAGCGACATACCCCACCCTCCGTCCACACCCCGAACCCTGCTCCATCTGCCCTTCCCCCGCTCGTCCACAACCTCCCCACCCCCTACTACTGTGACGATGTCTGGAACCGGTCGCTCTCGACCACTAGGATCAGCGCGAGAAAGGAGGTGCGGTGGAGTTCGAACTGGATCAGGGAACCTTGGCTAGTCTCGTGAGTAGGGCTGCCCTCGGCCTCGCGGGGCGCCCCATCCTTCCGGTTCTTGCTGGAGTACGCCTCGAGGCGGGGGAGGGGTATGTGGAGGCCGCTGCGACCGACGGCGACGTGTGGGTTCGCGTGAGGGAACCCGCGGCCGTGAAGGAGGCAGGATCGGCCCTGGTTCCAGGAAAGCTCCTGGATAGCGTGGTCCGGAGCCTTGAAGAGGGAGAGGTGAGGGTTGCGAGCGGACCCGGAGGGGTGGAGATAGCCGGGGAACCCTCGCGCTTCGTGCTTAGGGCGCTCTGGGGGGATGAGTTCCCGGCCCTTGAGGCCGAGGAGCCTGCCGTGGGGGAGATGGAGGGGGTCGACCTTCAGAAGGCGGTGCACCAGGTGGGGAGGGCAGCGGCCAAAGAGGAGGCGAGGCCTGTTCTCTGCGGCGTTCTAGTGGAGTGGGGCAAGGACGAGGCGACCTTGGTCGCGACAGATACGTATCGGCTGGCGACGCGGAGCGTGCGGGCCGAGGGTTCTGCGGGGGAGGGCCGGGGGGTGGTCCCCCTTCGAGCGCTCCAGATCGTCCAGAGACTGGCTACGGGGCGGGTGCGGGTGGCTCTTGGGGAACGGCGGGCTGTGTTCCGGGGGGAGGGGTGGGAAGTGGGGGCGAGGACCCTCGGGGGAGAGTTTCCGGCCTGGCGAACGATTCTTCCCCAGCAGCCGGCGCTGGTAGTGAGGGCGGCGCGGAAGGGGCTCGCCGAGGCGGTGAGGCGGGCCTCACTGGTGGTGGAGGCGGGGAGGCCGGTGAGGCTCGAGGTGGGGCCTGGGGGGCTCACAGTTCGGGGGGAGGGGGCGGAGCTAGGAGAGGCGGAGGAGAGGGTTCCCTGCCAGGCGCAGGGAGAGATGGTCGTGGGGTTCAACCCGGGGTTCCTCCTTGACGGCCTCGGCGCGCTTGAAGGGGAGGAGGTTGAGCTTGGGCTGCAGGCACCCCTGAAGGCGGCTACCGTGAGGGACCCCGAGGACCCCAGCTTCCTTTACGTGGTGATGCCGATGCGGCTTTAGGGGGCGGCGAGAGATTGTACGTGATCTCTGCCGAGCTCCGGGACTTCCGCTGCTTTCGAAAGGCCGTGGCTCATCTTGGGGCCGGTCCCTGGGTGTTGTGGGGCCCGAATGGCAGCGGGAAGACGAGTTTTCTCGAGGCGGTCGAAGTGGCCCTTACGGGAAGGTCGCACCGGGCGGGGCGGCTCCGTGAGGTAGTGAGGGAGGGGGCAGAAGGGTGCCGGGTCCGGGTGGTGGTGGCCGGGAAGGGGCAGGAGGAGGCGGTGTTTGCTCTCGGGCCCGAGGGGAGGAGGGGCGGGAAGAGGGGGGGTGCCGTTTTCTTCTCGCCCCTTGACTTCCTTCTGGTCGCAGGGGAACCGGAGCTCCGGAGAGAATGGATGGACTGGCTCTGCTCCCAGGTGTTCGGGGGTTACGCGGGAGCAGCGGCGAGGTTCAGGAGGGCCGTAAGGCAAAGGAATGCGGGGCTCCGGGAGGGGTGGCCGGGGCGAGCGCTGGAAGGGTGGACGGAGGAGCTCGTCCGTTGGGGCTCTCTGGTGTGGCGCTGGAGGGCAGAGGCGGTGGAGGGGGTTTCGCGGTGGTTCTCGAGGGCCCTGGAGAGGCTTGGAGAGCGGGGG
>JBBINU010000019.1:14033-20754 GCA_037443725.1 Actinomycetota bacterium | reverse complement strand
CCACCACCTGGTACACGGCGGGCCCGGAGCCCTTTATGAGGGAGCCGGAGGGGTGAGAGTAGACCCGGCCCCAGACCGTCTTCCTCACCTGCGGAAGGCGGGCATAGAGCATGTCCCCCGGGCAGTCGGTGTTGCTCGCGTCCCTGTGGCCGGAGATGACGGGTAGACTGACTGTCTCGCCCTCGCGGTACTTGTCAGTGGTGCCAGCGACCATGGTTGCGCTACCCAAGGGGTTCAGCCGGTGGAGGAAGAGTTTCCAGGCCAGCAGGGAGCCCAGACCTTCCATGGCCTGGGGTGTTGGGTTCTCCTGGTTGAAGGTCCCGATGATGGCGATGCCCGTGCTTCCCCTGTTGAACCCGGCGACGTGCGCCCCCACCACTGGGAGTTCGACCCCTCCGTAGCGGCCCTCGAAGACCTGGCCGCAGCGGTCGATGAGGAAGTTGTACCCGATGTCGTTCCAGCCCCTCTCCTGGGTGTGGTAGGCGTAGATGGCTCTCACGATGGCGGCCGACTCCTCACAGGAGTAATCGTTGCTGGTGGCTGTGTGATGGACGAAGGCCACCTTCACCTCGGCGGCGTACTCTGGATCCCCCTTCCTCAAGGATTCATCCGCACCCCACTCGGCTCTCGTGATGATCCTCGGCCGGGGCACGGCTGCCGCCTGGGGCCGCTGGAAGAGGCTCGGGGTTCCCGGGCGGACGGCCACAGCCCTCGCCCCGCGCGGTATAGCCCCCTCCACTTTCAGCTGGACGAGATCGCCCTGGCCGACCCAGAGCCCAGGCGTGCCTGGCCTACCTCGCAGGGCCTCGGGGGAGTCCGGGTCGGGCTCGTCCTTCTCGGCGTCCAGCCTTATCCAGGGACCCCAGGACCCAGAGTGCGATGAGACCCTGGCGTATACGGCGGCGGGCTCCCTCCCTCCAGGGTCCCAGGTGAGGGCAAGCAGGGAAGGACCGGCAAGGCGGATAGGGGAAGAGGTGTGCGCCCCGGGCCCGTCTGGGGCGAAGGAGGGACGAAGGTGCTCCAGGCGGGGCCTGGAAGGAGAGGGGCGGGTGGGTGCCAGGAGCGGAAGCCAGGTGAGCAAGCCCCCCGCGGTCATCACCACCATCAGCCGCCTCATCAGCACCGAGGTCACCTCCCTTCTCCTACTCAACGAGAGTAAATCGGCAGCGGCGGGAGGGCCAAAAGTCCGGGTGCCCGAGGGGTCTGCTAACATCCGGTTGGCCCAGGCCATCTGGGCCTCGGGACGGGAAGAACGTGGCTGACATCGCCTTTCTCGCCGAGCGCCTGCTCAGAGGATTCGGCGTGGACCTCGTGATCCACGCCCTGGCGACGGAACTCTCGCGGCGGGGGGAGAGGGTCACGGTTTATGCGAGCCTGGTGGGGGGTATGCCTCCCGGTCCCTATCGGGTGGAGAAGATCCCGACCAGGGCCGTCCCAGTCTTCCCCCTGTATGAGAGGGAGGCCCGCCTCTGGGCTGGTTTCCTCGACGCGGCTGGTCACGACCTTGTGTTCATCGAGTCTTTCCCCTTCTTCTCCCTGATTCCAAGGCTTAAGACTCCAGCTGTCGCTGTGGACCACGGCGTCTGCTCTACCGAGGGTTTTCCCCTCCACCGGCGCGCCAACTTTGCCTACATGCGCATCACCCAGCAGCGCCTGTACTTCCCTCGGGCAGCTGGCCTAGTCACCGTCTCCCACTATGTCAGGAGCCTCCTCCCGGGCTCTCTCGCGGGGCGGGCGAGGGTGATCTACAACGGGGTTGACCACTATCCGAGGGTCGGCCCCGAAGAAGGAACACGGTTCAGGGAGGAGCTTGGGATCGGGGAGGACGCCGTCCTCCTGCTCTATGTCGGGAGGCTGAACCCGAAGGAGCAGCCCTACAAGGGCACCGCCGACCTGGTGGAGGCGGCCAGGCGCTGGCGGGAGGAGGGGAAGCCCCTCCGCCTCGTCATGGCCGGCAGGGGTAGCAGCGAGGACGCTGAGTGGATAAGGTCAGCCGGGGCCATTCCTCTCCTGGACCTTCCGGCAGAAAGGATGCCCGCCCTCTACGCTGCGGCCGACCTCTACGTCACCGCCAGCCGCTGGGAGGGGTTCGACCTCCCCCTGATGGAGGCCGCCTACCAGGGGGTCCCGGCTGCGGCTCTCCGGGTGGGTGCTCACCCCGAAGTGGTCCAGGAGGGCAGGACGGGCGTCCTTGCGGAGACACCGGCTGCTCTCGTCGGGGCCATCGAGGAACTGGCCCGGGACGAGTCCAGAAGGAAGGAGATGGGCAGCCACGCCGGGCAGCACGCAGCGGGCTTCACCTGGACCCGGGCGGCCGATGCCTATCTCGAGGTCATAAGGGAGATCGGGAGGCTCGGCGCTGGCGGCTGGGGGGCTGTCCGACCGCCTGCCAGACCCGGTTCCGACACGGGGAGGTGGGAAGTGGCGACGTCGGAAGTGACGGCGGTGGTCCTGAACTACGGCGCCCCTTACGAGGTGCTGAAGCGGTGCCTGGACTCGGTCTTCTCTCAGACCGTCCCTGTGGAGGTCGTCCTGGTGGACAATGCCTCTCCCACGAACCTCGACGCCGTGGAGAGGGTGGAGAAGGAGTTCCCCGGCCTCAAGGTGCTAAGACTCTCGAAGAACCACGGTTTTGCGGGCGGCATGAACCGGGGAATCCAGGTGGCAAGCAGCGAGTGGGTTCTCCTCCTTAACAACGACACCGTCCTCGACCCTCACGCTGTGGAAGAGATGCTGGCCGTGGCCAAATCCGCCGATGACGTGGTGGGAGTCGCCCCCAAGATCCTCCTGGAACACACCCCCCACGTCTTCGACTCCGTTGGCACGGCCATCAACAATGTGGGGGCCGCCTTCAACGTGGGCATAGGCCAGCCCGACCTCGGCCAGTACGACCGGGTGGAGAGGAGTTTCGGGGCCTGCTTCGCTGCAGCCCTGCTCAAGAGGAAGGCGTTCGACCCCGGAGTCGTAGGCCCCCTGGACGAGAGGTACTTCATGTACTACGAGGACGTGGACTGGTGTCTCCGGGCTGGAGTCCTAGGGTACAGGTTCCTAACCGCCCCAAGGGCCGTCGTTTATCACGCCCACTCTCTTTCCGCCCGGGAACGGCCCTACGCCTTCAAGTATCGGCTTATAGAGCGGAATCTCATGAGGACGGTGGTGAGGTCCTTCACGTGGAAGAGGGCCCTCCGCATCCTCCTTAGGCGCGGGCTGGCCCACGCCAGGAACCTGGTGCGCGGGCCGTACCGGAGCGCGAGCCTCCTTGTCCTCCTCGAGACCCTCATCTGGCTCCCCGTATACGTGCGCGCCCGCCGCCAGGTGGTGGGAAGGAGGAGGGCAGGAGAGCAGGAGCTTCTCGACCTCTCCCACGGTGAAGCGACCTTCTTTGACCCCGCCAGGTACTCGCCCCAGCCGACCCTCGAGAACCTGGAGGCCGCCTACCGGCGTCTAGCCCTGGTTCGAGGGGATGAGAAACGCCGGCGCATCGCCGACGAGCTCGCCGCCCTTGCCTCTTCCAGACTCCGCTTCGACCGCGAATTCTTGCAGGAGAGGTTGGCCGAGGTCCTTCGGGACGAGCCCGATTGGGTGAAGGGGTTCGCCCGGGCCGTGGTGGAGGCGGGCGGGAGGACGTGAGGGGGTGGGGTAGGGCCCTCGCCCGCCGCCTCTTCCCGGCCGGCACCAGGAGGCGCCGGGTGCTTGGTTCCCTCCTGGCCCGTGCCTTCTCGATGCAGGGTCCTCCGGCCGCGGGGCCAGATCTGCTACCCCGTGCTCCCGACCGGCCCAGGGTCACGGCCATCATACCCGTGCGCAACCTGCCTGAGCTGGCCGAGGAGGCGGTGGCCTCAGTTCTTTCCGAGGCCGATCAGGTGCCTCTTGAGGTGCTGGTTGTCGATAACGGCTCCGCTCCGGAGTCGGCCGAGCGTCTCCTGGCTCTGGCCAGGTCCGATCCGAGGGTGGGGGTCCTCAGGTTCGCCGAGAACAGGGGCTTTCCCGCTGCCGTGAACAGAGGGGCTCTGTTGGCGAGGGGGCAGTATCTGCTGGTGATGAACTCCGACGCTCGCCTCGGCCCGGGCTGCTTGGGGCAGCTGGTGGAGGCTCTGGACTCCCGGCCGGAGCTCGGGGTGGTGAGTCCCGTTACCAACTACGTCGGCGAGGGCGAGCAGTTGGATCCGGGTGCGGTGGGACTTGAGCCCGGACAGGTGGCCGAGTACTCGGAGACTCTGCGGCCGAGAGGTGGCGAGGTCGTGACTGTCCCGGACCGCCTGGTCTTCTTCTGCGTCCTCCTGAGGAGGGACCTCTTTTGGTTCCTGGGCGGTCTATGGGAAGGGTATGGTCTCGGGAATTACGAGGATGACGACTTCTGCCTCCGCGCCCGCCTTGCCGGCTACTCCCTCGGCATCCTGCGCGGGGCCTTCTGCTATCACCACGGGACGCGAACCTGGCAGGCGGAGGGTCTCTCCCATCCCGAGTGGATGGAGAGGAACAGGTCGCTCTTTTATGAAAGGATGGCGGGCTGGTCTCTTCTTTTCCCTTCCCGGCCCCGGCATCTGCCCCCTTACCCCCGCATCTCCGTGGTGGTGAGAACCAAAGACCGGCCCGGGCTTCTGAGGAAAGCCCTGCTCAGCCTGGCTAACCAGACCCTTTCTCCCTTCGAGGTGGTGGTGGTGAACGACGGGGGAGAGCCCCCCGAGTCCTGCCTCGCCGAGCTCGAGCCCTTTCTCAAGCTAAAGCTTGTTTGCCTCAAGGGCGGGCGAGGCAGGGGGGCGGCCCTTAACGCGGGGTGCTCGGCGGCCCGGGGGGATTTCCTTGCCTACCTCGACGACGACGACCTCCTCTACCCGAACCACCTGGAGGTCCTCGCGCGCGCCCTTACGGCGTCGGAAAGCCCCCTCGTTTACTCCAGAGTCAACATGGCTCTGGTCGATGGGGATGCTGTGGTCTGCCGGGCGGCCTTTCCGCCCTTGCCCTTTGACCCGGCGGCTCTCCTTGCCGGGAACCGCATCCCCAACCTCTGCATCCTTCACACCAGGGAAGTGTGGGAAAGGGTGGGAGGGTACAGGGAGGACCTGGAGTACCTGGAGGACTGGGAGTACCTCCTCCGGGCCCTTTCCCTCGGCGCTTTTCTCGAGGTGCCCAGGGTGACCGGGGAGTACCGCTTCTACCTCGACCGCCTCGCGGGCCCCCATCGGGTGGCCGAGCGGGAGGGGGTCCTCAGGGCCTGCCTAGAGATCTACCGGCTCCATCCCACCTCCGATCCGCGGGTGCTCCCGGAGAGGGAGAGAGCCCTCGAGATCTTCGAGGCGCAGGCGCGGGATGCGAGGAAGGCCTGGGAAGAAGGGGTTCCCCTCCGGCAGGAGGCCCTCCGGGTCGCCCGGGAGGTCCTGGGCTTTCCCCTTGGCTGCACCGGCTCTGTATAATCTCGGCATGCCTCGCCTCGCTGTGCTCTGCGAAGATGCCATCGGGGAGCGGATGGCAGGCCCTGCCATGCGTGCCCTGGAACTCTCGAGGGCCCTCTCGGGCGTGGCCGAGGTTCTTCTGGTCGGGAGGGGGGGAGGGAGCCTCGATGTTCCGGGAGTGGCCACGGCGGAGCTCCCCGACGATACGTCGGTCCTCCCTGCTCTGGTCGAGGATGCTGATGCCGTCCTCGTTATCGGTCCCTACATCCTCGAGCGAACCCCCGGGCTTCGGTTTGTGGAGGGCGTCCTCGTGGTGGACCTGTACGATCCCTTCCTCTTCTCGGATCTGGAGTATGCCGCGGGCCAGGGTGCCGTCCGGGCGGCCGAGGTTGCCAGGGTAAGTCAGGGAGCCCTGAGGACCGTCCTCACCCTGGGTGATTTCTTCATCTGCGCATCGGAGCGGCAGAGGGACTTCTGGCTGGGGGCGCTGGCGGCTCTGGGGAGGCTCTGGCCCAGCACCTACGGGAGGGACCCAAGCTTGAGGAGCTTGATAGACGTGGTTCCTTTCGGCCTTCCCTCCTCGCCTCCGGCGGCCGGGGGAAGGGTTCTCAAGGGCGTCCACCCTCAAGTTGGCGAGGGCGATGTGGTCCTCCTCTGGGGGGGTGGGGTCTGGGACTGGATGGACGCTGCCACGCCGGTGAGAGCCCTGGCGGTGCTGGCGAGGCGGGGTCTCGAGGCGAAGCTCGTGTTCATGGGGGTGAACCGGCCCTTATTGGGGACATCCGTGGCCTCCAGGGCGCTTAAGGAGGTCTGGAGGGCGGTGGAGGAGGAAGGGGTGGGGGAGCGGGTGGTCTTCCTCGACTGGGTTCCCTATAAGGAGAGGGCCGGCTACCTCCTCGAGGCGGACGTGGGGCTTGTTGCCCACCGGGAGGGGATGGAGGCGCGCCTTGCCTACCGCACCAGGGTCTTGGACTACATCTGGGCGAAGCTGCCGGTGGTCACCACCTGGGGAGATGTTCTTTCCGAGAAGGTGGAGAGGGAAGGCCTTGGGGAGGTGGTGAGGCCGGGAGATGCTGAGGCCATGGCCAAGGCTGTGGAAGCCCTGCTCGACCCGGCAAGACGGGGCGAGGTGGTGAAGAGGATGGAGGAGGTGGCGGCCGAGCTCACCTGGGAAAGGGTCTCCGCTCCTCTCCGGCTCCTCCTGGAGGACCCCTCCAGGGTGGAGAGGAGCCCCTACCGGCCGCCGCCCCTCCCCGCCTTGAGGCCTCTCTCGGCCCGGGATGTGGGGGAGATCCTCATCGAGCTCGAGGAGAGGGGAAAGCTGCTGG
>JBBINU010000019.1:0-13933 GCA_037443725.1 Actinomycetota bacterium | reverse complement strand
GAGAAGGATCTCCACATAGATAACCTCAAGGCCATGGTGGCCGAGAAGGATGCCCACATCGGGAAACTCGCTTCGGCCCTTGCGGCAAGCAATAAGCGGGGGCTGGCAGTGGCCGGACGGGTGTTCCGCAGGGCCTTCTCCTCCCTCCGCGGGCTGCTTAAGAGGGGAGGAGGCCCTCGGGGGTAGCCTCACTGGCCGGAGCCGGGAGTGCGGGTGCGGCGGCCAACCCGGCGCTTCAGCAACTTACTTCAGCAACTCAGCAGGATCTCTCCCGGCGGCCTCTCGCCCCCTGCCTCGGCCCTCAGCTCGATCCTCGCCTCGAGGGCCGCCCGGCCCCTCTCCCCTTTACCTCCCACCACCCGAAAGGAGCACGCGTCTGTCCACCAGTCGTAGAAGGTCTCCCTCTCAGGGCCGCCCACGCCGAGGGCGGCGTGGTAGGTTCCCGGCCCGAGGTTTGCCCGGAGCCAGAAAAGGGCCTCCACCACCTCGCCCCCCTTGAAGCGCCCGGTGGTCGCCGCCCGCGACTGCGTGTCTGTCTCGTAAAGAAGGGCTCCATCCTCTCCTCGCAGTCGGAGCCAGAAGACCGGCTCCACCAGGTCCTCCAGGAACTTGATGGTGGCCCGGAGGAGGAACCTCTCCCCCTGGGCCACCTCTTCCTTCCTCCGCCCGTCCTCCCCCACCACCTCGACCTGGACTATCTCGGCCCCGCCCGTCCCGAACCTCCCAGCTGCCTGCGGAGCCCCAGGCCTGGAACCGCCGAGCCCCAACCTCTCGTGGTACGCGGCGGCCACCTCGGGGACCGGCCCCTCGGCCACCACGGCCCCCTGCATCAGCAGAACCGCCCTGTCGGCGAGTTTCTCGGCCGCCTGCAGATCGTGGGTGACGAGAACCATGGTCCGGCCCTGGCGGCGGAAGGACCACATCTTCTCCATGCACCTTGCCTGGAACTCCTCATCCCCCACGGCGAGGATCTCGTCCACCAGGAGAACATCAGGTTCCAGGCTGACGGCGACAGAGAAGCCGAGCCGCACGTACATGCCGGAGGAGTAGGAGCGGACCGGGGTGTCTATGAACTCCTTGAGGCCGCTGAAGGCCACTATCTCGTCGAACTTCCGCGATATCTCCCTCCTGGAAAGGCCGAGGATGGACCCGGCCAGGTAGATGTTCTCCCTACCCGTGAGGTCCCCGTGGAACCCGGCCCCCAGCTCGAGGAGGCTCCCGACCCTTCCCCGCACCTTCACCTCGCCGCGGTCGGGGGGGAGGATGCCGGCAAGGACCTTAAGCAGGGTGGACTTGCCCGAGCCGTTGGGGCCGATGACAGCGAGGGCCTCCCCCTCCTCTACCTCCAGGCTCACCCCCTTGAGGGCCCAGAGGTCCCGGTAGGACCCCCTTTTTCTGAGGAGGATCAGCTCCTTTAAAGACCGGGTCCTCTCCTGCCAAAGCCGGTACCTCTCCCAGAGGTCCCTCACCTCTATCGCCGGGGTTCTCTGGCCCATCTCGGCACCGGAGGGGGTTCAGAGCTCCCGGGCGAACCCCGGACTGAGCTTCCTGAAGACCGCCCAGCCCGCCAGAAAGACCGCGAGGGAGCCGAGGACCGCGGCGGCGAGAAGCCTCGGACCGCCCCACCCCGACCCGAACCTCGGGTAGTAGAGGGAGAGGCGGAAGAGCTCCACCGCCCAGCTCACGGGGTTCGCCTTCACCAGCAGAGCAAACCTGGGAGGAACCATGGAGAGGGGGAAGACCACGGGAGTGGCATAGAACCAGAGCATCACCACCACGGTGAGGAGTTCCTGCACGTCCCGGTAGGTGACGTTCAGGGCCGAGGCGGCAAGGGCGAAGCCCGATGAGAGGAGGGTGGTGACGAGGAGGCCTAGGAGGAGGAGGGGCAGCCGGGCAAGGACGGGCCAGCCGAGGACCCCGAGGACTGCCACGAAGACCAGGAGGGCGAGGCAGATGTGGACCCCCTGAGCCAGGACGGCAGAGAGCGGGAGGACCTCGCGGGGAAAGGCCACCTTCTTCACGAGCCCCGCGTTCGCCACCACCGAGGCGGTGCCCGTGAGCAGGCCCCCCGAGAAGTACTGCCAGGCCAGGAACCCGGTGAGGAAGAAGACGGGGAAGGAGGGGATTCCCGAGAACCTGAAGACTACCTGGAAGATGAAGGTGAAAATAGCCATCATTGCGAGGGGTGTGAGGAAGGTCCAGAGGAAACCTAGGACGGACCGCTTGTACCTGACCTTCAGCTCCTTGGCGACGAGAAGGAGAAGAAGGTCCAGCAGGCTCTTGAGGCGCTCCGCTTTTGTACCGAGCATGGGGCTTTCGGGCTGGCATTATAGGTGCCCCGTCGGCCCCAGGCAGCCAGGGGTTAGACTCGCCGGGCGGAGGAGGAGGCGTGGCGAGGGTGGGTGAGAGGAGGGAGGGAGGTCCTCTTCTCCCCCTCATCCTCCTCCCTGGTCTTCTCTTCCTCGCTCAGGGCCTCCTCTGGGCCATGATCACACCCCTCTTTCAGGTCCCGGATGAGGTGCAGCACTTCGCGGTAGTCCGCTTCCTCGCCGAGGAAGGGAGGTGGCCCGTGCAGGGAGAGCCCATCCCCGCCTCCGTCGCCGCGGCGAAGGACCTGGCCGACTTCCTCCCTCTCGCCCTGGGCAACCCGGTGCCGCCGCGGCCCCCCGGCGAGACCGTTAGGGCCCTCCCTACTCTGGAGGAGCTCCGCTCGAGAACTTCTCCCGCCCGCGAGCCGGTCTATACCGCCTATCACCCCCCCCTTTACTACCTCATCCTCGCCCCCATCTCGCGGCTTCTTGATGGCGTAGGGATGGGCTTACACCTGGTAGCCCTGAGAACCGTCTCGGTTCTCCTGGCCCTCCCCGCTGCTCCCCTTGCCGCTCTCACGGTAAGGGAGCTCGCTCCCGGCCGTCGGGGCTGGCAGCTCGGGGCGGGGCTTCTCGTGGCGGCCCACCCGTACTTCGCCCAGATGTCGGCGGGGGTGAACAACGACGCCCTCGTTTACAGCTTGGGCGCGGCCTATCTCTACCTTGCGGCTCGGGCCGCCCGGAGGGGCCTAGGTACTGGGGAGGTCGCCTCCCTGGGGGCGGTGAGCGCGGCGGGCCTCCTGGCGAAGCTCACCTTCCTGCCCTTCGTCCTCACCCTCCCCCTCGTGGTCTTGGCGGCGGGGGGAAGGAGGTGGCGCCTCATCCTCCTCTTCGCCCTCCCCCCCGCCCTTTGGTACGGGGTGGCCTTGAGGGCGGGCCTCCGGGGGGTCCTCGGCTCGGCCGGGCCCAGAAGGGCTCCAGCCCTCGTTGACCTGGCCCGGTTTGTCCGGGGCTGGGGGTGGGGCCCCTTCCACAGGAGCTTCTGGGGCCTTTTTGCCCATGCAGGAACCACCCTCGTCCTCATCCCCTACTGGGTTCTCGACGCCATCGCCCTTCTTGGGCTCCTTGGCTTTCTCGCCCGGCTCCTCCGGGAGAGGCCTCCCTGGAGGCAGGTGGTGGCCGGCCCCCTCCTCTGGCTCCTCTGTTTTTTTGGGATCTTCCTCGCGGTTGTCCTGGCAGCCTTCCGGTTCTACCTCGCCACTGGGGAGATGAGGGGTTATTCTGGCCGGTACCTCTTTCCAGCCCTGCCGGGCGTGGCCGCGGCCGTAGCGGGTGGCCTGACCTACCTCGCGGGCGCCCTCCGGCGGCGGTGGCTCCGCCGCATCCTCCCCCTTGCCCTGCCCCTCTACTCTCTTTCCGGGCTTGCCTCGGTGGCCCTCACCTTCTACGGTCCCCTCTCCTCGACCGGGGTGGTGGGCCTCTTCGCGCGGATGGCTTGGTGGAACGGGTTCCCGCCCTTTGTTCTTCTTTTCGCGCCCCTCCTCGCCCTTTTACTCCTCGCCGCCTGGGCGGGGGCCCTCGCCGCCGTGGAGCTCGTTGCGAGAGGGGGCTGAGCGGGTAAGGGTGCTACCCTCGGGTGCCGGCGGCTCCTGAGGGCGCTGGAGGAGGCCAGGGAGGAAGAGTGGGAGAGGTGGTTCCTGGGCTGGTGAGCGCCGTGGTGGTGAACTGGAACGGGGGGGAGTACCTCCGGGCCTGCCTCTCCTCCCTCAAGGCCCAGACCTATCCGGATCTCGAGTGTGTCCTAGTGGACAACGCCTCCACAGACGGCTCGGCCGATCTGGTGGAGAGGGAATTTCCCTGGGTGAGGGTAGTGAGGAACGCCCGGAACCGGGGGTACGCCTCTGCCATGAACCGGGGCATCAGGGAGGGGAGGGGGGAGTTCATCCTCGCCCTCAACTTTGACGTCGTCCTCGCGCCCGAGTTCGTGGCTCGCCTTGTCGAGGCCCTCAGGGCTTTCAGCAGGGCGGGGTCCGCCTCGGGCAGGCTGTACCGGGCAGACAGCCCCGCGCTCCTCGACTCCGCCGGCCACGAGGCCTACCGCCCGAGGCTCTTCCGGAACCGGGGGTACATGGAGCCCGACTCCCCCCTCTTCCAGGTCGGCACGGAGGTCTTTGGAGCCCCTGGGGCGGCGGCCCTTTATCGCAGGGAGATGCTCGAGGACGTGGCCCTGGACGGGGAGTACTTTGACGAGGACCTCTTTGCCTTCTTCGAGGATGTGGATCTCGACTGGAGGGCGAGGCTCCGAGGTTGGACGTCGGTCTATGTTCCGGAGGCCGTTGGGTGGCACGAGAGGGGTGGAACGGGGAGGAGGAGGAACGACCTCGTGGAGGAGTTGAACTTCGCGAACCGCGTTCTTGTGGTGATGAAAAACGACTCCCCCTCCCGGCTCGCGAGGAACCTCCCGGCCTTTCTTCTCACCCTCGCCCTCAAGGCCGCTGAGCTGGCCCTGGCTAGGCCCCGGGTGCTGGCGAGGGCGGCGGCGCGGATTCTAAGGCTCGCCCCGAGGATCCTCGAGAAAAGGCGGAAGGTTCAGGCAGGGAGAAGGGTGGGTGAGAGGGCGGTGGAGATCTGGTTCCGGCCTCTTCCCTATAGAAGGTACCTCCGGAGGCAGTTGGCCAGGTGGGGCGGGCGGAAAGGGCGGCGAGGGGCTCGGCGGCCGGGCCGTAGGAGTCCTGAGTGAACCGGTGGAGGGTGAGGTGAAGGGCGAGACAAGAAGGGTTCTTCACCTCACCTCCTCATTCCCCAGATCGAAGGAGGACCACGTTGCCCCCTTCCTTTTGGATCTCGCCCGGGCCCAGGTTGCGGCGGGGATGGAGGTTGCTGTCCTCGCGCCCCACGCCCCGGGGCTCCCGGTGGAGGAGGACCTGGACGGCGTGAGGGTCCGGCGGTTCCGGTACGCTCCCTCCCGGCTGGAGCGCCTCGCGTACCGGGGCGGGATCCTCCAGGCAGCCAGGTCGCCACTGGGGGCCCTTCTGGTCCCGCCCTTTCTTGTCTGCTTTGCCCTGGCCGCGGTCCGGGAGGCCTTGAGGTTCAGGCCGGAGGTGGTCCACGCCCACTGGTGGATTCCGGGGGGTCTTGCAGGGCTCCTCGCATCCCGGCTGCTGGGGGTCCCCCTTGTGGTCCAAGTCCACGGCAGCGATCTGGTTCTCGCCGAGAGGTGGCCCCTGAGGTCCCTGGCCAGATGGGTTCTCCAGAGGGCGGCGGTGGTGGGGGCGGTCTCCCGGCACCTGGCGGACCGTGCCCGGGGGCTTCTCGGCAAAGCGGGTCCCAGAGTGGAACTCCTCCCCATGCCCCTCGGCGTAGAGGTGGAGGAGAGGACCCCCCTCCCCCCGGCCCCGCCGGTGAGGCTTCTCGCGGCGGGAAGGTTCGTTCCGGTGAAGGGCTTTCTTGTGCTGATCCGGGCTTTCCGGCGGGCTGTGGAGGAGGGGCTCGACGGCTTCCTAGAGCTCGTGGGGGAGGGGCCTGAGGGGGCGAGGCTTGCCGAAGAGGCGGCCGGGCTCGGGGAGAGGGTCAGACTCAGACCTCCTCTTTCCAAGGATGCTCTTCGCGACGCGATGTTAAGGTCCCATGCCGTCGTGGTGCCGAGTCTCGAGGAGGGCCTGGGGCTTGTGGCTGCCGAGGCCCTCGCCCTTGGCCGCCCGGTGGTTGCAAGCCGGGTAGGGGGGCTCCCGGAGGTGGTGGAGGAGGGGAGAGACGGGGTCCTGGCACCCCCGGGGGACGTGGAGGCCCTGAAGAACGCCCTGATGAGGCTCCCCCTCCCGCCCCCCGAGGGGAGAGCTCTGGCGCGCCACCTTCCGGAAGCCGCCCTCCGCGCCCACCTCGCGGCCTACAGGGAGGCCCTCATGCTGGGAGTGGGGAGGTGGCGGGCTTGGAGGGTGGTGGGGGGAGTGGCGGGGCTAGGGGTCCTCCTCGGCCTCGTGGGCCTTTTCCGGGGGGAGTGGGGGAGGGTTCGTTCAGCCTGGTCGGGGGCGGATCCCGTCCTCGCGGTTCTTGCCGGCGCCGCCCTGGTTCTGGGCGAGGCTGGGTTCGGGCTCTCCTCGGGGCTCGCCCTCCGGGCCTTCCGGGGGCGGGTGGCGGCGAGGGAGGCCGCGGGCGTCTTCTACATCTCCCAGACGGCCAAGCACATACCGGGGGGCATCTGGCCGGTGGCGGCAAGATGGGGTGCGGGGAGGGCTGCCTGGGGGCTCTCCCGCATGGATCTTCTCTTCTGGCTCGGGCTCGAGGCTGGCCTCTCGGTGCTTGTGGGAGGGGGCCTGGGATGCGTCCTCCTCGGGATCGGGGCCCGGGGAGCCTCCCCTGGCCTCCTGCCGCGCTCCGGCTGGCTAGTGCTGGGCGGTCTCGCCCTCGGGCTCCCCTTTATGCTGGCGGGCTTGGCGAGAGCCCCGGGCCGGCTGCTCGGCGGGAGAATCGGCGTCCTCGCGGGCCTCCGGGTCCTTCCTGCCCTCCTGGCCTACCTGCTTACCTGGGCTCTTAGAGGTGCCGGGGTTGGGCTCCTCGGGATCGCCCTGGGGGCGCGGGCCGCGGCCCTCCCTGTGCTTGCGGGGGCGGAGGCTGTCTCCTCAGTGGTGGGGTTTCTGGTGCTGCCAGTCCCCGCTGGGGTGGGAGTGAGGGAGGGGGTGTTTGTCCTGCTTGTGGGGGGAACCCTCGGGCCGGGCGTTGCCCTTTCTATCTCCCTCGCCTCGAGGTTCCTTATCGTCCTCGCAGGGTTTCTCCTAGCGGCGGTGGGGCCGGTGCTGGTGAGAGGGGGTGGGCGGGGGCCTTGGGGCCGGCCAGGGGTTACGGGCGGTCGGGGGTCCTCGCCTGTATCATGGCGCCGTTATGGGCGAGCCTGAGGTCTCCGTGGTCCTCCCCGTCTACAACGAGGCCTCCTCGATCCGGTCCGAGATCTCGCGGATAAAGGAGGCCCTCGAGGCCTCTGGCCTCTCCTTCGAGATCGTCGCGGTGGATGACGGCTCGGAGGACGGATCCGGGAAGCTTTTGGAAGAGGAAGCCGCCAGCGACCCGAGGGTGAGGCTGATCCGGTTCCCCCGGAACCGTGGGGTGGGTACGGCGAGGAGGGAGGGGACGCGGGCGGCCCGGGGGAGGTTCGTGGTCTGGACCGACGCCGACCTCAGTTACCCCAACGAGGAGATACCCCGGCTGGTGAAGGTCCTCGAGGAGGGGGCCGACCAGGTGGTGGGGGCCAGGGTGGAGGAGAGGGGGACCCTCCGCCCCCTGCGTTCCGCGGCGAAGTGGGCCATAAGGCGGCTCGCCTCTTACCTCGTGGACGAAGAGATACCCGACCTTAACTCCGGGCTTAGGGCCTTCCGGAGGGAGGCCATCCTCCCCTACCTCCCCCTCCTACCCAGGGGCTTCTCCTGCGTCTCCACCGCCACCCTCGCCTTCCTCGCCGACGGGAGGGAGGTGCGGTTTGAGCCGGTGCCTTACTACCCGAGGGGGGGAGGGAGCTCAAAGTTCAGACCTCTTCGGGACACCTGGGGGCTTCTTCTGCAGGTGGTCGGGATCGCCCTTTACTACAGCCCCTTGAGGGCCTTCCTCCCCGTGGCCGGGGGTCTCCTCCTTCTCGGCTTCGGGAAGCTCGCGTATGACCTGGTGGCCCACCCGGTAAAGGTGGCGGCCAACACCCTTCTCATCTTCCTGGTGGCGCTGAACCTTGCGGCCATCGGTCTCCTCGCCGATGTGGTGGTGAGGTCGAGGAAATGGCCGAGGCCAGAGTAGGGCTCTTCTTCCTGGTCGAGGCCCCCGGTGGTGCGCGCGCCGGGTCCGGCCTCCTCTTTCGCGCCGGGTCCGGCCTCCCCTTGTGCAGCGGGTCGGTGGAGCGGATAATCCGGGTCAGTTCTTTCCTCGGCGGGCGGGCCTGGAGGAGCGGGGCCCTAGGCGAGGGGAGGGGGCTATGAGGCCCGAGGGGGACGGGCGGGAGGCAGCTGGGAGAAGGCTGGTCGAGGCCTGCCTGGCTGGGGAGGCCGGCGCCTGGGAGACCCTTTACCGTGAGTACCGCGGCCTCCTCTTCACCCGGGCCCTGGGGAGGCTTAAGGACAGGGAGGCGGCGGAGGACGCCCTTCAGGAAACCTTCCTCAAGGCCTGGGCGGCCCTTCCCAAGTTCAACGGAGCCTACCGGCTGGGACCGTGGCTCGCCAGGATCCTCGAGAATGTCTGCACTGATCATGGCCTTAAGGAGAAGCGGGAGAGGGAGGCCTGGAGCGCGTGGGCGGCGCGGGCGCTTCCTGCCGAGCCCGGGCCGGAAGAAGAGGCCGAGGCGGCCCTCCTCTCGGGCCGGTTCGGGGAGGCCCTTGCTTCCCTCCCCGAACCCTACAGGAAGGCCTTTTACCTCAGGGTGGTGATGGGCCTCTCTTATCCCGAGGTGGCTCTCGGGGAGGGCATAACCGAGGAGAACGCGAGGGCCAGAGTCTCCAGGGCAAGGAGGGCTCTCAAGAAGTTCCTGGGGAAGGTCCTAACCCTTCTCGGGCTCGCCATCTCCCTTGGCCAGAGGGGCCAGAGGGCAGCCCAGGCCCTCGGAGCCGGCGAGGCGGGGACTTCGGCCTCGGCGGTCCCGGCCGCGCCCGTAGCAAAGGCTGCTATCGCGAACCTGGTCGGCGCTGCCCTCGTGGTGGTTCCGGTGGCCCCCGTCCTTCCAGGGGCTGGTACCGCGCCGCACCGGCCTCCGGCGGTGTCGGGGGTAGAGGCGGGGGCCTCGGTAAAGGCGAGCGGGGCGGCGGCTCCGGGACCCCTCGCTGGGGAGGCCCTCCCCGTCCCGCCGGCTCCGGCGGAGGGGGGGGCCGCGGGCGAGGGGGCGGAGCCTCAAGGGGAGTTCCGGGACAAGGGGGAGGGGCGCTCAACCCACCAGAGGGGGGCCGGGACGAGGAGGCTCCAGGGCAGCGGAGGGCAGGAGGTGAGCGTTCCCACGGCGGCCCCGCCGACTCAAGGGGAACCGCCTCCTCCCCCGACTCGGCAGCAAAGGATGCGGGCCCTCGAGGCCAGCATGGATGAGCTCCTCCTCAAGTTCCTCGAGAGGAGGGACGAACTTCTTCAGGCGGGGAAGACCAGCTCCGAGGCGGCCGCCGACCCGGAGCTGGTTGAGATCGCCGAGGCCCTGGCTGCCATGAGGCAGGAGTACTGGAGCCTGGAGGAGGGTGGGGGTGGGGGCCAGTCCCCGGGTGCAAGTCCTGAAGCGGCCTCTCACGCCTCACCTTCTAGCTCCGGATCCGCCTCCGGCCAGACGGGCGCGGCCTCCGGGGAGGGCTCCGGAACCGGTGGCGGGAGCCAGGGGGAGGGCTGAGGCCGCGGGCGCCTCGAAGAGGCGCCGGGCCCACCCTGCCAGCGTGAGCCGGAAGGCCCACTTTCTTCTCTTCCTGCTTCTCCTCGCTTCTCTTGGGTTTGCCGTCCTGCCCGCCGCCCCCGCCCGCGCCCAGGCCGCGGGCGCCGCATACTACGACCCCTGCGAGGGGAACTCCCTGGTTGACCTCGGACCCCTCGCCCCGGGAGCCGACTGGGCCGCCCTCATCCGCTACGACCCCTCCACCACCACCTTAAGCTTCACCCTCGGGGCCTGTGAGCCCTTCGCCGAGGCCGACCTCGGCAGGGCCGACTTCTACCTCGACACCTCCCCCGGGTCCGATTTCGACCCCGAGAGGGACGTGAGGGTCGAGCCCTCAGGCGGGGGGCTCCGGTGGAGCGTGCTCGCGCGGGCCTCGGGGTCCTGGGCGGTTATTGCTTCTGGGGCCGCTTTCCGCCCGGACGACACCTCCCTCGAGGCCGACGTCCCCGCCTCCGCCGTGGGCGCCACATCCTTCACCTTCCGCCTCGAGGTGGGGGACTCCCAGGGGGTTCTGGACCGCCTGCCCGAGGAGGCGGAGCCCCCCGCCTCCTTCCCCCCTCCCGCCTGCCCCGACACCGTGGCGCTCCTCCCGCGCACGGTCTCTTGGAACCGGGGTGGCCGAGGCGGGGCCGAGGGGGTCCGGGGCGGGGAGGAGGCGAAGAGGGCCCTCGAGTCCCTGGCGGCGAGGGGGTTATCCGCCGAGGTGGTCTCGGCCCCCCTCGGGCTCATCAAAATTAGGGCTCCCCGGGAGAGGGTTCTTGGGCTCGTCAAGGAGGGCGCCCTTCCCCCCGGAACCAGGGTCGAGCGGGACCGCCCGGCCCGGTTCTTCAAAACCCCTTCAGACCCCCTTTACCCGAGGCAGTGGGCCCTTCCCCTAGTAAGAGCCCCTGAGGCATGGGACGCTGCCAGCGGGGAGGGTGTGGTGGTGGCCATTATCGACTCCGGGGTCGACGGGCGCCACCCTGACCTCGCCGGCCGGGTCCTCCCCGGCCTCGATGCCTCCACCGACCAGGAGCTTCCTGCCGGAACCAACACCGACCGCCTCGGCCACGGCACGGCCGTGGCATCGGTGGCCGCGGCCGGCCTCGACGACGGAGTGGGGATGGCGGGGCTCGCGGGCGGGGCGAGGATACTCCCCGTAAGGGTGGGGGACCCATCGGGCGGTGCCTGCTGGTCGGAGGTGGCGAAGGCCCTCGTCTGGGCGGCAGACCACGGGGCCAAGGTGGCGAACCTCTCCCTCGGCGGGCCTGACCCCTCCGAGGCGGTTAAGGAGGCGGTCTCCTACGCCCGTTCCCGGGGGGTCCTGGTGGTCGCCTCCTCCGGAAACGAGGCCCTGGAGGGAAACCCGCCCCTCTACCCGGCTGCCTTCCCCGAGGTCCTCGCTGTGGGTGCCACCACCCGGTATGACACCAGGGCCGAGTACTCAAGCTACGGGCCCCAGCTCGACCTCGTCGCCCCCGGAGGGGCGGGGCTTGGAACCTTCGACGACGATGTGGCCGCCGCCTTCCCCGCGAGCCGCACCCGCTACGCCTACTACCCCATGGCCGGAACCTCCTTCGCCGCACCCCATGTGGCCGGAGCCGCCGCCCTCGCCCTCTCCCTGGCCCCAGCCCTAGGCCCTCCCGAGCTCGAGGCCCTCCTCACCCTCACCTCCACCGATCTCGGCCCTGCGGGAAGGGACGACGAGTACGGTTGGGGGAGGCTCGATGTGGGAAGGGCGGTAAAGGCCCTCCTCATGACGAAGCGCCTTGCCGGGCCGGACCGGTACTCCACCTCGGCCGCGGTCTCGAGCGCCCTCTTCCCCCAGGCAAGCCCAGTCCTTCTCGCCACCGGGGCGAACTTCCCCGACGGGCTCGAAGCGGCCCCTCTCTCGAAGGCCCTGGGCGCCCCCGTTCTCCTCCTCCCCCCTCCCCCATCCCATCTCACCCCCGAGGTCGCTGCCGAGGTGAGGCGGCTCGGGGCGAGGAGGGCCGTGATCCTAGGGGGGCCCGCCGCCGTGGGGAGCGGGGCCGAGGAGGACCTTGCTGGGATGGGGATTGAGGTGGAGAGGGTGGCCGGAGAGGACCGGTACGCGACCGCATCGGCTGTGGCGAGAAGGCTCGGGGCCCCCTCCGGGGTCGTCGTCATCGCAAGCGGGGAGAACTTCCCCGACGCCCTCTCCGCGGGCCCCCTCGCCTCCCTCCTCGGGGCTCCTCTGCTTCTGTCCGCGAGGGACCACCTGCCCGCTCCCACCTCCCTCGCCCTCTCCGAGCTCGGGGCATCCAGGGCGGTCCTGGTGGGCGGGCCCGCCGCCCTCTCCGATGAGGTGGAGGCCGAGCTAAGGGCGAGGGGGCTTGCCACCGAGAGGATCTACGGGCCCGACCGGTACGCCACCTCTAAAGCCGTGGCCGAGAGGGCCGAGGCCGCCGGGGCCTCCCTAAAAGAGGTCTTCGCGGCAAGCGGCGAGAACTTCCCGGACTCCCTTCCCGCAGGAGCGGCTGCCTCCTCCAGGGCCGAGGTACTCCTCCTCGCCCCCTCCCGGCCGAGCTCTCCGGACCTCCCTTCCCGCTCCTTCCTATCCTCAAGAAGAGGGGGAGTAGGGCTCATCTACCTGGTTGGTGGGCCTGCCGCCCTCTCCGAGATGACCCGGGTCCTCCTCGGCTCCGCCGCCGCGAGCTAGCTCTTCCTTGACACTGCGGCAGGGCGTGGCTAGAGTTCCCGGTGTTGCCGCTGGGCTGTCACAGGGGGAGGTTTCTCCCTGTTGTAAGTGAGTGGAAGCATTGGCGGTGTAGTTTCCCTGGCAGCCAGGGAGAGGTGAGGAAAGGAGGGAGATGCGGAAGAAAGGGAAGGGACTGGTTGGGGCCGCGGCCGGGGCAGCCCTCCTGGCTGTGATCTTTGCCCAGTGGACGGCCGTGGCCCAGACCCCTAGCTTCTGGCCAAGCTACGCCAAGCTCGACACGACCGCTTATACGCTGAGGGTGTTCGGGCCCGACCGCTACGCGACGGCAGCAACCATGGGTCTTGTCTCCGCGGTGAACCAGAACACGACGACCGGGTACCCGTTCCGCGAGGCGGACAAGACCGACAGGACCAAGGCCTATGGCTTCTTCGCCTGCCCGAGCTCGGTAGCGGTGGTGGCTGGCGACACCCCGGCTGACGCCCTCGCCGCCGCTCCGGTCCAGGACTTCGGAAGCTTCACGGTGGGCAACAACACGCTTGACACGAGCGAGGCCCTGATGTTCCTCACGGACTCCGGAAGAAGCGGAGCCACCGATCTTAACCCGACGACCCTCAGCGCCATCCAGAAGATCAAGGCGGAGTGCGGCAGCACACCGGACGCGATCATCTTCGGCGGCACCGAGGCTGTCCCCGCCGGGGCCGAGGCGACCCTTGATGCCATAACCGGGACGGTAGTGAGGATCGCCGGAAATGACCGCTACGACACGGCGAGGCTCATAGCCCTCGCTGTTTTTAACGCGCTTAGTGCCAACCTCCACGATGTCACAGTGTGGGACAGCGCTAGCACCTCGAGTACCAAGCTCGACGCTGTCATCCTCGCGGAGGGGGAGACCGGGGCCGATGCCCTCGCCGTCGCGCCCTTCGCCGCCGAGAATCAGGTTCCCGTCCTCCTTACCAAGACCGACGCCCTCCCCACCCCCACCCGTAACGCCCTCCTTGCTCTTGCCCCAAAGACCCTTCTCGTCATCGGCGGCACTGCGGCCATTTCCAACGATGTGGTGAGCGCCGCCCAGACTTTCTCCGGGGCCACCAACGTGATAAGGATTGCGGGCCCGGACAGGTACGCCACGAGCGTCGAGATCGCCAAGCGCCTCTACGGCATCTGGCCGGAGGACGCGGGCGGGAGCACCTTCTCGAACCAGGCCTTCGGTATTGCCCGCTCTGAGGGCTCTGGCTCGAACCACGTGGGCTGGCCGGACGCCCTGACGAGCGCCTGGTTCATTGACAACTACGACGACAACGTGTGGACGCCTGAGCGGCTTGCCCCACCGGTGGAGAAGAACACGAACCCCGACTCGCCTGTCCTCATCGGAGACGATTGGTTCGGGTACACACCGCTCCTCCTCACCCAGGGCTCGAGCCTCCCCTCGAGCGTGTCTAGCTACCTCGAGGGCCTCTGGCCTGACTCCTCGGTGATCAAGACGGCTACGAACACCAGCGGGATCAACGATGGCGGTTTCGCCTTCGTCTTCGGCGGGACCTCGGCTGTCTCGAGCTCGGTGGAGCTTGCCGTGGCGAGCGCCCTCTCGGG
>JBBINU010000018.1:0-23012 GCA_037443725.1 Actinomycetota bacterium | reverse complement strand
GGAGTGGATGAGGGCCGAAGAAGCGTGGTACGTCTCGGGATCCCGCGTCCAGACCCCCATGGGCTACGGCATCCTTGCCTTCGGGCGGAGGGAGAGAGCCGAGACCTTCGCCTCCGAGCACGGCGGCGAGGTAGAGAGCTTTGAGGAGCTTAAGGCGCGGGGGGCTCCGATGCGCCCCGGCCCAGGAGCCTCCCCCCACGGCATGGGGCACTAGGCCCCTCAGGGAGCCTGGGCTCGGCACCCGCGAACCTCAAGGCCAGGACCCTTGGGGCCGTGCACCTTGGGCTCCAAAAGCCCTCGGCGAGAAGCCTAAGCTGGTGTAGCCTGGCACCAACCATGGGGGGATCTGAGCCTGACGCAGGCATGGGAAAGGTGAGGGTCCTCATCGCCGACGACCACGGGCTCGTCCGGGCCGGGATCAGGCGGCTCCTCGAGGACACCGGGGAGGTGGAGGTGGTGGGGGAGGCCTCCAGCGGTATGGAGGCGGCGGCCCTGGCGAGAAAGGTCCGACCCGACGTGGTCCTCATGGACCTGAGCATGCCCGGCATCAGCGGCATCGAGGCCACCAGGGAGATCCTGGACGCCGTCCCCGAAGCCAGGGTCCTCATCCTCACCGTCCATGACAACGAGGAGCTCTTCTTCCGCTCTCTTCAGGCGGGGGCATACGGCTATGTCCTAAAGAAGGCGGCCCCTGAGGAGCTGGCCCAGGCGGTGAGGGCGGCAGCCCGTGGAGAATGCTACCTGGATCCGGCGGTGGCAGGATTCCTGGTCCGTCAGACGTGCCGGGACCGCCGTGGCGAGGAGGTCCTCACGGTGAGGGAGAGGGAGATAGTTCAGCTCATATCGGAGGGGATGACCACGGCGGAGATAGCCAAAACTCTCAGCCTGAGCCCCCAGACCGTGGCGACCCACCGGAAAAGGATCCTGTCCAAGCTTGGCTTGCACGACCGGGCTGCCCTGGTGAGGTACGCGGCGGAGAAGGGGCTCATACCTCCCAGGTGATGGGAACCGAAGGGCCCGAAGCCACCCCCAACCGAGGGTTCGCCGGCCTGAGAACCCTCGCGGGTGCAGCGGCCCTCGGTACCCTCCTCGGTTTCCTGGCCTCCCTCGGCATCAGCGCCTTCTCCGGAGCGGGCACCAGGGCCCCGATGGAGATCCGCTGGGTCATACCGGCGGGTGCCTCGGAACTCATAGCGAGGGGGGAGAACCCCCTCGAGCTCCCTGCCTCCCTCCGCTTCGTCGAGGGAGACGTGCTCGTGGTGGAGAACGGTGACACATCTCCCCACACGGTCGGGCCCTTCCGGGTGGAAGCGGGGTCCACGGGGAGGTGGGTCCTGGGCAGAGCGACCTCCGGGGTGCTCACCTGCACCCTCCATCCAAGCCGGAGGCTCGACCTCAGGGTGGAGCCAAGGGGGCCCGACCTCAAGTACGCAGCGCTCCTTGGCACCTCTCTCGGAGCACCCCTTGGACTGCTCGGCCTCGGCCTCTGGAGGTACCTGGCCAAGGCGCCCGCCCTGCCCCGAGGATGAGCCGGGCCGCCGCCCGGAGTCCCGGGTAGCCAGGGCTCCCACGGTACAGGCCGGAGTAAGTCCTCCTGCAAAGAAACCATTGACAGCCCGGCGAGGGGTTTCTAGACTAAGGTGTCCTAATTTGCGCAGTAGGTCACGATCTTGGACAAGGGGGGCAGATGGACGAGAAGCCAAGGCATGACGAGGAGCCTCGGGGAGCCTTCGTCGTCACCCTAGCCTACCTGGCGCTCGTGGCCGTCCTCTGGGTCTGGGTCTACTCCACCCTACTGGCGAGGAGGTGAGGGTGATGATGGCTCGCCTGGAAAGGATTTTCCTCACCCTGACCGGGATCGCCCTGTTCGTCGGGGTCCTCGCCATAGTGGCCTCCGTGGCCGTCGGCGGCGTGCACCTACCCGGCCCGACGGGCCGCGTCGATCCGAACGCCGTCCGTCAGACCCCGCCTTTCAGCGCCCCGGGGGTCTTCCCCGAGGCCCCAGGCAGGTACCGCGCTGTCCTCCTCGCTAGAGCCTGGGCCTTCCAGCCGGCAGAGGTCAGGGTCCCGGCCGGTTCCATCGTCACCTTCGTCATCACCTCCCAGGACGTGATCCACGGCTTCATGGTGGAGGGGACGGACGTGAACGCCATGGTCATACCTGGTCAGGTGACCACCGTCACGGCCCACTTCCCGAGGCCCGGGACCTACAGGTTCCTATGCCACGAGTACTGCGGCGTGGGGCACCACGCCATGTTCGGGCAAGTGGTGGTGGAGGGGTGAGGCATGGCTGAGGCAACCGTCGAGAGGAAGCAGAGAACCTGGATCCGCTGGCAGCTCTATCTCTCCTTCCTGGTCCTGGGCATAGGCGGGCTCTTCGGAGTCCTCCAGGCCCTCGACCGCCTCGGGATCGACCTCTACACCCCTCTCCAGTCGGCCATCAAGAGCTACTACCAGGGCCTAACCATCCACGGCGTGGCCCTGGCGATCGCCTTCACCTTTACCTTCAACAACGCCTTCCTCTCCCTCACCACCTTGAGGGGTCTGGGAAGACCCCTGGCCTCCACCGCCCTGCTCCAGGCCTCCTTCTGGACGGCCCTGGCGGGCGTGGTCCTCGCCGCCGCCATGATGCTGGCGAACCAGGCCAGCGTGCTCTTTACCTTCTACACCCCCCTCCAGGCCAACTCCCTTTTTTACCTTGGGGCGACCCTGCTCGTGGTCTCCACCTGGCTCACCTCCGCCAACCAGCTCCTCACCCTGAGAGCCTGGAGGCGGGAGCACCCTGGCGAGAGAATCCCCCTCCTCGCCTTTGTCTCCGTCGTGACCTATCTCATGTGGGACCTGGCCTCCCTAGGTATCGCCGTGGAGGTGGTGGGGTTCGTCCTGCCGTGGTCCCTGGGCCTCGTCAAGGGGACGGATCCCCTCTTCAACCGGACCCTCTTCTGGTTCACCGGCCACCCCATCGTCTACTTCTGGCTCCTTCCCATCTACATCTCCTGGTACCTCATGATCCCTCGCCAGGTGGAGGGGAGACTCTTCAGCGACGGTCTGGTTCGGGCCGTCTTCATCATGTTCCTGGTCCTCTCGGTTCCAGTGGGCCTACACCACCAGTACACCGACCCCGGGGTGTACAGCTCCATGAAGTTCCTCCACGCCGTCCTCACTTTCGCCGTCTTCTTCCCCAGCATGGTCACAGCCTTTACGGTGGTGGCGGCCCTCGAGAGCGGGGGGAGAGCGAGGGGAGGCAGAGGGCTACTGGGATGGATACCGAGGCTTCCATGGGGGAAGCCTGAGGTGAGCGCTCAGCTCCTCGCCATGATCGCCTTCGCCCTGGGCGGGGCGAGCGGCCTCATAAACGCGAGCTACACCATGAACCTGGTGGTCCACAACACGTCTTTCGTCCCGGGGCACTTCCACCTCACCGTCGGAACGGCCGTCGCTCTCTCCATCATGGGCATCGCCTACTGGCTCGTTCCCTACCTCACCGGGAAGGAGCTCTTCGGAAGAGGCCTTGCCCTCGCTCAGAGCTGGCTCTTCTTCATCGGAGTTCTCCTATTCGCAAGGGGTCAGATAGCCGGGGGGCTTGAAGGGCAACCCAGAAGGCTCTTCGTTACCCAGGCGGCATACGCCTCCCCGGCCTGGAGGATCCCGAACCTCATGACCGGCGTCGGCGGCCTCCTCATGGTGCTCTCGGGAGTCCTCTTCTTCGTGGTCCTCCTTGGTACCCTTCTCAGGCGGAGAAGAGCTGAGCAGCTCGGCGAGTTCCCCCTGGCGGAGGTGATCTACGGCCCCGAGAGGACTCCGGCGGTTCTGGACAGGTTGGGGGCGTGGCTCGGCGCCGCTGCCCTCCTGGTTCTCGTCGCCTACGCTCCCACCTTGGTATCGCAAGGGGTAAGGCTCCTCTCGCCGGGGTTCAGGCTGTACTGAGGTGTGGCTTCCCCGGGGCCGACTGCCCAGCTCCCGGCCACCCGAGACCGACGGCGGCTATCCCCCAGCTTCCATCAGATGGACGGCAAGCTGGTGGAGAGCGGGGAGCTCCACCACCTCCACCCCGAGGTCGGGCAGGAAAACAAGGGGGATCCCCGACCCCTTCACCCACTCCAGGTATCTCGCGACAAGGGCAGCCTGGGCCTCCCTCGCCTCCCAGAGGAAGAGGGCGAGACGGTGGAGGCTAACCAACTCAGGGGGCGCCCCCTCCGCAAGCCCCTCGGGGGGACGGGTGCGGGTTGGGGGCTCCGCAACCCGGTTCACCACGACTGCCTCGAGGGGCATACCCTCCTCCAGCAGGCGGCGGGCGAAGTGGCTTGCCTCATTTAGGGCAAACTCCCCGGGCGAGGCCACTACGAGGAAGGCAGCCTCGGGGGAGCGGAGGAGCGAGTAGACCTCCCTTGCCCGCCTCTTAAAGCTCCCGTACATGCCCTCGAAGGCCGCGAGAAAGTTCGCCACGTCCTCCAGGACGGCCGAACCCGTTATGGTTTTTGCAGCCTTGAGGAAGGCGGTGGCCCCAAGGCTGAATACCTTAAGGTACGTGCGCCCGGCGGCCAAGTACGGCCAGAGGAGGTAACGCAGGAGGCGGCCCTCGAGGAAGTCGAGGAGGCGGCGGGGGGCATCCAGGAAGTCCAGGGCGCTCCTGGTGGGGGGCGTGTCCACCACGATGAGGTCGAACTTTCCCTCCGAGTTCAGCTCGAAGAGCTCCTCCATGGCGGCGTATTCCTGGGTGCCCGAGAGGACCGAGGAGATCTGGCGGTAGAAAGGGTTCTCCAGGATCCGCCTGGCCCTCTCGGCGGACGCCAGCTCCAGGACCATCCGGTCCAGGGTGGCTTTGGCATCGAGCTGCATGGCATGCAGGGGAGCACCGCCCGGCCCCAGGGAGGAGGTGTCCACCAGAACTGGATCCCCTCCCAGGTGCGCGAGGCCGAGGGAGTGGCCCAGTCGACGAGCCGGGTCGATGGTGCAGATCACCGTCTTCCTCCCGAGGGAGGAAGCGAGGAGCCCGAGGGAGGCGGAGATGGTGGTCTTCCCCGTTCCCCCCGCTCCACAGACAAGCACCAGCCTCCTCTCGAGAAGCAGACGGCCAAGGCGGGAGTCGGGGTTCATTGGATCACCTCGACGGCACCCTCCGCCTCTCCTCTCGCACCTCTCTTAGCAGCTCTTCAGCGAGGAGCTCGATTTCCCTACCCCCCACCCGCGCCACGGCGAGCCGAGGAAGGAGATATAGGGGAGAGCCGAGGCGCGCCAGGCGCCTCCTGTACGCCCGCTCCCGCCTCTCCCTCTCCCGGGCTATCCTGGCCGCCCCTTCCAGCCTTCTCGCCTCGTCCTCCTCGAGCCGCCAGCCCCACCTGGCGGCTTCATCGGCGAGAACCCGAGGAGAGGCCTTCCCTCCCCCGTCAGCCAACTTCTCCACGGCAGCCCTGCGGGCACCGGACCGCACGCCGCCCACCCGGTTCAGGATTACCGCCGCCGTCGCCAGACCCACCCTTTCCCGGAGACCCCGGCAAACCTCCTCGGCCTCCACCACAGGCATCTCTTCCGGTACCGCGACCACCACCGCGGCGCTGGTGCTTCCGTCCGCGAGGAGCCTCGCCACACCATCGGCCTGAACGTGGATGGCCCCACCCCTTACGAGCTCAGCCACGGCCCTCGGCGCCGAAAGGAATGGGACCACGCGGCCGGCGGGGGGAGCATCCAGGATTACCAGGTCGTACTCGAACCTCGAGTCTCTCCTCCTGCCGACAGCTTCCTTCACCTTCCCGATGAGCAGGATATCCCTGAGCCCGGGAGCGACCTCGGTGGCAAACTCCACGGCCCTGGCCCTGAGGAGCACCCGCCCGGGGGTCGGCAGACCGTAAAAGAGCCTCAGATACTCGACAAGGGCCTCCCCCGGCACCACATGGAGGGCTGAGACCCCAGGGTAGACCTGCCTCTCCTCGTATCCCAGAGGCGCCGTCCCGAAAAGAGGAGCGAAGCCCTGCCTCTCCTCCACCTCAGCCAGGAGCACTCGCCTCCCGAGCCGCGCAGCGGCCACCCCCAGGGTCGCCGCGACCACCGTCTTCCCCACTCCGCCCTTCCCCGTCACCACCAGTAGGCGGTGCCGGAAGAGGGGAGGGGCCAAGTCCCCGGGAATTCCGGCGCTCATCGGGGTAGAGTCTATAGGCCCCCAGGGTCCAGACAATCCAGGCGAGACCGGCTATCCGAGGTGCGGGTCTCGACCCCCGGGAGGCGGCAGGGGACGCCTCGGTCCGTGCGAGGATGGGGAGCGGCATGAGTCTGGAAAGGGACGGGATGAAGGCCCGGAACACCCGAGGCCCGGGGCTCGGAGAAGAAGGACCGCCGTCCTACCGAACCCGCTCGGCCGGCCGGGCTGCGCCATGGGGGCGGTGGGCTCTTCTCGTACTCGGCCTCACCGTGAGTCTTGGCCCAGGCCGGCCCGCCTCGGCCTCGCCCAAGCTCGGCCTGACCTCGCCCGACCTCAGCCCGGCCTTGCCCAAGCTCGGCCTGACCTCGCCCGACCTCAGCCCGGCCTTGCCCGCCTTGGCCTCGCCCAACCCCCGCGGCCTCCGCGTGGCCGAGCTTAGGGGACCTCTGGACTCTCCCTACCTCGCCTATCTCGAGAGGCAACTGAGGGATGCCGAGTCCCGCGGGGAGGACCTCCTCATAGATATGGACAGCCCAGGGCTGAAGGGTGTGCCGCCGGACCGACTCATCCGGCCCCTCCTCGGCTCCAAGGCCAGGCTCTTCGTCTGGGTGGGCCCGGGCGCAAAGGCCGCCGGAGGCTCCCTCCTCCTCCCCCTCCTCTCCGATCTGCTCCTGGTCTCACCCCTCGCCCGCCTCGGACCCCTCTTCCCGCTCGACCTCGAGGACCCCCGGGGCTCCCCGTCCAGCTGGGACGAAGTGCGCGATCTCGTCGGCTCGGCGGCCCCGCCCAAAGGGCCCGGCCCGTCGAGGCTCGCGAGGCTTGCCGCCGCCCGCTCGGCCGGCCTCGGAACCAGGTCCCTCGCAGGGTCCGAGCTAGCAGAAGGGGGCGGTAGAGATGGGCTGATCCCCCTTCCCGGAACCGAGTCGCTCCGGGGCGACCTCCTCCTCGCCGTGGAGCGCGCGACCCGCGCCGAAGAGGGGCAGCGGGCCGCTGTGACCTTCACCAAGCCGGGCCCCTGGGCCCGGCTTCTGCACACCCTGGGGCTTCCCCTCGTGGCCTACGCTCTCATCCTCGGAGGATTCATGGCCGTCGTCCTCGAGATCTACAGGCCCGGCTGGGGGATTGCTGGGGCGACGGGAGCCGCATGCCTGGCCCTCGGCCTGGTGGGAGCAGCCTCCCTGCCCACCTGGTGGCCCGGGGCCGTCGGCCTTCTGGCGGGTCTCCTCCTCCTCACCCTTGACGTCCACAGACACAGCCTCTCCCTGCCCACCTGGACCGGCACGGCCCTCGTGCTTCTCGGATCCTTCTGGCTCTTCCGGGGGGCCTCGAGCGTCCTGCGCGTTCCCCTCTGGGCAGCGCTGCTGGGTTCCCTCATCTCTCTAGCCTTTTTCGGATTTGTCATGACCGTGGTGGTCCGCTCCGGCCCCACCGCCCGACCTGACGGAGGGCATGACAACCCCCTCCCCAAGTAGGCAGCAGGAGCGAGGATGGAAGGGAGGTCAAGGATGGGCGAGGCGGAGGAGAGACTCGCCAGACACGGGCTTCGGCTCCCCCCGGCTCCCCGGCCGGTCGGGAGCTACTTACCCGCCAGGGCTGCAGGGAGACTGGTCTTTGTCTCGGGGCAGCTCCCTCTCGTCGAAGGGGAACTCCCCTGGAGGGGTAAGGTGGGTGGCGAGGTCAGCCCGGAGGAAGCCGAGGAGGCTGCCCGCGCCGCGGCTCTCAACGCCTTGGCCGCCCTGGCCGATGCGGCTGGGGGGCTGGAGAGAGTGGGGCGGGCCATCCGCCTCGGAGTGTACGTAGCTTCCGCCCCCGGCTTCACAGACCAGGTGAGGGTAGCGAATGCCGCTAGCGAGATCCTGGTGAAAGCCCTGGGCGAGGAGGGGAAGCACGCCCGGGTCGCGGTGGGAGTGGCCGAGCTCCCAAGAAACGCCCCCGTGGAGGTGGAACTCACGGCGGAACTCCTGGAGGAGCCGGCCTGAGGGGCCTCCGGGGCTCAAGGAGGAGAGAGGACAGCCCGAGCTCGAGCCCGAACCCTCCGGCCCCCCCACCCCTCGACCTCCACCTCGACCACGTACTGCAGGCCGCCGGGGGGGCAGGAGCAGATCACGAGTCTGCCACCATTGGCCAGGGCGAACTCCTCCGCGGCCGCCTCCGGCTTCCTGCCGCCCCCCGCCGCTTCCAACGCAGCAGCGAGAGCCGCAGCGTCCGCCGCCGCCTCGGCCCGCGCCCTCGCCACCACCGCCCCGGAAGCGGCGGAGACACTGAGGGCGAGAGCCGAGGCCAGGCAGGCGAAGCCGAGAGCGATGGGGGAGACCGACCCCCTCTCTTTATCCGGGCCGAGGCCTGAAGGCAGTTGGGGACGAAGGGACCGCACGTAAAGCAATACGCCCCTCCGTTCGAAAACTGCCCCCCTCACTCTCGACCCGACCCCTCGCCCTCGTAATCGGGTGCCCCGGAACCGGCCCCCCACTCGAGCCTCATGGCCACCGTGGCCGAGAGAACAACCGTCGGTCGCCACGGCCCGGCCCACAGACGGACGGGCACTCGGACCCGCGCCCGGACCGCCTCCCCTTCCCTCCGTCGGGAGGGCGGGGGTTCGAGCAGGAGCTCGGCCCCGCCACCGAGGGCCTGCTCCACCCTGACCTGCACCGATCGATCCGACTCCCCCACCGAGGCCCTCCTCGCAGCGTCCCTCGCGACGTGGATCACGAGCACCTGTCTCCCCGCAACCAGCACTACCTGCACGAGGGCGAGGAGGACCAGAGCCAAAAGAGGAAGAAGCAGGGCTGCCTCAACCGCCGCCTGCCCCCCCTCGCGCGGGCGAGAAAGGCAAGACCCCCCCACCCTGGCAAGGCACCTGGCCACCGCCGACTGGCGGGCCCGCCAAGCCCCCAGGGTGCGGCCGAGCATCAGGCGAGGCTGCAAGATACCAGCCGGGGCCGATGGGAGAACGCCGGGGTCGGAGGGGAACCCCGGGGCAGCACCAGCCCGGATCTCGGCTCCCCCCCGTACCCCAGCCAGGGCTAGCCGAGCCGCGTCCACAGCTCGGACCGACCCCATGACCCGCCTACTTGATGCTGGAAAGGGCCTTGCTCAGGACGGCGTCGAAGATCCGGCCCATGTTGCCGCTGGCGGCCCACTGGAGCAGAAGCATGACGATGCTCACAGCAACCAGGATGAGGAGCACGTACTCGACGGTGCTGGTACCGACATCCCGACCGACTAGGACCCCGCCCCGAAGGCGCGCTGCCAGTGAAGATATAAGCTTTCCCATTCGCCCACCTCCCTTTGGCCGACCGCGGCCGGCCGTCTACCAGGAGGGCGTCAGCCCGCCCGGGTCCGGAGCGGCCTCCCGGGCCGATGGCCCTCCGACCGCCGGCCGCTCTGCACGAGTTCCGCTTCACATCCCAAGGCCGGCCTGGAGCCGCGGTGGGGTGGAGCAAAGGCCCCCGCCTCTCCTCCCAAAAGCGGCCTCGGACGAGAGGGACCCCAGGCCAGGGAGGAAGGCGACCGCGCCGGCCGGACCCGCCGGAGGACCTCGGGCGAGGCCCGCCCGCCTCACCACGTCACCCCCGAGAACCCCGCCACCAGAACGGGAACCACCACCATGAGGAAGAAGGCGGGAACGAAGCAGAAGACGAGGGGGAAGGAGAGGTGAACCGCCACCTTCTTCCCCCTCTCCCGGGCCGCCCGGGTCGCCTCCCGCACCATGGAAGCGGCTTGCTTTCTCAGCTCGCCCGCGGCCCCCACACGAGCGCCCGTCCCCGCCCGGATCGCCCAGAACAGGGCAGCCTCAGGGCTCCGGGGTGATCTCTTGAGGACGTCTTCCCTCACCCGCCCGAGCTCCTCCCCTAGCCGAATCCTCGCCCAGGCCTCCCCCAGAAGCCCCGAACCCCCTGAGAACACCGCCAGGTGACCCACCAACTTCCAAGGGGTCACCCCGGCCTCAACCAGCCCCGCAGCAACCCAGAGCAGGACGACTCCCTGCCTGGGTCGATCTCCACCCGCCCGCGAAAAGGGCCAACCAAGAGCGGAGGGGTGGGCTCCAGAGACTCCGATGCCGACCTTTGTTAGGGGAGCCCGCGCCCACCGAACCATGCCGGCGACCCAGAGCAAACCGAGGGCATCGAGGCTGAGACCGAGAAAGACGGCAACCCCCTGGAGGGAACCGAGGTGAGCCTCCCCCCGAATCGGCAGCACTGCCCTGACCACCGGGACGAGCAGGAGGGGGAGGACGGCAACCACCATCGCCGATGCCCTGGCCTCTGCCGTGGCTAGGGAGAGCTCGGCCTCGGCCTCGAGCTCCGCCTCGATCCCCTCCGCCAGGGACTCCAGGGCACGGGGGAGACCCGGACCGAGCTCACGCTCGAGCCCGAGAAGCTCCACCAGCACGCCGAGGGGCGACCCAGGGTCACGGGCGAGCTCTTCGCCGCTATGCAGCACCCGCCTGAGGGAAAAAGGGGGCGGCCCTGCAGCCCTCCCCGCCAAACCTCCCCGCTCTCTGGCCGGGAGTGGAACGCCCTCCGGCAAGGCGCCGAGGAGGCGTACGGACTCCAGCAGCTCCCGGAGGGCTCGGCGGAGCCCCGGATCGTCCTCTTCCTCCCAGGCAGTTTCGAGGGCAAGGTGCAGGTTGGCACCGGAGGCGAGGCTCCGGGCCAGCCGCCTGGCGAGAAGGGCCACACGCTGCTTGAGAGCGCGGGCTCCAGCGGTCTGGTTCTTCCTCCACCACGCCACGGCGAAAAGAGCTCCCGCCGCCGGAAAGAGGAGCCCGACAGCTCCTGCCAGCCGTGCGACGAGAAGGAAGACAAGCCCCGTCACAACAGCGAGAATCGCCCTCCGCGCCTGACCGGGTAGTAAGGTGGCTAGAGCCGATGGTAGCCCGAGCGGGCGCGGGCGGGGCCAAACCGGCAAATTCCGAGAGGGCTTAAGGACAACCCCCTTCTCTTCGGCAAAGCCTGGCCTCCTGCGGCGGGAGGGTAGGGCAGATCCCTCCCCGCCCTGGCCTGAGAGGCTCAAGGCCCTCCGAATTCCCTCCCCCTTGTCCTCCAGGCGCGCCGTGAGGCCGGCAATAAGGACGGCAGCGGAAGCGCTCGCCCCCGCCGCAAGGGAGAGCAGGGTTCCCTTCAGCCCCACCTAGACCCCTCCCTTCCCTCGCCCACCCGGCCCGAGGTGCCTTGCCCTGGCGGGCCTCCCGGTTCCCCCTTACCCAACCGAGGGACCACCGCCTCGTACTCGGGCTCCAGATCGACCCTGCCCGGACCGCGCCTCACCACCCTCCTCACGGAGGAAACAAATCTCTCCCCCTCCGGGCCCCGCTTGAGGTGCACGACGAGCTGGAAAGCCCTGGCCACCTGGTCCCTGAGGGCCCTCGGCGGCACGGGCACGCCCGCCATGAGGGCCAGATTCTCGAGCCTTCCCAGGGCGTCCTCCGGGCCGTTAGCGTGGAGCGTGCACATGGATCCTTCGTGACCCGTGTTGAGCGCCTGGAGCATGTCAAAGGCTTCCGGACCGCGGACCTCCCCCACGATAATCCTGTCGGGCCGCATTCTTAGAGCGTTCCGGACGAGATCTCTCAGGGTCACCTCGCCAGCCCCGTCCACGCTCGGGGGCCGTGCCACCAGGGAGACCACGTTCGGCTGGGCCAGGCGGAGCTCGGGGGACTCCTCCACCGTCACTATCCTTTCCCGCCCGCCGATGACGTCGGCCAGAGCAGCCAGCAGGGTCGTCTTTCCCGTCGAGGTCCCACCGCTGATCAGGAGGCTCATGCCCCCCTTCACAGCCTCGACCAGCCCCTCCGCCACCTCCTTAGGGAGGAAACCCACCTCCACCAGCCCGGGCAGGCTCCACCTGGTGGAACGGAACTTTCTGATGCAGACCGCGGGCCCGCCCGGGGCGATGGGCGGGAGCGCAACGTGGAAGCGGGAGCCGTCCGGCAGTCTCCCGTCGGCCCAGGGACGGAGGGCGTCCACCCTAACCCCGGCCGGCCCCACCAGCTTCTCCACCAGCCGCCAGAGCTGATCCCGGCTGAGGGCCACACCCCCCGGTTCCAGCTTCCCGCGCCTCTCCACCCAGACAGACCCCGGCCCGTTGACCATGATCTCGTCGACCTCGGGATCTCTGAGTAGCCCTTCTAGCGCATCCAAGCCCAGGAGGGCATCTGCCACCTGGCTGAGCAGGGCGTTCCTCTTGGAAGGGGAGAGGACCACCCCGGCCTCGGCCAGGACCTCGCTCACCTGTTCCCGGAGGAGGAGCCGATCCTGGGGAGCTCCTTGGAAGGAGAACCCCCTCTCCAGCAGTCTCCCCCTCACGGCTTCAGCAAGGTTCCCGAGGTCGCTCCTGACATCCGGGAGGAGCCCGGAAGGGACCGCCCAGGTCGCTCTCCCCCGCCTCCAGGAAGGAAAGGCACTCAGAAAGCCCATGCTCCCCCCAAGGGCTCGGACCTACCGCCCTCTCCCCGACTCCTCGCCAGGGTGGCCTCGACCGTCACCACGAGGTCCTCGAGGGCCCTGGCCAGTCTCGTCCTCCGCCGTGTCCACCACCTTCCCTCCTCCAGGTCCTGCCCGGCGGAGGCTTCCTCTGGAAGCACGGCAACCACGGGGAGATCGAGGCTCCGGGAGAAGTCCTCTGGGCCGAGGCTCGCCGCCCGCCCGCGAGAAAGAAGAAGCCCCACCCTCTCAAGGGGGTACCCCTTGCCCACCAGCAACCTCAGGGCCGAGGCAGCCGCCCTCAGGCCGAGGAGATCGGGGGTGGTGACGAGAAGAAGAAGGTCCGCCCAGAGGGCGTGCACCCCGGAGGAGCCTGGGGCGTCGAGGATCACCAGATCGAAGGAGGAGCGCAGGAGGGAGGAGATGGCGTCGAGACCGTCCTCGGGAACCCACTCCCCCGGTGTAAAGAGCAGGAGATGGCCGTAGGGTCCGGGTCGAGCGGCAGCCGACAGGGCGGCCGCGTCGGCCTCTCTTCCCAGCTCCAGAAGCTGCCCGAGACCCCCTCCCCCAAGGCCGGAGAGGAGGCCGTGGGGGGAGAAGGGGCCGAGCTCGAGAAGGCAGATCCGCTGGAGCCTCCCGGAGAGGGCGAGGGCCAGGTGGGCCGAGATGGTGGTGGTGCCCGCCCCTCCCTTCACCCCCCAAAGGGTGAGGGCCGCACCCCGCCGGAAGGGCCCGCTCCCGCCGAGGGCGCGAAGAATCGGAAGAATCCTCTCCTTCTCCTCTGGCCAGCGCAGCAGGGCTGCGGCCGCTGCCTGCCACCCGTGCTTCCCACCGGAGGACTCCTCAGGTGTTCCATCCCCGGCCTCCGGTCCGACCAGCACTAGGCTCCGGGCAAGCACGGATGGAGGGAGCGCGGACGCATGCAGGGGGGAGAGGAGGAGCGCGCCCCGGGAGGGGAGATCCTCCAGGGAGGGCAGGAGAGTGGACGCACCGAGAAAGGATAGACCCGGCTCGGCCTCGAGAAAGCGAAGAACCTCCCCCAGGAGGGCCGGTGACTCGAGATAAAGAGCTACCTCTACAACTTCCGGACCCATGGCCAGACCTCTGGGCCCGGCAGCAAGATCTTAGAAGCAAAAGCGAGCTATGTCAAGCGAGACGAAGTAAACCTGCTCAAAGTCGGAGAAAACGCGCGCAGATCCCCATGCAAATCTCGGCGAAAAGAATGCCGTCCAGCGAGGGGCCCGGCGATCTTCTCAGAAGGCCCGCGAGCCATCCAGGGTAGGGCCTGTGATGGGGTGTGAGAGAGGAGTAAAAAAGGGATGAAGAAGCCGGAGTGCCTCTGGAGGAGCGCCCCGAAGCGGCGGGCGAGCGCCCGAAAGGGAGAGGCCGTGGAAGGGAGGTCAGGGCCCTCAAAACAGCCAATCCAAGCCCTTCTCGGGCCCCACAAGCTCCACCTCTCCTCCCTTGAGAAGCTGCTCTGGCCTCAGGAGGGGATAACCAAGGCCGAGCTCATCCAGTACTTCCTCCTCGTCGCCCCCTCCCTCCTTGAGTGGGTCTCGGGCCTCCCCCTGTACTCCACCCGCGCGCCCGAAGGAATGGCGGGCGAGTCCTTTTTCGCCAGGCGGCCTCCCCCTGGGCTCCCCCCCTGGGTTCCGAGGGTGAGCCTTCCCTGGGGGGAGGCGACCGGTGTCTGCCATCCCGCGCACCTGGCCGCCATGGCCAACCTCGCCTGCGTCGAGCTCCATCTAGGTCTCCTGGACCCCCGGGGTCCGAACCTAGCTCGCTGGGTCTTCTTCGACCTGGACCCCGGGGAGGGTGCGGACGCGGAAAGGGTTAGAGAGGCCGCTATCCAGCTGGGTGAGCTCCTGAGCACCCTGGGGCTCCCCGCCCTTCCCAAGACCTCGGGGCTCCGCGGGATCCACCTCCTCGTCCCAGTGGAGGGCTGGAGCGTGGAGGAGGCCAGGGAGCTGGCGCGGGCGGTCGCGTCGGCCCTGGAGCTGTGGGATCCCCGCAGGTTCGCCTCCTCCCGGGCGAGGAAGGAGGGGAGGATCCTTCTCGACTGGGCCCTGAACGCCCCCTCGGGGAGCCTTGTCGCTCCTTACTCTCCCCGGCTGGCCCCCGGAGCGCCGGTGAGCACTCCCGTAACGTGGGAGGAGCTGGCGACGGGCTGGCCCAGCTTTCGTCTGAGGTACTTTCTCGACGACCCCACCCTCCTGGCATCCCGGCCAGGCCCCGCACCCGCGGCCCGGCTCGGCCTCGCCGATGTCCTCTCCCGGCTCGGAATCGAGCGGAAGGCCCGCGCGGGGAGGCACGGCGGGTCCTCCGCAGCGCCAGGCCGGAGGCTTCCCGCGGAGAGCGAGGCGGGCGGGCCGCCAGCTCCCCCTCAAACCAGTACTCAGACAGGCGACCTCAACCCCTGGGGCTTGCCCCTCCCTATAAAGCCCATGCTCGCTACAGCAGGGGACGCCCCACCCTCCGGAGAAGACTGGATCTACGAGGTGAAATGGGACGGAGTCAGGGCCGTTATCTACCTGGACCGGGAGGCCGTCCGGATCTTCTCCAGGGACGGACGGGAGATGACCTCTCTCTTCCCTGAGCTCCAGGATCTCAAGGGGAACCTCGGCTGCGAAAGAGCCGTCCTCGACGGGGAAGTGATATCCATCGATGCCTCTGGCCGGCCCTCCTTCGAGAGGGTGGCGAGAAGGCTCGGGGTCGAGCCGGAGGAGGCCGCCCGGAGGAGCGCCCGCTGGCCCGTCCTCTTCGTCTGCTTCGATCTCCTCGCTCTGGAGGGCTCCCCTCTCCTCTCCCGGCCTTTTGAGGAGAGAAGAGCCCTCCTGGAGGAGGTCTTGAGGGAAGGGGGGCGCCTGGTCGTCTCTCGCCCCCTCGGGGGAGAAGGAGGGGAGGCCCTACTGGCCACCCGGAAGGCGGGCCTGGAAGGCATAGTCGCCAAGAGGAAGGGCTCTCCCTACCTTCCCGGAACACGGAGCCGGGACTGGGTGAAGGTGAAGCCCGCAGTGGCGATGAAAGTAGCCGTGGTCGGGTACACACCCGGCAAGGGGAGCCGAGCGGACCTTGGGGCCCTCGTAGTGGCCGCACCCGAGGAGGGAGCCTATCGCTACCTCGGCAGGGTGGGGAGCGGACTCACCCAAAAAGACGTGGAAGCCCTCCTCGGGAAGCTGGCGGAGATCCCTGAGGGCCCGCCGCCAGCGGGCGCGCCGCGCCTCAAGGGCGTACGGTGGCTCGAACCGAGGGTCCGCCTGACCGTGGCGGCGCGCGGGCTCACCTCCAGCGGGATCCTCTTGCACGCGAGAGCCATCGCCTGGGAATCCGCGTCAGAGCCCCTCGAACCTCCCTCAGAAGCCCCGGGGGAGAACCCGCGGAGCTCAGCGCCGAAGCGGGGATCGGGAAGAGGGTAGCATCCCCCGAGGACGGCAGGGACGGGAGCCGCGAACGTGCCAGGAAGACGAAGGGCCGAAGCGTACTGGGCCTCTGGGGGCCAGACCCGAGCCGAACAGTTGCTCTGGAAGCGGAGGGTAGTGAGAAGGCTGGTGCCGGCGGAGGCCCGCATCCTGGATGTGGGCTGTGGCGAAGGGGAATCTTCCGTCCCAGGGGCAATAGGTCTCGACGCAGCTCTCGGCCCGCTAAAAGAGGCAGGCCGGCGTGGGCTCCGACCCGTTCAGGCTGACGCCGAGGCCCCTTGGCCTCTAAGAGATGCCTCCTTCGACTGGGTCCTCCTCCTGGACGTCCTGGAGCACGTCCCCGACCCCCTCTCCCTGCTCCAGGAGGCCAGGCGCGTCCTCCGGCCCTCGGGAAAGCTCCTGGTGACCGTCCCGAATGGAGCCCACATGGCCAACCGGATCCTCGCTCTTCTCGGCCGCACCGCAGACTTCACCGACGCCCACCACAGGAGGGGCCTGCCCTTCTCCGAACACCTCCACCGCTTCTCTTTGAGCTCGGCGGGGGACCTGCTCCGTCTTGCCGGTTTCGAGGTCCTCGAGAGGCATGACTTCTTCCCCTCCTCCTTTACCGAGCGGGGCTGGCGCCTCCTCTCCCCCCTGGCGCGCCTGGCGGCCCGTTCCGGTCTGCCCCAGCTCGCCCCCAGCCTCCTCGTCTACGAGTTCATGTTCGTCTGCGCCCCCAGGCCTCGGGTTAACGCCCCCAGGCCTCGTGATAGAGGCAAAGGCCTGCCCTATCCGGCCACCGGGCAGAAGGGAGCCAACTGGGCGTCTTCTGACCCCCGTTACCGGGGCTATCTACCCGGTCGCGGAGGGGCGAAGCTAGACCACAGGGTGAGGCAGGCCCTCCGCCTCCTTCCCCCCTCGCCCGGAGGGCGCCTTCTCGATCTCGGGGCCGGCGACACCTTCCTCACGGCGCTCCTTGCAGAGAAAGCAGGTGCGCGCATCTCCGTCGCCCTGGACCTGGCCTTCCCCTCGCCCCTAGCACGGCCGGCCCGGCCTGCCGCGAGAGTCAGGGCTGACCTCGCCAGGACCCTTCCCTTCCGCGACGGCTGCTTCGAGATGGTAACCGCCCTTGAGGTCCTGGAACACTTGGTTGACCCCGACCTCCTCCTGGCCGAAGTCCGCCGGGTCCTAGTCCCCGGTGGAAAGTTCCTGCTGAGCACACCCCGCCTCGACTCCCTCCTCGTGGTCATGGCCCTGATCCTGGGGTTCCAGCCCCCCGGGGTGGAGGCCTCCCCCCAACGGCCCTATGGGAATCCCCTGGGGGAGGGGAGGCCCTCTGGGCACCTGCACCTTTTCACCAGAAGAGCCCTGAGGGAGGCCCTGGAAGAGCACGGCTTCAGAGTTAGGGCAGAAGCCCAAGCCGGGCTGAGCAGCAGCTGGAGGCAGGCCCGCCGGTCCTCCCGGGCAGCCCGACCCAGGGATTTCCTCCTCGAGGCCTTCTTCCTTCTTTACGACCTCATCCCCTTCCGCAAGGACGTGATGGTGGTCCTCGCCGAGAAGGAGTGGGGGTGAGGAACTTCCAGAGAAACTTCTACGAGAGGCACTACGCGGCCCGGCACAGGGTCCTTGAGGAGGAGCTGGATCACCCCCTCCTCTCCTCCTTCTACACCAGGCTCGCCAGAAGAATCCTCTCGCATCTCGAACCCACCTCGGGCCCAGTTCGAGTCCTGGAGGTGGGTTGCGGGGAGGGACTTCTCGCCTCGGCCCTCGCCAGGGCTGCCAACTCCCTCGGGCGGGAGCTCCTTTACTTCGGAACCGATATCAGCCTATCCGCAGTGTACCTGGCCAGATCCGCCCTCCCGGCACCCTATGCCGTGGCCGACGCCAGAAGGGTTGCAGCAGCCTTCAGACCGGGGAGCCTCGACGCGGTGGTGGCCAAGAACCTCCTCCACCACCTGGAGAACCCCGTGGCCTTCCTGCAACAGGCCAGGAGGCTCCTGAAGATCGGCGGAAGGGTGATCTGCGTCGAGGCCTCCCGCGGAAGCCCTCAGGCCTGGATCTTCAGCCTCCTCGCCCCGAGGAGAGAGAGGTACTTCTTCACCAACAGCCGCTCCCGCGTGAGGCAGGCTCTTAGGGGAGCAGATCTTGAGGTCCTCTCCGAGGAGGTCTTCAGCATTCTCCCCTTCGAACTCCTTCTCGCCGTCCGCTTCGGCGTCTTCCGTCGCCTGCTGGACTCCGGGGACCCCCAGGGGCGAAGGGCCCTCGCCCACCGGGTTGACGCCCTGGACGAGACCCTAACAGCGGCCCTGCCTGGCCTCGCCAGCTACCGGATCTGGGTGGCGGAAAGAAAGGCCTGAGGAGGCATGGACCCGGGAGGCGAGGGATGGCCGCAAAGAGCGGGGGAAGGCGGGAATGGTCTGGCCTCCTCTCCGCCCTCGCCTTTCTCGCCGCCTCCGTCCTCATCTTCACCCGAGGCTGGACGCGGGGTACCTACCAGATCGATGGCGCCGGGGTGGAGCTCTGGGTGCGTCTTGCTCTTGAGCCCTGGAGGTCCTCCGGGAGGGTGCCCTACTGGACGGAGGACCTCTGGGCCGGAACCCCCGCCTTCGCCCTGGCTCCCTCCTTTCCCGTCCTCTTCCTCCTTCCCATCGCCCTGTTGATCGGGCCCGAGGGCGCCATAAAGGTAGGGGCCCTCGCCTCCCAGGTGGTCGCGGCCTGGGGAGCTTTCTTCCTCGCCCGCTCTCTCTGGCCCCGCTGCCTCGCAGCCCAGCTGGTCTCGGGCTTCTTCTACGGGCTCCACCCACTCTTCGCCTCCCACCTGGCCCTCTTCGGCCACGAGCCCTCCGGGTGGGCTATGGCGTCCGCCCCATGGTTCCTCTGGTCGCTAAGGAAGCTCCTCCGGGGGGAGGGGCCGGCTTTTCTCGGCTCCACAGCCCTGATAGCCGCTTTCGCCCTCTTGCAGCAGGCAGAGCACTTTCCGGCCCTGGCCATCCTCGCCCTCCTCGCTTTCCTCCTCGAGATCTTCAGGGCTAGAGGGGCCAAGGGGCCGAGGGGTGTGCTGGTCAGGGCCTTCCTGGCGGGCCTCCTCACCCTGGGGCTCACTGCGTACTGGTGGATTCCGCTCCTTCTGGAGAGGTCCCACTTCGCTCTCACGCCCCCTTACTGGGCTCGGTACGAGCTCCTCCAGGGCCTCGCCTCCCAGCTGGCCCGGCACCCCTCCTACTTCCTCACCCGGTCGCCCTGGTTTCCCCGGCCCCACCTTGAGAGGTGGGAGATCTTCTCCTCCGGGGGCTTTTATCTGGGCTCGGTAGCCCTGGCTGTTTCCTTCCTCGGAACTCTTCTGGTACCCGGGGCGGACCGGGAGGGCTACGTGGCCGCGGCGATGCTGACAGGGGCTCTGGGGGTCTGGTCGTCTTCGGGGCTCATTCCTCTTGTCCGGGCGGAGCTCGGGGGTGGCCTCGGACGGGCCCCCCTCACCGTCCTCGCCGCTGCCGTGGGGATCCTTTCCGGCTCCTACCTCGTGAGGCTCGGAGCGAGAAGGGCCTCCCTCATCCTTCCCCTCCTGGTGGCGATGACACTGCCCTACATCGCACCCTTCGGCCTCCTTTTCTCCCTCGCCCCCTACCTCCGTTTCCCCCGGCTTTATGTCCTCGCTCCCCTCGGGCTCTCTCTCGGCTCCGGCCTGGTGGTGGAAGCCGTCCGGAGGTGGGCATCGCTCCGCCGTCCCTCCCTCGCCCGCCATCTCTCCCTCGCCCTCGCCATGGCGGCCCTCGCCGGCTTCCTCTTAGACGTCGCTCCCTACCGCTCCTTCTACCAGCTCGGCCCCATGCCGGGCGCACCCCAGGCGTACCGGGAAGCCGGGGAGTTCCTTCATTCCAGGGACCGCGGGTACCGCCTCGCCACCCCCGAGTTCACGAATCCGGCCACTGTTCTCGCCCTAGTGGAGACCGGCCATGCCCTCTCCGTCGGCTGGCCCCACCCCATAGCCTCCAGGGAGATGTGGGCGCTCGCAGTGGAGGCCTGGGGGCTGCGTGGAGAGTACGCCCTGCGAGCCCTGGGGCTTGCCGGAACCAAGTACATCCTGCTGGCCGGAGATGAGCCCGGTGGGAAGGCCGTCGGTTCCTTCGCGGGCGTACGCATCTACGAGAACCCTCGGGCCCTCCCCCTGGCCCGCACCTACCCACAGGTGGTGACCGTGGGCGAGGCGGACCTCGGCACCCGCATCGCCCCCTTCCTTGCCCCCAGGGGGATAGGGGTGGTCCGAAGGAAGAGGGAAGGCGGGCCTCCCGTACCCGTCGTTGCAGCCCTGGAAGGGAGCTGCAGGGGGGGGCTCCGCGCCGAGGGGCCCGCCGGTCCCTCCATCCTCGGGGAGGCGAAAAGGGCCTGCGCCATCGGATCCTGGATGAGCCACGCAGGTCTTCGGGCCGGACCCCCTCTGGAGGGGCCGGCCCAGGTGGGTGCCCTCCTCCGGGCCGATTCCGACGGCCTCGCCGGGATCGGGGTTCTCCTGGACAGGCATCCTGGCCCGACCCTCCTCTCCCTCGTGGAGGTCGGGCCGGGTGGGGTCGAGGCCGGCCGGGAGGTCGTGAGAGCCAGCGCCTCAGGCCAGGACGAGCTCGGCTTTTATCTCTTCCCCTTCTCTCCGCTGCCTTCCCACGGGAAGACCTATCTCGTACGCCTCTCCTGCCCCGCCTGCCCCCATGGATCGGGCCCGAGACCGCTCCTCTCGCCGGCCCCCAAGGGCCCCGGCGATCTCGTCCTCGGCGCCCCCGAGGCCGCCGGATCGAGTCTGGCCTTCTACCCTCTCTACCGGACCCCTTCGCTGCCCGCCGCCGCCCCTCCCCGGCCGGCCAGGGTATTCCCGCTCGGAACCGCCAGGTACGAGGTTCAGGTATCGACCCCTTCACCGGTGCTGGTCGTAGTAGCAGAGGCATTCTTCCCGGGCTGGGAGGCGAGGGTTGATGGAAGGCCCTCTCCCGTGTATCAGGCTGACGGCGCCTTCCTCGGCGTTCCCGTAGAGGGAGGGGAGCACCGCATCGAGGTGAGCTGGCATCCTCCCATCGGGCTCACGCTCGGGAGAGGGGTGAGCCTCGCCGCCCTCCTCATCTCCTTCTCCCTCATCTTCCTGGGCCGGGGACGACGCCAGCCTTGGCCAGAAGGAAGTAGCGGTGGTGGGCGAGGAGCCTGACCAGAGCCGCGGGGGACCGCATCTCGAGGAAGGAGAGGCCTCTCACCACCCTCTCCAGACCGGGGTTCTCGCCGCGCAGGTAGGGGAGGGCGCTCCACCTCCAGAACCCGCTCCTCCGGGCGGGATGGGCGAGCCGCGGGAGAACCCCCGAGACAAGCCTTCTCAGGGGAAGGGCGGTATCGGGAAAAGGGGGCAGGTCGAAGAACCCCTCCCTCACAAGGATGAGCCGAGCCTCCCGAGCAAGCCCGAGGAACACCTCCCTATCCAGAACCTCCAAGCGGAGAAGCCGGGACTCCCGCCTACCCCAGGTGGCGAGACGGAGCCGGAGGAAGGGGCTGGGGTTGGGTAGGCAGATGAGCACGCCGAGCCTCGTCCAACGGGCGAGGGCCTCAAGAGCCACCCTCGGTTCCGGGAACCACCAAAGGGAGGCAAAGGAGAAGGCCATGTCGTACCCGCCCGCGGGCAAAGAGTCTGCCCAGCCAGAGCTGGGCGGCCAGGGGAGGAGGAAGGTCTCGGGCTCCATCCCGAGCTCCAGCCAGAGTCCTCGCACCGCCTCGAGCCGTTCAGGGTCGACGTCAACCAGGCCGACCCTGAGCCCGCCCCTGGCGAGAGGGAGGGTCTCGAGCCCGGGTATGCCAGTCATGCCGAAGAGGGGAGCGTGAAGAAGGCTCCGGGCCCCCAGGAACCGCACTGAGCGCTCTAGAAGGGACCAGAGGGCGAACCTCTCGTACACGCTGCCGAGCCCTTCGTCGGGATCGGCCAGGAACCCCCTCCAGGGCGGACCGGGGTAGCCCGCCCCCCTTTCCGGAAAACCGCCCGATCCACTCTTCAAGGGCCACCCCCTCTATCCCCGGTCCCCTGCCCGGCCCCCCTACCAGAACGGGAGAGGCCCCGCCCTTTTCCCCCAGCCCCTTTGGGCGAGGGCAAACCGATCCCTCAGCCACACCCCCAGTTCCCTCAGGCCTTCTTCCAGCCCTACCCTGGGCTCCCATCCCAGGACCTGCCTGGCCCTGTCGGTCCTAAACCACCTCGCGCGAGTGAGCACCTCGACCGAGTGGACCGTGAGGGGGGCCTCTCCGGGCAGGCCGAGAACCACCCACAGGGCCTCCGCTCCTCGCGCCAGCCTCCGTGCCAGCCAGGGGGGAAAACCGAAGAGGGGCCGGGAGACCCCCGCCGCCTCGGCCACGAGAGAGAGAACCCTGCCAACAGAAGCCGGCTCCGGCCCGGCCAGAAGGTACACCCCGGCCGGCGCCCGCGCAGCCCTGAGGAGCCCGTCTATCAGGTCACCAACGTGGATGAGGTGGGTGGGGTTCTTCCCGTCGCCCGGGAAGAATCTCAGGCCCCGGGAAAGGAGGAGGAACGCCCGGGGCAGCATCCCCCGGGTGTCGCCGGGCCCGTACACGATGCAGCTCCTCACCACCACTCCTCCCCTGCCAAGAACCACCCGCTCGGCAGCGAGCTTGGCGTGGCCATAGTGACTGGCCGGCCGGGTCGGAGTCCCCTCCCCTGCGGGCCACGGACCCCCCCAGCCATAGACCGACGTGGAGCTGAGAAAGACGATCCTCGCCCCCGGATCGACTGCCCTCACCAGGTTTAGCGTCCCCTGGACGTGGGAGGAGTAGAGCTCCTGCATCCCACCCCTGTACCCCCCCGCCAGGTGATAGACGACCTCGCACCCCCGGGCTGCCTTCCCCAAGGACCTCCCCTCCCTCAAATCTAGAGCGATCGCCTCTCCGCCGGCCTGCTCCACCCACCGGAGCCCCTCCGCCTTCCTGGCCACCGCCCTCACCCTCTCCCCCCCCTCCAGTAGGGCTCGAACCAGGTGAGACCCAATGAACCCCGAGGCCCCTGTGACCAGAATC
>JBBINU010000017.1:0-32468 GCA_037443725.1 Actinomycetota bacterium | reverse complement strand
GCCAGTTACCTCCGGAGCCGCCCGAGGTGCCCCCAGAAGGCATCGGCCGTGGTGGCAAAGTCATACAGGGACCCTCCGTACCCGCCCACTTCGAGAACGGCGCGGACGTACTTCCTCACCTCGTCCTCGCTCACCTGGCTCGCCACCCCTCCGATGGGGTGCACCGGCACTCCTGGCCTTCCCGTGAGCCGTCTCACCTCTTCCACGTTCCCCTTGGTGTAGCCGTAGGGGCAGTGCTCCGGCACCTCCGGGCAGTCATCCCTGTACGACCAGTAGCTCATGGGCAGAAAGACATCGGCCACCCCCGCCAGCTGCCTCCATGGGAACCCTTCCCAGCTCTGGGGCCGAAGGGCCATCCCTAGGGGGGCCGGGACTATGACCCCTATGGGGAAGGCACCCACCAACTCCCTCACCCGCCTCGCGTGCTCCACCACCCACCGGTTCCAGGTGGCAAGATCCGGGGCGCGAGCCTTGTACTCCACGTCGATGGCGAGGCCGTCAAAGCCCTTTCCGTCCCGCGCCCGGAACCGGGCTATCGCCACCGTCCTCCTCACATCCCTTTCCATGTCCTCGTAGGCTGGGAGGTACCACCCCACCACCCTGATCCCCCTGGAGTGCGCTGCCAGGAGCCACCTCTCCACTCTCTCGGGTTGCTCGAAGTCTTCTGCCCGGTCGTCTGGCCGGTCGAACCTCCCAGTCTCGAGGAAGAGGGTCTGGACGCCGCGGGAGGCCATGGCGACCACGCTTTCCTCGGGGTTGAGGGAACCATCAAAGACGTCAACCCAGGTTCCGAGGCCGCTGTAGCTACGGGTGTCCATTTTGGGGGCGGGCACCGCGCTATTCCTCCGGGGTTCACCCGGGGCGGCCCGGGGGGGCCTGGCAGGACAGCAGCTCCCCCTGGCGGCACAGGCGGGCACGGGCAGGGAGCCCTTCGGCGCGGGCGAGGCTATGGGCTCCAATCCGGAACTCGCCGTGGAGGGGGGCGAACCCCGGGTCACCGGCGAGCCCGTGGTGGAAGCCGTCTCCGAACGCCGAAAGCTCCCGGAACCGCTTTCCCTCGCGCAGGCCCCGAACAAAAAGAGCAGAGCGGCGAGGGCGATCCCGGCCCGCCCGCGAGCCAGGTCGGCTAGGAACCGGCCCCCAGCCGGTCCCACCGAACCGAGGGGGGGAGATCCTCCGCTCACGCTCCTAGGCTAACCGCGTCGAGGGCCCTGGAGGAACCCGCACCCCCCGAGGAGAAGTATCCTCTCTTCGCCGGACGGCCGGGGCGTCGCCCGGGGGGCCGGGGCCTCGGAGTGTGGCCGGAGGGTCGCCCGGGGGGCCGGGGCCTCGGAGTGTGGCCGGGGCGTCGCCCGGGGCTCCCCGGAGGCCGGGGGCCTCGCAGGACGGCCGGGGCGAAGGAGATGAGGTGGAGGAGAGCCGGAGGGCGCAGCTAAAGGAACCTGGGTTGCTCGAGCACAAGCCCACCCCGATCCCCTTCGACGACGCCGACCGTCTCGCCGTCGCCTCCCTCCGGGGCGTCGCCATAGACATGGTGGAGGCGGCCAGGAGCGGCCATCCCGGGGCCCCCCTCGGTCTCGCCCCCGCTGCTTGGGTCCTCTTCTCCAGGTTCGTCCGGCACGATCCGGCCCAGCCCGACTGGCTCGGAAGGGATCGGTTCCTCCTCTCCGCCGGGCACGCCTCGGCCCTCCTTTACGGCCTCCTTCACATCTTTGGCTACGCGGATATGGCGGACCTCAAGGCCTTCAGGCAGCTCGGCTCGAGAACACCGGGCCATCCCGAGAGGCGGTGTCTGCCGGGGGTCGAGTACACCACCGGCCCCCTCGGCCAGGGCTTCGCGGGTGCCGTCGGCATGGCCCTCGCCCGGGAGCACCTGGCCCACCTCTTCCATCCCGGCCTCTTCTCCTACCGCATCTTCGTAATCTGCTCCGACGGGGACCTCATGGAAGGGGTCTCTCACGAGGCCGCTGCCCTCGCCGGGCACCTCGGCCTCGGAAACCTCCTCATCATCTGGGACGACAACGGCGTCTCCATAGACGGCCCGACCTCCCTTGCCTTCACCGAGGACGTCGTCGCCCGCTTCCGGGCTTACGGCTTCGCCACGCATGAGGTGAGGGACGGGGAGGATCTCGAGGAGCTGGCTTCCGCCTTCCAGGCCGCCCTCGACCCGGAGAGGCCAGCCCTGGTAAGGGTGAGGACGATCATTGGCAAGGGTGCCCCGACGAAGGAGGGAACCGCCGCATCCCACGGAGCCCCCCTCGGTCCGGAGGAGGCGGCCGCCGCCAAGGCCTCCTACGGCCTCGACCCGGCGGTCACCTTCCACGTCCCTCCCGAGGTTTACGCCCGTGCCTCGGCCCTTTTAGCGAGGGGAAGGGCCGAGAGGAACGCCTGGGAGAGAACCTTTGCGGCTTGGACCGAGGAGGAGCCGGAAAGGGCTGCCGAGCTCCAGAGGATCCTCCGGGGCGAGGTTCCGGAGCAGGCAAGGGAGGCCTTGAGACTGCTCGCGGCATCTCCCAGACCCGCCGCCACGAGGAAGGCTTCTGGAGCAGCCCTGGAAGTCCTCTCCCGGCACCTACCGGAGCTCGTGACGGGTTCCGCGGATCTCAGCGAGAGCACCGCCACCAAGCCCGCCTCCCACGAGCCGGTGGGGCGCGGGCGGTGGGGAAGGCACATCCACTTCGGAGTGAGGGAGCATGCTATGGCCGGCGCGGGCGTGGGGATGGCCCTGGAGGGGCTCCGCCCGGTCCTCGGCACCTTCCTCGTCTTCAGCGATTACCTCCGCCCAGCCCTGAGGATCGCGGCAATGCAGCAAGCCCGGGTGGTCTTCGTCTTCACCCACGACTCCATTGGGGTGGGGGAGGATGGGCCCACCCACCAGCCCGTCGAGCACATCGCTTCCTTGAGGGCGATGCCGGGACTCGTGGTCATCCGCCCCGCCGACTGGGCCGAGACCGCCCTCGCCTGGGAGGCCGCCCTGGATGAGAGGGGCCCCGTGGCGCTGGTCCTCACCCGCCAGGAGGTTCCCGCCCTGCCCCGTCCCCCGCTGGCCCCGGCCAACGGGCTCCTGCGAGGAGCGTACGTGCTGCTCGATGCGGGAGAAAACCCGGATGTTGTCTTGATAGGAAGCGGCAGCGAGGTCGCGCTCTGCGTTGAGGCCGCTGCGGTCCTAAAGGAAAAGGGGGTCCTCGCCCGGGTGGTTTCCATGCCCAGCTGGGAGCTATTCCTTCGCCAACCCCGCTCCTACCAGGAGGAGGTCCTTCCCCCGGAGATCGGGGCGAGGGTTGCGGTGGAGGCCGCATCCCCCCTCGGCTGGCACCGCTGGGTTGGGGCGGACGGCAGGGTGGTGGGGCTGGACCGGTTTGGAGCATCTGGGCCTGCGAGAGAGGTCTTGTCTCACTTCGGGTTCACTGCGGAGAGGGTCGCCCAGGAAACCCTTGCCCTTCTGGAGGAGCTTTCTAGCGCTCCCGGGGGGTAAACCGGCCAGGCGCCGCCCCGCGATCGACGGCGCGCTTGACCGACGCGGGGAGCTCCGGCGCCCGCTGCAGCTCTCCGAGGGTGACCGGCTCCCTTCCGCCCACCAGCGCCTAGGGGTCGTGACGGGCAGCGTCGAGGACGTCAAAGTCGTCCAGGGCTCTCGCCCCCCTTACCACGACTTCGTTCGGGTGCGGGGCCGCCCGCCGCCTTTCGAGCCCCCCAAGCGCCGCGCAGCCCCAAAACGAGACCTCGCAAGTCCCGTCCGAGCCCGATACGCGAGAGCCCGCGCACGCCCTACGCTCTCCTCCCTCTCCATCCCAGGACGCCAAGGCCAAGAAAGGCCAGAACCAAGGGAAGGCCCACTCGCCACCCGCCGGTAACGGGGAGCTCAGCGACCCTCGCGGCGACCTCAGCCTGGCGTCCCGCGGCGCCCTGCGCACCAGCGGCTACCCGTTCCCCCGTGCACGGATTCACCGACACCATCCCCCCGGCGAGGACGGAGAGTCCCGAAGGGAACTCATCCGAGTCGTAGTAGAGGGTGTTCGCCGTGGTGCCGATGAAGGTGACCCCCAGCCTCACCCCGAGACGGTGTCCTTTCTCCAGCGTGTAGCCACGGGCGATGGGGACGACCGCCCGGGTCCGGGCCGGCGCGTCTGGGGCGGCCTCGGCCGGCACATTCTCCGGCATGCTCGCGATCGCCTTCGCCGTCCCATCCGGGGCTATGTCAATGAGCTGACCTCTAAGAAGGCCCCTCACCCCCGGAACCCCCTGAATCCAGGTCTCCACCACCGCAAGCTTTCCTACGGTGAGAGGGGACTCCAGAGGAGGGGTGCTGAAGACCGGTTCAGGTCCCGGAACCTCCGTGTTCACAACCCCGAAGGTGCCTGCCAGGTATCTCAGGGGCCTTCTGTTCCCCAGGCTCCCGTCGGGGACGGGGCCAACGTACGTGTACTTGGGGTTGGCAGGATAGGGTACTCCCTCAGCCCGGTCGTCCTGGAAAAGGAAGGACTTCATCTCCGTCGGGACGAAGGCCTGGACCGGCGAGCAGCTCACGGGCGGCTCGGGGAAGACGGCTGCCACCGTGTGGATGGACTTCTTGGGCTGGTCCTCGATGGGGAGATCCCGAAGGGGTGAGGGAAGAGCAGGTGAGAGGTCAGCTTCTATCCGCACCGTCCACTCCCCCCACTTGAGCTCCGAGTACCTCTTCGCCGCCTCGCTCTCGTCCTCGGCGAGCTTTTTCAGGTCGAGGTCGAGGATGTAGGTGCCGGAAGAGATGTTCAGCCCCTGTCCCAGGGTGTCGCCCACCTTGTTGCCCTGAGCGTCCAGGAGCGTTATGTCGTACCTCGCCGCGTTCAGCAGAATCGCGATGGGCCCGTTGGTTACCACCTTCACTCTCCTGGAACCGGCTGGGACGAGGATCTTGTGCTCCACCGAGCCGGGGCCCGTGGGAGCGGGATCCTCGAAGGCGTAGGTCCTGGTCGGGTGAGAGAAGGAGTCGAGAAGGGCCCTGTCCCTGGCGGCGTGAAGGGAATCAAGGCGGGCCTGTTTTTCGGAGGGCGGCAGATCCCTCAGGGAGAGAGCAAGCTCCACCGCGGCCGAAGCGTCCGTGTATCCGTACCCCTGTTTCCAGAAGGGAACCCCGGGAATGGGCCTGGCAGTGATCTCCAGGACCTGGCGGACCTGGTGGGGAGTGAGGGAAGGGTCAGCCTGGAGGAGGAGGGCCACCACCCCAGCCGTCTCAGGGGTGGCCATGGAGGTTCCCGACATGGTCGTGTACCAGACGGCATCCGGGCCGAGGGATGCGTCGTCGGTCACTGCGAGAAGGGGCAGGAGGGTGGTGTTGGACCGGGTGGAGACCACGTTCTCGCCTGTGGAGGTGACGGCCGGGTGATAGAGACCAAGATCCAGCGGTCTTCGGGTCTCCCCCTCGATGGGCCTTCCATCGAACTTGAGGCCTGGCAGGCTGACCTCGAGCCCGCCCGAGCTGAAGTCCGTCACCGTCCCGGTCTTGGTTCCAGCGGCCACAGGGATCACCCAGGGAGCGGCGGCGTAGGGGTTCATGGTGAGCTCGTCGTAGGAGTTGCCCATGGCGAAAAGGACCACAATGCCGGCTTCCGCCACCTTCCTGGTGGCGACATTCACCGGGTTGTCCGGATCGAAGGGCTCAAACTCGGTTCCCCACGAGTTGTTCACAGCTCGGATTCCGTACTTCTCCCTGTTCGCGAGGATCCAGTCGAATCCCTCCACCACGGTGAAGATGAAAAGGGCGTCACCAGCGCCTATCCCCACCAGATCGGCCTCGGGGGCCATCCCCCGGTAGGCGCCTCCCGACTGGGTCCCCCTACCTGCCACATCCCCCGCCACGTGGGTTCCATGCCCGGAGGTCGTATCGGAGTTCTGTATCCCTTCCACCGGTACCACGGGCGTGGGCGAGCCGAACTCCACGAGCTTGACATTGGCCTTCATGGCAGGGGCAAGGTCGGGGTGGGTGAAGTCGACTCCCGTGTCGAGAATGGCGACGGTCACGCCCTTCCCGGTGATTCCCCTACCCCAGGCGCGGGCGGTGTTCATGAGGCGGGCCGAGTCCTTGAGTTCGTAGCGGAGGCGCCGGTTGAGGTAGATGGCCCTCACCCCCGGCGTTCTCCTCAGTTCATCCAGCCGCTTCACGGGAAGCCTGATCCCTGCCACCGGCAGGTGCCTGAAGGTCCAGGACCAGGTTCCCAAGGCCTGGAGGCGGGAGCTCAAGTTTTCATCGGCTACCCGGTCGAGGGTTATGACCAGATCCAGGGTGCCACCGGCACCCGCCCTGCTCGCAGCCTCCACCACCCTCGCGTCCACCTTCGCGGGACGAGGGAGGCCAGCGTGGGCGGCGGGAGACGGAACGCCCAGACCCGCTCCCGCTGCCAGTGCCGCGAGTCCCACCGCCAGTGCCCTAAGCGCTCTCCGCATGGTTCTCCCCCTTCGCTCTTCTGCAGTGGCTCGCAAAGCAAAATTCATCGCGGGCGCCGGCTCTCCTCTCCGCGCTCCCCCGGGACGCGGAGGAACCCTCGCCTTCCATGCGAAGTTAGGCTTGGAGGGGCTGAGGCCAGTGCGGGGCATCCTGGACAACGAGGACTCCATACTCTGGAGGTTTCTGGGGCTTTCAGCTGCCCTCTCCCTCCTTTTCGCCCTCGGCCTCATAAGACTCGTCTCGGCGGGGGAGGAGGCAGCTCTAAGGGGAGGGGCCGTCCGTGCGCAGCCGGGGGAGGCCGTCGGCCAGGAGCTCACCCCCGCCGGGCAGCCCCCGCCCACCACAGCCGCTCGCGGAGGCGGAGCCTTCTCCGCGGGCCCGGGGAGAGAGCGCTCGAGCTCCGACTCGGCCCGCGCGGGCGTGAGCTCCGGCAGGATCACGGTGGGAACCATCTTCAGCGAGTCCGGGGGCCTCGACGGGAAGCCCTGGGAGCACGCCGTACGCGCCTACTTCAACTACGTGAACGAGATGGGAGGCATCCACGGCCGCACCATCGAGCTCATCGCCTATGACGACGGTACCGACGCCACCCGCGGGGATCAGCTGGCCAAGCGCCTGGTCGAGCAGGATAGGGTCTTCGCCATCGTCGGGATGACCGCGCCCATGACGGAGCCGCGGGCGGTCCCCTACTTCGTCTCCCAGGGCGTTCCGGTGATAGGCGGAGTGGGTGTCCCCAGCTCCACTCGGTACGACCTCTCCTTCCCTACCCTCGCGAACCTCAGACGGTACGAGGGAGCCTATGTCTGGGTGGCGGTCAGGCTGGGGGTGCGGAAGCCGGCCGTCGTGGTGGTGAACGTTCCCTGGGGGGAGGAAATGCGCGAGGCCGTGGTGGCCAACTTCCGCCATGCCGGGATCGAGCCCGTCGACGAGGTCATGGTCGACGTCACCCAGCCCGACTACACACCCCTCGTCCTCAAGTGGCGGGCCATGGGGGCGGACTCCGTTCTCGCTCCCCTCGACCCTATGAGCTATGTCCGCCTCCTCCAGGCCATGGGCAGGCAGGGATGGAGGGTTCCCGTCTTCGGAGGCGGTATGGCCGTGGAGCAGGTGGAGAAGGGGGCCGGCCCTGAGCTCCTCGAGGGTGTGGTGAGCTCCGAGAGCCATCTCGCCCCCTCTGTTCACCCCAACGCCCCGGGGGTGAGGCTCTACGTGGAGACCGTGAAGCGTTACTACCCTGGCGACCCCCTGGGAGCGTGGATGGAGGTGGCCTGGGCCGCAGCCCGCGTCTTCGTGGAGGGCCTGAGGCTGGCGGGACCCGACCCCACCCGGGAGAAGCTCGTGGCCGCCTTGAACAGCCTGACCCGTTTCGATGTCGGCGTGAGCGTCCCCATCACCTACCGTCCCGGCCCCAAAGACCCCATCAACTGCATAGATCCCCTGCTCTTCAGAGCGGGGAAGTGGCAGAGCCTCTTCGACCGCTGGTTCTGCTGGAAGTACGATGACGCCCGCGACCGGGCAGAGACCTACTTCGGGGACCCCCTGCCCGGCTAGCCCCGCTCTGGCCCTTCACACCCGCCGGGCTCCAGGAGCTCACCCCCTCCTGGACCCCGAGACAAGAGGCACCACCCAGAGCTCTCTCGTCCTGGGGCCATCGAACTCAGCTAGGAACACCCCCTGCCACCTGCCGAGAGCAAGGCGCCCGCCGCTCACGGGAAGGAGTACCGACTCCCCCACCATGGACGCTTTGACGTGGGCGTCGGCGTTGCCCTCGCCGTGCCTCCAGGCCCTATCCCTTGGGGCCAGCTCGGAAAGGAACTCGGAGATGTCCCGCCCTACATCGGGGTCAGCGTTCTCGTTCACGAGTATCCCGGCGGTGGTGTGCGGCACATAGACAAGGAGGGCCCCCTCCTCCATACCGGTCTCCGCGAGGGCCTCCGCCACCTGGGAGGTGACGTCCACCAGGGCTTCCCTTGCCGGTGTCCTGACCTGGAACCGCACCATCTCTAGCCTCCTCCGCTGCAGAAGCATCCGCCCTCGCTGGCAGAGAAATCTTAGGACGGAGATTTCCCGCCCGGAGGCACGCCCCCGGAGCTCAGGAAGAGAGCTAGGCGGGGAAGAGACGGCCGTCCCTCATGAGGAGGAGGCGGCTCGCTCTTCCTCCGATGGACTGGTCATGGGTGACAAGAACCACGGTCTTGCCGCCCTCAGAAGAGAGCTCCTCCAGCCTTCTCACCACCTCGGCGCCGCTTGCTGAGTCCAGATCGCCAGTGGGCTCGTCAGCGAGGATAACCTCGGGGTCATTGGCGAGGGCCCTGGCTATCGCCACCCTCTGCTGCTCCCCTCCCGAGAGCTCCGAGGGAAGGTGCCCGGACCGCTCCAGAAGCCCCACTTGCTCAAGGACGTCGACGGCCCTAGCCCTTCTCCTCGCCCCGTCCCTCACGGCCGGCGCGAGAGCGGCCTCCACGTTTTCCAGAGCCGTGAGGGTAGGGATCAGGTTGAACTGCTGGAAGACAAAGCCAAAGACCCTGAGGCGAAGAGAGGCGAGTTCCCCTTCAGCCACCGAGCCCATATCCTTTCCCCTAAAAAGGACCTGCCCGGAAGTGGGGCGTTCCAGGCCTCCCAGAAGGTTCAGGAGGGTGCTCTTACCTGAACCGCTCGGTCCCTGAATCACCAAGAACTCCCCCCGGCCCACGATGAGATCCACCTCGTCCACGGCCTTCACCAGTGAAGGGCCCCTTCTGAAGTGCTTCGAGACGGCTTTGAGCTCGTAGAGAGCCTCCCCGCCGCCCATACCGGCCTCTCCGCCCAAGGGTCCTCCCCTTTCACCCGATGTCGCGAAGGGCCTCCGAGGGCCTGAGCCGCGCCGCCCTCGAGGCTCCCAGTCCCCCGGCCACGAGGCCCGCCACGAGGGCAAGACCCACCGCGGCCAAAAGGACGCCTCCACTCACCCGCGGCTCCAAAGGGATACGGGTGCTCGCCGCCGCCACCTGCCCCAGCCCGAACACGGACGGAGAGGCCGCCGAGGGAGCCGTGGCCGTTAGCGCGGGAACAAACCTCGGGATGAGCGCGGTCCCGCCTAGCCCGAGCCCGGCACCGAGGCCTCCCCCAAGGAGAGCCTGGGCCACGGACTCTCCCAAGATCTGCCTCACCACCAGCCAGCGGCTCCACCCGATGGCCTTGAGGACGCCGAACTCCCTAACCCTCCTCGCCACCGACCCCGAGGTGAGCAGGGCCACTATCAGGAAGGCTCCCCCCAGGGCCACCACCGCCAGGACGAGACCCACCCTCTTACCCACCTCCACCGCACTCACCAGGGAACCGCTCACCCTCTCCGCCAACTCCTTAGCGCTCGCCACCTGAACTCCGGGGACCGAGCCCTGGATGGCCCTGGCCACCTCCGGAACCCCCGAAGCCGAGTCGGCCCTGACGAGGAGCACGTTCACCCGCCCCTCCTTGCCCGAGAGGGCCTGGAGATCCCGGAGGGGGAGGTAGACGTCGGCCACGATCCCTCCGAGCGGGGGCCTCGCCAGGCCAACCACCTGGAACCGCTTCCCGTTGAGCTCGAGGGCGGATCCCACCGCCATTCCCTTCCTCTGTGCGTACGCCTCGGCGAGGACGGCCTCCCCCTCCCAGGAGGCCGAGAAAAACCTTCCCTGCACTATCTGCTCGGGTCCGATAATGGAGGCACCTCCCCCCCTTTCCTCAACGCCCGCAACGGTGTAAGGCTCGCTTTTTATGTCCGTCTGGGGAGGGTTCAGGATTTGCCTGATGACCCGCTGAGGAGTGACCACCCGCATCTGGAAGCTCCGGAAGCGCTCTGGCAGGCACTCCCTGAAGCCCCCCGCTCGCCCCTCCTGCCTGGCCTTCTCCATGCAGGCTCGGACCTGAGCCTCCTCCTCGGGGGTCATGGGCTGGATGGATGCCTCGATGTTCAGCTCCTCACCTCCGCTTTGGAACTCCGCAACGATCTGCGGGACGGTTCCCTCCTGGTGCACGGCGAGCATGACGAGCGCCCGCGTGACCGAGACCACCCCCGGGAGCTGCCTCACGGCCTCCACCCGGTCCTCCGGGAGGGTGAGGTAGTTCCCCGGGAGGAAGAAGTCGTGGACAAAGCGGTCACCGGGCTTGCCGAGCTTCGAGAGGTCCGTGAGGACATTCTGGTTCTCCTGAATCACTTGCTGCATCTGCTGGAACTGATCCGGGCTGCCCGGACCGCCGCCGGGCGGCCCTCCGGCCTGGCCCCCCGCCGTGGCGACGGGCATGGTGACCATCATGTCGGTGCCTACCCCGGCCAGGGGGCTCAAGGCCCTCCGCTCCGCCCTTTCCAGACCGCGTGAGAGGCCCGCTATGGCCACCACAAGCCCGATCCCAACGGCGAGGGCTAGCACGGTGAGAACGGTCCTCCGGAACCTCCGGGTTAGCTCCCGGAACAGGTACCTGAGGTAGAACATCTCGCCCGCATCCTACGAGAGCCGGCCCGACCCCGGGACTCTCCTCTGTTATCCCTCTGTTAGGAGGCGGTTGGGATCTCCGAAAAAGCCGTCGAGGTCTAGTGGGTCGGCTCCCGAGCTTGGCCTCGGCTCCCGAGCTTGGCCTCGGCTAGAACCGCCCTTTGCCCTTGCCGCCCTCCTCCCCCTCCAGGAGAATGGCCTTGAGGAGCAGCCTCGAGACCAGCCCGGGAGGTGCGAGATGGTCAAGAAACTGCTGGTGGTGGGCGCCGGGCTCATGGGGTCCGGCATAGCTCAGGTGGCCGCCTCCTCCGGCATGGAGGTGGTGCTGAGGGACGTCGATCCGGGCGCCCTGGAGAGATCCAGGGCTTCCATCGAATCGTCCCTCGCCAAGCTCGTGGAGAAGGGCCGCCTCGAGCCGGAGGCGGCCGAGACCGCCCTTTCTCGCCTGAGCTTCACCACGGACCCCAAGGCGGGGGCCGATGCCGACTTCGTGGTCGAGGCGGTCTATGAGGACCTCGACCTCAAGAAGGCAGTCTTCGCCGAGCTGGACGCCCTGGTGAGGCCGGGAGTCATCCTCGCCACCAACACCTCGGCCCTTCCCATCACGGCCATTGCCTCGGCCACGACCCGCCCCGACCGGGTGGTGGGAACCCACTTTTTCTCCCCGGTTCCCCTCATGTCCCTCTGCGAGATAGTGAAGGGCCTCACCACCTCCGAGGAGACTACCCAGGAGGCGGTGGCCTTCGCCCGCGCCCTGGGCAAGGAAACCGTCGTGGTGAGGAGGGATGTGGCCGGGTTCCTCACCACCCGCCTCCTCATCCCCTTCGTCTTCGAGGCCGTTCGTATGGTGGAATCGGGAGTGGCCAGCCCTGAGGAGGTGGACCGCGCCTGCGTGCTCGGCTTCAACCACAGGATGGGTCCCCTGGCCACCGCCGATCTCACCGGCATAGACGTCCTCTATCACGCCGCCCTGAACATCTGGCGCGAGACGGGGGATCCCAAGTTCTACCCGCCCGAGCTCCTCCGGAGGATGGTGGACGCGGGGAGGCTCGGCAGGAAAACGGGGCAAGGCTTCTACTCCTACGCCTAGACGGCAAGGCGGCTCTCGGCGGGGCTCGCCCCGAGAGGACCTTGGCCGTAATCTTCTGCCATGGCCATTCCGGAACCCCTCGACGCCTCCACGGTGGTCCTCCTCAGGGAGGCCGAGGGCGGCCTCGAGGTTCTTCTGGTGAGGAGGGCCGCCTCCCTCAACTGGGCGCCGGGGGCTTACGTGTTCCCGGGCGGGGTCGTGGAGCCGAGGGACGCCGAGGAGGAGACCCTCTCAGCCCTGAGGCTGCCCACCGTGAGCAAGCCCGGGTTCGACCCACCCTTTTACGCCGCCGCCCTCCGGGAGCTCTTTGAGGAGGCCGGAATCCTTCTCGCTAAAAGGCTCTCCCCTCGGCCGGCGCGAGTTCCAAAGGTTCTAGGGGAAGAGCAGGTCCCCTCCCAAGAGCCCGAGGCCCTGAGGTCCTGGCGGAGCAAGATCCACCGCGGGGAGGCCACCCTCGGCGAGGCCCTGAGAGCCCTGGGACTCACCGGCGACGCCTCCAGCCTCGTCCCGTTCGGGAGATGGGTTACCCCAGTGGTGGTGCCCAGCCGGTTCGATGCCCGTTTCTTCCTGGCCCGCCTGCCCCCAAATGTGACTGCCCGGACTGACATGATCGAGACAGACGTGGCGATCTGGACCACTCCCCGGTACGCGGTGCAGGCCGCCAGGAAGGGCAGGATGCCAATGATGTTCCCCACGTACATGACCCTCCTCGCCCTAGCCGCCTTTAGAACCTGGGAGGAGGCCCTCGCCTGGGCCGAGGCAGAGCCCGCCCATCCCGTTCTTCCCCGTGTGGTGTGGCGGAATGGACGTATCGGCATCGCCCTGCCCTGGGAGGGGGAGTACTCCCGCGCCCCGGCCGCCCCCTGGCCGGGCTGGTGGGCTGAGGTCTATGCACCGCCAGGCTGAGCAAGGACAGCCGAGACCGGCGGACGCCCTCGCCACCTCGTCGGCGGCGGAGGGACCGGCCTGGGAGCAGCCACGGGAACTCTCCCCGCTGGTCACGGTGGTGACGGCGAAGAACCCCTCACCCCTCACCCTGACGGGAACCAACACCTACGTGCTGAAGGCTGGCCCTCTCGTGATAGACCCCGGCCCCGCCGACCCCATCCACCTGGACGCGGTGGTCCGGGCAGCTCAGGGCAGGCCCGTGGCAGTGCTCCTCACCCACGCCCATCCCGACCACGCCGAGGGAGCCAGGGAACTCGCCCGAGCCCTCGGTGCCCCCATTCTCGGCCCCGCCCGCGCCTCCCCCGACCGCGCCCTCCAAGACGGAGAGAACCCCATCCCCGGGACTCCCCTGAAGGTGCTGGCCACTCCCGGGCATTCTCCGGATCACCTCTGCTTCCTGCTCGAGCCCGAGACAGCGGTCTTCACCGGAGACCACATCCTGGGATCTGGCACGAGCCTTGTGGACTGGCCCGAAGGCGACATGGAGGCCTACCTCTCCTCCTTAAGGCGCCTCCTTGCCCTTGCCCCACGCCGCCTCTACCCGGGCCACGGTCCCGTGGTTGAGCACCCCCTTCCCTGGATCAACTGGTACATCAGGCACCGCCAGGCCAGAGAGGCTCAGATCCTGGCCGCCCTAGCAGCTGGCCTCACCCGGCCTTCCGAACTCTTAAAACATGTCTACGCGGACGTGGACCCCGTGCTCCACCCCGCAGCCGAGCTCACCCTCAGGGCCCACCTGGAGAGCCTCGAGAAGAAGGGCCTTGTGAAGCGGGAGGCCGACGGATGGCGGTGCAGCCTCCCGGATTTTTAAGGTGCAAGGGGCCGGGGTTCCGGAGGGGGCAGCGGGGGCCGGGGTTCCGAGACCGGAGCTAGACTCTGTGAAGGTCCTCGGGAGCGCCAGAGAGGCGGGGTGGCAAAAATGGCGGCTTTCCGCGAAGGCATCCTCTTCGAGCCCATGCCGAGGCAGCCTGTCCCCGGCACTGTGAGGTGCACCGCCTGCGAGCACTGGTGCGTCCTCGCTCCGGGAGAGGTGGGGAAGTGCGGGGTCAGGGCCAACCTGGGAGGAACCCTCCACGTCCTCGTCCACGGCAGGGCCATCGCTCTCCACGTGGACCCCGTGGAGAAAAAACCCCTCTTCCACTTCCTCCCCGGTAAACCCATCCTCTCCCTGGGAACTCTTGGCTGCAACCTCCGCTGCCAGTTCTGCCAGAACTGGGAGATCTCCCAGGCCCGCATCTCCCAGGGGGAGCTCGCGGGGGGAAGGCTTCCATATCTCGGGCGGGAGGCGGCTCCGGAGGAGCTGGTGGAGGTCTGCATTGAGCAGGGCATACCCATGATCGCCTTCACCTACAACGAGCCCGTGGTGGCCTTCGAGTACGCTTACGAGACCTTCCAGCTTGCCAAAGAAGCGGGCATCCTCACCGTCTTTGTCTCCAGCGGCTTCGAGACCCTGAGGGCCATCGATACCATCGGCCCCTACCTGGATGCGGCCAACATAGACCTCAAGGCTTACAGCGACTCCTTCTACCGCGAGATATGTGGGGCAAGGCTGAGACCCGTTCTCAGAAACATAGAGCACATGCTCCGGGCGGGCATCTGGGTGGAGATAACCACCCTCCTTATCCCGGGCCTGAACGACTCTGCCGAAGAGGTAGCGGAGGCTGCGTCATGGCTTGCCTCCTTAAGCCCAGATCTGGTCTGGCACCTCACCGCCTTCCACCCCGACTACAAGATGCTCGACCGTCCTCCCGCTCCCCACTCAACCCTGGTCCGGGCCTATCAGCAGGCCAGGCAGGCCGGCCTCAGGTACGTGTACCTGGGGAACGTCCGCGACCCTGAAAAGGAGAGCACCTTCTGCCCCTCCTGCGGCGCCCTCCTGGTGGCGAGGGACTGGTACCGGGTGAGAGTCCTCACGGCCCTGCCCGGCACCTGCGACCGCTGCGGCACCAGGGTTCCCGGAGTCTGGGGTAAGGGACTGGGGGACCGCGTCCCTCTCGGCGCCAGGGCAACGGCCTAAGCAGCCTGGAAGCTCAGCCCTCAAGCCGGTAGTCTTTGTACTGCTCCCGTAGGGCCCTCTTCTGGAACTTCCCCACGGAGGTCTTGGGGATCTCGTCCACGAAGACAAAGGCATCCGGCAGCCACCACTTGGGGAACCTCGGTGCGAGGAACTCCCTGAGCTCTTCCGGGCTGGCGCTCGCCCCTTCTTTCAGCTTCACCACCGCGAGGGGTCTTTCCTGCCATCTGGGATGAGGAACGCCTATCACAGCGGCCTCGAGGACGGCCGGGTGGCCCATGAGGGCGTTCTCGAGCTCTTGGGAGCTGATCCACTCCCCTCCCGACTTCACGAGATCCTTGGCCCGGTCCGTGATCCGGATGTACCCCTCGGGGGAGATGGTGACTATGTCACCTGTCCGGAACCACCCGTCCGGAGTGAAGGCTTCCGCGCTGGCCTCGGGGTTCCGATAGTACGCTCCCGCCACCCACGGCCCCCTCACCACCAGCTCCCCCATGGTCTTGCCATCCCAGGGGACCTCCCTCCCCTCCTCATCCAAGGCCTTGACCTCGACGAAGGGAACAGGCGCTCCCTGGGTCTCCCTCACCGAGAGCTTCTCCTCCTCCGACCACCCCCGCATCCAGGGCCTCAGGACGGCGGCAGTGCCAAGGGGTGTGGTCTCCGTCATGCCCCATGCGTGGAGCACCGTGATGCCGTGGCGCTTTTCGAACCCCTCGATCATGGCCCTCGGGGCCGCCGATCCCCCGCAGGGGATGACCCGGAGGCTCGAGACGTCGTACTTCCCCGGCTCCCTGTCAAGGGCGGCCAGGATCCCGAGCCAGATGGTGGGGACGCCGGCCGTCACGGTAACCCTTTCTCCCTCCACAAGCTCGAGGAGGCTCTCGGGATTGAGGTGGGGGCCGGGAAAGACCTGCTTCGCCCCGACCATCACGCATGTAAAGGGGAGGCCCCAGGCGTTCGCGTGGAACATGGGAACCACGGGCATGACCACGTCCGAGTCGTTCAGCCCAAAGACCGATCCCATGGCCTCGGCGAAGGAGTGGAGGACGATGGCCCGGTGGGAGTAGACGACGCCCTTGGGTTCCCCTGTTGTTCCGGACGTGTAGCACATGGCCGCAGCCTCCCTCTCATCCAGGGATGGAAGGGGAAAGGACTCATGGCCAGAGGCGAGGAGCTCCTCGTAGTCCAGAGCCCAATCGGGGGAGGCCTGCCCCGTATCGGGGACCCAGACAAACCGCCTCACGGTCTTGAGCTCCCCCCTGAACCTCTCCACAAGAGGAGCGAGGCTCGCATCGAAGAAGAGGACTGAGTCCTCAGCATGGTTTGCGATGTACGCGAGCTGAGACGGGTGCAACCTGATGTTGAGGGTGTGGAGGACCGCACCCAACACGGGAACCGCGAAGTAGAGCTCGAGGTGGCGGAAATGGTTCCAACAGAAGGTGGCAACCCGGTCACCCCGCGACACCCCCAGGGAGGCAAGGGCCGAAGCCAGGCGGAGGGCCCGGGAGTGGAAGTCGGCGTAGGTGTAGCGGTGGAGGGATCTGTCAGGAAGTCTTGTCACCACCTCCTGCCGCGGGTAATACCTGGCCACTCTCTCGAAGATGTGGGTGAGGGTGAGCGGATAGTCCATCATGAGGCCTTCCATGGAAACCCCCTTCTCCCGCCGGCTGCGCGCACCAGCAGCTCGATTCTCCCCTCGCGGGGCGGGGGAGTCAATCTCTCTTTCCTCCCAATATGTTGACCCGGACGCCGCAAACCCCCAGCCCGGAGAGCTCCGTCCACACAGGCAGGGGCCTACGTGCTTCTATCGGGAACCCCCCGCGCCCGGAGAGTTCCTGCCGGTGCTATCCTCGGTGGTCCGGGCGCGCCGGACCAAGGAGGGAGCGCGGGCGAGAGGCACCGGCCTCAGATGGGCTTTCTGGAGAAAATAGCGGGGCCAGAGGACCTCAAGCCCCTGACTTACGCGGAGCTTGAGGTCCTGGCGGCCGAGATCAGGGCCCTCCTCGTGGAGACAGTGGCCCGCACCGGAGGCCACCTCGGTCCCAACCTTGGGGTGGTGGAGCTCGCCATCGCCCTCCACCGGGTCTTCGATAGCCCCAGGGACGCCATCATCTGGGACACCGGACACCAGTGTTACGTGCATAAGATCCTCACGGGCAGGAGGGAGGCCTTCGCCACCCTTCGGCAACGCGGCGGTCTCTCGGGCTACCCGAACCGTTCCGAGTCCCCCCACGACTGGGTGGAGAACTCCCACGCCTCCACATCCCTCTCCTACGCCCTCGGCCTCTTCGAGGCGAGGCGGAGGAAAGGGGAGTCCGGAAAGGTGGTGGCCGTCATAGGGGACGGCGCCATGACCGGGGGCTTGGCTTACGAGGCCTTGAACCAGATAGGCGCGAGAAAGGCTGACATCCTGGTGATCCTGAACGACAACGCCCACTCCTACGCCCCCACCGTGGGCGGCCTCTCAACCCACCTCACCCGCCTCAGGCTCGACTGGCGGTACCAGCTAGCAAAAAAGGGAGTGGAATGGGCTCTGGAGCGGGTTCCCCGCGCGGGTCCCGGCCTGAGGGAGGGGGCAAAGAGGCTGAAGGAGTCCGTTAAGGCCCTTATCGCCCCCCGGACCTTCTTCGAGACCCTCGGCCTGACCTACGCAGGCCCTGTGGACGGACACGACCTTCGCGGACTGGAGGAGGCCCTGAGGAAGGCCGCCGCCATAAGGGGGCCCGTCCTCCTCCATGTGGCCACCGAGAAGGGGAAGGGCTACGCCCCTGCTGAAGAGGACGAGGAGAAGCTCCACGGAGTCGGCCCCTTCGACGTGGCCACGGGAGCACCGAGGGCAAAGGCAGCCGAACCCTCCTTCACCCAGATCTTCGCCGAGGCCCTCCTGGAGGAGTTCAGGAGGGACCCCCGGCTCGTGGCCATCACTGCTGCCATGGCCTCCCCCACAGGCCTCTCCACCGTGGCGAGGGAGTTCCCCTCCCGCGTGTACGACGTTGGGATAGCTGAGCAGCACGCCGTGGCCTTCGCCGCCGGGCTCGCCCTCGGAGGCCTCCGGCCGGTCGTGGCCGTCTACTCCACCTTCCTCCAGCGCGCCTTCGACCAGCTCCTCCTCGACGTCTGCCTCCACAGACTCCCCGTGGTCCTGGCCGTGGACAGGGCCGGGGTGACGGGAGAGGACGGCCCTTCCCACCACGGTCTTTTCGACCTCTCCTACCTCAGGCTGATGCCAGGGATGGCGGTGGCCGCCCCCAGGGACGGGGCCGAGCTCGCCCTCCTGCTCCGCTCGGCTCTGGAGAGGTGGGACGGGCCGACAGCCCTGAGGTTCCCCAAAGGGACCACCCAGCGCCCCTCCCTCCGACGGCGAAGGCCTCCCAGGCCAGGGGAGGGGGAGATCCTCCGGGAAGGAAGGCATGTGGCGCTCGTGGGGATAGGGAAGATGACGGGGACCGCCCTGGCCGCAGCCTCCCTGCTCGAGAGGGAAGGGGTGAAGGCCACGGTGTTCGATGCGAGATGGGCGAAGCCCCTGGATCCCACCCTGGTGGAGCTCGCCGTCTCCCACCCCCTCATCGTGACCGTGGAGGACAACATCCTGGCGGGGGGCTTCGGCGCGGGGGTCCTCGAGTTGCTCGCGGCCAGAGGCGTGCGCGCGCCCGTCGTAACCATGGGCGTTCCCGATCGATTCCTGGAGCACGGTCGCCAGGAGGAGCTCCACGCCTCGCTCGGCTTGGACCCCGCCACCCTCGCCTCCCACATCCTCGGCACCTTAAGGCAGGCGGGCCGAGAGCTCCGGCCCTGAGAGAACCCGACACCGGAGTGGGCGGTCTCAAGTCAACCGCGGCCGCGCCGAACCACGTTTAGTAGGCCGAGGTGCTTGCCTCTCGACGGCCCAAGCCATTAGGGTGCCTTAACGCCCGGTGGCGAAGGGATGACCCTCACCTGGCCACGTGGGGGTCCGGAGGCGAGGAACGAAGTGCGGAGGCGAGTGGGGAGAGAGTTCCTCGCGGTCGCTCTGGTTGCGGCGATCGCCGTCCCCGCGGCCGCGGACACCCGCACCGAGCTCGACCGGGCCAGACGGGAGCTGGCCGAGGTGGAGCGGAGGATCCAGGCGGACAGGGTCTCCGCCGACGTCATAGAGGCGGAGCTTGCCGCCCTCAACTCCAGGCTCCAAGCGGCCGAGGACAGGCTCTCTAGGGTCCAGGCCGAACTCGCGGATGCCAGGGAGATGCTGGCCGACGCGGAGGAGTCCTACTCCTCCCTCCGAGCCGAACTCAACACCGTGGCCAGCAGGGCATACCGTATGGGCCCCGCGAGCACCCTCGCCATCCTTCTCAGCCCCACTAGCCCCAGCGACCTCGCCTACCGCCTGGTGATCCTGGAGAGGGCCGGCAGGCATGAGGCGGAGCTTGTGAGGCGGGCCGCCGTCCTCAGATCGGAGTGGGAAGCGAGGAGGCGGGACCTGGACGCCCTCCTCCAGCAGGAGGCCGCCGCCCGCGACGCCATCGCTGCCAGCAAGCGGGAGAAGGAGGCGGCCCTCGCCAGGGCTAGGGCCGTCCTCCGCGACCTCTACCAGGCCAGGGACCGGGCTGTGGCCCTCGTCGCTCAGCTCCAGACCGAGCTGGAGTCAGAGGAGAGGGCACGGCTGGCCAGGCTCTTCAGGGGCCCCAACTCGATTCCCTACGGCAAGTGGGCCGAGACCTTCCTGCCAGTAATCTCGTCCTCCACTTGCCGCAACAACCTGGTGGTCCTGGTCGCGTGGCAGGTGGCCGAGTTCACCAGGGCCGCATGGAACCCCCTCGCGACCACGTACCCCATGCCCGGGGCAACGGACTACAACTCCCACGGCGTGAAGAACTACGTCTCCCTGGAGCAGGGCCTCGAGGCCACCAAGAGGACCCTACTCCTCTCCTCCCACGGTTATGAGGACATCCTCGCCGCCCTGAGGAGATGCGCCGATCCCATGGAGACGGCGAGGGCCATTAGGGACTCCGACTGGTGTAGGGGCTGTGCCGACGGGGAGTACGTGACGGGGGTCGTCCCCAAGGTCGAGAAGGACTACGAGACCTACGCCAACATGTAGCACCGGGGCCTCCGTGGAGTCCTTGCGGCCCCCGCTCCTACAGGCGGAAGCTTTTACTCTGTTCCGCCCCTACCTGGAGGTCCTTGAGTGAGCCGGCGGGCCGGTCAGCGCTGGCCGGCAGCGAGAACCCCGCCCCCGGCCGAGCCCTTCCCCTCCTCCTTGGCCGTGAGAAGGGGCACGGGGCCGAGGCTCGGGTGGGAAGCGCGGGCCCCTGCCCTACCCAGGCTCTCCTTCAGCCGCCGCGCCTCCTCGGCGTCGGGAAGAGCGCGCCCTCCAAGGGTCTCCAGCCTCCCGATGCGAACCACGAAGCGGCCCCCGTCCTTGCTCAAGCTCAAGGTCTCCCCGTCGGCGGCCTCGGCCATGAAACGAAGAAGGACCTCAATCACCTGAGGTCCGGCCAGAAGACTCGACTCATAAAGAAGACAAAGCCCGCCGAAGGTTCCACAGGCGGGCCATCCCTCATCTTGGCCTTTTCGCACGGGTCCTTTCATGACCCCTCCTGGACAGCGTAAGGATACCATCGCCGCCGGAAGTCCGCTTCTGGCCCGAGGTGCCTCCAGCCCGGGCAACCCGAGAACCAGGAACGCGAGAATTCAGCAAGTACCCGGGCGGTCCTCGCCAGCCGCTTGTGCCGGAAGGAGGGGCCGGCCTCAGACAAGCCAGCTGAGAATCACCACGAAGGAGGGTCCCCCGCCTGGATGGTGCTCCCCTCGGGATGGCCCTCCCGACAGGAGCTCCCCCGCCCCCATCAGGCCTCTCTCCAGCCCCACCAATCTGGCGATGGCTACCCGGGAGAGCTCCCCTGGAGCAGGAGGCGCAGGCGCTGGCGGGGCCGGCGGCCGGGGCAGGGAGGCTGGCGAGCTCGGGCTCGGTCTGGCGGCCTGACCTGACTGGACCCGGGGTTTTGCCACCGGCGCCGCCGAGCCGCCCCGGTTCCTCGGTGCGGCGGGAGCCGGCTGGGGGGCGGGGGCCCCAGCCGGCTCCCGGAAGACTTCCGTGACGTAGATGATGCCGTCAGCGGTGACGCTCACCCCCACCCCCACCTGGGTGAATGCCCGATCCAGGATGTTCTCCCTGTGGGGCTCGCTGGCCATGAAGGCCTCGTGGAGGGAGTCCACACTCGGCCCCTTGCCCACGTTCTCCCCCAGGCTCCGCCAGCCCGAAACCTCCGAGCCCAGCTCCGCGTTGTGGTAGATCCGTCCCTGGCTTGCCATTTCCTGGCTGTGTCTCCTCGCCACAGCCACTAGGTCGGACGCGACGGAATAGGGGGGAAGTCCCGCCTTCGCCCTGGACGAGTTGATCCTAGAGACAAAATCCTGCTCCTCGGAGCTCTGGGCGAGGGCGGGCCGGACGGCAACCCCCCCCAGGGCCAGGAAGGCCAGACCCAGGACCGTTCCAACGCAGGCGACCTTGCGCATAGCTCCTCCGCGCGGGTCGCCCTTCCGGTGCCCTCTTCGGCAGCCCGGCTGCCCTGTCCGCGGACGGATGGCCCGCGGATTTAGGCCCGCAGCTTTGCGCCGCCCCGTTTCCGGGGCTTTGCCCTTATCGGAGGGGAACCCGCGTCTGGCTTCCCTTCTTTTCCGAAAGTAGAATCGGCCCCGCAGCCCTGGCCCTTTAGGGGCATCGCGGTGGCCAGGGTGAGCAAGGGGGTGGAGCTTGGCCAAGTTTGCCTTCTCTCGGGAACTCCCTCTTCTGCTCGAGGCCGAGGTCGTCGTAGTGGGTGGTGGACCCGCGGGCATCGCAGCCGCTATCTCCTCGGCCAGGGCGGGGGCGAGGACAGCCCTCATCGAGAGGTACGGCTTCTTTGGAGGGAACGCCACGGCCGCCTGGGTGGGGACCATCTGCGGCCTCTACGTGAAGAGGGGGGAGGACTTCGACTATCTGGTCGGGGGGTTCCCCAAGGAGTTCGCAGAGACCCTGAAGGGGCGGGGGGATGCCTTCGGGCCGGTCCCCTTCAAGGAGACGGCCGTCCTTCTCTACCGGCCCTCCGGGTTCAAGCGCCTCGGGGACGAACTCCTCTCTGACACCCCTCGGCTCAACGCCATCGGTCACTGCCTCGTGGTCGACGCCCTGGTCGAGGAGGGGCGGGTGGTGGCGGCCGTGGTCGGGACGAAAAAGGGGCTCCGGGCGGTGGCGGGTGAGGTCTTTGTGGACGCCTCGGGCGAGGCCGACCTCACCTACCACGCGGGATGCCCAACGGAGACGGCAGAACCCGGAAGGTGGCAGTTCCCCTCCATGCAGTTCCTCATGGAGAACGTGGACATGGGCGCCGCCTTCCAGGCAGGCCTGGAGACCCTTAACACCCTCATGGCAACCGAGGGCCAGAAAGACCCCTGGAACCTCTCGAGGGAAGGAGGGGCGGTCATCCCCACCTTCCGCCAGGGAGAGGTTATAGGCGCCATGACCAGGGTGAGCCTAGCCGGCCGTCCCCCTGACGCCACGGACCCCGTCGAGCTCACCAGGGCCGAGATCCTCGGGAGGCAGGAGGCGGAGCGGGCCGCCGCCTTCCTCAGGGCCCACATGCCCGGCTTCTCCGAGGCCTTCCTCGCGGACACCCCAACCCAGCTGGGCGTGAGGGAGACCCGCTGGGCCAGGGGTGAGTACGTTCTAACCGGCGAGGACGTCACCGGCGCGGCGAGGTTCGATGACGCCGTGGCCAGGGGGGCGTGGCCTCAGGAGTTCCACACTAGGGGAAAGGAGACCACCTATCACTTCCTCCCCCCGGGCCAGTACTACGAGATCCCGTACCGCTCCCTAATAGTCCAGGGTGCAAGGAACCTCCTCGTGGCAGGGAGGTGCTTCTCCGCGACCCATGAGGCGAGGGCCTCCGCCAGGGTGATAGCCCAGGCCATGGCGATGGGGGAGGCCGCAGGCATAGCCGCGGCCCTCGCTCTCGAGAAGGGGGGTGAGGTGAGAAAGGTAGATGTGGAGAAGCTAAGGGCGAACCTGGCGTCCAGGGGTGCCATGCCCTAGGGAGGCGGTGCTAATCTCACGTCGGCGCCAGCCGGGCGCCAACGTGGGCCCAGAGCCAAGGAGGGGATGAGGTGGGGCAGGCTGGCTTTCCGTTCCTCGCCACCCTGGCGAGTGCGGTCTTTTCGGGGGTTCTCGTCAAGAGATACCTGGAGAGGCGGAGGCCGTACCTGGTCGCCTGGGCGGCCTCTCTCGCTATGTTCTCGATGGGGTCTCTTTTCCTCGCCTGGGGGACGGCAGGATCCTGGACGCCCCTTATCTTCCGCTGGTACTACCTCTTTGGCGCAGTGCTTAACGTCCCCTACCTCGCCCTCGGGAGCATGTACCTCCTGGCCAGCAGGGCCACCGCCCGCGCATTCCTCTTGGGCGTCCTTATCTTCACGGCCCTGGGAACGGCGGTTGTCCTCTTCTCTCCCTTGCGCGGTCCTGTGCCCGCACACAAGTTACCCGAGGGCAAGCTCCTGTTTCCTGCCCTCCCGAGGGTCGCAGCCGTCCTAGGTAACGGCGTCGGAACCCTCGTGGTGGTGGGGGGGCTCCTCTGGTCCGCTTGGGTCTACTGGAGCAAGCGGGTCCGCCCGGAGCACGTGGCAGGCAACCTCCTCATAACCCTCGGGGTTCTTTCTGCTGCGGCTGGGGGCGTCTTCGCCGGCCTTGGTCGCTCGGCCTCGCTTGGCCTCGCCCTCGCCCTGGGGTCCACCCTTATGTTTGCTGGCTTCCTTGTGGCCTCGCGGATCCCGAAGAGGCCAAGACCCCCCGGTGAATAGGGCTCCGGTGTGAGAGAAGGTGAGCGGCGAGCTGGTCCTCTTCCTTCGCCCGGGATGCCACCTGTGCGAGGAGGCAGAGGAGGCGCTTAGGTCCCTTGGGATCCCCTACATCACTGTCGACATAACCAAGGACGAGTCACTGGAGAGAAAGTACGGCCTCAGGATCCCGGTCCTAGCCCAGGGTGAGAGGGTTCTCGCAGAGGGGAGGATCGGCCGCGCCGAGCTGGAGAGGCTTATACCCTCCCTGGAGACCCCCCGGCCTGCCGCGGAAGGGCGAGGGTAACCAGGATCTCGAGGAGGGACCCCCGGGCCTCGCTTGAGCATTGTGCACCCGCGTACTAAAATCACGGCATCCCGCAGGAGGGCAAAGGCAGACGGGAGAAGGAGGGACCGTGCGAGAGCGCAAGATTCCTGAGGCCACCGTTGCTCGCCTCCCCATATACCTGAGGGCCCTCCAGGACATGGCCGAGGAGGGGCTCCGGACCGTCTCCTCCGAGGATCTGGCCCGGGCTGCTCGCGTGAACGCGGCCAAGGTAAGAAAGGACCTTTCCTACCTGGGTTCCTTCGGAACCAGAGGTGTCGGATACGACGCCGAGTACCTGGCCTTCCAGATCTCGAGAGAGCTTGGCCTAACCAAGAGCTGGAACGTGATGATAGCCGGGGCCGGCAACCTCGGCCACGCTCTCGCGCGCTACAAGGGTTTCGCGGAGAAGGGGTTCAAGGTGGTGGCCATCCTCGACTCTGACCCAAAGAAGATCGGGGCCGAGGTGGACGGCCACCTTATCGAGGACGTGGCCGACATGGACAGGATCGTCAAGGAGAGGAAGGTGGTGATAGGCATCGTCACTACCCCCGCCTCCGCGGCCCAAGAGGTGGTGGACAGGATGGTAGCGGCGGGTGTGAGGTCCATCCTGAACTTTGCCCCCGTCGTCCTTCACGCCCCCCCTCACGTTTCCATAAGAAACGTGGACGTCTCGCGGGAGCTGCAGATCCTCACCTACTACGAACAGAGGAAGGCCGGGCACGAGCTGGTGAGGAGGCGCCGACAGAGGCAGTGAGCCCCGGCCTGCCTGCCGTCCTCAGGCTAGAGGGCCGTACCTGTCTTGTGGTGGGGGGCGGCCCGGTGGCTGCGCGAAAGGCCAGGTCCCTGCTGGACGCCGGGGCTCACGTTAGGGTGGTGAGCCCTGAAGTCTGCCCCGAGCTCCTCTCCCTCCTCGGGAATTCGCCGGGGAGACTCTCCCTCGCCAGGAGGCCCTTCCGCGCCGAGGACCTCCAGGGTGCGTTCCTCGCCATCGCCGCCACCGACGACAGGCTGGTCAACGGGGAGGTGAGCCGGGAAGCGAGGGCGAGGGGGGTTCTGGTCAGCGTGGTGGACTGGCCCGAGGTGTCAGATTTCATTGCCCCAGCGGTGCTGCGCAGGGGCGGGCTCACTGTCTCGGTCTCAACCGGCGGCGGGAGCCCTGCTCTCGCCGTTCGCCTCAGGGACCGCCTCCAAGAGGTGGTGGGGGAGGAGTGGGAAATAGCCCTGGAGCTGCTGGCCGAAGCAAGGGAAACCCACCGAGGGGCGCCGGCAGAGAGGTGGTACGCGGCCATCGACTCGGGCCTCCTTCAACTCGCCCGAGAGGGAAGGCTTGAGGAGGCGAGAGCCCTCATCGAGCGATGCCTCGCAGGCCAGACCGGCGCAACTGACGCTGCCAGCGAGCCCATCCCGGGAGAGGAAGGATGAGGGAGATCGTGATAGCCACCCGGGCGAGCCCCCTCGCCCGGGCCCAGGCCCTCTCGGTGGGGGAGGCCCTCGCTCGGGCGGAACCGCGCATCAGCTACCGTCTGCTTCCCCTCACCACCAGGGGAGACAGGATCAAGGGAGAACTTCCCCGGTTCGGGGGGAAGGGGCTTTTCGTCAGGGAGGTCCAGGAAGCCGTCCTCCAGGGAAAGGCGGACCTCGCGGTCCACTCGGCCAAGGACCTCCCCTCGGAGCCCATCCCCGGTCTCGTCCTCGCTGCCGTTCCGCCCCGGGAGGACCCAAGGGACGCCCTTCTCGGCACCCCCCTGGCAGAGCTCCCCCGGGGGGCCCGCGTGGGAACCTCCAGCCTGCGGAGGGCCTCACAGCTTAAGGCCTTCAGGTCAGACCTGACCGTCATCCCCTTCCGGGGCAACGTCGACACCCGCCTGGCCAAGCTCGCCCGCGGCGAGGTGGACGCGGCCATAATGGCCCTGGCAGGACTGCGACGGCTCGGGCTGGAGGCGGAGGTGGTGGAGGTCCTCGACCCACACCTTATGACTCCCGCACCCGGTCAGGGCTGCCTCGCGGTAGAGGCGAGGGAGGCCGACCAGGAGCTCATCGCGCTCTTGGAAGCCGTCTCCGACCAGGCTGCCCGGACGGAGCTTGAGGCCGAACGCGCCTTCCTCCAGGCCCTGGGCGGCGGGTGCTTCCTGCCCGCCGGCTGCCTCGCCAGACTCGAAGGCCAGATTCTCCAGGTCCAGGCGGTGCTGGCTGCAGTGGACGGGTCCGAGGTCCACCGGGTCTTCCTCCAGGGCGATCCCTCCGAGGCAAGCACCCTTGGACGCAGGGCCGCAGCAGCTCTCCGAGCGGCTGGGGCTTCTCTGCTCGAGGGGGCCAGAGCAAGGGAGGCCGGGCCCGCGGCGGGTGCCGGACCCGGGCGCGAGGAGCACTAGCCCATCCCGGGGGTCTCCCATGCCCGCCCCCGGCCGAACCTATAATGGGGTGGCCGGAGGCCACCGGCGAGGGAGGCCGGCATGTTTGAGCGGTTTACGGACAGAGCCAGAAGGGTGGTGGTCCTAGCGCAGGAGGAGGCCCGCCTCCTCAACCACAGTTACATCGGTACCGAGCACCTCCTCCTCGGCCTCATCCACGAGGGGGAGGGGGTGGCGGCTAAGGCCCTGGAGAGCCTCGGTATCTCCCTGGAGGCGGTCCGCCGGGAGGTGGAGGAACTTATCGGGCCGGGTCAGTCTCCCCCCACCGGGCACATCCCGTTCACTCCCAGGGCCAAGAGAGTGCTCGAACTCTCCCTGAGGGAGGCCCTCCAGCTCGGCCACAACTACATAGGAACAGAGCACATCCTCCTCGGCCTGATCCGTGAGGGTGAGGGGGTGGCCGCCCAGGTTCTCCAGAAGCTCGGTGCAGACCTCGGGCGGGTGAGGCAGCAGGTGATGCAGATCCTCCAGGGCCACACGGGCAGGCTCGAACCGGAGGAGAGGGAGCCTGCGCCGGCCTCCTCACCCGTCCTGGACCAGTTCGGGCGGAACCTGACCCAGATGGCGAGGGAGGGGAAGCTCGACCCTGTGATCGGGCGGGAGAAGGAGATCGAGAGGGTGATGCAGATCCTCTCCCGGAGAACGAAGAACAACCCCGTCCTCATAGGGGAGCCCGGCGTGGGGAAGACCGCCATTGTGGAGGGTCTTGCCCAGAGAATCGTGAAGGGCGAGGTCCCCGAGACCCTGAAGGGGAAGCAAATCTATACCCTGGATCTGGGGGCCCTGGTGGCTGGCTCAAGGTACAGGGGGGACTTCGAGGAGCGGCTGAAGAAGGTTCTTAAGGAGATAAAGGGCAGGGGTGACGTCATCCTCTTCATCGACGAGCTCCATACCCTGGTTGGGGCGGGGGCGGCCGAGGGGGCCATCGACGCCGCCAGCATCCTCAAGCCCATGCTTGCCAGGGGGGAACTCCAGACGATAGGTGCCACCACCCTGGACGAGTACCGCAAGCACCTGGAGAAGGATGCCGCCCTGGAGAGGCGGTTCCAGCCCATCCACGTCTCGGAGCCGACGGTGGCGGAGACCGTCGCCATCCTCAAGGGGCTGCGCGAGCGGTACGAGGCTCACCACCGCGTGACCATCACTGATGAGGCCATAGTGGCCGCAGCGAACCTGGCTGACCGGTATATAACCGACCGCTTCCTCCCCGACAAGGCCATTGACCTCATAGACGAAGCCGGCTCGAGGCTTCGCATCCGCCGCCTCACCGCTCCTCCCGACCTCAAGGAGATAGACGAGCAGATCCAGGCGGTGAGGCGGGAGAAGGAGGCCGCCATAGATGCCCAGGACTTCGAGAGGGCCTCCGCCTTGCGGGAGCAGGAGCGCCGGCTCCTGGCCCAGAGGGCCCAGAGGGAGAAGGAGTGGAAGCAGGGGGCCATGGACACCCCCGCCGTGGTGGGGGAGGAAGAAATCGCCGAGGTGGTGGCCTCCTGGACTGGCATCCCGGTTTTCAAGCTTACGGAGGAGGAATCCGCCAAGCTCCTCCGCATGGAGGATGAGCTTCACAAGAGGGTGGTCGGGCAGGATGACGCGATAAGGGCGCTGTCCCGCGCGATAAGGAGGGCGCGGGCGGGTATCAAGGATCCCAAGAGGCCAACGGGCTCCTTCATCTTCCTCGGCCCCTCGGGAGTGGGTAAGACAGAGTTGGCAAAGACCCTGGCCGAGTTTCTCTTTGGCGACGAGGACCACCTCATCCAGCTCGACATGAGCGAGTACATGGAAAAGCACACCGTTTCCAGGCTGATCGGCTCGCCCCCGGGATACGTGGGGTACGAAGAGGGAGGTCAGCTCACTGAGGCGGTCAGGAGAAGGCCCTACTCGGTCGTCCTCTTCGACGAGATAGAGAAGGCCCACCCGGACGTCTTCAACACCCTCCTCCAGATCCTGGAGGACGGGCACCTCACGGATGCCCAGGGACACACGGTGGACTTCAAGAACACCGTGATCATCATGACCTCCAACCTAGGCACCAGGGACATCCACAAGGGAGTGACCCTCGGTTTCACCACCGCCATGGAGGAAGGCTTTGACTACGAGAAGATGAAGGAGAGGGTTCTGTCCGAGCTGAAGCAGACCTTCCGGCCGGAGTTCCTCAACCGTGTGGACGAGGTCATCGTTTTCAGGCCCCTCACCAGGGACGAGGTCAAGGCCATCGTGGACCTCATGATGAAGAGGGTCCAGGAACAGCTGAAGAGCAAGGACATCGAGATAGTCCTCACGGAAAGGGCGAGAGAGCTCCTGGCCGAGAAGGGCTACGACCCGACCCTCGGTGCGAGGCCCCTCCGCAGGACAATACAGAGGCTGGTGGAGGACCCCCTCGCCGAGAAGATCCTCTGGAAGGAGTTTGCGGCCGGTCAGACGGTGGTGGTGGACGCCGAGAACGGGGAGATCACCTTCAGGGCTGCAGAGACCAGCCCCGACTACCCCCCTGTGGAGCTAGCCGGAAGCGAGCACTGACCCTGGCTCCACCGAGGGGCTCGGGAGGCAGGAGCGCCGCGGTTTGCCGAGGGGTTCCCCTCACGGAAGGGGAGGGTCGCTTCCATCCAGGCAGACCCACCTCGGGTGGAAGACCTGCCACCTCCCGCCCTTCCTCTGCAGCACCTCCAGACACTGCAGGGGGTCGTGGTTATCCCTGGAGTAGGTGAAGGGCAGGGCGAGGCCAGAGTCGAACCCTTTGATGCTCTCGAGGGCCGCCACGAAGGCAGCCCTGCTGAGACTGGGCCCCACCCTCTTCAGGGCCTCCACCGTGATCAGGGCCGAGATATACGACTGCTGGGTGTAGGGATCGGTGAAGTCCCCGGGGTAGTACTTTCTTATGGTCGCAAGCCACCTCTTCACCCCGGGGTGGTTGGGGTGAGCCTCGGGGTTAAGGAAGGCGCTGGTCATGAAGACCCCTTCCATAGCCTCCCCAAGATAGGCCTCGATCTGGGTGTTGCTAGGAGTGCCCAGGGATATGGGCACGTTCCACCCCTGGCGCCGGATGGCGCTGATGGCCCGGTATATCCCCCCAGGATCCAGGGCAAGCAGGACTCCCTGGGCACCTTGGGCTCTCGCCTTAACCACGTAGGGTGTGTAGTCCGGCTGGGTAGCGCTTATGATCTCGGGGTCCCCTGCCGGTTCGCACCCGGCTCTCCGGAGGGATTCGGCGAGGATGGGAGCGAGGTCCCTGGTGAACGGGAGGTCGAGAACCCATATGGCCGGCCTGTTGCACCCGATGATCTTGGAGACCCTTCCCGCAAGCCGCGCCTGCTTGCTTAGGGCCGGGAAGGTGAGAAACACTGCGGGTTTTCCCTCCTCTGCAGGGACCCCAAGGCCCCCGACCACGGGAACTCCCTTCTCAGCCAGGTACGGGACAAAGGCCGACTCCGAGTTGGGAGCGAGGTTCCCGACGAAGGCGAAGACCTGCCTCTCCTCCACCAGCTCCCTCGCCTGGGCCTGGGCGCGAGTGGGGTCCCACCCATCATCCCTCGCTTCCAGCTGCAGGGTTCGGCCGTAGATCCCGCCGGCGGCATTCACCTCCTGAAACACAGCCCTGACCGAGTGTTCCTCGGGCCTGGAATCGATGGGGCCAGTCTCGGTGAAGATGCCGCCGAAGACTATGACCCCTCCGCCGAGGCCCTCCCCCGCCCGGGCGGGCCCACCCCTTGCCAGAGGCCCCCGACTCCCCCCCCTCGGCCCCGCCCCTGCCTCGGCCGACCCACCGCCCCCCACCGCCGGTTCGGGTCCGAGAGTCACCTCACCCATCCCCACCGGGGACCCTTCCGAGGCAAGACCTCCACCCCCTCCCCGGGGCCTTGAAACCTCCCTCACAAGAAGGAAAGCGAAGACAAGACCGAGGACAACGTTCAAGGCAAGGAAGCGCCGGAACCACACCTCTCCCACCCTGACACCCCCCTTCCGGCAAGGCCCTTTATGCCCTCCAGCCCCCCTCCGAAAACCCGGCTCCCACCGAGCCCCCCTTCGACGCCAACCAACCGAGGGTCACCCCTCCTATGGCAGAGAACCCGAAGACGGAGAGGATGACATGAAGCACCTCGGGCTCGAGCTCCCCAAGCCTGTAGGGCGGCCCCCCCCGGAGCCTCTCCAACACCAGCTCGTTTACGGCCGCCACGCAGGAGAGAAACAGGCTCTCCGGCAGGGGTCCAGCAAGGGGAAGCTCCTGCCGGAGCTCCGCGTAGGAAGCCTTGAGCAGCTCCGCATATCGGGCGTGCACCTCGGCCCGCTTCTCAAGAGCAGCCGGTCCCACCTTCAGGACCTCAAGGATGAAGGTCTTTGCGTAGGCCGGTTCCCTGTCCAGGTTCTCGAGGTAGCTCCTGACGCCGGCCTGAAGCCGCCTAAACCACCCCCTTTCCCTCTCAGCGGCGGCCAGCACGTCCCGATAAAGGAGCCTCGCCCCCTCCTCGTAGGCCTGGAGGAAGCAGTCTTCCTTGTCGCGGAAGTGCTCGTAGAAGGTGGTGCGGGAGATCCTGGCCCGGGAAGTGATGTCTGCGACGGTCACTGCCAGGAACCCTTTCTCGGCCACGGCCTCCACCATGGCCTTTACCGCCCTCGCCCTCTGCGACAGGGCCACCACTCCCCGCGGCAGCCCGGACCTCCCCCTCGGAAGCACCTCTGGCAAGAGCTTCCCCCTTCCAGCCACGGCAGGATTATAGGTGCCTGTGTACACCTGCGTACAGAAAAAAACCGGCCGTCGGCGGCCAGGCCGCGTTCCGGGGGGAGAAGTCTCAACCCTGCGGAAGGGAGGGGTCGCTCCCGTCCACACAGATCCAGCGCGGGTGAAGAGGGCGCCACCGTCCTTCCTCGCGCACCAGATATTCCGCGCACGCCACGGGCTCGTGCTGGCGCCCGGAGAAAGATATGGGAGGCCTAAGCCCGCTTTCGAAGGACCTCATCCCCTCGAGGGCACGAAGGAAGCTCTCCCGAGTGGGCCTGGGTCCTGCTCTCTTCAGGGCCTCCACCATAAGAAGAGCGGACACGTAGGCCTGCTGGCAGTAAGGATCGGTTATGTCGCGCCGCGCTGAGTACTTCCTCACCACTCCAAGCCACGCCCGCACCCCTGGAGCCTCGGGATGGGCAGAGGGGTTGAGATAACCGCTCCCCATAGTGGCCCCGTCCAGCAGCTCGCCCAGGGCCTCCTCGGTGTTGAGGTCAGAGGGGGTCATGAGGGCCACGGGCACATCCCAGCCCTGCCTGTGCATGGCGGTGATGGCGCGAATGATGCCCCCCGGGTCTAGTGCGAGCGCCACCGACCTCGCTCCCTGGGCTCTGGCCTTCAGGACGCCACAGGGCTACGGCATCCGAACATCCTGGCTATCCTCTCGACAAGAGCCACGGACTTTCGGAGGGAGGGCCCCGGCAGGAAGACCGTGGGCTGATCCTCCTCCTCGGGAACGCCTAGCCCCCCCACCACAGGAACACCCTTGCTCACCAGGTAGGGGACGAAGGAAGACTCCGAGATGGGTGCCATGTTTCCGACGAAGGCAAATACCTTCCTCTCCTCCACAAGCTCCTTGGCCTGGATCTGGCCCCTCGTGGCATCGAACCCGTCGTCCCTCGCCTCAAGAGCAAGCTTCAGCCCGTGCACACCTCCTGCCGCATTCACCTCCTGGAAGACCGCTTTCACCGTCTCCTCCACCCCCCGAGCATCAACAGGGCCCGTCTCCGTGTAAATGCCGCCGAAGACGAGAACACCGCCCCTCGGACCAGGGGCCCGGGCTTCCCCCGCCTGCGCACTCACGCGTTCCCCCCCACTCCCGCCCCCCTTCACCTCCAAACCCGCGCCGGGGCTGCTGAGCTCGGCTCCGGCGCTACCCCCCGCTACAGCCATGCCCCCCGTCCATGGTCGAGCTCCCGCCTCTCCCCTGGGCGGGCCTTCTCGCAGCACTCGAAGGAGGGCAAAACCAAGAACCAGGCTGAGGACGAGGTTCAGAGCCACTAAGCGAGAGACTCCCCTTT
>JBBINU010000016.1:0-34089 GCA_037443725.1 Actinomycetota bacterium | reverse complement strand
GGTCTGGACGCGGGATCCCGAGACGTACCACGCTTCTTCGGCCCTCATCCACTCCTTTCCTCCACGCCCTGGATGTGGGCTCCCCCGGAAGCTAGTGGGAGGGCTGGCCCGGCGTGTATCCCCCGGGGCAGGTAAAGGGCGAGACCGCCGAGGGTAATATTTCTGGACTCCATTGGAACGCAATTCCACGGCAAAACCGCCGGCCCGAGGGGAAACCCCTCTTCAGGCACTCGGTCCCTTAATCCCGACGGCGCCGGGGGTGCGGCTCCGCCCGTGCTAGAGGCTTCTCGTGTAGGCCACCACGGCCCGGAGGTCCTCCTCGGAGAGCTGTCCCTCCCAGGCCGGCATGATTCCCGTCTTCACCACGCAGTGCTCGGCCGGGCCGTACCTCTTTCCCACCTTCCCGATGGCGCCCTGCTTCACGAAGGCCAGCTCGTCCGAGGCGGAGGGGAAGCACTCCTTCACCTTCCCTCCCGCGAGAGCGGGGGCGGGACCCACCCCACCCGCCCCCTTCTGGCCGTGGCAGGAGGCGCAGTTCTCGGCGAAGATCTTCTCACCCCTGGCCAGGGTAGCGGCATCGGCCGGAAACTCCTCCACCGTTGGGGAGGGGGCGGGGGCTGCCGTCCTCGTGCCTCCCCCACAAGCTGAAAGAAGCAAAGCCGACCCTATAAGGACGCTTACCCCGAGGAAGAACTTCCGCACCGGCTACCTCCTTCGCGTTTTCCAGGCCGAGCCTAGAGCGACCGGACGTATTCAACCACCGCCCGGATCTGCTCATCGGAGAGGATACCCGCCCATCCGGGCATGATCCCCTGGCTCACCACGCACTCAGGTCCGGGGCCGTACTGAACGCCTTTCTTGCCCACGGTGCCTTGCTTCACGAAGTTCATCTGGTCCTCGACCTTGGGGAAGCAGGCTTTTCCTCTCCCCCCCTTGAACGCGGGGCCCACCCCGCCCGCGCCCCCGACGCCATGGCAGGAAGCGCAGTTGGCGGCGAAGACCTTCTCACCCAGGGAAAGGAGGTCTGCTGTGGGGGCGGGCTGAAGACCCGGAAGGCCCGGCTGCCTCATGGCGAACCAGTCGGGGCGGTCGGGGGCGGCCGCCTCCCAGGAGCGGATGAAAGCTACCACTGCCCTTATCTGCTCGGCCGTGAGGGGACCGCCGAACTCCGTGCTCCAGGTTGGCATCCCCGCACCGGGTACCCCAGCACTTATGAGTAGGGTCATCTGGCCGTCCGTCACGGTGGTGAGGAACTGCTTTGAGTTCAGGGCGGGGCCCACTCCTCCCTCGCCGTTCTGGCCATGGCAGGAGGCACAGTTGTCGCTCCATATCTTTCTCCCCTGGGCCACCAAGGCCGCCTCGGACCGGTTCTTCACCGCTTCAGCGCGGGAGCGCTGGACCAAGAGGTAAACGGGGAAGGCCAGAATGAGAAGGGCCATGAGGACGGCTCCCGCCCGAAGGTGCCTCGTCACTCCGGCTTGTAGCTCCCGGTCCTCCTGCACCTCTCCTCCTCGCCGCCGAAGGTCCCTAACTACGTTAGCGCCCCTCAGGAGCAGTGGGGTCCCAGGGGAGGCTGATCCACGGTCCGGACGCCCTGGGGCGGGCCGTCGATGGGCTTACCCGTATCCACCAGGACCCTCCCGTCTCGCACCTCCAGGGGGAACCGCCACATGCCCTTTGGGGCGGGCCCCGCCAACCACTCCCCCTTCCTGTTGAACCTAGAGCCGTGACACGGGCACTCGAACCAACCAGAGGATTCGCAAAAGGGGACCTTGCACCCGAGGTGGGGGCACTTCTGGTAAAGGGCGTAGAGCTTTCCCTCCACCTTGGTCACGTAGCAGCGCCCGGCCAGGCTGTAAAGGACTCTCCGGTCTCCCAGGGTCTCCATGAGGTCCTTCTCGGCCCCCACGTCGACCATCTCTCCGAAGCCGGCCGCCCGCCGGGGCCTGACGAAGTCATAGGAGGTCCAGCCCGCCTCCAGGGCGAGGATCACCGCCCCCGCCTTCCAGAGGTTCCTCAGGACCTTCCTCCTCTCGGGGTCGGGGAGACTCTCTCTTGCCATCCTCCCTCCTCGGGAACCTAGAACTCCACGTAGTGACCGGGCTGCCAGGGCCAGACCCAGCTCCACCCGGCTCCCCGGAAGAACATCCCCACCAGGGTAAGGCCGAGGAAAAGGGCCACCATAAGGCTACCGAACACGATGGCCACCTTTCTTCCCGTGGCCCGCCGGGAAGGGTTTCTGTCGAGATAGGGGAGGGCCAAGAGGAAGAAGACGAGGATACTGGGGACGAACACCCCCGCTACGGTGGGGTGTAGGTGAGCCAGGAGCTCCTGGAGTCCCACGAAGTACCAGGGAGCCTTCACCTCCAGGGGCGTGAGGTTGGGGTTGGCTATCTCTTTCAGCGGGGCGTTGAAGAGGATGGCCAGGAGGAAGGTGAAGGCCGTTGTAGCCAGAGCGACCACGGTGTGCCTTACCAGGAGGTGCGGCCAGGTGAAGGCGGTGTCCTCGGCTTCTCTCCTGGCCTGGGTGAGGGCTTCCCTCGGGACTATCCCGAGCAGCCTGTATCTTTCTCCGGGTCTCTCCCTCTCGGCCATCTCTAGCCTCCCACCCGCATCTCCGCCCGGCCCGCCTCAGGGGCCTCGGCCTCCCCAACGGCGAACCCGTCCTTCCTTACCCGCCAGATGTGGACGGCGAGGAGGAGGGTGAGGGCGGCAGGCAAGACCACCACGTGGAGGGTGTAAAAGCGGAGCAGGGTGCTCGCTCCGATCTCGGGGCCGGCCAGAAGGAACCGCCTGAGGGGCTCGCCAATGAAGGGGGTGTAGCTGGCCATGTTCGTTCCCACCTGGACCGCCCAGTAGGCGAGCTGATCCCAGGGGAGGAGGTATCCCGTGTAGCCGAGGGCCAGGGTGATGAGGAGGAGGAAGACGCCGATAACCCAGTTGAACTGCCTGGGTGCCTTGTAGGCGGCTCGGTAGAAGACCCGAAGCATGTGCAGGCCCGCCACGACCACCATGAGGTGGGCCGACCACCGGTGGAGGTTCCTCACGAACTGCCCGAAGGCAACCCGTGTCTGGATCTCGTGGATGCTGAAGTAGGCGCCGGGGACCGAAGGGGAGTAGTAGAACATGAGGAGGATCCCGGTGGCCGTGAGGATCGCGAAGAGGACTGTGGCGATGAACCCGAGTCGGAAGGAGTAGCGGAACCTCAAGACCTCCCTGGGGACCCTTACCGGGTAGATGTGGAGGAAGAAGTTGTGGAACCCGGAAATGGCTCTTCCCCTGGGGCTGTCCTGATGGTCGTAGCGGAAAATGGACTGCCAGATCTCGGAGGCCTTTATCCGCTCGACGAGACCCACCTTCCCGTTTTTCTCCGCCAAGGCTCGCCCCTCCTACCTGTCGGTTCCTGCCCCTGCTGGCTGGAGCTCGCGGGTCACCTCCCCCGGTAACTCCGCCAGGCGAAAGACCTCCTCTCCCTCCCACTCCACCGTGTAAAGGGCTCCGGGGGGACAGCGGAGGACGCAGAGGGCACACCTGATGCAGGCGGCCTCGTCTATGAGCATGGCCGACCGCCCGTACTTCCCCTCCGGTTCGAGCCAAGCCTCGCCCTCGGGTATCTCGGCCACGGCGGCCTCCACCTCCTCCGCAGGCACGATTTTGAGGACCCCTGTGGGACAGACGTCCACGCAGAGGCCGCAGAGGATGCAGAGGTCGGGATCGAGGGCGATGTTCATGTAGCAGCGGAGGCAGCGCTCGGCCTCCCTCCGGGCTAGGGGGAGGTCGTAGCCGAGTTCCACCTCCCTTATGCCGATCCTTCTTTCCAGGGGGAGGGAAGGCACAGGGACGCGCGGCCGGGAATCGTAATCCCTCGGTCTCTCCAGAGGCGGGACCTGGAAGAGCCTCCCCCTCCTCTTCTCCTCCGGGCCCTCCTTGAGGTAGCGGGCGATAGAGGCTGCTGCCCTTCTACCGTCGGCCACGGCGTCAATGAGGTTCCTCGGACCGAAGGCCACATCGCCCCCGGCAAAGACCCCTGGGGCCGTGGTGGCCAGGGTCTCGGGGTCCACCTGGATGGTACCCCTTGGCGTCACGGCGACCCCGTCCTCGGGGCGGAGGAAGCTGGTGTCTGGAGTCTGGCCGATGGCAAGGATGACCGAGTCGCACTCGATCACCTCTTCCGTCCCCGGGATGAGACGGGGGTTGAACCGCCCGTCGGGGTCGAAGACGGAAGCCACCTTGAGGGTTTCGACCCCCCTGACCCGTCCCCCCTCACCCAGGATCCTCTTCGGCCCTAGGCGGTGAAGGATCTTCACCCCTTCCAGCTCCGCCTCGGCTATCTCGAACTCGTGGGCGGGCATCTCTTCCCTGCTTTCCAGGGCCACCGCTAGGACCTCCCTGGCGCCCAGCCTCACCGCCGCCCGCGCCGCGTCCAGAGTGGCGGTTGCCGCTGGGACGACCCCGTCTTCCGGGGCGGCCTGGGGGCCCGGCATGGGTTCTCCCAGAGCAGCGGCCCTCAGGGCCGTCCTCGCAGCGTCCAGCGCCACGTTCCCACCGCCGACGACCACTACCTTCCTTCCGAGCTCCACGTGGAAACCGCGGTTCACATTGAGGAGGAACTCCACGGCCTTGAAGACCCCGTCGAGATCGATGCCCTCAATCTCGAGGGAGCGGGATCGCATGGCGCCCACGGCTATGAAGAAGGCGTCGTACCCCTCAGCCCGGAGCTCCTGCAGCCCGTAGTCGCGGGTGAGGGCCACCCCTGTCCTGACTTCGACTCCGAGGTCGAGGATGGCCTCGATCTCCTTCCGCAGTATCTCCCTGGGCAGCCGGTATTCAGGGACACCCATATCGATCATGCCGCCGAGGCGTGTGTCCCGATCGAAAACGGTCACTTGGAAGCCGGCGAGGGCGAGATCGTGGGCGCAGGAGAGCCCCGCCGGTCCCGCTCCAATCACCGCCACCCTTCCCCGCTTGGGGCCGCTTCTGGGCCGGAGCTGGCGGTAGACCTCCTGCCCGAGGTGGCTCTCGACCCCGTATCTCTCGCAGATCAGCCTCTTGAGCGCCCTTATCGCGATGGGGGAGTCAAGGACCCCCCTCCTGCAAGCGTCCTCGCAGGGTGCGGCGCAGATCCTGCCGCAGACGCTGGCAAAGGGGTTGGGGAGGCTCGCGTACCTGTAGGAGGTCTCCAGGTCTCCCTCGGCTATGAGCGCCACGTAGCGGCCTGCATTGGTCCTCACGGGGCAGCCCTGCCGACATGAGATGTTCCGATCCCACCATTCCGGGCCGACCCTGACCGGCAGGAACCTCTCCTCCACCACCGCCTCCTAAAGCCAGCCCCTCTTTTGGAGAAGGGGCACGCAGGCTGCGAGAAGGACAACCCAGGCGAGCTCCCAGGCGCTCACCGCGAGATGGGAGAGGTTGGTCGAGACGCCACCGGATGCCAGCAGCCTGTAGAGCTTGCTGGGAACGAGGGCGAGGGTGACGACGAAGGTAAGGAAGAGCAGGACTCCGGCGAGTGCCGCCCTGCCCCAGCCCATCCCCATCCGGGCCTGGTTCCGCTCCCTACTTCCCGGCATGCTCCCCATCCCTGCGGGTCATCTTGGGGTCGAAAGAGGCCGGTCGCTCCGGCTCCGAGCAAAGGGACCTTAAACGCTCTCCTTTGGACTGTCCATACCCTCCCCAGGGTAATGCCTCTGCTCCTTCGGGGGTAGGGCGGCGGGAGGAAGGGGGAGGGTGGCCATCACCCTGGTTCCTTGAGGGGAGGAGTAGACCTCGAGCCTCCCGCCGAGGCTCTCCGCCCTCTCCTTCATGAAGAGGAGGCCGAGTCCCGCTCCGGCAGGAAACTCACCCCCTCTCCACCATGCTCCCCTGGCCGAACCGGGCATGCCCCTCCCGTTATCGGCCACCTCCACCAGGAGGTTGCGGGAGGTGGCCGCGAGTTTCACCTTTGCCCGAGTGGCGCGGGCGTGGCGGGCCACGTTGGCCAGGGCCTCCTGCACAATCCTGAAACACGCCAGGGAAACCTCCCTGGGCAGGGAAGGGATGGGGCCCTCCACCTCCAGCTCGACCTTGAGTTCCGCGCTCGGGTTGTTCTCCACGTACTTCCTCAAGGCCGCGGCGAGGCCGAGTTCCTCGAGGAGGGGTGGGCTCAACGACCAGACTGCTCTCTGGAGGCCCCTGAGGGCCTCTTCCAGCCCCTTGAGTATCCTTCCCGTGTCCTCCCCCCTGGTGGCTTCGATGTAGGCGGCCGTGAGGGCCTGCCCTAGATCGTCATGGAGGTCCCTGGCCACTCGGGCTCTCTCCTCCTCCTGAAGGCGGACGAGGCGCCTCAGAAGGGCGAGCCTTTCCTCAGCGGCTGCAGTGAGGGCCTCCTCCAGGGCCCATCGGGCTGCCGCGGCCCTGGCGTCCGCAGCCACGCTGGTGAGGAGGGATCTTTCCCGCTCGTTGAAGGGCTCTCCCTGCCTGAGCACGTAGAGGACGTCCAACGGGGACCTGCCGATCCTCGCTCCGAGGGCCCTCCACCCCGGACCGGCGGCCAGGGTAAGCCTCTCTTCCGCCCTCGCTACCCCCGGGTCACCGCCGACACCGAGCACGGCCCTGACCTCAGGCGAGGAGGGGGGAAGGCCTGCCGTGAGCACCTCCTCGCCCAACCTCGCCACCGCGGCCTCGGACCCGAGCAGCGCGACCACCAGGGGCAGAACCCTGCGAAAGGCCTGAACCAGGTTGCCCTCGGTATTGAAGGTGGAGGCTACCTCGGCCAGGATCCTCACCTCCTCAAGGGCTCTCTCCGCCTCCATGGCGGCCCGAGCCGCTCTGATCTTGGCCCTGCTGCGCTTGGAGAGGTAGGCGGCGACCCCAAGGCCCGCGGGCAAAAGCGCCGCACCGCCTGCAAGGAGGGTGGCCACCTTCATCTCCTGGGAGAGTCTAATGCCCTGGCCGCCGCTCCTTGCCCCCACCGGTACCTTGGGTTAGCGTTTGGCCCGTCGGTTCTTGGGGACTGCTCGGGGGTGGCCATGGCCGGGAAGAAGCTGGTGAGTCTCGACGAGGCGGCTTCCCTCGTCAAGGACGGTGATACCCTCGCCCTCGGGGGGAACCTGCTTTACCGCATCCCCGCTGCCTTTGCCAGGGAGCTCGCGCGCCAGGGCAGGAGGGGTCTCCGGCTGGTCAAGACGGCAGGAAACTACGAGATAGACCTCCTCTCCCGCAGCGGATCGGCTAGCTCCGTGGTAGCGGGGTTCGTGAGCTTTGAGGCGGAGTTCGGTCTGGCCCCGGGGTTCCGCCGGGCCGTGGAGGAGGGCAGGGTCAGCTTCGAGGAGAACGCATGCTACACGGTGATCGCTGGCTTGAGGGCCGCGGCCTATGGCGTGCCCTTCATGCCCGTGGCGGAGCTAGCGGGAAGCCGGGTTCCCGCGGACAGGGGATTCCGTCGTGTGCCGAATCCCTACGGAGAGGGGGAGGTCCTCACGGTTCCCGCCCTCATCCCCGACTGGGCCGTTCTTCACGTGCAAAAGGCTGACCTTCGCGGCAACGGCGTGATCCACGGACCCCTCTTCGAGGACGTCCTAATGGCTCGGGCGGCCAGGAGCGTGATCCTCACGGCCGAGGAGATTCTCGAGGAGATGGACGAAGGGGAGCTGGACCGGGCCCTCATTCCTGGGTTCAAGGTGGCCGCCGTGGTGCATCTGCCCGGGGGCGGGCGCCCTGGGGCTTGCCCCCCGTACTACGAGTACTCCCCCGTGGAGGTGGCCGAGTATCTGTACGCCGCCGAGAGGGGGGAGCTCGCCGCGTACCTCGAGAAGGTGAGACCGTGAGGGAGGGGCGATGAGAAAGATACCGGGGGCTGGGGCGAGGCTCGGGTATGCTGCGCCGGAACTCATGGTGGTGGTCATGGCGCGCCTCCTCTCCGACGCCACCACCGTCTTCACCGGTGTCGCCTCCTACCTCCCCGTGCTCGCTGTGCTTCTGGCGAGGAGGCTTTACAACCCCGATCTGGTCTGGCTGAACATCCCCGGGAGGGTGAACCCCGCTCCTTCCCGGATCCCCCGGTCGACGGTCCACCCCGCTCTGGCCGAGGGAGGGGAGGCCTCTCTCACCCTCGCCGAGATCTTCGACCTCTCCGCCCGCGGGGAGCTGGACGTGGCCTTCCTCTCAGGGGTGCAGGTGGACAGGACGGGGGCGATAAACCTCAGCCGGATCGAGGAGGGTGGGCAGCTAAAGGTTCAGCTCACTGGCGGTGCGGGTAGCGCGCTCATCTATCCAACGGCGAGGAGAACCCTGCTGTGGCGGGCCAAGCATGACACTAGGAGCCTAGTGGAACGCGTCTCGGTGGCGACGGCGGCGGGCAACATTTACCGGCTGGTCACTCCCCTCGCTCTCTTCCGTCCAGGCAAGGAGGGTCTGGAACTCGAGAGCATTCACCCGTGGGCGAGCCTCGAGGAGGTGAGGGCGGCCACCGGCTTCCCCGTGGGCGAGGCTCCCACCACGCCCCCTCCGCGCCCCGAGGAGCTCCGGGTCCTCAGGGAGATCGACCCGGAGAAGCTGAGGGAGATCGAGTTCTCTTAAGCTCGCAGGCGGCCCTCGGCTCCGCCCACCCGCCCCTCGCGTGCGGGGCGCCTAAAATTGTTGTAGCTCCGGAGCCGGTGGGGGGCCGGTACCCCCGGAAAGAGAGGGGCGCTGGCAATGATGGCCGCCAGGATCAGGCTGAATCCCGCCCCCGAGGAGCTGCGCGAACTCACCTTGGCCATGCCCAACTCCAGGGTGACGGAGTTCGGGAACCTGAACGTCCGTACCAGGGTGACCTCCCGCAGCCCCGGGAGCACTTTCATTGTGGCAGAGGGGCCCGGAGCCACCTCGGGGAAGGTCATGAGGAGGGAGGAGTTTGAGGAGATCGCCAGGGTGCAGGATGACTACCTCCGCTCTGCCGACGTGGTCGTGCTGGAGGGCTGCATCGGGAACCACCCCCAGGTGAAGGTGAGGGTGAGGCTTGTGGTGGAGGCGGCCAATGCCAACATCGCCGCCATGCAGCAGCATCTTTACTACCCGCCCGAGCCGGGAGACCCTGAGCTCCAGGTGATCTACACGCCGAACCTCACGGCTAGCGGGTACCCCGAGGAGAGGGTGATCGCCGTTGACCTGGAAGCGGGGATTACCAGGATTCTCGGGACCGACTACTTCGGGGAGTCCAAGAAGGGTGGCCTACGGATGTGGAATCGGATCGTCTACGAGAGGGGCGGCCTGGCCCTCCACGCGGCCTGCAAGGTGATTCCGACCGCCCGGGGCGAGCGGGTCTTTCTCATCATGGGGCTCTCCGGCACCGGCAAGACCACCACCACCTTCGTACAGCAAAACGGGTCCCTTCCCGTCCAGGACGACTTTGTTGCTCTCATGCCCGGGGGGACGGTCCATGCGTCGGAGGCGGGATGCTTCGCCAAGACCTTCGGCCTTGACCCCGTCTCTCAACCCCTCATATACAGGGCTGTCACCTCCCCCCGCGCCTACCTGGAGAATGTCTTTCAGGACCAGACGGGCAGGGTGGACCTCCACGAGACTTCCTACACCTCAAACGGGAGGGCCACCTTCCCCCTGGAGGCCCTGGGTGAGTATCGGGACGCAAGAAGCGTGGGCCCGGCAGATGCCCTACTCATCCTGAACTGGAACGAGAACATCGTCCCCGCCGTGGCAAAGCTCGATGGGCCTCAGGCCGCAGCCTACTTCATGCTGGGCGAGACGACGGGAACCTCGGCTGGCGGGAAGGCCGAGGAGGGGAGGGCCCTCCGTATACCGGGTACCAATCCCTTCTTCCCCCTTCCCCACGGGCTTCAGGGGAACCGGTTCCTCGAGCTCCTCGACTCCCACCCCCTCGAGGTCTACCTCCTCAACACGGGCTGGGTGGGCGGACCCGCCACGGACGAGCGGTCAAAGAAGGTCAGCATCGCCGATAGCTCCGCCATCGTGAAGGCCCTGGCAGAGGGGCGGATCCGCTGGACCGAGGACCCCGACTTCGGGTACCTGGTGGCGGAAGAGGTCCCCGGGGTGGAGGATAGGGAGCTCCTCCAACCTCGTTACCTCTACGAGAGGCAGGGTAGATCCCTCGAGTATAGGGAGACGGTGGAGAGGCTGAAGGCAGAACGCAGGAGGCACCTGGAACTCTTCCCGGAGCTTGCCGGAGAGGTGCGGAGGGCGGTGGCTTAGGGAGCGGCTGGCTGCTTGCCGCGCGGGGTCCGTGGGAACGGAAGCCTGGCTCCTTGAACACCTGAGCGATGCCGATCTCGAGCTCGTGGCGAGGGCCGTCTTCCCCGGGGCGAGCCCCGACAAGGTGGTGGCGGGTTTCAGGTCCGACCCCGCCTGGCTCGAGGAGATGCTGGGTGAGGCGAGGCTCTTCGACTTCCTCTTCCAGGAGGGGAGGGACCCCATACTCCGGGCCTCTCCTTTTCTGGTCCTGGCCGTGCTGCTTGCCCGGGTGAGGCAGGAGCTGGCCCGGGCTGCCTTCGTGGAGGAGAGGACCCGAGGAGCCGTCGTTCCCCTTTTCGATGTGGAGGAACTCAGGGAGTTTCTCGCCGAGCCGGCCAGGAGGCTCCACCTAGTGGAGGTCCTCGCCTCCTTTACCAGGGTGGCCAGTGGCAGTTTCTGGGTGAGGACTCCCAAGGGGTGGAGGAGGAGGCGCTTCAGCGAGCTGGACCCCGTGGCTCTCGCTGCCCTCCTCGAGGCCGTGGGAGAGGTGGAGAAGGCGGGGGTCTACCGGCGCCTGGGCGATCTTGCCCTTTTCCTCGCCGGCATCTTCCCGGACCACCTTCTCTCGAGAAGATGGAGTCCTCTCGAACTGGAGAGGCTGGCCCGATCCGGGGGGCTTCCGGGGGTGGAGGAGGGGGGCGGGGCCGTGGCCCTTATGGAGAGGCTGGGCCAGCGGTGGTACGCGCTGGCCGCCGAGGCGGCAGGGAATTCCTTGCTCGAGCAGGTGTCCGCGCGTTTCCGCCCGGCCAGAAGGATCCTGAATTATCTGGCCGACCGCTACCTCTTCGGGGCTCGGGCCCGCTGGTTCAGGGTTCCGGGGAGGGCGGCGGGGTAGTCCTGGCCTGCGGGAACTCCGCGGCCCCCAGGCCTTAAAGGCCGAGCTCTCGGGCGATGAGGATCCTCTGGATCTCGCTGGTGCCCTCGCCTATCTCGAGCACCTTGGCGTCCCTGTAGTGGCGGGAGACGGGGAACTCGTCCATGTATCCGTAGCCCCCATGGATCTGCACAGCCTCGCGGGCCACCTCCACGGCGATCTCGCTGGCGTAGAGCTTGGCCATGGAGGCTTCTTTTTTGAAACGCCTGCCCCTGTCCTTAAGCCAGGAGGCCCTGAGGTATGCGAGGCGGGCAAGCTCCACCTTGAGCGCCATGTCCGCCAGCTTGAACGCTATGGCCTGGTGCTTGCTGATGGGAGCCCCGAAGGCCACTCTCTCCCTAGCGTACTTGATGCTCTCGTCGAGACAGCCCTGGGCGAGCCCCGTGGCCATGGCGGCTATGGCCACCCTACCGTCGTCCAGTATTTTCATGAAGTTCCTGTAACCCTCGCCGCGCCCCCCCACAAGGTTCTCCTCAGGGACGCGGCAGGAGGTGAAGACGAGCTCCCTGGTGTCCGAGGCGTGCCAGCCCATCTTCCTGTACGGTCTGCCCACGTGGTAACCGGGCGTGCCCGTGGGCACGAAGATGTTGGAGATCTCGGGTCTACCGTCAGGGCGCTCTCCCGTCACGGCTGCCACCGTCACCCCCACGGAAATGGGGGTTCCGGCATTGGTGATGAACGCCTTGGTCCCATCTATCACCCACTCCCCCCTCTCCAGCCTTGCCGTGGTCCTGATGGCCATGGCGTCCGAGCCACCCGAGGGTTCGGTTAGCCCGAAGGCGCCGAGGGCCTCGCCCCGGGCCATGGGCACGAGCCACCTCTTTTTCTGCTCGGGGGAGCCGAAGTAGTGGAAGGGGGAGGCGCCGAGACTCACCCCCGCCTCGAGGGTGATGGCGAGGGAGGAGTCGACCCTGGCCACCTCCTCCAGGGCCAGGCAGAAGCTGGTGAAATCCCCGCCCGCGCCCCCGTACTCCTCGGGGAAGGGAATCCCGAAGAGCCCCATCTTTCCCATCTCCAGGACGATCTCCGTGGGGAACTCTCCGGTCCTGTCCAGCTCCTCTGCTCTCGGGGCGATCACCCGCTCGGCGAACTCCCTGACCGTCCTGCGGAGGGCCTCCTGCTCTGGGGAGAGGTCGAAGTCGAGCATGGTCCCCTAGGCCCCCTCGACCTCAAAGAAGAGGATGTCCTCGAGGGATCCCGTCCTCTCTTCGGGCGGCTTTAGGACAGGCCGTACAGGCTGACCCGGCTCGTAAGCACCCGGGGCGAGTTTCCAGATGAAAAGGCCGTCCGCTCCTTCCAGAGCTATGAGGCCGACCCTTACCGGTTCCTCAAGCCGCCTGCCATCCGGCGCCCGGTGCACCACCGTCCTCGCCAGCAGAACCCCACCCGGGCCCACCCTCGCTTCCTCGGCTGCGGGGCCGAAGCACCTTTCGCAGAAGGCCCTGGCCGGCCAGTACACCAGGTCGCACTCGGGGCACCGGGAGCCGAGGAACTCTCCCCGCTCCTTGAGGGCGAGGAAGGACCGGGCTGCGGCCCCCGCTGTGTACCTGTGCCAGACCGGGATGCTCCCTTTTACCTTGACCACTTCCTCGAAGTTCCAGGTTTTCTCCACGGCCACCTCCCTACTGTCCGGGACGGCTCACGAGACCGGTCGGAAGTGGAGGACGTCCGTGATGGCCCCCCTTCTTTCCTCGGGAGGTCGGAAGACGGCCTGCACCTTCATTCCCACCTCGACGCGGGAGGGGTCCACCTCGCCCAGGAGATGAAGGATGCCCATGCCGGGAGAGGCTCCGTCCAGCCTTATCACCGCCGGTATCTCCGGGACCGCGAGGCGGCGCATGTCCCAGGAGACGTAGCAGATGGAGAAGGTATACACGTGACCTGTGGGCCCAACCTCCTTCCATCCGTCCGTAGGCCGGAAGCACTCTTCGCAGAAGGCCCTGGGAGGGAAGAGGGTCCTGCCACAGGTCCTGCACGTGGTCGCCAGGATCTTCCCCTCCTTGAGCCCCTTGAGGAAGGTGCCCATGGCGTAGCCCGCGTCCCAGGAGTACTCGGCCCTGACCCGGGCCTCGGTCCCCGGGACGGATCTGAACTCCGAGTCGGAGAGCCCTCTCACGGGTACGACCCTCTCAGCGCTGGACATCTCAATCCTCCCGCCATAACCAGGAACCCGGTTCCTACCTTCGGAGAACCATGACTGTGGCCACCTGCATGAGATCCCCCCAGGCCTGGGCGAGGCCGCAGCGAGGGTCGCCAGGGACCTGCCTCGCCCCGGCCTCCCCCCGGAGTTGCCAGAAGATCTCCGCCACCTTCATGAGCCCGGCCGCCGCGATGGGGTTACCCACCCCGAGCAGCCCACCCGAAGGGCAGGAGGGGAGGTCGCCATCCCGGTCGAGGACCCCGTCCCTGGCCGCTTCCGGTGCCTTACCGGGGGGGAAGAGGAGGAGCCCCTCCAGGTGGTGGAGTTCCTTGTAGTCGAAGGGATCGTAGGGCTCCACCACGTGGATCTCTTTCCTCGGCTCCCTGATCCCGGCCATCTCGTAGGCCATGCGGGCGGCGTACTCCACGTAGCGCGGGTAGTGGAGGTCCCTATCGGTCCAGTAGGCCGTGTCCAGGTGCCAGCCGACGCCGGCTACCCAGACGGGCTTGTCCGTCAACCTCTTGGCTACGTGCTCGGCGGCCATGACGATGGCCACGGCCCCATCGGTTATGGGCGAGACGTCCAGGCGCTGGACGGGCCAGGCGAGAACCTCCGAGTTGAGGACGTCCTCCACGGTTATGTCCCCCCCGAGGAGGGCGGCGGGATGGTCCTTGGCGTTCTTCTTGTTTTTCACCGCGACCAGGGCGATGTCCTTCTTCTCCAGGCCGTAGCGGGTCATGTAGGCGTTCATCTCCATGGCGAAGATCCAGAGGAGGTTGGGCCCGAGGGGTCTCTCGATCATGTTGTCGAAGATAGTGAGGAAGGCTCCCTGAGGGTGCGGCTGGGCCGAGGACATCTTCTCCTCGGCTACCACGAGCACCGTGTCGAAGAGGCCGGAGGCCACGTGGTACCACCCCTGTATGGCGGCGAAGACTCCGCTTCCCCCTCCCACGTAGCTCCTTATGAGGGGCTTCCGCCAGGCGCCAGCCCCGTCCGAGAGATACTCGCCTTTCATGTGCACCCCGTCGAAGGCGTCGGGAGCGCTGGCCAGAACCACGGCGTCCACCTTCTCCAGGGTGAGCTCGCAGGAGTCGAGGGCCGCCTTCGCCGCCTTCCAGGCCAGCTCCTTCCCGGTTTCCTCGGCCCTTCTCACAAATCGAGTCATTCCCGCACCGACCACGGCCACCCGAGGCATCCTCACCTCCCTCCAGGACCCGAGGCCTGGGAGTTCCCTCTCGCCAGCAAAAGCCTTTACACCCCGAAGATGGCCACGGCCCCCGAGGCTGTTGGGAGGCCTCGCCAGCTCATGGCGAGGCCTTGCTCGCACCCCTCCACCTGGTGGGCTCCGGCCTCTCCCCTTAACTGCAGGACCACCTCCATGGCCCGGGCGAGGCCCGTGGCCTCGAGGAGATTCCCCCACCCAAGACTACCCCCGGAGGGGTTGACCGGGAGCTCCCCGTCTAGGTCCGCGTACCCCTTGGCCACCAGATACCCCGCTTCCCCCTCCGCAGCCAGTCCCAGGGCTTCCATGTGCAGGAGTTCCTTGTGGGAGTAGGTGTCGTCTATCTCGGCCAGGTCCAGCTGAGTGGCGGGATCCTTTATCGCCGCCATCTGGTACGCCCTCTTCGCCGCCTCCCGGGCGTAAACGGCCTCCTCCCATTCGCGCGTCTCGAGGCTGGGAGCGTCCTGGCTCCAGCCAAGACCCCGGATCCAGACAGGGGCCACGTCGAGGGCCTTCACGACGTCCTCGGAGGCGAGGACGAGTACGATTGCCGCATCGGCCCTGGGTGCCTCGTCCAGCACGGTGAGGGGCGTGGCTAGGGGCTCCGCCGCCAGGACATCCTCCACCGAGAGGCGGGCGGCGAAAGAGGCCCTTGGGTTCTTCAGGGCGTTACCCTTGTTCTTCACGACCACCCTGGCTGTGTCCTCCCTGGTGAAAGCACCTCTGGAGTAGGCAAGATCGGCCTCGAGGCCGGCTATGGCCCCGGGGTGGATCCCGAGGGGCCTCTCGACCACCGGGTCGAGGGCGAAGGCCGTGATCTCGGGGAGACTTAGTATGTCTGAGGCCTTGGAGTGGGCCTCCACGGCGACCACTCTGGCCACCCCCGAGGCGATGAGCATCCAGCCCGTTGCGAGGGCGTGGAGTCCGTCGGCAGCGACGGTGTGAGCCGGCCTGAGTGCTGCCCCCAGCTGGTCCGGGATGTATTCGTCGAAGATGCTGGTGCCCTCGTGGTAGTCCTCGGAGGCCGAGACCCAGGAGTCCACGTCCCTCCTGGGATCTAGGCCCGCATCGGCGTAGGCGCGGGTGGCGGCCTCGAACATGAGCTCCTTGTAGGAGATACCGGGGGTCTGCGGCTGGAACCCGGCCCAGCCCACTCCCACCACGGCTATCTTCGGGTGCACTCTACCTCCTTCTGGCTTCGAGCCCGAAAGACCCGTCCGGCCTCACCTCGCCAGGGTCTTCTCTCTCCCGGACCGCTCAGGCCTTCTTTCTAATCCAGAAGTGAAAGACGCCCCCTCGCTCCTCCTGGGCGAGGAGCTCGTTCCCGGTCATCTCGCACCAGGCCGGGAAGTCCTTGAGGGAGCCGGGATCCGTGGCCTCGATGTGAAGAACCTGACCGGCGTCCATGCCGTCCATGGCAAGCTTGCACTTGACCACTGGCAGCGGGCAGACCAGACCCTTCGTGTCCAGCTCGACATCGGCCGCGATCTCTACCGCCATGGTTCCCTCCTTTCGGCTCTTACCGCGGCTTCCAAGGCAGCCTGGACGGTCTCAGCCACCCTTTCGGGCCGCGCGATCCTTTCCAGCACCATCTGGCCCCCCTCACCGCCGGACTCTATGACCACCCGACCGAGGCCAAAGAGGCGCCCGAGGAGCGACTGCTGAAAGGAGACATCGTTCACCCTGATCAGGGGTATGTCCCTTCCCCGTCTGGCGAGAACCCCACTCCTGGTCATGACCCGGCCCTCCGTGAGGATGAAAGACCAGGAGAGCCAGGAAAGGAACGGCCGGACGCAACCAACCACTGCCACCAGCCCCAGTGCCGCCACCACCCCCCAGCGCGGGACAGCTCCCCACTTTGGGGGCATGCTCAGCCAGGCCGCCGTCGAGGCCGAGACCACGAGGAACCAGAGCAGGACCGCGGGCACCAGCACGACCCAGTGCTGCCTCACCTTGAGGATTACCTTCTCCCCACGGGCCCCTGCCCTCGGACCCACGCGGCCAAACATACCACCGGGGGCGGGAAGCGTCCCGGGGATTCGGGGGGCAGGCCTGAGGCGAGGCCGGCTCCGGAGGCTGGCGGTCGGCGGCTTTCCGGGCGCCTCTTTAGGCTCCTCTAACGTGTACCACCTCGCCGGCGCTCACCTCTACCAGGCGACCCTCGGCCACAACGAGCAGCTCCCCCCAGGAGCCCAGCCCCACGGCAGTCCCGGCAAGGGATCCCTCCTCTCGGCTAACCCGGACCCTCTTCCCCAGGGTCACCACGGCGGGTCTCACCATCTCCAGGAGGGCCGCGGGGGACTCCTTGAGCGCAGCATAGAGGGCGGCGAGCTCCTCAAGGATCTCGCGGAGAAGGCGTGCCCGCTTGGGGCGGGCGCGACTGGCCGCCTCGAGGGTGGTGGCTGTCTCCCTGATCTCGGGAGGGAAGGTGCTGGGGTCTCCGAGGGCGTTCAGGCCAATGCCCACTACCGCATGCTCAAGCCTCCCGCCCCTTACCGAGACCTCCACCAGAACCCCAGCGAGCTTCCTTTCCTCGGGGAGGGTAACTACGTCGTTAGGCCACTTCACCCCGACCCGGGCCCCGGCAGCGGCTGTCGCCCGCGCAGCCGCAGCCGCCGCGGCGATCCCGAGAAGGCCGGCTCCTCTGGGAGGAACCTCTGGCTTCAGTACCAGGGAGAAAAGGAGGGAGGAACCGGGGGCAGCGAACCAGCTCCGTCCCCGCCTACCTCTCCCGGCAGTCTGGTGGTCCGCCACCACTAGGGTCCCCTCCGGAGCTCCGGAGCGCGCGAGCTCCAGGGCGCGGGCGTTGGTGGAGTCTATGACGTCGTGGAACTCGAGGCGGGAGAGGAGGGGGGCACCCAGCAGCGCGGCCGAGATCTCGGCCCCGTAGTCTTCTTCCTCTCCAGCGCCCCTGGCGGCTTCTCCGCGTGAGGGTCCCGGCATCGCCCCCGCCTATCTCGCGGGTGAGGATAACCGGACGGAGCAGGGCGGGGGAGGGCTCGGTCAGGAGGGGCCATCATGCGGGAGGTCTCTCCTGTAGCATCTATTGGCATCGCTTTTTTGAGGCGAACGCCCGGGGGTGCGGCGTGTTCAGGAAGGTGCTCGTAGCCAACAGGGGAGAGATAGCTGTCAGGATCATTCGTGCCCTGAAGGAGATGGGCATTGCCTCGGTGGCCATCTACTCCGATGCCGATCTGGAGGCCCCTCATGTGGAGGCGGCCGACGAGGCGTACAGGGTTGGGGATCCTCCCCCTGCCGCTAGCTATCTAAACATCCCCGCCATTCTGGAGGCCGCCAGGGCCTCGGGCGCTGAGGCCATCCATCCCGGGTACGGGTTCCTTTCTGAGAACCCCGAGTTCGCCAGGGCCTGCGAGGAGACGGGACTGGTCTTCATAGGCCCCCCTCCGCTTGCCATGGAACTCTCCGGCGACAAGGCGGCGGCCAGGAGGACGGCGGTGGCTGCCGGGGTTCCCGTGGTTCCGGGAACCCTGGAAGCCGTCGCCTCCAGGGAGGAGGCCCTCTCCCTCGCGAGGGAGGTGGGGTTCCCCCTCGCGGTGAAGGCCGCCTTCGGGGGTGGGGGTCGGGGGATGAAGCTCGTGGAGGACGAGGCCTCCCTGGAGGCCGCTCTGGAATCGGCAGAGAGGGAGGCGAGGAGCTACTTCGGCCGGCCCGAGGTGTACCTGGAGAGATACCTACCTCGGGCGAGGCACGTGGAGGCTCAGGTCCTGGGGGACAGGTACGGAAACCTCTGCTTCCTCGGCGAGAGGGAGTGCAGCCTCCAGAGGCGGCACCAGAAGCTCCTGGAGGAGTCCCCTTCCCCGGTGGTGGACAGCGAGCTTAGAGAGAAGCTCGGGAGGGCCGCCCTCGCCTTCGCCCGGGCTGTCGGGTACCAGGGGGCGGGCACAGTGGAGTTCCTGCTCGCGCCGGACGGGAGCTTCTATTTTCTCGAGATGAACACGAGGCTGCAGGTGGAGCACCCCATCACCGAGATGGTGACCGGGGTGGACCTGGTCCAGGCCCAGATCAGGGTGGCCGCCGGCGAACCCCTCTGGCTGCCGGGGGAGCTCGAGCTCAGGGGCCACGCCATGGAGTGCCGGATAAATGCCGAGGACCCCGCGAGGAGGTTTCTGCCGCGCCCGGGCACGATAACCAGGTACCGGGAGCCTCAGGGCCCTTGGGTGAGGGTGGACTCGGGTGTGAGGGAGGGTTGGACGGTACCGCCCCATTATGACTCCCTCCTCTCAAAGGTGATCACCTGGGGGGCCACGCGCGAGGAGGCCAGACGGAGGATGGCGAGAGCGCTGGAGGAGTACGTCATAGAGGGGGTGGCTACAACCATCCCCTTCCACCGGCTCGTCCTCTCTCACCCCGCCTTTGTCTCGGGGGAGATCCACACGGGCTTTGTCGAGGGGGAGCTGGATCTCTCGGGCCTTCCGAGGCAGGAAGCCTCTGCCCCTTCGGCCACACCTAGGCCGAGGGTCTTCCTGGCCGAGGTGGGTGGGAAAAGATTCGAGGTTCGTCTCTATGGAGGAGAGCCATCCAGGGGAGGAGAGCCCTCCCCGGCCCCCCGGAGGAACCCGGGAGTGGCTGTGGCGGCGAGAAAAGAGGCGGTTAGGGCGGAGGGGCCCGAGGAGGTGAGGGCCCCCATGCAGGGCGTGATCGTGAAGGTTCTCGTCTCCCCGGGGCAAGAGGTCCGGGCGGGACAGGTCGTCTGCACGCTGGAAGCCATGAAGATGGAGAATCACATCCTCACCCACCGCTCGGGCAGGGTGAAGACCCTCGCTTGCGAGCCGGGACAGAAGGTGGAGTCGGGCGCGCTGCTTGCCGTGGTGGAGTAGAGCTTCATGGGCTCTTCACAGCCGCCTCACCGACGAGCCGGGGGTATCGGGACGCGAGCGTGCTAGGCTTTGTAAGAGGTTGCGGTGGGGTGTCGTCCCCTGTAGGGGAGGGATGTCGAGATGAGGCGGAAGTTCTACACAAGGGACTGGGAGCTCTCGGCGAGGATGACCCTCACCATGTTCCTGCTAGGTCTCGTTTACCTTTTCTTCGTCGCCTTCCTCTGGAGAATTGGCCTCGGCGTCTCCGGGGTGGTGTTCTTCGCTGGAACCCTTCTCCTCATCCAGTACTTCTTTTCAGACAGGATTGCCCTCTGGGGGATGGGGGCGAAGGAGGTGAGTGAGGCCGAGGCTCCGGAGCTCCATGCCATGGTCGCGAGGCTCGCTGCCCAGGCAGGCCTCCCGCGGCCGAGGGTGGCCATATCTCCCCTGCCCGTACCCAACGCTTTCGCCACCGGCAGGAGCCCGAGGCATGCCGTGGTGGCCGTAACTCAGGGGCTTCTGGACACGCTCACGCCGCCTGAGGTCGAGGCTGTCCTCGGTCACGAGCTCACTCACGTGGCCAACCGGGACGTGGCGGTCATGACCCTGGCTGCCTTCTTCGCCACGGTGGCCGGGATCCTCACCAGGATGGCCATGTGGGGAGGGTTCTATGGAGGGTATGGAAGAAGGAGGGACGAGGAGGGCAGCGGCTGGCTTGTGGTGCTCCTCGTCTCGTACCTGGTCTACATCGTGAGCTTCCTCCTGATCCGGGCCCTCTCCCGGTACCGCGAGCTTATGGCGGACCGGGGTGGCGCCATTCTGGTGGGCAGGCCCAGCCTCCTAGCCTCGGCTCTGCTCAAGATAAGCGGGGTGATGCAGCGGGTGCCGACCAGGGACCTTCGGCAGCTCGAGGCCTACAACGCCTTCTTCATAGTCCCTGCTCTCAGGGCCGAGAGCATAGCGAACCTCTTCTCCACCCACCCTCCCGTGGAGGTGCGGGTCGCCCGTCTGGCCGAGCTGGAGCGGGAGATGGGCCTGGCTGCCGGGACCTAGGGCCTTGGGCTTTCTTGATGCCCTTTTTGGGAGGTCCAGACCCCCGCCGCCCAGGCTGGAGGAGCTTTTCCGGCTTCCCTCGGCAGCCGTAGGCCTCGAGGCCTCCTTGGGACTCAAGGCCGGCGGGCGGGCGGGGGTCTGCTATAAGCCCGCCGAGGCTGCGAGCTTCTCCAGGGCGGAGGAGGAAGTGAGGGCCCTCCTCGAGGCGGGAGCGGAGGTATCCGGCTCGAGGCTCGAGATCGTTACGGACGAGTTCTCGTACCGCTGGGTGGTGCTGGAGGATCCCGACCTCGAGGACCTGGTCACCCTGGTCCATGGCGTGAACCGGACCCTGGTCGAGGCCGGGTACGGGCCGCAGCTTCTCTGCTCCTGCTTCAGGTTCGTGGGGGAGGCGGGACTCACGTACCTGGTTTACCTCTTCAAGAGGGGTACCTACTACCCCTTCTGCCCCAGGGAGGGGAGGCAGAGAGACGTGGCCCTAGAGTTCCGGGTGAGGAGCGCACTGGACAAAGAGCTTCCTTTGGAGAGGGACCCCTCCCAGTGGTTTCCCCTCTGGGGCCTTCCCCTCTGAAACTGGCGAGTTACCCGAAGAACCCCTTTCTCCCTGGCCCGGACCCCCTTGCCCTACCCCCGAGATCCGGAACCCCGTTAAGGGGAGGAGCCAGGTATGAACCCCTCCTCCTCGCCTTCCATGAGTTTCCGGGCCTCCTCCATGGAGATCCCTTCATGGGGGAGGATCCCGTCGGAGGGGAGGATCTCCTCGGGCGGAAGCGGGCTTCCGAGGTTCCTCACGGCCTCCAGGAGCTCAGCCAGGGCTCGAGTGTAGGCCTGCTCATCGGCGGCCTCGAGGGCCTGGAGCACCTTCTCGTCCAGGCGGTTCAGATGCTCTGCGTGGGCGTCGTCCACCAGATACTGCCCCTCCCCCAGGATGCGCAGGATCACGCTCCCTCCTTCCCGGTTTCGGGAAGCCCCCTCGCTATCTCGGCCTTGAGGGCCCTTAGCTCCTCCTCCACGACCGAGCTCGAGGCCGCGGCCTCGAGCTCGGCCTCGGGGCCGGTCCTCCCGGCCGTAAGGTCTTCGAGGACCCCCGAGGCGAGGAGCTCGTCGATGGCACCGGCCCGAGCCTGGAGGGCCAGGGTTTTCTCCTCCGCCCTCTGCATGGCGAGCCCCACGTCCCCGAGCTCCTCGGAGATCCCCGCCACGGCCTCGCCTATCTTGGCCTGAGCTTCCGCCGCCGTGTACCTGGCCTTGATGGTCTCCTTCCTCACCCTGAAGCTCTCGACCTTGGCCTCGAGCCTCTTCGCTGCCACCTCGAGCTTCTGCTGCTCCTCGAGGAGGGCCTGGTGCTCGGTGTCGAGGTTCCTTAGCTCCGTCTGAATCTCCTGTTTCCGGAGGAGGATCTGACGGGCCAGGTCCTCGCGGCCGAGCCCCAGGGCCTTCCTCGCCTCCCCGTCCAGCCGCGCCACCTCCTGCTCCAGGCGAGCCCGCTGAAGCTCAACCCTCTTCCTCGAGGTGGCGACGTCGGCCAGGCCCCGCCTCACCTTCTGGAGCATCTCCAACTGTCTTTCGTAGGAGTACTCCAGGACTTCCCTGGGGTCCTCCGCCCGGTCCAGGACCTTGCTGGCCTTCGCCTTGAACACCGTGGACAGCCTCTGCCAGAGACCCACCTCGCCTCCCTTCACCTAGAAATCCCGGGAGGGCCTGTACTCGCCGAAGACCTTCTTTAGGGTGGAGCAAACCTCTCCCAGCGTTGCCAAACATCTGAGGGCTTCCTTTATTGGCGGGACCAGGTTCTCCCCGCCCCTGGCCGCCTCCTCCAACCTTCCCAGGGATTCTTCCACCGCCCGCTGGTCCCTCTTGGCGCGGACCTCCCGGAGGCGCGCCTTCTGCTCCTCCTCCAGGCGCGGCGGTATTCGAAGGATCTCCACCCCCTCCTCTCCACCCTCGGTGAAGGCGTTCACTCCCACCACTTTTCTTCTGCCCTCCTCGACGGCCCGGGCCTCCTCATAGGCGGCCTGCTCTATCTCCCTGGCCATGAAGCCAGACTCCACGGCCGCGAGGGCCCCTCCCATGGCCTCGATCTTCTCGAGGTAGGCCCAGGCCTGAGCCTCCACCTCGTCCGTGAGCCGCTCCACGTACCAGCTCCCTCCGAGGGGGTCCACCACGTCGGCCACCCCGGTCTCGTAAGCGAGAACCTGCTGGGTTCTTAAGGCCAGGCGCGCCGCCTTCTCCGTAGGAAGGGCCAGGGCCTCATCGTAGGCATTGCAGTGGAGGGACTGGGTCCCTCCAAGGATCGCCGCTAAGGCCTGAACCGTCACCCTCACCAGGTTCACTTCGGGCTGGGCCGCCGTGAGCTCCACACCGGCGGTCTGGGTGTGGAATCTCAAGGTCCAGGAGCGCGGATCCTTCGCGCCGAACCTCTCCCGCACCGTGCGGGCCCAGATCCGCCTGGCTGCCCGGAACTTGGCAACCTCTTCAAAAAGGCTCTCTCTCGCCACGAAGAAGAAGGACATGCGCGGGGCGACGCGGTCAACGTCGAGGCCGCGCTCCAGGGCCGCCTGGAGGTAGCAAGCCGCGTTGGCAAGGGTGAAGGCGACCTCCTGGACTGCCGTGGCTCCCTTCTCGGCCATGTGGTATCCGGATACGGAGATGGTGTTGAACCGGGGCATCCGCGTGGCGCAGTACTCCATGACATCCACGACCAGGCGGAGGCTGGGGCCGGGAGGGAAGATGTACGTACCCCTCGCCACATACTCCTTGAGGATGTCGTTCTGGACCGTCCCGGTGAGGGCCTCGGCGGGCACGCCCTGCTCCTCGGCCACGAGCTCGTACAGGGCGAGGAGAAGAGCGGCGGGAGCGTTTATGGTCATGGAGGTGGAGACCCGGTCCAGGGGTATTCCGGCGAAGAGGATCCGCATGTCCTCGAGGGAGTCGATGGCCACTCCTACCTTGCCCACCTCGCCCTCGGCCCTCGGGTCATCAGAATCGAGGCCCATCTGGGTGGGGAGGTCGAAAGCGACTGAGAGGCCGGTCTGGCCGTGTTCCAGGAGGTATCGGAAGCGAGCGTTGGTCTCTTCCGCCGTGCCGTAGCCCGCGTACTGGCGCATGGTCCAGAGCTTCCCACGGTACATGTCCCGGTGGATGCCTCGGGTGAAGGGGTACTCCCCGGGCGGCTCCAGGGAACCTGACCAGTGCTCGGGCCCGTAGTAGAGCTCGAGGGGGATACCGGACCGGCTGAAGCGCTCCTCCACCACGGCCTCTCGCGGCGGCATTCTATACCCGCGGGCGGTGTCTTCCGGGTGGCCCGGGGGGCCGCCGAATAGTGCTGGCCGCGAGGGGGGGAGAATAGTAGAGTCCATCGCGTGCCGGGGAAGGGTGCCTTCGGGCTCGGAGTCTTTGAGGGAGGCTAGATGGAGGTCCTCGAGCACGATGTGGTGATCCTCGGAACGGGCCTGGCTGGCCTGAGAGCCGCCCTCGAGGCGGCGAGGGTGGGCGGGGGAGAGCTGAGGATAGGAGTGATCTCCAAGACCCATCTCATGAGGGCCCACTCGGTCTGTGCCGAGGGTGGAACCGGCGCCGTCCTCCGCCTGGACGAGGGGGACTCCTACGAGCTCCACGCGTGGGACACTGTGAAGGGTTCGGACTTCCTGGCCGACCAGGACGTGGTCGAGTTCTTCGTGTACCGATCCCCCAAGGAGATCCTCCAGCTCGATCACTGGGGAATTCCCTGGTCGAGGAGGCCAGACGGGAAAATCGCCCAGCGCCCTTTCGGCGGTCACAGCTTCCCGAGGGCCGTCTTTGCCGCCGACAAAACGGGCTTTCAGGAGATGCAGACCCTCTACGACACCCTCCTCCGGCACACCTCGAGCCTCACCCGGTACGACGAGTGGTTCGTCACTTCCATCCTGGTGGAGGACGGGCACTTCGCCGGGCTTGTGGCGATGGAGATGGCCACGGGGCGACCAGCTCTCATCACGGGGAAGGCCCTTGTCATAGCCACCGGAGGGGCGGGCCAGGTGTACGGGTTCACCACGTACTCGGAGACGGTCACCGGGGACGGCCTCGCCATGGCCTACAGGGCCGGGATACCCCTAAAGGACATGGAGTTTCTCCAGTTCCACCCCACCGGCCTCATCCCCTCCGGGGTGCTAATGACCGAGGCCTGTCGGGGTGAGGGTGGGTACCTGGTCAATAGCTCCGGAGAGCGGTTCATGGAGAAGTACGCCCCGGAAAGGATGGAGCTCGCTCCTCGAGACATAGTCTCCCGCTCCATGATGACCGAGATCGAGGAGGGAAGGGGCTTTCCGGGCCCTGAGGGCCTTGACTACGTCCACCTGGACCTGAGGCACCTTGGGGCCGACCGGATCTACGAGCGGCTCCCTCTGGTCAGGGAGGTTACCATCAAGCTCATCGGGCTCGACCCAGTCGAGAGGCCCATCCCGGTAAGGCCCGTGGCTCACTATTCCATGGGCGGGATCCACGCTGACATAAAGGGGAAGACTCCTGTGGAGGGGATCTGGGTGGCCGGGGAGGCAGCCTGTCTCTCCCTCCACGGAGCAAATCGGCTGGGTGTGAACTCCACGGCCGAGTGCCTGGTCTGGGGGGCTGTCGTCGGCGAGGAGGCGGCCAGGTACGCCATGGAGGGGAAGGCGGTACCGAGAGCTCCCCGGGAGCAGGCCGAGGAGGAGTGGGGGAGGGTGATCTCCCTTAAGGGCCGGAGGGAGGGGGAGGACCACTACGCCATAAGAAGAGAGTTGAGGCGGGCCATGGACAACTACGCCGGGGTCTTTCGGACCGGAGCCCAGTTGGAGGAAGGGCTCAAAGTGGTGAAGGACCTCAAGGCCGCGTACTCCCGGGCGAGGGTTGTGGACACCAGCGAGGCCTACAACACGGAACTGGTCCATGCTGTGGAGACGGGCTTCATGCTGGACGTGGCGGAGGTCCTTCTGGCAGGGGCGCTGGCCAGGACGGAGAGCCGCGGTGCCCACGCGCGCCGGGACTACCCGGAGCGCGACGACGTGAACTGGCTCAAGCACACCCTGGCCTACTGGACGGCGGAGGGGCCAAGGCTCGAGTACTTGCCGGTGAGGATAACCATGTGGAAGCCGGTGGAAAGGAAGTACTGAGGGGCTGGCGTCGGGTCTCGGGAAGGAGGTGGCGCGTGAGGCCGGAGGTGGGGGCGAGGGCGGGGGGGAGACTGGGGCCGAAGGGCTGGGTCTATGCCGGGAAGTACTCTTTCGAACGCTACCTCTACACGCTGCACAGGGTGACCGGAGTGGGTCTCGTGCTATATCTCCTGCTCCACATCTACGAGACGGGTCTCAGGCTGCGGGGCGAGGTTCCCTGGGAGGGTCTGATGAGGCTCTTTACGGCCCCCGTCTTCAAGGTCGGGGAGTTCCTCGTCTTCGCGGGCTTCGCCTTCCACGCCCTGAACGGGATACGGCTCCTCCTCACGGAGTTCGGCTTCTTCTTGGGCAGGCCCTCCCAGCCCATCTACCCCTACTCCACCTCGGTGAGGCGGCACCGTCCCCTCAGTTATGTCCTCATGTTCGCCGCGGCCGTCTTCATAGTCCTTGGCGGTTTCGGGATCTTCAGCTAGGAGGGGGTCGTGAGGGAGTCACGCTTCTGGGCGCTGAGCATGCTCGCGGCCGTCGTGATGCTTGTCGTCCTCACCGCTCACATGGCCGTGATGCACCTGTCTCCCCTGGTCGGCGTCTCTCTCGAGACCACTAGGTCCTTTGCGGCCGTTCTGGACAGGGCGAGGAGCGGGGTCCAGACCTGGGGCTACTACCTGCTTCTCGCGGCTGCCCTTTACCACGGGCTGTACGGGCTGCGGGGGGTGATCCTCGAGCTCCCGGTGGGGAGGGCGGGCGCGCGGGCGGTCACGGTCATCCTCGCCTTGGTGGGTCTTATCGCTTTCGGCTACGGGGCGTACGTGGTGGCCGAGACGGCGCGCTTGGCCGCCTCCGGGATCTAGTCCCTTTTGGAGGTGGGGATGGAGGCGAGGAGAGAGACCGTCACCTTCAGGGTCTTCCGGTACATCCCCGGAGATGGGGAGAAGGGGTTCCGGTCCTATACCCTGGAGGTGCCCGAGGGCACGACGGTGCTGGAGGCCCTCCACATCATCAAGGAACAGCATGACCCGACCCTCGCCTGGCGTTCCAGTTGCCGAATGGGGGTGTGCGGTTCCTGCGGCATGCTCATCAACGGGGAGCCCCGGCTTGCCTGCCAGACCCAGGTCCTCCACCTGGGCTCCAAGGTGGTGGAGCTCAGGCCCATGGCCAACTATCCAGTGACGAGGGATCTCGTGCCCGACCTCTCCTCCCTCTTCAGCAAGCACGCAGCGATCTCGCCCCATATCCTCAGGCCCGATCAGAGGGAGGTGGACTCCCCCACGGGGGAGTTCATCCAGAGCCCCGCCGAGCTCGAGTCCTATCTTCAGTTCAGCTACTGCATCAAGTGCGGCCTCTGCCTCGCCGCCTGCCCGACGGTCGCGACGGATCCGGATTTCCTCGGTCCCCAGGCTCTGGCCCAGGCCTACAGGTATTCCGCGGATACCAGGGACGGCGGCCTCGACTCCCGCCGGGGCGTCCTCGACCGGTTCCACGGCGTTTTCCAGTGCCACATGGCGGGAGCCTGCTCGGCGGCGTGTCCGAAAGGAGTGGACCCCGCCTTTGCTATTCAGCTCTTGAAGAGGGAAGTGGTTCTAAGAGGGCTCGGGAAGAGGAGGCGGAGGCTGGCCCGGGTCTCGCCCCTCCCGTCCGAGCACGTTCCGTCCGAGAAGATTCCCGCCGCCCCACCTAGGACGGCCTGAGAACCCGGGAGGACGGAGGCGGCTGCGCCCCCTCGAGGTGGGCCGCGGTTGGTGCTGCCAGCTACTGGAGCCGAGACTCCGGACTCAGCGGTGAAGGGGGCTGGCCGGTCTCTCCTCCCGCATCCTGCCCCTTCCCGGGGAGGCCATGTCCATCAAGCGGCCGACCTCCTGGGCGAGCTGGCGTGTGGCCTCTTCCAGGTCGCGAAGTCTCGCCGAGTCCCTCGCCAGCTGGGCGCTGAGCATGAGGATCCCCCCTGCCCCCATGAGAAGCAGGGAACCCACTCCAGCGCTAGCGAAGTAGGGTAGCTGGAAGGCAACCTCGGTCTCCTGGCTCACACCGAGGTACCCGAGGACGGCCACAACCACCCCGGCTAGGGCGAGGAGGAGTCCCGCTGCCATCCTCCAGCGCGGATCCGTCATGCCCTCACCGCCTTTCCTCTCTCCTTCCCCGCATGAAGAGGCTCCGGAACCCTCGCCAGCATGGGCAGGATCCCGGCGGCGAGCATACCCCCCAGGACCACCAGGAGGAGGTAGGTGGTGCGAAGGGCGCGTGCGGCGCTTATGCCCAGGCCTGGGCGGAGCGCTCGGCGGGAGCCTCGGCCTCCGCTCACGCCGGCCGGAGCGGACGGCTCCACGGAGGCCAGGGCAGTACCGGGTGGCTCCTGGACCGGGCTGGCGGAGAGGCTGGCGCTGCCCGCCTCCTCTTGCAAGGTCTCCGTGGGCGGGCTCGCCTCCCTCTCGGCCCCTGCAGCTGCCTCCACAAACCCGACCGTGGCCGCGCTGGCCTCGGCGTGGGCCAGGGAGATGAGGAGGTTTCCTTCGGGTGTCACCAACTCCAGCTCGAGGAGGCTGGCCTCCCTGAGGTCACCGTCGGCTCGGGTCTCTCCCGCCCTCACCCTCAGCCCCGCCTGAGCGAGGGTGGCGAGGAGGGTGTCCAGGGCTGGCTGGAGCACACTTCTCGAGGCCAGATCGTTCCCGGCCACCCGGAGCTTACCCCCCTCCACAGCCACGTCCACACCGGCCACCCTGAGGCTCGCCGCCGTGGCGCGGGCGGAGCGGTTCTCGGCGCCCGCGGCGCTCTCCGAGACCGCCTCAGCCATGATGTTCTTCCCCTCTACGAACCCCCCGAAGAGCCGGACCTGGCCGAGGGCAGTGCTCGCCCGGGCCGAGGAGAAGCCAGGGGAGGAGGAGGCCTCGGCGGTGGAGCTCACCAGACCCCCCCTCATCACGTCGATGAAGCCGAGCCCAGCCATGGGCTCGAAATGGGGTGGCTTCAGGCCAAGGGGAGCGAGGAGGGGTGCGAGTGCCTCCATCTGGGCGTTAAGGGGGTCGAAGATGGCCTTGTTCGTCTGGATCCAGGAACTCATCAACTGCTCCTGCTGCTCCCATGTGAAGAGCCGGTTGGCGATGGAGAACCCACTGCCCGAGAGGTTTCCGAGGCCGGTCCTGGCGTTGGCCGTATCCCCCGCCACGTGGGCCTCGGCGAAGGCCCCCTCCACGGTGCCTGAGGCTGTGGGGTCGGTGGCTGAAAGGGGGGTTGTGACGGAATCGGGCCTTTCCGGGGTGGCCGTGGCCCTTAGGGGGCTTTCGCTGCCTGCTGTCAGCGGGGCGGCCGTGGCCGAGGGGTTTTCTCCCCCTTCTGCGGAGGCGGCCGCCACCTCGACCACCTGTCCTCCCTTGGCCGCGAAGGCTACCTTGATGGCCCATGCGCGGGCCCGGGAGGGCCGGGGGCTCCCCCCTGCTTTGGCCTGCCCTGCCCAAGCCGCCACGGCCATGGCGGCAAGACAGGCCAGGACCACCCAGCTTCTCCTGGCCATCCGCTACACCTCCTTCCCCAAGTCACCTGGGCATCGCCTCGCACGTTCTTTAACGACCGGCGCCTCTCCCCGGGGCGGTGTTCCTCATTCCGAGGTAGGCGCGGGCTGCCTCCGCCCTCGCGTCTGGGAGCTCGTCCCCGCGCGCCTCGTGGATGACCCGACCCTTCTCCATGACGTAGGCTCTGTCCGCTATGTCGAGAGCGGATACGTTCTGCTCCACCATGAGGACGGTGGCACCCTCCTCCCTTCGCACCCTCTCCACCAGGGAGAGGACGTGCTCCACCATGACAGGGGAGAGGCCCATGGAAGCCTCGTCCACGAGGAGGAGCCTGGGACGGGGGGCAAGAGCTCTGGCGAGGGCGAGGACCCTCTGCTCGCCTCCGGACAGGCTTCCTGCCAGCTGCTCCTTTCTTTCAAGCAGGACGGGGAAGGCCTCGAGGAGTTCCTCCACCCGCTTCTCCGCTCGCCTGCCCTTTCCCAAACTGAATGCCCCGAGCTTCAGGTTCTCCACCACGGTGAGATCGCGGAAAACCGCTGGCGGCTCGGGGAGAAGGGAGAGGCCAAGGGAGACAAGGGCCTCGGGCTCAAGAGGGGTGATTCTCCGGCCGTCGAAGCGAATCTCCCCCCTCCAGGGCTTGAGGAACCCCATGATCGTCCTCAAGGTGGTGGTCTTGCCCACGCCGTTGGCTCCGAGGATGACGGCGACCTCTCCTTCGGCCACCTCGAGGCTCACACCGTTCAGGACCTGGGCGGCTCCGTAACCGCCCACCACCCCTTCGAGAGAGAGCAGGCTAGGCACCCGTTGTCCTCCTCCCCTTCGCACCCCTTCCATTAGCAGGCAGGAAACCGCTTCCTTGACCGGCAGGAAGAGCGCCGCTGCCGAGGTAAGCCGAGACCACCCGGGGATCCTTCTGGATCTCCTCAGGGCTACCCTCCGCCAGCACCTCCCCTTCGTTCAGGACGTAGACGTAGTTGCAGATCTCCGCCACGAAGGGGACGTGGTGCTCAATAACAAGCAGGCTCATACCAAGTTCATGGTGGAGGTCGCGGAGGTGCCGGGCGAGCTCGGCTGCCTCGCCCGGGTCCATCCCCGCCGCCGGCTCGTCCAGGAGGAGAAGGGCCGGACCCGCGGCCACCGCTCCTGCCAGCTCCACCAGGCGCTGCTTGCCATAGGGCAGGGAGGAGACCTTCTCATCTCGGAGCTCCAGGACGCCCATGACCTCCATGGCAGCCTCGGCCCGGCTTCGGGCCTCGGCCTCCTGAGTCCGAACCCTCGGTAGTCGGGCCAGCCCGCCGAGCAGACCGTAGCGGCCGAGGCTGTACTGGGCTAGCAGCACGTTCTCGAGGACGCTCATTTCTCGACAGAGCCCCACCTGCTGGAAGGTTCTGACCAGGCCAAGGGAGGCCCGGGCGTGGGTGGGCAGGGAGAGGAGGTCCAGGTTTCTGTAGGTGACGGTGCCAGCCCGCGGGAGGACGAAGCCCGAGAAGACGTTGAAGAAGGTGGTCTTACCTGCCCCGTTGGGTCCGATGAGGCCCACCACCTCGCCCCTTCTCACCTCAAGATGGAGCCCCTTCAACACCTCGAGTCCGCCAAAGGTGACGGAGACTCCCTCGGCTCGGAGGAGGGTCGTCACCGGAACCGAAAGTCGAAGGGGCCGGAGAGGGGCTCTGAGAACGGCCACAGGCACCCCTGCCCCGTCCCCGTCGGGCGGCTCGGACGTCCCTGCCTTCATGCTGTTCGTCCCCGGGACAGGGTCGGCCTTCCCTGAAAGGGGTCCGCGGGGTGCGGGTGCTGGGGAAGGGGTCCGGAGCCCCCGGTTCCTTGGCCCTGGTAGGGGGAGGGCCCTGTCCACTACAGCCCCGAGTCCCTCCGGCCAGACCCCTGGAACCAGAGCGAGGAGGACCGCTCCTGCTAGGGGGGCGTACACCGCGTGGGACCTGAGGAGCTCAGGCAGGCCCGTGAAGAAGGCCGCTGCCACCATGGCGCCCCGCCAGGAACCAAGCCCTCCCACCACGACGGCAGCCACATAGGCCAGGGACTGCCAGATGTTGAAGGTGTCCGCCGAGACCCTCTCCAGGAGGTAGGCGTACATCCCCCCGGCGATGCCTGCATACAGCCCGGACAGGGCGTATGCGAGGAGCTTCGTGAGCCCCACGGGGATTCCCCATGCGGCCGCTGTGTCCTCCCGGAAGCGCACCGCGAGGAAGGCCCGACCGAATCGGGTCTTCCTCAAGGAGGCGTCCAGCACGAGGACGGTGGCGAGGCCTCCCAGGGCGAAGAGGAAAAAGGCCCTGTCACCCTGGATGGCGGGAGGGCGGGGCACGGACATGCCAGCGGTGGAGAGGGGATCCCAGGGTCTGGCGAAGATCAGCCTCTCCGCCATGATGCCGAAGGCGAGGGTCGTGGCTGCCAGCTGGAGCCCTCGGATCCGTAGGGATGGGAGGCCTACGAGGGCTGCGGAGGCCGTCGTGGCCGCCGCCCCCGCCAGCAGGGTGAGGGGGAAGGGGACTCGCCAGGCGGCCAGCTGGGCGACGGCATACGCTCCCATCCCAACGAGCGCTGCCTGGCCGAGGGAGACCTGGCCCGCATACCCCATGAGGAGGTTGAGGCTTAAGGTGGCCACCATCTGGACTGCCACGAGGGCCAGCACGTAAAGGGAGTAGGGGGAGAGCCGCGGGAAGAAGAAGCCCACGGTCAGACCGGCTCCTACCAGCAGGAGGCTGCCCAGGGTCGGGCCGCGGCCCGCCTTTGGCCTAGGCTTGCCTGCCACCCAGGATACCCCCTGGCCGGAGAAGAAGGACGAGGAGGATGAGGAGGAAGACGGCGGTGTCCATGGCCCCCCCTACTCCAGTCGTCCAGACTACAAGGCTCTCCACCAGCCCCACGGCTATGCCCCCGAGGAGGGCGCCGGTGAGGCTGGTCATCCCGCCCACCAGGGCCGCAGCCATGGCCCTGACCAGGATGAAGGTGTTGGAAAGGGGGTGGAAGGTGTAGACGACGGCGAGGAGGATGGCCACAAGACCCGAGACGCCCCCGGCCAGGGCCCAGACGACGGAGCGAACCAGGTCCACCCTCACGCCGGAAGCGCGGGCCAGGGCCTGATCGGAGGTGGCCGCTCGGACGGCGAGGCCGAACCTGGTTCTCGAGAGGAAGAGCGCGAGACCTGCCCCTACCGCCGCGGCGGCGCCCAGGGCGGCCAGGCGGGAGTAGGTCACGGTCACTCCCGCCAGCTGTACCGACCCGAGCCCGAAGAGCGGGGGGTAGGTCTTGATGTTGAACTTCCAGACCAGGCCCTCCAGGTAGGCGAGGGTGAGGGCTACGCCGAGGGTGGCGGCGAGGCCGGCCAGGGGAGTTCTGTCAACCACCCTCCGGACGACGGTTCTCTCCAGGAGGAGTCCGAGGAGGGCCGAGACCGCTATCCCGGCAAGAGAGGCCAGGGGAACGGGGAGGGAGCTCGTGAGGGACCAGGCTACGTAAAGGCCGATCCCCCCGATCTCACCCTGGGCCAGGTTGAAGATTCTCGTCCCCTTGTACACAAGAACAAAGGCAAGGGCGAGAAGGGCGTAAGCGGACCCCGTGAGGAGACCGAGAACCAAGTAGGAGATCACCTCGGGCCTGACCCCCTAAAAGCCTGTGACAAAACCGGTCACCTGCCGCCATCTCTTGGCCTGAGCGTCGGCCCTGAAGACGGCCACGTAGTTGGTTCCCCTGTGGTCAGTGGGGGTGTATCGGATCGGTGCCCAGTAGGGCCTGTTGTAACCGAGGTTGTTCAGGGCGGCCACGAAGGAGGCGCGGGAGAGCTGGGGCCCCGCCTTCTCCATGGCGGCGTAAACCAGGTTCGCCCAACCCCAGACGATGAGCCCGAGGTCCTCGGGCTCCTTGTTGGGCCGATACTTTTTCCAGACCGCCTTGAACTCGTCGGCCGCGGCGGAGTCGATGGTGGGCCAGGGGGAGAGGACTATGGCTCCATCCAGAGCGCTGCCAGCGGACTCCAGGACCATGTTGTAGTTCCACCATGTTCCCCCGCCGAGCCAGATGGGGTGGTAGCCCTGCCCCTGGGCCTGGACGGAGATCTTTATCGCGTCCACGGGGGGCATGCTGAGGAGGACGAACTCGGCCCCGGCGCTCTGGAGCTTCTGGATGATGGGCCCGAAGTCCGGCTGGCGCGGAACCGAAGACTCCACGGCCACGATCTGCCCTCCCCCTTCCTGGAAGCGGCGGATGAAGTTGTCCCTCGCCGAGACCTGGTCGTTCTGGTAGACAACGGCCGCTTTTCTCCCCTTTCCCCCCAGCCTCTTCAAGACGTAGTCGGCGAGGAGCCTGCCCTGCACGTCATCGGAGGCGGTGGCCGCCCAGAGCAGGGGCCTTCCGTTCAGGATCTCTGGATAGGTTCCCCTAATGAGATAGGGGATGCCCGCGTCGCCAAGGAGCTTGGCGCATGCGTCCTCGGCGGCGGGCATGGTGTGGCCGATGACGAAGAGAACGTCCTCCCCGGCGAGCTTTCGGCAGGCGGCGAGGCCCTTCGTTGGGTCGTACCCGTCATCCTCCACAAGGAACCTGAACTTCCGCCCGTAAAGGGGCTTCTCGGCATTGAAGTACTCCTCAATGGCCTTGATGATGTCGAGGAAGTCAGCGGGGAGGGGGGCGGCCCCGGTCACGGGAACGTGGAACCCGATGTTTATGGTCTCCCCCACCACCTTGTCGGAGACCCTCGGCCCAGCGGCCCCGCCCCCGGCCACCCGGCCTCCCTGCTGCGTCTTGCTGGCAGCCTCACCCGGTCCGCCCGCGGTGGTCCGAGCCGCAGAGGTCGGGCCAGCTGCGCGCCCGGCCTCGGTGGATGTCACCTCCCCCGGGGCTTCCGTCTGGGTTCCCAGCGATCTGAAGTAGGCTTCTTTATCCACTCTGGTCCCGCAGGCGGCGAGGAACAGGGAAAGGGATACCAGAACCAAGAGGATCCTCTTCATGCTCACCCCCTCGGCCAGCGCCCTCCTCGCCCTCGCGGGCTGAAAACACCCGCCTGTGATGGTTCCCTTGGGCCAGGATTATAGGCCGCGAGAACCGGCTCTCCATAGCCGAAGGGCTCTCCCCAACGGGGACGCGCAGGGAGCAAACCTGACCTGCCTGGCC
>JBBINU010000015.1:0-36980 GCA_037443725.1 Actinomycetota bacterium | reverse complement strand
CGGAGCCGTTGGGGCCCATGAGGGCAACCATCTTCCCCTCTTCCGTCTCGAAGCTGATCCCCCGGAGGACTTCCCGGCCCCCGAAGCTTTTCCGCACTTCCCTGAGTTGAAGAGCCAAGCCCATGGCCCCAGTGTCAGCGGGCATTATATCGGCTGTTGAGTTCTCGAGGCCTTTGGTGACGGCCAGTCGAGATCTGGGGTTTGTGGATGCCTCTGTTCAAAGTGAAAGGGCCCAACCGACTTGGCGGGCCCTTGCGCTGCCCCGGAACGGGCGCCGGGGGCCTTGGGGGGGAGGGCGGGTGGCGCCCGCTCACGGGACTATCTGAGGACCGTGCCGGTCCTTTTTTTCTCTCCTCGGGGCAGGTCGCCCCGACCGCTTGCGAATGTTAGCACACCCGCCGCGCTTGTGCAACTCGAAACGGAGCCCGCCCGAGGCAGAGGCCGAGTCGTTGTTAAGCTTGTGTAACAAAGCTCATTCTCCCTAAGCTGCAAGCGGGGGGAAGAGGCAGGGCGGAACCCCCATGTCCTGGGGTCTTGCCAGGCGACCGGAAAGGGTGCATAAAAGATGCGGCCGGTAAGCGTCTGGGAAGGGAGGAGCTATGGGCGTGCTCAGGATTTTGGGACCCCAGGGCGACACCACCCTGACTTGGGACCCCAAGGCTCCCGAGGAGGTGGAAGAGGTCAGGCGGCGCTTCGAAGAGATTGTGAGGGAAGGTTACCTCGTCTTCGAGCTGGACCCCGCCACCAAGCAGGCGGAGCGGGTCCATCGGTTCGATCCTGAGCAGAAGGAGCTCCGGGCCATACGGCCTATGGCCGGAGGCTAGGGAAGGAAACCGGCCGTGGGCCGGTTTCTGGGCTGGGTTTCCTCCTACCTGCGACGCAGGCGGGAGGAGAGGCGTGTTCAGGCTATTGCTGAGGAGCGGGCTGAGGCTCTGCTTCGGGACTCCTTAAGTGAAGAGGAGTGGCGCTGCTGGCAGCAGTTCGGGTACATAGAGGTGGGGAGCCGCCTCCATCCGCAGCGCCGCTATTTGGTGGCCCCTGATACACCCGTGATTGTCCTGGAGAGGGGAAGGGCCGTCGGCGCCATCTGCATCCAGCCCCAGGAGAGGCTTCCCAGGGCCGACCGGCTGCTGGCGAAGAAGCTGCTGGCCGAAGGGGACGAGCCGACCTTTCTCAAGGTGGGGAACTGGATCCCCCTGCTCCACGGCGGGGTTTCCGCGAGGGAGCTCATGGCACCGACCCGTGCGGCTGGGACCCTGGCCCTCATCTGGCTGATGATAGTGGGCTCCATGGGGGTGCTGGCGCTGCTGCAGTGGCAGGGCGCCGTTCTCGTGCTCCTCGCCCTTCTTACCTGGGGCGCCCTGGCTGTAAGAGGTAGGGCGGCGAGGTAGGGGCCAGCGGCGCGCTGGCTCCGGTCTCGGCTGCGGGGAGCGTCCCTATAATGCCCGTGTGACCAAGGTGGGGGCGATCTCACCGCTCTTGGGCTCCCTGAACCCACCTCAGCGAGAGGCGGTCCTCGCTACCGAGGGGCCGGTGCTGGTGGTGGCAGGGGCGGGTTCGGGGAAAACCAGGGTGATCACCCATCGCATTGCCTATCTGATCAAGGAGAGGGGGGTCTCCCCCTACTCCATTCTCGCCATCACCTTCACCAACAAGGCCGCGGACGAGATGAGGGAGAGGGTGGGGAGGCTTGTGGGTGAGGAGCTGGCCCAGGGGATGTGGGTTCTCACCTTTCACTCGGCCTGCGCCCGCATCCTAAGGAGGGAGCACGCCGTGCTCGGCCTCCCCTCGACCTTCACCGTGTACGACGAGGGCGACTCGGCAAGCCTCATGAGCCAGGTCCTGAAGGAGATGGGGGTGGACCCCAGGCGCTTCCCCCCCAGGCAGGTGGCGGCGGCGGTGGAGAGGGCCAAGGACCAGCTCCTCACCCCGGAGGCCTTTCTTGCCAGGGCCGAGACACCTTACGAGAGAACAGTGGGGGCCGCCTTTGCGGAGTACCAGCGGAGGCTGGCCTCGAGCGGCGCTCTGGACTTTGGGGACCTGATAGCGAGGACGGTGCGCCTTTTTGCCGAGAATGCTGAGGTCCTGGCCCGCTGGCAAGAGAGGTTCCGGTACATCCTGGTGGATGAGTTCCAGGACACCAACCGGGCCCAGTATGCCCTGATCAAGCTCCTGGCGAGTCGGTACCGGAACATCTGTGTGGTGGGCGACGCCGACCAGGCTATCTACTCCTGGAGGGGGGCGACCATCCAGAACCTCCTCGACTTCGAGGCCGACTATCCAGATGCCAGGGTGATCCTGCTCGAGCAGAACTATCGTTCAACCCAGACCATTCTGGAGGCGGCCAACGCCGTCATCTCCCACAACCTAATGAGAAAGCCGAAGAATCTCTGGACTGCCGGTCCGAGGGGGGATCCGATTCTCGTCTACCGGGCCGAGGATGAGCTGGACGAGGCGGCCTTCGTGGCCGAGGAGGTGGCCGCGGGGGTGGCCAGGGGGAGGCGCTACCGGGACTTCGCTGTCTTCTACAGGACGAACGCCCAGTCTCGCGCCCTGGAAGAGGTCTTCCTCCGGAGGGGAATCCCCTACACCGTGGTGGGAGGGGTCCGGTTCTACGAGAGGAAGGAGGTGAAGGACCTTCTCGCCTACCTCAGGCTGGCTGTCAACCCCTGGGATGCGGTCTCCTTCCGCCGGGCCGCCTCGGCCCCGAAGAGGGGCGTGGGGGAGAAGACCCTCGGCCTCTTCGAGCGGGAGGCTCAGGCGAGGGGGCTGGATCTCGTGAGGATGGCTCGGCTCGCCGGGGAGATCGGAGTCGGGGGGAAGGCCAGAGCGGGCCTGGAGGAGCTGGCAGCTGCGGTGGAGGAGATAAGGCAGGCCGCTGCGTCGCGCCTCCCCCTCCCCCGCGTGGTCCAAATGGCCTGGGAGGTCTCGGGGTACCTGGCGGCCCTGGAGGCCGAGGATACTCCGGAGGCCTGGAGCCGGGCGGAGAACGTGAAGGAGCTCGCGACCGTGGCCGCCGAGTTCGAGAGGGTCATGCCTGGAGCGGGGCTCGAGGATTTCCTCGAGAGGATCGCCCTCGTCTCCGAGGTTGATGAGTACCGGGATGAGGACGCCTGCGTCCTCATGACGGTCCACAACGCCAAGGGTCTTGAGTTTCCGGTGGTCTTCATGACGGGGATGGAGGAGGGGATCTTCCCCCACATTCGCTCCCTGGGCGACCCCCACTCCCTGGAGGAAGAACGCCGCCTGTGCTATGTGGGTATGACCCGGGCCCGGGAACGCCTGTATCTCACCTGCGCGTGGCAGCGGTCCCTCTGGGGGGGGAGCTCCTACAATCCCCCCTCCCGGTTCCTCTCAGAGCTCCCCGAGGAGCTGGTGGAGAGGGTGGGGCCCCGCGAGAAGGAGGCTGGGGAGCTCGGGACTCCCTCTTACCGGGTGGGGGAGGAGGTCTACCACGAGAAGTTCGGGAGGGGCGTGGTGGTGGCGGCCTCGGGCGCGGGGGAGAGGGCCGAGGTCACGGTGGAGTTTGCTGACGGAAGCCTCCGCCGTCTCCTCCTGGCCTATGCTCCCCTCCGGAAGACCCGGGAGGGCTAGAAAGGTCGGGCCAGCTACGACGCGCCTTCCGCCGGGAGGCCCAGAGCAGCAAAGCCAGGGGGAGGGCCGCCTTGGGAAAGGAGGACCCAGTGGCCGGGAGGGCCCGGCGCCGCAGGCTCCCGCCGGTCGAGGGGGCATCCCCTCCCTCCAGTTCGACCAGGGCAAGGCTCTGGGGCTTGAGGGTGAGGGTGAGTTCCTGGCCCGGCCCGCGAGAAGCCGTGGCGAAGAGACCGTCCGCCGGTTGGGCGCCTTCCACCTTCACCTCCTCTGCGCCCAGCTGCTGCCAGAGCCAAAAAGCCCACCATGCGGGCTTCCTCGAACCCTTCCAGGAGAGAAGGCCCCAGTCACCGATGAACTCTCTGCCTTCGGGATTCACTTCCGGGCTGGAAGCGTATGCGTCCTTTGATATGAAGAAAGCCGCCCGGTCCACTCGGGTGCGCTGGAGCTCTGAGAGAACCGCCGCGACAAAGGCTGCTCCCTCGTGGGTGTCGTGCCTCCTGTCGAACCCCCCCGCGGAGACGTTCCACTCGTCGAGAACGAGCTCGGGGTCCCAGCCGGTCCCGGCCAGCGACAGCTTGGTCCAGTTCCTCACCTGGTCGGCTCCGAGCCCGAAAAGAAGGACCCCTCCGGCGGGGTTCTTTCTGCCCAAAAGGGCATGGAAGGACGGGGGCATGCCAGGCTCGGGGCCATCCGGCCCGATGAAGGGGTAGTTACCGTAGAAGTGCCATGACACGAAGTCGACGGGGATCCCAAGAGAGCGCATGAGGGCTAGCCAAGGGAGGATGCACCCCGGGTCCGGGAAGAGGCATGCTGGGCCACCGAACTTGAGGTCAATCCCGCTCTCCCTCTCCACATCCGCTACGGCCACGGCCGTGTGGCGGGCAAGCTCCAGGAACTCGGCCTGGGTCTCCTGCCAAAAACCCGCCCAGTCGGGCTCGTTCCAGACTTCGAACCACCTCACCCCGAACTCCAGGGCGAAGTGGCGCACCCCTTCCCGGACGATTCGCTCCCAGGTCGTGTAGTCGCGGGGTGGGAGGCGGGTGGGATCCCTGGGATCCCCGGGGAGGCGGGCGGCGAGCCAAGGGGGCATGTAGTCGAGGATGAGCATGGGCTCGGCCCCCGCTGCCCTGGCCTCGCGGACCCAGGCCTCGGCGTAGCTCCAGTCGAAGCTCCCGTCGGCCCTGGCGGCGAGCGGGAAGGCTATGTCGGCGCGGGCGAGGTTCGGCCCTAGGGCGTCCACCCCGCGGCCCGTGTCGAGCTTCCAGTCCACCCCCACAAGCCTTTTGTTGACGGGGGCAAGGGCACTGGCGGCATCGACAGAAAGGGAGACGGCATGGGTACGGCCTTCAGCCGGGACAAGGAAGAGAGAAAGGAGCAGGAACCCCGAAACCGCCCTCGCCGACCGCACATCGCTAGCGTTCGCCGGCCTCCGGCCAGCTCCTTCGTTTCCCTCTCCCGCCCGTCGGGGTGCCCAGAGGGGGGTACTCCTAGCTGTGGTAGATGAGGAGGAAGTAGATCACTCCCGAGGCGAGAATGAGGAGGGCGGTGGCCAGGGAGGCCCAGATCCAGGCCGCGCTCAGCCTCCCGGGCAGCCGGATGACCCGCCGCTGCTGGGCTCTTTTGAGCCGCAGGCGCTGGGAGTCGGAGAATCGAGGGGTCCTTGCTCCAGGCACGGCCGGAATATACGCCTAGCCGGCAGGGAGGTGGTGAAGATCTGGCGCGCCCCGGCGTGCAAGAGTACCCTGTATGTCCGCTATGGCCGTGGCTGCTCCAGCGGAGAGGAGGCGCCTTCGGATCCTCATCGCTAAACCCGGTCTGGATGGGCACGACCGGGGGGCGAAGATTGTCGCCAGAGCTTTGAGGGATGCCGGTATGGAGGTCATCTATGCCGGACTCCATCAGACCCCCGAGCAGATAGTGGCTGCCGCTATACAGGAAGACGTGGACGCCGTCGGGCTCTCCATTCACTCCGGCGCCCACATGGTCCTCTTTCCCCGCGTTGTTGAGCTGCTCAGGCAGAAAGGGGCGGGGGACATAGTTGTTTTCGGCGGCGGGATCATTCCCCGCGAAGACATCCCCCTTCTCAAGGAGAAGGGAGTTCGCGAGATATTCACCCCGGGTAGTTCCCTTGCGGCCATCGTGGATTGGGTCAGGCGGAATGTGGGGGGAAGTGGGGGTTAGGCTCGACAGGGTGGCGGGTCTATAGAGCGCGAGGGTTGGGAAGGAGGCGGGTTGGACCTCTTCGAGTATCAGGCCAAGGGGCTGTTTGCCAGGGCGGGGATACCGGTTCCGGAAGGCAGGGTGGCGTTCAGCCCTGATCAGGCGCGGGAGGCTGCGGCGGCCATAGGCGGGAAAGTGGCCGTCAAGGCTCAAGTCCAGGTGGGGGGAAGGGGAAAGGCTGGGGGCATAGCCGTGGTGGACTCGCCCGATGAGGCGGCGAGGGAGGCCGAGAGGATCCTCGGTATGCAGATCAAGGGGCACCCGGTGAGCGCCGTGCTGGTAGAGGAGGCGGCCGAGATAAGGGCCGAGTACTACGCTGCGGTTCTGCTCGACAGGTCCGAGCGGACTCTCCTGGCCATGACCTCATCCAGGGGCGGCGTGGATATCGAGGAGGTGGCGAGGGAGACTCCGGAGGCGATTCTCAAGGCTCACTTCTCTCCCTTGGTTGGTCTCAGGCCCTACGTGGTCCGCCGCCTCACCCGGGAGTTCCCCCCTGAAGTGAGGGAAACCGCGGCTGGCATCCTTGAGGCCTGCTACCAGCTTTACATCGGCTCTGACTGCCAGCTGGTGGAGATCAACCCCCTGGCGCTTTTAGCCGATGGGCGGCTGGTGGCCCTGGATGCCAAGGTAACCGTGGACGACAACGCTCTTTATCGGCAACCCGAGATCGCTCCCTGGCGGAAGGTGGTGGCTCTTGACCCTTACGAGCAGGAAGTAAAGGAGAGAGGCCTCGCTTATGTGAGGCTCCAGGGAGAGGTCGGAATCATCGGCAACGGAGCCGGGCTTGTCATGAGCAGCCTGGATCTCGTCGCCAGGGCCGGCGGGCGGCCGGCCAACTTCCTTGATGTGGGCGGGGGTGCCTCCGCTGAGGTGATAGCTGCAGCCCTCGAGGCGGTCCTGGGGGACCCCCAGGTGAAGGTGGTTCTTCTCAACATCTTCGGCGGGATAACCCGATGCGATGTGGTGGCCGAAGGGATTCTCAAGGCCCTGGAGCAGGTGGGCGCCAGGGTGCCGATAGTGGTCCGACTCGACGGCACCAACGCCCCGCAGGGGCGGGAGATGCTGGCCTCGGCCAGGGTTGAGGGGCTTGTGGCCGCTGCCGCCATGGATGAGGCGGCGGAGCGGGCGGTGGCCCTGGCCGCGCGGGAGTGATCCTCGAGGGGGTGGGCGGTGGCAATTCTCGTCGACGAGAACACGAGGGTGGTGGTCCAGGGCATTACGGGTAGGGAAGGCTCCTTTCATGCGAGGAGGAACAAGGCCTACGGCACCCGGGTGGTGGCGGGGGTGACTCCGGGCAAGGCGGGACAGGAGGTGGATGGGATCCCGGTCTTCGACACCGTGGCCGAGGCGGTGGAGGAGACGGGAGCCAACACCTCCCTTATCTTTGTCCCCGCCCGCTTTGCGATAGACGCGTTGTACGAGGCCGCCGAGGCCGGGGTGGGACTTTCGGTTCTCATCACCGAGGGGATTCCCGTGAACGACATGGTCAAAGCCCTCGCCTTTCTCAGAAGCACCGGGACCCGCCTGGTGGGACCGAACTGCCCTGGGGTTATCTCTCCCGGCAAGGCCAACGTGGGGATCATCCCTCCTGAGGTGACCATGCCAGGGCCGGTCGGGCTCGTCTCGCGCTCGGGCACCCTGACCTATCAGATCATGAACGAGCTCACCCTGCGCGGAATCGGGCAATCGACATGTGTCGGGATCGGGGGAGACCCGGTGGTCGGTTCCAACTTCCTGGATATCCTTCCCCTGTTCGAGGCAGATCCAGACACCCGGGTGGTGGTCCTTATAGGCGAGATAGGTGGGGACGACGAGGAGAGGGCTGCCAGGTACATAGCGGAGAACATGTCCAAACCCGTGGTGGCCTATATAGCTGGCTTCACCGCGCCTCCCGGCAAGCGTATGGGCCATGCCGGGGCGATCATCACCGGCTCCCGGGGGACGGCTCAGGCCAAGGCTGAGGCGCTCCGGGAGGCCAAGATACCCGTGGGGGAGACCCCCGGGGAGGTAGCCGTGCTGGTGGAGGAGGCCCTGAAGAAGGGCTAGGAGGGGAAGGGAGGACCCTTGGTTACGGAGGGATCGGGCCTCGCCGGCGGGGTGGGCAGCCCTAGCCAGGGCGAGCTGATAGTTCCGCCCCGCCCGCGCTCCCTCCCCGCACTCGTCTCCGTCTGGGCCTCGGGTACCGGCACCAACCTCCAGGCCCTCCTCGACGATACCCTTGACCCCTCCTGCCCCTATCGGGTCACCCTGGTCGTCTCCGATAGGGAGGATGCCTATGCCCTGGAGAGGGCGAGGAAGTTCGGGGTGGAGAAGGTCGTCTTCCTTGACCCCAAGGCCTATCCCAGCCGTGAGGCTTACGACGACGCCCTCGGGGACCTGGTGGAGCGGGAAGGCATAGACCTGGTCTGCATGGCAGGGTTCATGAGGATCCTAGGCCCGAAGCTGATCGAGAGGCTCCGCTGGAGGATCCTGAACATCCACCCCGCCCTGCTCCCATCTTTCCGGGGAGCGCGGGCGGTGAGGGACGCACTCGCCTTCGGGGTTAAGGTTACTGGGACAACGGTCCACTTTGCGGTGGAGGAGGTCGACTACGGACCCATCATAGCCCAGGCCAGTGTGCCCGTTTTGGAGGACGATACCGAGGAGACTCTGCACGAGCGGATAAAGGAGGTCGAGCACCGGATCTACCCGGAGGCCGTTAGGCTGTGGGTGGCGGGGAGGCTCCGGATCGAGGGAAGACGCGTTAGGGTGCTCCCAGGCTAGCTCCCCGGCGGCATCTTTCGAGGAGGAAGCGGTGCCCAGAGCGCTAGTGAGCGTTTATGACAAGACGGGGGTGGCGGAGTTCTGCAGGGGCCTTGTGGATCTCGGCTACGAGATCGTTTCCACTGGAGCCACGGCACGGCACCTGAGGGAAGCGGGCGTCCCGGTGACGGAGGTCTCCTCCCTGACCGGGTTTCCTGAAATCCTGGGAGGCAGGGTGAAGACCCTCCACCCTGCGGTCCACGCCGGGATCCTTGCCGACAGGGCCAACCCCGAGCACCAGAGGGAGCTCGAGGAGAGGGGGATCGTCCCCTTCGACCTTGTGGTGGTGAACCTCTACCCCTTCAGGGAGGCGGTGGCGAGGGGCGCGAGTGAGGGGGAGACCCTGGAGATGGTGGATATAGGGGGGCCCGCGATGCTCAGGGCTGCGGCCAAGAACCACCGGTGGGTGGGGGTCGTGACCTCCCCCGGGGACTACGCGGGCGTGCTTGAGGAGTTGCGGGTTCGGGGTTCCCTCTCTTCTTCCACCAGGAGGCACCTGGCCGCGCGGGCCTTCGCTCACACCGCGTCCTACGACTCGGCCATAGCCAGGTGGCTAGAGGACGAGCTCTTCCCCGAGAGGCTGGTGCTATCCTTCACTCTCCGGCAGCCCCTCCGCTACGGCGAGAATCCCCATCAGAGGGGTGCCCTTTACACCCTCGATGATGAACCCGGCTTTGCGGGTTCCTTCCGGCAGCTGCAGGGCAAGGAGCTCTCCTTCGTGAACATGCTCGACGCTGAGGGGGCATGGAACGCCGTGCTCGAGTTGGCAAGGCCCGCCTGCGTCATAGTGAAGCACACCACCCCCTGCGGGGCGGCCCTCGGGGCCAGCTCCGCGGAGGCCTACTCGAGGGCCCTCGCCTCGGACCCGGTCTCGGCGTACGGGGGGATTGTCGCCTTCAACGTGGAAGTGGACGGCGAGGCAGCGACCAGGGTGGCGGAGGTGTTCACGGAAGTAGTGGTGGCGCCGGGTTTCTCCGAGGAGGCCCTCGGGATCTTCTCGGGGAAGAAGAACCTTCGCCTCCTCCTGGCTGACCCTGAGAAAAGGGGGAGGAGGGAGTATCGGGGGATTGATGGCGGGCTGTTGGTGCAGGAGCCGGATCGGGGACCGGATCCCCAGGCCGATATGCGGGTGGTCACAAGGAGAGAGCCCTCCCCTGAAGAGTGGGGGGATCTCCTTTTTGCCATGGCCGTCTGCCGGGCGGTCAAGTCCAACGCCATCGTCCTGGCTCGGGAGAGGGCCACGGTGGGCGTGGGCGCGGGCCAGATGAGCCGGGTGGACTCGGTGAAGATAGCGGGGGCCAAGGCGGGGGAGAGGTCGAGGGGGGCGGTCATGGCCTCCGACGCCTTCTTCCCCTTCCGGGACGGGGTGGACGCGGCCGCCGAGGCGGGGGTGACCGCGGTGATCCAGCCCGGGGGCTCCGTCCGGGACGAGGAGGTCATCGCCGCCGCGGACGAGCATGGCATGGCCATGGTCTTCACAGGGAGGAGGCATTTCAGGCACTGAGGGGAGACCCTGGGCCCTCTCACCCCCTTTGCGACCTCAGGGCGACCGGTCTCGGGGCGAGCGGCGCGCGCAGCCAAGGCGGGCCTTGAGTAAGCTGCAGTGAGCGATGGGAGGGAGAGGCTTTTCTGTGGCAGAGCTGGCGCGGGCGGCCGGGGTGAGTCCCCACACCGTCCGGTTCTATGAAAGGTGTGGCCTTCTCCCCCCTCCCCCTAGGGAATACCCGTCGGGGTACCGGCGGTACCCGCCCGAGGCCCTGGAGAGGCTCCGTCTCATACGGCTCCTCAAGGCCCTCGGGTTCTCCCTTAGGGATGCTGGGAAGGTGCTGGCGGCCGGAGGAGACCCAGAAAGCTGCAAGGCGGTGAGGGCTGTCGCCGAGGTCCGCCTCTTCCAGCTCCGCCGGGAGCTCGAGTTGAAGGCGCGGGCGGTGAAGGCCCTGGAGAGGGTGGTCGAGGCCTGCCTGAGGAATGAGGACCCCTCCTGTCACCTCTTCTCTCTCGCCGCGGAGGCGCCGCTCGTAGCCGGCCTGGAGCGCGCTCCGGCGGGAACCCGAGGGTCGGGCTAGGCCGACTCGAGCCTGGCGAGAAGGGCCGCGTGATAGGCGATGGCGGCGAGATAGTCGTCGAAGAGGATGTTCTCGTTGGGGGCGTGGATATTCGAGTCGGGTCGGCCCGGACCTGGAGGGGACGCCACCGGAATCCCCAGGTCTTCCTGGAAGTGGGCCATGGGGCCGGTCGCAGCCATCCTTGGGTACACGGCTGGGTCTGCCCCGAACCTCTCCCTCGCCACTTCCACCACCGCGCGCCCGAGCCAGGAGTCGACAGGGCTCTGAGAGGGCCTCTCCGCCGAGTGGAGTACCACCTCCGCGTCGCCAAGACCCCTTTTCGCGAGGAATTCCTTGAAGGAGGAGAAGACTTCCTTGGGGTCCTGGTCGGGTACGAGCCGGAAGTCAAGCTTCACCCGGGCCTCGGCGGGCAGGACCGTCTTCGGTCCGGGCCCCGTGTACCCGGCCTCCAGCCCCGCGATGTTGCAGGTAGGCTCGTAAAGGTGTCTCCTCTTCAGGTCCTTTGGGGAGGTGGCCTCGGCCCCGGCTTCCTCGAGTTCCCGAGCCTCCTCGAAGGGGAGGGCCTCGAGGTAGGCGAGCTCGGCCTCGCTCGGGGGTCTCACCCGGTCGTGGAACCCGGGGAGCTGGACACGCCCGTCCTCCCCCCGCAGCGAGCTCAGGGCCTGCACCAACTCCCAGGCGGCCGAAGGAAAGACCGTCGCGTAGCTTGAATGCCGGTCTGCCGGGAGCCGCCGGAGCCTCACTTCGACGTAGAGGAGGCCCTTGCATCCGAAGACCGCCCGGGGCCTCCCATCCGGACCGAGACCGGCTGCCTCCCAGACGCAGCCATCTGCCCCAAGTCGCTGGCGGAGGCTCTCGACCACGGAGCCGAGGCCTGGGGACCCTATCTCCTCTTCCCCCTCGACAAGGAAGAGGAGGTGGAGCCGGGGCTTACCCCTGGCGGCCACGTACGCGTCGAGGGCGTGGAGGCGGGATAGGAAGTCGGCCTTGTCGTCGGCGACCCCTCGTGCGTAGAGCCTCCCGGCCCTGAAGCTCGGCTCGAAGGGGGGGCTCTCCCAGAGTTCCAGGGGGTCGGGGGGCTGGACGTCGTAGTGGTTGTAGTAAAGGACCCTCTTTCCGGGTCCCGGCATCTCGGCCAGGACGGCCGGGCGGCCCGTGGGGCTCGGGACGAGCTCCGGGCTGAACCCTTTCCTCTCCAGGCTCCCTGCCACCCACCGGGCGGCCTCCTCCACTCCCTGGCCGGTGGCCGAGATGGAGGGGATGGACAGGAACTCCGCGAGCTCCTGGCGGAAGGCCTCGAGGCGCCTGCCTATCTCGAAAAGGATGTCTTCCAACGGCGCCTCCGCCACGATTCCTCGGCTCCCCGTCGGGAAGGGGGGATTCGAACCCCCGACCTCAGCGTCCCGAACGCTGCGCGCTAACCAAGCTGCGCCACTTCCCGGCGGGACCAATTCTAGCCTGCGCGTGCGCGGGCGGGGAGAGCGCCGGGCGGCTGGAGAGCCGCAGCCGAGGACTAAACTTCCGGTGGCTTCGGGCCAGGGATCCAGGGAGGTCGAGGAGAGGAGGCAGGGTGCGGATAGCTCAGGTGGCTCCCGTTTGGCTCCCCGTCCCCCCGAGGGGATACGGGGGCATCGAGTGGGTGGTCTCCCTTCTTGTCGACGGTCTTCTGGCCAGAGGCCACGATGTGACCCTCTTCGCCTCGGGAGGTAGCAGGACCAGCGCCCGCCTGGTCACCGTGTTCGAGGAACCTCCCACCACGGCGAGGATCCACGAGTCCTACTGGGAGCTGGCTCATGCCCTCGCGGCCTACAACAGGCACCGCGAGTTCGATGTCGTCCACGATCACTCGGGATCCATCGGTCCGGCCATCGGCGGGTTCACGGGCACTCCCGTGGTCCACACTCTCCACGGCCCCGCTACACCTAGGGCAAGGCACCTGTACGGCCTCATGGCGGAGAGGGTCTGGTTCGTGGCCATCAGCCGCTACCAGATGGAGCAGATGCCGGAGCTCCGTTACGCGGGGGTGGTGTACAACGGTATCCCCCTCCATCTTTACCCCTTCAGGGCAGAGAAAGAGGGGTTCCTTCTCTTCCTGGGGAGGGCGAGCAGGGAAAAGGGGCCCGAGGTCGCCGTCAGGGTAGCGAGGAGACTCGGAGCGAAGCTCGTCATGGCCGTTAAGGTGGTGGAGGAGCCGGAGAAGAGGTACTGGCGGGAAGTGGTGGAGCCGGAACTCACGGGGGAGGAGCGCGTCCTGGGCGAGGTGAGTGTGGAGGAGAAGGCTGACCTGCTGTCCCGGGCGAGGGCTGTTCTCTTCCCGATCCAGTGGCCGGAGCCCTTTGGCCTCGTGATGGCGGAGGCCATGGCCTGCGGGACGCCGGTGGTGGCGTTCCGTAACGGGTCTTCCCCCGAGGTGATAGAGGACGGTGTGACCGGTTTCCTTGTGGAGGAAGGCGACGAGGAGGGCATGGCCGAGGCTACCAGGAGGGTTGGGGAGATAAACCCGGCCCATTGCCGGCGGAGGGTGGAGGAGCGCTTCTCTCAGGAGGTGATGGTCGAGGGGTATGTGGAGGCATACCGGAGGGTCCTTGAAGGCCGGCCCTACAGCCCCAGTTGAAGTATCGGGGAACCGCCGTTCCTCCGCTGCCCGTCAGCCTTCCTCGGCCAGGCGGTGCAGCTCCTCCTCGACCCGGGCGACCTCCTCTTTGAGGTCGGCCAGGTACTCCTCGAGGCTCCTCCGGAGATCCTCCCTGGAGGGCGGGGTCCAGAACCGACGCCACCCAACCCTGAAGGGACCAGGGAAGCCCCAGACCCAGGAGGCGCCGAACCCCGCCCCAAAGGGTGCCTCCCAGTGCCAGTGGTGCCCGCAGCAGTGGCCGCGCATGCTCACCTCCCTTCCTCGAGGTTAACCCCTTTAGGGCCATCCACGGCCCTCGCCGCTGTAGCGGCGAGGGCCGCCTCGATCCTCTGGAGAAACGTCTGGACCTGCTTGAGGTGCTCCCTCAGTCCCTCGGTCCAGAGGTGGAGGAGGGCCCTCCCGGCGGGGGTGGGCCTGTAGACCCGCCTCCCGCGACCACCTACCTCCTCCCAGCTGGAGCGGAGGAGCCCCTCGGTCTCGAGGAAGCGCAGGACCCTGTACAGATTCCCCAGGTCGATAGCGGAGACGCTCAGGCCCCACTTCTCCAGCAGACGGGGGAGGTCATACCCGTGGAAGGGCGACTCCAAAGCAGCAAGGAGCAGGACGGGCTCGATGAACCTCTCCACCCGGACCCTCACGGGTCCAGCAAGCCCGCTCATCAAAGCCGGTCTGCACCTTGGAGGCATACCTGTATCTTACACAGTAAAAACCTCTAGTCAAGCTTCATGGTCGGGGTGGCCCGGTCCGGGTGACTGCTGCGTCAGGTAACGCCCGGCGCCAAAGGCTGTCCAATTGGGTGAGGCGAGACTCGGCCGGGGCTGGCTTCGGGCCGCGGGCTCCTCTTGGGGACGGAGCGGGCGAGGTCGGCCGCAGGGGAGGAGGGAGAAGGGTGGAGCGCGAAGCTTCCGAGAGGATGGAGGCTCTCGCGCGTCTTGAGGACAAGCATGCCCCGGCTGCGGTCCTCTCAGGAGTCGGGCTGAGCAAGGCTCTGGCCGAACTGCGCGGGGAGGTGGTCGGTGCCCTGGAACTCGCGGAGACCCTCCTGGTAGCGGGGGAGCCCGAAGAGGCCCTCCTTGTGGTTGAGGAGGCGAGGGCCAGGGTAAAGAGATTTCGTGCGCGCGCCCTCCTCTCCCTCGCTCGGCAGGGTGCTGAGGCCCGATTCATGAGGCGCCGCCCAGGAACACCGCCGCGGGGCCTTCTCGCCCTCGGCCTCCTCTGGAGCCTCGGTGCCGGACTCAGTCTCTCCCTCGTCTCGAGGCCGTTCATTCCCCCGTCCTCCCCGGCTGAGGTCACTTCCCTCTCTTCCCCCCTGACGGACCCGTCGCGACCTCCTCCGGAACGAACGGCGGTAGGCGGAGGGGGTGAGGCCTTCCAGGCTGAACCGAGGCGGCCGGGGAAGGACGGCCTCGGGGTGGCGGGTTCCGGCCAAAAGGGGTCAGGGGAGGACGGCGCCACCTTCGGGCTCTGTCCTTGTTCTCTTCCGGTTCCGCCGGAGAGGGGTGGGGATGAGGTGCAGGAACCGGGCTTGATCCCCACGGGAACCGGGTTCGAGCTTTCTCTGCCGCCATTGCAGGCGCCCGGAGGGCCCGGCGGGGGCGGCCCTTCTCCCCCGGTGGGTTCAACCCTCTCCCCGCCCCGGATTCCTCTACGCGGCTCCCTCGGGGGTGAGGGCTCTCTTCATGCGAGGGTGAAGGGGCCCGCGCCCCGCCAGGCACGGTCAGAAGAGGGAGCTGGTTTTCGCGTGGCCAGCCCCGGAACTCTGAGCCCTCCGCTTCCGGGTGGAGGCGGCGGACCTCCCATAGCCCTCTAAAGGCCTTCCTGGTTCGCCTCTGGCCTGGACTCCGTCCGGGTGGGACCCTCTTCCTCTCCCGGCCTCGGACCTTTCGCGGCTAAAGAAGAGTGCCGTGCGACCGATATCTCGGCGCGGGATGGACGGCTCCGCCAAGGTTCTCGAGTGGCTAAGATACGTGGCCCATGTCGGCGCCTCCGATCTGCACCTTAAGGTCGGCAGGCCGCCTTTCGTCAGGATCGACGGTGATCTCGAGCCGGCTCCCTTCCCCCCCCTGGATGATGCGGATGTGGAGACAGCTGCCTTTGCCCTCATGGCCGAGGCCGCACGCGAGCGCTTCCGGGAGACGGGCGAGGCGGACTTCGCCTTCGAGATGGAAGGGCTCGGTCGGTTCCGGGTGAACGTGTTCAGGCAGCGCGGGCGGGTCGGGCTGGTGGCGAGGCGGGTGAGGCCAGGGGTACCCACCATTGACGAGCTCGGCCTTCCCGAGGTGGTGAAAAGGCTCGCCCTCGAGCCGAGGGGGCTGCTCCTTGTGACCGGGCCCACGGGGGCGGGGAAGACAACGACCTGCGCTGCCATCATCGAGCACATCAACTCCTTCCGTCGGGTGCACGTGGTCTGCATCGAGGACCCCATCGAGGTGCTCCACCAGGACCGGGAGGCCATCATCGACCAGAGGGAGGTGGGGATAGACACTCCGAGCTACGCCTCGGCCCTCCGGCACGTCCTCCGCCAGGACCCCGACGTCATCTTCGTGGGGGAGCTCCGCGATGTGGAGAGCGCCGAGACGGCGCTCAGGGCCGCCGAGACAGGCCATCTCGTCCTCACCACCCTCCACACCTCGGGGGCGATGGAGACCATCGCGCGGCTGGTGGATCTCTTCCCGGCCGAGAGGGAGAGGCAGGTGAGGAACGCCCTGGCCGCCAGCCTGGTGGGGGTCATCAGCCAGAGGCTCGCCAGCAGAGCCGATGGCAAGGGCAGGGTACCTGTGGTGGAGGTGCTGGTGAGAACGGGCCGCGTGGTGGACGCCATTCTGGATCCGGCGAGGACCCACACCCTCGTGAGCATCATGGAGGAGGGCGAGTACTACGGCATGCGCACCTTCGACCAGGACCTCCTCAGGCTTCTCAGGGAGGGAGTTGTCGACCTCGACGAGGCTGTGGCCGTGGCCACCTCCCCCCATGATCTCCTGGTGGCGGCCAGGAGAGAGGGCCTCATAGACTAAGAGAGCCTCGCCAGGCCAAGGCCGGGATGGCCTGGCGGGCTCGGTGGGCGAGGGGGGAGTCGAACCCCCACGGGGTTGCCCCCACAGGATCCTGAATCCTGCGCGTCTGCCAATTCCGCCACTCGCCCCGGACCCCGCGCCGCCTCGCGCCGGTCGAAAACATTCTAGTTGGCCGTGGAGGGGCCGCGCCGGCCCCCGAGCCCCCCGGCTCCTATAATCGGCCGGGGGTAGGTGGCTTGTGGGTTTTCTCAGGGACTTCGAGGCCCGGCTCGAGCGGGTGGTGGAGACGCTGCTCGCGCGGGCGTTTCGCGGCGGCGTTCACCCCGTCGAGATAGCCAGGAGGATAGTTAGGGAGCAAGAGGACGGCCGCGTCCTCGGCCCCGCCCGCGCCTACGCCCCCAACCACTTTATCGTCTACCTCTCACCAGCGGACCGAGACCGGTTCAGCTCTTTCGAGGAGGCCCTGAGGAGAGAGCTGGAGGCCCTCGTTGCGAGAGCTGCTGGGGAGAGAGGATGGGCTCTTCTCGGCCCCCCGGAGGTGCTGCTCGAGACGGACGAGGGGCTGGGGCAGGGTCGGTTCAGGGTGGAGGGGAAGGTGGTGGAGGCGAGAGACGCTCCCGGCGTGATGCTGGAGGAACCCGAGGCGGAGGAGGAGAGCAAGCCCAAGTGGCGGGGGGCTGAGGAGCCCACCAGGGCCCTCGGAGCGAGGCTGGACGAGGCCCCCCGAGCTTACCTGGTGGTGGTGGAGGGAGAAGAGGAGGGGGCCTCCTTCTCCCTGGACAGGGCGGTGACCCTCGTGGGTAGGCTCCCGGAATGCGATGTGCGTCTGAGGGACAGGGGGGTGTCCAGGCGGCACCTCCAGGTGAGCCGGATCGGGAAGGACTTCGTCCTGGCTGACCTCGGCAGCACCAACGGCACCTATCTCAACGGGCGGAGGGTGAGAACGGCTAGGCTGGCTCCGGGGGACAGGGTGAGGCTCGGCAGCACGGTGTTGGAGTTCCGCCTGGGCAGGCCCTAGAGGCCGGGATGTGCCGAGAGGCCGAGACGAGGCAGGGTAGGCCCGGGCAGGAGCGGGGGAGGTGAGATGCGGTGGCCCCCCCTCTCCTCTTCACCGCCATCAAGGTGGGGTTCCTGGTTCTCCTCTACCTTTTTCTCCTGGCTGTGGTGAGGACGGTCATGGCCGACGTCTCCGGGCGTGCGTGGCTACGGTCGAGGCCGAGGGCCCCCAGGAAGGTAGCGGTCGTGGTGGGAGGAAAGGTGGTTGCCAGGGTGAGGTTGGACGATCCCCTGGTAGTGGGGAGGGCCGCTGCCTGCCAGCTGGTCCTGGACGACGAGTATGTTTCTCAGCTCCACGCCCGCTTCTTCAAGAAGGACGGCGTCTGGTGGGTTGAAGATCTGGGCAGCACCAACGGAACCTTCCTTAACCGCTCCAGGGTGATCGCGCCCACCCCTGTGGCAGCAGGGGACGAGGTGAGGGTCGGGAAGACCACTCTTCTGCTGAAAAGGTAGCGGGGGGTCCGTGAGCGAGGCGGGCGTGCAGGATCGCGATGTAGGCGGGGGTAATCCCGGGGGAGGTTCTGGCGTGAGGCTGAGTGCCGGAGCTGCCACTCACCGTGGCCGGGTGAGGGAGAAGAACGAAGACGCTGTCTTCGTGGGGAGGGCCGTCTTCGGGGTGGCCGACGGTCTTGGGGGTCACCGCGCGGGGGAGGTGGCATCCAGGTTGGCCGTGGAATGCCTGGCCGAGCTTGAGAGGGTGGGGGGGACTCTCGAGGGCTGCTTCAGGGAGGCCAACCGCAGGATCATCCGGGCCGCGGCCGAGAGCGGCGATCTGAAGGGGATGGCCACGACCCTGACCGCCGTGGCCGTTGGAGACGGCTATATGGACCTCGCTCACGTCGGCGACACCAGGGCTTACCTCTACAGGGCTGGAACCCTCACCCGCCTCACCACGGACCACACCCTTGTACAGGACATGGTGGACGCGGGAGGCCTCTCGGAGGAAGAGGCGGAGCGGCACCCGCAGAGGAGCGTGCTCCTCCGAGCCCTCGGGGTGGAGGAGAGGCTTGAGGTTGATCGGGCCCGCATCCCCCTCCAGGAAGGCGATCGGATTCTCCTCTGCTCCGATGGCCTCACCTCCGTTGTGTCCGAGGAGGAGATAGCGGGGGTTCTCGCGGGCGTCGGGGAGCCCAGGGCGGCGGCGCAGGTGCTGGTGGAAAGGGCGAACGCGGCCGGCGGTCCCGACAACGTCTCCGTGGTCGTGGTGGATGTGAAGGAGGCCGGTAGGGCCCGGTCCGGCGAGGCCAGGGACTGGGCCACCGCCTTCGCCAGGGTGGCGGCGGGCAGGCGGGTCACCCCGCCGCTGCCCCGGAGAAAGCGTAGGTGGCGAAAGATTCTGGCCGTCCTTGTCCTCGGGGTGGTGGTGGGGGGGGCGGCCTGGCAGGTGGTGCGGAACCAGTACTTCGTGGGGGTATGGGAGGGGAAGCTGGCGGTGTACTCAGGGGTTCCCCAGAGCCTGCTGGGCCGGCGTCTGGCGAGGCTGGTAGAGGTAACGACCCTCCCGCTCGAAGAAGTGGACCCGATGTACAGGCGGAAGGTGGAGGAGGGCATCCCCGCCAGGAACCTTGAGGATGCCCGGAGGATCGTGAGGGAGATGCCGCGGGCGGGGGGGAACCTGCCGACACCGAGTCCGGGCGCGCCGGGAGGGTCTTGATGGCCCTTGGGGCCGGGGGGCGGGAGCCGGGGAGGGGCAGGGAGAGGGGGAGGAGGGAGCTTTGGCTCCTTCTTATGGCCTGGGTGGTGGGGACGGCGGCCTGGGCCCAGGTGGAGCTCGGTGCCGGTGTGAGCCCCTTGGGGGCCTTGAGGGGGGCCCTCCTTGCCCTCCCCTTCCTTCTCGGGTCGGGTCTTGTGGCCAGGCGTTTTGCTCCCAGGGCCGACCCTGTCATCCTCCCCACGGCCGCGGTCCTGGTGGGGCTGGGCAGCGCGGCAGTTCATCGGATCGATCTGGCAGAGGGGACGCATCTCGCCCGGCTTCAGCTCCAATGGGCTGGCCTTTCCATGCTTGCCTTCCTCGGGACCCTGGTCCTGGTGCGCGACTACGTATCCCTGGACCGGTACCGGTACACCTGGATGCTTGTGGCTCTGGCGCTTCTGCTCTCCCCCCTCCTACCCGGCATCGGGAGGACCGTGAACGGGGCGAGGCTCTGGGTTCACTTCGGGCCTTTCCAATTTCAGCCCCAGGAGGCGGCCAAGGTGGCAGCCGTCGTCTTCTTCTCCTCTTACCTTGCGGAGAAAGGGGAGGTGATAAGGGTGGCTGGACCAAGGTTCGGCTTCCTGAGGCTTCCCCCCTTGAGATTCCTTGCGCCCCTCCTCATCCTCTGGGGGCTTTCCATCTCTCTTTTGGTTCTCCAGAGGGACCTGGGCTCCTCCGTCCTTATCTTCCTCATCTTCCTTGCCCTCCTCTACCTCGCCACCGGGGGATGGGGGTATCTGGCCGGGGGGCTTGGTCTGCTCGCTCTCGGCATCGCCTGGGCAGGGAGGACCTTCGGACATGTGAGAACGCGCATCGCTGTCTGGATCGATCCCTGGAAGGACCCGCGGGGCTCCGGATACCAGATCCTCCAGGCCCTCTTCGCGCTGGCCAGCGGCGGGGTGATCGGGGCGGGGCTGGGTAAGGGACGGCCCGATGCCATACCCTTCGTGGCTACGGACTTCATCGTGGCGGCCATAGGCGAGGAACTCGGCCTGGTAGGCCTCGTCGGGCTGGTGGCTGCGTACCTCGTCCTGGTGGGCAGGGGGCTCTCGGCGGCGGTGAGGGCGAGGGAGGAATTCGGGAAGCTGCTAGCGGCGGGCCTCTCCCTCGGTCTTGGCCTGCAAGCTCTGGTGATCATGGCTGGGGTGGGGAGGCTCCTGCCTGTTACCGGGCTTGTCCTCCCCTTTGTGGCGTACGGTGGCTCGAGCCTCGTGGCGGGCGCCGTCGTTCTCGCGCTCCTTTACAGGATCACCGAGCAGGTGGAGGAGGAAGCGGGGGTCTCGGGGTGAATCGTCGGCTGCGACTCGCGGCTGCTGTCCTCTGCCTCGCGTTCCTCGCGGTGGTGGGCGACTTCACATACCTCCAGGCCGTGGCCTCGGGCCGCCTTACGAGGAACCCTCTTAACCAGCGAGTCGCTCTGGAGCAGTTCGAGATGGAGAGGGGGGTTGTGGTGGCGGGGGGGGAAATACTGGCTGAGAGTTTGAGGGAGCCCGGCTCCCGGCTCTACCTGCGGCGCTACCCGGGAGGGAGATCGGGGGACCCCCGGGTTTATGCGCATGTCACGGGATATTTCAGCCTTTTTTACGGGAGGAGCGGCCTGGAATCCAGCATGGACTCCTTCCTGGCGGGCTCCGCCTCGCAGTACCTGGTGCGTTCCTTTCTCGAGCAGCTGGCCGGTGCACCTCCCCGGGGTCTCTCCGTCGAGCTCACTCTCCTGCCGCGGGCTCAGGAGGCGGCGGCCAGGGCAATGGGTGGGCAGAGAGGGGCTGTGGTTGCCCTCGACCCCCTCACCGGGGCGGTCCTTGCCCTCTATTCCTCCCCCTCCTTCGACCCTAACCCCATCTCCAGCCTGGACCCAGGGGCGGCGAGGGGGGCCATGCGGGCCCTCGAGGCAGATCCGGCTTTTCCCCTGTTTAACAGGGCCACGGCCGGCGGATACCCACCCGGATCCTCCTTCAAGGTGGTTGTAGCTGCGGCAGCTCTCGAAGCCGGGATGAAGCCGACATCGAGGTTTGCCAACACTGCGGTCCTCGCCCTCCCCGGCAGCGACAAGGTGGTTCGGAACTTCGGAGGGGGACCGTGCCCGGGGGGGAAGGAGCTCACTCTCGCGGAAGCCCTCAGGGTCTCCTGCAACGTGGTCTATGCCCAGGTGGCTATGGAGCTAGGACCGAAGCTGGTGGAGGTGGCCAGGGGTTTCGGTATCGAGACCGGCAGGACTAAGACGCTCCAGGCGGTGACCTGGGGCGACCCCGTGCCCGGATCGGTTACGCTACCGAGCTACTCGGGGTGGCTCGACGCGGGTGTGGGCGAGAGGAGGAACCGGGCCCTTGAGGCGTACGTCGGGTTCGGCCAGGGTCCCCTGGAGGTGAGCCCCCTCGAGATGGCTCTGGTGGCGGCGACAGTTGCCTCGGGGGGTGTGAGGCCCAGGCCCTACCTGGTTCAGAGGGTGCGGGACTATGCGGGCAGGATAGTCTGGCAGGCCGAGCCCGCCCAGGGCAAACGGGTCATCGCGCCCGAGACCGCAGCTGCCTTGAGGGACATGATGGTGCAGGTGGTCCGTTCAGGCACCGGAACAAGAGCGGCGATACCCGGGGTTGAGGTAGCCGGGAAGACGGGCACAGCGGAGGTAGGCGGCGGTGGCCCCCCCCACGCGTGGTTCATAGCTTTTGCCCCGGCCTCGAGCCCGCGGGTGGCCGTGGCGGTGGTGGTGGAGAATGGCGGGAACCTCGGGGACGAAGCCACCGGGGGAATGGTTGCCGCTCCCATAGCCAGGGCCGTGATCGAGGCGGTCATCGGAGGGGGTGAGGTGGGTCGTGGCTGAGGGCAGGAGGACCGGCGGCCTTCCCAGGGTTCTAGGGGGCCGGTACGAGCTCGGCCCCAAGTTGGGGTCCGGCGGCATGGCCGAGGTCTACCTCGCTCGCGATAGGCGCCTCGGCCGGCAGGTGGCGATCAAGGTCCTCCTCCCCCGTTACACCGAGGACGAGCGCTTTATCGCCAGGTTCAGGAGGGAGGCGGAGGCTGCGGCGGCCCTGGCCCACCCGGGCGTGGTGTCCGTGCACGACAGTGGGACCGATGACGGGGTCCCCTACATCGTCATGGAGTACGTTCCGGGGCAGACCCTGAGGGAGGTCCTGTCCAGGGAGGGGAGGCTCCCACCGGCCAGGGCGGTGGAGGTGGCTCTCCAGGTTGTGGAGGCCCTTGGCTACGCCCACAGCAAGGGCATAGTCCACCGGGATGTGAAGCCCGGGAACGTGATGATCACCCCCGAGGGACGGGTGAAGGTAATGGACTTCGGGATAGCCAGGGCCATCTCGGGGGAGACCATCACGCAGACCGCCACAGTCCTCGGCACCGCCAACTATCTCTCCCCCGAGCAGGCTGAGGGCAGGGAGGTGGATCACAGGTCCGACCTGTACTCGGTGGGGGTGCTTCTCTACGAGATGCTCACGGGCAGGCCCCCCTTCACCGGGGAGAATCCCGTCTCGGTGGCCTACGCCCACGTGAGGGAAGCCCCGGTCCCCCCCCGACGCATCAACCCCGATATCAGCCCGGCCCTGGAGGCCGTGGTCATGAAGGCCCTGGCCAAGAACCCTGCCAACCGCTACCAGAGCGCCCAGGAGATGAAGGAGGATCTGGAAAAGGCGGTGAGGGGGGAGAAGGTGGCCGCGCCCGGGGTTCTCGAGGCCGAGGCAGAAGCGCCTACGGTACTGATCCGCCGACCTCCGCAGGTAGAGAGGGGCTGGGCGCGGGCCCTCGGCATTGGCTTCCTGGTCCTCTCGGGTTCCCTGCTGCTGGCCGCGGCCGCTTACTACGTCTACCGGACGGTGGCAAGGGCCCCTCTGGTGGAGGTGCCGAGCCTTGTCGGCCTCGATGTGGAGGAGGCGAAGAGAAGGCTCCAGGCCGCTGGCCTGAGGTGGGACATTCGGAACCAGTACTCGGATAAGCCGGTTCAGACGGTGATCGATCAGGATCCGCCCGCCGGTACCAGGGTCCAGAGGGGGAGGGTGGTGGTCCTGGTGGTCAGCATAGGCAGGGCCCAGGTGGAGGTGCCTAAAGTGGTTGGGCTGCCCAGGGCTGAGGCGGAGAGGATCCTCAAGGAGAAGGGTTTGGTCCCCCGGGTCTTGCTGGAGCCAAGTGATGAGGTCCCTGCTGGCGTTGTGTTCAGGCAGGATCCCGCCCCTGGCGAGGTCGCTCTGGCAGGGTCCAGGGTGGACCTCTGGGTGGCGAGCGGCCCGGCGACCCTGGAGGTCCCCAATGTCGTGGGGAAGGCGGAAGAGGAGGCCAGGGCCGAGCTGGAGGGGATGGGCTTCTCCGTCATCGCCCAGTACCGGTTCTCGGAGAGGCCTCCGGGAGTTGTCTTGGACCAGAACCCCGCTCCCGGCCAGCGTCTGCCGAGGGGCTCCACGGTGGTGATCTACGTGAGCGCCGGCCCCTTGCCTACCGAGACTCCGCCCTCAGCCAGCCCCTTCCCTACCTTCTCCCCCACTCCCTCCCCCACCGGGAGCCCGTAAAGGGGGGAGGGTGGCAACGGTCCTCGTCGTGGACGATGAAAAAAAGATAAGGGACCTTCTCCGGGCCTACCTCGAGAGGGCAGGGCACTCGGTTCTCACGGCTGGGTCGGGGGCGGAGGGGCTTGAGATGGCGCGGGCGGCCGGCGTGGACCTCATCGTCCTCGACCTTCTCCTCCCCGACATACCGGGGGAGGAGGTGGCCAGAGCCCTGAGGGCGGAGGGGTCTGTCGTCCCCATCATCATGCTCACCGCCAAGAGCGGCGAGGAGGACCGCATCCGGGGGCTCGAGATCGGTGCCGATGACTACCTGGTGAAGCCCTTCTCTCCCAGGGAGCTGGTGGTGAGGGTGGACGCCGTGCTCCGGAGGGCGAGGCCGGAGGTGACGAGGAGGGTCCTCTCCTTTGCGAAGGGAGCCCTCGTCATAGATGTCGACAGGCACGAGGCCTTTCTCGAGGGGGCGAGGTTGGAGCTCACCCCGACGGAGTGGAAGCTCGTGCTCGCCCTGGCGGCCAGACCAGGCCGGGTCTTCTCCCGGCTGGAACTCGTGAACCGAGTTCAGGGCTACGCCTTTGAGGGGTACGAGAGGACGATAGACGCGCACGTAAAGAACCTGAGGAAGAAGCTCGGGGACGACCCGCGTTCCCCCCGATTCATAAGGACTGTCCTCGGGGCCGGGTACGCCCTGATTGCTACTCCCGATACCGGTAGCTGAGGAGGGTGGGGTGGGAAGGGAACTGCTGCTCCGGAAGCTCCCCACGGGGCTGGCCGCGAGGTTCGCCCTGGCCCTGGTGGGGCTCGTGGTCTCCTCGGTGGCGGCTGTTACCCTCCTCATGAACTTCGGCTTCAAGCTTGAGTTCTCCGTGTATGCTCGCTCTCGCTCCCGTTCTCAGGCCAGTGCCATCGCGTCTGATCTGGCTAGGGCATACAGGGAGGTGGGTGGATGGGAGCGGGCTGACCTCTCCGCTGCTGTGGCGGAGGCCGCCGCTGCTGGGGCTCTCATCGAGATCCTGGACGAGGAGGGGCGACCCCTACCCCTGCCCTGGCCGGCACCCATGCTGGAGATGCACAACTCCATGATGGGCGGGGAGGGGCGGGAGTGGGTGGTGCTTCCGGTGGTGGTGGAGGGGAAAGAGGTGGGCAGGGTCCGCCTTGGCTTCCCAGCCACGGGTCTCGGCCCAGAGGAGAGGTCCTTCATGGGGTCCATGAACCTCTGGCACGTCCTGGGCGGAGGGCTGGCCGCCCTGGTGGCGGTGGGTCTTTCCTTCGTGCTTGCCGGGTGGGTGGCTCGCCCCGTGCGGGAGGTGGCGGGTGCGGCCGGCGCCCTGGCTTCAGGGGCGAGGGATGTGGTGGTGAGGGAGGATGCTCCTGATGAACTCGGCGAGCTGGCCCGGGCCTTCAACCGCATGGCGAGGGCCATCACGGAGGAAGAGGCCAGGCGGAGGGCCTTCCTTCAGGAGGTGGTTCACGAGCTGAGGACTCCCCTCCAGAGCCTGAGAGGGGAGCTCGAGGCCATGGCGGACGGGATTCTCAACCTGGACCGGGAGGCCGTCGCCTCGCTGGAGGAGGAGGTGTCCCGCCTTGCTCGGCTTGTGGAGGACCTGGATGCCATGGCTAGGCTCGAGGCACCCGAGTTCAGCTTGAGGAGGGCCCCGACGGATCTGGGGGAGGTTTCGGCCAGGGTGGAGAGGCTGCTCAGGCGGGAGTTTGAGGCGAAGGGGGTGGAGCTCGAGGCTGCCCTCGCCCCCAGCAGGTGCCACGCGGACCCCGACCGGATGGCCCAAGTGGTTGTGAACCTTCTCACCAACGCCCTCAGGCACACCCCGCCCGGAGGAAGGGTGAGCATCTGCGCCTGGGAAGCAGAGGCGAGGGCCTGTCTTCAAGTGGAGGACTCGGGTCCCGGGTTTCCCCCGGGCGAGGAGAATCTCCTTTTCGAGCGCTTCTACAGGGGGGAGGGGGGGCGCTCAGGCCTCGGGCTGGCGGTGGTAAAGGAGTTAGTGGAGGCGCACGGAGGCCGGGTGGAGGCGGGCCGCGGAAAGCTGGGCGGGGCGAGGATCACCCTGGAGCTGCCGGCGCAGGCTCGGATGGAGCGACCCCCCGCTCCGCCCCCGTAGCCAGACGCGCGGCCGGTCCCTCCGCGATCCCTCCGAGAGCCCTCTCCTTGAGGGCTGCGGGGAGCTCGAAGGAGACCTGCTCCTCGGCGACCCTGATCTCCTCCACGCGGTTGAAACCGGCCCGGGCCAGCAGTTCAAGAACGCCCTGAACCAGGTACTCGGGGGCGGAAGCCCCCGAGGTGAGCCCCACCACGTCGACGCCCTCAAGCCATGCGGGGTTCACCGCTGACGCGTCCTCCACCAGCTCCGCCCTGGCCCCGGCCCTTCTCGCCACCTCCACCAGGCGGTTGGAGTTGGAGGAGTTGGTCGAGCCCACTACTAGGACGAGCTGGCTTCGGGAGGCCACTAACCTCACGGCGTCCTGACGGTTCTGGGTGGCGTAGCAGATGTCCTCAGTGGGCGGGCCCACCAGGGAAGGGAAACGCCTCCGCAGCACGGCTATGATCTCTTCGGCGTCGTCCTGGGAGAGGGTGGTCTGGGTGAGGTAGGCCACCCTCTTGGGGTCCTCGGCCTCCACTTCCAGAGCCTCCTCTGCGCTCTGAACCAGCTTGATGCGCTCGGGGGCTTCCCCCATGGTCCCCTCTACCTCCTCGTGTCCTGCGTGTCCTATGAGGAAGAGGGTGTAGCCGCGGGAAGCGAAACGCCTCGCCTCGGCGTGGACCTTCATCACCAGGGGACAGGTGGCGTCTATCACGCGGAGGCGTCGGGCACGGGCGCGGGCGTGGACCGCGGGGGAGACCCCATGGGCCGAGAAGACCACCACGTTACCCTCGGGGACTTCCTCCTCGCTCTCGACGAAGATCGCGCCCTCCCTGGCGAGGGTCGCCACCACGTGGGCGTTGTGGACTATCTGTTTTCGAACGTAGACGGGAGCGCCGAAGAGGCGGAGGGCGGCTCTCACCACCTCTACCGCCCGCTCCACTCCGGCGCAGTACCCGCGAGGGCTTGCGAGCAGGACGACCCTGTAGCCTTCGCCCTTGGCCACGCCCGCATTCTACCTATCGCGCCGAAACGCCCTGGGACACACCTGCGGGCGCCAGGGTGGGCGAGCTAGGTCTCGTGGCTCCCCAGAGGCCGCCTCCGACCGCTGGCGCTGCGCCCCTGCGGCGCTAGGGCCTAAGCCCTCCCCACCTCTCGCAGCGTCGGAGGAAGTTCGAGAGGATGATCTTTCCCTCCTGGGTGAGGACGCTCTCGGGATGGAACTGCACCCCCTCCACGGGCAGCTCCCTGTGGGCCAGACCCATGATGAGGCCCTCTCTGGTCTCGGCGGTGATCTTGAGGGGCCTTGGGAGGCTTGCCCTTTCCACCACGAGGGAGTGGTACCGGGTGGCGGCAAAGGGGACGGGGAGGCCGGCGAGGAGGCCCTCGCCCTGGTGATAGATGTCGGAGGTCTTCCCGTGGAGGATCTCGGGAGCCCTCACCACCTTCGCGCCGTAGACGTGGCCGATGGCCTGGTGGCCGAGGCAGACTCCGAAAATGGGCAGGCGCGGACCGAACTCCTGGATAAGAGCACAGCTGATCCCCGCCGACTCCGGCCTGCCGGGGCCGGGCGAGATGAGCACTCCGTCGGGGGATATGCGTTCCACATCGCCAAGGGAGAGCTCGTCGTTCCTCTTCACCAAGATCTCGGCGCCCAGCTCTCCCAGGTACTGGACGAGGTTGTAGACGAAGGAGTCGTAGTTGTCGACGACAAGGATGCGGAGGGGCCTCACCCGGCCTGCCCCTTTCCCTTGGCCATCTCCTGTTCCCTGAGAGCCCTCCTCAGGATCTTCCCCACCATTGTCTTGGGCAGATCCTTCCGGAACTCCCAAAGCTTAGGTACCTTGTAGGCCGCGAGCCGCTCCCGGCAGAAGGCCTCTATCTCCTCGGCCGTGGGCGTCTCGCCCTCCTTGGGAACGATGTACGCCTTGACCGTCTCGCCGCGGTAGGGGTCCGGTATGCCCACCACCACAGCCTCCTTCACCTTGGGGTGCTGGTACAGGACCTCCTCCACCTCTCTCGGGTAGATGTTGAACCCCCCTGCGATGATGATGTCCTTCTTCCTGTCCACGATCTGGAAGTAACCCTCCTCATCCATGGTGGCTATGTCTCCGGTGAGAAGCCACCCATCCACCAGGGTCTGGGCGGTCTCCTCGGGCCGGTTCCAGTACCCCTTCATGACCTGAGGTCCCTTCACCGCGAGCTCCCCCGGTTCTCCTGGGGGGAGCACCTTTCTCGGGTCGGAGGGGTCCACGATCCTGGCCAGAGTGTCCGGTACGGGTATGCCAATGGTCCCGATCTTCCTCTTCCCCTCGATGGGGTTGGCGTGGGTGACGGGGGATGCCTCCGACAGTCCGTAACCCTCGACCAGCTTCCCGCCGGTTATTCTCTCGAATCCCTGTTGCACCTCGAGGGGGAGGGGAGCAGCCCCAGAGATGCACGCCCGAATGGAGGAGAGGTTGTATTTCCCCACGTCTGGGTGGTTGATGAGGGCCACGTACATAGTGGGGACGCCCGGAAAGAGGCTCGGCCTCTCCTTCTGGATGAGCTCGAGCACCTCATGAACGTCGAAACGGGGAACGAGAACCACGTTGGCCCCGAGGAGGAAACCCGTGTTCATGCAGACGGTCTGGCCGAAGGAGTGGAAGAGGGGCAGGACGGCGAGGACTGTCTCCTCTCCCTCCCTGGGGTTGGGCAACCATAGCCTGGCCTGCCAGGCGTTGGCCAGTAGGTTGTAGTGGGTGAGCATCACGCCCTTGGAAAGGCCCGTGGTCCCACCCGTGTATTGCAGGCACGCCAGGTCCTCCATGGCGTTCGCCTCTGCCATGGGCGGTCTTGAGGTCTCGCGGGCGAGAAGCTGGGAGAGCCAGAGGACCCTCTCGCCGGCGGGTACTTCCTGCCACTGCCCCTTCCTCTTGAGGACGAGGGGGGCGAGGAGACGCTTGAGGGGAGGGAGGAACTCGTGAACTCGGGTTACGATGACATGCTCCGCACCCACCTCCTCGCGGATGTTCCTTACCTTCGGGTAGAAGAGGTCGAGGGTGAGAACGATCCTGGCCTCGGCATCCGCGAGCTGGTGGGCGAGCTCCCTTTCGGTGTAAAGGGGGTTGCACATGACGACAACCCCGCCTGCCCAGAGGGTGCCATGGTAGGCGAGGACGGCCTGGGGGATGTTGGGCAGGATGACGCCGACCCTGTCTCCCTTTTTGAGCCCCAGGCCCCTGAGGACGCCAGCGAAGCGCTGGATGAGGTCGAGAAGTTTTCCGTACGTGATCCGGGCATCCATGAAGGTAATGGCCACGGAGTCTGGAAAGCGGGCGGCCGCCTTCGCCACGAGGGAGGCGAGATTCTCCTTAGGGTACTCAAAGCTCGGAGGAACGCCTTCCGGATAGGAAGCAAGCCACGGTCGGCTGACCGCGGGATCGAGCTGGACCATGAGCTACCTCCCTTCCCTATTTCTCTTTCGACTTCTCTTTCGACCCACCTGCCCGGGAGCCCTCCCACATCAACCCGCCGAATCCTCCATCCGGAAGGGCCAAGCCTTTCCTGCCTGATTAGGGACCCCCTGATAAAGGGGCCCGCCGGGTCCGGTCTTCCGGGTCAGCAACCTCTGGGATGAGGGGATTATCCCCCGGGGGGGCGGGCTCCACAAGGCGAGATCGAGCCCGGGCGCTCGCTTCGGTCGTCCCTCGGCGCTCAGCCTCTCGCGGGAGGGGCGGGTGCAGGCGTGCACGATCGCGCTCCTCCCTTGCAGGGCTCTCTCTCCCCCCTAACACTGCTCTAACGGGGGGATAACTCCGGGCTGATACGGGAACCTTATACTCTGCGCGCGGGGGCCGACGATTGAGGAGCGGTCCCCGAAAGAGGGCTTGGGGGTTCTCTAGGAGGTTGGCCCCCGGGAAGGGAGGAGAGTTTGGGCCTGGAGTGGAGAAGGTTCCTCGTGGCCCTGGGCCTGGCTGGGGCCGTGACTGGCGCCCTGGCGGGTGCTCTTGAGGCCGGGCTTACCGCACGGAGGGATCAGGCCGCCTCCCCAGGGGTGGCCGAGTCTCGCTCCTTTTCTGAGGCTTCGGGTCTGCTCCCGGCGGGGGAAGGACCTGCTGGGGAGCCGGGCGGCCTCAGTGTGGTCGGGGAGGGGGCGGGGCCAGGTATCGAGACGGTGGTGGTGGAGGAGGTAGTCACGGTCCCCGCTCCGCCGCCGGCTCTGGTCCCGGGCCGGGTGAGAGGGGCTCGCGATGAGGGGGAGGAGAGAAAGGGCGAAGAGCACCGGGAGGAGCATGAGGGTGAGGAGGAACACCGGGAGGACGACTGATCCGGTTCCCGCATCGGGGCTCAGCTCCTCTGGGATGGCTGAGAGAGGGCTGCAGCGCGGGTCTCTCAAGGGAGGGAGAGGGTGAGGAAAGAGACAAGGGTTGTGGGTGCCGCCAGCGCGGTCCTGGTCGGTGGGGTCTGGGGTTACCTCTTGGGGCATGCTTCCGAGGAGCGCGGGGCGGGAACCGCCCGCGCCCCCTCCGTGGCGCCAGCGGCAGTGGGAGCGGCGGAGGCGAGGGAAGCTCCTCAGGTGGAGAGAGGCAGAGCGGTGTCTGGCAACCCAGGGCGGGGCTCGGTGGCGGTTCCGCCTGCCGGGCAGCGGCGGCGGGTGGTGGTGAGGAGGGTGGTGACGGTCCCGCCCGCGCCCCCGGCACCGCAGGTTAGGACAGGAGGCTCCTAGTGGGCTCCTCCGCAGGGGAGCTGCGGGTGAGAAGGTTCAGGTCCATGGGGACCACTGTGACCATGGCGACGCAGGGGGGCGAGGATCTCCTGGATGATGCGGCCCATATCTTCTTCAGGGTCGAGGAGAGGCTCTCCCGGTTCCGCCCCGAAAGCGAGCTCTCCCGTCTGAACCGGGAGGGCCGGCTCGAGAATCCTTCCCCGGAGCTGCTCGCCGCTCTGGCCGTGGCCGAGGAGGGTTTCAAGCTCACGGCCGGCCTCTTCGACCCTAGGGTGGGCCGCCTCCTCCGCGGCTTCGGATACGACAGGGACTTCTCCCTCCTAGCGTCGGCCGAGGATGAGTGGCCGCCTCCTTTGCCGCAGGGGGCAGGTTTAGGGGAAGCGGTCTCGGCAGGGGCGAGCGGGCGGGGATGGTGGCGGGTGGAGGGGGACTTGGTGGTTCTCGACCCCGGAGTCGAGATCGATCTGGGGGGCGTGGCCAAGGGGCTCACCGTGGACTGGGCGGCAGAGGTTTTGCGGGACGAAGGGGCCTTTTTTGTGGAGGCCGGGGGAGACATGGTTCTGGGTGAGCCTCTGGAGGAGTGCTGGCGGGTGGGGGTGGAGGACCCCCTGGACCCGTCGCGGGACCTCCTCGTCCTCGGGCTCGGCGGGGGCGCCGTGGCCTCTTCCTCGGTGACCAAGCGGAGATGGGTTCTGGCAGGGGCCTTCTACCACCACCTTGTGGACCCGAGAACGGGCCAGCCGGCAACGTCTGCCCTGGCTGCCACAGCCCTGGCCCCCACGTGTGCAAGGGCGGAGGTGCTAGCGAAGGCTGCTCTTCTCCTCGGACCCTCTGGGGGCCCTCTGTTCCTGCACCGTCTGGGTGCTCGTGGGGTCGTGGTGGGCAAGGGGGGGAGTGTCTTCGCCAGCCCCGGCTTCGGGGACCTTCTCCTCTCTGGAGAGGTGCTCGAGGTGGTCGGGGTGCTGGGAGGGGGGAGCCGGGAAGCATGGGCGGCATCGGCGGTGACCTGGTGAAGATCGGGGGCGAGGTCTTCACCACAGGGATGTTCTTCTGGGCTGGAAGTAGGGCCCTGGCTCTAGTCTCCTATGCGCTTCTCTCGGCCGGGGTGGTCACCGGGGCTGTACAGTCGGCAAAGCTCGCCAGGGGGCGGAGGATCTACTTCGTACATCGCGCCCTCGCCCTCTGGGGCCTCGGAACGGCCCTCGGCCATGCCCTCCTCCTCGTCGGTGATAGGGAATTCCGCTTCGGCCTCGCTGCTCTGCTACTGCCCGGGAGATCCCCCTACCGGCCTGCCGCCGTCTCCCTTGGCGTCGTCGCCCTGTACCTGGTCGGGATCGCCGCTCTTCCCTTCGTCCTGCCGGCGCGGTGGTTCCCCAGGCCCTTCCGCCTGAATACGCACCGCCTCGCATATGCCGCCTGGGTCCTGGCGAGCAGCCACGCCCTGGCTGCTGGTTCCGATGTCGAGGGGCTGCTCTTCCGCGTGATTTTTCTCGCGTCCGTGGGCCTCTCAGGCTTCGGGCTCTTCTACAGGGTCGTGGCGGCGGACGGGGGAAGAGCCGGTGCTGGGGGGAGGAGAGCGGGACGGGGGGCTAGGGCGGAGCTGGCGCACGGGGCTCTGGAGCGGCCGGGCGGAGGTGCTTCCTAGCCCGGCCGTAGGGGTCCGTCGCGGGTGGGCTCTCTGGCTGCTCGGAGGGCGAGGCGGACCTGGGACGAGAGCCAGGCCGAGGGGGAACCCCTGGAGGCCAGTTTCTTCAGCAGCTCCGCCCTGCTTTTCCTCTCCTCCTCGTCCATCTCGAGGGCTTCCAGAAGGGCGCGAGCCTGCCCCTCGACGTCGAGGGGGTCCACGGGGAGGCAAGCGGGTCCGAGCTCCTCGAAGGCGCCGGCATTCCTCGAGAGAACGAGGACGCCGTTGGCGCGGTTGAGAACGGCTCCCTCTTTGGCTACCAGATTCATCCCGTCCATGATGGGGTTGACGAGGAGCACGTCGTAGGAGGTGAGGGCCGCGAGGGCGCGCGGGCGGTCGTCGGCGACCTCGAGAAGGACGGGTTGCCAGTCGAGCGAACCGTACTTTTCGTTCACCTTCTCCGCCCTGGCCCTGCAAGCCGCCAGGTACTCCCGGTATCCGGGGACCGAGGTGCGGGTGGGGTTGAGCAGGGCTAGGAAGCAGACTCGCCCGCGCCAGTGAGGAGCCCGCTCGAGAAGGAGCTCGAAGGCCTCGAAACCCCTGGTGACGTTCTTGGCGGGCTCTGCCCTGTCTACCCTGAGCACCAGCCGCCGGTCTCCGATGCGCTGGCGGAGGGCGTCCAGTCTCTGGCGGGCCTGTTCTGCCTCCTCCAGGAGCCTCTTGCTGTCAACAGGCACAGGGCGGACGACGATCCGGGTTGTTCCCCACGGGTGGCGGAGACGGGCTCCGCGAGCCTCGACTCCCAAGACCTCCACGGCCGATCTGGTGAAGGAGGTGGCCCATGGGCGGGTATGGAAGCCGAGCTGGTCAGCGGCGAGCATACCCGAGAGGAGCTCGCGAACCCAGGAGTGGGGAAGGAGCTTGAGGTATCCGGGGTCGGGGAAGGGAGTGTGGAGAAAGAAAAGGATAGGTGAGCGGCTCCCCGCCTTCTCCAGGTTTCTCTTGAGTTCCCTAGGGGTTAGCGCGAGATGATAGTCGTTGGCCATGTACGCGGGCGCTTCCTCCTCCACGGCGACCCTGGCGAAGGCCCGGTTCACCTCGATGTAGACACCGAAGGCTTCCTTATAGGCGTGTGTAAAGGACGCACCCCGGAAGGGCTCGAGGAGGTAATGGAAGCAGAACCAGAGGACCTCATTGGAGATGCGCGTGTAGAACGCGTCGTATTCGTCGGGCGGTATCTTCACCAGTCTCACCTTGATCTTCCTGCCCGCCTCGGTGGTGTGGGCCAGGGGGGCGTCAGGTAGGCCCCTCTCCTGCTCTGATGAGGCGGCGGCGACCCAGAGGCTTTCGTCTGGCAGGGCTCTGGAGAGAGTCGATGCCAGTCCTCCCGCGGCCGCCTGTGCTGTGGGACCCGCCTGAGAGGAGGCGAGAGAGGCGGGACCCCTGTTGGAGAGAACCACCAGGGAGCTAGGCATTCTTTCCCTCCGTTTCGAGGCCGGGGGCGCCCTTGAGGCGGAGGGAGGGATGTGGGCCCCGCCCCCGCCTCCTCTCACCTGCGCAACCCTGGGTGAGCGCGGAGTGAAGGCGTGCTTCCGCGCTAGGGGCGGGATCCCGCTTGTGTCGGAGAAGGGGAGATCGCCCCCTGCTCTGGAGCCGCCCGCGTGCAAGGAGAGTCCGAACTTCCCTCAGATCGCCTCCTCAGCGAGGGCGAGCAGGAGGTCGAGGAACTGCCCGAGCTCCCTCAAGGTGAGGAAGTTCCTTCTCACGTGCTCCCGACCCTTCCTTCCCATCTCTCTTGCGGTCTCCTCGTCCTTGAGAAGCTCGACGGCGCGGGCGGCGCACTCCTCCACCGAGGAGACCAGGTACCCGGTAACCCCGTCCTGGATCTGGATGCGTATCCCGCCCACGTTGCCTCCGACCACCGGCCGGCCCTTCCACAGGGCCTCACTCACGGTTAGGCCGAACCCCTCCTTGATGGACTTTTGAAGAACCACCCGGGCGTGGCGCTGGAAGGCGTTCACCTCCACATGACCCACGCCCTGGAGGTTCGTGAGCACAAGGATGTCCGGGTCCCCGGCCCTCTCACCCTCCACTTCCCGCAGGACGGCGTGGGCTTCGGGATCGTCGTGGGCGAGGGCCCCAACGAGGGCGAGGACAGCATCGGGCACGTCCTCCTTGATGAGACGGAAAGCGCGGATGACACCGACGGGGTCCTTCCACGGGTCGAAGCGCGACACCTGGAGCAGGAGGGGCCGATTGGGGTCCAATCCGAACCTGCGCACCAGCGCTGTCTTAAGGGATGGGTCAATGGGGACGTTCTTGGGGGAGAGCGGGTCTATGGAGGGGGGGATGACAGCGGTTCTCGGGGAGGAGAGATCTGGAGGGATGAAACGGGGGAGGGTGAAGACAACGGCGTCGTAACACTCCACCAGGGGACGGAGGAAGGACCAGACGGTGGGGTCGGGTGCGCTGGTATCCACGTGGCACCGCCAGATCCACCTGCCCGGAGGCCTCTTTCCCTTTGTCCGGACCAGGGCGGCCAGGATGCCGGCGGGCTGAGGATCGTGCACCACCACGAAGTCAAAGGTATCGCGAAGAGCCTCGGCCTCCGCAAAGGACCTCTCCCAGTACGCGGCAGCCATCTCCGGCTTCCAGTTCACGGCTTTGCCCTGGAGGGCGTTGTGGATGGTCTTGGTTGTCTGAAAGAAGAAGGGGCTTCCGCCGACAACGCGCCACTCCGCCTCGAGTCCAAGGTCCCTCAAAAGGGCGACCTGGGTGACGAGGAGCTCGGCCACTCCTCCGCCGTAGGCCGTGGAGTTCACGTGCAGGAGACGGGCGCCCCTCAGGGGCTCGGAGGCCCTCCTGAGGTAATTGAGGTCCTCCTCCCCTGCCACCTTCGAGTAGCTCGCGAGGCGGCGCTCGGGGACGGGGACTGCCTCGAGCATGGCTCTCCCCTACCGGTCGCCCCCGGTGGGCATGGCTTGGGTTGGGGGGAAACCCAGGAGCCGGAGCTTCGAGAGCATCCTCGCCTGCTTCAGGCGGGCAGCACTGCGGCCCTCGGGAGTGAGGAGCTGCTTCAGGGCTGCTGAGAGAGCCGCAGGACTGAAGGGCTTCGTCATGTATTCTGCCACGCCCTCTTCCCACGCCTTGAGTTGTTCTTCGGTCTGGACCTTTGCGGTGAGGGCGACCACCGGAACCGAGGCTGTCTTGGGGTGCTGCCGGAGCCTTTTCAGAACCTCCCATCCGTCCAGCCTAGGCATCATGATGTCAAGGACGAGGACGTCGGGCGGGTCTTGCTCCGCCTTGGCCAGGCCCTCCTCCGCTGAGGAGGCGGTGATCACCTCGAACCCCTCGTACTCCAGGTTCACGCGGCAGAGCAGGAGTATGTCGGCGTCGTCATCTATAACAAGGACCCGCGGCTTCCGTTCCACGCCCCTCACCTTCCCCGCCGCCGGGAGTGCTGCCCTTATTATCGCTGGAGCGTGTCGTCTGTGGAACGCCGCCCGGCCCACGATGTGCTCAGGCGCTGGGGGGAGGTGGCTTGGAGCCTCCTCGGGATCCTCCTCCTCGCTTATGTGGTCGGTCGCTTCCTGCTCCGGCCGCTCAGAGTGATCTTTCCACCCCTCGCTGTCTCTCTCCTCCTCGTGTATCTCCTCTCGCCGCCCGTCTCGTGGCTGGAGAGGAAGGGCGTTCCGCGGACCCTTGCGGCCGTCTGCATCTACCTGCTTTTTCTCGGTGGCGCGGGAACGCTCGTGGCCCTCATCGTTCCTGTGCTGGGACACGAGGCGAGGCAGTTGGTGGAGGGCGGGCCTGCCATGGCGGCCAGGGTCTGGGGGATGCTGGTGCAGTCCCTGGGCCGTGTCGCGCCCGGCCTTGAGGAGAGGCTGACCATGGAGGCGGTCCTCCGGTGGGTCACTCAGAACCAGGAGCGGCTCATCGGATACGGGCTCAGGCTGGTGTCCTTCACCGGGGGCCTCCTCCACACCGTTCTAGCTCTGGTGGTCGGACCCATTGCTGGCTTCTACGTCCTGGTGGATTTGCCGCGGCTCAGGGCCGGTGCTCTCACGCTGCTACCGCCCGCCGCGAGGGGGGAGGTGACTGGGATCTTGGAGAGAGCCGGGCGGGCCGTCGGAGGGTTCTTTCGGGGGCAGCTCCTGGTGGCCCTCTTCGTGGCCGTGGCCACTGGTCTCGGTTTTCTCTTTATCAGGCTTCCATATGCCGTAGCCATTGGGGCCTTCGCGGGCTTCGCGAACCTCATCCCGACTGTGGGTCCTGTTGTGGCCACGGTCGTGGGTGGTGCTGTGGGGCTGGTTGCCTCCGGTCCTGCTCTGGCTATCAAGGCGGTGGTCGTGGCCATCCTGGTGCAGCAGGTTGACAATCACCTGGTCTCGCCGAACGTGGTGGGTCGGACGGTGAGGCTCCATCCTGTCACCATCATGGCGGCCCTGCTCATCGGGGGAGAGCTGGCGGGGCTCTGGGGCATGCTTGTTACCGTGCCCGTTGTGGCGGCGGCCAAGGAGGTCTTCCTCTACCTGTGGGCGAGCAGGATGGGGTGGGGACCGGGAGTGGAAGCTGGGGGGGAGGGAACTCCTGGAGAGGGCGGGCAGGAGGAGGCATTGCAGAGGGAGGAGGAATCTGGCGATGCGGAGGGCAGGGCAACGGACCCCGGGGGCCTAGGGGAGGACCATTGAGAGGGCGCTGATTGGTCCCGCGGGGAAGGCTTATGTGGGCAGCTTGGCTTGGCCCGTTTTCAAGCGAGCTTCAGCGTCTTCTGAGCGAAGAGCTGCGAATTATCGAGATAGAACGGCCCCGGTTGCTCACAGTTGAGGCGCCTACCGTTGGAAGCGGCGTGTTAGCGCTGAACCCTCCCAGCTGAGTGGTTAACCTTTAACTGGGTTGTTGTTTCGTTTTTCTCCCTATTGACAGCGCCCGCGCCCGGCCGTAGGATTCGGCGCCACGGGGGGAGG
>JBBINU010000014.1:0-43852 GCA_037443725.1 Actinomycetota bacterium | reverse complement strand
CCCCCTCCAGCAGGGCTCGAACCAGGTGAGACCCAATGAACCCCGAGGCCCCTGTGACCAGAATCAGCCCGCACCACCCCCGGAGCCGGAAGGGACCGCCGCAAGCTCGCCCCGAGGCCCCCCTCCACCCGACGGCCGGAGGAGGGAGGCGAGAATCCGGATGGCAGCCCCCGGCTCCAGGATCAGGTTCGTATAGGCCGCGTTCGCGAGCGGGCAGGCACACCGCCTCCGCCGCATCCAGGCCCTAAACTCTCTGGCCTCCCCCGAGAACCAGACCTTCCGGAAGTCGTACCCCACCTCCCTGAGGTTCCCCAGGGAACGGGCCAGAACGCAGCAGCTCCAGACCTCACCGTCCGCCCCTATCTGACCCGATATGAATCCTGCATGGCAGACAGGCATGGAGCCCCTCTCCCCGGCCAGATACCTGGAGACCCTGGCGTAGTACTCGCCCCGGACGGCCCTCACCAGCCGGGCCACCTTCCCCCGGGGGGGGCCCGCGGCCGCGAGGAGGGCCGCCGCAGCCCTGGAGAACCCCTCCCCGTCGGGGGAGATCCCCGCCCCCAGCGTGAGGAGCTCAGCCCTCTCCTCGGCGGGCTCCGCAATGTACGAGTCCGCTCCAAGGCGGGCAAGGCCCTCGGCCACCTCCGCCATCTGGTCCTGGTTGAACCTGGAGACCACCGTATGGACTCCCACGGTGAGGTTGGGGAGTCCGAGGCCCTTCAGCCCCTCAAGGGTCCTAACCAGCCGGGCGTAGGACCCCGGGGCCCCACGGATGGCATCGTGGCCGGCCGCCTGATGATGGTCGAAGGAGAGGTTCACCACCACCTTCGTCCCCCGGGCCTCCGAAGCTATCCTTCTCACCCCCTCCACCACGCGCCCGGTGAACCACCCGTTGGTGGCGATGTTCAGGACCTTGGGCCCGCAGTGCTCCAGGGCAGCATGGACGATCTCAGCCAGGTCGCGGCGGAGGAAGGGCTCCCCGCCGCTCACGGTGATCCAGAGGGGCCACGAGCCCAGAGACCGGAAGATCTTCTCCCACTCCCAGAGCTCGAGCTCCCTCACCTTCCTCTCGTACACGTTGCAAGTGGCACAGCGAAAATTGCACCGAAAGGTAACACTTAACGTTAGGTTCAGGGGCAACAGGCGCGGACGACCGAACCTCCTGAAAACCGGGGCCTCAGCCAGCCGAAGGACTTTCCCCGCGGTCCCGCCGCCATTTGGCACTCTCCACCACCTCCCAGACGTAGGCCTCCCTGCCGCGGAGGAAGTCCATGCGGGCCAGGAACCTGGCTAAGGCCTCAAGGCAGGCCGCCCCGGCAGCCCAGAGAAGCTTCCTGGCTCCCCATGGTCGTCGTGAGACCACCTCGCTCGCGAACTCCCTGAGGAGCAGGGGAAGCCGGAGACTCGGCACGGTGTAGCCGTACCTCCGCTCGAGCCAAAGGTGACCACAGTTGATCCTCCGCCGCTGCCTGAGGAAGTCCACCACTCTCTCCGGCCCCCGGTTCCAGACCACCGCCTCGGGGACGTAGACCGAGCTCCAACCCCTGGCCTCCGCCGCTGCCTGCATGGAGGCCTCGTCCACCGATGTGGGCGGGACGGAGCGGACCGCCTCCAGCCGGAAGGCGACCATCTCGCCAACCTTCGGGACCTTGAGGGCGAGGCGGTGGTGGAGGCGCCAGAGGAGGTGAACGGTATGGCCGACGAAGGAATCCTCACGGTTAAGGGGCACGGGCCGCCCCCCAGCCACCCCCACCCCCGGCCTCGAGACAGCCTCCAGCAGCCGGGGGATGGATCCGGGCGCCGGCAGGACATCCCCGGAGATGAGGACGGCCCTGGAAAGGGAGATCCTCTCGAGGGCGAAGTTGAGAGCGGCGGCTTTCCCCGAGCGCTCCAGCTCGACGTAGAGCTGGAGCCTGGGGTCCCCCCCTCCAACCTCGATGACGGCGGGGACCGTCTCGTCACTGCAGCCGCTCGCCACCACCACTACCTCCCCCACCCCGGGTTCCTCCAGCACACGGGAGAGGAGGCGTGCCATGTTGGGGCCATCGTCGTGAGTGAGGATGACAACGGAGCCCACGGGAGAGGCGGAGGGGGAGAGGGTTCGGAGAGGGCCTCCCGGCTTCCTCCGGGTCCGCTCGGAAGGGGGCAGTACCGGAAAGGCAAGACACCTCCCCGCTGCGTCCAGAACCGCAGGCCTCCTCCTCTCCTTCAAGACAAGGAGCGTGAGGAGGGCCGGCAGGGCAAGGAAGGGAAACGGGCGAGGAACCCGGCCGCCACCGGTTCCCTCCCTTCCGGCGGGGGGCTCCCCCAATGAGAGCCGGGAGGCCTGCCAAAGCGCCCCGGCCGGCCCGGGAAGGGTCCGGCTTTCCCCCGGGGAAGCTACGCTCGGACCGGTGGGGGTGCCGCCTCCGGCCCCGGCAGAGGCCATTCCCCCCGACCGCCTGCGGACTCCCACGCCCCCCAGGGAACCCGCGACTCCCGCCAACTGGACGAGCCTCTAGTCGAACCCCCCACCCTGCCGGTCGCAGGCCACCACCCCCACCAGAAGCCACCCGCGCTGCCCAGCAAGGGATGAAGCCAGGTCGAAGAAGAACCGCCTCTCTCCCCGAAGCGGTACCTCAGCGATGACCCGCCTGTCGAGGAGGACGTAGAGCCTCTCGAGGCCGAGAGGGGAGAGAGCGAGACCCCGCACCCTCACCTCACCTTCGATCCTCTCCCCCCACCAGGGGGAGAGGATCCCAACTCTAGGCCCCAGCGCGGAAAGGGGGCATCCTGGGATCTCCGGAAGGGGGTCCGGCGTGGGCGAGGGGGGACCGGGCTCACCCCGGAGTGCTCCAGGAGGGAGAAGAAGAAGGGCCACAAGCCCCGCCCAGAAGGCCCTCTTCATAAACCCTTCCTCCCCCTTCCGGGCGCGGAAGGCCACTGCCACCCCACCCACAAGAACCGCCTCCCCGCGCCCTCCCGCCGCTCGGGCCTGGCCTCCGGGCCCGGATGACCATCCCCATCCTCTAGGGAAGTCTAGAGAAGTCTAGCGGCGGCCGTAGCCTATGTGCAGCCCGCGAAGCCTCCTCCCCTGTTTTCGGTCGGCGCGTCAGAAACCCGCCGCTGCCTTTCCCGCCCTCTGGTGAGCGAGGCGTATGGGCTCGGGAACCCTGTACCTCCCGGTGCACCTGAGCACGAGGGAGACACAGTCCTCAAGACGCAGGCCGTGACCCTGGGAAACATAAAGAGGCCTCGACCCCGTCCGCGTCCAGACGACGGCGCCGACCACCTCCCCCCGGTCCAGAAGCTTACGCCACTCCCCTCTCCTCCCTCGACCCGAGGTGACCACCTCCCCCACGAGTCTGCTCTTGGCCACCCCCACGCTGGGGAGACCGGCCAGGCCTCCTACATGACAGGCAAGGCCGAACCTCCTGGGGTGAGCCCTGCCCGCCCCGTCCACCAGGAGGGCGTCGGGGCGGACGGGTAGCGCCTCCAGGCAATCCAGCAGCACGGGGGCCTCCCTGAACGAGAGGAGACCCGGAACATAGGGGAAGCTCACCTCTCGCTCAGCGAAGCCCGTGGCCACCAGGCGAAACCCCGGAACCTCCAGGACAGCGCAGGATCCAAACACCTTCCCGCCTCGGTACGCGGCGTCCAGGCCCGCCACGAGAAGGGGCTCCCCCAGTCCCTCCAGAGAGATCACCGGCATCTTCTCCCACTCCTCCGCAAGTTCCTTCTGGAGGGAGGCAGCCTCCCCCGGACTCAAGTCCCAGGGATGGGCCGGGAGGCGAGGAACAGCGCCTCGGCGAATCCCTTCCTCCACGGCTCCATTATGCTGCCCCTGGGAACCAGCCAGCGCGCAGGTTCTTCTCCGCTTCCAGGCCCTCCCGGCTAAAATGCTCGCAGCATGCAAGCGGAGCGCAAGCAGGCCGGTGCGCTAAAGGAGGCCGCCTTCTTTGACCTCGACAAGACCGTTATCGCCCGCTCCTCGGTCCTGGCTTTCTCCGCACCCTTCCGGCGCGAGGGGCTTCTCGACACCTCCACGGCTCTGAAGGCCGCCTTCGGTCAGCTCCTCTACATCCTCCAGGGCGCCGACCGCAACAAGGTAGACCGCCTCAAGGAGGTAATGAGCAGGATATCTCGGGGCTGGGATAGGGAGAAGGTCCTCTCCATCCTTCGCCAAGAGCTTCCTGATATCGTGGATCCCCTCATCTACGAGGAGGCCCTGGAGCTCATGGAAGAGCACCGCCGGGCCGGCAGGGAGCTCTACATAGTCTCCGCCTCTCCCGAAGAGCTCGTCCGGCTCCTCGCCGACTACATTGGTGTCCCTCACGTTATCGCGACCCGTCCCGAAGTGGTGGACGGAAAGTACACCGGCCGGATCTCCTTCTACTGTTTCGGGGAGGCCAAGGCCGAAGCCATCAGGGAGGAAGCCGTGCGGGTCGGAATCGACCTCTCCCGCTCCTTCGCCTACTCCGACAGCATCACCGACCTGCCCATGCTGGAGGCGGTGGGGAACCCCGTCGCCGTTAACCCAGACAGGCAGCTTGCCAGGGTAGCACAGGAGAGGGGCTGGCCGGTGCTGACCTTCGGGAGGCCCGTCAGGCTTAAGGAACGCCTAGCCAGGCTCCCCAGACCCTCGCCCATCATTGCCGCGGCGGGCGCCGCCGTGGCTGTCGGCGCTGCCGCTGGGGTGGTGGCCGTCCTCCGGTCGAGGCGGCGGACAGCCTGAGCTCGTCGGCCCTCTTCACCCTTTCTATGTTGGGGACCTCTGCGGGGTCCACCTCCGTTTGGGAAAGCCAGGCCTCGAGGATCTCCCGCGCCACGGCCTCGGAGGTGAGCCTTATGCTCATGCAGAGGACGTTGGCGTCGTTGTACCGGCGGGCGCCCCTAGCCGTCTCGGCATCGGTGCAGAGGGCTGCCCTCACACCGGGGATCTTGTTGGCGGCGATGCTCACGCCCGTCCCCGTCCAGCACATGAGAATCCCCTGCTGAGCCTCGCCGCTCACCACCGAGGCGGCCACTTTCTCAGCCACCTCGGCCCACTCCTCGCCGCCACCCCCAAGAGGCCCAAACCGGAGGACCTCGTGCCCCATCTCCTCGAGAACCTCCACCACCTTGAGGGGGACGGGGCTCACCTCGTCAGCTCCGACAGCTATCCGCACGCCTGGGATTCTAGGGCCAGAGCCGCGCCGACGTGGGTCCGAAGGGAGCAAGACCCGCGGCAGCTCACCCGCCTCAGCCCTTGGAGGAAGGGGAGGACCACAGGCGAACCTGGTAGGGGAGCTATTAGGGGCGAGGGTGGCAAGCAGAGCGAACCCGGCTGGAAGATGGGCGGGGCTATGTCTCGCCCTCGCCCTTACCGTCTCCTTTCTCCCGACGGAGACCCGCGCGGGCGGTACAAGACGGCTAAGGCTCGTGGTGGCCAACTGGAAACAGCTCCTCTCTGATACCGAGAGCTACTCCTCTTATGCGGCCAAGGTGGAGGCCCGTTTCCGAAAGCTCTCCCCGCTCTTTGCCCGCTCCTGGCCCACCCTGGTCTTCCTCCCGGAGGACACAGGCCTTGCCGCCTGGCTGGTGGGGCCCAAGGGAGAGGCCTCCAGGCGCGCTCCAAACTCCACCGCGGCCATCGCCGCCCTGGCCGGCCCTTACTCGGCACAGGTCGCCTTCTACGCCTCCTCCTGTCCCGGAGTCTCACCGGAGCGGACCATAGTTCTCGCCCTCACCGACACCGCCTGGAGGGCCCTGATGGAGCCCGTGGCGAAGGAGGCCCGGAGGTACGGAGTCTGGGTCCTAGTCAGCCTGAACGCCCCCGAGGTCAGGGTAACGAGGGACCCGGCCAGGGTGACCCTCCTCACCGCCGGCGACCCAGCTCTGGCGGGAGCTCGGTACGCCTACGAGGCAGCCGGTTGCGACGTGTATAACACGGCCCTGCTCGTCCCGCCCTGGGCGGCCCTCGACCCCGACGGCGCCGCCGACCCGGCCAGGGTGGTAGCGGGAAGGCAGAGGAAGATGTACCTCGTCCCCATCGAGAGGAACCAGGTCACTGGAACGGGCTCACCTGGACTGGCCTTCTCCAGCGAGCTCGTATCCGAGGCGAGGCCCCTGAGCCTCGCTTTCCCCGGCCAGCCGCCCCTGGACAGGCTGGGCGTCCTCACCTCCAAGGACGCCTGGATGCCCGATGTGGCCGAACGCCTGGCAGCGAGAGGGGCGAACCTCTTCCTCCAGCCTGAGGCAGGCGAGTGGGCGGCGGGCGTTCCGCCCGACTGGCCCCCCGACGACATGATGCGCGCCGTCTGGGCCATGGTTCAGAGACACCAGGAGTTCCTCTTCGGGGCCCTTTCGGACCTCACGGGCAACTTTTTCGACCTGCCCTTTGATGGAACCCCGGCCATCACCAAGGATGCCCTCCCCACCGACCCCCCCAACTACCTTCTGGGTATGCCTCCCGGGCCCGGCTTCATCGCCCGCGGGGACTGGGTCATGAGCGACCCCCCTCCGGGTGTAGCCCTTCGTGACGTCGCAGTCAGACGCGAGCGGCTGGGGGAGACGGTGAAGAAACTCAGGCCAGGCTCGGGGGACCCCCTGGAGAACGGCTACCTCGAGAGCGAGGTCTATGCCGACCTGGAGCTCCCCGAGCCCCCTCCCTCCCCAAGCCGCCGGTGGCCGGTGCTCAAGGCGGAGGTCATCACACCCGATCCCTCGGGCGGGCCTCAGTGGAAGCCCCACCTCTCCCCTGCACCCTGGGGATTCGTCCTTGCCTGGACGGACCTGCGCGCCGGCAATGAGCAGCCCTACCTCGCCCTGGTCGGGCCGTCCAGAGGGGAGATACGCGTGGCGCGGGCGGGCGACGCCGGGAAGCGCCCCTTCGACCAGCAGGGAAACCAGTACGGCGCGCGCGCCGCCGCCCTCCCCGACGGAACCGTAGCCGTGGTCTGGGCCGACTTCAGGAACCAGTCCTGGGACGTTTACGCCACCACGGGCAAGGATCTCGCCTTCTCCCCCTCCCGCAGGATAGACCCCTTCCCCACTTCGGGCGAGGGATTTCCTAACGAGAACATCTCTTCGGACCTGGCCATCGCGGGATCCGGAGGGAGGCTCTTTCTCTCCTGGTCAGTGGTGAGGGAGAGGAGCCCCGATCGCGACCTGGTTCTCATGACCTCCGAGGACGGAAGGGCTTGGGTAGGGGAGAGGTACCCCGCCGGGCAGCATGACGGCCACGACCAGTTCGCACCCACCCTGACCGCCTCCCCCGACGGTACCCTCTTCCTCGCCTGGCAGGACATGAGGGAGGGGAGGAGCATCGTCTGGTGGACCCGCTCCTCGGATGGCGGGTCCAGCTTCTCGCTGCCCCAGCCGGTCTCAAGACCCGCTCCGGGGATCCAGCAGTGGGACCCAGCCATCGCCCTCTGCCCAGAGGGGCCCGTCCTGGCCTGGGCGGAGGGGAACGCGCTCTCGTCCAGAATACGGCTGGCCGTATGGGAGGGCGGTTCCTTCCGGGCGGGTCCGGAGACTCCCGCCGGGGCCCTACCCCGCCAGTCCCACCCGACCCTGGCCTGCTCTCCCTCGGGCCGCCTCTTCCTTGCGTGGCAGGAGGAGGTAGAAGGAGGTTCCCGAATCGTGCTCAGCTGGGGAACTCCTGGGGGAGGCCTGGAGGGCCCCCTCCAGGTCCCCTCCAGGGGGAGCAGCCGCCTGCCGAGTCTCGCGGCCTCCGGTACCCTCCTCGGGCTCGCCTGGGAGGAGGAGGCGGCAGGAAAGGAGGGGGTTAGGGTAGCCGTGCTCCGCGAGGAGAATCTTGCGGGCCTCGCCTCGCCAGAGAGCTTACCGGCCACAGGGAGGGAAGGGAGCCCGGGGGCGGCTTTTCTTTTCCTCCTTGGGGCCCTCGCCCTGGGAGGGCTCGGCAGAGCCTCTAGCCTCAGGCGGTAAAGACGTCCCTCCTCGCAGACCACTCAGCTCCGAGCCGGCGGAGAGTCTCCTCCCCGAGCAGCTCCCGGGCCATGGGGAAAAGGACCCGCTCCTCCTTGACGAAGTGCTCCGCCGCCACGCCCAGAGCCCCCATTACTTCCGAGGGGGCTGCCTTCCCCGCAGAGGCTGCCCGGCCAAGGGCAGTCTCGATCTCGTCGTGCTCGAGGCGCATGACGTAGAGGGGCCCGCCCTCCGTACCGAGGTGAGGCTCGAGGGCCTTGAAGAGGAGCTCGTCCTCGAGACGGGCATGGCCCCCTAGGGTCTCCAGGAGGAGAGAGGCCAGCGCCACCCAGGACTCTTCCGAGTCCCCATGCGCAAGCGACCCCTGGACCCAGCTGAAGAGAGCCTTGAACACTCCGTGCTCCCCGAGGAGGGCCTCGGTCAGAAGCATCGCCACCTCCTCTCTGCCCCGAAGTCCCTCGAGGGCCCTTCCGCCTAGCGCGTCGAGCCCCTCCGGCAGAACGCGGAAAGGTTTTTGCCGCGATAGGAAAACATACCATAAAACTCGTCAAATCCCCGCCGAGCCTACTCTATCTGAAGGCCCGCTTCGCAAGGCTCCCTCAGCCCCGGGGCTCCGGTGTGAGGGCCCTCTCTATGGCCACCTCGAGCTCGGGAGTGATCTCCACCCCTGAGGCCCGCACGTTCTCCTCCACATGGGAGGGGCGGGTGGCCCCCACGATCACGCTCGAGACCTCCGGCCTCCTGAGACACCAGGCGAGGGCAAGACGGGAGAGGGAGAGGCCGGCCTCTGCCGCCACCGCCCTGAGCCGCTCCACTTTGGCCAGGTTCTCCTCGGTTAGGAGTTCCCGCATGAAGACCGCCTCCCCCGGCCGGGCAGCCCGGGAGTCGGGAGGGATCTCCCTCAGACTCCTGTACTTCCCCGTAAGGACGCCCATGGCCAGGGGGCTCCAGGGGAGGATACCCATCCCGAGGCGGCGGGCTGTGGGCATCACCTTCTGCTCCGGCTTCCTCCAGAGCATGGAGTACTGGGACTGCTCGGAAACGGGAGGGTGGAGCCCCTCGGTCTTCGCGATCAGGTGGGCGAGGGAGAGCTCCTCCGCCCCCCACTCGCTTGTTCCCCAGTACAGGATCTTCCCCTGTCTTATCAGGTCGTCCATGGCCCGGCAGGTCTCCTCCAGTGGCGTCTCAGGGTCGAAGCGGTGGCACTGATAGAGGTCGATGTAGTCCGTACCCAGGCGGCGGAGGCTGGCATGGCACTGCTCGAAGACGTGCTTCCTGGAAAGGCCCCTATCGTTCGGACCTTCGCCCATGGGGAAGAAGACCTTGGTAGCGAGGACGTAGGACTCCCTGGGAAAGGGGGCCAGCGCTTTCCCCACCACCTCCTCGGCCCTCCCCAGGGCATAGACGTTCGCCGTGTCGAAGAAGTTCACCCCCAGTTCGTACGCCCTCCTGATGCAGGCAATGGATGTCTCCTCGTCCACGCTCCCCCCGAAGGTGAGCCAGGAGCCGAGGCCCACCTCGCTCACCTTGACTCCCCACTTTCCAAGCCTCCTGTACCTCACGGGGTCCCCCTCCCTGACCCAAAACCTAGACGAGCCACGAGAATACCGCCGGTGGTGCCTCCGCCCAAACCCCCTCGCCGAGGAGGGACCCGCGAAGTTCCGAGAGCATGCTCACCAGTCCTCGGGTATCCTTTGCCCGTGGCCGACCCGACCCGCTCGGCTCTTAAGAGCTTCTTCCTCGCCCAGGCCAGGGACGAGCTCTTTGACGCCGAGTTCTACCGGCGTCTGGCAGAAAGGGACACCAGAAACCGCCAGCTCCTACTTGGGCTTGTCGCCCAGGAGGAGGACCACCTCGAGTTCTGGCTGCGTGTGGCGGGGGCGGTCAGAGAGGGCCTGAGGCTCCCCCGTCTCCGGTTGCATCTCGCCCTGCTCGGAGCGAAGATCTTTGGGCCCACCTTCACCATCAGGCTGATAGAGAAGGCCGAGCAGAAGACCATCGCCAGATACAGGGAGATTCTCTCCTCGGGGGTGCTCCCGAGGGAGGAGGCGGCGGAACTCGAGAGAATCGTTGCCGACGAGGAGTTCCACGAGAAGGCCATGGAAGAAAGGGTGGGGGACGAAAGGGTGACCTACCTCGCCTCCGCCGTTCTCGGCGTGAACGACGCTTTGGTGGAACTGGTGGGGGCCCTCACCGGACTGGTCTCCTCCATCACAAGCCCCAGGCTGATAGGGTTCGCAGGGCTGGTAGTGGGGGTGGCTGCGGCCCTCTCCATGGCGGCCTCGAACTTTCTTGCCGTGGAGGCGCGCTCCAAGAACGTGGCCGGGGAGAGCCCGGCCAGGGCCGCTGCGTATACCGGTTCCATGTACCTCCTGGTCGTGCTCCTCCTGGTTCTCCCCTTCTTCCTCTCTCCGTCCCGGACCCTGGCGCTGCCCCTCACCTGGCTCCTGGGCTTCCTCGTCATCCTCGGCTTCGCCTACTACTCCTCGGTCCTTCTGGACCGGCCCTTCGTAGCCGTCCTAAGGAAGCTCCTGGTCTTCGGCGCCGGGGTCGCGGTGGTCACCTTCCTCATCGGGAAGGGGATAAGCCTGGCTTTGGGGGTCTCTGTCTGAATCGTTCTCCTGCCGCTTCGTGCGGTCCCGCCCACCCTACCCTGAGAACCCCGAAAAAGCCAGCCTCACCGCTGCCGGGCCCCGGTCAGATCCAGGACCTGAGCCACATCCGGATTCTCCAGGCGCGGGCGGAGAGGGGAACAGCCGCGAGAACCGGGTAGAAGAAGACGAAACTCGCGAGGGAGACGGCCCCCAGCACTGCTCCCGCCAGGGCCCCGCCCTTGGGATGCTTCCTCCCCAGGGACCACGAGAGGTAGACGAGGTAGGAGTCGATGAGGGGGACGGCGGGGGTCATGTAGAAGAGGAAGAGGGGCCTGGCCACAAGCAGCCAGGGGAGGTAGAGACTGGCCAGAGCCGCCAGGAGGAAACCCAGCCTCGGCCTCCCCCCTCGCGCCCAGAGATAGATGGCAAGGGGGAGGAGGGCGGTCGCCGTCCACCAGGTGAGGGGGTTTCCCATCCCCAGGATCTCGGCCCCCCCGCCCCCGGAGTTCCCCTCCCAGTAGTAGGCCACGGGCCGGAGCATGAAGGGCCAGGTCCAGGCCCTTGACTGGTAAGGATGGGTGGCCTTCAGGGTGAGGTGGTAGTGAAGGATCTCCCTCTGGTACGAAAGCCAGGCTCCAGGACGCAGCCCCTCTCGGGCGAACCAGCCGGCATAGCTAGCCAGATATATGGCGAGGGGGAGGAGGACGAGGAAGAGGAGGGCGAGGAGGACATCCCAAAGGCCCCCCGTCAAGGCCTCCCGCCATTTAAGCCCGGCCTCCCTCCGTGCTTTCCAGCCCCAGAGCACGAGAAGCCATCCTGCCACCGCCTGGGCGGGCAGCGCCGACCACTTGGTGGCGAGGCCAAGACCGAAGGCGGCACCCGCCAGGGCGAGCCTTCCCCTCGCCTTTGCCCAAGGTTCCTCCGAGGGGAGAAGGGCCGCCCGCGCCCTCCACAAAAAGAGGAACCCGAGGGTGAGGAAGAGGGAGAGGAAGATGTCGAGCATGGCGATGCGCGACTGGACAAAAAGGAGAGGGTCTGTCGCGGCCAGAGCCCCGGCCAGCAGGCCGTAGCCCGTGCTCCCGGAGAAAAGCTCCCTGGCGAGGACGAAGACGAGGGAGACGGTGAGGGCCCCCGCCACCGCCGAGCTCGCCCGCCACGCCACGGGATTCACGCCGGAAGCCAGAACCTCCTTGGACTCGCAGCTGACAGGCCTTCCGGGCCCGAGAAACCACATCCCCGCCGCTATGAGCCACTTGCCGAGGGGAGGGTGGACCACGAAACCGCCGGGGCTGCCCCTGGTAAGGGTTTCGCAGGAGTCCTTCACGTAGTAGACCTCATCAAAGACGATGGCCCGCGGCACCGAGAGGCGGTAGGAGAAAAGGGCGAGGGAGGCGAGGAAAACAAGGAGAGCGGCGAGGGCCCCCCGCCGACCCAGCCGCACCCCGGCACCCGGACGCGGCTCGCCCCCCACCTCGAGGGGAGGGACCCCTCCAGGTGGTCCGGCCTCGACCCAGCTCCCGGGAACCCCTCCGGCGGGAGGGGCACCCCCAGGCTGCGTCGCCCCCTCCGGCGGTTCGGCGTCCTCTCGGGCCACGCCGCGAACTATATCCCCGGCGGCCCGCCCCCGGGCGCGGAGCGCCCGCGCGGAGGCTCGCGAGCGGACCTCCCCTCTCCTCTCCGCCCGCCCCCGGGTGCGGAGCGCCCGCGCGGAAGACACCCGGCGGGCCCCCGGAGGGGTTCGTGTAGCATGGGCAGGCCGACCAGAGCGGAGTGCGAGGCGGAGGGGTGGGCCTTGAAGCGGGTGGGGATAGTCGGGTTGCCCAATGCTGGGAAGACCACCATCCTGAACGCCCTGGCGCGGGCAGGGGCGGCCACTGGAAAGCACCCCTTCACCACCATAGAACCGAACGTCGGTGTGGTGGCGGTCCCCGACCCCCGGCTCGAGGCTCTCGCCAGCGTGGTCCAGCCGAGGAAGGTGATCCCTACCCATCTCGAGTTCGTCGACGTGGCAGGGCTCGTCCGGGGCGCCAGCAGGGGCGAAGGAATGGGGAACCGCTTCCTGGCCCGCATAAGGGAGGTGGACCTCCTCGCCCACGTGCTCAGAGCCTTCTCCGATCCGAGCGTCACCCACGTGGAGGGGGAGCCGCACCCGGCGAGAGATCGGGAGGTGGTCGAGACCGAGCTTATCCTCGCAGACCTTGAAATCCTCGCCAGGAGAATGGAGGCGGCCAGGAGGGCCTCGAAGGGTGGGAAGAAAGAGGCCGCTTTAGAGGCGGCTCTTCTGGAGGCGGCCTACTCCAAGCTGAACACGGAGGGGCCTAGAGCCCTCACACCCGAGGAGAAAAGGCGCCTCTCATCCCTAGGCCTCGTGAGCGCCAAGCCCACCGTGTACATCCTGAACGTTGGGGAGGAGAGGCTTGCGGACGTGGAAGGCATCGAGGCCGACCTCGCCAGGGCTATTCCCCCGGGCGGGGTCGGCCTCTGGCTGGCGGGGAAGCTCGAGGCCGAAGCGGCTGAGCTCCCGCCGGAGGAGTCTAGGGAGCTCCTCGCTGCCTACGGCCTTCCCGAGCCCGCCCTGGGAAGGTTCGTCCGGCTCTGCTACGAAACCTTGGGGCTCATAACCTTCTTCACCGTTGAGTCCGGAATAGTCCAAGCCTGGGCCGTGCCCGCCGGAACCCTCGCCCCCGAGGCTGCCGGAGAGATTCACTCGGACTTCGAGAAGGGGTTCATCAGGGCCGAGGTGGTGGGGTGGGAGGAGCTGGTGGCCTGCGGTTCCTTCCATAAGGCCCGCGAGAGGGGAGAGGTGAGGAGCGAGGGCCGGAGCTATGCCGTCCGCGACGGCGATGTTGTTCTCTTTAGGTTCTCCACCTGAGCTTCCGGCCTCAAGGTGATGGGGCCCCTCCCTGGCCCGCCCTGAGGGGAGAGGTTCCCAGATGCAAGCCCCGTCGAGGTGACCTTGGGTATGGGAACCCGGAAGGAAGAACCGAGCAGGCCCGCGGAGAGAGGGAGCCTCCTAGTGGTGGGGACGCCCATAGGGAACCTGGGAGACCTCACCCCTCGGGCGCGGGAGGCCCTCGCCTCCGCCGATCTGGTGGCCGCGGAGGACACCAGGACGGCCAGGGCCCTCCTGGCCCACCTCGGCCTGAGGAAGCCCCTCCTCTCCTTTTTCCCGGGCAACCAGCGGACGAGGACGGCGCGGATTCTCAAGGAGCTGAAGCGGGGCAGGAGGGTCGCCCTGGTGACGGAGGCCGGGATGCCCGGCATCTCGGACCCGGGAGAGGCCCTGGTGGGGGCGTGCGTGGCCGAGGGGCTTCGCGTGGAGGTCTTCCCCGGACCCAGCGCCTTCCTGCTGGCCCTGGTCGCCTCAGGCCTGCCCACGTCCCGCTTCTGCTTTGAGGGATTTCTTCCCAGGAAGCCGGGGGAGAGGCGGAGCAGGCTCGAGGCCCTGGCCCGCGAGGAGAGGACCATGGTTTTTTACGAATCCCCGAGGAGGCTCCGCGCTCTCCTCCAGGACATCCTCACGGTCATGGGGGAAAGGAGGGTGGCCGTGGCGAGGGAGCTGACCAAGCTGCACGAGGAGGTGATCCGGGGAAAGGTCTCGGAGGTTCTGGCCAGGCTCCCCGAAGAGGTGAGGGGGGAGGTGACGGTGGTAGTGGAAGGATGGAGGCAGCCGCCGGCGCCAGCCTCGCCTAGAATTCCCCCGTCCGAGTAGGCTGAGGGAGGCTCGAGACTGCCGAACCGGTCTCATCAGGGAGGTACCTTGGTCGGAGGAAAGGTTTACTACGTGACCACCCCCATCTACTACGTGAACGACGTTCCCCATATCGGTCACGCCTACACCACCGTGGCTGCGGATGCCATCGCCCGCTGGCACAGGCTTAAGGGGGAACGTGTTTTCTTTCTCACCGGCACCGACGAGCACGGACAGAAGGTGGCCAGGGCCGCCGCGGCCCACGGTCGGGATCCCCAGAGCTGGTGCGACGAGATGGTGGGAAGGTGGAAGGAGGTCTGGGAGAGGCTCGACATCTCCTACGACGACTTCATAAGAACCACCGAGGAAAGGCACACAAGGCCGGTTCAGGAGTTTGTCAGGCTCCTTTACGAGAGGGGCGAGATCTACCTCGGGCAGTACGAGGGCCTTTACTGCGTGGCCTGCGAGGCCTTCTACCTGCCCTCGGAGCTGGTGGACGGGAGGTGCCCCACCCACGGCACCGAGCCCGAGCTGGTCCGGGAAGAGAACTACTTCTTCCGCCTCTCCAAGTATGCCGAGCCCCTCCTCGAGCACATAGAGAGGAACCCCGAGTTTGTTCTACCCGAGGCGCGCCGGAACGAGGTGCTTGCCTTCGTGAAGGGGGGCCTGGAGGACCTCTCCATCTCGAGGACGACCTTCACGTGGGGCATCCCCATCCCCTGGGACCCCAGGCATGTTCTTTACGTCTGGATAGACGCTCTCCAGAACTACATAACCGCGGCCGGCTATGGCTCGGACCCCGCCCGCTTCGAGGCCACCTGGCCGGCCGACATCCACCTGGTGGGCAAGGACATACTCCGGTTCCACGCCGTGATCTGGCCGGCCATGCTCATGGCCGCCGGTCTCGGGCTCCCCCGGACCGTCTTCGCCCACGGGTGGCTGCTGGTGGGAGGGGAGAAGATGTCCAAGACCCGCCTGACGGGGATAAGCCCCCACCAACTCCTCCAGACCTTCGGTCCCGACTCCTACCGCTACTACTTCCTCCGGGAGATCTCCTTCGGATCGGACGGGAGCTTCTCCTGGGAGGCCATGGTGGCCAGGCATAACTCGGAGCTGGCCAACGAGTTCGGAAACCTGGTTCAGCGGGTCACCACCATGGCGTCGAGGTACGCGGAGGGAAAGGTGCCCACGCCGGCAGTGGAGGGCGTTGGAGATGGCGAACTAAGAGATGTCGCAAGGGAGGCTACCTCCGCATACGCTAGCCTCATGGACTCCCTGGCCTTCTCCGAGGCCCTGGGGTCCCTCTGGACCCTGGTGAGGCAGGCGAACCGGTACATAGACGAGAACGCGCCCTGGTCGCTGGCGAGGGAGGGAGGAAGGGAACGTCTTGCCACCGTCCTCTATAACGCCCTGGAGGCCGTTCGCATCGTAGCCTACCTCCTCTCCCCCGTCTGCCCGAGGGCGAGTCGGGAGGCTCTCATCAGGGTGGGCGCCGGGGGAGAGCTCCCGCCCTACCCGCATGGTGCGGTCTGGGGCCTTCTCCCCCCCGGTTCCCCTGTAGGAGTCGGGCCGCCCCTCTTCCCGCGGGTGGAGGAGTAGCTTTAGCTAGCCCCGGCAGCTAGGGCGGCTGCCCCGTGCGCTTGGGCCTTTAGGCCCCAGGACCGTCACCTCTCCCCCCATCTCACCAGGCTCAGCAAGGGAACGAGAAGGGGGAGGGAGAGGGCGGCCAGGAAGGCGAGGGTGAGAGCGGGGTAGGGGTTGGAGCCGAGGAGAGCCCCGATTCTCTCCCAGGCCCCCACCAGGGAGGGGGTCCAGTACGGTCCCCTGAGGAAAAGAGCCCCCATACAGAGCCCGGCCGCAAGCCTCCTCTCCCCGGCGGCGAGGGATGCGGCCCCAGGGAAGAGCACCCAAAGGTAATACCAGGGCAGGACGTACGGACTGGCCAGAAGAAAGGCAAGAAGAGCCGCGGCCAGAACTCGGTGGAGGGGCACCCCCCAGCGCACGGCCCGGACTACCAGAATAAGTGCGGCCACGCCGACCAGCGCCGAAGCACCCCTGAGGACCCTTCCGGCCTCCAGCACCAACTCCCCGCCCATACTTCCTGCCCGGACGGCCTCGCCCATCACGGCCATGGCTAGGCCCTGAGCGGACCAGGCGTTCCAGAGGCGGGGGAGGAGAGAAAAGCCCCCTATCCCCCGGCCTCCCGCAAGGAAGGGCAGGTGAGCTAGGCCGAAGAGAAAAAGAGCCGGAACCCCCGGCGCGGAGGCCCGGAGCGCCCTCCCCCACCCCTCCTTCACCCCGAGGTAAGCGAGGTAAATGGGGACCCCGAGGAGGGCCACGTACTTGACCCCGGCGGCCAGAAAGAGCGCGAGGAGGGCGAGGCCCCTTCTACCTTTCCCCTCGGCCAGGAGGAAGGCAAGCAGCGCCACGGCCACCAGGAGGTCGTTATGCCCGCCCCCCACCCCCTCAAGCAGCACGAGCGGGTTCCACCCCACGAAAACCAGGGCCGCTCCGTCTGCCCCCGGCCTCAGCCTCCCGGCGAGACGGGCCAGCAGAAAGAGGGAGGCGAGGAAAGTGAGGTAGGCGAGGGCCTTGAAACGGAAGGCGAGAGCGACAGGGGAGGCTCCGCAAGGAAGGCTGAGAAGCCCGGAAGCCAAGGTGAAGAGGGGACCGTAGAGGCTTGGCATCCTCACCCAGTACCCCGAGACCCAGGGCAGCACGGGGTCTCGGACGGCGGCCGGCCCGTAAAGGTAGGGGTTCACACCGTGGCAGGCGAGAAGCCGCCCGTAAGCGGCGTAGCTAAAGACATCGAGGGAGAGGAGGGGGAAGGAGAGGAAGGGAAGGAGGCCGAGGAAGGCGGCCCCGGAGAAAGCCTCCCAGGGCTTCCACCCCGGCGTTCGAAGGGCGAGGAAGTAGCCGGCGCCCGAGAGGACGGCCCCCGAGACAAAGACCCCGGCCACCCAGGAGGGGGAGAGGCCAGCGGGGAGGAAGAGACCGAGAAGGGGCCCGGGGTAGGCGGCGCGCGCCGCCTCAGGCAGGCGCGAAGGGTCGGGAAAGGAGGCGGCCGTCACGAGGAGTCCTGTACCAAGGAGGGAGAGAAGAGCGGCGGCGAGCTTCCTGCCGCTCATCCGAGCCAATCCTCCCCCGCCTCCCTCGACCACTAGCCCGCCTCCCTCGGTTCCCTCAGATCACGTCCGGCCGGAACCCCATTTCAAGCCCGGGCGTCCTTCCCCGGGCGAGGGAGAGGAGATCTAGAAGGCGCTCGAGCTCTTCTTCGCCGAGAAGACCCCTGGCGCGAACCACCTCGCGGACGGTTCTCCCCGTAGCCTCGACCTCCCGGGCCAGGTCCGCGGCGGCATCATGACCGATGAGGGGCCTAAGGACAGTGAGAAGGGCCGGAGAGGACTCCGCCTCCGCGAGGCACCTCTCCCTATCGGCCCGGACCCCACGGACAGCCTTCTCCGCTAGGAGCCTCGCGGCCCGGGCCAGGAGGTGGGCCGATCGGAGGAGCCTGGTCCCCAGCACAGGCATGCCCACGTTGAGTTCGAAATTCCCCATGGCACCGCACCAGGCCACTGTTGCGTCGGAGCCTATCACCTCGGCCACCACCTGGAGGACCACCTCGGGTATGACCGGGTTCACCTTCCCCGGCATCATGGAGGACCCCGGCTGGAGGGGCGGAAGGGTTATCTCCCCCAGGCCGGCCCTGGGGCCCGAGGCCATCCACCTCAAGTCGTTGGCTATCTTGTAGAGGGAGAGGGCGACGGTCCTCATAGCTCCCGAGGCTTGGACGCAGGCGTCCCTCGAGCTCCCGGCCTCGAAGTGGTCCTCGGCCTCTCGCAGCGGAAGGCCCGTCCACTCCGCCAGCCTCCCCACCGCCAGCTCGGCGAACCTAGGGTGGGCCCCGAGTCTGGAACCCACTGCGGTGCCGCCCAGGGGTAGCTCCGAGAGCTGCGGGAAGGTCGCAAGGACCCTCTCCTTCCCCAGCTCCACCTGCCTGGCGTAGGCTCCGAACTCCTGGCCGAGGGTGACAGGGAGGGCGTCCATGAGATGGGTCCTCCCCACCTTCACTACCTCCGCCATGAGGGAAGCCTGGGACCTCAGGGCCTCCGACAGGCCTTCCAGGGCCGGAATCAGCTCCGATGTCATCACCTGAAGGAGGGAGAGGTGGATGCAGGTGGGTATAACGTCGTTTGAGCTCTGGCCCAGGTTCACGTGATCGTTGGGATGGACCGGATGCCTCGCACCCCTTCCGGTCCCCGCCCGCTCATTGGCAAGGTTCGCTATGACCTCATTGGCGTTCATGTTGGAGGAAGTGCCGGACCCGGTCTGAAAGACATCCACCGGGAAGTGCTCATCGTGAAGGCCCCGGGCTACCTCCTCGGCGGCCTCCGCTATGAGCCGGGCCAGGGCGGGGTCAAGCAGTCCCAGCTCGGCGTTGCTCTCGGCCGCCGCCTTCTTCACCAACCCCAGGGCACGTATGAACTCCCTCGGGAGTCTCTCCCCCGAGACGGGAAAGTTTTCCACCGCCCTCTGAGTTTCCGCCCCCCAGAGAGCCCAGCCGGGAACCCGAACCTCCCCCATGGCGTCCCTCTCGACCCGATATTCCAAGGCCATCACCTCCAACCGCCTCCCGCGGCCGCCCCGCACCCCCTGCTGGACCGATCCCGCCACTCCCCAGGGATCCGAAGAACCCCATCACTCGCCAAACCTGCTGAGAAGCCCCTTCCTTTTCACCGTGGCCAGCATGTAAACGCCGAAGGCCAGGGCCAGCGCAATGTAGATAGCGTCCAGGGCCGCCGCGGCCCAGAGGTGGCCGGTATCCACCCGCCCTGTGGAGAGCACCTCCCTCATCCCTTCGAAGACGTGTGCTGATGGGGTAACCCAGGCCACCAGCTGGAGGGGGCGGGGAAGGACGGAGACCGGGTAGAAGACGGCGGAGACGGGCTGGAGCAGGAAGGCGAGGGCCCATGCGAGGACCTCTGCCGACTCCCCCAGCCTCAGGATGAGCCCTGCCGTCACCACCCCCACCGCCCATCCCATGAGGAGCAGAAGGGAGAAGAAGAGGACGAGGCCGGGCCCGAGGGTGAAGATCCCGAATCCGTAAAGGCCCCAGGCGAGCAAGCTCATGACGGCAGCGGCAGCACTCACCCTGAGGACTCCCCATCCCGCCGCACCCCCCAGGTACTCCCAGGAACGCAGGGGGCTCGAGAAGATGTTCAGAAGGTTCCTGCTCCAGACATCTTCGAGGAAGGCAAGGGAGATAGACTGCTGGGCGCGGTAGAGAACATCCCAGAGGATGTTGGCACCGAGCAGGAAGGCGACGATCCTCGGCCCCGCTCCGGCCCGACGGGAGAGGAAGACACTGAGGAAGCCCCAGACCAGGATGTCCAGGAGGGGCCAGTAGAAGATCTCCATAACCCGCGTGAGGCTCCTCCGCTGAAGGTAGGCGTACCTAAGCACCACTCCCGACATCCGCCTGAGGGAAGCCCTGACCCGGGCGAAGAGGCCACCCGACCCCGGTCCCTCCGAAACCCGGGCAGCTCCGCCCGCGAGGCCCCGACCCGGCGGCAGCCTTCCCGCCCTGACCCCTTCTGGCCGCACCGCCCATCCGGCAGCGGCCTCCCCCCTGGCTGCCTGGATGAAGGCCTCCTCCAGGTCGCGCGAGCCCAGGGCTCGGGCCACCTCGGCGGGGCTACCCTCGGCAAGGATCCTGCCCCGGTGCAGGAAGAGGACGCGTCCGCAGACCTTCTCCACCTCCTGCATGTTGTGGGAGGTGATGAGGACCGCGAACCCCTCCTCGGCGGCGAGCTCCCTCACGAGGTTCCTGGCCTTCTCCGCCGCGGCGGGATCCAGGCTCGCCGTGGGTTCATCCAAAAGCAGAAGTCTTGGCCTCGCCACCAGGGCCTTCACAAGGTGGACCAGGGTCTGCTGACCCGAGGAGAGCTCCCTCACCCTGGCACCGAGAAGCTCCGGGTGGCCCAGGCGTCGCAAGAGATGAGCAGCCCTTTCCTCCCAGTCCCTCACGGCGTAGATGCGGGCGAAGACGGCGAGGTTCTCGCGGACCGTGAGGGAATAGGGAAGGGAGACGTAGGCCGCGGAGAAGCCCACCTTCTCCAGGGCTCTCGGCAGGTCCCGCCGGGCATCCACGCCGCAAACCACAATCCTGCCGTCCTCCGGCTCGAGCAGCCCGAGGACGGCATGGATCAGGGTGGTCTTCCCCGCCCCGTTCGGCCCCACGAGGCCGAGGATCTCCCCCGGCTCGAGGGCGAAGCTGACCCCGTCGAGGGCCCTCACCCGGCCGAAGGACTTGGTAAGGCCCTCCACCTCCAGGGCGGCAGGCGCAGGAGCTCCGCCCCTCGGGGATCCGAGCGCCTTGGACATCCCTCGAGGTCCGGCCAGGTTACCCGGCGTCCCAGGGCTGGAACGCCCAGAGCTGGTTGACAGGGCCCGTGCCGCGGCCCAAAGCAAGGGCCCGCCGCAGGGCACCAGTAACGAACGCCTTGGCCTTTCTCACAGCTCCGGGGAGGGTCTCCCCGCGCGCGAGAAAACAAGCGATGGCCGAGGAGAGGGTGCAGCCGGTACCGTGGGTATGAGGGGTGTCCACCCGGCCCTCGGCCAGCACCGCAAACTCCGCCCCGTCGTAGAGGAGGTCCACAGCCTCATCTCCGGGAAGGTGCCCTCCCTTCACCAGAACCCACCCGGGCCCCATCTCCTTCAGGCGCCTGGCCGCCTCCTTCATGGAGGGGAGGTCCTTCACTTCCACCCCGGAGAGGCGGGATGCCTCGGCCGCGTTCGGGGTCACCACCCTTGCCAGGGGGAAGACGAGGTCCACAAGAGCCCTCTCGGCTTCCGGTTCCAACAGGGGATCGCCGTGGCGGGAGAGGAGGACAGGGTCCACCACCAGGTTCCGTATCTCGAACTCCTGGACCGCCTGGGCGGTGGCCTTAACGAGTTCTGCGTTGGCGAGCATTCCGGTCTTCGCCGCCGAGATCCTGAAGTCCGTGGCGACCGCCCGTACCTGCTCCAGGAGGAACCCCGGAGGCACGGGGTGCACAGCCGTCACGCCGAGGGTGTTTTGGGCGGTGAGGGCCGTCACCGCCACCAAGGGGTGGCACCCCAGAACGGCAATGGTCTTGATGTCCGCCTGGATCCCGGCTCCCCCGCCCGAGTCGCTCCCGGCTATGGTGAGGACCTGCGGTATCTCTCTTTCGAACAATACCCACCTCCAGCCAGAACCGCTCCCCCGGAATCCTACGCCGAGACCGGAAGGCCGGCCGCCCCGGCAAGGGCGCCCGCGCGGCCTCGAGCGCCGTGTACGCCACGCAGGACGGAGGAGAACCTGCCAGCCCGGGGCCGGGTAGCTAGCTCTCCCGGAGCCAGGAGGCCAGCTGCCGGAAGAATCCCAGAACCCGCCGGGGTGAGTAGGAGCCCTGTCTGGGGCTGGTGGAGGGGAGGACAAAAACCCGGGCCCCCTCGAAGGGGCGGGGGGCGGGACCCGGCCCCACCCGAGCTCCCAGGGCTGCCCTCGCCCCCGCAAGCCCGACGAAACAGAGGGCGCGGGGCTGGAGAGCCCGCACCTTCTCCGCCAGGGACCTCACCCCCTCGCGGATCTCTTCGCCCGTTATCTCGCTCCAGGAGCGGGAGGGTCGCTTCACCACGTCGGTGAAACCGATACCGAACTCCCTGGCGAGCCAGGCCTCTTCCCCGGGCCCCGTGCTAGCGGGCACTATCCCGGAGGCCCTCGCCGCACGCCAGAAGAGGTTTTCCGGCCGGGCGAAGTACATCCCGTACCAGGCCGAGTACGTTCCGGGGTTCAGGCCCACGAAGAGCAAGCGGAGTCCGGGCTTGAAGTGGTCCGGAAGGGGTTCCACCGGCACCCCCGCCCGGAACCACTCCACAGGCAGCTCCCCCTCCACCCGGAGGCCTTCGGGACCCACCCTCACCCCCACCCCGAGGACAAGAACTCCCCTCTCCACGGCCTCCCTTAGCACCCGCGCGAAGGCCGGGTCGGCAGGTTCGTTGGCCCGAACCGACCGGGCATCCTCCCTCTGCACCACCAAGACCACCACCCCGCCCCTCCCGGCCAGGGAGCGCACGTGGAAGGTTCCCCGGAAGGTGGGGGAGTCCGGAAAGAGGCCTGCCCCGGCCCTCACCAGGGTCACGGACTTGCATTCCACCAGGAGCTCCACTCCGTTGGGGTCTCGGACCAGCAGGTCCGCCCGGCCCCCCTCCAGGGGCGGCTCCCTAGCCACCACACGAAACCCGGAAAGGGAAGGGAGAGCGCCCCTGGCCAGGGCGGCCTCCACAATCCTGGGGGGAAGCCGGGCGTCCACACACGCCCAGACCCTCTCTCCACCTCTGCCCCTTTCCCGCTCCTCCTCGGCCACCTCCACCAGGACCACATCGAAGGGGGTAAGACGGGTCTCCCTTTCCGCCCGGGCCAGCATCACCCTGGCGCCGGGCAGGAGGAGTTCCCGGAGCCGCCCGGAGTTTGGGAGGTGAGCCAGGACCCTCTCCCCCTCGATCTCCACCTCGGCATGGAAGCGGGAGAGGCGTCCGAGAAAACGCCCAGGAGAAAGCGGTGGTAGCTGAAGGTCTGGCTCGTTCCCCACGATCCCGGGCTACCCACCCCCGCCAACCAGAGACCGCCTTAGCTCCTCCGGATCCGAGGTGGGAGCCTGGCAGACGTAGTTCTCGCAGACATAGGCGAGGGCCTCCCCGGGGGGCGCTTCTCTCCCCTTGAGGAGTGGGGACCTCTCCCACGCCCAGGTCCCAGAGCCCCGGGCGGAACCGGCCAAGACCAGGTTGGGGATGTACATGGAGCGGAGGGCGGAGACGAGACTCACACCCCGGGGGGAGTCAAGATCGCCCAGGATAGCCACCTCCCTCCCCCCGAGAATCGCGAAGGAGAGGGCCGAGAGCCAGGAGCTGGTTCCCTGGGGCACCCTCTCCACAAAGGTCCCCGCCACGGCCAGACCTTCCTTTCCAGCCCGGGCCAGCTCATCGGAACCGAGGAGAACCCCGAGGCGCTGCAGAACGAGGCAGAGGACGGCGCCGGGGGCAGGTGTCGGCCCCTCCATCACCTCTTTCTCCCGCACCGGAGGGCCCGGCTCGTCACCATCCGCGGGGGAGGCGAAGAACCCCCCGTCGCTGGGGTCCCGGAAGATCTCGAGGGCGAGCCGGGCGAGTTCCTCGGCCGCCTGTAGCCACGTCTCATCGAAAGTGGCCTCCCAGAGGGAGAGGAGGCCCTCCGCCAGGAAAGCATAGTCCTCGAGGAGCCCTCTGACCCTGGCCTTCCCCGCCCGCCACACGTGGAGGAGCTCACCGTCGGGACGCCTGGCCGCCTCCAGGACAAAGGAAGCGGCCGCCTTCGCGGCCGCGAGGAAGTCCGGCCTCCCCAGAACCGCTCCCGCCTCCGCCAAGGCGCCCACTGCAAGCCCGTTCCAGGAGCTTAGAACCTTGTCGTCCCTGGCCGGCTGCGGCTTGAGCAAACGGACCTCAAGAAGCCTGGCCCGCGCCCCAGCAGGTGGTTCGGGTGCGGCTGCCAGCAGCACGTTCTTCCCCCAGAAGTTCCCCTCCGGTGTCACCCGGTAGTACTCCAGGGCCTCTGGAGCGAGGGAGGCCACCTCGTCATAGGTCCAGGTGTAGGGGGTCCCCTCCTCCCCAGCTGCCTCTGCGTCCTGACTCGAGCAGAAACCCCCTTCGGGCAAGCGCATCTCCCGCAGAAGGTACTCCAGGGTCTCGGTGGCAATCCTACGGAAGAGACCGTCCCCGAGCTCAAGACCGGCCCTCAGGTACACCCTGGCCAGCAGGGCGTTGTCGTACAGCATCTTTTCGAAGTGGGGGACGGTCCAGGAACGATCCACCGAGTACCTGTGGAACCCCCCTGCCAGCTGGTCGTAGATACCGCCCAGGGCCATGGCCGAGACAGTCCTCGCCAGGGCCTGCCTCACCTCGGCCTTCACGGAGCCCTCGGGAAGGAATCCCGCCCGCGCCGCCCCCCTCAGGAGGAACTCGAGGAGGGGCGCCTGCGGAAACTTGGGCGGCCCGCCGAAGCCGCCGAACTGCCTGTCGTAGCCGGACAGGATTCCCGAGACCGCCCGATAGAGGATCTCTTCGGTGAAGGGTTCCTGCCTGGGTGAGGGGGAAGCCGCCCGCGCCAAACCCTCCATGAGGGAGGCAGCCTGCCCCAGAACCTCCCGCCTCCTCTCCCTCCAGAGGGTGGCGACGGCCAGAAGGACCCTCTTGAAGGAGGGAAGACCGTGCCTGTCCTCGGGAGGAAAATAGGTGCCTCCGAGGAAAGGGGCCCCCTCAGGCGTGAGGAAGACCGTGAGGGGCCACCCGCCCCGGCCCGTGAGCACCTGCACGGCACGCATGTAGACCATGTCCACGTCGGGCCGCTCCTCTCGGTCTACCTTGATGGCGACGAAGTTCTCGTTGATGATCCGGGCGGTCTCGGGGTCGCTGAAGGATTCGCGCTCCATCACGTGGCACCAGTGGCAGGCCGAGTACCCGATGGAGAGGAGGATGGGCTTATCCTCTCTGCGGGCCCTCTCAAAGGCCTCCTCCCCCCAGGGGTACCAGTCCACCGGGTTCTGGGCGTGCTGGAGGAGATACGGGGAAGTCTCCCTGGCTAGCCTGTTCGCCCTGGCCCCCTCCATGAGACACCCGGACCAGTCTAACGGCTGAGGGTGAAAGGTGCTGCAGGGCCCCGAGTTCCCTGAACATGCCTCTCATCCCGGAGGGCTCTAGACTCAGCCCCATGGAACCTCTCCTGGCGGGCCTGTGGGACTCCCACTCCCACCCCACCCTCATGGATGGGTGGGAGGAGGCGCGGGGGAGGGCATTCGCTTCCGGCCTGAGGGGTATCGTTGCCGTCGGGATCGACCTCGCCTCATCCAGGGCGGCGATCCTGATGGCCGCAGAGGACCCCCGGGTGAGGGCGACCGTGGGGATCCACCCGCACCAGGCCTCATCCCTCACCCCCCAAACCGCGAGGGAGCTCGAGAGGCTGGCGGAGCGGGCGTCGGGAGTGGGAGAGACCGGCCTCGACCTCTACCGCCTGGCAAGCCCCCTCGAGGACCAGGTCCGCTCCTTCCGCATCCACCTTGATCTCGGGTGGAACCTCGGCCTGCCCGTCGTGATCCACGTGCGGGAAGCCTGGCGCGAAACCTTCCTTGCCCTGGAAGAGTTCCGCGAGGACCGCGGCGGCCTACCGGTCCTCGTTTTCCACTGCTTCAGCGGGGGGCCCGAGGAGGCCGCCCGCTCCATCGGGTTGGGGGGCTTTATCTCCTTCGCCGGTAACCTCACCTACCGACGCTCGGAGGAGCTCCGCCAGGTCGCCCGCAGGGTCCCTTCCGAGCGGCTCCTGGTGGAGACGGACAGCCCCTACCTCCCTCCAGAACCGCACCGGGGAAAGCAGAATGAGCCCGCCTTCCTCAGGCTTGTTGCGGAGGCCTTGGCCACGGCAAGAGGAGAGGACCCCGCTTCAGTGGCTGCCCTCACCGGGGAGAACGCTTCCCGGCTTTTCCGCCCTAGGCCGTGATGGAGCCTGCCCTGGAGGCCCGTAGCCCACTGCCCGTGGGTACGGCCTAGCGAGGGCCGTGGAACCGGTTCTGGGCCACGGCAAGGCCTTTCTCCACAAGGACGAGAACGGCCTCGGCGGCCGTTCTCTCCGCCTCCGCCAGGGCCTCCTCCTCCGACGGATGGGGCAGGGAGAGAACGTAGTCCCGAGGGTCGAGTCCCGCGGGCGGTCTCCCGAGCCCGATGCGGACCCTGTAGAAAGCCGCGTCCCCCAGGGCCCTCTCGACGCTCTCCACACCCCGGTGCCCACCCGCGCTCCCTCCGAGCTTTAGTCGGACACTTCCAAGGGGGAGATCCATGTCGTCGTGGAGTACCACGAGCCTGCCCGGGGAGACACCGAGGCGGGCTAGCCTCCTCGCCACAGGCGGACCGGAGATGTTCATCCACGAACCGGGTCTAAAGAGGTGAAGACGCTCTCCCCGATAAAGGGCCTCGGCAGCCAGGTGCTCCCCCCGCCTCTCGAGCCTCACGCCGAGGCGGGAAGCCAGGTGGGCGAGGGCCCTCGCGCCCGCGTTGTGCCGCGTCCGGGCATAGGCCGCGCCCGGATTCCCGAGGCCCACCAGGAGCCAGATCTCCTCCACCCGCGGGGCGGCTCAGAGAGCCTAGCTACCGGGAGGAGCCCCTTCCCCCGCCGAGGCCTCGGCAGCGGCCTCCCGGTGGGCCGCGGTCTCTGTAACCGCGGCGATCACTTCCCCCGGGGGGGTGAGAAGCCTCACGCCCGACGGCAGCCGGATCTCACCGGCGGTGATGTGGTCACCCAGGCCGAGGCCGGAGACGTCCACCTCCAGGGCGGAGGGGACGTCCCTGGGGAGGCAGGAGACGGTGACGGTGTCCACATAATGCTCCAGGACGCCGCCTTCCCGAACCCCCGCCGCCTGACCGACAAGCACCACCGGAACCTCCACCTCCACCGGGCGGTCCTCCTCCACCGCGAGGAAGTCCACGTGGAGAAGGGTGTCCTTAATGGGATCCCTGGAGACCTCCTTCACAAGAGAACGAACCGTCTCTCCAGCTATCTCGAGTTCCACAACACCCCGCCCGCCGCGGTGCAGTAAGGCCTCGAACTCCCTCGCCTCAACCAGAAGATGGCGGGTGGGAAAGCCGCGCCCGTAAAGCACGGCAGGGACCTTCCCCTGCCGTCGCGCCCTCCTCGCGGCTCCCTTGCCCACCTCCTCCCTGAGCTCAGCCGTGATTCTCGAGGACAACTCTCACCTCCAGCCCGTCTCCGGGAGCCGTCCGTACCGACCCCACACCTTTCATCAACGCCAACCCTCGGCCCCACACCGGCCGGACCGAGCCAGGGTAGTAAATCTCACCCTCCCCGGGCGCGCAAAAAAGAACGGCGCCAGGAAGGGCCCTTCTCCATCAGGCGTTCTCGCCCCGGAAGATCTCGGAGACCGAGCGGTCCTGGAAGACGGCGGCTATAGCCCGGGCCAGAAGGGGAGCAATGGAAAGGACCGTGAGCTTGGGGATGCGCTTCTCCGGCGGGATGGGAAGGGTGTTGGTCACCACCACTTCCTTGATTGGGCAGCGGGCGAGCCTCTCGACGGCCGGGCCCGAAAGAACCGGGTGGGTGGCGGCAGCGTAAACCTCCCTGGCCCCCCGTTCGAGGAGAATCTCCGCTCCTCCAACCACAGTGCCCGCAGTATCGATCATGTCGTCCACGATGACGCAGACCCTCCCCTTCACCTCCCCCACTACCTCCCTCACCTCGGCCACGTTGTGCCTGTCGGCAGGGCGGCGCTTGTACAGTATGGCTAGGTCCGCGCCGAGATGCCGGGCGTACTTCTCCGCCACCTTCACCCGGCCCGCATCGGGCGATACCACCACCACCCGCCCATCCACGGCGGAGGCCAGGTAGGTGGCGATGACCGGGAGAGCGGTGAGGTGGTCCACGGGGGTGTCGAAGAACCCCTGGATCTGCCCCGTGTGGAGATCCACAGAGATGAGCCTGTCAGCGCCGGCGGCGGTGAAGAGGTCGGCCACGAGCTTGGCGGTGATGGGCTCCCTCCCGAGGGTCTTCTTGTCCTGCCTTGCGTAACCGTAGAAGGGGGCCACCGCCGTGATCCTCTTGGCCGAGGCCCTCTTGAGGGCGTCTATCATGATGAGCTGCTCCATGATGCGGGAGTTGATGGGGTCGGAGTGGCTCTGAATGACGAAGGCATCGCTACCCCTCACATTCTCGAGGAACCTCACATAGATCTCGCCGTTGGCAAAATCCGAGATGTCCACCTCCCCGAGGGGCGTCCCGAGCTCCTTGGCTATCTCCTCGGCCAGCTCGGGATTGGCCCTCCCCGAGAACAGGAGAAGCCTCTTCTCCGCCCGCGCCGTCAGAGCCATCCGGTGCTCACTCCTTCCCGGTAGCCTCGGCCTCCGCCCTTGCCCTCTCCCTCCTCCTCCTGGCCCAGCCAGGAATCACCCTCTGCTCGCTCCTCTCGACAGCCAGGGCGTCGGGAGGGACGTCCCGAGTGATAACGGATCCCGCCCCCGTGTACGCTCCCCTTCCGACCCTGACCGGAGCCACCAACATGGTATCGCTCCCGACGAAGGCGGCATCCTCCACCACCGTCCGGTGCTTCCTGAAGCCGTCGAAGTTGCACGTGATGGTTCCCGCCCCTATGTTCACCCCCTCACCGATCTCAGCATCGCCCACATAGGAAAGGTGCGGTACCTTGCTACCCCTGCCGACCCGGGAGTTCTTAATCTCCACGAAGGTCCCCACCCTCACCCCCTCCGCCAGCTGGGTTCCCGGTCTTAAGTAGGCAAAGGGGCCAACCCTCGCTCCCCGGCCCACCACAGCCCCCGAGGCCACGCTCATCACCACCTCGGCTCCATCCCCGACCACACACCCCGAGAGCCTGGTGAAGGGGCCTATGTGACAGCCCCGGCCCACCCTGGTCTCCCCCTCCAGCAGCACCCCTGGCATGAGGACTGTCTCCTCCCCCACCTCCACCCCGGGCTCCACCCAGGTGCTCGAGGGGTCGACCACAGTCACACCCGCCTGCTCGAGGGACCGCACCAGCCTGTCCCGGATGATCGCGGCCGAGCGGGCGAGCTCCCCTCGGGAGTTAACCCCCAAGACCTCCTCGGAGCTGGCGGCGGGAACGGGAAGAACCCTCTCCCCCGCGGCGACAAGCTCGGAGGCGGCATCGGTAAGGTAATACTCGCCCTGAGCGTTCTCCCGCCTGAGTTTGGGGAGGATGGCCCTGGCCACGGAAGCCCTGAACCACCAGACCCCCGAGTTCACCTCCTTCACCTCCCTCTCCTCGGGGCTTGCATCCCTCTCCTCCACGATCCGGAGAAGCTGCCCCCCGGGGGCCCTGAGGACCCGCCCATAGGAGGTGGGGTCGTCCAGGTGCGCGGTGAGAACGGCGGCGGAAGCCTTCGCCCTCCTCGCCGCCCTAACAAGGGCCCTCAGGCTCCCCGAGCTGAGGTGCGGGGCATCCCCCGGCACCACGAGGACCTCAGGGTCCTCCGAGGCCGCAAGCTGGGGTAGGGCCTCAAGGGCGACGAGAAGGGCGTGGCCGGTTCCGAGGGGTTCCTCCTGGACCGCCGTGGCCACCTTCAGCTCCTTCCTGGATCTCCCGAGGGCGGCCCGAGCGGCCTGGAGCAAGGCCTCCTCCTGCCCCGGTGGGGCCACCAGCACCACTCCTCCCACCCCAGCCCCGGCCAGGGCGAGAAGCGGGTAGGTGAAGAGGGGCCTTCCAAGCAGCGGGTGGAGAACCTTGGGAGTGCGGGACCTGAACCTCTTCCCTACCCCCGCCGCCAGTACCACTCCCACCAGATCCCCTCCCATGGCCTCTACCTCCTATCCGGACGGGCTTTACAATCACTCAAGCCGGGACAAACGTAGCCTATCACCCGAAAGGGCTCTTGCGGCCTGGAAGAAGGGGAGGGCGGGAGCCAGGCCCCCGCGGGGGTTGAAGAAGAGGAGCGGGGGGCAAAGGCAGCCGTGGCGCACGGATCGGGGGAAAGGACGGAGAGAGGGGGGCTGGCCGAGATCTTCCCCGGCCAAGAGACGGCGAGCGCTCGGGCGCGGAGAGTCGCCAGGGCCGCCCTGGACGTGGGGGTCCCCCTCATGCTCTGGGGACCCCCAGGTGTGGGCAAGTCCAGCTTCCTCAAGGCCGAGGCGGAGAGGAGGGGATGGGCCTTCTGTCGCGTGGACGTGACCCTGCGCGACCCTACGGAGATCGCCGGGGTCTGGCTCGCGACCCCCCAGGGCGCCGCCTTCGAACCCCCCGTCTGGGCCAGGAGGCTCGCGCGGGAGGCGGAGGAGAAGCAGGGAGGCCTCCTCCTCCTCGACGACCTCACCACTGCCCCACCTGCCGTCCAAGATGCCGCCCTCAGGGTTTTCGAAGAGGGGGTCCTTGGGGACCTGGTCCTGCCCGCAGCCGTGCGCCGGGTGGCGGCGGGAAACCCTCCTGAGCAAACGGCCTCCGGGTCTGAGCTCGCCCCGGCGCTTTCCAACCGCATGGTCCACGTGGAGTGGCCCGTCCCGGACCTGGGGGAGTGGACGGCCGAGCTCCTCTCGGGGGGGTTCGGAGACAACCTCCAGGCCCCCGGCTGGAGCCAGGCCGCCGCCGAGGTGGCGGCTTTCCTGCACGCCAACCCCCACCTCTTCCACCGCCTACCTCAAGAGGGGGAGCCCGTCCGGGCCTGGCCGAGCCCCCGATCCTGGCACATGTACGCCATACCCATCCTGGCGAGGCTCGGCCCTGAGGGCCTCCCTGCCGCCGTGGGTCCCGACGCGGCCGCGGAGTTCATGGCCTGGAGGGAGATGGGGGAGCTTCCCAGTGTGGAGCAGGTCCTGAGGGACCCCAGGGGCGTGCCCATCCCGCGGAGGCACGATGCGCGCATCTTCCTCGCCCTACGGGTGGCAGGCGAGGTGGCGGCCCACGGCACCAGGGTGGAAGGGTGCCTCGCCTTCCTCGACCGGCTGGCCGAGGAGGAGGCGTGGGATGTGGCCAGGACCGCCCTGGACGTCCTCCGCTCCTCCTCCCGAACCTCCCCCTACCTCGCCAGGGCCGTCCTCTCCGGGAAGCTTCCGCACCTGGTGGAGGTGGTGAGGTGGAGTATGGAGGCGGGAGTGGCGTGAAGGGCACTTCCCGGGATCCGCACCTCTCCCTCGGCCGTTACCTCGCCCGGGTGAGGTACCCGTACCTCCGGGCCGTCCTGGACCGGCTGGAGCTCTGGGCATGCCAGGAGGTCCCCCAAGCTCTTAAGCAGCGGGGAGCCTTCATGTGGATAGACGGCCGCTGGAGGGTTGGGTACGACCAGGCGGAGCTTGCCCGACTCTCCCCCGATACCATCGCCGTCCTCTTGGTCCACCTCGCCCTCCATGGCCTCTTCGGGCACTCCGGGTTCTCCCCTCCTGGGCCGGCCGAGGAGATCGCCCTGGAACTCGAGGTCAACGACGACCTTGAGGAGGACTACAGGAGGACCGGCGAGTTCCGGCCCGTCTATCCGAGGGATCTCGGGCTTCCCACCGGGAGGACCTGGGCCTGGTACGCCCACCAGCTCAAAGAGCGGGGCGACGACACCTCAGGGCTCCGGCCTCGGGGCTGCACCCTGGCACCGCCCGCGCCCGAGGAAGTCCCCGGCACCTCCCCGGAAGTGCAGGAGGCGGCGAGGAACTGCGTGACCTCGGCCCTTCTCGGTTCCGCCGGCGGGCCCGGGAACTTAAGGCGATGGGCCGAGAGGTACTCGAAGAGGAGGCTGGACTGGAGGCGCCTCCTCCGCCTCCACCTGCACAGGATCAGCCTCGCCCGCTCGGACTACTCCTGGAAGAAGATGAGGCGCGCTGGGGACGCCTACCTGCCGAGGCTCCGGGGATACCGTCCCGAAATGGACGTCTACGTGGACACCTCCGCCTCGGTGAGCGAGGCGGACCTCGGCAGGTTCCTTCAGGAGCTCGACGGGATGCTTCTCGCTCTAGGCGCCCGCGCCCGCGTCACCTGCGCCGACGCCCGCGCCTACCCCACCCAACTCGTCACCCGCGCAAGCCAGCTGGAACTCGTCGGGGGTGGGGGGACGAACCTCGCCCAGGCCCTTCGGGAGTGCCCTCCCCGGGGCGACCTGGTGGTGGTCTTCACCGACGGCCACACCACCCGGTGGCCCGATCCCCCCGGGGTCCCCGTCATCTGGGTCCTCACACCGGACGGGGTGGAGGAGAGCCGGATCCCCTTCGGCAAGGTGGTGAGGCTTAAGGAGGAGGGGTGAGGCCGGATCCGGGTGAGCCGGCGGGGGACGCCGTTGAGGCCATCCTCGAGAACCTCTGGGGCGACTCCGTGAGCTTCGTGGAGGAGTGGACGGAGGCCTTCCTCTACAAGGTCTGGGCCAGCATCCTCGAGCACTACCGCCTGCGGGTGGGCCGCCCCCACCAGGGGCTCCCGGACATCAAGGCGGACATCAGGATGAGCCTGGAGAGGGAGGACTACAAGGAGAAGTGGACCATGGTCCTCGAGATCATGCGCCGCCTCCGCGGGAAACCGGACTGCCCGGAGTGCGGCAGGAAGCTCCTGGACCCCAAGGAAGCCGAGGAGATCCTGGCAGGCCTCACCCTCCTCGGGGTGAAGGTGGAGGCCGATGGGGGTGTTCCCCTGCGGGAGGTGTGGGCGCGGACCTTCCGGCAGCTCCGCCGCTGAGCTCGAAGGGAAAATCCCCGAACTCAGCGTCCGAGGGCGGAGGCGAGGGCGAGCCTCACACCGACCGCTGCGGTGGCCCCGGCCAGGGCGAGGGGCACCAGCCCGAACTGGCCGTACGCAGCACCCATCACGACGTACCAGGCGATGTTCCAACCGATGCCGAGGATGCCAGCGTACTCTGCGAACAACAGGGCGAGAGGGAGGTAACCCGCCGCCACCAGCACCAGGGCGCCGAGCCTGCCCATGGCCGAATAGGCCGGGCGGGCCCAGATCCAGAGGTTCACCGGAAGAAAGAGGAAAGTGAGAGCCGCAAAGGGGTTGTGAGCGAGGCCCGCGGCGGCCAGGGCGGCGAGAAAGAGAAGGCACGCGAGGATCCTGGCCTCCCGCGCCTCCCGCCCCCTCGCCCCTCCACCGAGCGGCCGAGCCATCGCTCCCGCCGCCACCTGCCCACCGAGACCGAGGCCAAAAAGAAACCCCAGAACCGGGTAGGAGGGCTGGGTGAGGAGGGGGTGGCGCGGCGGAGGTGGGTAGAGCTCGTACCGGGGAATGAACCCGGCTATGGGGAGGGCCCTGGCTGCGAGGACCACCAGGAGGAAGGCGAGGGAGGAGAGGAACAAGGAAGCGAGCTCCCCCGCGAGAGCCCTCCCCCACTCGACCTTCCTCGCCCTGGCGACAACCCCGACGATGAGGGGGAAGAAGGCAATGGCCAGAGCCCCGGCCAGGCGCGGTCCCGGCACCAGCGATCCCTCACCCGCCCGCAGGTAGAAGGACCCCTCCGCGGGGATGCGCGGAAGGGAGTCGATGCTCCGAAGAACCCTCTCGAGGACAGCCCCGTACGCCGCAAGGGACTCCGGGCGGATCTTCTCCACGGTGTCCTCGGGAAGGTGGTACACAGCGGCCTGGAGGGCCGGGTCATCTCCCCTCCCTCCGAGCTGGACGGCGGGGATGCCCGCGCCGAGGAAGGGCCCCTGGTCGGTGAAGGACACCAGAACCGAGCGCTGAACCCATTCGAAGACGGGGGAGACCTCAAGGGTCGGGTAACCCTCGGCAGCGGCCGCCGCCCGCGCGAGCTCCCTCATCCACATAGGTGCAAACCCTCTCGACTGCCCCATGCCGTCCACGGCAAGGGCGCTGAACCTCCCGGTGTCCAGATCCTCCAGGCTCGCCGCCGCCACAGCTCTTCGGGCAAGGGGGGAGGACTTGACGGCCTGCCTAGCCCCGAGCATCCCCCACTCCTCCCCGTCGGCCAGAAGAAACACGAAGGTCCTCCGGGTTCCCGTGGCCCGAAGGACCCTTGCCAGCTCGAGAAGAACCCCCACATGGGCAGCGGTGTCGCTCGCCGCCTGGAAGCTGGTGGGTGCCATGTCGTAGTTGCCCACGGCCACCACGATCTCTCGCGCGGCCTCCCCTCCCGGTATCACTCCCACCAGGTTCTCAAGCTCCACTGGCTCCGACCCCCCGAGCCAGGCGAAGAACCTCTCCCTCTCCACCTCCAGTCCCGCCTCCACCAGCCGCTTCGCGAGCCAGTCCGCAGCTGCCTTGCGGTCCGGCCCCCCCGACCAGCGCCGGGGATACTGCGTGGCCAGGGTGTAGGTGTCATCCCAGGCGCGGGAGGCCCGGAAGCTGGGCGTTCCTTGCCAGAGGGGAGGCCCTGTATAGGGCCGGGCGAGAAAGGGGAGCGCTGCAATGGCCGCCAGAGAGGCGAGATTGGCCAGGGCCATCCAGGCCAGTACCCCTCTCCGGGGGGTCGCCCGGCCCGTCCCCTTCCCATCCCCACCCGTCTTCCCCGACACCCGTGCCCCCGGGGCCCGAGCCGGGCCCCCAGCAGCTCATCAGGGCCCAGCAGTGTGCATCGGCGCTGGGGGGGCGAGATTCGAACTCGCACCTGCGGATCCAAAGTCCGCCGGCCTGCCCTTAGCCGACCCCCCAATCTCCAGCCGATATTACCCCGGAGCGAGAGCCTCTCCCCACAGCCGCCAAGGCCCCGCCACCGGCGAATGCGCTACCCACACCCGAATGGAGCCAGGGGTTTCGGCGGCTTCCCTGCGGATCCTTTCAGCCACCTCCTCCGCCCGCGCCCTCCCCCCCTCTCCCACCCCAGCAAACCCCGCCACCGCCGAGCCGCTGCCGCAGACGAGAACAGCCAGGGCTCCCGCGCCCCCGAGGGCCACCGCTAGCCAGCGGCTACTAGGAGAGACGAGGAACGCCGCCTCCTCCAGGTCATTCCGGAGCCCGGCAGCCACCCCCTCCTCGTCTCCTTCCTCCACCGCCCGGCGGAGAGCGGCCGCCTGCTCCAAGGCCTCGCCTCGCCACTCCCAGGCCCGCCCTGCCTTCCCGCCCCTAGAAGCCTCGAAGACCGCGTAAACCCTGCCGGTCGCAGAAGGCTGGCCAGGATAGGCCAGCACCCACCAGAGGGTGGGGCGGGATTCGAAGGGGCTCACCACCTCTCCAGCACCGGTGACCAGGGCCGATCCTCCAGCCAGGCAGAAGGGGACGTCGGACCCGAGGGATGGAGCCAGCCCCCACGGGTCGATCCCCAGGGCCCTTCCGAGAAGGGCCAGCACCGCCGCAGCGTCCGCGCTCCCCCCGGCCAGGCCCGCTCCCACGGGGATCCTCTTCACGACCCTTACCCGGACCCTGGCCCGCCCTCCCCAGCTCGCGAGGCATGCCGCCGCTGCCCGAAAGGCGAGATCTTCCTCGGCGGGGGGGAGGAACGGGGAGGCCCCCACCTCGTCCTCCCTCACCAGCTCTACCCCGGTTGCCCCCTTCTCCACTTCCACCTCCACGAGGTCCGCCAAGGAGAGGGCCTGCATTACGCTGATCACGGGGTGGAGCCTCTCCTCGCGCTGGCCTGGGGTGCGCCAGCCCGGCTCGGCCCCCGCTCCCTCCTGCCTCGGCAGGGGTTCCACGGCGAGGAAGAGGTTGAGCTTGGCGGGGCTTGGAACCTCGCCCCGCCAAGACGGCCCGCCCCCCCGCCCGCGCCTCAACTCGCCACCCTCCGCCCGAGGGCCTCCAGAACCCCCTTCTCGGAGCCGATGGCCCGGGCGAGCTCCCTGGCCAGGGCCTGGTACCCCTCAAGGTCGAGATCCTCACACCGGAGCCTCTCGGGGGGACCGAGCCTGGCGACGACCTCCCTGGCCAGACCGATCTCCAGGCCAGAAGCGGCCAGGGAGCGCGCGAGGAGTTTCCTCCTCCCTCGGAACGCTGCCTCCGCAACAGCCCAGAGCAGCTCCAGGGGAACCTCCCCGGGCTCCCTCTTCCGCTCCAGCCTCACCACCACCGACTCGACCTCCGGAACCGGGTAGAAGGCCCTCCTCGACACCCTCCCCACCACCCTGCAGGTGGCCAAGGAGGCCACCTTGAGGCTCACGGCCCCATAGGCTGGGTGGCCCGGCCCTGCCGACCACCTCTCACCCAGCTCCTTCTGAACGGTGAGGGTAAAGGGGTCGAGATTCCCCTGGCGGAGGAGGTTGAGGAGGATGGCCGTGGCGCGGGCGTAGGGGAGGGTGGAGACCACCGCGGCAGGACCCTCTAGAAGGCCGCTGAACTCCTCCCGGGAGGCATCCGCCTCCACGACCTCCACCGGAAGCCCCCGGGTCAGGTCCCTAAGGCTCCGGGCGAGCCTCGGGTCGAGCTCCACCGCGACCACCCTCGCTCCCGCCTCGACCAGGGCCAGGGTGAGGGAACCGAGGCCGGCGCCCGGCTCAAGCACGGTCTGCCCTGCACGGATCTCGGCTAGCCTGGCTATCCTCCGGGCCGCCGAGGGCTCAACCAGGAAATTTTGCCCCCAAGACTTCCTCGGTCTCACGCCGTAGGCCTGGAGGAGCTGCCTCACCCGGCCAAGAGTGAGGAGCTTTGCCGCTCCTGGCTCCTTCTCGCCCCGGGCGCCCACCTCAGCCTGCGGTACCTTCTCCTTCTCGCCCCGCGCGCCCGCCTCAGGATGCGTCACGGCTCAAGGATAGGGGCATGAGGCCCCTACCACTCCACCCGGACTGGGATCACCCCCTGAGAGAGGGGGGCGAGCCGAGCAAAGGCATCGCGGGAGAGGTCTATGATGGCGGAGCCGAAGGGCCCTCGGTCATTTATGACCACCGTGACCGAGGCACCGGTGTTGAGGTTAGTCACCCTCACCACCGTGCCGAAGGGGAGGGTCCGGTGGGCAGCGGTCATCCCCCTCACCCCGTACCAGGTGGCCCTCCCCACCTGAAAGCCGCGCCCGCACGCGCACTTCGGCATCTTCCTCCCCACTCGGGTCACCTCGGGTCTCGGAGGCGTCACCACCCGGTCCGCCAGGAGGGTGCGCGAGACCAGGGTTCCATCCTCGAAGACGAGCCTCCACACCCTGACGCCGGTTCCGGGAGCCCCGCTGTCCCGGCGGACGATCCCCCAGTCGAGATTCCCATCCTCCACCCGGGTCTTGGGAGGGGGTATGGGGTAAGGTTCCTCCCTCTCCTCCACCCTGACCCTCACCACCCTCACCCTCATCCCGGCCTCCACGGGGCTCTCGGGGGAGGGCTCCGCCCGGTCCACGGGCCCCAGGGTGAGCCCCGCCTCGGCGAGGAGACCGGCGACCGTGGTGGCCAGCGTCTCCACTACCTCCACCCGGCCGTCGTGTTCGAGGGTGACCTCCACGGCCTCGGTGGCCTCGAGGACCTCCGGCGCAGAAGGGCTCGGGGGGAGAACGCGGAGGGCCTCGCCCGCCGCGGGCAGCGCCCAGGATAGCCCATCTCGCCAGCCGCCAGAACGAGAGGGCCTCACCCTGAGCTTTCTCCCGAGCCTAGCAGCGAGCACAGCTCCCGGATCGGGCCCCGGGAGGCTCACCACCAGGGCGCTCTTCCTGAACAGAACGAGGTAGGGACGGGCGTGGTAAACAGCAACCCTCGACCCATCCCTGAGGGGCTCGGTATGTGGCGGCTCCACCAGGTCGTCCGCGGTGACCTGCACGCCTTCGGAAGAGAGAAGAGAGCCGACAGTACGGGAGAGGGTCACCACCTCCCTCTCCCTCCCGTCCACCACAAGATGCACCCTTTTGGCCGAGAGCCCCGTGAAGGCGCCGGCCCCGACGACGGCGAGGGCCATCGCCCCTCGCGCCAGCTTCCGGCTCAAGCTCCTCCCTCTTCTCGGGGACCGGCTTGCCTGGTGGGCGACGGGCTGCCGCCTCCTGGGGGCCGGCCCAACCTCCGCGGCCTGGCGCGGGTGGGGCGGAGGTTACCAGACAGACTGGTGGGGAGCAAGGGCAAAGGGAGGCCCCGCAGGATTAGTCCTCCCGGGGGTTCCTCCAGGGCCGTTCGTCCCGGGGCGGGATGGGATAATGCTCGCGCCGTGATCCAGAGGTACACCAGGCCCGAGATGGCCCGAGTCTGGAGCGAGGAGGAGAAGCTCCGGCGCTGGACCAGGATCGAGATCCTCGCGGCCGAGGCCTGGGCCGAGATGGGCGTGATCCCCAAGGAGGACCTCGCCCTCCTCCAGTCCCTCGAGCCCCCCACCCCTGAAGAGGTGGTGAGGAGGGAGGAGCTGACCCGGCATGACGTCGCCGCCTTCGTGGACGTCCTGGCGGAGAAGGCGGGTCCTGCAGGACGCTGGCTCCACCACGGGCTCACCAGCTACGACGTGGTCGACACCGCCCTCTCCCTCGCCCTCAGGGACTCCGCCGAGATCCTCATAAGAGACGTGGAGGGCCTCCTTCTGGCTGTGAAAGAAAGGGCCCTCGAGCACAGATACACGGTGATGGCGGGGAGGACCCACGGGATCCTGGCGGAGCCCACTACCTTCGGCGCGAAGCTCGCGGTCTGGGCCTTCGAGCTGGCGCGGGCGAGGGATAGGTTGGCCAGGGCGAGGGAAGCGATATCCGTGGGCAAGCTCTCCGGGGCCGTGGGTAGTTACGCTCGGGTTCCACCCCAGGTTGAGGAGTACGTCTGCCGGGCCCTCGGGCTCCGACCCGCCGAGGCCTCCACCCAGGTCCTCCAGAGAGACCGGCACGCCGAGTTCATGGCGGCCTGCGCGATTACAGCGTCCAGCCTGGAGAGGTTCGCCACAGAGGTGAGGCACTTACAGAGGAGCGAGGTGGGGGAGGTGGAGGAGCCCTTTGCCCCGGGCCAGAAGGGGTCCAGCGCCATGCCACACAAGAGGAACCCCGTACTCTCGGAGAGGGTGGCGGGCCTCGCCCGCGTGATCCGCGGGAACCTGGTGGCCGCCCTCGAGAACATACCCCTCTGGCACGAGAGGGACATCTCCCACTCCTCGGCCGAAAGGGTGATCCTGGCTGACACCTGCCTCGCCCTCGACTACATCCTCGACCTCTTCACCGGTGTGGTCCGGGGGCTCCGGGTCTTTCCGGAGAGGATGCGGGAGAACCTGGAGAGGGCTGGCGGGGTCATCTACTCCGAGGGGGTCCTCCTCGCTCTGGTGGAGAGGGGGCTCTCCAGGGAGAAGGCGTACCGGGTGGTCCAGAGGGCAGCCATGGCGGCCCTGGAGAAGGGGGCCAGCTTCCGCGAGGAGCTCCTACATGACCCCGAGGTGGGCACCCTCCTTGAAGGCGAGATAGAGGAGCTCCTCCGTCCCGAGCCGTACCTCGAGAACCTGGAGGTGATCTTTGAGAGATTGGAAGCCCTCCGCTAGGGCAAAGGCGGGGGCGGCGCGGGAGAAAAGGGGGAGGACAGCATGGCAGAGGTGCGGCAGGCGGTGATCCGCACGGAGCTCCCTCTCCCCCTCTACAAGAGGGGGAAGGTGAGGGACCTCTACCAAGTCGGGGACGATAGGCTCCTGGTGATCTCCACCGACCGCATAAGCGCCTTCGACGTCGTCCTCCCCACCCCCATTCCCGAGAAGGGCCTGGTCCTCACGGGCCTCTCCGTCTTCTGGTTCGAGAGGACGGCCAGGATCGTCCCGAATCACCTCCTTAGCTTCTGCCCCCATCTGGGGATACCGGCCCTGGAAGGCCATCCCGAGCTGGTCGGAAGGTCAGTGCTGGTAAGGAAGGCGAGGGTGGTGCCGCTAGAGTGCGTTGCCAGGGGTTACCTCTCGGGCTCCGCCTGGAAGGAGTATGTGAGCACCGGCTCCGTCTCGGGTATCCGGCTTCCGCCGGGTCTGGTGGAATCAGAGAGGCTTCCCGAGCCCATCTTCACACCGGCCACCAAGGCATCGGAAGGGCATGACGAGAACATCCCACGGGAGGAGGCCGCTTCCATCGTGGGGGACCCGGGGCTCGTGAGAAGGCTCGAGGAACTCACCCTCACCCTGTATGAGGAGGCATCGGCGTATGCGGAGACCAGGGGGATCATCCTGGCCGACACCAAGTTCGAGTTCGGCCTGGTGGACGGGGTGCTCGTCCTGGTGGATGAGGCCCTCACGCCGGACTCCTCCCGGTTCTGGCCGGCCGGCGCGTACAGGCCGGGTGGGCCCCAGCCCTCCTTCGACAAGCAGTATGTCAGGGACTGGCTGGACTCCTCCGGCTGGGACAGGACCCCTCCCGCTCCCGAGCTCCCCTCCGAGGTGGTGGCGAGGACCAGGGAGAAGTACAGGGAGGCTTACTCGAGGCTGGCTGGAGAGGAGCTGGAGGCGTGGGTGGCGCGGGCGGGGGGCACCCAGGTATCGCCATGAGATACGTGGTGCATGTGGACGTTCTTCCCAAGGAGGGGATCCTGGACCCCCAGGGGAAGGCTGTGGAAGAGGCCCTTCCCGCTCTGGGGTTCTCAGGAGTGGAGAAGGTTAGGGTGGGGAAGCACATCGTCCTGGAGATGGACGGGAACTCCGCCGAGGAAGTGCTCGCGAGGGCCGAGGAGATGGCAAGGAAGTTCCTCTCCAACCCGGTCATTGAGGAATTTCGGGTGAGGCTGGGTGGGGCAGCAGGGGAGGGAAGGAGTGGGTAGGCCCAAGGTGGGGGTGGTCGTTTTCCCCGGCTCCCTGGACGATAGGGACGCCGCCCGCGCCCTCCATCTCTCCGGGATGGAGCCGGTCCTTCTCTGGCACGCCGAACGCGACCTAGCCGGAGTGGATGCGGTGGTGCTTCCCGGGGGCTTCTCCTACGGGGACTACCTCCGCGCCGGTGCCATAGCCAGGTTCGCCCCGGTCATGGAGAAGGTGGCCGAGTTCGCGCAGGCAGGCCATCCGGTCCTCGGCATCTGCAACGGTTTTCAGATCCTCTGCGAGGCGGGCCTCCTGCCGGGAGCCCTCGCGAGGAACTCGAGCCTAAGGTTCATCTGCCGAGAGGTCTGGGTTCGGGTGGAGGAGGAAACACCCTTTACCGCCGGGCTCAAGGGCAGGGTCCTGAGGCTTCCCATAAAGCATTCCCAGGGAAGGTATCTGCCGCCGGGGGGGTCGGAGGAGAGCCTGGCGGGGGTAGGGAAGGTTATCTTCCGCTACGCCGACTCCCTGGGCGAGGCCCGGCCCGAGGTCAATCCCAACGGCTCCGTGGGGAACATCGCGGGGGTGGCAAGCGCCGCCGGGAACGTGGTGGGACTCATGCCCCACCCGGAACACGCCGCCGACCCCGAGCTCGGGAGAACCGATGGCCTTCCCATCTTCTCAAGCCTCCTCGCCCACCTGGAAGGGAAGGCTCCCCTGGCTGAGGCCGCGCTCCCGAGGTGACGATCGAGCCCCGCCCCCTCTACGAGGAACTCGGCCTCACCGCCGAGGAGTACGGCGACATCCTCCGGCTCCTCGGCAGGGAACCCAGCCGCGAGGAGCTCGCCGTCTTCTCCCTGGCCTGGTCGGAGCATTGCTCCTACAAATCCTCCCGGGTACACCTGGCCGTCCTTCCCACATCGGGTCCTCCCCTTGTTGTCGGGCCGGGTGAGAACGCGGGGGTCCTCGATGTCGGCGGGGGTCTCCTCCTCGCCTTCAAGGTCGAATCCCACAATCACCCCTCCTTTGTGGAGCCGGTGAGCGGAGCAGCCACGGGGGTAGGCGGGATCATCCGGGACATCCTCGCCATGGGAGCAAGACCCATCGCCCTCCTCGACTCCCTCCGCTTCGGCCCGCTGGATTCCGCCCGGAACCGCTACCTCATGCGCGGCGTGGTGGAGGGGATCTCCTGGTACGGGAACTGCGTCGGGATCCCCACCGTCGGCGGGGAGGTGGACTTCGCCCCCTGCTACTCGACGAACCCCTTGGTTAACGTCGCCTGCCTCGGGATCCTTCCCAGGGAGGGCCTCATCCTCTCGGGCCGGGGTGAGCCCGGGGACCCGGTAGTCCTCCTCGGTTCCAAGACAGGTCGGGATGGCATAGGCGGGGCCAGCGTTCTAGCCTCCAAGGAGTTCGATGAGGAAGCAGAGGCCAAGAGGCCGAGCGTGCAGGTGGGCGACCCCTTCGCCGAGAAGCTCCTCATCGAGGCCTGCCTCGAGATGCGGGAGAAAGGACTCCTCAAGGGCCTTCAGGACCTGGGAGCCGGAGGCATATCCACGGCCACAGCGGAGCTAGCCTCCAAGGCCGGCCTCGGCATCGAGCTCCACCTAGACAGGGTCCCCTTGAGAGAGCCGGGAATGGCCGCGTGGGAGATCCTCATCTCCGAGTCCCAGGAGAGGATGGTGGCGGTGGTGGAGGAGGAAAAGCTACGCGAGGCGGAGGCCATCGCCACCCGCTGGGGCGTGGGCTTTACGGTTCTGGGGAAGCTGGCTCAGAAAGGCAGGTACCGGGCCTTCTTTAAGGGGAAGCAGGTGACGGATCTGCCTGTGAGGGAGCTGGCCGAGGGGCCCACATACAGAAGGCCGGCGAGGGAGCCCGAGGGGCGGCCCATCTGGCTGGCAGGGGTTCCGGCTGCACCAGACGCGCCAGACGAGATCCTTGCCGCTGCGGGGAAACACTCCGCCCGGGACATCCTCGTCCGCGTCATCTCCCACCCGGCCGTAGCCTCCAAGAGGTGGGTGTACGAGCAGTATGACCAGTACGTCCTGCACAACACCCTCCGCCCGGCCGGGCTCGAAGCGGCCATCCTACGCCTTGAGGAGACAGGGAGGGGCGTGGCCCTGGCCATCGACTCCAACTCGAGGTACGCTGCTCTAGACCCCTTCGTCGGGGGAGCCCTCGCCGTCTTCGAGGCGGCCCGAAAGGTGGCAAGCACTGGGGCTCGCCCTCTCGCCCTCACCGACTGCCTCAACTTCGGCAGCCCCGAACGGCCTGAAGTGATGTGGGCGTTCCGAAGGGCCGTGGAGGGAATCGCCTGGGCGGCTCGCGCCATCGGAACCCCTGTGGCCGGGGGGAACGTATCTTTCTACAACGAGACAGGGGAACGCGTCATATACCCCACCCCGGTGGTGGCAGCGGTCGGCATCATCCAGAGACTGCGTGGGGCAGCGGGAACCTCCTGCCGGCCGGGCCAGGTGATACTGCTTGTGGGTGAGACCCGGCCCGAGTTCGGAGGCTCCCTCCTCCAAGAGATCCTCTTCGGCGGCCTGGGGGGCTCTCCTCCCGCGCCCCAGGCCGAGGCCGAGGCCTCCCTTCTCGGCTTTCTCGCCGAGCTAGGCAACCTCGAGATCCCCCGGGTCGTGGTCGACATCTCCGCGGGGGGAATGGCCACAGCCCTGGCCCGGCTCGCCCTCACCGCCCGCGGGGCGGGCGCGGGCGTGAGGGCAACCCTCGGCCCGGAGCTCGAACCCGAGGTATGGCTCTACTCCGAGAGCGGGGCGAGGGCGCTTGTGGCCGTGGAGGCCTCCCACCTCGACCGTGTCGAAGAGGTGGCGAGCCGCTTCTCCCTACCCATTCGCCGAATCGGGGAGGTATCGGGGAGGGGCCCCGTATCGGGACTCGGCCTTGAGGTCGAGTTCCCGCCCACCAGGGTTTTGCTTAGGCCGGAAGAGCTCTCGGAGGCCCTCGAGGGAACCATCCCAAAACTTCTGGGTTCCCCTGGCTAAACGGGGACGAAACGCCAAGCCCCGCTGCTGCGGCGTTGGCCCAGGCCCGGCGGCAGCTTCCGGCTCCGCGGTGCCCCGCTGTCCCCCCGAAACCACTCGGCCCTGCTCTAACGTGGGTTCTCCGGACAGACAAGGGCCCGCACGGCACGCTTTCCGGGCCCCAGGAGATCCCAGCGGTCGCGGAAGCCGCCACGCTCTAGCGCCCGGACGCGTCCAGCTGCGATACGGCGGTGCGGACGCAGGTATACGGAAACAAAGGCCGGCTTGGCTGGCGAGAGCGACCTCGGAGCCCAGCACTGGTCGCCCCACGTCTTGTCTTCACCTGGATGGCTACCTGCCGGCTCTGCAGATTGAGACACGAGATCCCACGCCCGGGCAGTTTCAACGTCAAAGAAGCCCCGTAGCCCCCCAGGCAAAGCTCACCGGCGACGGAGAACTCCCCGGCCAGGGCGGGTCAAGGTCTTGTCCAGACGCGACTTGGCCATATCTACGCCTCGCCCTGCCGTTAGTCCGATAGGAGATACCGTGTCACGTCCACGGGCTCGAAGCCGCGTTTCCGGTCAAGGACCAGGCGGTCTCGCT
>JBBINU010000013.1:46724-51678 GCA_037443725.1 Actinomycetota bacterium | reverse complement strand
CAGCATAGTCTCGAACGCCATAAGTGTCGGGGCCATCCTTGCCGCCATGCTCAGGATGGAGTGGCGGATCACCCTCCTCGCCCTTTCTGTCCTGCCCCTTTTCATTCTTCCCACGCGTCGGATAGGGCGGAGGCTGCGTGAGCTCACCCGGGAGCAGATGCGGCTGAACGCCTCCATGAACGCCCTCATGACCGAGAGGTTGGGCGTGGCCGGCGCCATGCTCGCCAAGCTCTTTTCCCACCCGGATCAGGAGAGGGCGGCGTTCGCGGATCGCGCCTCCAGGGTTAGGGATATCGGGGTGAGGCTCGCCGTCTACATGCGCGGTTTCTTCATTGCCCTCGGGCTTGTCGCCGCGGTCGGCACGGCCGTCGTCTACTACGTGGGGGGAAGGCTCGTTCTCTCGGGTGCCATCTCCGTGGGAACGCTTGTGGCCTTCGCCGCCTACGTCGCCCAGCTCTACACTCCCCTGACGCAGCTCACCAACGCGAGGGTGGACCTGGCGGCTGCCTTTGTCAGCTTCGAGCGGGTCTTCGAGGTCCTGGACCTCCCACACGGCATCGCCGACCGCCCCGGTGCTCCCGAGATGCCGCGGCCGCGCGGGAGGGTCGAGTTCGACCACGTGTGGTTCAGGTATCCGCGGGCGGAGGAGTCGTCCCTGGCCTCCCTGGCCGATGGGCTTCTTGCCCCGGAGGAAGGGCCCGCCGGGTACGTGCTCAGGGACGTCAGCTTCACCCTTGAGCCGGGAAAGACGGCGGCCCTGGTGGGGCCCTCCGGAGCCGGCAAGACCAGCATCGCGCTTCTTGTTCCCCGCCTCTACGACGTCACCGAGGGGGCGGTGCGCATCGACGGCATCGACGTCCGCGACGTGCGCCAGGACTCCCTCCGGCGGCATGTTGGCGTGGTGCCCCAGGATCCGCACCTCTTCCACGACTCCATCCGGGCCAACCTCCTCCTGGCGCGCCCCGACGCCTCCGAGCGCGATCTTGTGGAGGCGCTTCGGGCCGCGCACATCTGGGATCTGGTGGCGGGACTTCCGGAGGGCCTCGACACCGTGGTGGGGGAGAGGGGCTACCGGCTTTCCGGGGGTGAGAAGCAGAGGATCGCCATAGCTCGTTTGCTCCTCAAGGACCCGGCCATAGTGATTCTGGACGAGGCCACCTCGCACCTGGACTCCGAGTCGGAGCTCGCCATCCAGATGGCCCTGCGGGAGGTTCTCAGGGGCCGAACGGCCATCGTGATCGCCCACCGTCTCTCCACCACCCTCGAGGCTGACGAGATCCTCGTGGTGGAGGAGGGCCGCATAGTGGAGCGGGGGTCGCACGAGGTCCTTCTCGGCCAGGGCGGGCTCTACTCGGAGCTTTACCACACGCAGTTCGCTCGGGCGGCGGCCCAGCGGGAGGGGTGAGGTTCCCCCGTGCGGGACCCGCGGGGCGTGTGCGAGACTTCACCCCGTCGGAGCTGAGCGAGGAAAGGAGGCGTGGTGAGCGCATTCGACCTCACCGAGGAGCAGAAGCTCTTCCGCCAGACAGTGAGGGAGCTCGCGGAGGAGAAGATAGCTCCCAGGGCGGCAGAGATAGACGAGAAGGCCGAGTTCCCGTGGGACGTGTTTGAGGTGCTTAAGAAAAACGACCTTCTCGGCCTCCACATACCTGCTGAGTACGGAGGCTCCGGAGCCGACGCCATAACCTTTTGCATTCTGGTGGAGGAGATAGCGAGGGTCTGCGCCTCCTCCTCCCTCATCCCGGGCGTGAATAAGCTCGGATCTGTGCCGATCCTCCTTGCCGGCACGGAGGAGCAGAAAAAGACCTACCTCCCCCCCATCGCCAGGGGGGAGGCCATGATTTCCTACGCCCTCACCGAGCCCGGGGCCGGTTCCGACGCGGCGGCTCTCAGGACCAGGGCTGAGAGAAGGGGAGAGGAGTACATCCTGAACGGGACGAAGCGCTTCATCACCGGGGCTGGGGTCTCCCGCTACTACGTGGTCTATGCCAAGACGGATCCGGCAGCAGGGGCGCGGGGGGTGACCGCCTTCATCGTCGAGTCCGACTTCCCCGGCTTCTCCGTGGGCAAGCACGAGAAGAAGCTCGGGATCAGGGGTTCCCCCACCGCCGAGCTGATCCTTGAGGACTGCCGGGTTCCCGCGGCGAACCGGCTTGGGGAGGAGGGGGAGGGGTTCAAGATAGCCATGAGGACCCTGGATCACACCCGCCTCACCATAGGGGCCCAGGCCGTCGGGATCGCCCAGGGGGCCTTCGAGTTCGCGCTCAAGTACGCCAAGGAGAGAGAGCAGTTTGGCCAGCCCATCGCGAACTTCCAGGCCATTCAGTTCATGCTGGCGGACATGGCCATGGAGATCGAGGCGGCGCGGCAGCTCACCTACGTGGCGGCCGCCAAGGGCGACAGGGGCGATCCCGATCTCACCCTTTTCTCGGCCTACGCCAAGACCTTCGCTTCCGATGTGGCCATGCGGGTCACTGTCGATGCCGTTCAGATCCTTGGCGGATACGGTTACATCTCCGAGTATCCCGTGGAGAGGATGATGAGGGACGCCAAGATCACCCAGATATACGAGGGAACCAACCAGATTCAGAGGGTGGTCATCGCGAGGCAGCTTCTGAGGTAGGTGGCGGTGGAGTGCTACCGCCACCCGGGGGTAGAGACGGGGGTGGAGTGCTCCCGGTGCGGGAGGCCGATCTGCGCCTCCTGCATGGTCGAGGCTCCCGTCGGGTTCCACTGTCCGGAGTGCCTGAGGGAGGCGAGGCTTCCCTGGTCGAGGAGGGTGAGGGCGCGCGGTCGCCTTCTCCGCCTAGGTCTTTCCCCGGGGAAGGTCTCGGGCGCCCTGGTGGTGGTGAACGCCCTGGTTCTTCTGGCGGACCTCCTGGTGGGGGGAAGGCTTACCCAGCTCGGGGCTTCTTTTCCGCCGGCCATCGCGAGGGGAGAGTACTGGAGGCTTCTCACCCCCGTCTTTCTCCACGCCGGCCTGCTCCACCTCGCCCTCAACTCCTACGCCATCCTCATCTTTGGCCCGGGCCTGGAGGGGCTCCTCGGCACCGGGTGGTTTCTCGCCCTCTACTTTCTCTCGGGCCTCGCTGCCTCGGCCACGAGTTATGCCTTCTCCTGGAGGCTCGCCTACAGTGTGGGGGCTTCGGGAGCCGTCTTCGGCCTCCTCGGGGCCTGGGTGGCTCTGCACTGGAGGAGGAGGCATTTCTCGCGCCAGGCCAGGCAGGGGCTGGCGAGCCTTCTATTACTGGTCGGGCTGAACGTCGCCTTCGGGCTGGTCATGCCGGCCGTTGACAACCTGGCCCACGTGGGCGGCCTTGCCGGGGGGTTCCTGGCGGGACTCGCCCTGGACCCCGGGGTGAACCTCCGGGCCTGGCGCTGGGTGGGGGTTCTTGGGGTCCTTGCTGGATCCCTCTTTCTCGTGTACCTCGGGAACCTGAGGTGGGGGTGAGGGAGGTGGAGAGGGCGAGGGGCGCCCTGGCTCTCGGTATCCTGGCGTGCCTTTTCGGCCTGGCCTTCGCGACTGCTGCGTGGGGTCAGGCCGCCGCCTGCCGGCGGGACCCAGAGCTCAGAAGCGGGATCACAGTCACCGTCACCTCCCCCAGGGACGGCGAGGCCGTATCAGGCCAGGTTGTTGTTGAGGGCGAGGCCAGTGGGTTTCTTGTCGGCGTGGAGCGGGTGGAGCTCTGGGTGGACGGGGTTCTGCGGGACTCCGCCGTCTCCACCCCTCCCCGCTCCCCTTTCCCCTTCCGGCTTTCCTGGAACGCCCAGGGGCGCCGCGCGGGGGCGGTTGATCTCGAGGTGGTGGCCTGCGCCCGTCCGGGGCCTACGGGTGCTCCGGGGCCTTGGGGGATGGCAAGGGTGAGGGTGGAGGTGGTGAGGCCGGGAGAGAGCCCCTCTCCGAGGCCGAAGTCCTCCCCCTCCCCAAGCCCGACAGGGAGATTGGGGCAGGAGAGCCCGGGGCGCGCGGCGAGCCCGAGGCTCCCAGCGCCGACGCCGGCGGTTGGGGAGGCTCTCCCGAGCCCTCGAGGGGGAGGAGGGGAGAGGGTGGGTGGGGTTCCGGTTCTGCCCCTTCTTCTCGGGGGCTCGGCGCTCTGCGCCGGGATAGGGGCGGGTCTCCTCCGCTACTCGAGGGGGGGCGTCTAGGCCGCGGCGGCCACCGGGCCGGGCGGCTAGGGCTTGGTTGCCCGACCCGCGTCCGCCTGCTAGTTTTCGCGAGCTGTGGCAGGGTTCCAGGCCGTGGTTCTGGTGGGAGGATTGGCTACCCGCCTCCGCCCTCTAACCTACTCCGTACCGAAGTCCCTCGTACCCATCGGGGGTAGGCCGCTTCTCCGCGGGGTCCTGGAGAGGCTCGGCGCGGCCGGGGCCAAGAGGGTGTTTCTTTGTGCCGGAACCCAGCCCGAGGCCTTTACTCCCGCCGTCGACTGGGGGAGAGAGGCGGGGACCCATGTGGAGGTTAGGGGCGAGGAGGAGCTCCTCGGGACCTGCGGCCCCGTCGCTGTTCTAAGGGAGGAGTTGGGGGAGGAGACGACTCTCGTCCTAAACGGCGACATCCTCTCCGACCTCGACTACTTCGAGGCTGTTGCCCACCACAGACGGGTGGGTGCGGAGGTCACCATCGTTCTTACCCCTGTGGAGGATCCGCGTTCCTTTGGGCTGGTCGAGATCGGGGAAGGGGGGAGGGTTCTGGCCTTCCTGGAGAAGCCCGAATCCTTCGAGGGAAAAGAGGCCCTTGTGAACGCAGGGACCTACGTTATTGAGCCTGGGGTTCTAGATATCGCCCCCCCGCCCCCCTGCTCCTTCGAGAGGGATCTATTCCCCAGGGCTCTTCGGGCGGGGAGGGCTGTGTATGGCATGGTGTACAGGGGGTACTGGTCCGATCTCGGAACCCCCTCGAGGCTGCTCGAGGCAGAAGAGGCAGTTCTCCGGGGCAGGGCTGGGTGGAGGCCGGTTG
>JBBINU010000013.1:0-46707 GCA_037443725.1 Actinomycetota bacterium | reverse complement strand
CTGGGTGGAGGAGGGGGTGAGCCTCCTCGGCGAGGTGCGCCCCCCTGTGCAGCTCGGGAGGGGTGTTCGGGTGGAGCGCGGCGGAAGGGTGGGGCCGCGGGCGAGCGTGGGGGGCGCGTCGGTGATCCGGGGCGAGGTGGAGGGGAGCCTTCTCCTTGACGGGTGCGAGGTGGAAGAGGCTGCCACGGTCCGGGGTTCCATCCTGGGTCCGGGAGTTCGGGTCAGAAGGGGGGCGAGGGTCCTTGATTCGGTTCTCGGGGCGGGGGAAGTGGTGGCCGAGGGCGAGGAGGTGAGGGGAGAGGCGAGGCCGGCCCCAGGCTAGCCTGGAGCGCCCCTGCCTACCTGATAAGGAGGAACTCGCCCTCGGCAGGCTTCCGGGGTGGGGGCTCGGGACCTCCGGGCCACCCCGCCGCCACCAGCCCCACCGGCCGCCAGGTCGGCGGGAGGTCCAGGGCGGCCAGGGCCTCCTCGGGGCAGAAAAGGGGGGCAGATAGCCAGACCGCGGCGAGCCCTAGGGCCTCCAGGGCAAGGAGGAGGTTCTGGACCGCAGCACCCCCGGAGAGGAGGAACATCCTCTCCTCCGCCGCCTGGAGCTCGGGCTCGGCGTAGTCTTCCGCACCCTCAAGGGTGACGGCGGCGAGGAGGAGGGCCGGGGCTCCTCCGAGGAGCCGCCGGGACCTCTCAAGCCGCCTCTGGATGGCCTCGGGGGCCAGCCCCGCCCGCTCCAGGTCCTCAGACCAGGCCGCCTCCATGGTCGCGAGAAAGCTCTCCCTGGCCCTCTCCACAAGGACGAACCGCCATGGCCGGGTGTGATGGGGGGCCGGTGCGGTGAGGGCCGCCTCCACTGCCTTAACCACGAGCTCCCGGGGCACCGGCTCGGGAGAGAAGCTCCTTCTCGAGCGCCTCCTGGCCATGAGGCCGAGGAGCTCGGCGGGATCGGCCTGGGGGAAGAGGTGAAGGCCGGGTCTTGGTTCGCCCCCGAGTCCCTGAGGGAAGAGGTCCTCCTCGGCGCGGCGGACCAGGTCCGCCGCCTTACCCTCGCCGCGAAGCTGAAGACCCCTCACCAGGGCAGCGGGCACACCCCTGGCTTTCCCCATAGCCAGTTCCGCGGCCGCGGCCACTTCATCGGCCACGGCCACCTGGGTGACCCTGAGGGGCCTGCCGTGGCTGTCGAGGGTGCCCCGGAGGTCAAGGAGGACGGGTAGGCCCGAGGCGCCGATGGCCACGTCCACTAGCCCCCTCCGCCAGGGCCTGCCGAAGGTATCGGTGACCACTACCGCCACCTCGGCACCGGTGAGTTCCTTAAGTCTTGCGGCCAGGTGGGCGGCGCTCGCATCGGGGTCTTGAGGGAGAAGGACGGCGTATCCGGGGGGGGCATTTGAGGTGTCCACTCCGCTTGAGGCGCAGACGAACCCGTGCCTCGTCTCGGTGATGAGGAGGTCTCCCCTCCGCGCCACCACCCTCCTTGCCTCGGCCAGGGCGAGGGCCTTTTTCGCTCTGGAGGAAGCCTCCTCCCCTTCCGGGAGGGGAGCGAGCCTCCCCTCGGCCTTGGAGACAGCCTTCGACGTTACGCAGAGCACGTCGCCGTCGAGGAAGGAGAGGCCTCTAGAGGCTGCCGCCTCCGCCACCAGGGCGGCCAGGTCATCCCCGGGCCTTATCTCGCCGAGGCCTGTGATGGGGTAGACGCAGAGAGGGAGGGAGGTCACCTGAAGCGCCCTTCACTCCCGCCGTTCGTGGCCAAGGAGGGAGAGGATGTAGGGGAGGACCCGGCCCACCAGGGACCGGGCCAGCTCTCTGGCAGCCTCCTCGTCGGAGGAGGACATGAGGGCCACATCCTTTCCGGCGGCCAGTATGGTCCCCTGAACCAGCTTCGCGGCAAGCTCTGGTTCGGGTGCCCTGAAGATGCCCGAGCGGTCACCTTCCCGGATGGCAGAGGCCAAAAACTCCACCACCTGGTTCTCCAGGTTCTTCACCCCCTCCGAGGTATGGATGGAACCCCAGCGAAGCTCCCTGCTGGCCAGGAGGGCCCTGTGGTCCTGGGAGGCGGCGAAAAGGAGCTCCTCCTCGACGATGGCCCGGATTCTCCCGATGGGGTCCTTCTCCCCGGCCACCCGACGGCCGAGCCGGGAGATGAACTCTTCCGTGGCCATGTTGCAGAGGGCCATGAAAAGGTGGGCCTTGTCCTGGAAGTAGTTGTAAACGGTGGTCCTGGTGACTCCGGCCTCCTTCGCCACGTCCGCGAGGGTCACCGCCTCGTAGTTCCTGCTGGCAAAAAGCCGCCCCGCCGCCCTCACCAGCTTCTGCCTGACCGTGGCCCGGTGAGCCTGGAGGCTCTCCTCCTGGATCCTAGGCATGCGCCCTCCTAAGCCGCCCTCGAGGGGCCCCGAGGCCCGCTCGCTGGGGCCATGGTAATACACGATCTTGCCTGGCTGGAGCTATTCGGCGCCCGCGCCCTTCGGGCGGCGCGGGCGAAGGGAGAAGGCCAAGTCCAGGGTGGCCCTGGCCAGGGAGACGGCGGCCTCACGATCCTTCATGACGGCGGGAAAAACCAGGGGCCTTATCCCCATGCCGGCCACCTCCTCGGCCTCCCCCTCATCCGCCGGGTCGAGGACGAAGCCGTCGAGAAAATCGGAGTAGAGGCGGGCCACCTCGGCCGCCCTCACCTTGAGACCGAGCCCCTCCATCAGCGTATCGGCCATGCCGCGGAGGGGCTTCCCCCCCACCAGAGGGGAGACCGCGACGACCGGCGCGGCGGTGTGCCTTAGAGCCTCGCGTATGCCGGGGACGGAAAGAATGCTGCCCACGCTCACCACCGGGTTGCTCGGGCAGATGAGGACCGCTTCTGCGCCGGATATGGCCTCCTTCACCCCGGGCGCCGGAGTGGCGGACTCCCCCCCCGCAAGCCTCACGGCCAGGACAGGGTCCCTCGCTCCCCTCTTCACCCAGTATTCCTGGAAACCCAGCTCTTCCTCCCCGGCTTCACTCCTCACCCTGACCACGGTCCCCACGGGGTCGTCGGTCATGGGAAGGATCCTCACCTCGAGCCCGAACCTCCGAGCTATCTCGGCGGTGACCTCCGAGAGCCTCCTTCCGCGGGCGAGCCGGGCCGTCCGGTACAGGCTGACCGCGAGGTCCAGGTCCCCCAGGCTGAACCAGACCTCCGCCCCCAGGGCTTCAAGCTCCCCTAGGACCCTGAAGCTGTCGCCCGCCCTCCCCCATCCCTTCGCTGGATCCACGACCCCGGCCAGAGTGTAGGTGACGATGTCCAGGTCAGGGCAGATGTGCAGGCCGTGGAAGACAAGATCGTCGCCGGTGTTCCCTATCACCGTGATCTCCTCGGGGGCGACGCATCCCACGAGCCCCGAGAGGAAACGGGCTGCCCCCACACCTCCGGCCAGGGCCACCACCTTGCTCACGGCGCTGCCAAGAGTACCAGCAGATCGAGTGGGCGCGACCTGCGGGCGGGGAGGAAATACGCGACTGGCCCCGTACTTTTCCCCGGGGAAAGGAGGCGACTTGAGAAGGTTTCTCTTCGGCCTGCTAGTGGTCCCTGCGCTCGCCTTTGGTCTATCTCTGCCGGGAGGGTCCGGGCTGCGGCTTCCGGGCCTCGGCCGGGGGGGAGGGCTATCGGAGGTCCCCGAGGGGGTACCGCCGGGCCTTCTGGCTGGGGGGAGGGCCGGGTATGGCGGGGGAAGAGCCCTTGCTGGAACCCCCTCTCCCGCCCTCGCGGCGCCTGGGGGGGCGGGGCCGTTCGTAAGGCTCGCCTACGCCGTTTTCGACCCCCTCCGGTCCCTTCCCCGTCTTCCCCGGGATCTCCGCTCCGAGCCGTCTCCGGGAAAGCCCTCCTACTTCCTTCTCCAGTTCCGCCGCCCCGTCGCCCGCGCCGAAAGGGCGGGCCTGGAGGCCCTCGGCCTCCAGCAGGTGGGGGCTTTTCCCGACTACACGCTGGTGGTGAGGGCCACTCCCGAGGCTGTGGGCCGGGCCCGACTTCTTCCGGCCGTTCGCTGGGCCGGCCACTTCGAGCCCGCTTACAAGATCCCCAAAGGCGATAGGGAACATCCCGGCCTTCTCCAGCTCAAAGGGGAGCGGGAGTTCCGCGTCTGGCTCTGGCCCGGTGAGGACACCGCCCGCTGGGCCAGGGCCCTGGCTGGGATCCGAGGGGTGAAGGTCCTCGGCACCTCCTCGAGCGGGAGGCTCGTCAGGATCAGGGCGGAGGCGAGGCTGCTGCCCGCCGTGGCGCGCCTTGAGGGAGTGGAGTGGATCTCCGGGAAGGCCGAGGGTGTTCTTCTCAACACCAATGCCCGGTGGGTTACCCAGTCAGCCGTCCCGGCAAGCACGCCCCTTTTCGACCGGGGACTGAACGGCTCCGGGCAGGTGGTGGGAGTGGCCGATACCGGTCTCACCTATTACCCAGACGCCATAGGCGAGGCCAACGTCTATTTCAGCGATTGCTCGGGCACGACGTGCAAGAAAGCCGACTACCTCATGAAGGAGCCGGGGAACCAGGAGAAGCTTAAGGAGCTGGTGGCCACGGGCAGCCGCCACAGAAAGGTCGCCGCCTACCTTGACCTGGTGGGTGATGGTCTTTTCGACTCCGGCCCTTCCACCCACGGCACCCACGTCGCGGGATCTGTGGCGGGTTCCCGCCCCCCCTATGACGGCCGGCAGCCCTGGGACGGTATAGCCCCGGCCGCCCGCATAGCCTTCCAGGACGTGGGTGACAGGGATGAGAGCCTGGCCGGCCTCCCCGCCGACCAGTACGACCTCTTCGATCAGGTCTACGATCTCAACGGTAACAAGATCTACGACCCCGACCTCGAACCCAGGGTCCACAACAACTCTTACGGCCTCATCGTGCCCGCTCTGGACCTCGGAGACTCCATCCGCACCGACGACTTCGTCTGGGACCACCCGGATTTCACGGTGATCATCTCCGCCGGCAACTCGGGGCCGGGACTGGCCAGCGTGGGCTCTCCTGCTCTGGCAAAGAACGCCATCACCTCTGCGGCCGGGGCCAACGGCTACATGGACTACGTCTCCCTGGACGCCCTCGCCAACTTCTCCTCCCACGGCCCCACAGCTGACGGGCGGATCAAGCCCGACCTGGTCACCCCGGGCATGATGATCATCTCGCCCAAGGGCTCCACCCACGATGAGGTCCAGGTGCTGCAGGGAACTAGCATGTCGGGGCCGATTCTCGCCGGGAACGCGGCCCTAGTACGCCAGTACTACATGCAGTATTTCGGTCCCCTCGATCCGTCGAGCTTCTCCGGGACCGCCCGCGGCCTCGCGGGTGCGGGCGGCTTCAACCCCTCCTCCGCCCTGGTGAGGGCGACCCTGGTGGCCTCGGCCCAGAGGATGAGGGGCGCCTACACCGGCGATGACGGCTCCCAAAGCGCCCTGGACGGCCAGTGGCCCTCCTTCGGGCAGGGCTGGGGGAGGGTCCAGCTGGACCAGGCTCTCGCCTTTCCCGGTTCCCCCTTCCGTCTCTTCGCTGTGGATGTCCCCAGGGAGAAGGGAATAGACACCGGCGGGGAGGCTTCCTACCGCCTACAGGTTGCCGCGGGGAGGCCTCTTAAGGTGGCTCTGGCCTGGGTGGACGGGAGCAACCCCCTGCCCGTCGGTACGCCCGTTCTCGTGAACGACCTCGACCTCGAGGTCGTGGCTCCGGATGGGACCGTCTACCCCGGGAACTCCTTTGCGAGCCGCCTCGACCCCAGAGCCGAATCGAGCTCCCTTGCTGGCGGAGCGGGGGACCACACCAACAACGTGGAGGTGGTCCAGATTCTGGATCCCGTGCCGGGAACGTGGGAGATCAGGGTAAAGGGGACGAACCTTCTTGAGGGGCCCTCCGGGTTCGCCCTGGCCGCCACGGGGCTTCTCGGAGGTGCGGGGGCTCCGGCTCCCCCCACCCCCGGGCCCGCCCCCAGGATCACCTCCATCTCGCTTTCCGCGCCTTCCTCGGACCTGGCGGTGGTGAGCTTCGGGACGGAGGTTCCCTCCCTCGGTGAGGTCGAGGTGAAGGGCCCCGGTCTCTCCCGGGTGCAGAAGGACGTCTACTCAACCTCTGGCTACCCGGGGCTTGAGGCCGACTTCTCCGAGACCAGGGGTGAGTTCCTGGACAGGCCTGTGGTGGCTCGGGAACACCAGGTGAAGCTCTCGGGTCTCGCACCGGGAACCGAGTACGAGATTATCTTGAGGGCGCGCGACCCGGTGGACCCGTCCCGCGCCACGGAGGTGGTGAGGAAGGTGAGGACTCCGGCCACGGTCTTCGCCCCCACCAGGGCCTCTGAGACGGCCACCCTCTTCTCGGGGGATACTACCTTTAGCCTCGTCCCTGACACCGGCGACCCCTGGGGAGCCTCTTCTCAGCTTTACGCGGGGAGCCTTCCCACCACCGTGGGTCTTGTCCTGCCCTCCACGGGTGACAGGATCGAGATCTTGAGCGCTTTCAAGGTTCACGTGCCTTCCGGGCTCGATCTCTCCAGGGTGGTCGGGGCCTACCTTCTCGTGGCATCCCGCCACGACATAACCAGCCGCGTCTTTGACGAGCCCGTCTACCAGGTGGACCTCCTCGATGTCGGGCCCGGGGATCCATGGGGCCCGGGAACCTCCTACTCGCAGGTGAAGGGGTACAGGGCCGCCGCGACCCTCACTCCAAGGACTGGGTACCGCAGGGTGGCGGGCGCCTGGTACGCCTTCTCCTTGAGCTGCAACGACCTCCAGACCCTCAAGGCCAAGCTCGGCCAGGGGGAGGCCGCCTTTAGGGTGAGTGCCAGGGTGAAGGAGGCCGAGAGCATCTTCGCCTGGGAGCTGGGCTTCGGGAGAAGGGCCAGGGGAATCGAGTGGAGGCCCAGGCTCGTACTGGTAACCGCGGACTCGCCCAATCCCCTGGAGGTCCCGGGGACCGGGAGGGGGCCGGCTATCTCGGATGTTAGGGTTCAGGAGGTGGATGAGGGGAAGGTCACCGTCTCCTGGCTCACCGACGTCCCCTCGGACTCGGAGGTGATCTACCGGCGGGGCGGTACCCAGGACCCCTTCACAGTGGTGGGGTCCCCCGCCTTCGTCACCGACCACCTGGTTCAGGTCTCGGGCTTGGAGCCCGCCGGGGCCTACGAGTTCGCCGTCCGCTCCACCACCCCCGACGGCCACTCCTCCCTCGCCGACGCGGGTGGGCGGGGCTATGCCCTCTACCCCGACCCCTACCTGCCTCCGCGCATCTCGGCGGTCTCGGCCCAGTCCGCCTTCAACCCCGATGGCCCCCCGCAGGCTCAAGTGAGGTTCACCACGGATCAGCCCGCCACGGGGAGGATCCGGTACGGCACGAGGCCGGACGCCCTGACGGAGGTGCTTGAGGAGAAGGATGACCCCGCCACCGAGGAGAGGGAGGACCTCAAGACCGAGCACTCCTTCACCCTCACGGGTCTCGCCGGCTGCACCCGCTACTTCTTCCAGGTGGAGGCGGCGAACCGGGTGGGCGCGAGGTCCTCCTCGGCAGTGTTCAGCTTCGACACCCCCCCCCAGACCTCGAAGACCCTGGCGGGTCCCTACTCCTTTGAGGCGGGCGAGGAGGGCTGGGAGGTGAAGACAACCCAGGGGGCGCTGGGGTGGCAGCGCCAGCCCCCGGGCCAGGATGGCCTCATCTCCTTTGCCGTCTCCCCCTACACCGACGAGACCGTGACCTATCTCATCTCCCCCACGGTGAAGCTGCCGGGAGGGGGAGGGGTCCTCGAGTTCTGGGGCCGCCTCGACCTCGAGCCCGACTTTGACTTCCTCGCCGTTCTGGTCTCCCGGGATGGGGGCAGAACCTTTGCGGAACTCGCCAAGTTCACCGGGTCCAACCCCGACTGGCCTGACTTCTCGCGCTACCGTGTGGATCTCCCGCCCGCCCTCGGTGGAGATGTCCGCTTCGCGTTCCGCCTCACCTCCGACGGGCTCATCTCCTCGCCCCTGTACACCGGGGTGGCCGTGGACTCCATCCGCGTGGTGGTCCCGGAGGCCTGCCCTTCCGTGGCCGGTAGTGAGCTCGGGGGAAACCCTGCGCCCGCCCAGGCCGAGGCGGAAGCCGCTGGCGTCCCTCCTCCCGCTCCGCGCCCTGCGGTGATGGCGGCGGGTTCTGGCGGGTTCGCCTCGGCCAGGCCTGACGAGCGGTCCCTGGCAGCGGGAACGGCCTCGTGCGTGCTGGCGGCCCGGGCAGGCGCTCCGGCCGTCTCGCCTACGCCTGGGGCCGGTCCCACGGGGGTGCTTCCGGTGACGGGGGCAGGCGCGGGCGCAGCCGGCATTGGCCTGCTTTTGCTAGGTGCGTCGGTAGGGGCGAGGAGGCGACTCGCGAACCCTCCGGGGTAAGCCCCGCGGGCGACCTTGGTGGTGGCGGGGCGGCCAAGCCCTCGCGTGGCGGGCCCTCGTAGGTGGACGGCCTCCGGCGGCTCGTGGAGCGGGGCCCGCGCGTTCATGACCGGGGTTCTCCGCCGGCCGGGCCTTTAGCGCTTCCGCATGGCGCCGATAAGTAGGCAGGCGCGCTGGCTAGCAAGGCGAGGGTTGGCCGTGGGTATGGGTTCCTTGCACCTTCGGCGGGGGGGGGCGGTGAAGGTGCTCCGCGCCCTCGCCGAGCATCTCAACCGAGAGGTCCACCTGGAACCCATGCTCCGCGGTGCTCTCCCTTTAATCGTTGAGCTCTGCCACTTCAGCGCCGGCTGGATCTTCCTCGTGGGGGAGGACGGCAGGTTCAAGCTGGCGGCCTCCCGCGGTCTGCCGCCGGCGCTCGCCGCCGACGAAGGCCAGGCCCTTCTCTGGCAGCCGTGTCAGTGCCAGGAGCTGTTTCTCGCCGGCAAGCTGCCGAGGGCCACCAACGTCCTGGAATGCGACCGCTTGGAGGAAATCCGGACCAGGCTCTTGGGGGCTTCCGAGGAGATCCTCCGGGAACAGACGGGAGGCCTACGTTACCATGCCACTGTTCCCCTTCGCACCGGCGAGGTGACCTTCGGGCTTCTCAATGTCGCGGCCGCCGGGACCGAGCCCCTCGACTCCGAAACCCTGGAGTTGCTCGCGGCCGTAGGCCAGACCCTCGCCGTCGCCATGGAGCGAGTAACCCTTTTCCAGCTAATGGAGGAAGCCAGGGAGGAGGAGACGGCTGCGGCGAGGGCCCTCGCCAGCGGGCTGGTGGGCCTGGTTTCCCTGGAGGAGATAGCCGAAGCCACCTTGCGCGTGATGCGGCGTTTCTTCGTGCCTGACGCCTTGAGCTTTCTCTGCCTCGATCCTTCGGGTAAGTTCCTCGAACTGGTGGCCGGGTGGGGCTGGAGTGAGAATCAGGTCGGCCGGATCCTCCTCCCCCTCGAGCCGGCCAGTGACTCCGGGCCTGCCCACGCCATCCGTCGAAGGGAACCGATTCTTGACGATTACGCCGCTACTGCCAGCCTTCGCCAACCCGGGTCCGCCTGGGGAGAGGGGGTGAAGCTCAGCCTCTCCATCCCCATGCTCGCGGGGGACCGGCCTGTGGGAGCCCTCGTGGCCGACTACGTTGATTCCCGCGAGATCAGCAGGGAGCAGCTCCGTTTCGCGGCCCTCATCGGCGAGATCGTGGCCGGAGCCGTGGAGCGGGCCCTCGAGCACCGGCGATACCGAACGCTCTTCGAGATGGTTCCCGTCGGCCTCTACCGGTCCACCCCGGACGGGAGGCTCCTGGATGTGAACGAGGCCATGGTGAGACTCCTCGGCTACCCGGACAGGTCGGCTCTGCTCGCCACAAACGCGGTGAAGCTGTATGCCAACCCCTCCGACCGGGCGCGCTGGCAGGAACTGGTGGAAAGAGAGGGGTCCCTCCTCGGATTCGAGGTCCAGTGGGTCCGGGCGGATGGGAGCATCATCTGGGTCCTGGAGTCAGCCAGGACGGTCCGGGACGCCGCCGGCCGCCCCCTTTATTACGAGGGGGCTGCGGAAGACATAACGGCCCGCAAGCGTCTCGAGACTCACCTCCTTTACCTCGCGAGCCATGATCCCCTCACTGGGACCCTCAGCCGGAGCCGGTTCCAGGAGGAGCTCTCCAGGCAGCTGGCGAGGATCGGAAGGGGCGAGAAGGGCGCCCTCCTCTTTCTTGACCTCGACAACTTCAAGGCCATCAACGATGCCCTCGGCCACGCTGCCGGCGACGAGATCCTCCGAGGGGTTGCTGGAGTCCTCCGGAGCCAGCTGAGGGAGGCCGACGTGATAGGCCGGATGGGGGGCGACGAGTTCGCCGTCCTCCTGCCCGGGGTCGAGCTTGGCCAGGCAGTGGCCGTTGCCGAGCGCCTCCTGGCCGCTCTTAAGGAAAGAGTCCTCCTGGTCGGAGGGCGACCTCTCCGGCCCACGGCCAGCTGCGGGCTGGCCCTCTTCCCCCAGCACGGCGTCACCGCCGACGAGCTCCTCGCCGCAGCTGACCTGAGCCTTTACATTGCCAAGTGGCAGGGGGGGGACAGGGTTCAGGTCTTCTCCCCCGACGCTTTGGACGAGAAACGCCTCGAGGCTCCGTGGGTGTGGGGGGAGCGGATAGCGAGGGCCATTGCAGAGGGCTGTCTCGCCGCCTACTTCCAGCCCATCCTGGATCTCAAGCGAGGCAGGACAGACCGCTACGAACTGCTCGCAAGGATAAGGGAGGGAGATGAGGTGATGGAGCCTGCCGCCTTCCTGCCGGCTGCGGAGCGCCTCGATTACGTGACAAAAATCGACCTCTGGATGCTTGAGCGAGCCCTCGCCGTCGCCCACAGGCGGGGCGTCGTTGTTCACGTCAACATCTCCAGCAAGACCCTGGCGGACGAAGGAAGCCTCGAAGCCGTCACCCGAGCTATTCAGGCGTCGGGTGCAACCGCCCGGAGGCTCGCGCTGGAACTCGTGGAAACGGCTACCGTGGCCGACCTCGAGCACACCATGAGGGCTGTGAGTACCCTGAGGGCGGCGGGATGTCAGCTTGCCCTGGATGACTTCGGTATTGGCTTCTCCTCCCTTTACCTGGTGAGGCATCTTCCGGTGGACTATCTCAAGATCGATGGGAGTTTCATCCGGTCTCTCCAAAGCGATCCCCAGAACCAGGCCATCGTTAAGGCCATTGTCGAGCTCGCGCGGGGCCTCGGCCGCTCCACCATCGCCGAGTCGGTGGAGGATGCGGGGACCCTCGAGATGGTTCGGAGCCTGGGAGTGGACTATGCCCAGGGTTTCCACATAGCTCGGCCGGCACCCCTGGATGGAACCTGAAGGGGTCGCGTTGCGTCCTGCGCTCACTGGGTCTAGCCTCTTCTGGCGGTTGCAGGTTCGGTGCGAGGCGGCTGTGAGTGCCGCGCGAGGCGGTTGTGGGAGCGACGCGAGGGCTTGGCTGGCGGTTCGGGGGGGCGCTGGAGCAGGTGCTGGCGGGCGAGGACGGACTGGATCGCGAGGACTTGGCTGTCCTCCTTGCCCCGCCTGACAGGGAAGGGCTCCTCGCCCTGGTGGAGGCTGCGGGCGCCAGGGCCAGGGCCCTTTACGGTAGGTCGGTCACGTACTCGAGGAAGGTCTTCATCCCGTTAACCAGGCTCTGTCGGGACAGGTGCGGGTACTGCTCCTTCGTCCTCGGCGCCGAGGAGGGTCCTGCCTACATGGAGCTGGACGAGGTGGTTGCCCTGGCTGAGGCGGGGAGGAGGCTCGGCTGCAAGGAGGCCCTCTTCACTCTGGGCGATCGCCCCGAGGCCCGGTATCCCCACGCTAGGAGCTGGCTCCGGGATAGGGGTTACGAAAGCACCATCGAGTACCTGGAAAGAGCCGCTGCCATTGTCCTGGAGGAGACTGGCCTCCTGCCCCACCTGAACCCCGGGGTCTTGAGCCGGGAGGAGATGGAGAGGCTCAGGTGGGTCTCGGTCTCCATGGGTCTCATGCTCGAGACCACCTCCCGCGAGCTCCTCGCGCCGGGAGGGGCCCACTACGGCTGCCCGGACAAGAGGCCCGAGGTCAGGCTCGAGATGATGAAGAACGCCGGTGAGCTCGGGATCCCCTTCACATCCGGCCTTCTTCTCGGCATAGGTGAGACCTCCCTGGACCGGGCCGAGTCCATCCTCGCCCTGGCGGCGTTGGCCCGGCGTTACGGCCACCTGCAGGAGGTGATAATCCAGCCTTTCAGGGCCCATCCGGGCACGGCCATGGCGAACTGGCCGGAGGCACCGGCCACGGAGATCCTGGCAGCGGTGGCTGTGGCCAGGCTTGTTCTCCCGTCCGAGGTGGCTGTCCAGGTCCCGCCCAACCTCTTTCCCGCCCGCGAGGCTCTTGAGGCCGGAGCGAGCGATCTGGGAGGAATCTCGCCCTTCACCCCTGACTACGTGAACCTGGAATACCCCTGGCCCCACCTGGAAGCCCTCGCCCGGGAGCTGGAGAGCGCCGGTTTCTGGCTCACCGAGCGCCTCGCCCTCTACCCCAGGTTCGTGCTGGAGGAGGAGAGGTGGGTTCCGAGGCCCCTCAGGAGATACGTGCGCGACCTCTCGGACGCCATCGGCTTCGCGCGGGAGGGGGAGAGAGCCCTTGGCCGGATCTCTTGGGCGGGGCCGGAGAGGAAGGGCGTGGGCGCAAGACTCCAGGGCGGTTCCTGGGGGGCCGGGGTTTCGCAGGGTAGCTCCGGGGAGCTCCTCCTCGCCTGGGGCGAGGAGGAGGACGGGCGCACCCGAGGTGGGGGGAGCGGGGGAGGCATCTTCCTCCCTCCTGCCACCTGGCGGGTGGAGGAGCCCCGCTGGGACCTGCTCCGGGGGGAGGTGGCTCGGGCTCTAGAGAGGGCGCTTGAGGGAAGGCGGCCCACCAGGGAGGAGGCGCTCCTCCTCTTTGAGGCCAGGGGGAAGGAGCTCGAAGCCCTCCTCCGCGTCGCCGATGAGGTTCGGAGGAGGCAGGTTGGGGAGATAGTCACGTACGTTGTGAACCGGAACCTCAACTTCACCAATGTGTGCTACACGGGGTGCCGTTTCTGCGGGTTCGCGAGGGCGGAAGGGGAGGAGGGGGCGTACACGCACTCCCTCGAGGCCATTGCGGAGAAGGCGGCGGAGGCCTGGGAGGAGGGTGCCACAGAGGTGTGCATTCAGGCGGGGCTCAACCCCAACCTTCCGCCCACCGTCTACTTCGACGTACTCAGGGCGGTCAAAGAGGCCGCGCCGGGCATCCACATCCACGCGTGGAGCCCCTTCGAGGTCGACTGGGCCAGCCGCCGGCTCGGCATCTCCCCCCGGGCCTTTCTCGCTCGCTGCCTCGAGCTTGGTCTTGGTACCTTCCCGGGGACGGCGGCGGAGATACTCGACCCAGAGGTCAGGAGAGTCCTCTCCAGGAATAAGCTTCCGGCGGAGAGGTGGGAGGAGATAGTCAGGACCGGCCACTCCCTGGGGCTCAGGTCCAGTTCCACCATCATGTTCGGGCACGTGGACCGCCCCTGGCACTGGGTGGATCACATCCTCCGGATCAGGGCCATCCAGGAGGAGACGGGGGGTTTCACTGAGTTCGTTCCCCTCCCCTTCATATGGCAGAGGACGCCTCTTTATCTGGCGGGGCTCTCAAGGCGGGGCCCGACCCTCCGGGAGAGCCTTGCCATGCACGCCGTGGCCCGCCTCCTCCTCGGGGACCTCATCCCGAACATTCAGGTCTCGTGGGTGAAGCTCGGGGTGGAGGCGGCCAAGCTCGGACTCCAGGCGGGAGCCAACGACTTCGGGGGGACCCTCATGGAGGAGAACATCTCCCGGCTCGCCGGGTCCGAACACGGGGTCAGGCTCGAGGTGGATGAGATAAGGAAGGCCGTGCTTTCCATAGGGAGGGTTCCCGCCGAGAGGAACACCGACTACTCGGAGATCCGACCGGAAGGGATAAGACGGAGGGCCTCCCCGCTCACGGGGGCCTAGCCCTTCTGCTTCTCGCCCTTCCTCTCCTTCTGCCCTACCTGGGGCTCGCCTGAGGGGGGCCCTCCGCGGCCCTGGCCTCCCACCGGCCCTTCCCCGCTATCCGGACGGGCTTCCGCCCCGGTGGGGCGGGGTTCCTCCGGCGCCGGGCTGGGTCGCCTCTTCTCACCCTGGCCGGGGATCTCGGCTGGCGGTCCTCCAGGGAGCTTCCCGCCCTTCCCGGGAGCTCCCCTCACCCTCTCAAGAACCCTCCCGGCGTTGGCCAAGGCTGTTTCGAGCCCCGGGGGGAGGTCCTCCGCCGGGTAGGAGCCTGCGAGAGCCTCGAGGACCTCGAGGTGCCTCCCGAGCCTCTCCGCGAGCTCTGGGGAGAGCCCCCCCTCCTCCTCGACGAGGGACCCGAGGGTGGAGGCCGCCTTTGAGAGGGCGGTGAGGGCTCTTTCCCTCTCACCCAGCCTCAGCAGGTAGGCCGCCTCCCCCACCCTCCTCGCGAGGATCTTCTCGAGGAGAGCCTGCTTCCAGGGCGGGGGAGTGAGGGTAGTTGCCCACTTCTCACTCGCTAGCTTGAGAGCGTAAAGGGGCGAGTCCGGCATGCTTCCCTGAGCGGCGGCCACCCCCCCTCCAGCGGCCAGCAGGAGGGTGGCGAGGGACGCTGCTGCAAGCCGCGCCCTAAGCCTCGCACCCTCCACCCTTACCCGCCCCGGAGCGGATGCCAGGGCAGCGAGGTGGGAGGCTCTCACCTCAGGGGGGATCTCTTCGGGCAGGAACTCTCTGAGCTTCGCGGCGAGGCCGAGGAGATCCCGCATGAGAGGGTCTGTTGGGGGACCTGGCTCGCCGGCGAGGAAGCGGTTGATGGCGTCTTCCAGGGCCTCCGCCCTTGCCATCTCCTCGCTGGCGGGGGCCGCCCGGAAACCTCTGCTTCCCGCTCTTCTTCTTCCGAAGGGTACCTGGAACCTCAAGGGCTCTCTCCTTCTTCTCCCGATATGTAAGCGTTCCCCACACGGCCCGGGTTACCCCCCCTCGGTGCGAGGAGCCTGGCGAGGGACCTGATCGCTCTGTGCTGCAGGAGCTTGATGGCCCCCGGCGTGGTCCCCAGGACCTTGGCCACCTCGGCGGGGGAGAGCTCTGCCACGAAGCGGAGGAGGAGGACCTCCCTCTGGGCCGGGGTGAGCTTGGAGAAGGCCTGGAGCAGCTCCTCCCGCTCGAGCCTCTCGATGGCGAGGGCCTCGGGGTCAGGCAGCCCGTCCGGTTGCCGGGACGGTTCGCCGGGCATCTCCCAGGAGCGGCGGAGGTGGCGGAATCGGTCCATGGCCCGGTTCCGGGCGATCCGGAAGACCCAGGCACGGAAGCCAGCGGCGGTTCCCCGGAAGCGGTGGAGGTCCCTCAGGACCTGAAGGAAAGTCTCGGAGGTGAGGTCGTCGGCGGCTTCCGGACTCCCTGTCAGCCTAAGAAGGTAGGAGTAAACCGGTCGGGCAAGGCTCTCGTATATGGCGGCCTGGGACGGCCGGTCGCCGCTCAGGGCTGCGCTGAGGGTCTTGTCGTCGAGCCCGGCCGTGTTTTCTCACCTCCCGCTCGGAACGATACAGCGCCCGGCAGGTGCCGCGGCTAGCTTGTGCCGGGATCCGGGTATCGGCAGGAAGGGATCAAGCTCTGAGGGGGAGCCTTTTTGGGCCATGCGAAATTAGCCCTCCGGGATCACCCGGAGGTGGCGTGCGCTGGCTCGGGGGCCGAGCTATAATCCAGACCGAACCTCCCCCCTGGCCAGCGGGCCCTTGAAAAAGGGCTCGCTGGCTTTTTTGGGGGGTTTTGTCTTCGGGGCTGTCTCGACCGCCCGAGCGGGTCCCGGCGAGACGGCCTTTCCCGGTCCGTGCGTCCTGAGTAAGAGCCTCGGCCCCCCTTGACCTCGGATCCAGCCCGGGTAAAATGACCGAAACGTAATTACACGGGTGGAAGCAGGGGGGGTCGAGGATGCGGTTGGACTGGCAGGCTAGGGCTGCCTGCCTCACCGCGGACCCGGAGATCTTCTTCCCCGAGAAGGGAGGGTCCACAAGGGCTGCCAAGAAGGTGTGCTCGGGCTGCCCGGTCCGAGAGGAGTGCCTGGCTTACGCCCTCGCTGTTGGGGAGCACTTCGGTGTCTGGGGTGGCCTCTCTGAGCGAGAGCGCCGGAAGGTGAGGCGCCGATCCGAGCAGGCCAGGCTCGCGTGCTAGCATTGGCGCTCCGGTTGGAGCGCTATGTACTCTGAGGAGAGAAGGCCCCGTGTCCTTGCTGTCCTCATCTGCAAGGATGGTGAGGCCTGGCTTCGGGACTCCCTCCCCTCCTTCCTCGCTCTCGAGGCGGGGGAGTTTCACCTGGAGCGGCTTGCCGTGGACAACGGTTCCGAGGACGGCACTTACGAGCTGCTCAGGGCCGGGCTGGGGGAGAGAGGGGTCATCAGGCTCGAGGAGAACAGGGGCTTCGGGGCTGCCCTGAACGAGGCCGCCGCTCGCGCCTCCGACGCCGACTTCTACGTCTTCGTCCACGATGATGCCTGTCCTGAGCCCGAGGCCCTCCGCCGGCTCGTGGAAGAGGCCCTCCGCTCGCCCTCGGTGGGGGTGGTGGGAGCGAAGGTGGTGGAGTGGGCCGACCCCTCTCTTCTTCAGGCGGTGGAGATAAGGAGGGACAGGCTTGGCCGCCTCTACACCGGGCTCGAGCCGGGGGAGCCAGATGTGGGGCAGGAGGACAGGGTCCGCGACGTCCTCGCGGTCTCCACCGCCTTTTTTGTCGTATCCAGAACCTGCTGGGAGCGGGTGGGCGGTGCCGACGAGAGGTTTTTCCTCTTCGGGGAGGGCCCGGACCTTTTCTGGAGGGCGAGAGTCGCGGGGTTCAGGGTTATCGTCTGCCCCCATGCCAAGGTGAGACACGTTGCGGCCTCGGCGAGGGGGGCGAGGCCCGGGGTGAGGGACGCCCGCTACCTGGCCGAGCGCGCGAGCCTCTCGACCTCCCTCAAGGTTTACGAACCCGAGAGGGCCGTTTCCGCCTCCCTCCAGGCCCTGTTCGGGGGGCTCCTCAAGGCAGGGATCTTCCTGCTGCTGGGCAGAGGGGGTGACGCGAGGCAGACCCTCTCGGCCCTTGGGTGGAACCTGAAGAACCTCAAGGGAACCCTGGCGAGAAGAGCGGCTGTCCAGGAGGGGAGGGTCCTCTCCGATGCAGACGTGAAGCCCTTCGAGGAGACCCTCGGCAGGAGGGCCCGGACCTACCTCGAGGGGGTTGCCGATCTTCTCTCAGAGAGGTTGGGAGGAAAGCTCAGGGCCGTTCGTCCCCACCAGCTCCTCGCCCATCTCCCCTTTCTCCTCCTCTACCTCGTGGCTACGGCGAGGCTGCTGGGCCCGGGATGGATCGTAGGGGGTTCCTTCGGTCCCCTCCCCGGCCTCAGGGGCTTTTTCTCCTGGCTCGCCTCGGCTGCCTGGCGGGCCGGGAACGGCGGGGTGATTGGGGGTCCCCTTACGGCCCTCTCCCTGCTCTTGCTGGACCTTCTCTTCCTCGGGCATGGCTGGCTCGCCCAGCGTGTCTTCCTTCTAGGCCTCCCCCTTCTCGGGTACGGGGGGGTGGTCTGGGCGGGGGCGCGGGCGGGGGCGAAGGGGTGGCCCTTAAGGCTTCTTGCGGCTGCCTATGTCCTATCCCCTCCCGTCCTCGGGGCTTTAAAAGGGGGGTCCGCGGGTGGGCTCCTCGTGGCTGTTCTCGCTCCTCTCCTCCTCCCTGCCCTCACCGGGGTCGGAAGCAGACCGTCCCTGCCTGTCTTGTCCAGGCTCTTCTTCTTCGGCTGGGCTCTGGGTTCGGCCTCTCCCTCGGCCCTCCTCGTCACCATCGGGCTCGCGGTCTGGGTGGGCTGGAGACAGGGCTGGAGGAGCGCCGTGGCCCGGGCCGTTCCGCTCGCCGCGTCCCTGGTGGCCCTCCTTCCCTGGTCTCTCGGGTTTTTCAGGCCGGATGCGTGGTCCGCGGAGTGGGCGGGGGGTCTCTCGGGGCTTGGCCGCGGAAGCCTCCTTCCCCTGGTCGCCTTCCCCGCGGCCGTGCTCGTCCTCTCTCTCCTCCCGGGCTGGGTGGGGGAGGAGAGGGGGAGGCTTCTGATTGGGGCCGGCGGGGTGCTCGTCCTCTCGGCCGTGGCCTCCTGGGCGCTCCTCCCCCTACCGGGCGAGAGCCCCGCTGTCCTGGTTCCCCTCGCCCTTGCTCCTGCCTTTCTCGTCACCGCGTCCCTGGCCGAGGCCGCCGGCCAGGCTCTGAAGGAGCACCCCCTCGGCTGGAGGCAGCTGGCCGCGGCCATCTCGCTTTTACTCTGGGCCTCGGTGGGGTTGGGGTCAGTGAAAGAGGTTTTTTCCCCTTTGGGGGTTCGCCTTGTGAGGCGGCCGCTCCCGGCCGCGGTCCAGGCTGACGCGGGGAGCTTTCGCGTCCTCTGGCTCGGCCGGGAGGGCTGGTTCCTGACGGAATCCCGCGGGGGCCAGCCCTTCTTCTCCTTGAGGCTTCCCGCCCCTGCATCCCTGTACCTCTCTAAGGTGGCCGCCTCCATCCTGGCTGGAGAGAACCCCATTGCCGGACGCTGCCTCGCGCTCCTCGGCGTGAAGTACGTCCTCCCCCTCGACCGGGAAGCCGAGGAGGGCCTGCTCGCTTCCGGGGGCCTCCTGGCCCTCTCCACCACGGGTCTAAAGGTCTTTCTCAGCCCCCAGTGGGCCGGGGAGGTGTTCCTTGTCTCCGGGGAGGTGGCGAGGGCTCTGGGCGGGCCCGGGGTGGAGTTGCAGGGCCTCCTGGGACCCGGCGGCACCCTGGCCCTCGAGGAGATGGACGGCCGGTGGGTGGGGAGGCCTGGGGGCTGGGAGGCGGTGTTCGTGGCTGATCCGTGGGGGGAGAGGTTTACGGCCCGCGCTGGAGACGAACTCCGGGGCTCCAGGCTCCCGGGACTGGGGGTGGTTTTCCGCCTGCCTCCCGGAGCCCGGGAGGTCGAGGTCGAGCGGGGCTTCCCCTGGATGGGTCTGCTGGGTTGGGTCGTCTCCGTTGTCTCGCTGGCGGGGGTGGGGGCCGTCTCGAGGCGGGTATGAGGAAGGTTGCCCTTCTCATCGGTCTCGCTCTCCTGCCGGCGCTGGCCGCGATGGACCGGCTGCGGGTCCGCCCCCCCGCTCCCCCCCTCCCCCCTTCCTCCAGGGGCGAGGACCTCCTCTGCTTCGCCAGGGGCGGGTCGCCCTTCCGGGTTCACTTCCTCGGCGGGGGCGCTGCCAGCAGGGCGGTCTTCTCCCGCCCCGGCCTTGAGGGCGGGGAGGGGAGCGCGGTTCTTGTTCCCCTGGAGGCGATGCGGAAGGCCGTACTGGAAGGGACTCCGGGACCGGGGGAGTGGGAACCCCTCAGGGCCCAGCTGGCCGGCGACGCCCGGGCCTTCCTCGAGCAGGGGGGATTTCTCCGGCCGTGCCGGGCGGCGAGGGGAAGGGCCCTGGTTTTTGCCGGGGGCCGGCTGGGCAGAGGGGTGGAGACCTGGATCGCCCTCTTCAACACGGGGCCGACCGATGTTCCCTTCTCCGTCTCCTTCCTCACCCCCGAGGGTTCCATCCGCCCGAGGGCGCTCAGGGGCAGGGTCCTGGGGTCCGGAAAGGGAGTGGTCTTCCGGGCCGGGGAGTGGGTGCCGGAGGAGCCGGACCTCTCCGTCGTGGTGGAGTCCGAGGGGGGGAACCTCTCGGGAGAGGCCTTCGTCGTGGATCGGGGCGTCTGGTACGCCCTGCCGGGGGGAGAAGAATCTGACGGATGGGTGTTTCCTCCGGACCTCTCTCCGCCCCAGTCCCTCCTCCTGGCAAACCCCGGCCCCGACGAGGCCAGGGTGCAGGTCATTTTCTTCGGCCCAGAAGGGGACTCGAGGCCGCCGGAGCTTGGGGAGGTAGCCTTGCCCCCCGGTTCCACCGCCTCGCTGGACCTCTCCTCCGCCGGTAGGCCTGGGCCCGTCGGGGTGGGGGTGGTGGGCGATGGGGCGATCTTTGCCGCCCTTCGCCGGCGAGATGTCCTACCCCCCGGTCCCGGGGTGCCTCTTCCGGCTTCCTTTCTCGACCCCACGGTCGCTCCCTCACCGGGGGAGGGCGGTCTCCTTTCCACCCTCCCCCCTGGAGCCCGGGTGGGCGCGGTGAACCCCTCCCCCGTGGCCGAGGCCGGCGTGGAGCTCGAGTTCCTGGGAGGGGGGCAGATCCTTCTGGCGAAGACGGAAAGGCTCCTTCCCGGCAGAACGGTGCTGGTGGAACCACCTCCGGGGGCGGAGGCGGTAAGGGCGAGGCTCCGCGGTGTGGGCGTGGTGGCCGGTGTGGTGGCGCGGGAGGGCACGGTGGGCCTTTCCTTCCCTAAAAGGCCCCTCTTTCTCGTGAAGGAACTTGGCGGCCTTGAGTATCGCGGTGAGCCCTGACGCTTGTGGGGGCACGGATCGCGTCTTCCGCCCTGGTTTCTGGGCCGGTAAGATCTGCCCGGTGAGGGCCTTGAGGGGCGGTGCCCTGCTCGGGCCGGAGGGGTGGCGAGGAGGGGCCGGATAGGCCCTGGCGGGAGCTGGGTAGGAGGGATCGCGGCGGGGCTATGGAAGAGGCGGGGGTCTGCCCACACTGCGGTTCCACGGACCTTCTCACGATCAGGATCGCCCCGTCTCCCGGGGAGGGGTTCACTTTCCACGCGTGTCACCATTGCGAGGCGAGGTGGTGGACGGATGACGGCGGGGCGAGGGTGAGCCTCGAGAAGGTCCTCGAATCGGCCAAGCGGATCAGACGAGGAACCTCCTCGGGCTAGGTCTTGCAAGGGCTAGAATCGGGCCGGCTGCGGACCGGAGGTGCCGTGGAGGTCCTGGATCGCATCTTCAAGGCCTACGATGTGAGGGGGAGGTACCGCGAAGAGCTGGATGAGGATGTGGCTGAGGCCCTCGGCGCTGCCTTTGCCAGGTTTGCGGGGGAGGAGAGGGTGCTGGTGGGTCGGGACGCCCGGCTCTCTTCCCCGCTCCTGTCCGAGGCCTTCATGCGGGGTGTGGCTGCAGCGGGGGCGAGGCCCATCGACCTCGGTCTTGTCTCAACGGACCTCACGTACTTCGCCTCGGGGCGGCTCGGGCTTCCCGCGGCCATGTTCACCGCCTCGCACAACCCTCCCGAATGGAATGGGGTGAAACTCTCCCTTCCCGGGGCCTTCCCGGTGGGCGAGGACACGGGCCTGGGGGAGGTGAAGAAGCTGGCCGAAGAGTACCTCGCCTCTGGGCGGAAAGCGCCGGAGCTCCCGGAGGTGGAGCCCCTCGATCTCCTCGAGGAGTACGCCCGGCACTGCGCTTCCTTCGTTGGGGGGCCGCTGCGGAGGACGCTTAAGGTGGTGGTGGACGGCGGGAACGGGGTGGCCGGCGTGGTCGTGCCTGCCGTCTTCCGCCTCCTCCCTTTCGAGCTCATCCCCCTCTATTTCGAGCCCGATGGTCGGTTCCCCAACCATCCTCCCGACCCTATAAGGCCGGAGAACGTGAGGGACCTCCAGAGGGCCGTCCTCGAGGAAGGAGCCGACGTGGGCCTCGCCTTCGACGGCGATGCCGACCGGGTCTTCCTTGTTGATGAGAGGGCGAGGGGGGTCGAGGCGAGCCTCGTGGGAGCCCTGGTTGCCCGGGAGCTTCTGTCCAAGGAACCCGGGGCCCCCGTGGTTCACAATGTGATCTGCTCCCGGGTGGTCCCCGAGACCATTCTGGAAGCGGGGGGCAGGCCGGTACCGAGCCGGGTGGGCCACGCCTTCATAAAAAGGACCATGGCCGAGACGGGTGCCGTCTTCGGCTGCGAGCACTCGGGTCATTACTACTTCCGCGAGAACTACCGGGCTGACTCGGGCCTCATCGCCGCCGTGGTGGTCCTTGGGATCCTTGCCAGAGAAGACAGGCCCCTCTCCAGCCTCCTCGCTCCCTACCGGAGGTACTTCTCCTCAGGGGAGGTGAACGTCCGGGTGGAGGACAGGGCGGGAGCGGTTCAGGCTGTGGCCGAGCACTTCCGCGGGGCGAGGCTCGACTTCACCGATGGTGTCACCGCCGAGGGGGAGGACTGGTGGGTGAACGTGCGGCCCTCCAACACCGAGCCCCTCGTCCGGATAAACGTGGAGGCCAGGGAGGAGAGGAGGGTGGAGGAGCTCCTCGGGGAGGTCCTGGCGGTCCTGGGTGCCCCCCGGGGGTGAGCTAGGGGAGAGGGAAAAGGGAGGTGGTCGTGGCGGCTGTGGACCCCGAGCTCCTGGAGATCCTGGCCTGTCCGGAGTGCAAGTCACCCGTAAGGCTGGTGGAAGAGGGGAGGTTCGAGGGGGAGGGGATGGAGGGCGTGGGGGCCCTTCTGGTCTGCACCAACCGGGGGTGCGGCCTTGCCTACGCGGTGAGGGACGGCATCCCGGTGATGCTGGTGGAGGAGGCCTTTCGTCCGGGAACCTGGCGCGAGGTGGGGGAGGGCTAGGGAGGGCCTGGTTGCTGTGGAGTCCCCAGTGACAGGCGGAGGAGGGACTCACGCCCTTCTCGGTCCGGATTCCTCCGGGATGCTACCCGCCGCTCTCTCCTTCCCCCGCCAGCTGCTGGAGGGGCTTGAGCTGGCCGGGTCATCGCTGAGGGGCGCGGATCTCCGCCTGTCCCGGCCTGACCCTCTGCGGGGCCTGGCTGTAGCGGGCATGGGGGGTTCGGGTGTGGTGGGGGATGCCCTCGCGGGGCTCGCGTGGTGGCGAGGGCGGGTTCCTGTCGCCGTGGTGAAGGATTACTCCCCTCCTTGGTGGGTGGGCGCGGGGTGGGCGGCCATTGCCTGCTCGTACTCGGGGGAGACCGAAGAGACCCTGGCCGTTGCGGAGGAGCTGTCCAAGCGGGGGATGAGGCCGGTGGTGGTGGCCTCAGGCGGGCGGCTGCTAGAGATGGCCGAGGTCTGGGGCTGGCCGGGGGTGCGGGTCCCCGGGGGGTACCAGCCGAGGTCAGCCCTGGGTTACCTCCTTGCCTCGGTTCTCGTGGCTGCCGAGGAGCTCGGCGCCTTCGAGGGGGTGGAGGAGTTAGGAGCTCGGGCGAGGGACCTGGCTCGGCTCGAGGGCGCCTGGGGACCCGAGGCTCGAGGGCGCGGCCCCGAGGGGGGCTCAAGGGTGGAGGTGGGTGCGGCCACTCACCCACTCGACCTCGCCCTCTGGCTCCAGGGGGCTCTTCCGGTGGTGTGGGGGGCCTCCCCCGAGCTCGCAGCGGCGGCTGGCCGGTGGCGAACACAACTAAACGAGAACGCCAAGGTGCTGGCGATAGCGGGGGCTCTGCCCGAGGCGGACCACAACGAGGTGGTGCCCCTGGGGGAGGGGGTTGGGGAGGGGGTACGGGTGGTGGTCCTCGAGCCCGCCGAGGTCCCCCCGGCCATGGCCAGACGCCTCGAGGCCACGGCTGAGGAGATCGCACCGGCTGGGGCGGTGCTCCGGCTCGCTTTTGCCGGTACCCCGCTCGCGAGGTTTCTCACCGCCTGCTACCTAGGGGATCTCACCAGCGTCTACCTAGCCCTCCTTCGTGGTGTCGACCCCACCCCGGTCCCCCCCATCACGAGGCTGAAGGCAAGGCTTGCTGGGGCCTCCGGAGGACGCGCGTGAGGGGAGAGGTACCGAGGAAGGTTCCCGCTTCCTGGGGGGACCCGGCGAGGCGGGTCGCCCTCAGATTCTCCCGCGACGGGCCTTTTCACGCAGGGGTGGTCCTTGGGAGCGGTCTTGCCCGAGCGGCCGATGGCCTCGGCGGCGACTGGGTAGAACTCGCGGATATCCCGGGTCTTCCGCTGCCGGCGGCTCCGGGGCACCCCGGGAGGGTGGGGGCGGTGTTCTGGGGAGGGGCAAGGGTTCTGGTCTTCGCCGGCCGTTACCACGCCTACGAGGGGTACGGCCCGGAGGTTCTGGGTTTCCAGGCGAAGGCGGCCGCCGCAAGCGGGGCCAGGGTGGTGGTCTTCACGGGGGCTGTGGGAAGTCTCCGGACGGACCTCCCCCCCGGTCAGCTTGCTATCGTCCGCGACCACCTGGACCTCCGGGGTGGGGGGTATCTCCCGGGCCCGAGCTTCCTCGACCTTTCCGAGGCCTACTCACCGCGTCTCCGGAGGACCCTCCAGGAGGCTGCGGGCGCCCTCGGTCTTGAGGTCAGGGAAGTGGTGTACGCGTACAGAAGGGGGCCGGAGTTCGAGACCTACGCCGAGGTGGAGGCCCTGCGGAGGCTCGGGGCGGACGTGGTCGGGATGTCCCTGGTTCCGGAGGTGGTGGCTGCCAGGGCTGCCGGACTGGAGGTGGCGGCTGTGGTGGCCGTGACGAATCGGGCCGGCGCGGGCGCCTCCCACGAGGAGGTGCTTTCGGCAGGAGGAGCCCTCGCGGAGACCCTCCAGAAGCTGCTGGAGAACTTCTTCCGTGCGGTGTTCAGCTAGGATCGCGGAGAGCCAGTTTGGAAAGGAGGAAGGGCTTGGCAACGGAAACCGGTGACGTCGCGGATCCCGGCCTCGCCCCAGCTGGAAGGCTCAGGGTGGAGTGGGCCCGGGGCCAGATGCCGGTGCTCGAGACGGTGAGGGAGAGGCTGGCCAGGGAGAGGCCCCTGGATGGACTCAGGATCGCTTGCTGCCTGCACGTTACGGCGGAGACCGCTAACCTCGTGCTCGCCCTCAAGGAGGGCGGGGCTGAGGTCTGGCTCTGCGCCTCGAACCCCCTCTCCACCCAGGACGACGTGGCGGCCTATCTGCTTGCAGAAGGGGTGAGGGTCTTCGCGAGGAGGGGGGAGGACGAAGAGACCTACTACTCCCACATCCGGTCCTGTCTCGCTTCCCTTCCCGATCTCACCGTGGATGACGGGGCGGATCTCACCGTGACCCTCCACCGGGAGAGGCGGGACATCATCGGTCGCGTCCTGGGCGGGACCGAGGAGACCACCACGGGGGTGCAGAGGCTCCGCCGGATGGAGGCGGAGGGCGTGCTCGGCTACCCCGTGGTGGCAGTAAACGACACCCCCACCAAGCGCCTCTTCGACAACAGGTTCGGGACGGGCCAGAGCGCTCTGGACGGACTGATAAGAGCCACGAACCTGCTGCTGGCCGGGAAGACGGTGGTGGTAGCGGGTTTCGGGCAGTGCGGCAGGGGGGTGGCCGAGAGGGCCCGGGGACTCGGGGCTCGCGTGGTGGTGGTGGAGGCGGATCCGGTCCGGGCCCTAGAGGCGGCCATGAGCGGATACACGGTCCTCTCCTCCATCAAGGCCGCCGAGGTGGGGGAGGTTTTCATAACGGTCACGGGGAACAAGGGGGTCTTCAGGAAAGAGCACTTCGAGAGGATGCGCTCCGGGGCCGTCCTCGCCAACGCCGGCCACTTCGACGTCGAGATAGATGTGGGGGCCCTGAGAAAGGAGGCCCGTTCGAGCCGGCGGGTTCGGCCCATGGTGGAGGAGTTCGTCATGCCCGACGGGAGGCGGCTGTATCTGCTGGCCGAGGGGAGGCTCGTGAACCTGGCCGCCGCCGAGGGACACCCCGCGGCCGTAATGGATCTCTCCTTTGCCGACCAGGCCCTCGCCCTGCAGTGGCTGGCGGGGGAGGGGAGGGGACTCGCTCCTCGGATCTACCCCCTCCCGGAGGAGCTGGACAGGGAGGTGGCCAGGCTCAAGCTGGAAAGCATGGGGGCTGAGGTGGAAGTGCTCACCCCCGAACAGCGGGAGTACCTCTCTTCCTGGACCCTGGGAACCTGAGTTGCCCCATGGCGTCCTGGGTCGGAGGCAGGGGTTCTAGGAGGTGGTGGGAGTATGCGCTTGCGTTCGTACGCCTACGGCCTTAACCACTTCGAGGCCGACCCCGACCTCAAGGTGGTCCTCTCCCGCTGGTGGCCGGGGTGGCGGGAGAAGGAGGGGGAGCTCCGCCTTTTTGGAGGTCTGGCGGGGAGAGAGGTTTACGAGGTAGCCGACCACGTGGACCACAGGAGCCCCCCCTTTCTCCTCATGCACGACCTCGACGGGAACCGGGTGGATCGGGTGGAGCTCTCACCCGCCCACGCCAGGCTTCTCAAGGAGCTCGCCCCAGTAATGTGGCCGCCCTACAGGGGCAGCAACTGGCACCACCACTACGCCCTCGGCTACCTCGTGGCCGACCCGGGCCTCTACTGCCTCCTCACCATCACCCAGCAGACCGTCTACGCCCTCCACAAGTACGCCCCGGAGCTCAAGGACTGGAAGGAGAAGCTCCTCTCCGGCGAGTTCTGGGGAGCAACCTGGTTCACCGAGGTCCAGGGGGGTAGCGACCTCGGAGCCAACCTCACTGTGGCGAGAAGGGAGGAGGGGATCTGGCGCCTCCACGGCGAGAAGTACTTCGCGAGCGGCGCGGGCCTGGCCGATGCCGCCCTGGTCACGGCGAGGCCGGAGGGTGCGCCTCCGGGCCCGAAAGGGCTCGCCCTTTTCCTCGTGCCCCGCCTCGACTCCCAGGGGAGGCTTAACTTCACCGTGAGGCGCCTCAAGGACAAGATGGCGACCCGGGCGGTGCCCACGGGCGAGGTGGACCTCTCCGGGTCTGAGGCCTTCCTTGTAGGCAGCGCTCAGGAGGGGATCTACTACGCCCTGGAGGACCTCACCGTCTCGAGGCTCGCTAATGCCGTGGGTTCCATGGCCGTGGCGAAGAAGGCCCACCTCGAGGCCTTGGCCAGGGTGGGCAGAAGGGCGGCCTTCGGGCGCGCCATCGGGGAGCACCCCCTCATGAGGAGGGACCTCACGGAGATGGCGGTGAGGCAGGCCGGAGGACTCGCCCTGGCCTTTCGTGCCGTCGAGGCCTTCCAGCAGGCCTGGCACTTGAGGCCCCCTTACGGTCCCGAGTACCACTACGCCCGGTTCCTAAGCCACCTGGCGAAGAACCGCACCGCCGAACATGCCGCCGCCGTGACTCAGCTCGCCATGGAGGTCTTCGGGGGCCTCGGATTCCTGGAGGAATACGCTGTCGCGAGGTGGCACAGGGAGGCCCTGGTCACCCCAATCTGGGAAGGAACCAGCAACATCCAGGCTCTGGACATGCTTGAAGTGATGGAGAAGAAGGGGGCTCACGAGCCCTTCCTGGAAGAGGTGGCGGCTCTCCTGGAGAGGGCCGGCACCCCCGAGGCCGCCACCGCCCGCGTGCTCGTGGAGAAGGCCGTCTCGGGAATTAGGGGGGCGGGGCCGGCGGAGGCAGCCTGGTACGCCAAGGACGCCCTCCGCAGGCTCGCCGACGCCGCCTCCGTGGGGTTCCTTTATGACCTCGCCTCCGCCGGCGGGGAGAGGTACGAGAAGCTCGCCGCCCTGTACGCGAGGAGGTTCACTCTGGGCGAGGAGTTCCCCTCCTGGGTCCTTTCGGAGGAGGATGTCTGGGCAGCGGGTAGTCCGGACCCAGCAGGTGGAGATTGCCCAGGTGGATCCGGGTGAGGCCGGCGGTTCGGGCTGCCTCCAGAGCCTCCGCCGCGTGCCTCCTTGAGGTCCTAGGGAGATCGGACATGAGGAAGCAGGGGGCGAAGGCGAGGAGGGAGTAGGGGGTGGTGGGGTCCAGGGAGGCGATGAACCTGGCCAGCCGGTAGACCTCCTCGGCCTCGACATATCCGGGCACGAGAAGCGTGCTCGCCACCACCAGAGGGGGCTCCCTCCCCCTGGGGGCGTAAGAGACGGCGAGGGCGAAATTCTCCAGGGTCCTTGTGTTGCTCACTCCCGTGAGGGCGATGTGCAGGTCCTCGTCGTAGGCCTTGAGGTCGAACTTTATGCACCCTCCGGAGCGGAGGGAGAGGAGGACGGCCTGTCTTAAGAGCCTTGGGTTCTCGGAACCGTTCGTCTCGAAGCAGACCGCCACCCCCCTCGAGGCGAGAAGGCGCCCCGCCGCTAGGGCATGAGGGGTCTGGGAGGCCGGGTCGCCGCCGAAGAAGCAGGCGCAGAAGGTGTCCTCCCGGGCGAGGGAGGCGAGCTCCCGGGCCGAAACCAGGCGGGAGCCCCCTGGGGAGGCCCTCCTGTACTCCCAGTTCTGGCAGAACAGGCAGTCGAAGGTGCAGGAGGCGTAGAAGACGGCTAGGTTGTGCATGCCCCTCTTTGCGTGTCCGGCGCAGACCCAGTCGGCGACGCAGTTGGTGGGTAGGGGGTCCCGGTACCAGGCGAGGAGGCCGCCCCTGGGCGTTCCCGCGAGGTGGACCAGGCGACCCCGGCGGGCGGTCCTGAGCCCGCAGAAGCCGACCTCCCCCTCCCCCAGGCTGCAGGCGTTGGCGCAGAGGGGGCACCTCACGCCCCCAGGAGTTCTCGGGGGAGAAGGAGGGAGCCGGAAGGGGCGCCTGGCGCGGGCGTGGGCGGCGAGGGCCGCCTCCCTCGCCCTGGGGCCCCGGAGGCAGGCGGGGCAGATGCCGAGAAAGCCGGAGAGGGTCCCCGAGGGTTTCCCGCAGAGCTTGCAGGTTCCGGGTGCTCCCCGGCTTTCCGGCTCGGGGGTTCCCCACGGGCCTGTTTTTCCCATCTCCATGTCTCGGTGCCGGTGCCTCGGGTGCGCCGCGGGTCAGTCCGGGTATCCCGCGGCGGGGCGGGCCCTAACTGGTCCTGCCGGGTGAACCCGGTCGCCTTCCAAGGTCCCCCGGGGAGGGCGGAGGAAGAGCCAGGCGGGGTCCCGCCGCCATGAGAGCCAGCCTAGACGGATAAGGAGCCTCCGCCAGGTCGGGACCGCCCTCGCCAACTGGATTCTCGCGGAGGCGAGGGCATCCGCGAGATCCCTCGGTGCTTCCTGCCTGCCTCCGCCCTCCTGGGCCCAGAGGGCGCGGGAGGCGGCCAGAGCAGCCGGGGTGAGGGAGGGGGCGAGGGAGGCCAGCCGCCGGGCGTGTTCCAGGGGCGTCTCCCCTGGCTTCCGGGAGAACCCCACCGCGGCGCACCAGTCAAGGAAGTCGAGGTAGAGGAGGAGGGGCACCTCCTCCGGGGAGCGGCGGAACCTTCTCCGGAGTAAGCGGCCAGGTCTCGCCAGGGAGGCGGCCGCGAGGAGGCCGATGGCGGCGCCGGCCAGGAGGAGCCTGGGGAGCCGGGACTGCCGCGGTAGGGGGGCCGGCCCTTCCCTCTCCTCGGGCAGGCGGGGGCCGCGGACCCTGGGAGAATCGGGGGTGGGGAGGGTCTCCGGGAATGGGCCTGTCTCGGGGGGCGCGGGCGCTTGGGGAAGGGCCGAAGCGTAATCCGGGAGGATGACCGAGTCCGATCGGGGCGTCGGCTCAAAGGGGAGCCAGCCCTTGCCCGGGAAGTACACTTCGGGCCAGGCGTGGGCCTGCCTCGTGGTGACGATGTAGGTTCCCGGAGAGACTTCCCTCCCCACGGCGAAGCCCACGGCCACCCTGGCGGGGATCCCCAGGGTCCTGAGCATCACCGCCATGGCCGCGGCGAACTGTTCGCAGTACCCACGCTTCGCCCGGGTGAGGAAGGTGAGGAGGTCGGAGTAGGAGTGGCCAGCGGCTACGGCTTCGTCGTAGGTGAAGGTTCTGAGGAAATCCTGGATGGCCAGGGCCTTCCTGTAGGGCGTCGGCTGGGAACCCGCCACCGCCTCCGCGATCTCCCTCACCGCCTCGGTGCCGGGGCCTGGGGGGAGGCCGAGATATCGGCCGAGGTCTGAGGGGGGTGCGTGCTCGAAGGCAGCGTCCAGCTCTGCCGGAGAGGCTCGAGGGACGGCAGAAATGACAGTGTACTCCAGACCCCTGCTCAGAGACCCTGGGAGCAGAAGGGATCTCGTCCCCGGCTCGAGCCTCACCCCCTGCAGGCCTTCCACCCGGACCGGGTCGTAGGCGGCGGGTAGCCACTTCCCGCCAAGTCCCAGGATCCGAACGCTCTGACGAACCCTGGGGGAGGCGGGGTCTGCCTCGGGCTCGAGGGTCCTGCCGGATATTTCCCTCCCACCCCTCTCTTCCTGCCGCACCCAGGCGGTGCCGTCGAAGGTGTCCAGGGAGGTGAGGCGGAGGTAGACGGGGGCGTCGGTCCTGAGAAGCAGTACCTGCCTCGGCCTCGCCATGGTGAGGCTAGGTTTCACAGAGACCAGGGGGCTCAAGGTTAGATCTCCTCCCAAGAGCTCCTTCAAGCGGATTCCCTCGGAGCCGTAGCCCGGCAGGGCCGGTGCGACGAGCGCACCCAGGGCGAGGGCGGCAGCTCCGATGAGGAAAGCGCTCCGCCCTCTCCTGGCCCGACCCTCCCGCCCCTTCACCGCTTCCTCGGCTTCGGCCTGCCCGTGGAGAAGGAGGAGGGAGGCAGCACCGAAGGCCAGGGCCTGCGCTGTCTCCGCGCCCGGATCGGGTGGGGTGACGGCTCCGGGGAAGGAAAGAACGGGCAGGAGCAGGCCAGCGGCGAGAAGCGGCGCCCGCGCCCGCGCCAGCTCCCAGGCCGCCCAGGCGGCAAGGGCAGTGCATCCCCCAGCGAGAAGGAGCAAGTCCGGCATGGGATCGGCCGGGGCGATGCTGGTTCTCGCGGCTCGGAGGGCTCGCGGGAGTGCGGAGGCAAGGGCGCGGGCGGAGGAGGGCGTAGGGAAGGGGCCTGCCAGGGTTGAGGGAAAGAGGATGCCGATGAGGAGCCAGAGGGTTCCCCCGAGACCCAGGAGGAAGGAGAGGGGAAACGGGAGCCTCCGGCAGACGAGGGCGAGGAGGAGAAAGGAGGTGAGGACGCCGAGCCACACCGCCGGCCATGCCCCAGGCCTGAAGACCCTCCCCAGGGGGAGGCTGGCGGCGGCCGCGAGGACGGCTACCTGAACCTCGAGGGGTAGCCGACGCCGAGAAGCTTCTTCCATGTCCCTTGGAAACCCACTCCAGCCCTGGCCCGAACGACCCTCCAGCCCGAGGCGGCCAGCTCTTTCTCGGCCTCCTCATGCCCCCCGGGGCCAGAACCTTCGCCCTCCAGCAGAACCGCTCCGCACCAGGCTGCCCGCGAGCCGAGTCGGGTCATGGCCCTGAGCTCGTCCGCGCCAAGGGAGGCCAGGAGGGCGAGGAGGAGACCGGAGGAGGCCCGGCCCTCCAGGGCGGAGAGGCACCTCACGAGAGAGCCCTTTTCTCTCGGCTCCAGGAGGGCGAGGGTCTGGAGGAGGGCGACGGCCCCCCGGATCCCTTGGGGAAAAGGCGGCAGGACGCCCGCGGGAGTGGCGAGGATGAGCCCGAAACCGAGCCTTCCCAGGTGCCAGCAGGCGGAGGCGGCTGCCTCTACCAGTCCCTCGAACCCCGAGGCATGGTCTTCGCCCAGCACCCCGAAAAGCCGGGAGACTCTGGTCTCCAGCACGATGGCCGCCCTCTGCAAGGCCGGCATCTCTTCCTCTCTCACCATGAGCTTCGCCGTCTTCGCCACCGAGGGCCAGTGGACCCTTCTCAACCCCTCCCCGGGAACCCAGTCCCTCACGGCGTAGAACTCCTGGCTCGCATGGCCCGGCCTCGCTCCCTCGGATGACCCCCCCGCCAGTGGGAGGGATCCGGGAAGGCCCTCGAGCCGCTCCACCCGCGGCAGGACCAGGACCTCCAGGGGGAGGGCGAGAAGCTTACCGGCCTGGACCAGCCGGAAGGGGTCGGAGAGCACCGCCCTGACCGGCCCCAGAACAAACCTCCCCCTCCTCCTCGCTTTCCTCTTCACCCTCCCTTTCCTCCTCCCCCCGGGCGGCACGGGTGGGAGCCGGGCGGATATTCCTCCTCCGAGTTCGGAAGGCCCCTCCTCCACCAGGAGGAGAGAGGAGACAGGGACCCTACCGGGGTTCTCAACGACGAGCTCCTCCTCGACTTCCTCGCCGGCGAAGACCCGAGGGGTCACGATCTCCCTGGTGAGGGTGATCTTCCTCCTGGCCAGGAAGACGGAGCCCACGGCCAGGAGGATGAGGGCGAGGGAGGAGGCGGAGAGGAGATAGAGGGACCTCGAACCCGTGATCCCACCGGCGAGATAAAGAAGGACCCCTCCCGCCAGGAGGGATCTCCCCCTCCCCGTCAGCACCTCTCACCTCCTCAGGGGAACCGGGACCCGCTCTAGGACCTCGCCGACGACGCCCTCCTGAGTCTTCCCCCTCATTTCCGCCTCGGGAGAGAGGAGGAGCCGGTGGGCGAGGACAGGCACGGCCACGGCCTTCACGTCGTCGGGGGTGAGGAAGGGCCGCCCCTCGGAAAGGGCGTGGACCCTGGCCGTCCTAAGGAGGGCCAGGGAGGCCCTGGGGCTTGCTCCGAGCGCCAGGCCGGGCCAGTCGCGCGTGGCGGCCGCCAGGTCCGCTATGTAGGAATAGACGGAGGGGGAGACGTGAACCCTCTTCGCCATGGCGGCCATGCCGAGAAGGTCCGGAGCAGAGAGGACGGGTGTTACGGCGTCGAGATTGGTGTGGTCCCCGTGGGTCATGAGCACGTCCACCTCCGCCTCGGGGCTAGGGTAGCCGATGCTCACTCTGGCCATGAACCGGTCCAGTTGGGCGATGGGGAGGGGGTAGGTTCCTTCCTGCTCCACGGGGTTCTGGGTGGCCAGAACCATGAAGGGCCTGGGCAGAGGGTGGGTGACCCCGTCCACGGTGACCTGGCCCTCTTCCATGGCTTCCAGCAGGGCCGACTGGGTCTTGGGAGAGGCGCGGTTTATCTCGTCACCCAGAACCAGGTTTGCAAAGACGGGGCCGGGCCTGAACCGGAAGGCCCGGGTGCGCTGGTCGAAGACATTCACACCGGTTATGTCCGTAGGGAGAAGGTCCGGGGTGAACTGTACCCTCTGCCACGTGCAGCCCGTCGCTCTGGCCAACGCCTTGGCCAGGAGGGTCTTGCCTACGCCGGGTACGTCTTCGATGAGGAGATGCCCCTCGGCCAGGAGGGTGATGAGGGCCAGCCTCACCACGTCCTCCTTACCCCTGACCGCCCTGCCCACCTCGCCAACGAGCCTATTGAAGAGGAGAGCGAAGTGGTCGGGTTTGAGCTCCTCCCTGGGCGGCCCCGGCATGCCAGCAGACCGATTGTATCAGCGGCAGCTAGGAAGGGGGTGGGTGCGTCCGCGCAAGGGCCACCACCGCCTTCGTCCCCCTCGGCTGAGCGTCCTCGAGCCAGATCCTCCCCCCCATGGCCTCCGTAAGGCTCCTGGCCAGAGTGAGGCCGAGCCCCGCCCCCCTCGCCGTCCTCAGCAGGGCGTCCTCCCCCCTCCAGAAGGGGGCGAAGACCTGCTCCTTGAGATCGTCAGGAACGCCCGGCCCGCGGTCCTGGACGAAGAGCCTCACCTCCCCCTCGAGCTCCTCCGCCCCCACCACCACCTCGGTTCCCGGCTCGGAGTAGGAGACGGCGTTGTCCAGGAGGGCGGAGAGGACGGTCCGGAGGTGGTCGGGGTCGGCAGCGACGCCAAGGCCCTCTGGTATCTCCACCCGTAGGGCGTGTCTTCCGAGCCGCTCCCCCGCCTCCCGGATCGCAGCCAACACCTCCTCCCGCAGGCTCAGGAGTCTGGGCCTGGGGCGGGCTGCACCGAGGCTCACCAGAACGGCCTCGGTGAGCCTAGCCATCTGGAGGCTTCTTATCTGCAGCTTCTCGAGGAGCCCGCGCCGCTCGGCCTCCTCAAGCCTGCCCCAGTGATCTAGGAGGGTTTCGGCGAGCCCCAAAACGGCGGTGACAGGGGTCCTGAGCTCGTGGGAGATCCCCACCAGCACGGCCCTCTTCGTCTCCTCGGCTTCCTCCTGCCTCCGCCTCGCCTCCCTCTCCGCCTGAGCCAGCCTTGTCCTGGCCAGGACCACAGCTGCCTGGCTTGCCAGGTACTCGAGGGCCTCCACCTCGGAGGCCCTGAGGCGGCGGGGGTTCCTAAAGTAGATGGCGAGGACCCCTAGGGCCTCGGGCCCGAGCAGAAGGGGGAAGACGTAGATAGCCCCGAAGCCGAAGGGACGGACGAACCTCTCCAGAAGCGCCCTCGCTTCTGGATCGCCCCTCAATGCCCTCTCCACATCGGCGTAGCCGAAGGCGGCCTTCTCCTGGAGGGCTCGGGAGGTGGGAGCGGAGCGGAGAAAGAGGGGGTCGGCCAGGCTCCCGAGGAGCTCCTTGGGATAGCCTTCGGGCATGCCGTTGCTGGCAGCCACCACCAGGTCGGCTCCCCGCGGAAGGTAGACGGCGGTCCAGAGGGCTCCCACAAGGCCTCTCGCCTGGCGGGCGAGGCTCTGCAGCGCTTCTCCGGGGTCCTCGGCCCGGCTGATGAGAGCGAGGGATGAGAGGAGCTCGAGAACGACCTCAGACCTCCTCCGCACCCGGTCTACGAGGGATGCCGCAGCTAGGGCCGATGCCACGGTAAGGCCCATGGCGGGCAGGGAGGGAAGAAGGACCCCAGCCGTGGGAGTGAGGGCGACCCTCGCTGCCGCCCAGGACTCGCCGGCGAGGACGAGGAAGGAGGCGAAGGCGCCGGTGAGGGCCCCAGGAAGGCCGTACTTTAGCCCCGCCTCGGTGACGGGGAGGAAAAGGGGGAGGGGATTCACCCCCGCCGTCCTCAGGGCCTCGGCCCCCGTGTGGGCGAGGACACCGAGGGAGTCCAGGATCATGGTGGCCTTGGCCACCCTCTTTATGGAACCCGGTGTGGAGGCCCGGATAAGGGGGAGAACCCCCACTCCCACCGCGAGCCCTGCGAGGGAAAGCCCGAGCTCCAGTTCGGCGAGGAGGACGCGGGCGGCCGAGAGGGTCGAAACGAGGAGGCCGAGGGCGAGGAAGATTCTCACCACCGCCAGGGAGAACTCCACCCATCGCGCCATCTGAAGGGCGGGGGGTGGGGCCACCACTCGTTCGGGGGTGGCCCGCCCCTGCCCCTTCTGCTTTCCAGGCATCATGTTCTGCTCTCGCTGCCTTGGCTCCCTAGTAGTTCGGAGATCCGGCCCTCGCCCTTGACCCCCCTCGCCCCTCAGTTCAAGGCCGGCGCGAGAGCCCAATCCGCACTCTCCAACCGAGGAGTGCTCCTGTGGCGAGGACCGCAAGCCGGTCTGCCCCCCTCACGGACCACGCCCGCGCCAGCACCTTCATCCCGAGGTGGAGGAGCCTCTCTGTGGAGGATCTTGGCCGCGGCCGGCGAGGCGGGTTCTCTGCCCTGGCGCGGGCGATGAGCTCGGCGAGGGGGATCCCCACTGGGCACGCCTCCTCGCAGGCGCCGCAGAGGGTGGAGGCGTAGGGGAGCTCCCCCGGGTTCTCCCCAAGGCCGAGGAGGGAGGAGAGGAGGATCCCCACAGGTCCGGGGTAGGGCGAGCGGTAGGGGCTTCCCCCTGCCTGCCTGTATACGGGGCAGACGTTGAGGCAGGCGCCGCACCTTATGCACCAGAGAATGGGCTCGTAGGCGGTGCCGAGGAGCCCTGACCTGCCCCCGTCCACCAGAACCACGTGGAGCTCCCTCGCCCCCTCGGCGGGGGAAGCGGCGGGGCCGGTGATGAAGCTCACGTAGGACGTGAGGGGCTGGCCCGTGGCTGAGGCCACCAGGGCCCGGAGCAGCGGCGCGAGCTCCTTCCAGTCGGGAACCACCCTCTCCACTCCCACCAGGCTCACCTGGAGGTCGGGAAGGGAGGTCACCATCCTCCCGTTCCCCTCGTTGGTCACGAGGACCAGGGTCCCCGTGGAGGCGACCAGGAAATTGGCACCCGTGAGGCCCATGTCCGCCTTGAGGAACACACCCCTAAGGTGTTCCCGCGCCCTGGCCGTGATGGCTGGGATCTCGCCCGGCGTTTCCTTGCCGGTCTCGGCGGCCACCAGCTCGGCCACCTGGAAGCGGGTCTTGTGCAGGGCGGGCGCGATTATGTGCGCCGGCTTCTCGCCTGCGAGCTGCACTATCCACTCCCCAAGATCCGTCTCGACCACACCCACCCCGGCTCTCTCCAGGGCCTCCCTCAGGCCCACCTCCTCGGCCAGCATGGACTTGCTCTTCACCACCCTCCTCACCTTCCTCTGCCTGGCGAGAGCCACCACTAAAGAGGTGGCCTCGAGGCTGTGCCGGGCGCGGTGCACCCTAGCTCCCGAGGCCTCGAGCCGGGCGGCGGCCGCCTCGGCGAGGTGGGGTAGGCTTCTTGCCGAGTCCTGCCGGATCCTGGCGGCCTCTCGCAGGATCCCCTCCAGCCCCTTCCAGGCCTCCCTTCTGGCTGCAACCAGGCGGTCGGTGGCGGCCAGGATGGCCTCCCGGGTGAGGGCTGGGACCAGGGCGGCCTCCTTCTCAAACCGCCATCGCCCGAGGCGGGGAAGGGTGCGGGCCAGGGCCTTCCAGGCGCGGCCGGTGCCCTCTCCGCCCACGCTCCTAAGACCCGCCCCGCGCCAGGACCCGGTGAGGATGGACCTCGCCAGGGTGGCTGCGTGCACGACGGGTAACCCGGTGGAGCGCGAGATGTGGAGGAGGCACCCGAGGTCGCCTCCGGTGATGAGCTCTGCGCCAGCGGCCTCGGCCGCGCGGCACCGGCGTTCTCCCAGGCGGGCCGCGGTGGATGGGAAGAGAAGGGAGAAGACGCCTCCGAACCCGCAACATGCCTCGGGCGGCTCTTCCGCGACGAGCTCCAGCCCGGGCAGCCTCTCAAGCACCTCCCGCCACGGGTCGGGGCCGAGATGAGTCGCGTGGCAGGAGGTGTGAAGGGCCAGTCTTAGGCCCGGGGTGGCCCCCCTCGGGGGTTCTGGCAACCCCGCCCGCGCCAGGTACTCCCCGAGCTCGAGGGCTTGAAACCCCGGCCCGCCCGATCTGGAGCTGCCCAGAAGCTCCCCGTACCTCGCCCTCACGAACTGGGTGCAGGAACCAGATGGGATCACCACCGTGCCTTCTCCTGCCGTCTCCGCAAGCCTCCTCGCGAGGTTGCGCGCCTCCTCCGGGAGGCCCGCGTTGTAGAAGGCCTGTCCGCAGCAGACCGGGGAGGGGATGATTCTCACCCTGGCGCGCGCAGCCCTGAGGCAGCCCAGAGCGTCGTGGACCAGCTCCGGGCTGGCGGAAAGAACCAGGCAGGTGGGGAGGAGGAGGACGTCCCGCGGAAGGGAGCGGCTCCCCCAGGTACCGGTGGTTCCTGGGGTTTCCTCTCTAACCTCGCTCTCCGTTCGGGACCCCACTCTCGTGGCTTCCCGGAGCCTAGGCATTCTTCTTGTTCCCCTCTCCTGCCCGTTCCAGACCCCCACCACGAGGCGCCTCGGCCCGTGCACGCCGACCACGAGGGTCTGCTCCACGTCGGCGGTCCGGCTCGGCCCCGTGACGAGGACGGCCCGGCGGGGCGGACCCTCCATTGCAAGCCTTGCAAGGCCAGAGTCGAGGTCGGGTTCGATGTCGCCCAAGTGGAGGAGGGCGAGGTGAATGGGGGGGAGGAGGGAGAGCTCTTGCGGCGAGTCCTCCGACGCCACCAGGATAACGCTCCCCGTCTCAGCTACCCCCGCCAGGGCAGAGGTGACTCCGAGGTCCGCTCCGGCCACCCATGCCCTCCCCCCTTCGGGGCCCCGGGTCTCCACCCCGAGGCTTGCCAGCACCTCTCGGATCTCGAGGGCTGTGAGGAGGGGTGAGCGGTCGACGCAGGCACGCTGGACCCCCTCACTCTGGACGATCTCTCCAAGGAGCCCCACAAGGTCCTTGCGTTCCAGCAGGAGGCGAGCTTCTCCACCGGCGCCGAGGAGGGCGCGGGAGAAGTCCGCGAAGATGGAGAGTCCGAGCTCCGGTCCTGCGGGCAATTTCTTCTCCCCTCCAGATTCCTTCTCTTGCCGTCTATCCCCAGAGGTCCCTTCTCCGGCCGGAAGAGTCTACGCTTCGGGACTGCCTTCACCCGAGCTCTTTGGCGGGGCCTCTTCGATGTCACGGCGCCCGGGTACCCTCGGTCTTGGCGTGGGTCGGCTGGCTGCGGCTGCGGGTTCCCTTCTCTCCCTCCTAAGTGAGGCCCTCCTGCCCCCGGAGTGTTACGGGTGCGGGGGAACGGGGTCTGCACCCTTATGCCGGGGTTGCGCAGCGGCCCTGGAGACCCTCTGGGCGCCCGCCCTCCTCTCTCCGGACCCGGGGGGTGGCGGGGCCGGGCTCGCCCGTGTTGGGGACCGGGTCCGGGCCCCCGTGCTCTCCGCCTTCCTCTACAGGGGCCTGCTTCGCCGCCTCGTCCTCGGCCTCAAGTTTGGTGGGGCGGCGGTCCTCGCCGAGCCCCTCGGGAGTTACCTGGCGAGGGCAGCTCTCTCCCGCCTTCCGCCCTCATCAAGCTCCCTTGTGAGCTGGGTCCCCCTTGGAAAGTCCAGGGCCGAGATGAGGGGGTACGATCAGGCGGGCCTTCTTGCGCGGTGGGCCGCGGCCGGCCTTGGGCTCCCTGCGGTTCCGACCCTCGAGAGGGTGAGGGAGACCCTTCCGCAGTCAGGGCTCGGGGCCAAGGAGAGGGGGAGGAACGTGTGCGGCTGCTTCGCGCTCCACCCCCGTTGCCGAGCCTTGCCGGGCACCCGTGTTCTTCTGGTGGACGATGTGGTGACCACGGGTGCCACGGCCGCCGAGGCGGCGGCGGTGCTCGGAAGGGCTGGTTTCGATGTGGTCGTGATGGCCCTCGCTGTGGCGCCTCTCTCCGCCGGGGGCAGGCACCTCGCGCCGGTGGATCGGGGGAAACCTGGAAAACACATTCCCCGGCCCTTATAATCGAGCCGGCGTGGGCGGATCTTCCGAGGTCGTGGCCTCGCGCGGGGAGCGCGGGGCCGTTTTCGTTCTTGGGCCGGCAGGGGGCGGCCCCTGGACCGAAGGGGGGTCCTATGGACATCAGGGTTAAGGCCAAGAACACCGAGGTGACGGAGGCTGTCAAGGAAACCGCCGCGACGAAGCTGGCCAAGCTCGAGAGGTACTTCCGGGGTCTCCTCGACATCGAGGTGGAACTCGGCGAGGAGAGGAACCCGCGGGTTTCCAGGAGGCAGGTGGTGGAGGTTACGATCCGGACGAAGGGGCCGCTGGTGAGGGCGCGCGCGGCCGCGGAGGACTGGGCCGGGGCCCTCGACATGGTTGTAGACAAGCTCCAGCGGCAGCTCGAGAAAGTCAAGGGGAGGATAGTCGAGGCCCCGAGGCATCACTCTTCCCCCATCTCCCCGAACTCCCATCTCCTCGAGGGGGAGGAGGGGGAACCTCTCTCGCGGGTGGTGAGGGTGAAGCGGTTTGAGCTCAAGCCCATGACAACGGAGGAGGCCATACAGGAGATGGAGCTCCTCGGTCACGATTTCTTCTTCTTCCGCAGCTCCGAGACGGGGAGGTACGCTGTACTCTACCGGAGGCGGGCAGGGGGGCTCGGCCTCATAGAGGGCAGCGGGTAGGGGGTGAAGATGGCTGGGCAGGAGGGGGCTCTTCCCACGGAAGAGATCAGGGTTCTCATCGCCGACGACCACGCCCTGTTCCGCAAGGGCCTCGAGATGGTCCTGCACGAGGAGCCCGATATCCAGGTGGTGGCCGAGGCCTCCGACGCTGAGGAGGCGGTCCAAAGGACCCTCGCCACCATGCCCGATGTGGTCCTCATGGACGTGAGGATGCCGAAGGGAGGGGGGATAGAGGCAGCTAGGAGGATCAAGGAGATGACCCCTCACGTAAAGGTGGTAATGCTCACCGTGTCCGATGAGGACCGGGATCTCTTCGAGTCGGTGAAGGCGGGGGCAGTCGGCTACCTTTTAAAGGAAGCCTCCATCGAGGAGGTTCCCGAGGCCATCCGGGCTGCTTATCGGGGACAATCTCTCATCTCCCCCTCCATGGCCGCCCGACTCCTGGACGAGTTCAAGTCCATCTCGAGGAGGTCGGGGCTCCGGGGCTACCCGGCCCCTCGTCTCACCGACCGGGAGATGGAGATCCTCAGGCTTGTGGCGGACGGGAAGAGCAACAAGGAGATCGCGAGGGAGCTTTACATCTCCGAGAACACCGTGAAGAACCACGTCAGGAACATCCTGGAGAAGCTCCACCTGCACTCCCGAATGGAGGCGGTCCTCTACGCCCTCCGGGAAAAGCTGATAGAACTCAAGTAGCGCCGGCCTGAAGGACCGCTCCGGAGGCGGCCGGGGTGGAGGTCCGGAGGAAGCCATGCTCGAGAGACTTCTTCGCCTGGGCGAGGGGAGAAGGCTAAAGCGGTACTGGCAGCTGGTGGCTCGGGTGAATGAGCTCGAGCCCGAGGTCCAGGTCCTGCCCGACCATGCCTTCCCGGAGAAGACCAGGGAGCTAAAAAAGAGGTTGGAGGCGGGGGAGAGCCTTGACGACCTACTTCCTGAGGCCTTTGCGCTGGCCAGGGAGGCTGCCAGGAGGACCATCCGCCAGCGCCCCTTCGATGTTCAGGTCCTCGGGGGTGTGGCTCTCCACTTCGGCTGCGTGGCCGAGATGAAGACGGGCGAGGGAAAGACCCTCGCCGCCACCATGCCCGCGTACCTTAACGCCCTCACCGGCCGCGGTGTCCACGTGGTCACCGTTAACGACTACCTGGCCAGGAGGGATGCCGAGTGGATGGGGCCCATCTACCGGTTTCTGGGTCTCAGCGTGGGTGTGATCCAGGCCCAGATGCCCGCCCACCAGAGGCGGGCGGCCTACGCCGCTGACATCACCTACGGTACAAACAACGAGTTCGGCTTTGACTACCTCCGCGACAACATGGTCTGGGACCTGGAGGAGATGGTCCAGCGCGGCCACTACTACGCCATCGTGGACGAGGCCGACTCCGTCCTAATAGACGAGGCGAGGACACCCCTCATCATAAGCGGCCCGGCCGAGGAATCCGCCCGGTGGTACAGGATCTTTGCTCAGCTCGCCCAGAGGCTACGCCGGGGGGAGGACTACGAGGTCGACGAGGTGAAGCGGACTGTCTCCGTTACCGAGCAGGGCGTGGCCAGGGTGGAGCAGTACCTTGGGATAGACAACCTCTACGACGTCCTGAACACCCCCCTCGTTCAGCACCTCCTGAACGCCTTGAGAGCGAAGGAACTTTACAAGCGGGATGTGGACTACATCGTCAAGGACGGTGAGGTCCTCATAGTCGACGAGTTCACCGGGAGGATCCTCTACGGCCGGCGGTACTCCGAGGGGCTCCATCAGGCTATCGAAGCCAAGGAAGGGGTCCGGATAAAGGAGGAGAACGTCACCCTCGCCACCATCACCATCCAGAACTACTTCCGGCTGTACGAGAAACTGGCGGGCATGACGGGCACGGCGGCCACTTCCGCCGACGAGTTCGAGAAGGTTTACGGGATGCCCGTGGCGGTGATCCCGACCAACAGACCCATGATTCGCGTGGACCACCCGGATGTCGTCTACAAGACAGAGAGGGCCAAGTTCGAGGCGGTGGTGGAGGACATAGCGGAGAGGCATGCCCGGGGCCAACCCGTGCTGGTCGGGACCATCTCCATTGAGAAGTCCGAGAGGCTTTCGAAGATGCTGAAGCAGCGAGGCATACCGCACCACGTTCTCAATGCCAAGCACCATGAGAAGGAGGCCATGATCATCGCCCAGGCGGGGAGGCTTGGGGCCGTCACTGTCGCGACTAACATGGCCGGTCGGGGTGTGGACATCATGCTTGGTGGGAACCCCGAGTACCTGGCCAAGGAGGAGCTCCGCGCCAGGGGTCTTGACCCCGAGAAGGACCCGACGGGCTTTGAGGCGGAGCTGGCGAGGATCCTTCCGGAGAAGGAGAGGATCTGCCAGGAGGAACACGAGAAGGTGGTGGCCCTAGGGGGCCTCTACGTCATAGGGACCGAGAGGCACGAGGCGAGACGCATCGACAATCAGCTCCGGGGTAGATCGGGCCGGCAGGGGGATCCGGGAGAGAGCCGTTTCTACCTCTCCCTCGAGGATGACCTCATGCGCAACTTCCCCTCCCACAGGGTGGCAGCTCTCATGGACCGGCTCAAGATCCCGGAGGACGTCCCCATCGAGCACAGGTTCGTGACTCGGGCCATCGAGAGCGCTCAGAAGACCATGGAAGCCATCAACTTCGAGAGAAGGAAGAACGTCCTCAAGTACGACGAGGTCCTCAACACCCAGCGCTCGGTGGTTTATGCGGAGAGGAGGAAGGTCCTCGAGAAGAAGGACGTGAAGGAGGAGGTCCTCGGCTTCGTCCAGGAGGTTCTCCAGGGCGTGGCGGAGGAGAACTGTCCGAGGGGCCAGGACCCTGAGGATTGGGATCTCGCCGGTCTCATCAAGGCGCTGAAGGAGTTCTACCCTTCGAGCCTCACTCCCGAGGAGCTCTCCGGGGCGAGGACCCAGGAGGAGGTTCTCACCAAGGTCCTGGCGGAGGCCCTCGCTATCTACCGGGCCAGGGAGGAGGCCTTCGGGCCCGAGGTCATGAGGGAGCTGGAGCGCAAGGTCCTCCTCGCTGTCCTGGACAACCGCTGGCGGGAGCACCTGTACGAGATGGAGTACCTCCAGGAAGGGATTGGTCTTAGGGCCGTTGGTCAGCGCGACCCCCTCGTGGAGTACCAGCGCGAGGGTTACGAGATGTTCCAGGGGATGCTGGCGGCCGTGAAGGAGGACGTGGTCCGGTACATCTACCACCTCGAGGTGGTGAGGGAGGAGCAGCCCAGGGAGAGGCCGGTCTTCCTGGTTCATGGGGGCGAGGCGGGGCCTGCCAGGCCTGCCCCGGCAAGCTCGGGTCCGGCGAGGCAGGAGAGGAAGATAGGTAGGAACGACCCCTGCTGGTGCGGGAGCGGGAAGAAGTACAAGAAGTGCCACGGGAGGTAGCCTTGCTCGCCCGGCTCCCGGGCTGGCCGACGGCAGCCTCCCCTTGACGCGGCCCCTCCAAGCGGCGAAACTCGGCCTGTCGCTGGAGGATGCGTCCGGGGTTCCGGGCGCTTTTGGGGGAAAGGAGGGGAGAGTGCCCACCTACATCATGTTGAGCACGCTGAACCCCGGCGGCATGGAGACCCTGAGGGAGAAGCCGGAGCGGATAAAGGAGGTGAACCGAGAGGTCGAGCAGATGGGGGCTAAGGTGGTGGCCCAGTGGGCCGTCCTCGGCCCTTACGACTTCGTGAACATTGTCGAGGCCCCTGACGAGAAGACCATCGCCAAGGTCTCCGTGTTGCTGGGGGCAAGGGGTTCGGTGAGGATTCAGACCCTCACCGCTATCCCCGTGGACGACTTCATCGCCGGCCTTAAGGGGGCGAGCTAGAAACGGGGCGCGTCTTCGGGTGAGTTCCTGGTCTCGGGAGGCTCCAGTTCCGATGGGCGGTGGGGGAGGGAGGGGCTAGCGCCGTCCCGTGGCGGCCCTGGAGGCCTGGACTGGGGAGGCCTCTGGGCCTCCATGGTGAGGGCCAGGAGGGAGCAGGTCTGGAGGCTCTTGGGGGAGGGCGCGGGCGGGGACTACTGGGAGAAGAGGGCGGAGCGGTTCAGGAGGGGGGTAGGAATGGCGGGTCCCGGAGACCCCGTCCTGGATCTCATCGCTAAGAGAGTTCTGGCTCCCGCCCGCGTCCTGGACGTGGGGGCGGGGACGGGCCGGCACGCCATACCCCTGGCCGCCATGGGCTACAGGGTGACCGCCGTCGAGCCCTCCCGGGCCATGCGCCAGATGCTCCTGGAGGAGGCGGCGGGACGGGGGGTCGAGCTAGATGTGGTGGCGGGGGAGTGGGAGGAGGTGAGGGTTCCCCCGGCCGAGGTGGTCCTCTGCTCACACGTCCTGTACGCTGTGGAGGACGCCCGGTCCTTCCTCACCAAGCTGGATGGGCACGCGGAGCGGCTGGCCGTGGTGGCCATAAGGGTGGATCCTTGGCCCCACGAGGCCCTCTTTGGCCTAGTCTGGGGGGAGCCGAGGGAGCCGGAACCGGCCTTCTCCGAGCTTTATAACCTCCTGCTAGAGCTCGGCATCGCGGCGAACGTGCGGATATATAGAAGGGGGGACCTGGTCTACCCTGATGTCGAGTCGGCCCTCGAGGACTGGGCTTCCAGGCTCTGGATCGCTCCCGAGGACCCGCGGCGGGTGGCGCTCGCGAGGGCCCTGGAGGAGGCGCTCGTCCCTGGGGAGGGGGGGTTCACGGTCGGGGGCGAGAGGAGATGGGCCCTGATCTGGTGGGAGAAGGAGATCCCTCTAGGGTGAGGTGTCGGGCTACCCCCTTCGGTCTGGCGCCTACCTTCCGGCAGGCGGCTCCCCCTTGCGTGCCGGGGCGGCACCTGTAAAATCTTTTTTGGCGCGGATGTGGCTCAGGTGGTAGAGCGTCACCTTGCCAAGGTGAAGGTCGCGGGTTCGAGTCCCGTCATCCGCTCCAAATTTTTTATGCTCCCGTTCGTCTGGCGGCGTGGCCGAGTGGACAAGGCAGGGGCCTGCAAAGCCCCGTACGGCGGTTCAATTCCGCCCGCCGCCTCTTTGCCTTGCTGAGCATGGCTTAGGCAAGGCTCGAGCGAGGGTCGGCCGGTCCCAAGCGGTCTTTGAGACAGTCTTCAAGGGAGTTCTGCTCTGCCTTCACGCAGCTTTCAGATCCCTCCTTCAAGATAGGGCCGGAGGTGATGATGGTCATGATGATGTGGTGGCCGTGGGGCTGGAACGGCTGGTGGGGATGGGGAATGTGGTTGGGTATGGGTTTCCTCTGGCTCCTCTTCCTCGCCGCAGTGGTAGCCGGTGTGGTGCTCCTCGTGAGGGCGGGCACCAAGACCGGGGGTCGGAGCGAGGCCCTCCGCATCCTGGAGGAGCGGCTGGCCCGTGGAGAGATCTCCCTTGAGGAGTACGAGCGGGTCAAGCGGCTCATCTCAAGCTAGGGGGCGGCCGTGAGAGGAAGAAGAATCGGGATCTTCCTGGTTGTGCTGGGGGCCCTCGGCTTTCTCGGGCTCGGGGGAGTGATGGTCCGCCAGGCCGCGAGGGCGCTGCCCGGCAGCACACCGCTCCCCGTTCCCCAGGCCACCTTGGCTCCCTTCTGGGGTCCCGGCTTCTCGGGCCCGGAGTGGATGTGGGAGATGCACCGCTGGATGCACGGGCTCTGGGGTGCTCCCTGGGGGCCTGGAGCCGGGCCGGGGGCCACGCCTCCCAGCGCCGGGGCTCAGGAGGTGCGGGTGAGGGCGCGGGAGTTCTCCTTCGATCCGAGGGAGATCGCTCTCGAGGCCGGGAAGACCTACAACGTAGTCCTCGTGAACGAGGGAGGCGTCCTGCACGACCTCACCGTGCCGGCTCTCGGGTTCCGGGTGGTGGCTGGGCCGGGCCAGACAGTCTCGGCCTCCCTAACGCCGCGTTCCCAGGGCAGGTACCCCTTTTTCTGCTCCGTCCCGGGGCACGCGGAGGCGGGGATGGTGGGAACCCTGGTGGTGAAGGAGGGGTGAAGTAGGGGCTTCTCGCCGGGGAAGCAAAGCGAGGGCGCCTGCCGGGTGGCGCCCTCGCCGCTCAGGGTGGCCTCTTCCGAACTCTAGCCTCGGAGCGCCTCCTCCCTGGCCCTTGGCCTGGGGGGGAGGATGGGGAAGTTCTCGGTGACGAAAAGGTAGAGGAGGACCCCGGCAGAGATAAGGCCGAGCGTGACCGAGAGCTCCATCCAGCTGGGCAGATAGCTGGCGCCTCGGGAGGCGCCGGTCATCCCCGTGAAGACCACGTTCGCCCGGTTCAAAGCGATGCCCAGGACCACTAGGGCCGACGCCAGGGCCATCCCCTTGGCTGACTGCCGCACCCGCTTTACTAGCAGGAGGACGGCGGGAACCAGGAAGAAGACCACGTTCTCCAGTAGGAAGAGGTTCCCCTGGAGGTTGCCTCGGAAGGCCCGGGCCAGCTCCCCTCGGACAAGCAGGTCAACGACGCGTAGGGCGAGGTAGGCCCAGATGAGCCAGGCCGCAAGGCGGAGCATCTGCCCGAGGATCTCGATGGGCGGGCGGGTGCGGTGGGCGCGGGCGGAGAGGAAGTTCTCCACGGTCACCATGGCCGGGCCCACAAAGAAGCTGGAGAGGAGGAAGAGGAAGGGAAGAAGCATGGTCCACCAGAGCGGGTCCAGCCGCCCCTTGGCTATGACGTAGAGGGAACCCAGGGCCGGCTGGTGGAGGAAGGGAAGGATGATCCCGAAGATGAGGACGGGCGCGTAGATGGCGTGCGTGACCCGGGCGAGCCTGGGGGCGCGGACCCTCTCCACAAAGATGTGAAGGAACTCGACCAGCTGGACGAGGGTGTATCCACCGTCGTAGAAGAAGAGCTGGAACATGACCGAGTGGTATCCCCAGTAGACCAGGGGGTGCCAGGCTCGGTACCAGCGGCCGAGGTCGAGAAGGAGACCCATGCAGACGAGGAGGTAGCCGATGAGGGAGGTGAGGAAGGCCCCTCGCTCGACCGGCCTCCACTCTTCCCTTCCCAGGAAGTTGACGAGGAGGGCGGTGGAGTAACCGCCTCCTGCCAGGGCGACACCGGTGAGCACGTCCCACCATACCCATAACCCCCACGGCCACCCGTCAGATAGGTTGGTGGCCGCCCCGAGCCCGAAGACGAGGCGGTAGAGGGCCACTCCGGTTCCCAGCCCCACCAGGGCGAGGAGGACTACCCTCGTCTTTGTCCAGGTGAAGCTCCACGCTGTCCTGTTGGGGGCAACGGCTTCCGCGCGGGTGCTCACACCTTCCCCCTTTCCTTTTCCAGCTCCTCCTCGGGGGCCTCCTTCCTCCAGAGCCTCTCCCTCGCGCCGTAGAGCAGACTGAGGACGGCGGCGAGGCCCACCGCCACCGGCGGGACGAGCCTGGAGACCTGCCAGCTAACCTCGGGGAGGGGCTCATCCGGAAGGTCCTGGGGCAGCCCGAGGGAGGCGAAGTCAACATCGGAGAGGTACATGACGGAGGTCCCTCCGGCCTCCGTTTCCCCGTAGACCCGATGGAGGTACTTCTTCGGTTCAGCGAAGATCCGACGCCAGGCCTCCCTGATGAGATCCCCCCTTCTCCCAAAGGCGATAGCCCCTGCGGGGCAGGCCGCCGCACAAGCCGTCTTCTCCCCTCTGGCCAGCCTGGGAGCGCAGAAGATGCACTTGCTCACCAGGGGGAAGGTCTTCTCCCACTGGAAGGTGGGGACCCCAAAGGGGCAGGCCATAAGGCAGTACCGGCAGCCC
>JBBINU010000012.1:0-61561 GCA_037443725.1 Actinomycetota bacterium | reverse complement strand
CCTCCCCCCGTGGCGCCGAATCCTACGGCCGGGCGCGGGCGCTGTCAATAGGGAGCAGGACACGGCAAAAATAGCAGCTGAAGGTTGACGGGCTTGCGCGCAACCAGATGGGCATAGACAAGCTTGTTGGAACCGAACTCGCACAAACAGGACCAAACGGCCGAGTCGGCGCCGTTCCTGTGAGGCCGCGGCGCCCGGCCCGCTGCCTACCGCACCTCGCCCCCTACGGTGACTCGATGTCTATAACCAGGCGGGGAGGCGCTCCCAGCTCGAAGACCCTGAGGCAGGAGCGGCGGTTCAGCCCGATGATCCAGCCCGTCACCATCTCGAAGTCACCGGAGAGCTTCATCTCCGCCAGGACCGGGAAGCCCGGCCTTATCTCGGTTTCCCCCCTGTACACCATGGACGGGGTCGGGCCCGAGAGGTTCACACGGGAGGAGTGGATCCTCAAGCTCCAGAAGCTGGAGCCCGCTACCGAGATGGGCCTCCCTGAGGGATCCTCGTAGAAGGGGGGCTCGGCCGCCTGTAGCGTGTAGGGAGGAACCGCAGGGGCCTCCCCAGGGGCCGGCTCGAACTCGAGGACCACGCGCTCGAAGCCCTCGTGCCTGCCTATTCTCACGTCCTTGAGGAAGGCGACGGATCCGGACGAGCCCCCCTCGAACTTGCGACAGTAGAAGGTTGGCAAGGCTCTTGCGGTGGGACCCTCCCCCGGTGAGGCGGGCAGCGGCGAAACCCCAGTGGCACCCAGGGGGGGTGAGGGGGGAGGAGCCGGCCTCGTGCAGCTGGAAGCGGCAATGGCGAGGAGGAGACCGACGACAAGCCCCTTCAGCGCTCCTCCGAGCTTGGCGTGCACGGGCGGAGTCTAGCACCCGAGGCCCTGACTAGGTACCCCCTTCCGACGCGCGGGGCGGGTGCTTGGGGGGGAAGGGGTTCGGGCCCATAGCGGACGGCCGGGGGTTTCTGCTAGCTTCAGCAAGCATCATGAGGGGTCCGGAAATGGTCGAGGAACTCCGGTCCATCGGGGCGGGTGCCGTTAGCACGGATCCAGCCGATCTTGAGCTCCACTCCCGGGACTCGTGGCCCCTCGCCATCTACCGCTCGTATCGGGAGGGGCCCTCGGGCCTCCCTCTCGCGGTCTTGAGGCCCGCGAGCACCGCGGAGGTGGCCACAGCCGTGAGGTGGGCGGAGGAGCGGGGCGTGGCTCTCGTCCCCTATGGTGGAGGAAGCGGGGTCTGCGGGGCGGTGGGAGTCGGTGAATCTCCCACCGTGGTCCTGGATCTCCGGAGGATGAACCGGCTCCGCTGGCTGGATCGGGAGGCCTGGGCCGCCGAGGCCGAGGCGGGAATGACCGGACCCGAACTGGAGGAGGTGCTTGGCAGGGAGGGATTCACCCTGGGTCACTTCCCCCAGTCCCACTCGGTCTCCACCTTAGGCGGGTGGATAGCCGCGAGCTCGAGCGGTCAGCGGTCCCTCAAGTACGGCTCCATTGAGGACCTGATCCTCGGGGTAGAGGCCGTAGTGGGAGGGGGCGAGGTTCTCAGGACCCCCCCAGTACCTCGCACCGCTGTGGCCTGGGTTCTGCCCCGTCTTTTCGTGGGGAGTGAGGGAAGCCTCGGAGTGGTTACGGCGGCTACCCTCCGCATCCGCCCTGCGCCCGAGACCAGGCTTTTCAGGGCCTTCCTCTTCCCCGCCTTCGATGCGGCCCTCAGAGCCGTGAGGGAGATAGTTCAGGCGGGGCTCCGTCCTGCAGTCCTCAGGGCCTGGGACGAAGCGGAAACGTCCATCTCCTTTGGGACTCCCCAGGGCTCCCTCCTCGCCGTGGTCACGGAAGGAACCGGCCCTCGGGCCGAGGCGGAGATGGCGGAAGCCTCGGCCATGGCCGCCTCCATGGGGGGCACGGAGGCCGGGGAAGGGCCTGCAAGGAAATGGTGGCAGGAGAAGGATGAGGCAGTCCGCCTCCTTCCGGAGGTGCTCTCACCGGGAGGGGTGCTCGGCCCCCATGTCCTGGTCGACTCGGTGGAGGTGGCAGCCCTCTGGCCCCAGGTTCTGCCAACCTACACTGGGGTGAGGGAGGCTCTGGTGGCTGCTTCCACGGCCGTGCTCTGCCATGCCTCCCATCCCTACCCGGAGGGGACGAGCCTCTATTTCATCTTCGTGGTGACGGCGGGCTCGGATGCGGAGGCGAAGAACAGGTACAGGGCTGCCTGGGAGAGGGCGGTCCAGGCGGCCCATGCTGCCGGTGCCACCATGAGCCACCACCACGGCGTCGGTAGGCTGAAGCTTCCCTGGCTGGCCAGGGAGGTGGGGGAGGGGGGGGTGCGGGTCCTCCGCGCCCTGAAGCGGGCCTTGGACCCGGCAGGCGTCTTCAACCCTGGAGTTCTGGGTGGGGCGATCGGGTCGCCGTTTGAGGCGGAGTGAGGCCGGTGGGGCAAGCAGGTGGGGGAGGGTGTGTGGTGGGAAGTCCTTTCGGGACCCTCGCACTGGTGGTGAACCCAAGGGCAGGGAGGGGTAGGGTTCGGCTCCTCCTTCCCGCTCTCAGGACCGCCCTGGAGGAGCTCGGCCTTGACCACCGAGTCGAGCTGACCCGAGGCCCGTGGCACGCAGCGGAACTTGCGAGGCAGGCGGTTCGCGAGGGCCACCGGCTGGTGGTGGCCGTTGGGGGAGATGGAACCGTGCACGAGGTGGTGAACGGGCTGATGGAGGCCGGCTCTGCGGAGCCGCCCGTGCTCGGCGTGATACAGGCTGGCACGGGAGGCGACTTCTGCCGCACCCTCGGCATCCCGCACGAGGTTCCCCGGGCCGTGCGCCTGCTGGCAGGTGAGGGGACGCACCCGCTGGACCTCGGTCGGGTGCGCTTCCAGACTCCGGCGGGGCCGCAAACCAGGTGGTTCGCAAACGTGGCCGAGGCCGGGTACGGCGGCGAGGTGGTGGCCAGGGCTGCCCGTCTCCCGCGCCGCCTGGGACGTCTCGTCTACCTCCTCGCCGCCTGGGCCACCCTGGGGGCCTTCCGGGGCTACAGCGTGGAGATAAGGGCAGACGGCCGCAGCTACCGGGGAAAGATGAACAACACCGTGGTGGCGAACGCCCAGTTCTTCGGGGGCGGCATGAGGGTTGCCCCCCGGGCCTCCCCCTTTGACGGCCTCCTCGACCTCCAGATCTGGCACGGAAGGAAGCTCGACGTCTTCACCAAGGTACCCAAGATCTACCGGGGTGAGCACGTTCCGGACCCGGGCATCCTGGAACTCCGGGTCTCGAGAGTGGAGATCCTCTCCGAGGAGAGGGTAGTGGTGGAGGCCGACGGCGAGGTCCTCGGAACCGCCCCCGCCAGCTTCGAGGTGGTTCCCGGCGCCCTCAGACTCAAGCTCTGACGGGCTCCTCTGCGTTGGGGTTGAGCGTGAGGCCCCGCTCCCTTTTGAGCTTGGCTGCATACTCACGAAGCTCCGCCTCCAGGGAGGGGGAAGCCCGGCCTGTGAGCTCTGCCAGGTGGGGAAGGAACGGGAGCGTTCCCGAAAGCCCGCCATCTCGGGACTGGAGCGAGAGCCTGGTCCGCCTAGCGAGGGCGTCTCCGAGACCTGCCGCCTGCTCGTGAAGGAGACCCCACCCGAGCTCCCCGACCACCCACGGGAGGCCCGGCTCCACCCACGCGGCCAGCCCCCTCTCGGCCGACCAGACCAGGATCTCGAGACCTTCCTCGCCGCGGCGGGCGGCCAACTCCCGACCCAGCTCTGGCGCGAGCCCGAGCCTTGACGCCAGGGACGCGCCCTCAGCCTCGAGTTGCTCTGGTGGAACCCTCGACCCGGCCAGGGCAATAGACGCCGTTCTTGAGGGCGGGAGAGCTTCGTCGTGGAAGGCTGCCTCCACGGCATCCCGCGCCATCCGCCTGAAGGTGGTGAGCTTCCCGCCGGTTATCGTCACCATCCCCAGGGGGCCGAGGAGGACGGTGTGGCGCCTGGAGAGGTCCGCCGTCCTTTCCTTCTCGCCGGCGAGAAGGGGTCTAAGCCCTGCGAAGGAAGCGACGGCGTCTCCGGCCCCGAGGTCCAGGTCGAAGTAGGAGCAGAGGGCATGGAGTATGTACCTCACATCGCCAGGGGTGGGGGCGACCCTGTCTAGACCGCCCTCTTCCCGCTCGTCGGTGGTCCCCACCAGGACGACCGGGCCCCACGGCAGGGCGAAGAGCCGCCTGCCGTCCCCTGCCGCTGAGGGGAAGACCACCCCCACCCTCACGTCCAAGTCCTGCCGGCGAAAGACGAGGTGGGCACCTCGGGCGGGAACCAGGAGAGGTGGTCCGCCAGGGTCTTCCATGGCCCGGAGCCTGTCCGCCCAGACACCCGTGGCGTTCACCACCCTCCTCGCCCACACTCTCACGGACTCCCCGCCCAGCCTCTCCTTGACCACGGCGCCGACAACCCGGCCGGCCCTGGTGAGGAACTCCACAACCTCGGCGTGGTTCAGGGTGACGGCTCCAAGCGCCGTCGCTGTCTTGAGTACCTCGAGGACGAGGCGGGAGTCGTCGGTCACACAATCCCACCAGACGAGGGCTTCCTTGGGAACCCTCCCGGCGAGGCCGGGAGCCCTGGCCTCGACCCAGCTTGCCTCCACGGTCCTGTGAGCGGAGACGGAGCGGAACAAGGAAAGGAGGTCGTAGGCCCAGAGACCCGCCGAGAGAGCCGCCGCCTCGACCCGCCCGCGCACCACGGGTGCCACGAAGGGGAGGGGCCGCACCAGATGGGGCGCGAGGCGCCTTAAGAGGTCCCGCTCTCTCACGGCCTCCCGGACGAGCCCCACCTCCAGGTGCTCTAGGTAACGGAGGCCGCCGTGAATCATCTTGGAGGACCGGGAGGAGGTCCCCGAAGAGTAGTCGCCCCTCTCGACCAGGGCGACCCTTAGGCCCCTGGAGGCGCCGTCCAGGGCCACCCCGGCTCCCGTTATGCCCCCGCCTATAACCAAAAGGTCGAACCTGCCCTCATTCAGCCTCTCCAGTGCCTTTTCCCTCGGCAGGAGTCTTCTCAAGCCTCCTCCTCTCCTCCCCCCTTGGCGGGCAGCCAGGGGTGGCTGCATTTTAGGGACGAGGGGCGGGGGAGGGCATTGTGCCGCTTCCCGGAGGGTGGTATGAAGCAGGGAGTCGCGGAGACCCTATTTAGAGTTTGGGGGCTAAAGAAGGAAAGGAGGTGCCGTGGCGCTGCTCGAGGGAGCGAGCTTCACCTGGCTAGGTCACGCCACCCTTCTCGTGGAGACCGCAGGCGGAAAGCGCATCCTGGTGGACCCCTGGGTCAAGGGGAACCCCGCCTGCCCCCAGGCCTTCAAGGAAAGCCTCGGCCGGCTCGATGTCATCCTCGTCACCCACGCCCACTTCGACCACATAGGCGATGCCCTGGAGGTGGCCAGGACATCCGGGGGCACGGTAGTCTGCTCCTGGGAGTTGGCGCAGTGGTTCAACTCCAAGGGAGTGAGCCAGGTGTTCGATATGAACAAGGGGGGCACGGCCGAGCTCGAGGGGATCAAGGCCCACATGGTCCATGCCGACCACTCCTGCGGCATCCTCGACGGGGGCGAGGTGCTCTACGGGGGAGAGGCCTGCGGGTGGGTGGTGGAGCTTGAGAACGGGACCCGGTTCTATCACTCGGGAGACACCGGCCCCTTCGGTGACATGAGGCTCATAGGGGAGCTGTACTCGCCCTCCGTGGCGTTCCTCCCCATCGACGGGAGGTACAACATGGGCCCCGTGGAGGCGGCATGGGCAGCGCGGGCTCTCGGGGTGACCAGGGTGGTCCCCATCCACTGGGGTACCTTCCCCATCCTTCTTGGGACCCCCGCCCAGCTGAGGGAGGCTCTTAAAGGCACCGGTATCGAGGTGGTCGAGCTCGAACCCGGGAAGCCAGCCTGAGGGTAGCTCGCGGCCAGCAGGGGAGGGTGCTCAGGCCAGGGCGAGGCGGCGGTTAAGGCTGTCCAGGACGGCACGGGCCGTTGCCACGTCCGCATCCCCCCTTACCGGGGCGGAACCTGTGTACACCTCCTCCCCCCTCGGAGTCACCAGGAGCACGGAGCAGAGGGAGATGTCCCTGGGCCCAAGGCGGAAGACCTGAGCATCCTCGAGCTCCAGGTGTCCGAGGCCAGCCAGAAGCTGCTCAACGGCTCCGAGGGCAGCCCTGGCAACCACCCTCACCCTGGCTTCCCTGGCGGCGGGGCCTCGCGCCTCCCCCACGTACTCCTCTCCCTGGCGGGCGAGGACAACCCGGGCGCGGGCCAGAACCCCCTCGGTCCCCACCTCCACAGACTTGACGGCCAGCCGGGGGGCGGAGATGCCGGGGGCCTCCTCCTCACCCAGCTGGACCACGCTCACTATCCTGTAATCGATCTCGATGCCGAACCTGGCCATGGCCACGGACTGAACATCCCTCACGATTTGCTTCGCCGGCTTCGTGCGGGAGGCGAGGACGTGAACCTCGGCGGGCCGCCCGTCGGGGTACGTGCCTATCCTCACCGCCTTCACCTCCGGGATCTCCATGATTGCCGCTTCCAGCTCTCGCGCTCCAACCTTCTCCGCCACCTCGCCTCCCTCCGCGTCCCCCGCTATCTGGGCTCCAAAGGGTACCGCCTGGGCCAGTTGGGGCGCCAGGATCTCCACGGCGAGGGAGAGGGCCTCGTATGCGGCCTCCTTCTGGAGGCGGGGGGGGAGGGTGGGGTCCGGGTAGTTCTTCTGCCCCGACAGGGTCTCGAGGAACCTGGCCGAGGTGGGGGGATGGATGTACCTCGCCGCCTCCCTGGCCAGGCGTAGGAAGACCTCCCCGGACGTGTCAGCGGCGGTGTTCCGGTCCGAACCCGGGCCCACGCGCCCATCCTACCCGGAAGAAGAAGAGAGCAGGAGTCTTGAAAGAAGTTACTGGAGAGGGCTATGATGCAAAAGGGGCCAAAGATGCAGCTGTGCTCAGTGGACTGGACAGAAGGAGGGGAGGGCATGGTTGTCTCGGACGGTTCCACTCGAGGAAGGAACCCGTTTCCCTCGAAGGACGAGGTCATCCGGGCGGGAAGTAACCGGGCCGTCGGCGGCGGCCCTTAAGGAATGGCAAGAGCCCGTCGAAAAAAAAAGTTACGCGAGAGGCGGGAGTATTGAACTGCGGGAAGTCGAGGAGTAACTTTGGCGGCGAGGAGGGGGCCCTGGACCCGGCACCCCAGCACCTTGAGAGAGACGAGCCGAGCGGAGCGGAGCTGACCCCGCGGCAAGCGGTGCGGGGAATTCTCCCTGCAAGGAGGTCAGCGAAACGCCATGAAGGCTCGGATTCTGGCTGCTCTCGCGGCCCTGGCCGCTCTGGCCCTTTCCGCTGGGGCCAGCTTCAAAATTGGCTAGGGGACTGGTGGTGCCGGGTCCAGGGCCTCCTAACGCGCCTGGGGCGGGAGAGGGCTTTTTTCATCACCGGGGTCCTCCTCGCCACCCTTGCAAGCGGCCTCGTCCTCGCGGGCTGGGAATTTAGGCCGCCCGGGGTCCGCGACTTCCTTGTTCTGGCCGGTCTCATGATCCTGGTGGAGACCTTCCCGGTGAGGCTAGCGGGGGAGGTCTACGCCACCCCCGGGTTCATGATCACCTCGGCCGCCTTCATCATAGGCGGTCCCGCCCTGGCCGCCCTGGTTGAGGCGGCGGGGGAGCTAAACGCCCACCGCCTCCGCAGCCGCCAGGCCCTCCGCCTCCTCCTCTTCAACGCCTCCCAGCTCGCCGTGGCCTCCTCCCTCGGTGGGTTCCTCTACGCCCTGCTTTCCCCGGTCGGGCGAGGGGCCTTCGGTGGCCCGGGCCTCGCCAGGGTTGTCGCCGGCCTCACCCTCGGCTCCGCCCTCCACTTCCTCTCGAACACCGGTCTCGTCTCCCTGGGGATGGCCATCAAGACGGGTTCCAGGCCGGCCGCCATTTGGAGGCAGGCCTTCCGGCCCGTTGCCCTGTCTTACTTCTTCCTTGCCGCCAACGGGCTCCTTCTTGCCGCCTTCTACCTCTACGGAGGGCCCTCCGCTGCCCTCCTCTTCATCGCCCCCCTTGCCCTCGGCAGGCTGGTCTTCCGGGCCAGGAGGGAGGAGCTCGAGACCTACGAGGCCATGATCACCCTCATGGCCGAGACCTTGCAGGCGAGGGATCCTTACACCCGCCGCCACTCCGAGAGGGTGGCCATCCTCGCCGATGCCATCGCCGAGGAGCTCGGCCTTCCGGAGGAAAGGCGGATCCCCCTCCGTTACGCCGCCCTCCTGCATGATGTCGGCAAGATAGCCACCCCCACCCGGGTCCTGCACAAACACGGCAGGCTGGAACCGGAAGAGTTCGAGCTCATCAAGGCGCACACCCTGGTGGGATACGAAGCCCTGGCGGGGGTCGGGTTCCTCCAACCTGCCCTCCCGGCCGTAAGGCACCACCACGAGAGGCTCGACGGCACCGGATACCCCGACGGCCTTCGGGGTGCGGAAATCCCCCTGGAGGCGAGGATCGTCGCCGTGGCCGACGTGTACGACTCCCTCACCTCCGACCGGCCCTACAGGCGGGCCTTCGGTCACGCCGAAGCCCTGGAAATGATGGACGAGATGTCCGGGAGGCACCTCGACTCGGAGGCCGTGAAAGCCCTCAAGGCGGTGCTGGCGCGCCGGGGACCGCGTTTCGCGGCGGAGCAGCTCGCCTCCGGGGAGAGAGGGGCGGGTGAAGAGGGCGGAGCTGCTGAGGTCGCGGTAGGGACCTTCGCGTCCGAAGTAGAGATCCTGGGCCGGGAGGCCGTATGAATCTAAGCCCCAGCCGAGGGGAGCTCGGAAATCCGGATCACACCGAAGGGGCCGCCCAGGGCCAAAAGGCAATATGGAGGGTGGCTCTGGCCCTGGCCCTCGCCCTTGCGGGCGCCTTCGGCGTCTCCGGGGTCCCCCGGGTCTTCGGTGCCGTCCTCGGGTTGGGTCTCTTCTTCGGAGAGGCCTACTCCTTCCCTGCCTCTTACACCGGAGAAGTCCTTCTCCTCTGGTCCGCGGCGGTGGCGGGAGCAGCCGCCGGCGCCAACCCCCTCGGCCTCGGCCTCTTAGCTGCCCTGGGAGCCGTGGCCTGGTCCGCTTCGGCCGGGACGGGGGCGATCCCCTGGACCCCCGCGCTCACCCGCGGGCTGGCCGTGGCGGCCACTGCCCTGGCCGCGTCGGGTCTGGGCAGTCTCGGCGGCCCGGAGCTTCCCCACACCACCATCCCGGCCTTGCAGGCGCTGGGTTCGCTGGTCGCTGCCTACGTCCTGGATTCGCTGACTGAAGGGGTGCTAAGGTCGAGGCGAGAGGCCTCTGCCCTCCGGGCGTGCGTCCTCGATGAGCTGGCCCAGCGTGGGCTTGCCCACGCCTCCATGGGTTTCACCGGTCTCCTCGCTGCGGTGGGAGTGGAGACTGTGGGCCCCCTCTCGGTCCTCCTGGCCCTCCTCCTCCTCGGCGTCCTCTCCCAGGCCTTCCACAGCCTTCGAGAGGTGAGGGCCGCCCGCCTGGAGACAGCCAGGGGCGTCATGAGGCTCACGGAGGTGGCAGGTTACGCCACGTACGGCCACTCCTCCCGCGTGGCCGAGCTTGCCGTAGCCGTCGCGAAGGAGCTTGGCCTGGCCGGAAGGGCTCTTCACGATCTCGAGTACGCCGCCCTCATGCACGAGCTGGGAAGGATCACGAAGGAGGCGGAGGCCTCCCCGGTGCCGGAGGAAGTTGCAAGCGTTGGAGCTAGGCTCCTGGCCAGGGTGAAGGGGATGCAGACCGTGGCCGTGCTGGTGGGAAAGAGCGCCAGCCCATACAGGCGAAGGGGGGAGTACGACGACCGGTCGGTACCCCTGGCTGCAAGGATAGTGAAGGTCTGCTCCTCCCTGGACGAGGCTGTCCATCGGGAGGGCCTCTCCTTCCAGGAAGCCTATTCCGAGCTAATGGACACCATCTCCTTCAGCCACGACCCCGTGGTGGTGGCCGCCCTAGGCCGGGTTCTGCGGAGGAAGGGCCTGATAGACTGAGGGCTATCCGGCTGGGACAGGGCTGGACCTCGGCCGCGAGGCTCTCGCCCGGGTGCTTCGCCCACCCCCGTTTGCTCTACGCTCCCCCTTGACCGCCATGCTATACATGAGGACTCTGCGGAAGGGAGGCAGGGTGCCTTTCACAAAACGGAGGATGGGCCCCGAAGACGACGATCTGGAGCGGGAGGTCCTCGGCGACGTCGAGCCCGATCTCGACCTCGATCCCGAGCTTGGCGAGGACATCCACGAGGACGTCCCCCCCGACCTGGATACCTCCGACCTCGAGAACCTCGAGGAGGCCGTCCCCGAGGTGGAGGAGGAAGTTCTTGAGGAGGAGCTCCCTGCGCGCTTGCCCAGGGAGGAAGTGGAGGAAGAGGAAGAGCTCATGGGGCTGGTGGAGCCCGAGGAGGAAGAGGAGCTCCCCGGCATCACCGAGAAGGTCATCCCCATCCGGGCCAACGAGTTCGTGTGCAGGAAGTGCTTCCTGGTGAAGCACAGGAGCCAGCTCGCGGATGGCGAGAAGATGATCTGTCTGGACTGCGCCACCCTCTAGCCCGCTTCGCCACCCCTTTCTGGCCCCCCTTGGAGTTCGCCGGGATCGCCATCGAGTTCCCGGGAGCCTAGCTAGTCCAACCCCTGGCCATCTGTCTTAAGGTAGTCTTGGAAAGCGTGGGGATTCTCCGGGTGGTTCTTTCCGGCCTGGCGGGCTGGATCCTCTCCCTAGCGTACCCGCCCGGGGACCTGTGGTGGACAGCCCCCCTTTCTCTGGCTTTCCTCTGGATCCTCGCGCGGAAGGCGGGTCGCGGCGAGTCAGCCCTAACGGGCTTCGGCTTTGGGGTCGGTTTCTTCCTCCCCCTTCTTGGGTGGGTGGGGCGTTTCGGCGCTCCGGCCCTGGCAGGACTGGTCCTGGTGGAAGCCGGTTTTTTTGGCCTCTTCGGATTCCTCCTCCCCTTTGCCCTCTGGGAGAAGAAAACGGCGGGAGCTACCCCTAGCCCCGTAGGAGCCCCCCTCCGGGGCGCCCTTCTCCTGGTGGCCACGGAGGTCTTCCGGTCCCACTTCCCCTGGGGTGGTTTCCCCTGGGGAGTCCTGGCCGCCTCCCAGGTTTCGGGTCCCCTCCTCGCCGCGGCATCCCAATACACCCGGGAGGGAACGGCTTTTCTCCTCGCCCTTCTCGGTTTTTCAGCCGGGGAGGGCCTCCTGGCGGTGAGGTCACCCAGGAGCCTCCGGACGCTCGCCCCGGCGTGGGCGGGCGCCCTAGCAACCGGTGTTCTCCTCGGACTCCCCGCTGCCCTTCCAAACCAGACCTCACCCCAGGGGGCGCAACTCCGCGTCGCCGCGGTACAGAGCAACCGTTTCCCGGCCGGAACCCTGCCCCGGCAGGAGGAACCCGCCGCCATCCTCAAGGAGGCGCGGGCGCTCACCTCAGCCCTCCCGCCCGGCCTCGACATGGTGGTCTGGCCCGAGAGCACCCTCTCCTCGGACCCCCGGCAGGATCCCGAAGCGCGAGAGGCGGTAATGGGGGCAACCGCAGCCACGGGGGCGGCGCTCCTGGTGGGGGCTTCCGAAGACGCGGGCGAGGCCAGGTGGCGCAACGTGGCGCTTCTTTACAGTCCCAGCGGCGAGCTCCTTGGCAGGTACGTGAAGATGCATCCCGTCCCCTTCGGCGAGTACATCCCCGCCCGCCCGCTCTTCGGACGCATCCCCCAGACCAGGCTCGTCCCGGCAGACGCCTTACCCGGAAGGGAACCGGGGCTCTTCATACTCCCCGGCGGAAAGCCCGTGGGCGTTCTCATCTGCTTTGAGAACGCCTTCGCCGATCTCGGCAGAGAGCTCGTGAGGAGGGGAGCCGGCGTCCTCGTGGTCAGCACCAACAATGCTTCCTTCGGCTGGAGCTCCGCCTCCCGCCAGCATCTCGACCTCAGCCGGCTTCTCGCTGTGGAGACGGGGCGCTGGGTCATCCACGCAGGGGTCTCGGGAATCTCGGGCGTGGTGGACCCGGAAGGGAAGGTCAGGGCCTCCCTCGGACTTTTCCAGGCTGGAACCCTCCTCTGGGAGGTGCCCCTCCTCGGTGCCCGGACTCCAGCCAGCCGGTTGGGTTCTCTGGTAGGCTGGGCGTCTGTCGTGGCCGCTGCTTGCCTGTCCGGCCGCGGCCTGCTTGCTCAGGGCTTGAGGAGTAAGGCGAAGCGCGTGGGGTAGAGGAGTGGAGGTCTGGGTAGTCCTCCCCACCTACTGCGAGCGGGAGACCCTCCCAGAGGTGGTTTCCGGCACCCTCGAGGCCCTTCCCGATGCCAGGGTTCTCGTGGTGGATGATGCTTCACCGGACGGGACGGGGAAGGTCGCGGACGAACTCGCCGCGGGAGACCCTAGGGTGAGGGTGATCCACCGCCCGGGCAAAGCTGGCCTGGCCAGCGCATACGTGGAGGGGTTCAGGACGGCTCTCCGGGAGGGAGCCGAGCTCCTGGTGGAGATGGATGCCGATGGCTCCCACGATCCGGCCGAGCTGCCAGCCCTGGTGGAGGCGGCAAAGTCCGCCGACGTGGTGGTGGGGTCGAGGTACATCCCCGGGGGGAAGGTACACAACTGGAGCCCCTTCAGGCTTCTGCTATCCCGAGGCGGGAACCTTTACGCGCGGGCCCTCCTTCGCCTCTCGATCCGGGATGCCACCAGCGGCTACCGCGCCTACCACCGGCGCGTCCTGGAAGCTCTGGACCTCGGGGCCATTCGCTCTGAGGGGTACGCCTTCCAGATCGAGATGGTCCTCCGGGCCGCCCGGGCGGGCTTCAGGGTGGTGGAGGTGCCCATAACCTTTTGGGAGAGGCGCGCCGGGCGGTCCAAGCTCTCAAGACGCATCGTGTTGGAGGCCCTGATCGAGGTGGCCAGGTGGGCCCTGCGCCCTCCTGCCTAGGGGCGCCGCCCTCCGAAGGAGCACCCTCCGAAGGAGCGGCTGGGGTTCGGGTCGGGTGAAGGGCTCGGGCCGCGAAGGGCAGCTGAACTCGGGGAGCGAGGGCGTCAGGCCTCGTTAGGTTATCCGGGCCGGCCTGCCTAGTGCCCTCGGGCGATAAGCCTAGGCTCGCGGAGCCATGCGGGGATTGTTACCTCTCATAAGCGCTATCACAAGAACGAGAACATGAGCAGAATGGGACCAACGGCAGTAAGAGGAGGCTACGTGTCAGGATTTCGATCACAAAGTCCGCGTAATCCCCGCCTCTCCCGCTTGGCGCGGAACCTGGCGCGCTTCTGGCAGGGCCGAGCAGTGAAGGCCGCCACCGCCGCTCTGGCCGCACGCCCCCTGGAGGCGACCGAAGGGGCTGTATACGGGGCGGTAGTCCTCCCAAGGATCGTCAAGTTCCTGCTCCTCCTGGCCCTCGCAGTCCTGCCGCATGTCCTGCAGGTGGCCAGGAAGGCGCGGCTGCCGGCTGGGGGTCCAGGCCTCCTGGCCCTCTGGGCCGTGGCTCTTGCCGGTTCCACCGTCTGGCTCATGGTGAGCGGAGGCCGAGCTGGCGTCAGAACTGCCGTGGGTCGGGAGATAGCATGGCTCGGGTACTACGCTGCCTTCTTCAGTCTGGCTGCCCTGCCTGGGGCCGGCTCCGGCCTGCACGAGAGCCCCTGGCAGCTGCTGTTCGTCGTGGGTGCCTCCATGGCCGCCTTTGAGCTTCCCCACCTCCTCTCCTTCCTTGCCCTTGGCGCTTGGGGATTCTTCCTCGAGATCTATGTGCACCTGCTGCGGGGGAGCCTGGGCCACCTCCTCATGCTCGACTTCTGGTTGACCTGCGCCCTCATCGGAGCTTCCTTCGCCCTTTCCACGCTGGGAGCGGCTGGGCTGGCGAGGGCGGCGACGGAGGCGGTAACGGACCCCCTTACGAAGGTCTTCAGCCGCAGGCTTCTCATCCCCGTGCTGGAAAAAGAGTGCGCCCGAGCCCTTCGCGGCAGTCCCGTCGGCGTTCTCTTGCTCGACCTCGACGACTTCAAGGAGGTAAACGACGCCCTCGGCCACGGCGTGGGCGACAGGCTCCTGGCGGACTTCGCCAGGTTGCTAGTGGGAGAGCTCCGCTCCTACGACATGGCCTTCCGCTACGGAGGGGACGAATTTGTCGTCGTTCTCCCGGGCGCAGGACCCCAGGAGGCAGCCGCCGTGGCCGAGCGGATCAAGGGGAGGGTCGATGACTGGGGCGCAAACGCTGTTCCGGGCAGGCGGGTCACGGTTTCCCTGGGGGTGGCGGCCGCGCCTGATCACGCCACTTCCCCCGAGAGGCTCCTTCGCCTTGCCGACGAGGCGCTCCTCTGCGGGGCCAAGTTGGGGGGGAAGGGTCGGGTGAACCTTTGGACGCCCGAGGTCGCCTCTGGGCAGGCGGGGCAGGATCTCGGCCACTTCCCAGATGTTTTCGGGCACCTCCTCCGCGTTCTTGCCGCCGTCACGGGGGAGACCACCGACCATCTGATGCGGGTGGCGACCCTCGCCGACAGAATCGCCGAGGCCATGGGGGTCGACGAGAGGAAAAGGGTGGCTCTCCGCGCTGCCGCCCTCTTTCACGATCTGGGCAAGCTGGTGGTGCCGAGGAAGGTCTTGGAAAAGTGCGGAAGTCTGAGCCACGACGATTGGGTGAAGATCCGTCGCCACCCAGAGGTGGGTGCCGAGCTTCTCCGAAGTCTCGGGGTCGAGGAAGAGATCGTCGAGGCGGTCCTCGCCCACCACGAGCGATTCGATGGAAGCGGTTACCCTGAGGGCAGGAGAGGGGAGGAAATACCGTTGCTGGCCCGAGTCCTTGCCGTGGCCGACGCCCACGACGCCATGACATCACCCAGGCCTTACCGCCCCCCCTTTGAGCTTCACGACGCACCGCTCCAGATAGCCCGAGCTGCCGGACGAGAGTTTGACCCCGAGGTGGTCCGGGCCTACCTTCGCGTCCTGGGCGACCGGGCGGCCCCCTCTCCTCCGGCCTCGGGCACCGAGCCTGCCGAGAAGGCGGATATCCCCACCTGCGGGGCCGAGCCTGGAGCTCGGGAGATCTCCGGGCTGAGGTGAAGCCGTATGCGGGGGTCTGGCGCGCGAGGTTTCGCCCATAATCCCCCTTATGTAAACTAACCCCACCGACCCCCTAATGCCGCTCCTGTAACCCCCTCCCCTTCTCTCGGCTCTTTTCCTCCAGGGACCCCGAGACTAAACTCGGGTCGGCGCCAGGGGGCAGGCGGGCGTTGCCGACGAGCAAGGGGGTGGGTGTGGAACCGGTCTTCGTCGGTGTGGACGTGGGCTCGGCCACGGTCAAGGTGGCGGGAGTGGACCGCCTCGGCCGCGTGGGCGTCCCTTCCTACCTCCGGCTCTCCGCCTTCCCGGACCCTGGAGAGGCGGTAAAAGCGGCCTACGCCTCATACCTTTCCTCCCTTCCGCCCACTCACATCGTGGTCGCCGCCGGCACCACCGGGAGCGGCCGGGAGCTCCAGGCCCACCTCGTGGGAGCAGCCTTCTCCAGAACGGAGATAGTGGCCCACGCGGCCGGGCTCCTCGATGCCCTGGCCAGGGGTGAGGTCAGCCTTCCTGCGCCCCACCCCGGATCCATAGTGGAGCTCGGGGGTCAGGACTCAAAGCTCATTCTTTTCTCCGACGGAGTTCCCACCTACTTCAACATGAACTCCATCTGCTCGGCCGGGACCGGGGAGTTCCTCCAGCAGATAGCAGACGAGGCCGGCATACCCCTTGAAGAGTTCGGAAAGATCGCCCTCGCCTCAACCAACCCCGCCCCCATAGACCCCACGTGCACCGTCTTCGCGCGGAGGGACTTCCGCCACCTCACCCAGAAAGGCGTGCCCCTCGCCGACCGCTTAATGGGAATCGCGAGGGCGATGGTGAGGAACTATCTCACTAATCTGGCCGGTTCCCAACCCCTGCCTCGACCCGTGGTCTTCCAGGGAGGGGTAGCTTCAAACGTCGCGGTGGTTAAGGCCTTTGCCGAGGCCCTGGGCGAGGAGCCCATCATCCCGCCGGGGCACGGTCTTATGGGCGCTCTCGGGATGGCCGTGCTGGTCCGGGCAGCGTCGGAGGCCGGCGATCTCCCCCCAGCCGTGCGCGAGCTGGAGGCCCTGGAAGCCAGGGCCTTCACCACTTCCCTACTCCACTGCCACGGGTGCCGCAACGCCTGCGAGGTTACCGCCGCTAGAACCCGCACGGGGCAGCTCATCGATCTTCTGGGCGGCCGGTGCGAGCGGGGGCAGGACCCAAAGAACTTAAGGCCGGAGCCTCAGAGCCGGGAGGTGGTCCGGGTGAGGCCGCCCGAGCGCCCCCCCGTACCTCCCTTTCCCATCCTGGCCCGGAAGCCAAGACGGGACTCGACGGGGCTCTACTTCGCCGGGCTGGACGTGGGTTCCCGAGGTACTAAATTTGCCGTCATCGTCTCCGAGGGGCCATCCCCAGCACCCCGGGAGGGATACCGGGTGGTGGGGGTCGGCTCTCTGGACACAGCAGGCGACGCCCTGGACGCCGTACTTCGCGCGGCCCGGGCCATGGAGGAAACCCTCCCGCCGGGGGCGAGGCTCGCCGCCCTGGGCTGCACGGGGAGCGGAGGCGAGCTCGCCCATCACGTGCTTGTGGGGCGAGAGGGGGAGTACGCCGACTGCCGGACCACCGAGATCATCGCCCATTACATCTGGGCCTCGGAGGTCCTCCCCGAAGTGCAGACCGTGATCGATATAGGCGGCAACGATGCGAAGCTCATCGCCGTCACCCCTACCGGCCTCGAGTTCGGCATGAACGACAAGTGCGCCGCCGGCACCGGCAGCTTCCTGGAGGCTGTCGCCCGGAGGCTCCACGTCCCCCTCGAAGAATACGGCACCATCGCTCGGGAGTCCCTTCGCCCGGCGCGGATAGCCGGGAGGTGCGCGGTCTTTGGTGAGTCTGACCTGGTTCACAAGGCCAGGATAGGTGTGCCCACCCCTGACCTCCTTGCCGGTGTGGCAGAGGCCATTGTCAAGACATACCTCTCGGACGTGGCGAAGGTTCGGCCCATCGTCCCCCCCGTTGTGGCCCAGGGAGGAGCGTTCTTGAACACCGCCCTGGTGAGGGCCTTCCGAAGCGTCCTCGGGCTGTCCCGGGAGGAATTCTTCGTCCACCCGGACCCGGGATGTGTGGTGGGTGCCGGGGCCCTCGGGGCCGCTATCCTCGCTAAGGATAGATGGGAGGCCGGCCTACCGACGGCCTTTGAGGGGTTCGAGAGGGCCTTTGGAAGGCGGTGGCGGACGGTCTCTTTGGATTGCCGGTTCCCCCCGTGCCCCAAAGTCTGTCCAGCGGTGGTTGCCCTCCTTGCCGACGGGGAGCCGGTGGCGGGGTACAGGGGCCTTTCCTGTGAGTTCGGCCTTTTCTCGGGTCTCCTTCAGGGTCGCGCGAAGGAGATGACCCGGGAGGTCCTCGAAATGTCTCTCACGGCGTCGCGGAAGGAGCGGAAGGAAGGGGTGGTGGTGTGAGACAGGAAGTGGGAATGGTCTCCGCCTTCACCGGCAGGTACCCCTCTGCCCGAGCCCTAGAAGCCTTCCTCAGACAGTCTGGGTACCGGGTAGTGAAGACGCCCAGAACCACTCCGGCCATCCTCGAGGCAGGAACGACCCTCGCCTCAGCCGACTACTGCCTCCCCCTCAGGGCTTACGTGGGCCATGTGCACCACCTCCTCTCGGGCGACCGAGCCCCGCGCGTTCTGGTCGCCCCGAACGTCTGCGCCGAGTACGAGGGGTCAGTCACCTGCTCCAAGTACAGGGACCCGGGCGGCGTAGCCCTCCGTTCCCTGGTCGGAGCCGTGCCCTACTGGGTCTCACGGGCCTCCCCGGCTGCAAGGGCCAGGCTCGCTTCGGTTCTGGGATGGGAGGAAGTGGAGCGCCTGACCGCGGCGGGTGCCAGATGGCCAGACCTCCTTCAGCCCTCCATCTGGTCTCTGGATCCCTCCCGGATGGCGGCCACCGGGTACCGCCTCCTCTGCGAGCTGGAGGGCGTCTCGCGATGGAGGAGGGCCATTGCTCCTTTCCTTCCCCGCTTTCTCGGGGATCGCCTCGCGCCCTGGGGCCGCGCCCGGCAGGTGATGGAGAACATCCTCTCCTCGCGGCGGGAGGGGAAAGCTCTTAAGGAAGCTTTCTCTTGGCCGGAGAGGCCCCGCCTGGCCCTGGTGGGACGGGTTTACCTCGTCGAAGATCCTCTCCTCACGGCTGACGCCAAGACTTTCTTCACCAGGGCCGGCTGCGTCGTGCTCACGCCGGATGATGCCCCCTTGGAGGAGCTCCTGCCCCGTTTCCATCAGGTGCTCGGGTACTACGACACCCACAAGCTCTTCACGGCCTTCATAGACTGGGCTTCCGAGCTGCCGGTGGATGGCTTTCTCCTGGTCTCCTCTTTCGGCTGCCATCCCGACGCCTTCGAGAGCGAGTGGCTAGCGGACTATGCGCGCAGCAAGGGTTTCCCGGCCTGGTTCTTCCGCTTCGACGAGCAGTCGGGTAGGGCGGGGTTTAAGACCCGCTTCGAGACCATCCTCGCCTTTCTCGAGGAGAGGAGGGATAGGAGGCTCGGTCGGGGGCGCTCCCGCCTCCCCCTGCCTCTCCTGCCCGGGGCCCCGGGAAGGAATCCCGATAGCCCCCCTGACCCACACGAGCCCGATTCCCCAAGTCCGGAGGGGAACAACGGGGAGCGGAAAACCTCCCCCCGGGGGGTAGAGCTCGCCTCCGAGGCACCTCGAGACGGTTCCCGTGTGAAGATCCGGGGGGACCCTCCCGAGCCCCTGGTCACCTGGCCTTCCTTCAACCCCGTGGTGGACCTCGTCCTCGAGGAGATCTTCCACCAGGCGGGGCTGGCCAGGTACGTGCTTCCGCCGCAGGAACCGACCCTCGAGACCATAGCTTTGGGAGAAGGCAAGTTCTCTGAGTCCTGCTGCCCGTATGGGATAACCACAGGCAGCTTCGTCCAGACCCTGAGGGACCTCTTCCGGAGGCTAGAGGAGGAGGCAAAGGCGAGGGGGGAGCCCGTGAGGCCGAGGCGGATCTTCCTCCTCCAGGGTAGAGGGGAGGGCCCTTGCACCTTTGGCTGGTACGCCCTGGCTCAGGCAAAGGTCATCCCGTCCCTTCTCAAGCCTGAGCTGGAGAGGGCGGGCCATGTCCTGGAGGTGGCCACCCTCGGCCTCAAGGACGCGAGACGAGTTCTGGGGGAGCTGGCGAGGCTCGGAGACGCAGGGAAGCTGAGACCCCTCCTGGAGCTCGCCGACGCCGGTGAACTCGACGAGGTGAGAAGCCACCGGGACGGGCTGGGGCTGAAGGTCCTGAGAGGCCTGAGGAAGCTGCTCGAGCCGGCTGTGGCCAAGCTCGAGGCGGCCGAGACAGTGAGGGCCAGGGCTCTCGTTGTCCGCGCCCATGAGCTTGAACGCGGGGCAACTTCGCGGGCGGAGAAAGAGGCGTACGCCTTGCTGAGACAAGCTCACAGCCGGGATGAGGTGAGGCAAGCCCTCCACCAGGCCCTTTCCCTCTTCGACCGGGTTCCCCAGGACCCCTCCCCCAGACCCAGGGTCGTCTCCGTAGGCGAGATCTATGTCGCTTTATCTCCCTTTGCCAGCCGAGGGGCCGTGGATTACCTGCTTGGAGCCGAGGGGATAGAGGTGGTCGAGGGGATAAGCATCTCCGACTTCATCCGCTCCTCCACTCGGGAGATGAAGAGGAGGGCCCTCCTCAGGAACAGGCTGATCGGCCGCGTCCTCCGGTGGCTCTGGGGAAGGGGCGTGGGAATCCTCGAGGAGCCCCTCGAGAGGGGCGCCGGGGCGAGACCCTTCCTATGGAGGGACGTGGGTGGGGAGGGTGTTAAGTCCGTGGCTGCAGCCAGGAAGGGAGTGGAGGAGGGAGCCGACGGCGTGGTTCACCTCTACCCCTTCAAGTGCATGCCCGAGGGGATAGCCAAGGATGCCCTGGCGGAGCTCTGCCGCACCTACGGTGTCCGTTACCTGGCCATGAGCTTCGGGAAGGAGACGGACATCGAAAGGATGCGCACGGAGATCTCGACCTTCGCCGAGATACTCAGGGTGGAGATGAGAGCCCGCTGGCACGGGGATGACCCGAAAGCCTACCGGATCCTGAAGCAGAAGGAGATAGCCAGGAGGAAGAAGCTCGGGAGAGCCCTGGACTACTGCGTCAAAACGGCCAGGCGCCGCGCCCTCTCCCTGGCTGGCACCTGACTCTCCTTTCTCATCCCCCGAGGTACTGGAGGGCTTCCCAAGCCCAGCGGGTGGGGAGCCCACGCGGGCTCTTCAGGAAAGCCTGAAGCTCGGCTACAAGGCGCCGCCCGGCATCACCCTGCCCCCGGCCCGGCCGCCACCCCTGGAGCTTCGGCTCTCCTTCCCTCCACCCCTCAGCGAAGTACCAGTCCTTGAAGGGAAGGAAGCCGGCGAGGACCATGGCCCGGCCGGCTGGGGTAGCCGCAGGGAGGGCTCCCCTCTGCAGCATGCTCGAAGTGGTCGGTAGCCCCGGGTAGAGAAGCATGAGGCTCCCGTCCTGGGGGAGCCTGGCTGCCACCGCGCCCACCAGCTCCACCTCGGGATTCTCCCCCTCCACCTGGACCTCCTCCCCATTCTCCCCTACCAACCGAGGCGGGTACCAGAGCTCCGCCCAGGCTCGCAGCCCCTGTCCGGGTCTTCCCTCGAACCAGGTGGCCCGGAGAAGGGGCCTGTACAAGCCTCCTGGCCCTCGTGGCTGGAGCAGGAGACGGCTTTCCTCCCTGAACCTTCCTGGCTCTACTCTGGCCACCAGCAGACCCCACTCTCCCTCTTCAGAGAGGAGCAGCTCTCCCGGCTCAAGGGGTCTCGGACCCGTCTGCACCGCGTGGCTCCTCCGAGGGCCCGGGTGCGCGCCTCGCCTTTTCGAGACCGTACTTTTTCACCAGATTCCGGTAGTCCTTCTGGTAGAGGATCTTGATCTTCACGTCCGGATAGAGCTCCTTTAGAAGGCGGACCTTCCGATTCTTCTTGGTTACAAGCTTCTGGTTCAGGGTGGTGATCTCCACATAGAGATCGAACTGGGGGAGATAGAAGTCGGGGGTAAACCTCTGGATGGGCCTCCCGTCTTGGTCCCACGCTATGTCGAAGCTGCGCGGCTCGTACTCCCAGGCTATCTGGTAAAAGTCAAGGAGCCGGGCGAACTCCCTCTCACTCTCGTGGGCAAACTTCACCCTGTTGCTGGGGAGATCGGGGCTTTGCCCACCTGCCTCCCCAGTCAGGGTCTTGCGTCTCGCCTCTCGGTCCTCGCCCCTTCCCAAGCTCCTCCAGCCTCCGGCGGGACCGCCGCGGCGGCCACCGCCTCCCTGCCCATCTCCCGCACCACGGACTCAACCTCTCGGACCACGGAGGAAAGGGCTATAGCGAAGACTGCCTGTCCCTTGGCCACCACGTCCAGCACCTCCCCCCTGTCCCTGCACGCATAGACCCGGTTCCCGTCGGACACAAGGGTTAGAGCCGCTAGGTTCTCCTCCCCCTTCTCCCTCAAGAACTCCACGGCCTCCCTTATCCGGCGCAGGCCCACCCCGGTGTCGAGGAGGCGCTTGATGAGGCGGAGCACCAGAAGATCCTGAAAGCTATAAAGACGCCTGGTGCCCGTGCCGCGGGCGGAGGCCAGACTGGGGGTAACCAGGCCCGTCCTCGCCCAGTAGTCGAGCTGGCGGTAGCTGATCCCGACTATCCTGGCTGCTTGAGGACCCCTAAAACCATCCTGCATCCCGCCTCCCACCCGGGCTCCCCTCGTGAACACGAGCGCCACGAGAGGCCAAACAACAAGTTCGTAACTAGCCTATTCGCTCAGCTTGCCGGCGTCAAGCTAGGCGCGGGAGGCGAGTTCAGACCTGCCCGAACTGCTCGGGGGTGACGTTGTCCAGGAACTGGCGGAACCTCTCCAGTTCCTCCTCGATCTCGTCGGACTCCTCCACCTGGACCCCCGCCTGCTCCAACACGAACTCCTCACAGTAAACGGGGACGTCGGTTCTGACAGCGAGGGCTATGGCGTCGCTCGGCCTGCTCGAGACCTCATAGGAGAGCCCGCCCTGGAGGAGGTGAATCTCCGCGTAGAAGGTTCCATCCCGGAGATCCGTGATGACGACCCTCTGAATGGTAACCCCGAGGCTCTTCAGTATGTCGCGCATAAGGTCGTGGGTGAGGGGCCTGGGAGTAACCACCTTCTGCATGCCCATGGCGATGGCAGCCGCCTCCGGCTGGCCGATCCAGATGGGAAGGTAGCGCCGCCCTCCGACCTCCTTCAGCAAGACCACAGGATTCTGGGCAGGGAGCTCCAGTCTCACCCCGACTATCGACATCTCTACCATGCCTGCCTCCCGCTGCGGCGGTTCTACAGCAGGCTAGCAGAGATCAGGGCGAGGTACAAACACCGGGAAAGAAGCTACTCTGGCCCTTCCTCGCCCAGAAGGGCGGTCTCGTCCAGCCCGTCCAGAACGGCGAGGTCACGGACGGCATAGAGATGCGGCAGGTTACGGAACCGCTCCTGGTAGTCGAGGCCGTAGCCGACGAGGAAGACATCGGGCACTTCGAAGCCGACGAAGTCGAGGTGGAGGTCGGCTATCCGCCTGACTCGCTTGTCCAGCAGCACGCAGACCCTGAGGGTCCTTGGATTCCTTGAGCTCAGGAGCCGGAGGAGATAGCTCAGGGTGAGTCCCGTGTCGACTATGTCCTCCACCACCAGCACGTCCCGGCCGGTCACGCTGAGGTCGAGGTCCTTGAGGATCCGTACCACTCCCTCCGCCTGAGAGGCTGGGCCGTAAGGCGAGATGGCTATGAAGTCCATGGCCAGGGGGATCGGGAGCCTCCTCGCGAGGTCGGTGAAGAAGAAAACACCTCCCTTGAGGACGGTGACGAGGACGGGGTCCCTCCCCGCGTAGGCCTCAGCCACCTCCCTGGCTAGCTCAGCTACACGGTCCTGTATCTGGGAGGAGCTGAGGAAGAGCTCAAGGGCCTTTTCCGCCACTCCAGCCTGAGTCTCCCCGCGACGGGTCTCCCGACACCTCACCCACACCCTCACCGGGCTCCCCGCCCGGGTCCGAGGACGCCTCCCGGAGAATCCTGACCAGGCGAGCCCGCATGCCGTCCACGTGGGTCCCGGGCCAGAAGATCTTGCCGCAGGACGGACAGCGCGCGAACCTTCCCGCCCACCTGAGCACCCGGGGCGGGACCTTGTCAACCACCTCCTCGCGGGATGCCTGAACCAGGCCCACGTTGCACCGGAGACACCTGGTGAAAGGGTCGAGCCTCGGGCGGAGCTCCACCAAGATGGTTCTTAGCTGAGCCTCCAGGCGCTCCGGCGCCACCAGCACGGCCTGCACACCTTTCCTGGTGGCCCTCTCTGCCAGGGCCACATCGGCGGTGATGAGAACCCTCCCCTCAAGCCTGGCCCTGGCCAGAAGGTGTTCGTCCTCCGCTCTGGAGTACGAGGCATCCACCCCGAGGACCCTGAGCCATCTGGCCAGGGTACCCAGCATGGCGTCACAGACCACCCTCACTCCCTCCAGGGCGATCCCCCCGTTCTCCATCACGGCCGCCCGTGTAGGAGCGAGCGGACCTCCCGCCGAAGCAGGATGTGCTTGATGGTCCTGGCAGCCCTGAGGGTCTCCGCTGCTGCCTCGACGAGCGCCCTTTTTTCCTCAGCCCTCCTCTGCCTGGCCAGAGGCGCGAGCACCTGTCTCAACAGGTGCCCCTCTCTCTCAGCAAATACCTTGTACATCCTGAGGTGGCGCGGCTCTAGCCCCCTGCGCAGGAGGACCCCGGCCGCCCGCGCGAGCTCCACATCCTCGGCGTCCAGCTCCCCTCTCGACGACCGCCCCAGGAGCCCGAAATCGGCCAGGGCCGTCAGCGCCTCCACGCTCAACCTCGAAGCGCGGGCCGCCTCCTCGAGGCCGAGATGCTGAGGTCCTGGGGGGGCGGCGAGCTCCTCGGTGGCATCCCGAAACTCCGGCAAGGGTTCCGGCCCCCTAGAATCCAGCCTCTCCTTGATCACCTTGAGGGGCAGGTAGTGAAGCCGCTGGGAAGAAAGAATGAACCTCAGCCTCTCGAGGTCAGCCGGGCTGAACTGCCTGTAGCCGGAGGCGGTGCGCGCGGGCGAGATCAGCCCGCGGGACTCGAGGAAACGTATCTTCGAGGGTGTGAGGTCCGGAAACTCCGGGCGGAGTGCGGCCAGCACCTCTCCGATGGTCAGGTAACCGCGTTCCTTGGTCCTCGCCACCTTCGGTCAGCGCCTGTAAAAGACGAGCTTGAACCTCCCTATCTGAATCTCGTCTCCGCTGGAAAGCTCCGCCTTCTCAATCCGCTGCCGGTTCACGTAGGTTCCGTTCAGGCTGCCCAGGTCGACCACGCAGTAGCTCTCCCCCTCCCTCCTAAACTCAGCGTGTCGGCGGGAGACGGTGATGTCGTCGAGGAAGATCTCGCTCTCGGGATGCCTTCCCGCACTCACCACATCTCTGTCGAGGAGGTAGTGGGTGCCAGCATTGGGTCCCCTCTTCACCACGAGCACCGCCTCGCCCGGCCCCAGCGCTCCCGGCAAGGAGACCTCCGCTTCGGGGAGGCCCTCGGCCTCTATAGCCCGAAGCACCGCAGTCTGGTCCTGAGCTGCGAGGGGCGTACCGCAGCGCGCGCAGAACCTCGCACCTTCAGGGTTCGCGAACCCGCACTTCTGACAGTACACCTACCACCTCTCGCGGCCCACTCTCGTCTCCCGCGGTCTACTCTAAGAGCCCGACCATCCGGGGTCAACCTCAGCCTGAAGGTCCTGCCTGGAAGGGTGTGCTCGGCCAAACTGGGCACCCCCGCCTCTCGAGGCCACGTTAGGGCTCCGGCTTCAACGCGAGGATCCAGCCCTCCCCCTCCGGATCCTCCTGCAGCAGCTCGGGCCTGACCTGGAGGGCCTTGTTCACCCGGACCACCCTTCCAGAAAAGGGCGCAGCGGGCATCCAGAGGTAAGCTCCCCCTGCTGTTTCGACTTCCACCTCCGCAAGGGGGCTTCCCTCCTGAAGCCGGGCTCCCTCGGCGGGGAGGACCACCTGGACCACGTCGCCCAGGTCAGCGAGGAAACCCTTGTCCGCGCCGATAAGAAGGCCCTCGCCCTCCTCCTGCCACCAGAGGTTCTCCCTCCGGACTCTCACCTCGCCTCCAGCTTTTCCAGCTGCACTATGACCCTCTGCCTGATCTCGGAGGCAGGCTCGGAGGGAGCGATTATCCTCCCCCCCTCCACGGCCGGCCGGAGCAGGGGTTCCATGGGCGCTCCGCAGCGGGGACAGACAGCGCTCTCCTCCTGCTTACCCCTGGCCACCAGGCGGCTGTAAAGGCAGGACGCGCACCTCAGGACCTGCTTGAGTCCCGCCATCTTTCCCCGCTTGGCCACTGGCTTCCCCTCAATCTCCACGATGTCGAGGGCGAAGTCCACCACGGGGGCGTTGGAGAGATAGGTCCCGACTCCATAGGCGTCGGCGTACTGGTTGTATCTGCGAATCTGCTCCTCGTCGAGGCCACCGGAGACGAAGATCTTGACATGCTCGTAGCCGGCGAGGTCCAGTTCCCACCTGACCTCTTCGAGGATCTTGACGAAGTCGCCCCTTCGGGAGCGGGGGGTGTCCAGCCGCACGCCGTAGAGGCGATCGCCGAGGGTCTCGGCTGCCCTCCGAGCCGCGAACTTCTCGTCGGAGAAGGTATCCACCAGAGCTATGCGGGGGATCCCGGGAGGCATGGTCTCGTCGAACCCCCTCCAGGCCTCCTCCTCGCCGAGACAGAGGATGAGGGCATGGGCCATGGTCCCGATGGGGGGAATCCCCAGGATCTCGGCGCTCTTCACCGAGGCCACGCCGTCGCATCCCCCTATGTAGGCCGCCCTCTCCACCATGGGCGACACGGCCGGGTGTATCCGCCGGGCACCAAAGGAGTAGACGGGGCGGCCGCCGGCGGCCAGCCTCAGCCTGGCGGCGACAGTGGCGACTCCGCTCGCCTGACAGAGGAAGCCCAGGAGGGCTGTCTCGTACACGCCGAAGGCGAGGTAACGACCTTTCAGCACGAGAACGGGCTCCTCGGGAAAGAAGACACTCCCCTCCGGCATGGCCTCAGCGTCGACCTCCAGGCCAGCCAGGAGCTCCAGGGCCTCGTCGAGGCCTGCCAGGACGGCCCATCCCCAGCCGCGCGGGAGGCTTGACGCTCTCACCTCGGCCACCACCTGGGGGTTTACCCCCTTGGCCCGCAGCACCTCCTCCCCCCTCCTGAAGTAGACGTCGGTCACCTTCCCCTGCCGTATCTCCTCCCAGCTGGCCGTGTTCACCTCGGCACCTCACCTTCCCACTCGGCCCTCCCCCTAGGGCGAGGCGGTCTCCTCGGGTCCGCGCCGCGGCGGGCCCGTCCCCCGTCTTACCACGGTTCGGTAGGGAGAGTACCGGCTGAAGAAAGTGTCTTTGTGAAGCAACCGGTCTCCCTCCCAGACGTACCTCGTCACCACCACCGAGAAACCCGGGGAGCCCTTCTCCTCCTGGATCTCGGTTCCGGCAGGGAGGGTAGGGTCGTCCACGTACTTCACGCCGGGCTCGACGAAGTTAAACCTCTCCGAGGTCGTGAACTCCACCCTTCTGCCTCCGTAGCCCGAGTACAGGGCAATGGTGAGGGAGGATGGAGTTACCCAGGCCTTTATCAGGACCCCGTACGGCGTGTCATTCCTGAACTTGAGGTCCAGGCCCGGGTAGTCCAGGGTGGCATCCCTCCCCAGGGGGTACTTGGAGATGTACAGCTCGTGGTTGTGCCTCTCCACCACCTCAAGACCAGAGAAAAAGACGGCGTTGAAAAGGGTGGTTCCTACCTGGCAAACCCCCCCTCCGATTCCTGGAACCAGCTCGCCCTTGACGATTACGGGAGCGGTCTGGTAGCCCTTGGCGGCAGTCCGCGGACCGGTGGTGCGGTTAACGGAGAAGACCTCCCCTGGTAAGACGATCTGGCCGTCTAGAGCCCTGGCGAGAAGGGTGATGTTACCCACCCGGGGGGCGTTGGTGGGGTCGAAGGTGGTAGTGAAGACCGAAACACGCCGTCTTATGCCCAGGGAGGCCAGTTTCTCCGCGGTCGACTTGGGAGCCACGTCCCGGATCGGGACCCTCACCCTTGATCGGCCGGCCAGGGCAGCCTCCTCGATATCCCTGACTAGCTCCTGGACATCCACCTCCGAGCCCGTCTCGCCCGGGACAATCCTCAGGGTCTCCCCCCCCACGCCATCCACTTCGAAGCGGGCGTCCCGGGGTGGCCGATACCACTCGGGAGCCCTTGGCCGGAGAAAGGAATCCAGGGCACCTTCCTCCACCCTGATGGCCATCTCCTTGGAACCCGCCTCCGTGGTCACCACCTCTGACCGGAGAAGGGTCCAGATGTCCACGGGGCTGAGGAGGACATCCTTCCCGTTACCCTCGAGAACGAGAGGCCTGGAGGCCATGGCCCTGGCCTTCTCCACAGCCGCTGCTATCTGGGCCGGACCGATGGCGGGGTCGAGATGGCGCACGGGGAGCGAGATGCGGCTCACTCCCGGTCTCGCCCGGGCGAGGAGCTGCCGGGCCTCGTCCCGCTCCAGGATCTGGCCGGGCTTTGCCTCCTCCACCCGGTAGGTCCGAGGAGCCATAAAAACGATGCGGGCTTCCTGGACCGGCCGATCCACCTCCCTTGCGATGGTCTCCACGAAGGACTCGAGCCTTTCGCCGTCAATCTGGACGACCCAGTCGAGCCGCAGCCCTCGCCAGGCCAGCACCCGCGTCCGTACGCGCTGCAGCAGGCTTCCCTCCCTCCCCACCCCCATGGCGGACCTCAGGGTGGCTTCCGGGTCGAGGGAGAGCCCGAACTCCGCGGGCTTTGCTCTCCACGACAGGCCGGCCACCTCGATGGTAACCGGCGCATCCGCGAAGGATCCCGCTGCCCTTCCTAGGGTTTCCCTGGCTGCCGCCTTCTCGAGGCCGCCCAGGTCTTCCCCGCCGACCTTGACGCCCTTATGAACCCGGCCGGAACTGAGGAGGAGGTCTGCGGCGAGGAGCAGAAGGGCAGCACCTCCCAGGCCGAGCAGGAGGCCCGCGACCCATCTGACCAGGATGTGCAGGGCGCGGGCGGCCCGGCGAGCGAGCCCCGCTCCGCCCAGCCAAACCTCCCTCGCCCACGGCCACCGACGGCGGCCGGCATTTTCAGGCTGCCCCACCCGAGCCTTACCTATTGCCGGAGACAAGGTTGCGTCCTCCTCCGCGTCGCCTCTGGGTCCAGCTCGAGGCACGGCCGGATCCCCGGGGTACCTGCCGTTCCCCGATTCTTGAACGTCGCCGACTAGCGGCTCGGCCGCCCTATCTCCACCCGTCCTCTCACCTTCTGGGTCTCGCATACCTGAACTCGGGCTTCCCCCTCACGCTCCTTATTTCAACCCTATCGGAGGGAGTGAGGGTGGCGTGCACTCCGGGGGCAGCGTTCAGAGCATCCATCACTCCCCCGCGCAGCTTCAGGGCCTGCTCGAGCAGGGACGGGTCCCCCACGGCAAGAACCCTGTACGGAGGCGTGACGACCTTGCCCTCCACCGAGAGACCGCCAGGGGCTCTGGCGAACCAGGTTGTCGTTCCCGCTCTCACTCCCGAGATCTCTATGGCCTCAGCGCCAGCGCCCCGGAGTTCGTGCAAAAGTTCGACCATGAGCTCTGGAGGAATGTGCCCTCCTGGGTCATCGATGTCGAGGACGACCCCGGGGCCGGCCACCGGAACCAATCCCATGAGCACCTTTAGGTTCTCGAGCTCTTCCTCGGCCTGGCGAATGGCCGCAGCCTGCTGCTCCCTGGTTCCCGCCGCCTCCGCCAGGACCAGTTGCAGCCTCCCGATCTCCTGCCTGAGCCTGTCGTTCTCCCTCGTTGTCTGAGCGAGCAGGCTAACCAGGTCTTCCTCGCGTTCCGAGGAGAGCTTGACCTCCGTCGCACCCTTTTGGATCTGACCGGTGAGCATGAACCCCGCGATGCCGGCAAGCACCGCACCCAGGGCCAGCCACGTCCTCATCTCATCCTCCCAGGATTCGCCGGCGAATGGCGGCGAGATTCTGGAATATCCGGAGGGAGAACACGACCACCACTGCCGTGGAGAACTCCCCGATGCCCAGCCGGTCGCCGGTCCAGACGAGGGCGGCGGCAAAAGCTGCATTGGTCGCGAGGGATAGCACGAAGGTCCGCTCGCTGAAGCTCCCTTCGAGTCTCGCCCTGGCTGCCCCGAGCAGGGCATCCATGGCGGCCACGATGGCCATGGGTAGGTAAGGGGCAAGGGCGGCGGGGACTGCTGGTTGGACCAGCAAGCCGATGAGAGCGCCGACAACGAGAGCCAGAACTATCAGGCTCATTTCCTACCCCCCCCCCCACCCCCCACCCACCGCCCCGGGAGAACGGCGCCCTCCCCCTGGTTCCAGGCCCTCTCTGGACCGGGAACTCGGCTCCGAAGGCGCCGGGAGGCTCATGCTCCGCGCCTTCCTGACCTCGAACCTTATTCCGTAGAGGGAAGACCAGGACCTCAAGTCCTTTCCGACTTCACTCGCGAGAAGCCCGGAGTACAGCCGCTCCGGGTCTCCGACGGCCTGCACCTTGTAAGGGCTTCCCACAGGCCTCACCCCCACCAGCAGGACGTTCCCTGCCATGCGGACAGGGGTGAGCGCCCCCGTCCGCTCCCCGTTCACCGCTACAGCTTCCGCTCCGAGGGCCCACAACTCGTTAATTAGGCGCTGAACGTCGAGGTCCTGAATTCGGTACCTCGGGTCCGACCTCCCCACCCTGCTGGCAAGGGGGCTGTCTGCCATGACCACCTCCACGCCGGGGCCCTCGACAGCCGTGAGCCCGGCAGCCAGCCTCAGGGTAGCTACCTCCCCTGACAGGCCCGACGCCCCTATCTCCTGCCTGGCCAGGGCCTCCAGCTCCCGCCGGAGGTCCCGGAGCTTCCCCCTGAGCTGGTCACCCTCGGCCGTCCTTTGTTTCAGGAGCTCAAGAAGGGCTGGCCGCCTGCTCCTGGCCGCCGCCTGAGCCCTCGCCACCCGGATCCCGGTGGATGCAACCGACACCCCGGCGAGCAGCGCGAGGGCGACGGCGGCCACCCTCCATCCCCGGGAGGATCGGGCCACCCCTACCCCTCCCCAGCGAGCCGAGTCACCATCGCCACGTACTCCTCGAGAAGCGCACCGCCGCGCGCCGGGTCCCTCCCCTCGGCCCAGAGCCTGATCACCGCCCGCGTGGGGTCAGGGGCCACAAGAACCCAACCCTCAGGAGTCGTCACCTTGACCCCGTCCATGACCTCCACCCTCTCGCGTTCGAGGGCCTGGAGCAGGAGCCGCATCACCCTGCCCTTCGCCTCCCAGCTCACCTGGACCTCAGCGGTGAGCACCGCGGGGGTAGGCATACCCTCGAGGAGAGAGGAGAGGCTCCGCCCGCTCTCCACGGCCCTGACCAGCAATCCCAGGGCGACGAAGGCGTCAAAGCCTGGGAAGAAATCGGGGAAACCAAACCTCCCCTGGGCATCGGAAACAAGAAGCCGGCCAGGTACCGCCGTCTCGGCCAGGAGTCGCGAGGTGCCCATGGGCGTGCGGATAACTTCAAGGCCCTCCTCCCTAGCCACCTCCTCTACGAGAGAGGTGGCGGAGAAGGGAACCACTACGCTCCCGCCCTGCTCTCCCCCCACCAGGCGTACGAAGAGCAGGAGAGCCCGCTCGGGAGAGAGGGGCAGGCCCACCTCGTCTACCAGGACGAGCCCCTCGCCGCCCTCATCAAGAACTGCCCCCAGGGCCGCTCCGGAGTTCCTAACCAGCTCCCCCACCCTCTCCAGCCTTGCAGAGAGGTTCTGTTCAGCCTCGGCAAAAAGGCGGGGGTCGAGCTCTCCCCCGAGCACCAGGGATTCGACACCAAGTCGCCCCAGGTAAAGAGGGAGCACAAGGGCTACCGATCCGTTTCCCGCGTCCAGCACCACCCTGAGCCTCGGCCTCCTCTCGCCTCGAGACAGCCCGATCTCGGCTCCAGAAAGCCACGAGGTGAGGGCCTCCACATAGGGCTGTAACCACCTGGCCAGGCGGACGTCGCCCAGCTCGTGCGGGAGCGCCCTTCTGAAACCCTCGCGGAAGAAGACCCTCTCCGCCTGTCTGCGCAACGCCTCGGGAATCTCCTTCCCGGCAGCGTCGAAGAAGAGCATCCTCACAGTATGGGGATCCCCCGGCCGGGTCCTCACGCTTATCCCGCCCGCCGCCCCGGAGGCGAAGGTAAAGTACCGGGCCGCTGAGAGCGGAGCCACCTCGAGGTCCTCGCAATTTACACCCACTGCCGTGAGGCCGGCTATGACCGCTCGCTTTATTGCTCTGGCCCCTCTACCTGGGTCCCGGCTCACAGCCACTCGGCTTCCAGGGTCGAGGACGGAACCGAAGGCCATAGCCACCCGCACGGCCAGCTCGGGGGTGAGGTCCACGTTCAGGACACCCTCCACCAAGCCTCCCGCGAAAAGCCTCTCTGGCGCCACCGACTCCCTCACCAGGCTCTTGGTGACTATTGCCCCACGGGAGATGCGCCGGAAAGGAAAGACCTTTACTCCTTCCTTCACAACCGCTTCCTCTTCCACTACGACCTCGTCACCGATGACAGCTCCCTCGCCAACACGAGCGGCGGACCGAATGTCGGAATTCCTGCCCACCACACAACCGTGCAGCCATGCCCCTGGGCCAACGTAAGCGTTGTCGTGAAGGATGGCGCCCTCCAGGGTGGCCCCTCTTTTCACGACCACCCCATGCCCGAGCACCGTATACGGACCTATGAACGCCCCCTCCTCCACTCTGCAGTGGTTTCCCACCATCACCGGAGGTCTCAAAAGGGCTCCCTCCTCGACCAGCGCGCCCTCGCCAGTGTGAATCCCCGGCCCTACAGGAAAGCCTGCCGGATCCAGACGGACCTTTCCCTCCAGCGCATCGCGGTTCGCCCTGACGTATGCCTCCAGGGTGCCCACATCGGCCCAGTAGCCTTCGGCCACCATGCCGTAGACGGGAAGGCCCTCCTTCAGCAGAAGGGGAAAGACCTCCTGGCTGAAGTCGGTGGGCCCCTCCCCCACCCAGGCGAGCACCCCTGGCTCCAGAACGTAGATGCCGGTGTTCACGGTGTCGCTAAATACCTCCCCCCAGCCCGGCTTCTCGAGGAACTTGAGCACGGCGCCGTCCTCCCCGGCGACAACGATTCCGAAGTCCAGCGGGTCGGAGCGGCGTGTCAGGACCAGGGTTGCAATAGCCCCCCTGCTCTTGTGGAACTCGACGGCTTCCTCGAGGTTGATGTCGGTGAGGACATCCCCGCTGATCACGAGGAAGGTGCCGTCCAGAAGGTCGCTCGCCTGCTTCACGGCCCCCGCGGTCCCGAGGGGCTGCGCTTCGGTGGCGTAAGTTATCTCGACTCCCAGATCTGAACCGCCGCCCAGGTAGTTCCTGATGAGAGGAGCGAGAAACTGCAGGGTGACCACAACCTCCCTAATCCCGTGCCTTCTCAAGAGCCGCAAGGCATGCTCCACAAGGGGGCGATTGGCCACGGGGAGCAGCGGCTTCGGGATGGTGCTGGTGAGAGGCCGGAGCCTCGTCCCTTCGCCACCTGCGAGGACCACCGCTTTCATGGCTCCTTACTTCAGCGCGTCTGTCTTATGCCGCTCTGCCTTATGCCGCCTTATACCGCGCACGCGTCTGGACGCCTCCAGCGCGTACCCGGCCGCAGCAGCGTAGGCTACGACGAGACCGAGGTAAAAGAGGGCAAGACCCACGGTCCGCAGGGCCGGAGCCCCCGTGGCCAGGCCAGCGAAGAGGAAGGCGAAGGCCGACATGACTAACGCCGTCCCCGCCTTCCCGACGGCACTCACCTCAATCCTCGGAACCCCGAGCAGAGCAAGGAGGGGGAAGGCCAGCACGAGTCCACTCTCCCTTACAACGAGGGCCCCGGCCGCCAATGGGGGCAGCCCCCCACCCAACACCAGAGCGATGAGACATCCCAGGGCGAAGAAGCGGTCGGCAGCAGGGTCCAGAACCTTCCCCACCTCGCTCACCTGGCGGAGCCTGCGGGCGAGGTGGCCGTCCATCCAGTCCGTGAGCGCTGCTCCAGCGACGAGCAGCCCCGCTGCGCCCCAGCGTCCCGGCCGGGCCAGAACTGGCAGGGCCAGGGGGGAGAGGAGCCTCACCAGGGAAAGAAAGTTGGGGAGAGTGACGAACCTGCCCCTTGCCGAACCCGCCACACAAGCCTCCATATCAGGCCATCCGGCTCACCCGCGGCAGCGCCTTCACGGCTCCAGGCCCTGAGCGACCTAGGGTTCCATTCCAGTCGCCTCCCTCCTGCAGGTGGCCCCGCCCTCATGAGGAGGGGTGAGCCCAGCCGGTCAGCGCCGAAAAAAGAAGTCGGGCTGAGCGGATTTGAACCGCCGACCCCTTGACCCCCAGTCAAGTGCGCTAACCAAGCTGCGCCACAGCCCGACTGACCAAAATGTACCAGAGCCCTTCTCCGGCCTTCAACCCGGCGCTTGAGGCGCCGGAGGCCCTCGTAGCCTGCGAGCCTCCTCCCCTCGGCCCGGGGCTGAGCCCGCAGGCAACGCCGCCCTGCCCCGCTAGGCGGCCCGCCGCCGCGGGCGCACCTTGAAGACCATGGGCGTCCCGAGGAACCCGAAGGCCTCCCTGAGAGCCCTCTCGAGGTACCGAAGGTAGGTCGAGTCCAGGCGCCCCGTGGAGAAAAGCACGAAAGTGGGAGGGGCGACGCCCACCTGGGTTACGTAGAGCACCCGCCCGCCAGGAGGGGGGTGCCTCGATTGCGCGACCCCAACGACACGGTTGAGCTCGGCCGTGGGGATCCGGGTTTCCCAGGCCCGTTTCACCTCAAGGGCGGTGGGGATCACGCTTCGCACCCCCTGGCCGGTCAGGGCCGAGACGGCAAGAACGGGAGCGTACTTCAGCAGTTCGAGCTCCCCCTGGATGGCCTGGAGAAGCCGGGGCCGCTCCTGCCCCGGGACGAGGTCCCACTTGTTGGCCAGGACCATGCAGGCCCTCCCGGCCTCTGCAACTTGGCTGGCGATCCGTCTGTCCTGGTCGGTCAAGGGCAGAGAGGCGTCCACCACCAGGGCGACGACCTCAGCTTCCTTGATGGCCCTCGCCGTCCTGGCGGCCGAGACTGCATCGAGGCCTGCGGCTTTCTTTCTCAGCCCCGCCGTGTCGGTGAAGAGAACCCAGGCGTTGGAGACCCTGGCCAGGAAGGGGACCGGATCCCTGGTAGTCCCGGGCTTCTCGTGCACCATCGCGCGCTCGGTTCCCACCAACCGGTTGAAAAGAGAGGACTTTCCCGTATTCGGCTTCCCGACGAGAGCGAGCTTGAGATCTACCGCCGGGCGGGAGACCGCTTGGCCAACCCCTGCCCTCGCGGTGAGCCGGCTCACCACGAGGTCCAGGAGGTCCGGGACGCCGAGGCCGTGAAGGGCGGAGATGGGGATGACATCGGGGCCGAGACGGTAGAGGCCCGCTGCGTCGAGAGCCCTGCCCGCTCCTTCGGCCTTGTTCGCGACGACAATAAGGGCCTTCCCAGCCCTCTGCACCCGCCTGGCAAGGGCCTCTTCTTCCTGGCTCGGCACGGCCCCGGCCTCGCACACCAGAAGAACAAGGTCAGCCTGGGCAAGCCTGTCCTCAGCGCTGCGGGCCACCAAGGCTGTCAGGCCCTGGCCTTTCGGCTCCCACCCCCCTGTGTCCACAAGCAGGAACTCACACCCCGCCCACCGCACCACCGCCTCGTTCGGATCCCGCGTTGCGCCGGGCTCGGGGTGGACTATGGCCCGCCGCGAGCCGAGGATGCGGTTGAACAGGGTGGACTTGCCGACGTTGGGGCGGCCCACAATTACCACTGTGGCCAGGGCCTGCCCGGAGGGGGCCAGGAGATCCCCGGCTTGTTGCAATCCGCCCCTCCGGGCGCGCGGCATCCTCACCTCCCAGCTGCCCGGAGCTGCTCCTCGAGGACGGAGGCACGGAAGGAGCGGAGAACCACGCCCACAGCCTCCGTCGCCTTGCGCACATCCGAACGAGTAGGGGTCCTGCTAACGGCTCCCGTCTCCTGTGATGGAAACCGAATTCCGTAGGCCGGTCCAAGGGCCTCCTCGAGAGTGAAGGGGGCCCCCACCGTGATTCGAACCAGCCCCCTCTGCGGCCACCAACTACCGGGGGGCATAATCTCCCGGGTTCCCTGGATGAGAACGGGAACCACGGGGACCCGTCTCCTCAGCAGGAGATACCCGATGCCGTCCTCGAGCCGCTCGAATTTCCCCTCCCCACGTGTCCCCTCGGGAAACAGGCCAAGCACCGCGCCGGCGTCCAGAATGGCTTCGGCCATCTTCAGCGCTCCCCTGTCTCTCCCCCGCCTCCTGACAGGGAACTGCCCTGCCGCGGCGAGAAGGTACGCCAGGGGCCCTCGGAACATCTCGACCTTGGTCATGAAGTAAACGGGTCTCGGCAGGAGGAGCGCGAGAAGCGGGCCATCGAGGAAGCTGGTGTGGTTCGGCGCGAGAATGCAAGGTCCCTCGGGGGGCAGGCGGTTGCTGCCAGGGACTTCCACCTTAAAGTAAAGCCTTAGGCAACCTGCCAGCGTATGCCGTGCTGCCCTGAGGAGGGCGGGCGGGCGCCCGCCATGTGCCGGTCCTCCCCGGCGCCCCTTACTATTCATGGGTCCCTCCCCCTGAGAGCACCCCCTTCCACACCTGGAGGATTGCCTCCGCCACATCCTCGGGAGACCTACCCCCGGTATCCAGCACCAGCCCGCCCGGGGGGGGACGCAGGCGCCCGATCCTCCTCCTAGTGTCCATTCGGTCCCTCCATTTGAGGTCTTCCAGGGCGGCCTCGACAGAGGAGGCGCTCGGGGTCCTCCTCCGCGCCACCATTCGCATGGCCCGCTCCTCAAGCCCGGCCGTGAGGAACACTTTGAGCTGAGCCCAGGGCCAGATCACCGTCCCGGCGTCCCTGCCATCAACCACCACCCGCTCGGCCTCGCGGATAGCCTTCCGGAAGACAGGGAGAAGGCTCTTTCTCACGGCGGGGACCGCCGCCACCCACGGAGCAGCGGCCTCCACTTCCCTGGAGCCGAGGATCCTCCTAGAAGCCGGCTCGCCGTTCACGAGGACCCATCCCGGGCCCAGCGCGACCTCCATGCCAGAAATGGCATCTACCACAGCCTCACCCTTCCTCGGGTCCGCCCCCTTCCTCAGTACGGCCCAGGCGACAGCCCGGTAGGCAGCGCCGGTCTCAAGGTGAGCGAACCCCAGGGCCTGGGCTACCAGTCTGGCAACGGTGCTCTTTCCGCTCTGGGAGGGCCCGTCTATCGTGATCACCACCGTCTTCTGTCTCCGCATTCGGCCCTATCCTCCGGAATCCTCCCCTTCCCTCGCCTCGCCGGCCAGGTGAGCCAGGGTCTCTTCGAACTCAGGGAAGCTCGTCTCCACCCACTCCCATCCCCTCACTCGTACACCCTGGTCGGAGACGAGCCCGGCTACGGCCATGGCCATGGCTATGCGGTGGTCCCGGAAACTCTCGACGTCACCACCGGCCAGCCGCGTCGGGCCCTCCACGGCAATCCAGTCCCTTCCCAGCGCGACTCGCGCACCAATCTCACTCAATCCCCTGGCCAGCGCCTCCAGCCGGTCGGACTCCTTCACCCGGAGCTCGGAGGCGTCCAGCACCACAGACCTTCCCCTGGCCTGAGTCGCAACCACGCAGAGCAGAGGAATCTCATCAATGCAGCTTGCGGTTAGCTCGCCCCTGAGCTCGAACCCTTCGAGCTCAGGGCTGTGGCTAGCCCTGATACGGCCCCAGGGCTCCCCCAGGGTCTCACCCTCTACTTGCCATTCAATCTTCGCGCCCATCTTGGCAAGAACCGAAAGAAATTCCCGGCGGCTCGGGTTCAGACCAACACCCTCGACGGTGATCTCGGACCCCGGCACCACCAGAGCCGCCCCGATGAGAAAGGCGGCCGAAGAGATGTCCCCCGGAACCCAACCCGCGATGGGCTCGACCGGACCGGGCTCCACCCGCGCCCACCCCTCGGCCCAGTCCACCCGGGCCCCCGCCTTCCTCAATAAGCGGAGCGTATGGTCCCTGGGTCCCGGGGGAAAGAACACTTCCGTCTGCCCCTCCGCGCCTAGCCCAGCCAGCAGCAGCGCCGAGACCACCTGGGCCGAGGGCAGTGAGATCCGGTGCGTGGTGCCGCGGAGCCTGCCACCCCGCACAGCCAGGGGAAGGAGATTCCCCCCTTCCCGTCCCCAGATCTCCGCCCCCGCTGCCCGCAGTGGCCCAACCACCCTCGCCATGGGCCGGTTCCTAAGGCTCTCGTCCCCCGTAAAGACTGCAAACACACGGGAGGACGCGACGGCCCCGACGAGAAGCCTCAGACCCGTCCCGGAATTTCCAAGGTCGAGAGGGGCCTCGGGTTCGCTCCAGCTCTCCCTCCCCAGGGACTCTAGGATGGCTGTCCACCCCCGCAGCCCAGGGAGCCCTCCAGGGCCTGCATCACCGGCGGTGCGAGCCGAGGCCCGAGAAGAAAAACGGGCGGCAGGAGCCAACTCGCTGGTCTTGACCCCCAGCAGCCTGAGGGCGCGCGCCGTTCTCACGACGTCGGTACCGGTGGAAAGGCCCTCCAGCCTCGAGACACCGTCTGCCAGGGCTGCGAGGATGAGCGCCCTGTGGCTGATGGACTTGTCCCCCGGTACGCGACAGCCACCCCGGAGCGCCCTCCTGGCAGGCCCGAATGCCCTGCAGCTCCCGTGTGCGGCCTCGCCAAACGCTATCAAGGATCGCCTCCTCACCAGTTGAACTTCGCTCCCACCCAGGCGAGGATACCCGGGCGGCTCCTTCCTCGCAGGGCCGCCCGCGCGCCCGAGCCCCGTCCGCGTTCCCAAAGGGGGCAGAACCTTTAGACGACAGATAGATGTGGTTCTCCAGTCCTCAAATATTGAATATCTTGGATTTTAAGAGCTTAGGGATCTTTAGAACCTCGAACTCTTGGTTCTCCAAGCCTAAGGATCTTGAGACTTCAAAATCCTGAGATATGAGGATCCCGGGATCTGCATGTCTTGAGATCTAAAGACACAAAAATCTAAAGAGCGGGGCCGCCCAATCCAGTATTCAACTCATTCACTCACTGCTCTCTACCCCTCCAGCGTGACGCTGAGACCAAGGTCGCTCAGGGCCCGGGCGGCCTCTCTAGCGGCCCGGGCCCCCGATACCACAAGACGCGCCACCCCGACCCCCGCTGCGGGGGGCGAGACCCAAACGTCGGCGAGGTTGACACCTCGTGCCGCCACGGCTCCCATGGCCGCGGCAAGAGCCCCCGGTCGGTCCGGAAGCACGACCGCGACCACCCTCGCCCTGCCCCGACCCGCCACCAGCCTCCGCCTTGCCTCTCCCGCCCGCTTGAGCTCCTCCGTAAGGCCCGTCCGCTGTTCCAGCAAGGTCAACATCTCTTTCACGGTGGCCTCGAGGGCCGTCGCCGCCGCTCGCACCCCCTCAGCGTTACGAGAGAGAATCTCCGTCCAGAGGTCCGCCGGACTGGCGGCAACCCTGGTCACGTCCAGGAAGGCGGGGCCGGCGAGAGCGAAGGCGAGACCCTGGGGCTGCCCAGGAGGCCAGGATGCGGCTGTTCTCACCAAGGCCGCGGCGAGCAGGAAAGGCAGGTGACTGGTGAGGCCCACCACGACGTCGTGGGTGCGGGCATCCATCATGACGGGGTGTGCCCCAAGCAGCCTCACCACCCTGGTAACAAGCGCAATGCTCTCCGGATCCGACTGGCGGCTGGGACAGAGGGCGTAGGGCCGGCCCCTGAACAGGTCGGGGGAGGCGGCGTCTATGCCTCCCATCTCCCGCCCTGCCACCGGATGCCCCCCCACGTACCTTGCTCCCGGGGCAGCCAGCTCGACCTGCCTAACCACCCACTCCTTCACACTCGCCACGTCGTGCAGGACCGTCCTGGGTTTTAAGTGACGGGCTACTGAGGCAGCACACTCGGGCACCTGCTCCGGGGGGACTGCCAGGACCACGAGGTCAGCCCGGCCGACTCCTTCCTCTAGCCGATCGAGGAAGGCATCCACGGCGCCTACCTCTGCGGCCCTCCTGGCAGAACCTCTGTCGGTATCAAACCCCAGCACCAAAGGGCCCCTGCGGAGGGACCGGAGGGCCATGCCGAAGGACCCACCAATGAGCCCCGTTCCCACCAGCAGGACCACCCGCGGAGCCGGGGCACCGCGGCGAGAGCCGCCTTCCGTCTTGCTGGGTTCCCCTCTTTTGCCGCCCACCCAGGAACCCTCCGTGCAGCCGCGGACTCCTCCCGCCGCCCCTCCTCAGGCGCACCTTGCGAGACAGGTAAGCTGAAGCCTATCTTGACCTACCCGCGGGCCCAACACAAAGCAGCGCGGGTGCACCGCACCGGATGGAGGTCGGAGGCGTGGAGCAGGCCACAGGGAAGGGAGAGGCGGAGCGCCTCGCAGGTATAAGAGGTGCCGTTCGTGTCAGCAGGGACACGCCCGAAGACCTGCTCGAGGCCACCAGGGACCTGCTCAAGGCCATCATGCGCGAGAACCACCTGGACCCCGAGGACGTTGTTAGCATTTTCTTCACGGCCACCCCTGATCTCAAATCCGAGTTCCCCGCTCTGGCCGCGCGCCAGCTCGGGCTGACCGATGTGGCGCTCCTCTGTGCTCAGGAGATACCGGTCCCCCACGCCATGTCCCGCGTAGTCCGCGTCCTCGTCCACGCCTACCTGCCTCGCTCCCGCCGTCCTAAGCACGTCTACTTGGGCGAGACCCGCGCACTCCGGGACGACCTGCCAAGCTAGGCGCTATCTCGGGGGGCTCCCAAGATATCTATTCTCTGAGACCCACATTTCACCCTCCCTCAAGCTCTCCAAATCTGAGCCGCCTAAGAGTTGAGAATCTCTACATCCTCAGCGATCAAATTCTCAAGATTTAGAGACCTTCAGATTCAAAGCTTTCGAGTTCTCGAGTTATTCGAACCCCCAGAAATAAATCTCCTTAGAGCCTAAACTCTCAGTAGCCGCCAGCATCAGAAGCCTCAGTGACTAACAACTCCATGTACCACCATCGCGAGGGCCCCGGCCGACAGCCGCTCCCCCTGGCAACTCCCACCCGCCGCCATGTACGATTCCCACCTGCTCCTTCGGGCGCCGCACCACCCCGGAAGTCCAGCAACCCCTGAGCCTCTCCGCGGAGGCCGGCTGACGACTGCGAGCTGGCGAAGGGCGACTCAGTCCCTACACTATAACGTTAGACATTGTCTTCAACCCTGACCTCTAACGCTGCCAGCCCTTCCTTCCCCCACCGCGGCCTCACGCGGGCGTCCGAGGGGAGGAAGATCGTGAAGGGAGCGGATGCCAAGGCGAATGAGAAACTCCCGCGTGGTGGTGTAGCGTGTCCTTCCGGTAGCATCCCGCTCTTCCCCAATGAGACCCGCCTCCAGCAAGCTGCGGAGGCTGGACTCAGGATCGACGCCCCTCGCCGCTGCTATCTCCTGCCTGCTCACAGGCTGGCGATAGGCCACCACGGCCAGGGTTTCCAGGGCCGCGCGAGAGAGCCGCTGCTTCCTCCTGAGGAGCCGGGAGACGGCGGCGGACGCCTCTGGATGTGTAAAGAGCGCTACCTTCTCCCCCTCGAGCTCAACCCGGTACCCTCGGAGCTCTCTCTCAGCTTTCTCTGCCAAGACTCGCACCAGCTCGCCCGCAAGATCCACGGGTATCCCCAGACAGAGCGCAAGAAGCCGCAGAGGTACTTCACCTCCTGCCGCCAGGAGGACAGCCTCAGCCGACCTCAGCAGCTCCTCCCTGGAACCCTGACTGTTCTGCGGAAACTCGCCAGCCGCCGTCTCTCCAGGCCCGCGTTCGACCATGAGTCACGCCCTCCCGACCGCGACATCCTGGTCCACAACCCCCGAGGCCCGCCTTATCTCCCCACCCCGGACGAGCTCGACCTCTCCCGCGGCTGAAAGAGCCAAGGCCACGAGGAAAAGGGCGACCAGCAGGCCGCGGTCGCCGGCGGCCAGGCTTGCCAGCGAGACCGCTCCCACGCCGGCCAGGCACCCGAGGAGCAGCCTCCTCGCCTCTTCCAACTCCACCCTCGGCTGCGGTATGGGAGGCGGGTCGGGCGCCGCGAGGAGCTCTTCCGCGAGGGAAACGAGCACCGGAAGGTCACTCCGGACTAGCACCACCTCGCGGCGGAGCCCCGAGGAAAGACGGATCCGTGCCGTGGTGGAAGCCTCGAGCGCCAGCCTCTCCGCCATCCACGAAGCCGCGGCCCTAAAGATTTCAAGCCTGGTTCTGGCCGCGATCTCTTTATCTTTGGCCGCATCCGGCAGGTCCTCCTCATCGCTCTGGCTGGGTACCCACGCCAGCTCCCGTATCCGCTCCTCCATGTGGCGCAGGAGCTCGAGGAGGAGGCGACTTGCCTCCTCCAGCGAGATCGCACCCGCCCGAATACGCGCGAGGAGGGCCCGCGCAGCTTCTGCCAGCCCTCCTCCGCCCTCCCGGGTGGGAGAACCCTCCGGGCTCAACCCGCTCCCGGGCTGCTCGGCCCAGATGCCAGCCCCTGGGGACATGATTTAGACGGAACGCTTGAGTCGCTGGACCAGGATGGAATCGGGGCCCCGCTCTGCGAGGTCGACGAGGGCGTGGGCCAGGGCCTCCCTGGCAATCCTCCCCCTATCCGCCGCAATCCCGTACTCGGCCCTGAGCACCAGGCGCGCCCATTCCAAGGCGTCTACCTCCTGCTTTGTGCAGTACACGGTGATCTTCTCGTCGTGCCTCTCGCGACCGCTGGCCCTCTTGGGGGGCCTTATGGCCGGCATCGGGGCCTCCACCGCCTCATCTTGCCTCTTCACGGGCCGCAGGCCGGCTGTAGCTCTAAAAAGCTCGTCTGCCCCTGGAAGACTTGCTCTCCTGGTCACCTCAACCTCCTTCTCGCCTTCCCCACCCCCGGCCGGAAGCAGGCCTAGGGGTTCCGGAACTTTCCGCCATCCACGCGCTCAAGGAACTCCCGTGCCACCTGCCGGTATGCCTCAGCCCCCGGGGAGTCGGGTGCGTACTCGAGAATGGGTTTCCCCGTTACAGGGGCCTCCTGGAACCTAACAGTTCTTGGCACCACGCTCTCGAAGAGCTCGCCCGGAAAGGCCTCCTTCAGCCTCTCAAGCACCTCCCTTCCGTGGAGGGTCCGCCCGTCGAACATGGTCGCGAGAACGCCGTCCACCTTCAAACCGGGGTTCAGTCTCTCCCTCACCTTGGTTATGGTCCTAGTGAGGAGCGCAAGTCCTCTTAAGGCATAGAACTCGCAGGCCACCGGGACCATCACCCCATCCGCGGCGGTGAGGGCGTTGACCGTGAGCAGGCCCAAGGAGGGTGGGCAGTCCAGGAGGATGAAGTCGTACTCATCCCGGGCAGGAGAGAGGCTCCGGAGCAGGGCCTGCTCCCTGGCCACCTCGCTCACCAGAACGAGCTCGGCAGCGGAGAGGTCAATGTTGGAGGGAACCAGGTCCATGCCAGCGACGCTGGTGGCCATGATGACGTCTCGGGGTTTCATTCCTTCTTCGAGAAGCAGGTTGTACACGGTAGGTTCCAGCTCGTAAGGGTTGTAGCCGAGCCCGACAGCCAGCCCTCCCTGGGGGTCCATATCGACCAGGAGAACTCGCCTCCCCTGCTCCGCTAGGGCCGCCCCAAGGTTCACGGCGGTCGTGGTCTTACCCACCCCCCCTTTCTGGTTGGCGAGAGCAACCACCCTTCCCACTCACCACCTCCAAGCTCGACCGCGCCACCGCGTCCCCGCCTTCCAGACCTCAAAGTGTTTATAGACAAATCACCAGAACTTTCAAGCAACCAAAGGCTACATACTCAGAGATTTAACCGCAAGATGGACCGGGGATCCCTACTCCCTTTTTCGGCGCGGCCTCCTCATCCAGGCCCCTCAGAGCAGAGCATCCAAGAAGTCCTCGCCAGCCAGGACCGCGGCATCCACCCCGAGCAGGCGGGCAAGGGTCTTCCCGAGATCGGCCATGGAGCCCCTCACTCCCAGGGGTACGGCCTTCAGGCCCTCGCCCCAGACCAGCACAGGAACGTACTCCCTGGAGTGATCGGTGGAGGGAGTGGTAGGGTCGCACCCATGATCTGCCGTCAAAACCAGCACGTCCCCGGCACCAAGAAAGCCGAGGAAGCGGCCGAGCCACGCATCGAACTCCTCTAGGGCCCGGGCGAACCCATGGGGATCGTTCCTGTGGCCATACTTGGTGTCGAAATCCACCAGGGTTCCCAAAACCAGCCCCCTCTCCACCTCGCGGGCGAGCTCCTCCAAAGCCAACATGGTGTCCAGGTTCTCGCCCCGGTGCAGCGCGATGCTCACCCCCCGACCGGCGAAAATGTCGTCGGTCTTGCCCGCGGTAGCCACAGTCAACCCTGCAGCCGCGCAGAGATCAAGCAGGGTTGGCCCAGGAGGGGGGAGGGAGAAATCTCGCCTCTCCGGGGTCCTCACGAACTTCCCGGGAACCCCTGTGAAGGGCCTCGCTATCACACGAGCCACAGCATCCTCCCCCACCAGGATCTCCCTGGCGATCCGGCACATCCTGTAAAGCTCCTCTAGGGGAACGACCTCCTTGTGGCAGGCTATCTGAAAGACGCTATCGGCCGACGTGTACACGATGGGCCTCCCGGTCTTCATGTGTTCCTCACCGAGCTCCTCGATGATGGCGGTACCCGAGGCAGGCTGGTTTCCGAGGATCTTCCTCCCAATGGCCGCCTCAAAGCGAGCAACCACCGATGGCGGGAAACCCGAGGGGTAGGTCGGGAAAGGCCTTTCCAGGACCAGCCCCGCCAGCTCCCAGTGGCCGCTGGTGGAGTCCTTCCCGGCTGATCTCTCGGCCAGTTTGCCCCAGGCTGCCGCGGGGTTCGGAGTCGGGGGAAGAGCCTCGGGCGCGATGTTCCCGAGCCCGAGCATAACAAGGGTGGGCAGCCGCAGGCTGGAGCACCTGGCTACCCCGAGGAGAGTGTGGGAACCAGCATCTCCGAAGCGAGCGGCATCCGGAAGTTCCCCAACTCCCAGGCCGTCCAGGATGATCAGGAAAACCCTGCGGGCCTGCAACAAGGTATCTGTGACACCCCTTCCGGCGGACAGCCCCCCTCACTTTCTGGTCGCAGCCCGGGCACAAGCCACGCAGAGCTTGGTCTGGGGGATCGCCTCGAGCCTTTCCAACTCGATCTCCCTCCCGCAGGATTGGCAGACTCCGTACTTACCCTCCTCCATGCGGCGCAGGGCGTCCTCCACATCCTTGAGGGACGTCCGGAGGCGCTGGGTGAGGCCGAGGAGCCTGGCTCTCTCCGCAGTGGAGGATGCGCTGTCGGAGAAGCCGGCGTCGAACTCGAGCCCCTCGATGCCCGAGGCATCCGGGTCCACACCCATGTCCTGGAGCTGCCTGCGGAGGCTTTCGCGCTCCTCTTCCAAGGCCGCCTTCAGCCTCTTCCTCAGCTCCTCATCCATGCTCTTCTCCTCCCCTCACTTCTTCCCACTGTCCGGCTGAGATCAGGACCGACCGGGGCCGCTTCGGCTTGCGTGCCCTGGGGTGGGAGGCAAAGTACTCCTGGAGGATCCTCTCCCTCGTAACCAAAGTGTAAACCTGCGTCGTCCGGGCCCGCGCATGCCCCAGGAGTTCCTGGACGCTTCTCAAGTCAGCGCCCCCAGCCAGCAGGTGTGTGGCGAAGGAGTGCCTCAGCATGTGGGGGGTGACTCTTTTTTCGGGCAGGGCCAGCCGAGCGCTTCTCTTCACCACCAGCCAGCAGCCCTGCCTTGTTATCCTCCTGCCCCGCGCGTTCAGGAACACCGCAGGGGTCTGCCTCCCGCGCGCCAGAGCCGGCCTGCCGAGATCCAGATAGCATCTGAGCGCATCCAGGCCGGGTCTGCCGAGGGGGATCTCCCTCTCCTTCCCCCCTTTCCCCTTCACCCTGAGGAACCCCGATTCTAGGTCCAGCTGGTCGAGATCGAGGGAGACCACCTCCGAGACGCGCAGGCCGGATCCGTACATGACCTCAAGGATGGCCCGGTCCCGGAGAGCCAGGGGGTCGCCGCGGCTCGCCGAGGCGACCAGGGCATCAACTTCCTCGATAGCCAGGGGGCGGGGAAGCGACCTCGGCACCCTCGGGCCCCTTGCCTCCCGAGCAGGGTCCTCCCGCGCCAGGCCCTCCCTCACCAGAAACGCGTGGAACCCTCTGATGGCCGAAACCGCCCGAGCCAGGGAGGAAGGAGCGCACCCCGCTGCCGCCCGCCATGAGAGGAAGAGCTGGGGGGCCTCAGGGGGAATCGGGAGACCCCTCACCCCCCGGCAAGCCAGAAAGTCGAGGTAGCTCCGGAGGTCGGAGTGGTATGCGGCAAGCGAATTGGGCCTTAAACCGCGTTCAACGCTGGCCCACTCCAGGTACCTGTGGAGGAGACCGCGGAGGTCCGACACCCTGGCCTCCAGCGCTCAGGCAGCCCGCAGGGCTTCCTCTAGGGGAGTGGCTTGGAGCCCATGGGCCTCCGCCACCCTGGGATTCACGAGAACCCCCTTCCAGAGGTTCACACCCCTCGCCAGGGCCCGGCTGTTCCGCACCGCCTCCTCGGGGCCACCAGCTAGAGCAACCACGTAGGGAAGGGTGGCGTTGGTCAACGCATACGTGGATGTATGGGGAACAGCCCCCGGCATGTTCCCCACGGCGTAGTGGACCACCCCATGCTGAACATAAGTGGGGTTCGAATGGGTCGTCATCCTTGAGGTGGCCACGCACCCACCCTGGTCGATGGAGATATCTATGATGACCGAACCCGGCCTCATGGCCTTCACTATCTCCTCACTCACGAGGACGGGGGCGCGCGCCCCGGGGACCAGGACAGCACCGATGACCACGTCGGCGGTGGGCACCAGCTCCTCTATGGCCAGGGAGGAGGAGTAGACAGTGACCACCCTGCCCTTGTGAATGCTGTCGACCCACCTGAGGCGCTCAATGTTCACATCTAGCAGGATGACCTCGGCCTCCATCCCCTGCGAGATCCAGACTGCATTTGACCCCGCCGTCCCCGCACCCAGCACCACCACCCTGGCCGGCTTCACACCCGAGGCGCCCCCGAGCAGGATCCCCCTACCCCCCCTCTCCTTCTCGAGCAGCCCAGCGGCGACATGGGGTGCCATCCGCCCCGCCACCTCGCTCATGGGGGCCAGGAGCGGAAGGCGGCCATCGTCCAGCTCCACGGTCTCATAGCCCAGGGCCGTGACCCGTTTCTCAGCGAGAACCCTGGTGAGGCCGGGAAGGGCTGCCAGGTGGAGAAAGGTGAAGAGCACGAGGCCCTCCCGCAGGTAGCCGTACTCCTCCTCCACCGGTTCCTTCACCTTGAGGACCATGTCGGCCGAGCCCCAGACATCCTCCGCCGAGGCAACGATCCTGGCACCGGCTGCCTCATACTCGCCGTCAGGAATGGACGAGCCCGCGCCGGCCCCTGCCTCGACGAGCACGGTGTGCCCACGAAGGGTGAGTTCCCTCACACCAGCCGGGGTGATGGCGACCCTGTACTCGTCCTGTTTCACCTCACGGGGCACGCCGATTACCACCCTTTCCTCCGCATACCCACTCTAGCTGCGGGGCTTCGACGCGGGCTGGAGGGACCTGCTTCTTGCCCGCTCGGCCGCGGCCTCCAGAAACCCGCGGAAGAGAGGGTGGGGCCGCGTCGGTCTCGACTTGAACTCGGGATGGAACTGGCACGCCACAAACCAGGGGTGGCCCTCCAACTCGACCACCTCCACCAGCCTCCCGTCGGGGGACTCCCCCGAGGTGATGAGCCCCGCCTTCTCGAGGGGTGGGCGGTACTTGGGGTTAACCTCATAGCGGTGCCGGTGCCTCTCGTGGACTAGGTCGGTCCCGTATGCCTTCCACGCCTTCGTCCCCGGTCTCAGCTTGCACGGGTAGGCTCCCAGTCTCATGGTTCCCCCCAACCCCTCCACGCCTCTCTGCTCGGGCAGAAGGTCGATCACGGGGTGCGGGGTGTCCGGGTCGAACTCCGTGGAATTGGCCCCTTCCAGGCCAACCACGTTCCTCGAGAACTCAACCACGGCCAGCTGCAGCCCCAGGCAGAGGCCGAGAAAAGGAACCTGTTTCTCCCTGGCGCAGGTGATGGCCTGGATCTTCCCCTCCACGCCTCTCACCCCAAACCCCCCCGGCACAAGGAGTCCGTCGTAATCGGCGAGCTCCTCGGTCCTTCCTTCCCTCTCCAGCTGGTCAGAAGCGACCCAGTCTATGCGCAGGCCGATCCCTACCTCGATGGCGGCGTGACGCAGGGCCTCGGTGACGGAGAGATAGGCGTCGGGCAGATCCACATACTTCCCCACCACCGCTATGCGCGCCTCTCCGCTCACCCGAGACGCCCTCTCCACCAGGGCACGCCACTCTGAAAGGTCCGGAGGCCGAGCCGAGAGGCCGAGGTGCTGCACGATGTAGGCATCGATCCCCTCGTTGTGAAGGACAAGAGGGATCTCATAGACGGATGCCACGTCGGGGGCGGACACCACCGCCTCCGCCTCCACGTCGCAGAGAAGGCTGATCTTCTCCTTGGTGGCTTTCGGTATCGGCCTGTCCGATCGGCACACGATGGCATCGGGCTGGATTCCTATGCCGCGGAGTTCGCGCACGGAGTGCTGCGTGGGCTTAGTCTTCAGCTCTCCCGTGGTCTTGAGATAGGGCACCAGGGAAACGTGCACGTTGAAAACGTTCCCCCTCCCTACCTCATGCCTGAGCTGCCTTATGGCTTCGAGGAAGGGGAGGCTCTCGATGTCCCCCACGGTTCCACCAACCTCGGTGATGACCACATCCACACCGGGCCGCGCGACCTTTAAGATCCTCTCCTTAATCTCGTTGGTGATGTGGGGAATCACTTGGACCGTGTCCCCGAGGAACTCCCCCTTCCTCTCCTTGGAGATGACCGTCCACCACACCATGCCAGCGGTGACGTTGGAGTCGCGGGTGAGGTTCTCATCGATGAACCTCTCGTAGTGGCCCAGATCCAGGTCAGTTTCGGCCCCGTCCTCCGTGACGAAGACCTCACCGTGCTGGAAGGGATTCATGGTTCCGGGGTCCACGTTGATGTAGGGATCCAGTTTCTGCAAGACCACACGGAGGCCCCTGGCCTTAAGGAGCCTTCCCAAGGAGGCCGCTGTCAGCCCCTTGCCCAGGCTGGAAGCGACTCCGCCCGTTATGAAGATAAACTTCACCCCACCGCCTCCGACCGGCCGCATCCTAGCACAGCCCCCCTCCAAGCCCGAGAAGGCCCGTCCCCGAGTCAGCTGCCCTTATGGCTTGGCCGTCCGGGCGGCCTCCGGCGGCGGGGGGAGAATCCCGGAGGCACCCTCCCCCACACCGTAGTTCCCGCCCGGCCTGCCCGAAAGAAGCTCCGCCAGGCTCCAGACCAGAGCCACCTTACCCATCACGGTGTCAAGGTCGTCCACAGTCGAGACATTGGCCGGGAGAGCGACGCCGCCTCTCACCGCAGCCACCGTTTTCCCCTTTCCCCTCCCCTCCCCCACCACAACGGGGAACCCGAGCCTCGAGAGTTCCTCGACCAAGGAGACGAGAACACCGGGGGGGAGGGGGCCGCCCAGGAGTACAAGGGCGAGGTCCCGCCCGGGCCTCCTCCCCTCCCCTGCCCTCACCTGCACAAAGGGAGGAAGAGCAAGGGAAGTCACCTCCCTCCCGGCGGCCAGAGAAGAGGCAAAGGACCTCGCCCACTCCCGCCAGAGCTGCACCGGGTCGGTGCCCCTCGTACCTAATTCCTCAGCCAGCTGCTCCCTATCAGCGGCTCCGGTAAGCCCGAGTTTGGCCCCGAGAATCACCCAGCCCACCCTGACCGCCCCAGCCGCGTCCAGAGCCCCGGAGATGGCGTCCTCCAGTCCCCTGTCCCCACCTTCCTCGGAAACCACGAGCACCTCCCGCCCCTGGAGTGCACCCCTCACGAGGACCGGGAAGACAGCTTCGGAGAAACCCTGCATCTCCCGGAGCTGAGCCAGAGCTTCCTGCTTCGCCCCCCTTAAGGACTCAAGCTCCCCCTCGAGCCTGGCCTTCTCCGCATCGGACCCACCCGGCGTTCCCCGGGCGAGAAACCATGTGCCAAGGGCCCCGACGACCAGCCCCAGAAGAAGTCCGAGGGCACAAAACCTGCCCGCCGAACGGCCGGGGTGTATGGCCTTCACGCGGAACCCCGCCGCGCCTTCGCCCTCTCCGCTACCTCGAGCAACTCCTCGGCGTGGGCCTTCCCGGCACCGCTCTCCGGGAGCCCCGCGAGCATGCGGGAGAGTTCCCTCAATCGCTCCTCCCCCTCAACCGGCTCCACCCTCACGCTCGCGCCATCCCTCTCCACCCGGAAGTGGCCGTCTGCAAAGGCCGCTATCTGCGGCAGATGGGTCACACACAGGATCTGATGCCTCGTGGCTAGGGAGGAGAGGGTCCTGCCGACGGCTACAGCCGCGCGACCCCCGATACCGGCATCCACCTCATCCAGAACGAGCAGCGGTACATCGGCTGCCCCCGCTAGGGCGGCTCTCACGGCCAGAGCTGTCCGCGAAAGCTCCCCCCCTGAGGCCGCTTTTGCCAGAGGAGAAGGGGGGAGGTCCGGATGGGAAGAGAAAAGGAGCTCCACCCGGTCATACCCCCCCTCGTCTTCGGGTCCTGGAGTAATGGCCACCTCCAGCCTGGCCTCCCGGAGTCCGAGCTCCCGGAGGTTCTGGGTGGCCTCAAATTGGAGCCGGGACGCGAGGCCTCTCCGCGAGGCCGAGAGGCGGGCGGCGGCTTCCGCGTAAGCCCCCCGAACCCGCTTCTCTTCCTCTTCCACGAAGCAGAGCCTCTCCCGCCGCCCCTCGATCCAGGCCAGTCTCTCCCTGGCCCTGGACAGGTAAGCGAGAATAGCCTCGACGCCTCTCCCGTACTTCCTTTCCAGGGCCCTTATCTGCGCTAACCTGGCCCTCAGCTCCTCCAGCCTGTCGGGTTCCGCATCCAGCTCCGCCAGATAGGCCCCGAGCTCAGAGGCGATGTCGGCCAGTTCGATCCTGACCGACTCGAGTCTGGAAAGAAGCGGACCCAGCGAGGGGTCCCGGGATGTCGCTTCACGCACACTTCGAACACCCTCGGCGACTGCCTCGATGGCTCCCTCTCCGAGCAGTTCCGCTGCGTGCCCGACGGCCTCCCTGAGCAGCACCGCGTTCTCGAGCCTCTGCACTTCTCTCGCGATCTCCTCATCCTCGCCGGCCCGGAGACGTGCACCCTCGATCTCTGCGATCTGGTACCTGAGCATGTCGGCCTCCCTCTCCAGGGCGCCGTCCCCTCCGAGCTCCCTCGCCTCCGCCCTAATGGCCTGGAGGGAGCGCCAGCCCTCAGCCACCTCCTCCAGAGCAGCCTGGTGCGAGTCGCCACCCATCCTGTCCAGCAGGTCCCGCACCTTTCTCGGACTCCCCAGACCCAGGTGAGCGTTCTGGGCCTGGACCTCCGCAAGGAGGGAGCCCAGGATGGAGAGGGAAGAGATTGGAACCAGGCGGCCGTTGACCCTGGCCTTGGGCCGCCCTCCCTTGAAGACCCGGCTGACTACGAGTTCTTCCCCCCCCAGCTCCAACCCGAGGGCCGCTTCCACCTTCCGGGCCACCTCACCTTCGAGGACGAACCTTCCCTCCACCGTCGCCTCCTCCCAAGGGCCAGGAGGTGGATCACCCCTGGCCCCGAGGAGGGAGAGAACGCTCCCGAGGAGCATGGTCTTGCCTGCCCCCGTCTCCCCCGTGAAAACCACGAGTCCCGAAGGCAGCTCGATCCTGGCCTCGCCGACCAGCCCGAACCCTTGGACTTGCAGCTCTTCTAACACGGCCCCTCCTCGGCGGCGATTGTAGGGCAGACCGCCGACATTACAGGCCGCCGACATTGCGGGCGCACGGAGCTCACGGGGAGGGCTTGCCGGCCTGCCCCAAGGGCCTGGAGGGGGGAAGCCGGAATTTCTCTCGCACCACCTCGAAGAAGGAGTGGGGAAGGACGCGAAGGACCCGGAGCCTGAGGTCCCCACGTCTCACGCGGACCTTAGAGCCCGGTTCCAGCTCGAACCAGGACCTCCCGTCGGCGACAACGCGAACGGGGTCGTGTCCGGCGACCACCTTCACCTCTATCACGGTGTCCGGCGGGAAGACCACGCTCCTGTCAAAGAGCATATGGGGGAGGGCGGGGGTCAGGATGAGGCAGTCCAGCCCTGGAACGGCCACGGGCCCCCCCGCTGCGAGGTTGTAGGCAGTGGAACCCGTCGGAGTGGCCAGGATGATCCCGTCCGCTGCGTAGCGCCCCACATCCTCCCCATCCGCGAGGATGTCAAGCCTTACCAGCCGTCGGCCCGTCTTCTCCAGAAGAATCTCGTTCACCGCCACCAGCGGCTCGTGCGCCGGAGCCTCGGCCACCAGGGTCATCCTCGGTTCCTCCCGCCCCTCGCCGGCGAGGGCCTTCTCCATGGCGTCGAAAACCCTCTCCGGCTCCACCTCCGCCAGGAAACCCACCCGACCGAGGTTCACACCGAGGACAGGGACCCGGCCCTGGATGGCGAGATGGGCAGCAGCCAAAAAGGTGCCGTCGCCCCCGAGACTCACCACGAGATCCGCCGAGGAGAAGGACTCCCGGGATCTCGGCTCCCTCCCCAGCCGCCGCGCGTCCTCGTCCAGGAGGAAGGCCTCGACGCCCCTCTCCTCGAACCACGCAGCCAGCTCCCGGCCGAGTTCCAGAGCCCGGGGGTCCGTCTCGTGGAGGACGAGCCCCACCCTGAAAGCCATGACGCTTTGCTAGAGCTTTTCGGCCGAACTCCTCGAGCCCGCCGAGACCGGCCTCAGCCAGGTCCCTCCTTCACCGCTTGCCTCACCGCCTCTTCCGGGTCGACTAGGTCTTCCCCCTCTTGCAGAAGCACGAAGAACTCTCTGTTCCCCTTGGGCCCCTTCAGGGGCGAGGCTACCACCCCCATCACGCCAAACCCGAGCCCTCGGGCCGCGCCAATAACCTTCATCACGGCCGCATACTGCACATCTGGATCCCTCACCACCCCTCCAGGTGCCTTCCCTCGCCCCGCTTCGAACTGCGGTTTCACCAGCAGAAGCATTTCCGCATCGGGAGTGGCTACCTTTCTCAGGGCCGGCAGGACCAGGGTGAGTGAGATGAAAGAAAGATCCGCCGTCACCAACTCCGGGGCGAAGGGGAGATCGCCGGGCTCCAGGTACCTGGCATTCTTCCCCTCCAGCACCACTACCCGAGGGTCTTTGGCCAGGCGCGGGTGAAGGAGACCCCTCCCCACGTCCACAGCAACCACCGCCCGCGCCCCCCTCTCCAGCAGGCAGTGGACAAACCCCCCGGTTGAGCTCCCCACATCCAGGCAGAGCTTCCCATCCACGCTTACGCCGAGGGCATCTAGGGCACCCGCGAGCTTCAGCCCTCCCCTGGAGACGAAGGGCCTTCCCTCCTCAACGACGGGTTCCTCGGTGGGGTCGAGAAGGGTGGAGGGCTTGAGCACGGGCCGGCCGGCCACCCTCACCCTCCCGGTCAGGATGACCTCCCTGGCTTCCTCCCTACTCTCGGCCAGGCCCTTCATCACCAGGACCCGGTCGAGGCGTATCTTCCGGCCCAAGACGGGCCACCTCCCCGGCGGAGAGAACCGCCCTCAAGCTCTCCTCAAGCTCTCGGCCCTCCCTCTCGAGGCTCTCCAACTCTTGCAAGGCCCGGGTCAGACGTGCAACGAGCGCCCCGAGAGCCTCCCCCTGGGACACTCCCTCACTCCTCGCCTTCCCTCGCCGCCTTCCTTGAGCGAGCCGGGCCGGACCGCTCGGCGCCGGCAGCAGCCTTCTCCAGAGCGGCCACCCTTTCGGCCAGCTCCCTCACCTCGTCCTTGGTAGCCATCCCCAACCCTTTGAGCTGCCTGGCGATCTCCTGCTTCACCAGTCTCAACACCGCCTCGCGGTTCTCCCGGCTCCAGTTCACGAGATCCTCCGTGAACTTCTGGACCTGACCGGAGCGGAGAGCGCCGGCCTTCTGCAGCGCCTGGGCCACCTCCTCTGCTCTCTTCCGCGACACCTCCTTCAGGCCCGTGGCCACCTGAACGTACTTTCTGAGAGCGTCAGCCAGCACTCTTCCTCCTCTCCCTGCAACTCCTCCTTGCTCCTGCTATCACGCGAAACCTTAGCACACGGACCCCGACCATCACGGGTTCTTTCACCCATTCCACCTGACCAAGGCAGGGGTCACGCCGTGCTAGGCTCCGGCCATGCTCATCCCCATTAGGGACGTGAATCCGACCAGGAGGAGGCCATGGCTCACCATTCTCCTGATCCTCCTCGATGCCGCCGTGTTTATCAGGGAACCCATCATGGCGTCCCAGCCGGCACGAATCTGCTTCTTTTGGCGCTGGGGAGCGGTTCCGGCCGAGCTCATCCGGGGAGTCCCCCTTGCCCGACCTCCCTTCTGCCAACCCGGGAAGGATGTCCTCGTCTCCGCTGTGGGTTCCATGTTCGTTCACGCCTCCTTCTTCCACATCCTCGGTAACATGCTCTACCTTTGGGTCTTCGGCAACAACGTGGAGGACACCCTTGGCCGTCTCCGATTCCTCCTCCTCTACCTCGCTTCGGGCCTGGCCGGCCTCGCACTGCACACCTTGGCCAACCCGACATCCCGCGTGGCTGTGGTAGGCGCGAGCGGTGCAATTGCAGGGCTCCTCGGCGCGTACCTGGTCCTCTTCCCCAGGGCCAGGGTCTTGGCCCTCGCCCCCATCTTCTTCGTCTTCTTCCCCGTCGAGCTCCCAGCCGCCGTTCTTCTGCTCTTCTGGTTCGTCCTGCAGGTCCTGGGTGCCCTCGAACCCCTCGGGGCGGAGGCCACGCAGGTCGCTTACCTCGTCCACGTGGGAGGATTCCTCACAGGAGTCCTGGTGGGGTTCCTCGCCAGGAGAAAGATCCCCCGGCCACCGCCTCCGACAGCCGGGTGGGAGCCGGACGATCTCGGAACCGAGGAGGATACGGATTCAGGGTGGTGATGCTCCCGGGGCCGTGAAGACCTCTCCGAGCTCCTTCGGCTCTACCCGTCCCACCTTGGCACCCTGCTTCTCCGCCTCCCTGAGGAGGGCCGCCGCAACGAGCCTCGCAGCCTTCTCCTCCCCTTCTCTCCTCACCACCTCCACCAAGCCCTCCCCCTCTATCACTCTTCCGTAAGCCACCAAGCGCCCCGAGGCCTCGGCAACGACGGCTCCCGCGAGCCAGCGGCTCGCGCGCCCCACTTTCCCTCCGGCGCCGTGCACCATTTCAGCCAGGCCTGTTAGGTCTCGAGCAGTGGCGGGTCGTATCAAGGGAAATTCGACGGGTCTCAGTACCTCTTCCAGGTCATCCAGGACGTACTCGGGCCAGTCCTCAGCCGCCACGAGGGACCGCCAGCCTCCCGCCCCGTACGTGACGAGGGCCGCGTCCACGCCGCTCGAGTGAGCGGCAACCACGTCGGTATCACAGCGGTCCCCGACCATGAGGGCAGGCACGGGGTTTCCCAGCCGCCTCAAGGCCTCCAAAACCAGGTCGGGCCTGGGTTTTCCCACCACCTCCGCCCTCACGCCGGAGGCCACCTCCACCGCGGCCACGAGCGACCCCGCCCCGGGGAGGAGCCCCTCGCTGGCCGGGAAAGTAGCGTCAGCGTTGGTGGCCACCAGGACACCCGTCTGCATCGCCACTCGCTGGGCTGCAGCCAGGGTGTCGTAGGTGAAGGCCGTGTCCAGCCCGACCACAACGCCGGCCTCATCACCCCGGGCTTCGGTACCGGGCACAGGATAGAGGCCTGCCGCAGCCAGGGCCGCCCGGATACCCTCGCCCCCCACCACGAGCACCCTTGAGCCTTCGGGAACGAGCTCCTTCACACGAGAGGCCGCGGCCTGTGCGGAGGTGACGATGGAATCGGCAGTCACGTCCACCCCCGCCCGGCGGAGCAGCGCTGCCAAGGCCTCGGGTGTCCTGGTGGAGTTGTTTGTGACAAACCCGAGCCTTACACCTCTCTTCTTGAGCTCTCTCAGAACCTCAGGAACCCCGGACACGGGCTCCTCGCCGCGAAGAACCACCCCGTCCACATCGACCAGGAAGGCCGCGTAAACGCCGGCGAGGACTCTAGCCTGCCCGGTCTTCAGAGGGGCCACCCCTCACCCAGCCCAAGGGACCTGCCCAGCCTTCTATATGCCGGGTTGTCAGGGCGCATGACCAGAGCCATCTTAATGTGACCTAGGGCCTCTTCCTTCCTGTCCAGTCTCGCTAGACAGAGGGCTAGACAGAAGTGGGCGTAGTCGTTCACGGGGTCGATGGTGAGAGCAGCCTCGAATTCCTTTTTGGCAGCTCTTATCCTACCCGTCCTATAGTAGGCCCGGCCCAGGGTCTCGCGGACCGATCCCTTGCCCGGCTCCAGGGCCCGGGCGCGCTCCAAGACCGTCGCGGCCTGCCACACCTCGCCGGCCTCCAGGAGCCTCCTGCCCTTTCTAAGAAGCGCGTAGGCGCTCTCCCCCTCTCCGGTGCTATACATGACCCGTGCTCCGACTGGCTCCCTTCCGAGCCCTCTTGTTCGCGCCGGGGATCTCGCCAGGCTTGGTGACCTCGCCCCCGTACGATCTTGTGACGCCTGAAGAGAGGAGGCTTCTCATTACGTCCTCCCCGTACAATGTCGTCCGGCTCACCCTTCCCACCCTTCTGCCTGGAGACCTCCCCGGTGACCAGTATAAGCGGGCCGCCTCTTACCTTAGGGTCTGGCTTCGCCGGGGGGTGCTCCGCCTGGAAGGGGAGGCCGTCTACGGATACCAGATGACGTGGAATGGCAGGGTCGTGCGGGGAGTCCTCGCTGCCGTTCCCCTGGAAGGCCTCCTGCCTCACGAGGCAACCAAGGGGGAGGTGGTAGCTGAGAGGCTGGCCCTCATGGAGGCCACCTTGGTGAATGCGGAACCCATATACCTCCTGGGTCCCAAGGGGCTCGACCAGGCCATACCTGGGGGGAAGACCCTGGCCCGCACATCCAGAGCAGGGGTCGAACACCACCTCTGGAGGCTCGACGACGCCTCGGCGGCGGAGAGGGCACTGGCAGGTGAGCCCCTGCTCGTAGCCGACGGTCACCACAGGCTCCAGACCGCCCGCCTCTTCCACGAGACTCACCGCGGCCGAGAAGGCCCACCCGTTGAGTCATCGCGCTGCCTTGCCTTCGTCACAGCCGAGGGCGCGCCCTTCCTCCTGCCCCACCACAGGGTTCTGAAGAACGTCGACCCGAGGTTTTTCCTTAAGACCGCGTCCAGGCTGGGTCGGGTCGCGCCCGCCGCCCGAAACCCCCACCGCCTCGCGCAACAGGTGGCCGAGGCCAGAACCGAGGGGAGAGCGTACGGCGTCATCCTCAAGGACGAGAGCTACCTGGCAATCTTCGACGGGAAGCTCGAAGGCAAGGAGGGGGGTCCCGCCAGGCGCCGCCTCGACCTGGTGGTCCTGGAGGAGGTGCTCCTGCCCGAGCTGGCTCCGGGTTCAATGCTCCTCCCCAGAGCAACTCCCGCCGCGGCAGCCACGGAGGTGGCAGAGGGCAGGGCCGAGATCGCTATCCTTCTCGCGCCTCCTACAGTCTCGGAGGTGAGGGCAGTAGCTCTCGAGGGGAGCGTCTTCCCCGCCAAGGCCACCTACTTCCTGCCGAAGCCGCTTACGGGACTCGTGATGAGGGCCCTCACCTGGCCCCTGTAGTTCATGGCTAAGCGGTACCTCAAGGCCAAGCGGCCCCGCGCCAGGGCGGCTCCTTCTTCAGGCGGAGCCCTTCAGCTTCCTGCCAGCGGGTCCCTTTACTTCCTCTGCCGCATGGCCAGGGATCGGAGGCGGTTTAGGGCAGCCGCCACTTCCTGAGGGCGAGGCAGGGCGAGCTCGCCCGGGTGTTCCTCGGACATCCTGGAGATCACCTCCACCCCGCCTTCTCCAATGTCGGCATAGACAGCCTTCAGGATCTCCGCGAGGGTCAGTTCCCCGTCAAGGTAACCCCTGCGGAGGGCGTAATAGAGAGCCTCCCCGATGGCTCTGGTCTGACTGGCATCCACCAGCTGCTCAACGGCGGAAAGATCCACTACCTCCTCGCCGAAGACAAGAGTTCCGACACCCCGCGCCTGTATCTTCACTTTCCCCCGACGAAAGGGGTCAACGGAGGACGGCACCGGTGCGCGCGGCGTGGGAGGGAGGAGGGGTTCCCTTGCCTCCTCGCTCCTGGCCTCCCCTGCAGCCGCAATGGCCTTGGCCTGGTCCGTCACCACCTTCGGCTGAAAGCTGTCCATCATGATGACGGTGTCTGCCACGGCGAAGTAGTCGCCAACCCCGCCCATGACAAGCACGGTGGAGACACCAAGCTTCTCGTAAAGCTCCCTCACCCGGTCCACGAAGGGGGTGATGGGTTCTTGTTCCTTCGAGACCAGAAGCTGCATTTTCCTGTCCCTGACCATAAAGTTGGTGGCCGAGGTGTCCTCATCGATGAGGAGTACCTCCACCCCGACCTCCAGGGCTTCGATAATGTTGGCTGCCTGCGAGGTACTTCCTGAGGCATTGTCGGTGCTGAACTCCCTCGTGTCCTGGCCAGTGGGGAGGGAAGATATGAAGGGTGAGATGTCCACCTTCTCCACCCTCCTGCCGTCCTCAGCTCTGATCTTCACCGCCGTTGCCCTGGTTACCACGTACTCGCGACCGTCGCCGGGGATATGGTTATAGACCCCCCTTTCCAGAGCTCTGAGGAGCGTGGACTTGCCGTGGAACCCACCTCCCACAATGAGGGTGACCCCTTCGGGTATACCCATACCCGTGACGGGCCCCCTGTTAGGGGTCTCCATGGTCACCCGGAGTTCCGGGGGCGAGACGAAGGGCCTGGCCGGAGGAACCGGTAGGGGTCTGTCGTCCACCCCGCTCCTCCTGGGCAGGACAGACCCGTCCGCGACGAAAGCCACCAGACCGCGCATGGGGAGGGCCTGACGGAGAGCCTCAGCATCCTCGACGGTCTTCACGAACCGGCTGACCAGATCCGAGTCGAGGGAACGGTAGAAGAGGGAGCCCCTCACCACGGAGGGCAGGATCTCGAGGAGAAGGGTCCGCGCCTCCCTCCCGAGCACGCTCCTCCCCGCCGCCGGAAGCCCCACGGATATCCTCGCCTCCACGAACTCCTCTTCCACCCGGCAGGCAGCCCTCTCGAGCACTTCCTGACCGCCAGCATCTATCGAGATCAGACCCGACTTACCGCTTCCCAGCTTGCGCCGGTGCTCCTGACGGACTCTGGCCCTGAACACTCGGGCCAAGAAGTCCTCCAGGGCCATCCGCCGAACCGAGCCCAAAAAAAGACTCCTGGGGAAACCAGCCAGGGGCATCGGCACCCTCACCCTCATGCGAGAGGGCGAAGCGAAGGGGTCCGCCTGGACGTGGTCCACCGCAAGGAGGAACTCTCCGAGGTTCCACTCCCCGAGCAGCTCCCTGTATGCCCCGTATCCCCTCCCGTCTATCCTCCCCAGGAGGGAAGCGAGGTCCGACGCACTCCGTTGGGCTCTGCCCGGACGATGTGTCACGCCGCAGTAGGATAGCGAAGAGGCCGAGGGAGAATGGGAAGGCGAGAGAAGGGAAGGCGACCAGCCCGGGGAGATGCTGGTTCTCGGGGGGCGGTCCGCCTGCCCCCTGAAATCTTGGAGGAGCTTGAGACCCTGGTGCCTCCCCGCAGGAGGAGACAGGTCCAGAAGGCTCTACTCGATGCGGGCATGGCACTGGCCGCCGGAGATGCCGCGAGTGCGCACGCCGCCGCGGAAAAGGCCAAGCGGCTCGCCCACCGCCTCCCCGCAGCCCGAGAACTCCTCGCCCTCAGCCATTACCAGCTGGGGGCGTACAAGGATGCGGCGCGGGAGGGCCTCGCATACCGCCGTCTCACCGGCCGCCGCGACCTCGACCCCGTAATCGCCGACTCCATGAGAGCCCGAGGGAATCCCGAAGCCGCCGCCGAGCTCCTGGCGGATCTCGGACCGGAGGACGTGGACGAAGAGACATGGGTCGAGGGGCTGATAGTCCGGGCGGGGGCCCTCCTCGACCAAGGCTTGGCGAACGCCGCCCTGGCCTGCCTCGCCAAGGGCCCTATCCATGCTGACGTGGTGGAGGAGCACCACCTTAGGCTCTGGTACGCCCTTGCCAGAACCCTTGAGGCCGCCGGCAAGAAAGAGGAGGCGAGAGGGTGGCTCGAGAGGATCCAGGCCATCGACCCCGGCTTTTTCGATGTCGCTGAGCTCCTCGAGAAAGGGGATGGGAAACCCCAACCAGCCGAGAGCCGCACCCCGAAGGGAGGCCACTAGCAGGAAGGCCAACCGTCAGAGAAAAAAGGGGCCAGAAAAAAGGCGCCCCGGCAGCGACCTACTCTCCCGCCCCTTCGGGCAGTACCATCGGCGCTGGAGGGCTTAACTTCCGGGTTCGGAATGGAGCCGGGTGTTTCCCCTCCGCTATGGCCACCGGAGCACCTTTTCACACGCCCGAAAGACCCGAACCCTGGGAGCTACATAGCGGGAAGCGAGCGACCAAGCCCTCGGCCTATTAGTACCGGTCGGCTCCACGCCTTGCGGCGCTTCCACCTCCGGCCTATCAACCCAGTAGTCTAGCTGGGGGCCTTACCCGGTTGACCCGGTGGGAGGCCTCATCTTGGAGCGGGCTTCGCGCTTAGATGCCTTCAGCGCTTATCCCTTCCGGACATGGCTAACCGGCCGTGCCCCTGGCGGGACAACCGGCACACCAGAGGTCCGTCCACCCCGGTCCTCTCGTACTAGGGGCAGCCCTCCTCAAGCCTCCCGCGCCCGCGGCGGATAGGGACCGAACTGTCTCACGACGTTCTAAACCCAGCTCGCGTGCCGCTTTAACGGGCGAACAGCCCGACCCTTGGGACCTTCTCCAGCCCCAGGATGCGACGAGCCGACATCGAGGTGCCAAACCGGGCCGTCGATGTGGACTCTTGGGCCCGATCAGCCTGTTATCCCCGGAGTACCTTTTAGCCGTTGAGCGACGGCCCTCCCACTTGGAGCCGTCGGATCACTAGGCCCCGCTTTCGCGCCTGCTCGACCCGTCGGTCTCGCAGTCAAGCCCCCTTCTGCCCTTGCACTCAACGCACGATTGCCGACCGTGCTGAGGGGACCTTTGGACGCCTCCGTTACCTTTTAGGAGGCAACCGCCCCAGTTAAACTGCCCACCTGGCGCGGTCCCCGACCCGGATAACGGGCCTGGGTTAGGACCCCAGCACGACAAGGGTGGTATTTCAAGGGTGCCTCCACCGGAACTGGCGTCCCGGCTTCGCAGGCTCCCACCTATCCTACACATGCCGAACCAAGGTCCAGCACCAGGCTGCAGTAAAGGTTCCGGGGTCTTTCCGTCCTGCCGCGGGTAGGCCGCATCTTCACGGCCACTGCGATTTCGCCGGGCCCCTGGCCGAGACAGCGCCCAAGTCGTTACGCCATTCGTGCAGGTCGGAACTTACCCGACAAGGAATTTCGCTACCTTAGGACCGTTATAGTTACGGCCGCCGTTTACCGGCGCTTAGGTTCAGGGCTTCGCCCGGAGAGCCGGGCTAACCCCTCCCCTTAACGTTCCGGCACCGGGCAGGCGTCAGTCGGTATACGTCGCCTTACGGCTTCGCACCGACCTGTGTTTTTAGTAAACAGTCGCTTGGGCCTGTTCGCTGCGACCCCCTCGGGCTTCGGCCGCGAGGACCTACACCCTAACGGGGCACCCCATCTCCCGAAGTTACGGGGCCAACTTGCCGAGTTCCTTAGCCAGGGTTCGCCCGATCGCCTTGGCATTCTCTGCCCGCCCACCTGCGTCGGTTTGCGGTACGGGAACCCCGCCCACTCCCTAGAGGCTTTTCTTGGCAGTGTGGGGTCAGCCACTTCGCCCTTACGGGCTCGGCATCGCGCCTCAGGGTTTGCGCCCGGCGGATTTGCCTACCGGGCCCCCTACACGCTTACCCCGGGACGACCAGCGCCCGGGATGGCCTACCCTCCTGCGTCACCCCATCGGTGGCCTACCCCGCCCCTTTGGGGCCGACCGAAGCCAGCCCCGCTGGGACGGATCGGCCTTGGCGCGGGCGAGGTTGTACGGGAATATCAACCCGTTCTCCATCGGCTACGCCTTTCGGCCTCGCCTTAGGTCCCGACTAACCCTGGGCGGATGAGCCTTCCCCAGGAAACCTTGGGCTTACGGCGGACGGGATTCTCACCCGTCTCTCGCGTACTCACGCCGGCATTCGCACTCGGTGCGCGTCCACGGCTGGGTTCCCCCGCCGCTTCACCCGCGCACCGACGCTCCCCTACCGAAGCACCACCCAAGACCCGGAGAAATCCGGGCCCCAGGCAATCGGTGCCTCCCGCAGCTTCGGCGCCGGGCTTGAGCCCCGTTACATTTTCGGCGCAGGACCGCTCGACCAGTGAGCTATTACGCACTCTTTCAAGGATGGCTGCTTCTAAGCCAACCTCC
>JBBINU010000011.1:0-72545 GCA_037443725.1 Actinomycetota bacterium | reverse complement strand
CGGCGCGCCCCAGCCACGTCGGCTGGCAGCCGCGCGCAACCCCTAAGTCCCCCTGGTCCGCCTCCTTAGGGCCTCCTCGGCCACCTGCCGCAACTCCCCCTTGACCACCTTGAGCACAGAGTTCTTGGGAAGGCTCGCGGTGAAAGCCACCGCCCGGGGAACCTTGTAGGAAGCGAGGCGCGCCCTTGCGAAGGAGACAAGCTCCTCGGGGCTGGGAGCATCCCCTCTTGGTACCACCACGGCCACCGGCTGCTCCCCGTACACAGGGTCGGGCACCCCCACGACGGCCACCTCGGCGACACCCGGGTGCTCCAGAAGGACCTCCTCAACCTCCCTCGGATATATGTTGAACCCGCCCCTTATGATGAGGTCCTTTTTCCTGCCCACCACGTAGAGGTAGCCATCGGAGTCGAGGTATCCCAGGTCCCCAGTGCGCAACCACCCCCCCTCCAGAGCCCCGGCGGTCTCTTCAGGCATCCGCCAGTAGCCCGCCATCACGTTCCCGCCCCGAACCACCACCTCCCCCACCTCTCCTGGCGGGAGAAAACCGCCGTGCTCGTCAAGGATCCCCACCTCCACACCGGGCAGAGGGAGCCCGACGCTCCCCGGCCGTGCTCTTCCCGGTCGGTTCGCAGAGACCAGAGCCACGGTCTCGGTCAGGCCGTATCCCTCCAGCACTTCGCAGCCAAACTTCTCCGCGAAGGCCCGGGCCAGCTCCTGCGGGCAGGGAGCCGCCCCCGAGATCACCACCCTGAGCGTGGAGGTATCGTGAGAGCTCCCGCCATCGAAGGCGACAAGCATCGCCATCATGGCCGGCACCAGCGCCGTCACTTCCACCCGGTACCTCTCCACGCAGCTCAGAAAGAGGCCCGGGTCGAACCAGCGGAGGAGGACGCTCCTGGTAGACCCACCCGCCAGAGCGCCCGCCAGACTCGTCATCACCCCGTAGGAGTGGGAGAGAGGGAGAACCCCGAGAGCCACCGTCTCGTCCCCCCCGGCTACCTCACGAAAGAACTCGGCGCCCCCCTCCGCTGCGGCCAGGAGGTTTCCGTGGGTGATCATGACCCCCTTAGGCCTCCCGGTAGTCCCGGACGTATACATAAGCATGGCGAGATCGTCCTCTTCCCTGGGAAGGATCTCCCAGTCAGGATCGGCCTCGAGGAGGGAGGCGAGGCTCTCACCCCGCCCACGGGCGCTGCCCTCCGCCACGACAACTCGGGCTGGGCTCCGCTCCAGGGCCTCTTCCGCCCTGTCCAGAAAGTCCACGGACGTCACGAGGAGGGACGGCTCCGAATCTCTCACCATCCCCTCCAGCTCCCGGGGGGAGAGAAGGAAGAGGGCAGGGACCACCACCAGCCCCTTCCTGAACACGGCGGAGTAAACCTGGGCCACCAGGGGGGAGTTGGGAAGCATCACCACAACCCGGTCCCCGGGCCGGAGCCCGAGCTCCCGGAAGGCACCCGCCAGTCGCGCCGCTCCCTCCTCGAGCTCCGCGGCCGTATGGAGCTCCTCGGAGCCATCAGGTCGGACGTACACGAGGCCACGGTCGCCCCCCTCCTCCAGCCGCCTCTGAAACACAGTCGCGACGTTCAACGTCCCCCCTTCCTCGACCCCGGCTTGCAGGTCTTTTGTGTACTGGATTGTACATGAGCCCCCCTCCCCTTTAGAATCCCCTCTCGGCCCCACGGTCAACTGGCCCGCCCGGGCTCTGGTGTCCCAAGCGCAAGGCGGGCGGCGGAGGGAGGAGATGGAACTCAGGCTCACACCAGAACAGGACGCCGTCAGGGAAGCCCTCCACGACCTCGCCGAGAGGGAGGTGAGGCCCATCGCGAGGGAGGCGGAGGAAGCGGGGGAGGTGCCCGAGAAAGTACGGGGACTCCTGGCGGAGATGGGGGTTCTCTCCGCCTACTCCGAGGACCTAGGCGGTCAGGGACGCATGGACACCCTCACCTCCCTTCTGGTCGCGGAAGAACTCGGCTGGGCGGATGCGGGGGTGGCCTACGCCGCCCTCTCCCTCTTCCAGGCCGGGTTCTTCCTCGACACTCTCGGCAGGCCCGACCAGCGAGGAGTGCTCAAGGAACTCCCGTCCTGGGGGGGCCTAGGTCTCGCTCTGGCCGAGCTAACAGTGGGCCTCGCCGGCCCTCCCGAGGCCACCAAGGTCGCCCGGGACGCTGGGGCCTTGACCCTGCACGGGAGGAAGTATGGAGCCACCTTTGCTGCCGAGGCTCCCTTCGTGCTGGTCTCGGCGCTCCTGGATGGCTCTCCCGGGGTCTTTCTCCTCGATGCCGCCATCCGGCAGATGCCCGGCTTCAAGGCCCGGAGGGAGGAGAAGCTCGGGCTCCTCGCCGCCATCAGCTACCGCCTCGACCTCGAAGGCCTCCCCCTCAGTGCCGGAGACCTCCTGGGCGAGGAGGGAGCCCCGTCCGAGAAGGTCGAGGCAGCCCTTGGGAGGGGAGGGCTACTGGCCTGCGGCGTGATGCTAGGGCTGGGAAGGGCTGCCCTCGAGTACGCGACGGCCTACGCCAAAGAAAGGACCGCCTTCGGCAGGCCCATCGGGGCTTTCCAGGCAATCTCCTTCAAGATAGCGGACCGAGCAACGGAACTTGAGGGCGCAAGGCTAATCCTCTGGGAGGCCGCAGGAGCCCTGGAGGAGGGGCGTGCCGGCTGGCAGAGGCTCTCCTCGGACGCTGCGGCCCATGTTTGCAGGGCAACCATCACCACCTGTGACGATGCCGTCCAGATCCTGGGCGGGCACGGCTACGTCCAGGACCACCCGGTGGAAAAGTGGTACCGGGACGCCATGACCCTCGCTCTGCTCATAGCACCCGAGAACGGTGAGGGCGAAAGGAGGCCGGCTTGATCCAGGTCAGGCTCCCCGAGTTCCTCGAGCCCGTCCGCGAATTCCTCCACGAGTTTGCGAGGGAAAGAATCAGGCCCGTCTCCCGAGAGGCTGACGAGACCGGCCGGGTTCCCGAGGATCTCCTAAAGGAGGTGGCCCGATTTGCGGGCGGGAGGGCATGGTTCGGTCGCGACGAGGACGAACCCGGAAGCGCCGCCTCCGGCGAAGCACGACCCGCCGAAGGCGGTGAGGAGGGGAGGAGGAGCTTTCCCGTCAACCTCGTGGGCGTGGTCGGCGCCGAGGAGCTGGCCTGGGGCGACGCCTCCGTCATCCTCAACCTGCCGGGACCCGGCCTCGCGGGCCCGGCCATCATGGCGGCCGGCACCAGGGATCAGAAGAAGAGGTTTCTCAAGGATCTATTCGACACCGAGGAGCTCCGTTACGGAGCCCTCGCCGTCACCGAGCCCCACGCGGGCTCCGACGTCTCGGCCATAAGGACCCGGGCAACCAGGGAAGGGGACTGGTGGGTCCTGAACGGGACCAAGATCTTCTGCACCAACGGTGCCCGGGCGGAGATTGTCGTGGTGAACGCCACCATAGACCCGAGCCTCGGACGCGAGGGACAAAAACTGTTTGTGGTCCCCAGAGGCACACCGGGATTCCGCGTCGGGAAGATCGAGAAGAAGTTGGGCCTCAGGGCTTCCGAGACCGCCGAACTCATTTTCGAGGACTGTCGCATCCCCTTCGACCACATCCTTGGGGAGGAGGAGGCCCTTAAACCAAAGACGGGCTTCAAGGGAACCATGCAGACCTTCGACGCTTCCCGCCCGGCCGTCGCCGCCATGGCTGTGGGGATAGGGCGGGCCTCCTACGAATACGCCAGGGACTGGGCGTATGCGGAGTTCCCGAGGCACTCTCCTCGCTGGGCAGGGGTGCTGGAGAGGCTAGCGGAGACGAGACGCGAGCTCCAAGTGGCACGGCTTCTCTCGTGGCAGGCTGCCTGGATGCTGGATCAGAGGATCCCCAACTCTAAGGAGGCCTCCATGGCCAAGGCCTACGCCGCCCAAGCCGCGTGGCGGGCCTGCGTGACCGCCCTCACGATCATGGGGCCGGAGGGATACTCCAAGGAGCACCTCGTGGAAAAGGGGTACCGCGACGTGAAGTGCTTTGACATCTTCGAAGGGACAGGCCAGATCCAGCGCGTCGTCATCTCCCGCCGGATCCTCGGCAGGCTGGAAGGGGAGACCTAGCCCCCGACCAAGCCCCGATCCCGGTCCTCGGGCTCAGGGAAGGAGGCCTGGGCGACCTGTATCAGAACGCCGAAGGCGTCCCGGGGGTGGATGAAAGCCTCCTTCCAGTAGGGGTGATCCAGGTTCACCCGGATGGGCTCTATCCCCCTAGCCCTTATGGCCTCCAGGGCCAAAGCCAGGTCGGGAGTGAGGAAGGTCACATGATGTACACCCTCCCCGCGCCGCTCCAGGAACCTGGAGAGGAAGCCCACGCCCGTCGCCCCCAGCAGCTCAATCTTGCCTGAGGCGAAGCGGTACTGCCGCCAGCGGTAACCCTCGAGAGAATTCTCCCCTCCCGCTGCCGGCTTCGCTCCCATGACCTCGAGGAAGAACCGGGCGGCACGCTCCGCATCCCTCACCGCCAAGGCCACGTGGTCCAGGTGAAACTCGAGTTCTGCCAAGCCCCCTCCTTAAAGTTCCCGGGAGGCCTCGAGGGCCTCCGCAAAAATCCCGACCGCCTCTGCTATCTCCGCTTCCCTCACCGTGAGGGGCGGGACGAAACGCAACACATTGCGGTAGGGCCCGCAGGTGAGGAGGAGAAGCCCCCGCCTGAACGCCTCCTTCTGTACCCTCTCGGTCCTCTCGGGGTCGGGCTCCTTCCCCCCCGGCTTAACCAGCTCCACTCCCACCATAAGCCCGAGCCCGCGCACCTCCCCCACGCCGGGGTCTCGGCCCGTGGCCCGTCCAAGCTCCTGCAGAAGAAGTCCGCCCAAACGGGCCGCGTTTTCCAGAAGGCCCTCCTCCTTCACCACCCTGAGCGTGGCCAGGGCAGCAGCCGCGGAGATTGGGTTCCCGCCGAAGGTGGTGCCGTGGGCCCCGGGCGGCCAGGCCTCCATGAGATCGGCCCGGCCCATACATGCCCCCAGGGGGAAGCCCGAGGCGAGCCCCTTCGCCGCCACCATGATGTCGGGCTCGACGCCCTCGTGCTCCACCGCCCACCACCGCCCCGTCCTCCCAACGCCCGTCTGAACCTCATCAGCTATGAGGAGGATCCCGTGGCGCCTGGTGAGCTCCCTAAGTTCCCTGAGGAACCCGGGAGGCGCGGGGACGTACCCGCCCTCCCCGAGGACAGGCTCCACCACAACGGCGGCCACTTCCTCGGGCGGTAGCGAGGTGGCAAATACCTCCTCCATCTCGGCGAGGACCGCCTCCACCACGCGTTCCCTGGGATGGGGCGACCTGAAGGGATATGGGTAGGACACGAACTGCACGTGGGGCAGGTAGGCCCCGTATCCCTTGCGGAACGAGGCCTTCGAGCTCGTAACCCCGAGAGCGCCCGCAGTCCTGCCGTGGAAGCCCCCGCGGAAGGCGAGAAAGGCGGGTCTGCCCGTGACGTACATGGCAAGCTTGAGAGCGGCCTCCACCCCCTCAGCCCCACTGTTGCCGAAGAAGACCATTCCCATTCCGGGGGCTGTGGCCAGGAGCTCCTCGGCCAGATCCACGAGAACCTCGTGATACGCCACGACGGAGCAGGTGTGCACCACTTTCTCGAGCTGATCCCGGACGGCCTCAAGGACCCTGGGATGGCGGTGGCCCGTGGAGAGAACAGCTATGCCGCTCGTGAAGTCGAGAAAGCTCCGGCCATCGGGGTCGAAGATCCTGCTCCCTTCGGCGCGGGCCGCCACCAGCGGAAAGGCATGGTATGCGGCTGGCGGGAAGAGCTTCTCGGCGCGGGCGATGAGCCTCGCCGCGGACTCGGCCACGTCAATACCTTCGCCTACCATCTCCACCACCTCCTGCCCCGCCCGCGCTAGCTTAAGCCACGCAAGCGCCCAGGGGGAACGCCAAGAACCAAGGGAAACGCCAAGAAAAGGAAAGCTCCGCCCGAAGCTTGCTTTTTCAGTTGCGCAAGCCTAAAAATATGGCCATGAGGGGGTCGCCCTTCTCTCTACTCGCGGAGCCAAGAAAGGCTCGGATCCTCTCCCTCTTGAGCGCCAGCGGCCCCCAGACCCCCACCGCCCTGGCCAAGGCTCTAGGCCTGCCCCTTCCCGCCGTCTCGCAGCACCTCCGTCTTCTCCTCGCGGCAGGCCTGGTCGAGAGGGAGAAGCGGGGGCGCCACTCCCTCTACTCCTCCTCTCCCTCGGGAATTGCCGCCGCCACGAGAGCTCTCTCCTCCTTTCTCCCGAGGCCTCCGGCGCACCTCTCCGCACGGAACCAGATCTGGGCCACCGTTCTCGAGGTCGTCCCCGGGGACCTGGTGGCCAAGGTAGTGCTCGCCACCGAGCCAGGCGAGATGGTGGCCCTCGTCACTTCCGACGCCGCCCGGGAGCTCTCCCTGAGCCCGGGGGATCGGGTGAGGGCGGTGGTGAAGGCAACCAACGTCATGGTGATGAAATGAGGTTCCGAGGAAACCGGGTCGTACTTCTTGGCTTCGCGGCGCTCCTGGCCTTCTTGGGTCTGGACGGCTGCCGGCCGGGTAGTCCTCCGGCTGCCAGGCCACCCAGGCCCGACGTGATCCTGGCCACCACGACCAGCACCCAGGATACTGGCCTCCTCGACTACCTCCTCCCCATGTTCGAGAAGGAAACGGGGTACAGGGTGAAGACCGTCGCGGTGGGTACAGGAGAGGCTCTGGCGTACGGTTCCCGGGGTGAGGCCGACGTCCTCCTTGTCCACGCCCCCCAGGCCGAGCAGGAGTTTCTGAAGAAAGGGCTGGGCGAGGTCGGGTGGCTCGTGATGCACAACGACTTCTTACTCGTGGGGCCGGCATCCGATCCCGCGAGGGTCAGGGGCCTCCCGCCCTCCCATGCACTCGCCGCTATCTCGAAGGTCAGGGCCACGTTCGTCTCCCGCGCCGACAATTCCGGAACCCACAAGAAAGAGGAGGAGCTCTGGGCAAGAGCGGGGGTGAGCCCCGGGGGACCCTGGTACCTGAGGACGGGGCAGGGAATGGGAGAGACCCTCCGAATCGCCGAGGAAAAGCAGGGCTACACCCTGACCGACCGAGGAACGTACCTGGCCACCAAGTCGAGCCTCACCCTCGTCCCTTTGGTCGAGGGCTTCCCCGAGCTCTACAACGTCTACCACGTCATCGTGGTGAACGCCTCCCGGTTCCCCACGGTGAACCGGGAGGGGGCCATGGCCTTCGCCCGCTGGCTCGTCTCACCCCACGTTCAGCGCCTCATTGGGGAGTTCGGGAGAGACAGGTACGGAGAACCCCTGTTTCACCCGGACGCCGCCTCGGCACCCGCGGGTGAGAGGCCGTCAGAGGGCAGAGGCGGGATGTCTCCGGAACCTTCCTCGGAAGAGAACTCCCGCCCCGCCCCCTAGGAGGCGAAGGAGATCGAAAAAGCCCGGGGCATGGACTACCGCCTCCTTCTCGAGGTCTCGAGGAGGTCCCTGGCAGTCTCAGGGCTCGCCACCCTCATCTCTCTCGCCCTCGGTCTTCCCCTCGCCCTGGCCCTGGCGGCCGGGAGGTGGCCCGGGAGGCGAGTGGTTGCAGCACTGGTGAACGCCGGGATGGGGCTCCCGCCCACTGTGGTTGGGCTCACCGTGGCGTTCCTGCTCTTCAGGGGCGGCCCCCTCGGCTTCCTCGGCCTGCTCTACACCAACCCCGCCATGGTTATCGCTCAGGTGGTGATCGCCACACCCGTGGTGGCGGGGGTCTCCATGGCCGCCTTTCAGCAACTGCCGCGGACGGTCTGGATGGAGCTGGCCGCCCTGGCCCCGCCCTGGCACCTCCGGGCCCTGCTGCTCGCAAGAGAGGCCCTCGCCGGCCTCCTGGCAGCAACCATTGCTGGCTTTGGTGCTGTCATCTCGGAGGTGGGGGCATCCCTCATGGTCGGCGGGAACATCCACGGCCAGACCCAGGTCCTCACCACCGCCACTGTGGAGGCAGTGAGGAAGGGGGAGTTCGGCGTCGCCCTGGGGTTCTCCGCAGTCCTCCTCGGCCTCATCTTTGTTGTCGCCGCCCTCCTTACCCTGCTGCAGCAGAGGAACAGGCGCTGATGGGAGGGAGCATCCCTGGCGGCATGCTTACGGCTCTCGCGACCGAGCCCCTCCTCCGGCTGGAAGAGGTGAGCGCGGGCTACGACTACCACCCCGCTATCGAGGCTGACCGGATGGAGGTGGTCGAGGGGGAGAGACTTGTCCTCCTTGGCCCCAACGGAGCCGGGAAGACCACCCTCCTAATGGTGCTCGGGGCTCTCCTCCCGCCCTTCCGCGGCCGGCTCTTCTACCGGGGCGCCCCCCTCACGAGATCCACCCTGCCAGCCTTCCGGCGGAGGGTCGGCATACTGCTGCAGGAACCCCACCTTTTCCGGGGTACCGCCCTCACCAACGTGGCCCTCGGCCTTGCCAGGCTCGGCCTCTCCCGGGCCCGGAGGAGAGAGGCGGCCAGCGCCGCCCTCCAGCTCGCCCGCGCCGACCACTTGGCCAACCGCCCTGCCCACCGCCTTTCGGTGGGCGAGAGGAGGCGTGTGGCGCTGGCGAGAACCGTGGCTTCCTCCCCCGAGCTGCTCCTCCTCGATGAACCGCTCGCGGGTGTGGACCCTCCTTCCAGGCGCGATCTCCTCTCCCTCCTGCCCCGCGTGTTAGACGGTAAGACCCTAGTAATGGTGACTCAGAGCCTGGAGGAAGCCCTGGCCGTGGCGGATCGCCTTGCCCTCGTCATCGGGGGACGCCTGGTCCAAGTGGGGACCCCGGAGGAGGTGTCGGCCTCCCCCGCCTCGCAGGAGGTCGAGCGCTTCCTCGGAGGAGAGGTTTTCCTTCCTGGCCGGGTGGTGCGGGCGGGCGAGCTCTCCCTGGTGGCCCTGGCCGGTGGCGGCGAGGTGCGGGTGGCCGGACCAGCTGCCCCAGGACCCTGCTACCTAAGGGTCCGGCCCGAGACCGTGTCTTTGCACAGGGAACCCCCCAGGGGAAGCGAGAGGAACCTGATCGCGGCAAGGGTGGTGGGAGTGAGGGAGGCAGATCGCGGCTGCCTCGCGGTAGACCTGGACGCGGGAGCCCCCCTCCGGGCTCTTGTAACGAGGGAAGCCCTGACCGACCTCGGGGTTCGCCCTGGGGAGAGGGTGCTAGCGGCAATCAAGGCGACGGCGGTAGCGTTGGTCTCTCGGGTACGGTGAGAGCGCGGGCGGGACCGGAAAGAAAAGATTAAGGAGGGCCGATGAGGGAGGTGGATTACCTCGAGTTCTCAAGGCTCCTCAGCCACGAGGAGAGGCTCGTCAGGGACGCTGTAAGGGAGTTCGTCGACAGCGAGGTCCGTCCGCACATCTCGAGGTGGTGGACGGAGGGGGCCTTCCCCTCCCACCTCGTCACCACCATGGGGGAGCTGGGCCTCCTGGGAGCGAACCTGCCGCCCGAGTACGGGTGCGCAGGACTCGGGGAGGTCGCCTACGGCCTGGCCATGAGGGAGCTGGAGAGAGGGGACTCGGCCCTCCGCTCCTTCGCGAGCGTCCAGGGAGCCCTCGTCATGTTCCCCATAGCGAGCTACGGCTCGGAGGAGCAGAAGAAGCTCCTCCCCGAGTTGGCCTCCGGGCGAGTGGTGGGCTGTTTCGGCCTGACCGAGCCCGAAGGAGGATCCGACCCGGGCTCCACGCGCACCAGGGCTAGAAAGAGAGGGAACACCTGGATCCTGAACGGCAGGAAGGCCTGGATCACCAATGGAACCCTGGCACACATCGCCCTGGTCTGGGCGAGGGACGAGGAGGGAGAGTTCAGGGGCTTCCTGGTCCCCACGGACACCCCGGGTTTCGAGGCAAGAGAGGTAAAGGGGAAGTTCTCCATGAGGGCCTCAGTCACTTCCGAGCTCTACCTCGACGAGGTCGCCCTCCCCGAGACGGCTGCCCTCCCCGGGGCGGTGGGCCTGAAGGCGGCCCTCTCCTGCCTGACCCAGGCCAGGTACGGAATCGCCTGGGGCGTCCTGGGAGCGGCTGAGGACTGCTACCTGGAGGCTCTCTCATTTGCCTCTACCAGAGTCACCTTCGGGGCCCCCATCGCCTCCCGCCAGCTCGTCCAGGAGAAGCTGGTCCGGATGCTGGCAGGCATCACCCGGTCCCAGCTTCTCGCCTACCACCTAGGAAGGCTGAAGGAGGAGGGAAGACTCCGCCACGCCCAGGTCTCCCTGGCCAAGAGGGAGAATGTGAGGACCGCCCTGGAGGTGGCGAGGACCGCCAGGGAGATCTTGGGGGCGGCGGGGATAACCGTCGAGCACGCCACCATCCGCCACATGCTGAACTTCGAATCCGTCGACACCTATGAGGGGACCTGGGACATCCACACCCTCACCATAGGGAGGGACCTCACCGGCCACGACGCCCTTCGCTAGGGCCGGCCCGGGCTGTTGGCCGCGAGCACAGCGAGAGCGGCCTCGTGGAGGATGCCGTTCGTGGTTAGGCAACTGGAGGGCCTAAGAGCGAAGCCACCCTCGAAGTCGGTGAGTCTCCCTCCTGCCTCCTCGACAATCACCTTGAGCGGTGCGAAGTCCCACGGGGCAAGGAGAGGCTCAAGCATGATCTCGGCAGCCCCCTCCGCAACCAGGAGGTGTGACCAGAAGTCGCCGAAGCCCCTCTGACGGGAAGTGGCCCGGGCGAGGGCGAGGAAGGCAGCTTCCGCCCCCCTGTCGAGGAACTCCCGGACCGATCCATGGAGCATAAAGGCATCCTCAAGTCTGGCCACCGAGGAGACCCTGATCCTCTCACCGTCCCGCCAAGCCCCCATCCCCCTCGCCGCCCACCATGTGCTTCCCAGGGCGGGAGCGTGAACCACCCCCACCACCGGTTCCCCCTTCACCTCGAGGGCCACCAGCACACCGAAGATGGGTATCCCGCGCACGAAGTTCTTCGTTCCGTCGAGAGGGTCGAGGATCCAGCGCCTCTCCCCAACGCCCTCCTCACCGCCCTCCTCACCCAGGATCCCGTCGCCTGGGAAGGCTTTCCCGATGGCCTCCCTTAGAAGCTCCTCGGCCTCGCGGTCGGCTGGCGTCACAGGGGTTCCGTCCGGCTTGATCTCGAACCGGAGATGGGGAGAACGGAACTGCCGGAGCAGGAGACGCCCGGCCCCCTCGGCCCAGACCCTCGCCATGGCAAGCTCCCTCGAGTACTCCACCCTTCCTCGCCTCCTCTCCGAAAGCGCCGCCATCCCCCTAGGCCGCCCGCGCCTTCCCGAACCGCGAGAGGCCCCCGGGGAACTCCACCGGCAGGCGAGCGCATGATAAGGGGGCCGGGTAGGGGGGCTCAGCTGGGCGCAGGCGCCTGCCCTCCCTGCAGCCCTTGGAGCCAACGAAAGAGCGCCTCCAGAGCCCGGGGCTCCCGTCGGAGACGGTGACCCGCTCCCTCGAGCACCACCAGATCCTTGGGCCCAGAGGCTGCCCTATAAAGCTCCTCAGCAGCCGCGAGAGGGACCAGATCGTCGTCGGTGCCGTGCAGCACAAGAACCGGTTTTCCCGCCAGCTCCCGCAAGGCCGAGACCGCGTCGAGGAGGGCAAACCCCCTAGCCCAGTCTGCCAACTCCTCTCCCTCCATGGGCTCCACCAGGCCCAGCTCAAGGGCCCTGGCGTAGAAGGGCTCGGCCCGCTCCGCTGTAGCGAACCGGGCCAGCGTAGCCGGTGAGGCGAGGAGGGCGAGGCCCATCACTTCCCGAGGGTTCCGGAGAGCCGCCGCAGCCCCCACGGCGCCCCCCATGCTGGAGCCGACAACCACCGCCCTCCCGGCCCTCGAGGCGAGCCAGCGCAGGCCCGAGCTGGCATCCTCGAGCCAGCCCGCCGGGGAGAACCTTCCCGGAGCGCCGTGGGCTCCCCGGAACGTGAGGGCGAGGGCTGTCCATCCCCTGGCGGCCAGCTCCCTGGCAAGACCCGGGTATCCGGGATCGTCGGGCTCTGGCGGCGAGCCCGAGGGGAAACCGTGAAGGAGGAGGATGCTCCCTCGGGCTCGCCCTTCGGGGCTCGCTAGAAAGCCCGGGAGGAGAAGGCCCTCCGAGGGAACCGCCACCCTCTCCTCCTTCACACCTCGCCCACCCCTGCGGTCGCCATCAACCTCTCTCCCGGTCACCTCTCCCTCCGGCCGCCGTGGGCAGGCGGGAGTCTACCCCAGAGGGCACACCGGCCACCGGTGCCGGGGGCTACACCCCTCCAGCGCGAGGCCGCCCACAGGTAAGCTAGAGAAGCCAGAATGTGCGATTCCCGGTTCTTCTGGAACCCTACGGTTGCGAAGTTCCACGTTCCGGGCCATCCCCTGGACCCGAGAAGGCTCCTCGCCACCCTCGATCTTCTTGAGGAAGCGGGCCTCCTCCGCAAGGAGGAGAGCGCTGCCGCCAGCCCCGCCACCGACGACGAGCTCACCCTCTTCCACAGGAAGGGGTATGTCGAGCTGGTGAAGGCCCTCTCCAGTACCAGCCCCGAACCTCACTTCCTCGAAGAGGCCCGCGAGCACGGCCTCGGCACCCAGGACAATCCCATCTTCCCGGGCATGCACGAAGCCTACGCCGCCGCCGCTGGCCTCACCCTGGCGGCAGCTCGTGCCGTCGCATCGGGCGAGGTGCTCCACGCCATGAACATCGCGGGCGGTCTACACCATGCCCACCGGGAGAGGGCGAGCGGCTTTTGCGTTTACAACGACATAGCCCTCGCCCTCACCTGGCTCACCAGGCAGGCGGGGTTCCGCGTGCTTTACGTTGACATAGATGCCCACCACGGGGACGGAGTTCAGTTTGCCTTCTACGATGACCCCAGCGTCTGTACCCTCTCCCTCCACGAGACCGGGAGATTCCTCTTCCCCGGCACCGGAGAGATAGGAGAGAGGGGGGTGGGGAGAGGGAGGGGGTTCAGCCTTAACCTTCCCCTGGAACCCTTCACCGAGGACGGCGCCTTTCTCGCCGCCCTGGAGGAGCTGGTACCCGCCGTGGCAGCTTTCTTCGGCCCCGACATCGTCGTCTCTCAGCACGGCTGCGACGGCCACGCTCTCGATCCCCTCTCCGACCTCTCCCTCACGACGGCTGCCTACGAGGGCGCGGCTAGGCTCATCCACCGGGTGGCCCACGAGCACGCCGGCGGAAGGTGGCTAGCTCTCGGAGGCGGGGGCTACGAGGTATCCGTGGTGGCCCGTTGCCTGGCCCTTCTCTGGGCGGAGATGTCTGGACGCCCTCTCCCCCCAGCCCTGCCCGAGTCCTGGAGGCGAAAGTGGGGGGAGGCCATGCTGCCCAAGGGCTTTGGCGACCCCCCCGGTGCCTTCGAGCCGATCCCGAGAAGGGCAGAGATCGAAAGGGAGACAGCCAGGAGGCTCCGTAGGGTCAAGCTCCTCTCCCTCCCCGTTCTGGTCCAGCGTGCCTACTCCCTCTCCCCGCAGGCGGCCCAGCCTCCAGCCCTCCTCCCGCATCTCGGCCTCCTCCCCCGCCAAGGGAGGCTCGAGACCCGGAAGGGCAGGCTCCTCCTCCGGGCCTGGGTCTTGCCCGAGGACCTTCCGTCCCTCCAGCCCTGCCCTGACCTCGCCATCCTCCCTCGCCGGGAGGGGGACCGCCGGGCCCTCTTACGGCGGCTCGCCACCAGGCGCGACCTCGGCGTGGTCGCCGCGGAGGCCCCTACGGGCGAGACCGTAGCCCTCCTGCTCTTCGCCAATCCCGAAGGGAGGTTCGCCGGGGTCCCGGGGGTCTACGAGATGCTCGCCGTGGAGGTGGCGGGAAGCTGGCAGGGGCAGGGCGTGGGCACGGGACTCCTCTCCTTCGCCCTGGAGGACCCCTTTCTCGACCAGGTGGTCCTCATCACCTATGCGGTCCGCTGGCACCTTGAGACCGCCCGGAGGGGTCTTGCCTCGCCAGAGACGGGGAAGGCCCTGAGGAGGGCGCTGGCGCGGGCGGGGTTCGAGGAGGTTCCGACCGACGACCCCGAAGTGGCGACAGACCCGGCCAACGCTCTCCTGGTGAGATATGGCCCCTCGGTTCCCCCCGAAGTGAGGCAGGCCTTTGCGGCACGGCTCTTCGCCCGCGATTGAGCGCGTCCGACGCCGGCCGGCTCAGCCCTCCTTTCTCTCTATCTTGCCCGTGATCGCCCTGGAGATGACGAGCCTCTGGATCTCGGCGGTTCCTTCCCAGATCTGGTAAACCTTGGCGTCCCTGAGCCACTTCTCCACGGGGTGGTCCCGGATGTATCCGTGCCCCCCGAGAATCTGGATGGCATCCACACACACCCTTACGGCCACGTCCCCCGCGTAAAGCTTGGCCATGGAACCCTCCCCCCGCGCGAGGGGAAGGCCCCGGTCCATCATCCATCCCGCTCTCCACACGAGCAGCCTGGCCGCGTCTATCTGGGTGGCCATGTCGGCAAACTTGAAGGCGATGGCCTGGTGCAGGGCGATGGGCTTCCCGAAGGCGTACCGCTCCCTGGCGTAGTCCAGAGCATACTCGAACGCCGCTCGGGCGATGCCCACCGCACCGGCGCCCACCCCCGGCCTCGTCCTCTCCAGCATCTTGAGGGCCCCTACCGCCCCAGCGTATCGGTTCTCCGGGGTTGGCTCGGGTCCGAGCCTGTTCTCCGCCGGAACCCTCACCTCGTCCAGGGCCATAGTGGCCGTGTGGGACGCCCTCACTCCCATCTTTCTCTCCTTCCGGAGCATGACAAGCCCCGGGGTGTCCTTGGGGACGATGAAGCCGGCAATCCCGGCCCACCCCAGGCTTGGATCCTCCGTAGCGAAGAAGAGGTGGAGGTCAGCAATGCCTCCATTGGTGCAGAACATCTTCTGGCCGTTCAGGACGTAATAGTCCCCCTCCCGCCTGGCCGTGGTCCTTATGGCGCCCGCGTCGGATCCCGCATGGGGCTCCGTCAGGCCCATCGCCCCTATCCTAAGGTTCTCGGGGTCGCAAAAGAGAGGGATCCACTTCTTCTTCTGCTCTTCAGTCCCGAGGGCAAAGATGCCCGCTGCGGCCAGGGCAGTGGCGTGAATGGCCGTAGCGATACCAGCACAACCCCAGTGCAGCTCCTCTCCCACCACGAACTCCGTGATGGCATCGGTAATCCCTCCCCCGCCGTACTCTTCAGGGAAGTAGTAATTGGTAAGCCCGATTCGGTGGGCTTTCTCCACCACGGGCCAGGGATACTCCTCCTTCTCGTCGTACTCGGGAGCCACAGGGCGGATCTCCTTCTCCGCGAACTCGTGCGCGACCTTCCTCATCTCCTCCTGCTCGGGCGCGAGCGACAGGTCGACGGCCATGACCTCATCTCCTCCTTCCCACGGGCGTACCTTCCACTGCTCGCCCGTACCAACCCGCCGGCCGCCCCCGGCTCCCGCCCACCCCCGCCGGCACCACCTAGCTAACACCCGCTCGAAACTGCTTGCAAGAGGTTAACATCGAACGCTGGTCGAGGGAGCCGCCACGGGCCACCGCAGCGAGAAGCAGGAGAGGCGGCAAGCGGAAACGAGGGCCTAGTCCCCCCGCCCTTCCCCGTCTCCCATAAGCTCCGAGGCGTATGCGATCCGCAGGGCGGGATTGAAGCTCCCGTCGGAGTAGGTGAGGAGGGTTCCGAGGAGCCTGTCCAGCTCGTCCTCGTCCAGGCAGGCGATGGGAACTTGGGCCAGGAGGTAAACGTCACCGAGCTCGTCCACAGCGAACCGGTAGAGATAGAAGCCGAGGTTCTTGGCGAGAAGGTAACGGTAGAACTCGGCCTCGTTCTGGGGAGGGCGGCGCATGAAAAAGGACTCCACCAGGACCGTCCTCTCCCCCAGCACGATGAGGGCCGTGACCGATCTGCGAACCTCGCCTTCCATCTCCACCAGCCACTCCCACTCCCCCGAGCGCTGGTGGCGGATCCCCTCCCTGTCCAAGTACTGCTGGATGATGGCAGCCGCCCGCTCCCTCGGATCCCGCTCCGTACCTACCACCTCCTTCACGCCGAGGCGAGCCTCTCGGCCTCGAGGATCCGCCGGTAGGCTCCGACCAGTACCGAGGCTGCCGCCTCCCAGGTCTGCCTGGAAGCCCTCCGCCTGGCCCTCTCCCGCATGGAGGCAAGAAGCGCGGGGGAGGCGAGAAGGGCGGCGATGGCGCGGGCGAAGGCCTCCGGGTTCCTCTCGCCGAGCAGGACCCCCGTCCTGCCGTCCGCCACCACCTCCTGCAACCCTCCCGTCCTCACCGCCACCACCGGAGTACCGCAGGCCTGCGCCTCCAGAGCCACCAGGCCGAAGCTCTCCGCCGCCGAGGGGACAACCACCAGGTCCGCTGCGGAGTAAGCCACAGCCAGCCTCTCCTGCGGCAGGGGGCGGAGGAAACGCACCCTCCGCTCCAACCCCAGCTCGTAAACGAGCCTCTCCAGCCTCCGCCCCTCCCCCGGGGCGCTCCCCCCTCCCACCACAAGCCCTTGGGCCTCGGGAAGAAAACAGAGGGCCCTCACAAAGAGCTCGGGCCCCTTGAGGGGTTCAAGCCTTCCCGCGAAAAGCAGCAGGGGACCCCTCTCCATCCCTAGAGAATGCCTGAAGGCCTGGCCCTCCCGCGGCCGCGGTCGAAACACCTCCGTGCGCACTCCGGGAGCGGCCACCACCACCCGGTCGGGCGGCACCCCGTACAGCCTCTCCAGGTCCTCCGCCTCGGACCGGCTCATGGCCACCACGAGCGATGCCTGACGGGCAAGCCTTGCCTCCGTCGAGCTCCTTATCGGCGGCTCGGGAAAACCAGCTCGCTCCTTCCTCCTGGCCAGCGTGTGAAAGGACTGGACCAGCGGTATCCCCCACCTCTCCGCAGCCAGACTCGCCGCCCATCCGGCCAGCCAGTAGTGGGCGTGAACGAGGGAGTAACTCGCCCCTGCCAGCCCCTGGGAGGTTCCCATGAACGAGCAGAGGAACGCCGCGAGGTGCCGGGCGAGGGCCCCCTTGGGGAGGGGCCGCGCCGGGCCGGCCTCGAGGTGAAACAGGCGTACCCCGGGAGCAAGCTCCACCACGGGGGGGAGGCCGGGAGAGGAAGCCCGAGTGTATATGTCCACAGCAAGACCGAGACGGGCCAGGGAGACGGCCATCTCCCGCACGTACACGTTCATCCCCCCGCCAGCTCCCTCTCCTGGCAGGTCCAGGGGAGAGGTGTGAAGGCTGAGGAAGGCCACACCCTCCCTCCTCACGGGCCCTCCCGCGCTGCGAGATAGTCCACCCTGTAGAGCTCCCGAGGAACGGCCCCGAGCCTCTGCTTGTACTCCTCGCCTCCCCGGAGAAAGTCAAAGGTCCGGTACCCTTCGCGAGCGGCCCAGGCCAGGAGCGACTGGACCAGTACGACTCCGGGAGAAACATGGGCCATGCCCCTGTCGAAGGCACTGTTGTACAGGAGGACACTCTCGCGCCAAAGGAAGAGCAGGCAGGCAGCGAGGGCCGAGGGGCGATCCCCCAGCCTGGCCGAGCTGACGGGCTGAACGGCAGGTGGGACGGGAGACCCCTCGCCGCTCTCCTCCAGAAGGGCAAGCCCGAAGGTGGGGCCGAGACTCCGCGCCAGGGCACCTAGGAAAAGCCGGCGCGATGGAAGGAGAAACCCCCCCTTGCCGCCGTAACTAGAAGCGTGCAGCCGGAAAAAGGTGGGGAGGAGGGGGATGGCGGCCTCTCCCATATAGAGCCTCACCCGGAGACCGCGGAGGCCCTCGGCCGCCCTCCGCAGTTTCCTCCTCACCTCGTGCCTCTGCTTGGAGCTGAGCCTGTCCATGTAGGCCGCGTAGCCACCCTCCAGCGAGATCTGAGGGCTCGGGGCGTCGGGGGCCACTCGGGCCTTGAGGCCCACCTCCTCGAGGCAGCAAGCCAGCAGCCGCGCCCAGACCTCGTCCAGATGCCTCAAGGACAGCGCCCGGCAAGGCTCCTCCCTGAAAAAGCCGGCCAGCGCCCGCGCCACCGCCTCTTCCTCCCCGGCCAGGGCCAAGGGCCACTGGTAATCGGTAACGTCGGTCCCTCCCATGAACCTAAGGAAACCCCTGGCCACGTGGGAATAAGCGGCTCCCAGGAGCTCGCCGCCTCTTTCCACCAAGACCACTCGGGCCCGCCCTTCTCCGAGCCACCTCCACCACGAGCGCTGGTACGCAGGGAGGTGGAACACGGTCGCCCGTGGATCGGAGCGAACCAGCTCCTCCAGGGCCCGCCCGCGCACCTCCAGCGCCTCGGCCCCCTCCACCAGCACCCGGTAAGACACGCACGGCAGGTTACCAGAAGACCGCCGGGGGCCAGTTTGTGACCGCCGACAGGAACGCACCCGACTGGTATGCTATTTTTGAGACAGCGTCTCAATAACCGCAAAATGGGCCAGAAGCGCAGGAGGCCGGGCCGACCGCGGGGAGTAAGCACCGAAGCGGCTGCCGTGGTGAGAAGAGCTCTCGAGGGTGGGCATCTCCTTCCTGCTAGGGACATCCTTGCCCTGGCCAGGAGGGCGAGGCCAGGACTCGGGAGGGCTACCCTCTACCGGGCCCTCGCATCCCTGTGGCGCTCGGGCGAAGTGGCCGTGGTGAAGGGGGAGAGGGGGTCCCTTTTCCACCTCTGCCCACGCCCCCACTCCCACCACATCATCTGCCGCTCCTGCCTCAGGGCCGTCGAGATCCCCAGCGATGAGATGCATCGCCTGGAGGCCGCCCTCGGGAGGACCGGGGAAAAGACGGGAAGGGCCTTGGGCTTCCGGGTGGAGGGGCACACCCTGGAGTTCACGGGCCTCTGCGCAACCTGCGAGGAAGGAAGCGGATGAACAGTCGGCGTCCGCCACTTCTTCGAGGCTGGGCGTACCTGCGAGGGATAGCTGCGGTTCTCGCCCTTCTCGCCTCGGGTTGCGCGAGGACGGGCGGCGGGGGAACGCAGGTGGCCGCCGCCTTCTACCCCCTGGCCTTCGTCGCCGAGCAAGTGGGCGGGGAGAGGATCAGGGTGATAGAGCTAACACCAGCAGGAGTCGAGCCCCACGACTGGGAACCCTCGCCCCAGGACGTTTCCTCCATCCGTCGTGCCCAGGTCCTTTTCTACCAGGGCCCGGGGTTCCAACCTGCTCTGGACAGGGTGATCAGGGATCTGACGCCGGGCAAGCCCCTGGTCGTGGCGGCCTCGTCCGGGGTGGAGCTGCGCCGCGTGGGCCAGGGCGCAGACATGCATACCTGGCTCGACCCCTCCCTCCTCTCAGCGGCAACGGAGACCTTAAGGAAGGCCCTGGCTGAAGCCGATCCCGAGAACGCCTCCTGGTTCGCCGCCCGCGCCGACGCCCTTGGCTCCCGCCTGAGCGAGCTGGACAGGGAGTATCGCGATGCCCTCGCACCCTGCCAGGGAAGAGGCTTCCTCACCTTCCACGACTTCTTCACCTACCCCGCCTCCCGCTACGGGCTCCAGGCCCACTCCATGGTCGGTCTCGCCCCTGAGGGTGAGCCGAGCCCCGAGCGCCTCGCCGAGCTGGCGTCCCTGGTGAAGGAGGGAAAGATCCGAGCGGCCTTCGCCGAGAGAGGCGTGTCCACGCCTGCTCTCGAATCCTTCGCCCGGGAGCACTCCCTGCCCCTGCTACTCCTCGACCCCCTCGAGGTCCGGCCCCCGCAGGGGGAGGACTACTTCTCCGTCATGCGTGAGAACCTCCGCTCCCTGGCGGAAGGACTTGGCTGCGCCCGGCAGACTCCCGGGGGGTAGGATGCCTCCTGTCCTTGAGTGGGAAGAGGTGAGCGTCGGGAAGGCCGGGAGAATGATCCTCGAGGCGGTCAGCCTCACCGTGGAGGAGGGTGAGTACCTCGCCCTCATCGGGCCGAATGGCGCCGGAAAGAGCACCCTCCTGAGGGCCGCCCTGGGACTCGTACCGCTCGCAGCGGGGCGCATCCGGCTCTTCGGGGAGGACCTCAGCCGGTTCCGGGCGTGGGAGAGGCTGGGGTACGCACCCCAGCGCTTCGCCGCTCCCGGCGGCGGTTTTCCCCTGAGCGTCGAGGAGCTGGTAGGAATGGGCCTGATAAGATCGTGGCTCCCAGCGCCCTTCACCTCGAGAGTCAGGGCGCGGGTGTCCGAAGCCCTGGAGCTCTTGGGCATACCCCACCTCGCCCGCAGACCTGTCCACCAGCTCTCCGGCGGTGAGCTCCAGAGGGTGCTTGTGGCCAGGGCCCTCGTCTCCGGGGCCGATCTCCTCCTCCTGGACGAGCCTGCGGCAGGCGTCGACCGGGAGACCAGGGAAGCGATGTTCCGGGTCTTTGAGGAGATCCACGGGGAGGGAAGAACCCTGGTGGTTGTCTGCCACGGCCTGGAGGGCCTGGTCGAGCGCGGCCTCCAGAGGGTGGCGGCCCTCGACCGCACCCTGGTCTGGTGCGGGTTACCTCTGGAAGTTCCCGACCACCTACCCTCCCCTGAGGAGGGGGTCTGCCACCATGGCCAAGAGCTCAGGGCCGAAAGGAGGGCCTAGAAGTGGTGGGCCTGGCCGATCTCATAATCTCCCCCTTCATGCTCCGGGCGTTCGTTGCCACTGCAGCCGTCGCCGCCCTCGCCCCTCTGGTGGGGACCTTCCTTGTGGCCAGGCGTCTTGCCCTCCTCGGTGACGGCCTGGGCCACCTCGCCTTCGCCGGCGTGGGCCTCGCCTTTCTCCTGGGGCTCCCTGCCGGGGCCGGCGCGGCGGCCCTGGCCCTCGTCTCCGTCCTCGTCCTTCAGTACCTCCTCCGAAGAGGGGTTGCCGACACCGCCCTCGCTATCATCTTCTACACCGGCATCGCAGCCGGCCTGACCCTGGCAGCCCTGGCGGGACGCTTCGGCGGCGCCATTTACGGCTATCTCTTCGGCAGCGTCCTAACCCTGAGCACGGGTGAGACCCTCCTCGCCGTGGCCGCCGCCTCGGTCGGCGTCACCCTTCTCGCCCTCTTCTTCCGCCCCCTGGCGCTGGCATCCCTGGACGAAGAGGCCGCCCGCGCCCAGGGCCTGCCAACCGGTTCCCTTCAGCTCGTAGTCCTTCTCGCCGCGGCTGCCGTGGTCGTCCTCGGCATGCGTATCGTGGGGCTCCTCCTGGTCGGCGCCCTCATGGCTCTCCCCGTAGCCGCCGCCACCCAGCTCGCCTCGGGGTTTAGGGCCACCGGCCTCCTCGCCCTCGTGGGGGGGGAAGCGGCAGGAATCCTCGGCCTCATCGCCTCGGCTTTCCTTAACCTTCCGCCGGGAGGGGCCGTCGTGCTCTTCGCGGCCCTCCTCTGGCCTCTAGCCCACCTGCTGGCCAGGGCCGGTGTCAGTCTGGGCTGATCCGAAGCGGCGCCGGCCCTGGCCCCCCAAAGAAGCCGCCGTCGCGGTCAAGGGCAGCCTACGGGAGCGGGCAAGGCCGATGGGCTCGGATCCCCTTCCTACCCCCCGGCTGCCCGGTCGGATTCGGCCGCCGAACCCCCCATCCCTCCTTCCGGCGACCCGACCGCCGGACCGCCCTCCTCCGGCTCGACGGCGGGAGCCCCGCCGGTTTCCCGCCGTCGCCGCCGCACCCCTGAGGCCGGTACCGCCCCCAGGGGCATCTCGGCCCGGTTCTGCCTGCGGAAGGCCCGGTATATCTCTATCAGGACCTCCTTCTGCTTCTCCTTGAGGAAGGGGTCCTCCAGGATCTCCCGGACGAGGTCCTTCCCCCCGTCCCTCTCCTCCAGGATGCCCGCCTTGACGTACAGGGTCTCCGCCGAGATCCTGAGGGCCCTGGCTATCGCCTGCAGTATCTCGGCGGAGGGTTTTCGAAGACCCCTCTCTATCTGGGAGAGGTAGGGGTTCGAGATCCCGGCGATCTTCGCCAGCCTCCTCAGAGAGATCTGCGCATTCCGCCTCTGCTCCCTTATGAACCTCCCCACCTCTCCCCGCATGCTGCTCACCCTCTCCATGGCCGTGAGCCATGTTACTCGGCGACGTTTAACTGTTGCAAGCACTAGCCCAGAGTCACCCTAGATCCCGAGCCTGAGCCTGAAGGCGAAAAAAGGCGGAAGACCCGCTCTGAGGATCTCCCGGCCCGCTGCCTCCACATCGTAGTTGACCCTAAGGGGCAGGATCCTCGCCTTTTCGGGGTCAAGGAGGGCCGCGGCAGCCCTCGGGTCCCCATCCCTGGGCTGCCCCACACTACCGGGGTTCACCACATACAGCCTCCCGGTATCGAGCTCCTGGGGCTCCCCGGGCCTAAGGGGCAGGTAGCTTCCCCTCCCTCCGGGCTCGAACACGAAGAGACCCGCCACGTGAGTATGTCCCACCAGCAGCCGCGGGTGCCGCGAGGCCCCCAAAGCCCTCCAGGCCTCCCTGAGGTCCAGGATGTACCGCATGGCCGGGTCCAGGGGGCTGCCGTGAACGGCGTGGAAGGGAAGGGCTCCCCCGACCTCCGCCTCGAGCGGCATGGCCTCAAGAAACGCCTTGGCCGCGTCCGTGAGCACCCGCCTCGTCCAGAGCACGGCCTCCTCAGCCTCGGGGTTGAAAAGCTCTGGGTCCACCCGACCCAGCACAGCCAGGTCGTGGTTGCCGGCCACCGCGAGAGGGCGAGTGGCCCGAAGGGCGAGGCAGACTTCGGAGGGCCAGGCGCCGTAGCCCACCGCATCACCCAGGAAGACCCAGGAGTCAGGGGAGTGCCGCCCGAGCTCGGCCAGGACAGCCTCGAGGGCTGGCAGGTTTCCGTGGACGTCCGAGAGGAGGGCTATCACCCTTCCAGCCCGGCCTCACTCCTCCCCAACCTCTTCCACCAGGGAGATAAAGGTTTCCACCACGGTCGGATCGAAGTGGGTGCCCGCCCCCCGCCTCAGCTCGTCCAGGGCTTCCTGCACGTCGAGGGCCTTCCGATACGGTCTGTCGGTCGTCATGGCATCGAAGGCATCTGCCACGGCGAAGATCCTCGCCCCGAGAGGGATCTCCTCACCCTTGAGCCCGTCCGGGTACCCGTGCCCATCCCAACGCTCGTGGTGATGGCGGATGATGGGGGCGATCCTCTCAAGCCCAGGGATTCCCGAGATGATCATCGCCCCGATGATGGTGTGGGTCCTCATGACCGCCCTCTCCATCTCGTCGAGCGGTCCCGTCTTGCCGAGGAGGGAGTCGGGAACGCCCACCTTCCCCACGTCATGTAGGAGAAAACCGTAATAGAGGGCCGGGTCCTGAGCGAGCTCGGGGGCGAGCTTCCGGGCCACGGCCATGGCATACCGGGCAGCCCTCTCCACATGCTGCCGCGTTCCCCAGTCCCTGAACTCCACGACAAAGGCCATGGTCTCCACGGTGCTCCGGTAGGCCTGCTCCAGCCTGAAGAGGGCATCCTCCAGCTCTTTCGTCCTCCTTTTGAGGTTGCGGTAGAGCTCCTTGAGCTCGGCCGCAAAGACAAGGAGCTGACCCAGCACCTGAGGCTCGACGGCCTGCGAGCGAGCCCGCCCCTCGGGACCAACACCCGAGTTCTCGCTGCTCGGAGCCTCACCCCTCGCCGCCTTTAGCCAGTCAGCCCTCATCCTGCGTCCCCTCCAAACCCCCTGCCTTTAGAGCCGAGGTGACCGCCTCGATGAGCCGAGTGGGGCTGAAGGGCTTCACCAGGTACGCAGAGCAGCCCAAGGCCGCGGCCTTCTCCCTATCAGCCGGATCGTCGCTCCCCGTAACCACCACCACTTCCGTACCTGCAAGATCAGGCCGGGAGCGGAGACCGGCAAGGAAACCCCAACCATCAAGCCCCGGCATCATCAAATCTAGAACCACCGCCTCCGGCCGGAGTCGCTCCGCCGCGTCCAGCGCCTCGAGCCCATCTCTTGCCTGCTCCACCCTGACCGACTCCTCGCCAAGGACCACGGCGAGGAGCTCGCGGAAGACGGGGTCGTCATCCACCACCAGAATCTTCCTCATCCCCAACCCGCTCCCCCCCAACCCGAAGCTCCTCCCGCCACCTCTCCGCGAGCAGAGCCGTGAGGGCGTCCAGGACTCTCTGGACCCCTCTCCTCATCTCCGAGACCCTTCTCTCCTCCTCCTCGAGTTCCCTGGCGAGCAGCTCCAGCTCGTCCCGGCCCATCTCCGGGAGCCGGAGCAGCACCTCGCCCCAGGCGTCCCTCTCCTCGCGCCGCCGCGCGGGACCCGAAGGCACCCTGACCGCAACAGCCCCTCCCCTCGGCTCACCAACGGAAGGACTCAGAACTCCGGGCAGCGCTCGGACAAGCTCGGAGAGGCTCAGGGGGTCCCCGCGCTCCCTCCTGGACAGGACGAACCTCACGAGGTCCAGACGGGCCTGAAGGATCCTGCGGACGTACGAGAGGCGCTCCTCCTCCCTGAGGCACTCCCTCCTTTTCGTGGAAATCTCCTCCCTACCGAGCTGGGAAACCCCCTCCAGGTAGGAGGGGGAGAGAATGCGGTCCACCGCGCGGCGAGCCAGGGTCACGCTTTCTGTTTCGTCACTAGACCCGCGATTCATGAGGCTATTATTCCACCCCTCCCGCTGCGGGCAGCCGGGCAACACCCTAAGGTCGCGGCGGCGGGATCTCGCGGACGGGCGGGGCTGGCGACTCAGCAGATCTGGACCAGAACGGGGTAGGGGTTCACCGGAGCCCCCCCGCCGGGGTGTATCTCGAAGTGCAGGTGGGGGCTGGAGCCCCGGGCATTCCCCGAATTCCCAACGTAGGCGACCACCTCGCCCGTGCCAACCCTTCGGCCCACCGACGTCCCCGGTGCGTACCCCGAGAGGTGAGCGTAGAAGTACTCGTTTCCGTCGTCGCCCCAGAGCCAGAGCATAATGCCCCCCGAGCCTCCGCTCTTCAGGTACTTGATGTAGCCGGAGGTGATGGCCACAGCAGGCGTGCCGTAAGGAGCGAAGATGTCCGTCCCCTGGTGGCGATGGCCGCTCCTCGGAGCGCCCCAGTCGTTGGAGAAGGCGTGGGGGCCAGCCACGGGGCATGCCATGTTACCGGTGATCCTCACCCTGGCCGGCCTCACCGTCCTCGGCCTGGAGGCCTCGGCAGCCAGAGCGATCCTCGCCTTTTCCAGCTTCTCCTCGAGCTTCTTCCTCAGGGCCTCAGCCCTCTCAAGGGCCGCCCTCTCGCGCCCCAGGGAGGCCTCCAGATCCTTCTGGGCGGCGCCCCACTCCGAGGCCGCCTTCCTCAGCTCCGCGAGGCTGGCGGCATCCCCTTGGGCGATCCGGTTCAACCAGGCAAGTCTGTTCAGGACAGCGGTGAGGTCCGGAGCGAGGAGTAGGGCCTCGAGGAAGTCGGAGGCCCCCGCCTCGTAGGCCCGGCGCGCCCTTAGCCGGATGTTCCTGGCCACCGCTTCGTAGCGGGCGCGGGACTCGGCAGCGCGGGCGCGGGCGAGCTCCGTCCTCCTCTGCAGCCCCTCGTAGCGGGAGAGAGCAGCGTTGTACTCGGCCGCCGCCCTGTTCAGCTCAGCCTGGAGCCTGGAAACGTCGTCCCGGCTCGTCCTGGCCCCAGCGCTTGCGGGGAGAAGCAGAGCAAGAGCTACCAGGACCCCGAGGGCTACCTTCCTGCCCTGGCCCTTTCGGGCCCGCCTCTCCCCCGTTCCCCGCCTTACGCCATGCACTTGCCGCACTCAAACAACTCGCGGCCCACTGGGAACGGCCGCAAATTCCGCGGCAGGCTAGCACGGGCGGCTGGCCCCGGTCAACCAGGCCGAGGGGAAAGGCGTCATCGCCCTCGAGGGTGAGGGAGAAGAAGTCCCTGCGAGAAACCCTTATCCGAGCAGTGCCTTTCGGAGATCCTCCTCCCTCCCCGGGGGTACCACCGCGAGAACCCCCTCGCCCGGAGCGAGGACATGGTCGGGAGGGGCCGGGATGACAGCCTCCGGGGTGCAGACCGCTACCACGGCCGAGCCCGGCGGGAGCTCCACCTCCCTTATCGCCCTCCCAGCCGCCGTCGCCCCTTCCGGGAGGTTCACCTCTACGAGCTCGAGATTCCCACGTCTCAGATCCACCAGCCGGAGGATCTCATCCATCTCGAGCTCCTGGGTGACGGTGGCCATGATCATCGCCGTTACGTCAACAGCGTGGGCTATTCCAGCAGCCCGAAAGATACCGGCGTTCCTCGGGTCGTTCACCCTGGCCACCACATGAGATACCTTGAACTTCTTGAGAGCCAGCTCCGCCGCGACCAGGTTTGCCTGGTCCTGGCCGGTCACTGCAGCCAGCGCATCCGCTCTCTCCACCCCCGCCTGCCTCAGAGTCCTTGCCTCCGTGGCATCGCCAAAAAAGGCGGACTCAGGGAACTCCTCCAGGAGGTGCGAGTAGACCACAGGGTCCTTGTCGATGACCACCACCTCGTGCCCCTGGCTAAGCAGGGTCCTCGTGAGGGCCCTCCCGACCTTTCCCCCTCCCACCACGACAGCGAACACCTTAACCCCCAGTTTTTCCGTCGCCGGCCTGGAGCACCCTGAGCGCCTCGCCCACCACGAGCAGGGTCGGGCAGAGGGGGAGAAGGCCCTCCTCACCGTAGAAGGCCGCAACCTCAGGATCGTAAACCCTGGCCAGGGCCCGGGGAACCCCCATGGCAAGAGCCAGCCTCGCCACCATGACGTTGAGATTGTCGTCCTCGGTCACGGCGGCCACGGCATCGGCCTTCTCCACACCCGCCTCCTCAAGGACCGCCCTGTCCGCCGGGAACCCCACCACCCGGCGGCCCCGAAATCCCTCGGGCAGACGCCGGAAGGCCTCCGCGGTCCGCCCCACCACAGTCACCTGGTGGCCGAGCCTCTCGAGCTCGACGGCCAAATGGGTACCCACCTTGCCCGCCCCCACCACCACCACTTCCACTTTCCCCTCCTCCGCCTGCCCAGCCGAGCGGGACACCCGGCCTACCCGGAAACAGGCGCCTCCACCAGCTCCTCCGCCCTCCTCTTCTTCGAAGAGTAGATGGCGCCAGCCAGGAGAGCCACCGCCAACACCACGGCAAAGGCCCTGACCCCGGGGCTTCCCGCGTACCTCACAAAGAGAGGAGCGAAGAGCAGGGAAATGAGGTTCATCACCTTGATGAGCGGGTTCAGGGCTGGGCCGGCGGTGTCCTTAAAGGGGTCCCCCACGGTGTCCCCGATGACGGAGGCCTTGTGGGGCTCGGAACCTTTCCCGCCGTAAAGGCCCTCTTCGATGAGCTTCTTCGCGTTGTCCCACGCACCTCCGGAGGTGGCGAGCATCACGGCGAGAAGCTGGCCCGTGAGGATGGCGCCGGCCAGATATGCACCGAGAGCCTCCGCCCCGAAAGCAAAGCCCACGGCGATGGGTGTGAGCACCGCGAGGAGCCCCGGAGTGAGAAGCTCTCTAAGGGAGGTCCGGGTGCAGATGTCCACCACGCGGGCGTAGTCAGGCTTCTCCTTCCACTCCATGATCCCGGGATGCTCCCGGAACTGCTTCCTCACCTCCACAACCACCTGGGCCGCGGCCCTGCCCACCGCCCGTATGGCCAGGGAGGAGAAGAGGAAGGCAACGGATCCCCCGATGAGAAGGCCGACCAGCACCACGGGCTGGTCAACCCTGATCGCCTGGAGGGCACCTCCCACCGCCTCCCGGTAGGACCCGAACAGGGACGTGGCCGCAAGGACCGCAGTGGCGATGGCCATCCCCTTAGTGATGGCCTTTGTGGTGTTCCCGATGGCATCGAGGCTGGCCATGATCTCGTCGGCCCTACCTCCGAGACCCCCCGACATCTCGGCTATGCCGTGAGCGTTGTCAGCCACGGGCCCGTAGGTGTCCATGGAGACCACCACCCCAACGGTGGTGAGCATCCCCATACCGGCGAGGGATATGGAGTAGAGGGAGAAGTTCACATCACCCGCACCGAGGACGAAGGAGAAGAAGATGGCAGCCGCGATGGCGAGAATGGCCCAGACGGTGGACTCAAGGCCGACGGAGAACCCGGAGAGGATGGTGGTGGCTGGACCTGTCAGGCTGGCGTGAGCGATCTCCCTGACCGGGGCTCGCCTGGTGGACGTGAAGTGCTCAGTGAGGAGCTGGATGGCGGCGGCGAGAACCAGGCCGAACACCACGGCCCAGAAGGTCCTGAGGTCCCTCGCGTAGAAGCGGGAGACGAACCAGACCAGGACCGCTGAGAGGAACGCGGAAATGAAGAAACCCCTATTTATTGCCTTCATGCCGTGCTCCGTCTCGGAGCGAGGAGTGACCGAGTAGATCCCGATCATGGACGTGACCACCCCAATGGCCCTCACGAAGAGGGGAAAGAGGACGCCCACCACGGGTCGGTCCGGGAAGGCAGCGGCACCAAGGATCATGGCGGCCACCAAGGTGACCTCATAGCTCTCGAAGAGGTCAGCCGCCATCCCGGCGCAGTCACCTACGTTGTCACCGACATTGTCCGCGATGACCGCGGCGTTCCTCGGGTCGTCCTCGGGGATCCCCTTCTCCACCTTCCCCACCAGGTCCGCCCCCACGTCCGCGGCCTTCGTGTAGATCCCCCCTCCCACCCGCATGAACATGGCCAGCAGCGCTCCTCCGAACCCGAAGCCCACAAGAACGCTGGTGGCAAACCTCCCATACGCCAGGAGGATGAGGGTGGCACCGAAGAGACCGAGGCCGACCGTGAACATGCCTGCAATGCCACCCGTCCGGAAGGCTATGCGCAGGGCCCTCCTCAGGCTTTCCCTGGCTGCGTTGGCCACCCGGACGTTGCCTCTAACGGCGAGGCTCATGCCCACGAAACCCGTGAGCGCTGAGAAGGCGGCCCCCAGAAGGAAGGCCCCAGACCGACCGAGCCTTATGGCCCACTGCTGAGCCCCTGTCGCCTGCCTAGGCACCGGCAGTATGAGGGCGAGCAGCGCCGTGAGGATGATCACAAAGTAGACCAGGGTGCGGAACTGCCTGTTCAGGTAGGCCCGGCTCCCTTCCTGAATGGCCCGGGCTATCTCCTTCATCTTCTCCGTCCCCTCAGGCTGGGAGAGGACCTCCTTAACCAGCACCCCCGCAAAGGCCAAGGCCAGGACGGATACTCCAAGGATGATCACGAGAATGGCCTTCTCCCAACCCCCTAGCGAGATATTCAGGACCTGAGCCTCCTGAGCCAGGAGACGCTCTGCGGCCAGCAGCACACCGCCTTCCATCTGCACCCCCGTGAACTCCAGCAACCTACTCCGCGGTTCCCCGCACCTGAAAAAGCCCCCTCCCGCAGGCGGCCGGATTATATCGGCGCGGCGGGGCGTTTGCCCGCTCCCGGCTGAGTGGGTTTTACTCGCGCCGGTGGAGGGAAATCTCCTGCTCGAGCTCACCCTAATCTTCGCTCTCGCCGGACTGGGAGGCCTCCTCGCCACCCGCGCTGGCCTCCCCGCCGTGGTGGGAGAGCTCCTCGCTGGTGTCATCGCCGGCCCCCACGCCCTCGGCCTCGTTAGGACCTCCGAACCGACCCGGGCCCTCGCCGAGGTGGGGGTGGTCTTCCTTCTTTTCGAAGCGGGCCTGGCCCAGGACGCCCGGGTTCTGGTTGCCGCGGGGAAGGAGGCCGCTCTGGTGGCTCTCGGAGGGGTCATCGCCTCTTTCCTCGGCGGTCTGGCCCTCGGGGCCGCTCTCGGTGGGATTGGAGAGGGGCTCTTCCTAGGAGCGGCTCTCGTGGCTACAAGCGTAGGGGTGACCGCCAGGGTGCTGCAGCAAAGGAGGGCGGAGGCCTCGCGGGTGGGCCGCGTGGTCCTGGGGGCCGCGATCCTCGACGACATCCTCGGCCTTCTCCTCCTCGCCCTCGTCACGGGAGCTGTGTCGGGAGCTACGTCCGTCGTCAAGCTTGGTCTTCTTATCCTCGACGTCCTCGCCCTCCTCGGGGCCACCCTGATCTTCCTGCTTCGGCCCGGGAGGCGCCTTCCCGCCCGGGTCATGGAGGGGGCCCCGCACGGTGCAGGACCCTTCGTCGTCGCGGCCGCCATCGGCCTCGCTCTCTCCCTCCTCACCCAGAGTCTCGGCCTCGCCCCCGTAGTTGGGGCCTTCTTTGCCGGGCTCATCCTCGCCGAGGCAGGGGAGGGCTTCGGTCTCAAAGAGAAGGTGGAACCCCTGGTGAGTTTTCTCGCTCCCTTCTTCTTCTTTTCCGTCGGCGCCGAGGCTGACCCTGGGGCCCTAACGTCCTGGGCCGGCCTCGGGCTCGCCCTCCTCCTCACCGCACTGGCCGTGGCAGGGAAGGTGATCGGGTCCCTCCCGGCGGCAAGCACGGGGGGCCTGAAGGCAGCCCTGGCCGTGGGCTGGGGGATGGTCCCTCGAGGGGAGGTGGGGCTGGTGGTGGCCTCAGCTGGCATGAGCGCCGGGGTTTTCCAGGGAACCCTTTACTCCGCAGTCATCTCCATGGTGGCCCTCACCACCATCCTGGCGCCTCCCCTCTTCGCCCGCGCCCTGAACCGGGCAGAGGGGTAGGCCGGTGGCCCGCCCCTGGGCGGGCCAGATCCCAGGCAGCCCCAGGGCCGGGGTAGCCTTCCAGGCTCGCCGGGAAGCTCCGGGTGTACCTTATCCGGGGTGGATCGAGCAGGAAGGGCCAGGGCCAGGAGGACCCAGGCGCTCATCAGAGGCCAGGGCCTGGACGCGGTCCTAAAGGCCTTCCAGGCCGACCCCGAGCTCTCCTCCAGAGTTGTCCACCGGGTCGGTCTCCCGCCCCGGCCGGGCAGACGGGTGCCCTTCCCGCCCTGGGTCCCGCAGCCCGTCAGGAACGCCCTGGCGCGGCAGGGCATAAAGGACCTCTGGTCGCACCAGGCCGAGGCCGCCGGGCTCCTCTGGGAGGGGAAGCACACCGTTGTGGCCACAGGCACCGCCTCGGGAAAGAGTCTCGCCTACTACCTCCCTGTCCTCTCGCATCTCGCCCGCGACCCAGGCTCAACCGCCCTCTTCCTCTATCCCACCAAGGCCCTCGCCCGCGACCAAGCCAGGTTTCTCTTCTCCCTAGCCCTCCCCTTCGCTCGAGCCGGCACCTACGACGGGGACACCCCCTCTGCCGAGAGACCCTGGATTCGCCGGAACGCCAACATCGTCCTTTCCAACCCGGACATGCTCCACACGAGCATCCTGCCCGGCCACGATCGCTGGGCCCGCTTCTTCGCCCGTCTTGCCTACGTTGTCCTCGACGAGGTCCACGCCGCCCGCGGCGTCTTCGGCTCCCACGTAGGCCTGGTTCTCAGACGATTGCAACGCATCTGCTCTCACTATGGCTCCCGGCCCACCTTCGCCTTCGCCTCGGCCACCATCGGCAACCCCGGCGAGCTCGCCTCCCGGCTGCTGCGCGAGGAGGTGGTGGAGGTGACCGAGGATGGCTCACCCCAGGGCGAGAGGATTTTCCTCTTCTTGAACCCGCCCCTTATAGACGAGGCCCGGGGGCTGCGCAAGAACGCCGCGACGGAGGCGGCCGGGCTCATGGCCGAACTCGTGGAGAGGGGCGTGAAGACTCTCTCCTTCGCGCGCACCCGGCGCTCGGCCGAGCTCCTCGCCATGGCCGCTAGGAAGAGACTGGCCGAGACCTTCGCCCACCTAGAGCCTCCCGTCGCGGCCTACCGAGCCGGGTATCTACCCGAGGAGAGGCGCGAGCTCGAAGCAGCCTTCGCCTCCGGCCACCTTCTCGGCCTCGCCGCAACCACCGCTCTCGAGCTCGGCATCGACATCGGTGACCTGGACGCCGTGGTCCTCGCCGGCTACCCCGGCACCCTGGCCAGTCTCTGGCAGCAGGCGGGCCGGGCGGGAAGGAAGGGCGGCAAGGCCCTGGTGGTCATGGTTGCCCAGGACGACCCCCTCGACCAGTACGTGGTGGAGAACGCCCCCACCCTTCTCACCCGCCCCCAGGAGGCGGCTGTGGTGGACCCCGAGAACCCCCACCTCCTCCGTGACCATCTTGTCTGCGCGGCCGAGGAGCTCCCCCTCGACCCGCGCGAGCTTCCCCTCCTCGGCCGCGAGGCGCCGGCCCTTGCCAGCGCTCTAAAAGAGGAGGGCCTCCTCCGCGAGTTCAGGGGTAGGCTCTTCTACTCGGGTCCCCGAGGCGCAGCCAGGCGCGTGAACCTGAGGAGCGTGGCCGGGCAGCCCGTCCTAATCGTGGAGGCGGAGAGCGGTTCCCTCCTCGGAACCGTGGACGCCGCCCGCGCCCTCTGGACCGTCCACCCTGGGGCCGTCTACCTGCATCAAGGGGAGGAGTTCGTGGTGGAGGAGCTCGACCTTGAACGCGGCATCGCCCGCGTCCGGGAGTCCGGCCTCGGCTACTACACCGTGGCCAGGGACGTCTCCGACGTCGAGGTCCTCACCGTCGAGCGCGAGGGGAAGGTGGGGAAGGCCAGACTGTACCTCGGCCGCGTCAAGGTAACTAACCGGGTGGTGGGCTACGAGAAGAGGGCGACCACGGGGGAGCCCTTAGGGGTGGAGCCCCTCTACGGCCTCCCCGAGCAGCACCTAGAGACCGAGGCCCTCTGGTTCACCCTGGAACCCCGCTTGATCGAGGCGGCCGGTCTCACCCCCTGGAGGGTCCCGGGGACCGTCCACGCCGCCGAGCACACGGCCATTGGGCTTTTCCCCGTGGTGGTCATGGCCGATAGGTGGGACGTGGGCGGGCTCTCAACCCCTCTGCACAAGAACACGGGCCTTCCCACGGTCTTCATCTACGATGGCTACCCCGGAGGGGCCGGCATCTCGGCCCGAGCCTTCGCCTCCGCCGAGACCCTCCTCCAGGCTACCCACGAGAGGGTGAGGTCCTGCCCCTGCAAGCAGGGTTGCCCCTCCTGCGTCTACTCCCCCAAGTGTGGCAATGGGAACGAGCCCCTAGACAAGGAGGGCGCCGCTGCCCTCCTTGCCAGCCTTCTCCAGTGAGGGGGTGACCCTGGTGTCCCCGGTAACGAACTCCGTTCGAAGCCGCATCCACCTCTCCGTTGTGGGTTCCTCCCTCGCCAGCCCTGAGGAAGCTGCCGTGGCCGAGAGAGTGGGGAGGGAGGTGGCGCGCGCCGGGGCGGTCCTCGTCACGGGGGGCCTCGGGGGCGTGATGGAGGCCGCCTCCAGGGGGGCGAGGCTGGAAGGCGGCCTGGTGGTGGGGATACTCCCCGGGACCTCGCGGATCGAGGCGAACCCCTGGGTCGATGTAGCCATCCCCACAGGCCTCGGCGAGGCCAGGAACGTAGTGGTGGTCATGGCCGCTGACGCGGTGGTGGCGGTGGGAGGGGAGTACGGAACCCTCTCGGAGATAGCCCACGCCCTCAAGCTCGGGAAGCCCGTGGTGGGCCTGGCCACCTGGCAGCTGGCGAGGGCGGGAAGGCCGGACACGAGGATCCGGGAGGCCTCCTCCCCTGAGGAAGCGGTCCGGCTCGCCCTCGACCTGGCCCGGGCGGCCACCGTCCGGGGCTCACGCCTTTGACTGAGTTAGGTCCCCCCCTCGCCTCCCGGGGTCACCTCAGCCCCTGCCTGGCCTTGAGGGCCAGACCGGCGGAGACCATGAGCATCATCCCCCCGGCCACAGGAACCAGGACGGCACGTTTATCCAGCTCCCGCCTCCTCACCACCCGTGCCGCCCAGCCCAGAGGCCCGGGGGACTCCTCACCAGGCTCCGCCACCTCGAGGTTCGCGGGAGTCGGGTAGGGGAGAGTCAGGGAAAAGGGGGCGTCCTGCACCGGGGGCGGCTTGGGAAGGGTAGCCCGGGGCAGCGAAGGGGCCGCTGCCTGAGGAGGAGGAGGTGCGCCCTCAGTAACCGGTGCGGCTCCAGCCGGCGAGGAACCGGGGCTCGGCGGCTGCGGCGGGGAGAGCGTCACACCCCTCACCTCCGAGGCCTCCGAAGCTATACACGGATCCCCTACGGGATCGGGGTTCCCTTTAACGTCCAGCCGGCACTTAGCGCTGGTGCTCCGATCCGAGCTGGGTCTCGGCCTCAAGGCCACGATGAAGTACCGGTAGCTCCCCGCATACCCCTCGGGCCTCGGGGAGGGGGCGACGAAGTCTCTGTCTTCGTACGTGGTCCTGCTCCCCGGGACCACGGCGAGGGGCTGGGGCGCCTCCTCCCACGGGGCCTGCCGGTAGATCCAGTATTCCCTGAGGTCCGGCTCCTTCCCGGCCTCCCAGGTGAGGGTTACCCGCGGTCCCGCCCCTTCCGGGGAGCTCACCACGCCCTCGCCCTTCCAGACGGGCCGCGCGGGCGGGTTGGAGACGAAGACCGTCTCCTCGCTTTTCCCTTCGTCGCCCCCAAAAGGCGAGGAGGTCCTCACCACCGCGGTGAGAACGTAGGTCCCGTTGGGCAGCAAGCCCGAGCTCCCCCGCCTGGTGTCCCAGGTCGCCTCGAGGGAGAACGTGCTGCAGTCCTTGTCCTTTGGGCACTGCCCCGCCCACGACCCCCCCTGGGCACCCTCCCCCGCCGCTGCGAGCTTTATCTCCTCCACCCTCTCAAGGAACCCGTCCGCGCTCCCCACCACCTTGATCCCCACCGTCCCCTTGAGCACCGCCCCCTCGTTGGGGCTCTGCCACTCCACCGTGGCCCTCGCCGAGGAAGCCGGCGCGAAAAGCAGGGAGGCGAGAGCCGCGAGAGCACCGGCCCCCGCAAATCTCACGACGAGAGTTCCCCTCATGGCCGGCCTCACTAGCACGCTCGAACCCCCTCGCCCTAACTATAACGACGCCCGCCCCCCTCGGAGCGCGCCCCAGCCGGTAAAGAGAGGCAGCCTTCACCCACCTTGCCGGCAGGGGAAGCCTCGACCCCCTACGCACCGGACCTCGGCGCCGTTCTCACCAGCCTCGCCCGGAGGATCAGCCTCTGCCTCGCGCTTCCCTTCGGGTGGCAGGTGGTGAGGGTGAGAGCCGGGTAGTCCGTGGGCGCCACCACGGACCAGTCATAAGGGGTGGTGACCCAGGGATTGGGATGCCCATCGAAGGCCGGAGCCACCTCATACTCGCAGCGCTCGAAGGGCGTCTCGAGGATGACAAGATCGCCCGGCCCGAGCTCATCCAGGCGGTTGAAGGGCCGCCCGTACGTGGTCCTGTGTCCCGCAATGGCCACATTCCCGGGCTGGCAGGGAAGGGGGGTTCCCTCGTAATGCCCCGCCCCCGCTCTCAGGGCCGACGGGCTGGTTCCCTCCACCACGATGGTGTCCACACCGATCCTGGGAATGATGATCCTGGTGAGCGGCTGACCCTGCCGGAGATCCCCCTGGGTGTAGGCCTTTTTTGCCTCCTCGCCGAGGAACCTCTCCGCCAGGCCCTGCTGGATGACCTTCTCGCTATAGATGTCCGTGAAGAACGGGTAGGAGAAGAGACCCACACCCCCCAGGGCGAGGAGGATGGCGAGGACAGCGAGGGCTTTATCGGCCCAGCCAGGCATCCTCGCCCTACCCGCGTCCGCGAGGAAACTCAGGGCCGCCAGGACCCGACTGGAGAGTCGGGGCCTACCCCTCTTCTCCGGCGATCCCTCGAGCCAGACTTAGGGGTTCCGCCGGCTCGGTCCCTTCTAGAAAGGAGCCCTCCGGACCCATCTCGCGAGACTATAAACGAGCCCCCGGCACCCAGGGCGCGCCCAGCATCCAGGGCCCGCCGGCCCTCAGCAGGTACCCACCCGAGCGGACCGCCCCCCAGCCAGACACCCACCCGTCATCCCGTCGTAACCGCTTCGAAACACGCTTGCCCCATCCTCCCGCCGGTAGCTCGGGCGCGAGGCGGCCCAACCTGGCCTCTGCCCCATGCCGGCACCCATTTGAGCCTTTTTTGGGTGGGCGGGCGGCAGAGAGGGCCCACGGGGGGAGGACAGGAGGAGAGGCGTGGCAGCGAGACCGGCAATCGCCATCGCCATCTTCGTCCTCACCTACACGGCCATCGCCTCGGGGAGGGCAGACAGGGCCGTGGCGGGGATGGCCGGCGCCGTGGCCATGGGGGCCCTGGTTCTTGGGGGAGATGGGGTCCTCAGGTACCAGGGCTTTGAGACCCTCCTCTTCCTCGCGGGCATGTTGGTGGTGGTGGGCGTCCTCGAGAGAGCCGGTTTCTTCACCTGGCTCGGCCTCTCCACCGCCCGCGCCGTTCGCCTCGACCCTCTCAAGGTTTACCTGGCCCTCCCCCTTCTCGCGGGCCTCCTCTCGGCCTTCGTCGACTCCATCACGGTCATGCTCTTCATGTCCGGACTCACCCTGGAGATTGCCTCGGCCCTCGGGGTCTCTCCGCTCCCCCTCATCGTGGCCGAGGTGACAGCGGCCAACATAGGGGGCTCCGGAACCATGGTGGGCGATCCCCCCAACGTCATCCTCGGGACCCACTTCGGCCTCTCCTTCGCCGACTTCGCGGCTAACACCGGTCCCCTCGCCCTTCTCGGCCTCCTCCTCAACACGGCGTTCTTCGCTCTTGTCGCCCGGAAGGAGATCCGGGCTGCCAGAGCCCGGTTCCGCACCAGGCCGTTGGAGCTGGAGAGAGCCCTCTCGCGGCTCGACCCGGGCCGTGCCCTCAAGGACCGCCAGCTGCTCCTGGCGGGGCTCGTCTCCCTCGCCTACGTGGTGACCATGCTCCTTGCCCACACCTGGACGGGCCTGGGCGTCGGTGTCATCGGTATCTCCGGAGCGGTCCTCGCCCTCCTTCTGGGGGGACCCAGAAAGAAGACCCCGGCCGTGCTCCACTCCCTGGACTGGCCTACCCTGGTCTTCTTCGCCTCCCTGTTTGTCCTGGTCGGAGGCCTCGAGGAGGTGGGGGCCCTGAAAGCCGTGGCCGCCGCCCTGGGGAACACGACTGGAGGCAGACTCCCCCTCGCCCTCGCCTCCCTCTTCTGGGCCGGGGCCGCAACCAGCGCCCTCGTGGACAACGTCCCCTTCGCCGCGAGCGTCGCTCCCGTCCTCGGACACCTGGCCCGGGCCGGGCTACCCCTCCGGCCCCTGGTCTGGGCCGCGGCCTTAGGGATCGACATAGGCGGGAATGGCACCCCTATCGGGGCCTCCGCCAACGTGGTGGCCCTCGCCGTGTTCGAGAGATACCTGGGAAGGCCGCTGGCCTGGCGCGAGTACCTGAGGCTCGCACTCCCGGCCACCGCCGCGGTCCTCCTCACCCTTAACCTGGTGCTCCTGCTCACCCACGGAGGAGGGTAGGCTTCCCCCATGAACCGCGGCAGCGAGCTGCTACGAAGGGCAGGCGAGAAGAGCGGCGGCCGCTCGGGAGGAGGATAGCGTGTACAGGAGGATCCTGGTTCCCCTCGACGGATCGGACTTCGCCGAGCGCGCTCTCCCCCACGCGGAGGCCCTGGCTAGGAGGTTCTCTTCGGAGATACTTCTCCTTCGGGTGGAGGAGCCCATCCCAGGGGTCGGGGAGGCCCGTTACCCCGAGGAGGTGAGGGAGGCAGCCCACCGCTACCTCTCGAGACTCGTGGAGCCCCTCAGGCTCAGGAGCTTCAGAGTGAGAGAGCTCGTCGAGTACGGGGAGCCAGCCGAGACCATCCTCAGGGTCATGGAGGAGGCGGGAGCGGACCTTGTGGTCATGGCCACCCACGCACGTGCCGGGCTCCCCCGCCTTTTCACCGGGAGCGTTGCCGAGAGGGTTCTCCGCTCCTCCCGCAAGCCCGTCCTCCTCGTTCCACCTAACGCCTGACCCGCACGGCAGCCACATCGGAAAGGGCAAGCCACTTGACCCCGGGGTCGAGCAGCCCTAAAGTGCAACCGTGACCGGCTGAGCCCGGTCGTCCTCAGAGGGAAATGCCCAGGGGGTGCAGCATGAGGGAAGCTGTGATAGTGGAAGCGGTGCGAACCCCGGTGGGGAAGAGAAACGGAAAGCTCAAGGACTGGCACCCCGCTGAGCTCCTGGCCCACGTCTTCAAGGAGCTCGTGGCCCGTACCCGTATAGACCCGGCCCGCGTCGACGACGTCATCGTCGGTTGCGTGAGCCAGACCTCGGAGCAGGCCTTCAACATAGCCAGGAACGCCTGGCTCGCCGCGGGCTTTCCCGAAGAGGTCCCTGCCACCACCGTGGACAGGCAGTGTGGCTCGTCCCAGCAGGCTGCCCATTTCGCGGCCCAGGGCATCATGGCGGGGGTCTATGACCTCGTTGTCGTGGGAGGAGTCGAGTCCATGACCAGAGTGCCCATGGGATCGAGCTCCCAGGGAGCAAACCCCTTCCCCCCGTCCATGTGGGAAAGGTACCAGGGTGGTCTCGTTCCCCAGGGGATCTCCGCTGAGATCATGGCGGCCAGGTGGGGGCTGTCCCGGGAGGAGCTCGACCGGTTCGGCTACCGCAGCCACCAGACAGCCGCCCGCGCCATCCGCGAGGGCCGCTTCCAGAGCCAGATCGCGCCCGTCAAGGTCACGGTGGAAAACGGCTCCACGGAGCTCTTCGAGATCGACGAGGGGGTCCGCTTCGACACCTCCCTCGAGAAGATGGCCGCTCTCAAGCCGGCCTTCAAGGAAGACGGGGTGGTGACGGCCGGGAACTCCTCTCAGATCTCTGACGGCGCCGCCGCCCTCCTGGTGGCCTCGAGGGAGACTGCCGAGAGGCTCGGCCTCCGGCCGAGGGCTAGGTTCCACGCCTTCGCCCTGGCCGGCGTCGACCCCGTCACCATGCTCTCTGGACCCATCCCGGCCACCAGGAAGATCCTGGAGAGGACCGGCCTTAGCCTTTACGACATGGACGTGGTCGAGATAAACGAGGCCTTCGCTTCAGTGGTTCTGGCCTGGAAGAAAGAGCTCGCCATTCCCGATGACTGGTTCGAGGAGCACGTGAACCCCAACGGCGGGGCCATCGCCCTCGGCCACCCTCTTGGAGCAACGGGGGCCATCCTCATGACCAAGCTCCTCTACGAGCTCGAGAGGAGGGGCGGCAGGTACGGCCTTCAGACTATGTGCGAGGGTGGCGGTATGGCCAACGCCACCATAATCGAAAGGATCCCGTAAAGGGGATCCTTACCGTCGGGGCCTGTTTCAGGCCCGCCCGAGGGCTTTCGTGGAAGGAGCCAGGATAGGATGTGGGTTTTCGGATCCTAGCCGCGCTCCTCATGGGGGGATTAATCCTCGCGGCGGGACTGGCCATTCTCCAGGCCCTCGGCCGCCCGGGTCTCACCCCGCCCGGCGAGCCCCCTGCCCGGCGCCTTTACTACTGCCCCTCCTGCGGCGCCGAGTTCCTGGAGGTGAGGAAGGGTAGGGCTGACGCCCCCTCCCACTGCGGACAACCCATGGCGGAGCGGGAAGAGATAGGAACCTGAAGGCCACCCCGGGCTCCAAGCCCCCGGAAGACCCCTCCGGGCCTCCTCCGTGGACCGAGCCGGGAGCTACGTCTCGTCGGCGATCTGTTCCGCCTTCTCCTTCAGGAGCTTGAAGGGCTTGCGCGGGCGGTCCTCCGGAAGGAGACTGTCGGTCCGCGCGAACCCCCAACCCTGGAAGACCGCGGCCACCCGCCCGAAAGCCCTTCTTATAGCCCCACCGCAGGATGGGCAGGCCTCGGGCTCCTCCTCCCCGGGGAGAACCACCCGGTCAAAACGCTCCCCGCACTCAAGGCACCTGTACTCGAAAACCGGCATCCGCCCTCCAGCGGACTCTTCTTCCACAGCTGTGGAAAAACCTGTGTGTAACTAGGCTTCCGCCGGACCCGTCACCTCCCCCAGGGTCCCCCCTCCTCTCACCTTCTGGCCCGGAGGAACCGCTCCACTACCGTGACGAGCTCCTCGACCTTCTGGTCGGCGTCCCCAGCAGCCACGGCGTCCCTCACGCACCCTTTTATGTGGCTGTCCAGGAGCCTCACCGCGACCTGGTCCATAGCCCGCTTCACCGCAGCGATCTGAGTGAGGAGGTCCACGCAGTAGCTGTCCTCCTCCACCATGCGCTGCAATCCCCTGACCTGACCCTCTATCTTCCGGAGCCGGGTCAGGATCTCTTCCTTCTTGGCAGAGTACGGGTAGGCCACGGCGAGAGTATACCCCCTCGAGGTACCGTCACCTCCACTGTGTAGCGAGCCCCAGCCCCCCGGCTAGCAGCACGAACCCTCCGGCGAGGTACCAGTTGTTCGGGGCCTTAGGCAGGACCCCCAAGTAGTTCAGGACAAGCGTTAGAACAGCCACTCCAATCACGCCAAGCACGAGGGGAGGGAACCACCCCGGGCTCGGCTTGGGTTTCGGCTTTGGGGGCGGCTGGTAACGTCGCCTCTTCGCCTTCGACTTGGGCATCTCACCTCCCTTGCAGCCGCGGTGCCCACAGCCGGCCAGCCTAGCCAGACCCCGGCAAGGGCCCACCCCGATGCGAGAAAAACTCGGAGAACTCCTCCATGTCAAGCCCGACCCCTTCGCCCAGGAGGTTGACCTTTGATCGAGCTCGAAGGTCTATCCTTCAAGGGCAGGATCCAGGCCCGACCGAAGGGTGAGGAGGGTGCTGGGGGAAAGGGGGACACCGTGAGCATAGGAGATCTCCGGTACGACTTCATCATCTTAGGAGGGGGAGCGGCGGGGTTCGCCGCCGCCACCGTCGCCCGAGAGCTCGGCGCCAGGACGGCCATGGTCAACTCCGGGCTTCCCCTCGGCGGGACCTGCGTGAACGTCGGGTGCATCCCGAGCAAGCACCTCCTCTCCCTCGCCGAGCGCTACCACCATCTCAAGCATCCTCCCACCCCCATCGCCTCCGCGGGCGAGATCCCCTTTGATCTGGCCGCCGCCGTCCGGAGCAAGGACGACCTGGTGGCAGCCCTCCGAAGGCGGAACTACGAGGAGGTCCTCCTCTCCTTCGGGGACCTCATCACCCTTTACACCGGAAAGGCCCGGTTCCTCTCCCCCCAGGAGGTTATGGTCGACGGAGAGGTGCTCACAGCCGAGCGTTTCCTCGTGGCCACTGGCTCCCGCCCGGCAGTCCCACCCATCCCAGGGATCCGGGAGGCTGGCTACATCACGAGCCGAGAGGCCATGGAGCTCCGGGAGCTTCCGCGGTCCCTCCTGGTGGTGGGGGCCGGCCCCACCGGGCTCGAGCTCGGGCAGTTCTTTTCCCGCCTCGGTACCGAGGTCACCGTCCTGGAGAAGCTCCCCCAGATCCTTCCCAGGTCGGAGCCGGAGGTCTCCCAGGAGCTCCAGCGGCACCTGGAGGCAGAGGGAATGAAGTTCCACTGCGCCTGCGAGATCAGGCGCGTCTGGAGGGAAGGTGCCGCCCGCGCAGTGGAGGCGGACGTGATGGGCGAGACCATGGTCTTCCGCGCCGATCACCTCCTGGTGGCGGTTGGGATCTCGCCGAACACCGCCGGCCTCGGGCTCGAGAGGGCGGGCGTCACCACGGATCCGAGGGGATTTATCACCGTCGGCAGGGACATGAGAACCTCCGCTCCTCACATCTTCGCCGCCGGCGACGTGGTGGGCAGGATGCCTCTGGAGACGGTGGCTGCACGGGAGGGGTATGTGGCTGCCCGGAATGCCCTGGAGGACGCGAGCGAGACCATGGACTACGACCACGTCCCCTGGGCCGTTTTCACAGATCCCCAGGTGGCCTCTGTGGGCATCACCGAGGCCGAGGAGCTCCGCCGTCTCGGGGGGTGCTCCTGCAGGGTGGTGAGGATGGACCAGGTACCAAGAGCTGTGGTGGTCGGAGACACGAGGGGCCTAGTAAAGATGGTGGTCCACCCCGAGGACGCCCGTATTCTTGGCGTTCACATCGTGGCATCGGCCGCGGCCGAGACCATCCACGAGGCGGTCCTCGCCGTGAAGCTCGGCCTCACCGTGCAGGACCTGCTCGACACTGTCCATGTGTTCCCCACTTTCAGCGAGGCCCTGAAACTCGCAGCCCTCGCCTTCAAGCGCGACGTGAGTGTCATGCCCTGCTGCGTGATGTGAGGACGGGTTCGAGCAGTTGGGGGAGGTCCTCGGCGGGACCTTCCCGTGACGGGGGTAGACTTTGGGCGTGTCCGCCTCGGAGCGTCGTCCTCGAGTGTCCCGGCCATCTCTCCGGGCCGGGCTAGCCCTGCCAGCAGCTATCCTCCTTTCCGCTCTTCTCACCGGTGGGTGTGCCAGATCGGGAGCAGCAGGGAAACAGGAGAGCCTCCCCGACCTTGCCTTCCCCAGACCCTCAGGGAAGCCCATCCCCACGGTGGGAAAGACCCTAGTTGATGCCTACCTCCGTGCCCACGGGGGGCACGTCATAGTCCTCAACTTCTGGGCCTCCTGGTGCACTCCCTGCAGGGAGGAGACCCCAACTCTGGCCAGGACCTACCGCGAGTATCTGCCCCGGGGCGTGGCCTTCCTCGGTATCGCGGTAGATGACACCCCCGCCGAGGCCGCCCGCGCTGCCACCGAGTCCGGCGTCACCTATGACCTGGCCCTCGATGACGGCTCCGTGGCCAGAGCCTTCTCGATCCTGGGTGTCCCCACAACCCTCTTCTTCTCCCGCGAGGGCGAGCTGGCGGGCAGGGTGAACGGACGGATCAGGGAGAACGAACTCAGGGGATGGTTGGACCGGCTGGGGGCGCGAGCGGAGAGACCCCCGGGGTCCTGAGCCCGGACACGGGCCCACAGGCCGGGTTGCCCCGGGACCCTCGAAGGGCCGCAGGGTTTGTCGCCGCCGCCCTTCTCGCAGCTCTCGGCGGGTTTGTGGCCACGGCCCTCGCCACCACCTCGCCGGCGCCGCCTCGGGAGGAGAGGCGCCTCAGCCTGGCTGAGCTCGTGAAGGACGAGGCCATCCGGGGACAGAGCCTCAAGGCCGAGCTGAAGGAGGCCGAGGACCGCGTGGAAAAGCTGAGAACCAGTCTGAGCAGCACGGGAACGGAGCTCGCCCGCCTCACAGCGGATCTCGAAGGCACCAGGAGGCTGCTGGGTATGGCGGAAATGGAGGGGCCCGGGCTCGAGGTCACCCTGGACGACTCGCCCCTCGACACCTCACCGACGGGGGACCCGAACGATCTCCTCATCCACCAGGAAGATCTTCAGGCGGTGGTGAACGCCCTCCTCCAGGGCGGCGCCGAGGCGGTGGCCGTAAACGGGGAGCGCGTCGGTCCCTCCTCCTCGCTCACCTGCGCGGGAAGCACTCTTTTGCTCAACGGTTCCCTGTTCGTTCCGCCATTCCGGGTGACTGCCCTCGGGGACCCCACCGAGCTCCGGAAGGCCCTCGAGACCGACGCCGGCGCCCGCGCCGTCGCCCGCCGGGCCCTCCTCTTCCGCATCGTTTACTCGGTGAGGGCTGTGGAGACCGCCCGCGTCCCCCCAGCCCCGGCTCCGAAGACCCTGAGGTTTGCGAGGCCCCTTGGCTAACCCGCTCCGGCCCGAAGGCCCGTTGCCCTCCACCCTCCCGCAGGCCGGGGGGGGAGGTGCCGCACCCGCCTCCGGGAGCCCAACCATCATCCCCAGCCTCCGCCCGGGCAGCTCCGCTACGGCCAGGCTCCTCCGCCTGGGCGGCTGGTTCCTCATAGCCGCGGGCTGCCTCATCCTCCTCTTCCTCACCTACGAGCTCTTCGGGACCGGCCTTTACACCAGAAGGGCCCAGAGCGACCTCAAGAAGCAGGTCGAGGGGTGGCAGCGGGCAGACCCCGGCCTCAAACCCGCCCCGGCAGCCATCCGTCCCGTCCCGGGAACGGCCGTTGCCCGCCTGGTGATTCCCAAGATCGGCCTGGACCTGGTCGTGGTTGAGGGGGTCTCCCCGGCCGACCTTAAGCGGGGCCCCGGCCACATGCCCGGAACGCCTCCCATCGGCTCCAAGGGCAACGCCGTGGTGAGCGGGCACAGGACCACTTACGGCGCCCCCTTCTGGAGCCTGGACCGACTGGCCGCAGGCGATGAGGTCTACGCCTACACAAGGGAGGGGAAGTTCGTTTACCGGGTGGAGTGGGTTCGGGTGGTAGCACCGGATGAGCTATGGGTGATCGAGCCCACTCCGGTCCCCTCTCTCACCCTCACCACCTGCAATCCCAGGTTCTCCGCGGCCCAGAGACTCGTGGTCCGGGCCGTTCTGGCCCGATCGGAGACACCCTGAGGCCGGGCTGCCGCCGGAGAGGCATCGTGCAAGGGCCTCCAGGAGGTGAGGTGTGGTTCGGAAGGCCATAATCGTGGCCGGCATTCTCGTCGGCCTCGCCCTTCTTCTGGCCGTGGTCTTCCCGGCCCTGGAGAGGCTACTTCCCACCAACTTCTAGGTTCCAGCCGACCTCCGGGATCACCCCCACCGGCTGCCGTTTTTGCGCAGCCGTGCCAGACCAACCCGCTAGCCCTTGTAATCGGGCCCGATCACCACCGTTACCTCGGCCCTGGCGTCGAGGCTCGCCTCCGAGGCGGGTCTCACCCTCGAGATCCCCAGGATCTCCGCCACTCTCCTGGCCTCCCCCTCGTGCCCCGGCGTGTAGAAGACGGCGCTGGAGGCGCTCACCGCCTGACCCGTCCCCCCGTCCCCGTAACCCATGCCGACGAGCCGCACCAACACCTGTCTGGCTAGAGCAGGCCTTCCAGAGGCATCGAGGACCCGCACGGTGACGGCGGGGGAGACCCCGGACGTCGGCCCGGGCGGAAGAGAGGGCCGCCCCGGCGAGGGGCCGAGCTGAGGGCTTCCCCTCCCTCCCAGCCGAGGGCCCTCCGAGGGGCTCGGCCTCAGCCCCGAGGGCGCCCCCGTCCCAGCCGGACTGGGAAGAAGACTCGGTGTCCCCGTCGGCCGTCTCCATGTTCCCGCCAGGTAGACAGCCCCGGCCAGAACAGCCACAACCGCAAGCCCCCGTCCAAGCGCGCCAAGAAGGGAGAGGTAGAAACTGAGCGGCCCCGCTGAGTGTCTGCCCACCCCGGTGACGGAAAACCCTACGTTCGGAGGCCAAGAAGGCGGGCCGTTCTCTCCTTCTTCCGCCTCTCCTTCTGCCTCCTGAGCCGCCTCACGACCAGCGGGAAGAGCTCCAGCGCCTCCCTTTTCTCGAGAGCTCGCGCCAGGACCCGGTAGTAAGTGGAAACGGAGATCCCGAGCTCCTCCCGGATTACCTTGAGCTTCCCCCTGGTTCCCGCCAAACCCGCCTCAAGGCCGAGAACGCGGCGTTCCAACTCGCTCAGGGCACCCACAACAGCCTCCTCACAGCCCGCCGTAGGCTAGCCGGACATCCCCGGCGAGTCAAGGAACCCCAATCAGACCTCAGACCCGCCGCCGGAACCCCGCCGCCTTCACGGGTAAAGCCCTCTTATCCTCATCGCCTCCGCTACCCGGCCGACCGCCAGGGCCATGGCGGCCAACCGGAACCTCCACCCCTTCTCCTCCGCTCGACCCCTGACGTCGAGGTAGGCCCCCTCCATGACCCTCCGCAGCTTCTGGTTAACCTCCTCCTCCGTCCAGAAATAGGCCTGCAGGTCCTGGACCCACTCGAAGTAAGAGACCACCACGCCGCCCGCATTGGCCAGGATGTCAGGGAGGACCGTCACACCTCGCTCCTCCAGGATCGCGTCGGCCTCGGGGGTGGTGGGCCCGTTCGCACCTTCCAGCACCACCCTGGCCCTCACCTTTGACGCGTTGCCCTCGTGGATCTGGCCCTCAAGGGCAGCTGGCATGAGGACATCGGCTTCGAGCTCGAGGAGCTCCTCCCCGCTCACCGCATCCCCTCCGGGGAAGGACGCTACCGTTCCCGCCTCCCTCTTGTGGGCGAGGACCGCCTCGGGGTCGAGGCCCGAGGGGTTGTACACCCCCCCCTTGGAGTCGCTCACCGCCACCACCCTGAACCCTTCTCTAGCCAGCAGCCTCGCCCCCCATCCACCCACGTTCCCGAATCCCTGGATGACTGCGGTCTTCCCCACCGGGCTCTCCCCCTCGGCTCTTAAGTGGGCCAGAAGGGTGTAGACGGCCCCCCTCGCCGTGGCGGCAGCCCTCCCCAGAGACCCACCAATGGAGACGGGCTTCCCCGTGACCACGGCGGGAACCGAGTGGCCCACATTCATGCTGTAGGTGTCCATGATCCAAGCCATCACCTGTTCGTCCGTGCCCACATCGGGAGCGGGGATGTCCTGTTCAGGGCCGATAAAGGGGAGTATCTCCGAGGCGTATCGCCTGGTGAGCCTCTCCAGCTCCCCCCGGGACAGCTCCCTCGGGTCCACCACCACGCCTCCCTTGGCTCCGCCATAGGGGATACCCACCACCGCGCACTTCCAGGTCATCCACATGGCGAGGGCCGCCACCTCCTCGAGGGTGACAGCGGGGTGGTACCTGATTCCCCCCTTGGCCGGACCCCTGGCGAGGTTGTGGTGAACCCGGTACCCCTCAAAGACCCGGATGCTACCATCGTCCATCCTCACCGGCACCGAGACCACCAGGCAGCGCTTGGGCTGCCTCAGGATCTCCCTCAGGTCGTCCTCCAGGCCGATGGCCAGAGCCGCCTCGTCAAGCTGGGCCAGAGCCTGCTCCCAGGGGCCGCGGGCTCCGCCCTGCTGTCCGCTCCCGGACCCGCTCCCAGCCCCACCAGCGCCACTCCCCAGTCCCATCTCGCCGTTCCTCACGGCTGCACCTCCTCTCTCTCGGCCCCGGGCTCGCCCCTCCGCTTCATGTCGCGCGTGGACGAGCCGTGACCGGAGGGCATTCTGGCACACGGAAGGGCGGATGATTAGAACACGCGCTTCGAGCCTGAGCTGCGCTAACGGGCCGAAGACCGGGGCCTGCCGCCGCGAGCCAGGCCTATCCTGCCTGCCGAGCTGGTGGCGGGATTCGAACCCGCACCCCCGCGATTACAAGTCGCGTGCGCTACCGTTGCGCCACACCAGCCCGGCCCATTGTATCGCCCGCCCCGGGCCGCCACACCAGCCCGGCCCGACCCGGCCCCGAGAGCCTAGACCCCGACAGCCTGCCTCGCCTGAAGGAAGGACTCTATCTTCCGCTTTGCCCGCTGCAGGGCGTTATCGATGGACTTGGTCCGGATCCGGAGCTCGGCCGCGATCTGCTGGTAGCTCCTCCCTTCCACATACATGCTCAGAACCGCGGCCTCGAGCTCGGAGAGGGCCTTCTGTACCAGGGCCTTCACGGCCCTCACCTCCTCCACCCCTATCACCACATCGGCGGGGTCAGGGGAGAGGGAAGGTGTCGACTCCGAAAGTCGACGCCCCTCGGCCTCCAGGGGATACCCGCCGTCCAGAGAGACGGAGAAGTTCAGGGGTGCATGCTTCCTTCGCGCCGCAGCCCTGACCGCCGTGAGCACCTGCCTCGTCACGCACAGGTCCGCGAAGGCCCTGAAGGAAACCCCCTTTTCAGGCCGGAAATCCCGGAAAGCCTTAAAGATCCCGATGAGTCCCTCCTGGTAGAGATCCTCCCAATCGGCGCCGGGGAGGAAGAAGGAGCGAGCCCGTCCCCGCGCCAGAGGCTCGTACCGCCGGAGAAGCTCTTCGGCCGCCTCCTCGGAGCCAGCCGCAGCGAGAGAAGCGAGTTCCTCGTCGGAAACCGCGCCCAGGCCTCGGGAGGTCACCCCCTGGCCGCGCCCTCCGATCCCCTCGCCCCGCTGATCGCCTCTGAGAAGCTCCGGTCCTGCCCTCACCTTCACCCCGGGTAGCCCAGAAGCATAACGAATGGTAGCCCAGATGGGCTACACCCCGAAGGCAGGAATGGGAGGGTTGAGCTATTTACAATGCAAACCCGACCGGCCCTCCGGTCGGGTTTGCCGAAACAAACCCCGCACCACTGCGCAACGCCACGAAAAAGGGGGGCTCCCCCCGGAGCCCCGGCCTAGCAGCTCCCTGCTCCTGGCCCGGGGTGAGGCAGCCCCCGGCAAAAGCGGTAAAGGGCGATGGCCGCGGCCGATGCCACGTTCAGGCTCCCCAGCCGCCCGCGCATCCCGATACAGACCACGAGATCGGCCCTGGAGAGGACCCCCGGGCGTATCCCCTTCCCCTCAGACCCAAGAACCAACAGAAGCCGCTCCCCGGGAGCCTCAGCATCGGAGAGCTCGACCTCGCCACCGGGGTCGAGGGCGACCACCCAGAACCCTTCCTCCCTCGCCCGATCCAGGGCCCGCGCCAGGTTCGTCACCCGCGCCACGGGCAGGAACTCTAGGGCACCAGCAGCCGCCTTCCTCGCAACGGCAGTCACCGATCCGGCGTGCCGAGCCGGTATCACGAGCCCCGAGGCCCCAAAGGTCTCCGCGTTCCTCGCAACGGCGCCAAGGTTCTGGGGGTCATACACCCGGTCCAGGGCCACCAGGACCCTCGGCCCGGGAACACCGATGAGCTGCTCCAGCGGCACGTAAGAAAAGGGTTCGACCTCCGCGACCACACCCTGGTGGACTCCGTCGCGGGCGAGGGATTCCACCCTGGCCCTGGATACCTGGTGGGCGGCGATCCCCAGTTCGGCCGCGAGGGACAGGATCTCGCGGATTCCGGGACCGGAGGCACCCCTCGCCACCCATACCTGCCTCGGCGGACGCGGGCTCCTCAGAGCCTCAAGGACCAGCCTCCTGCCGTAGATCACCTCCACCCCGCGGGTCACCTCCACCCACCGCTTCCTCCAGCCTCCACCGCGGCCCAGAGGGGGTGTCCTCCACCATGACGCCCACTGCCTTTAGCCTTGCCCTGAGGGCATCGGCCCGATCAAACTCCCTGTTCCGCCGAGCCTCTTCTCTGAGTTCCAGCACGAGCTCGACCAAGGACCTAAGAAGTGGCTCCGCCCTGCTCCTGGCAGGAGCGAGACCGAGGAAGCTGGCCGCCTCCCTCACCGCGGTGAAGGCCTCCTCCGCCACCCCGAGCCTCCCGGCATCGAGCGCCCGGTTCCCCTCGAGAACGGCTTCGAAAATGAAGGCGCGAGCCGCGGGGGTGTCCAGATCATCCTCGAGGGCCTGGTAGAAGGAGTCCAGCGCCCCCCTGGGCCGCCCTGTACCGAGCCCCCTCCCCTCCGCGGCCCCCCCTGCGCGTTCCGTAACCCCCAGCTCCTCCTCGGCCCTCCTCCAGAAGCTCGCTACCCGCCGGTACGCGGCCACCGTCTCCTCCAGGGCCTCGGGGTGGAAATCGAGGGGAGCCCGGTAGTGGGCGGAGAGAAGGAAGAGGCGGAGCGCCTGAGGAGGATAGCGGTCCAGGGCTTCTCGGACCAGCACGTAATTCCGCCCGGTTTTCGCCATCTTACCCGGCCCCAGGTTAACGAGGCCATTGTGCACCCAGTATCTCGCGAATGGAGCACGCCCTGTGGCCGCCTCGGACTGGGCTATCTCGTTTTCGTGGTGAGGGAAGATAAGGTCCTCCCCACCACCGTGGATGTCGAAACCGGGCCCGAGGTACTTAAGACTCATGGCCGAGCACTCTATATGCCACCCCGGTCTTCCCGGCCCCCAGGGGCTTTCCCAGGAGGGCTCCCCCGCTCTAGCCGCCTTCCAGAGGGCGAAGTCCAGGGGGTGGCGCTTTCCGGGACCCGGCTCCACCCTGCCGCCCACCAGGAGCTCATCCACGTTCCTCCCCGAGAGCCTCCCGTAAGCGGGGAAGGAAGCCACCGAGAAGTACACGTTCCCCTCCGCGGGGTACGCATGGCCCTTCTCGATAAGGGTTTTTATGAGCGCCACCATCTCGGCTATGTGGGCTGTGGCCCGGGGGCCGATGTCTGGGGGCCTCACCCCCAGAGCTTTCATAGCGTCGTCGTAGAGGCGGGCGTAAGCCTCGGCCACTTCCCACGGGGAGCGGTCCTCTTCGGCGGCGCGGGCGATGATCTTGTCATCCACATCGGTGTAGTTCTGCACATAAAGGACCCGGTATCCACTGTAGGCGAGAAGCTGCCGGAGGAGGTCGAAAACGACAGCGGCCCGCGCATGCCCCAAGTGCGGCTCATCGTACACAGTGGGGCCGCACACGTAGATGAGGGCCTTCCCCTCATCCCTCGGCACGAAGGGTTCGACCCTCCTTGAGAGCGTGCTGTAGAGGAACAGTCCCACGGTCGCTCGGATTCTAGCAGCCGGCCACCCTCACCCTGGGCCGTGTAGCGCGCCACGAAAGCCTCGGGCGACTCGCCCCGCCCGCCGTCAGAGGCTACCTTTATGGGTCGAGGTGAGTCGCGGGACAGGACGCCGCCAGCAGGGAGCACCCACCATCGACCATCTGTCCCTCGGGGCGGGTAGCTCGATCCTGATTTATCCCGGCTGGGGCCTTGTACCCCACCTGTACCGCGAGGCAGCCGCCATTCTTGCCAGGCACGGTTACCGAGTGGTAATTCCCGATCTCACCCGCACCCCCGTGCCCTGGAGCCCTGCCGCCGCCGTGGCCCGGTCCGTCGCCCTCCTCGAGGGGGATGGCGCCGGACCTGCAGCCGTAGTTGGTCACTCCCTGGGCGGCGCCCTGGCTGTGCTAACAGCCACCACCTACCCCCGGATGTGTCGCTGTCTCGTCCTGGTCGATGCAATAGGGATACCCCCAGCACGCAGCTCATTCCTTCGGTGGACCCTGCCTTTCACCAGGTACGTGAGCGTACAGGGGGGGCGTGCTGCCGCCCACTTCTTAAGAGTCGGCCTGGGGGGAGGAGCTCTATCCCTCGCTAGCGCAGCCCTCTGGGCAACCAGGGCGGACCTCCGCCCCCTTCTGCCGCGCTTGAGAAACCTGGGGATCCCCACCTACGTCATCTGGGGCAAAGGGGAGACCCTCCTCCCCGTTGACATGGCCAGGGAGATGGCCCGGCTTGCGGGCGGAAGGCTCCTTCTGGTCCCAGGCGATCATGACTGGAACCTGAAGAAGCCCGGCCTTTTTGCCTCGGTACTCCTAACCGCCCTCGAGCACTGCGGAAATGGGGCCTCCGGACCCCCACGCGCTGCGGGCAAGCCTCCGAAGGGTGGAAAGGGCCAACCGACCCCGCGCAACCGCCGAGGGCAGTAAGGGGGACCGCCCGCGGTGCACCCCCCCGCCGAGAACCTGCCCACCTAGCGGCCTCCTGAGCGCCAGGCCCGCAGCTCAGGATCGCCTCCGAGAAACCAGGCAGACGGCGATGGCAGAGGCCCCTTCTTCCCTGCCGAGCGCTCCGAGCCCCTCAGGGGAGACAGCCTTGACACTCACCCTTTCCCTTTCCACCCCAAGAACCCCGGCCAGGAGAGATCTCATCTCCTCCAAGTACGGGGCCACCCTCGGCCTCTCGAGAACCAAGCTCACGTCGGCGTTGACTGGCCTCCATCCCGCCCCGGCCAGTCTCGCGACCACCTCTCCCAGGAGCTTGAGGCTGGAGACCCCCGCCAGGCGAGGGTCACCGGAGGGGAAGAGGGCGCCTAGGTCCCCAAGGGCTGCTGCTCCGAGGAGGGCATCCGCCACCGCATGGCAGATCACATCGGCGTCGGAGTGACCCTCGAGACCCACTTCGTGGGGAATGCTCACGCCACCCAGGACGAGAGGCCTCCCCGCACGCAGCGGATGAAGATCATAGCCGACACCCACCCGGATCTCCCCACCCGGTCCCCCGAGGGCGAGGGCCTCAGGCTCGAGAAGCAACTCTTCCCTGAGTTCGGTCTCGAGAAGAGAGCTGGCCACGACGAGATCTGCTTCCGTGGTCACCTTTATATTCGTCTCCTCCCCCGGTACCCCCAGGATGCGATAGCCTGCCTCCTCCACGAGCTCCGCGTCATCAGCCGCGGGCAGAAGTCTGTTCCGCCCGAGAAGGTGCCCTTTGATCAGGGCCTCTGCCCAGAACACCTGCGGAGTCTGGGCAAGAAGGACCCCCTCCCGCGGTACGCTCCTAAGACCCCCGTCCGCTCCAGCCTTGAGACTCTCCCGGACGGGAAGGACGGGGACCGCGCCACCAGCTCCCTCATCCTCCGCCAGGAGGGAGGCCACAACCTTGCGGAAAAGACCGGGCGTGGCAAGGGGTCTGGCCGCGTCGTGGACGATTACCAGCCCGGTCCCGGGGAACCCCTGACCTCCGAGCCGGAAGTCTCCACCCTCCGCCCCCCGAGCTCCCCCGGAGTCACCCTCCCCTCTTTCACCCCTTAGCCCCAGAAGAGCCTCCAGACCCAACCTCACCGACTCCTGCCTCGTCTTCCCGCCTGGTACAACGGCCTTCACCTTGCTTGAGACGAGCTGCCGAGCCCTCTCCTCCCACCCGGGCGGTACCACGACCGCAACCTCCCCTACCACCTCCACCCGCTCGAGGGTTGAGAGGGAGTACCAGAGAAGAGGCCGCCCGCGGAGCTCCCGAAAGGCCTTTGGAACCCCCGCGCCCATCCTCTCTCCCCTCCCGGCGCCCACCACCACGGCGCCCACCCTTACCCCGCCCCTCATCCCTCCCCTCCCTGAGCACCTTCTTCAGCCGCCGCGGCACCGGAGCCGGGGGGTCCCTGGCCTCGTGGAGCGCCGCCGCGGGACCCACCCTCGACACCGGCGAGCCGCCCGAAGAGGATCCGGCCCCCCCTCGACTGGGAAACCCCCGTCACCAGAACCTCTCGCCTCTCGCCGATGAGCCCCGACGCCCCCTCCACTACCACCATGGTTCCATCGTCCAGGTACCCCACAGCCTGCCCGGGACTCCTGCCTTCCCTCACGAGGAGCAGCTCGAGTCTCGTCCCGGGGGACGCGGGTATCCGCAAGGAGGCCGCCAGACCGGAGATGTCGAGCACCCTCACACCGCCCGCCTCCGCCGTCCGCGCCAGAGCCGAGTCGGTGGTGACCAGGGCCGCACCGAGGTTCCTCGCAAGCTCCAGGGCCTTGCCGTCAACCGAGATGATCCCGGGGAACTCACGCCAGTCGGTACGAACGGACCCCCCCGCCCCCTTAAGGGCCTCCAGCACCTCGAACCCGCGCCTGCCCCTCGCCTTCCTCATCTCCTCCTCAGAGTCGGCCATCGCCTTAAGCTCCTCCAGCACAGCAGCGGGAATAACGAACCTTCCAGGGAGAAAGCCGCTCCTAAAGACCTCAACGACCCGTCCGTCCACCAAGGCACTGGTGTCCAGAACCACCTCCCTGGGCTCCGCAGGAAGCAACCGCACCCCGAGCGCGGCGAGGATCTCCTCCCTCTTTGCGACCCCGATCCCCGCTCCCAACCAGGCCGCGCCCAAGGAAATCAGCACTGCGAAGGAGACCCCCACTACGCGGAAGGGGAGAAAGATGAGGGGCAGACCGAGCAAGACCCCGCCCGCCAGTCCCACCAGCCCGCCGAGGACACCCGCCACCATGTCGGCCGCGGGGATCCTCGCCGCCCTCGCCTCCGCCTCGGCGGCAGCCCGGGCCAGCGCCCTGCCCCCAACACCCCCAACCACAAAGCCCACCAGACTGCCCAGAACGACACCGTACAAGAGAACGCGCTCGCTCCCCGCCTCCAGCCCCACCTCGTAACCAAGACCGGTAAAGGCCGCCACGAAGACGAGGCGAACCGCCTCGACCAGAAGGCCGGAAGCGCGCTTGCCCTGCCCCTCTACTCCCCGCCGCCCCCTCGCCAACAGGACCCCTGCACCCTTGAAGAAGGGCTGCCGCCGGCCAGCCAGGGTACCGAGGGCGCCAACTCCATCCACCCGGCTTCGGCCAGGAGCACCCTGGTAGCCAATGCCAGCTCAGCCCGCCAACGACCGCGCCAAGCATAACGGACGCCAGGGCTCAGGCCGCCCATGGGCAGTTCCTCTAGCCTCGAGACTCTTCCACCACTAGCTCGAGCCTCCCTCGGGGAAACTCGAGCCTCCCTCGGGAAAGCAGAAAAAGCACCCAGCGCGAGTGGTGAGGGGAGCCCTGGAACCCGACCCCTGGAACCCGACCGCTTCCACCCGGGCGCTAGAGGCCGAGGACGCGGTCGACTACCTTCTCCATCTCCTCTCTGGGGGTATCGGAAGCGAAGGCCAGCTCCTCCACCAAGATCTGCCTGGCCTTCTGCAGGGTCCTCTTCTCCCCCAGAGAGAGACCCCGCTCGCGCTCACGCAGCGTGAGACCCTTTACAACCTCGGCCAGCTGGTAAACGTCTCCCGAACGGATCTTGTCTACGTGCTCCTTAAAACGCCTGCTCCAGTTAGATGTGTTCTCCTGCTGGACCCCGTCCTTCTGGGAGAGGGACTGAAGGACCTTCTTCACCTCCTTCCGGGAGATGAGGGGCCTCAATCCCACCTGCTCAGCAGCGTCGGTAGGCACCAGGAGGGTCAGGGACTCCGACTCCATCCTCAGCACGTAGTACGTGCTCCTGCAACCGCTGAACTCCCGCTCTTCAATGGACTGCAGGGTCACGACCCCGTGATGAGGATAGAGAATACGCTGACCGATCTCGAACATCCTCGAGAACAAATCTATGCTACCACCTCGCCCCAAAAGTGGGCAACGCCCTCGCCCCCTCCGCCCCGTTAGAGCCGGCCACTCCTACCCGCTCCTCCAACTGGACGCCCCCAACCCCGGCCCCGCTGCCATCGCGAGGCCCCCCGCGCATGCCCCGCCGGCGGCCCCGAGCGGCCAAACCCGCAGCGGAACACCCCCTTCAGACCGGAGCAGAGACCCCACAACACCCACCTACCGGATCCTGTCCAGAAGGCTAGCCTCCGCCACCCTCAGCAGTCCCTCCCTTATCGCCCGCGCCCGTGCCTCCCCAACCCCCTCCACAGCATCGAGACTCTCAATGCTCGCCGACATCATGGCGGGCAGGCTCCCAAAGTGCTCCACCAGGTTCTCCACCACGGCCTGGGGCAGCTTGGGGATGCGGGAGAGAAGCCGATACCCCCTGGGCGTAACCGGGGTCTCAAGGGACTCGGGAGAGGCTGGGAACCCCAGTACGCTCGCGACGGCGCAGAGATCAACGAGCTCCTGTGAGGAGAGCGCCTTGAGCTCGTCCGCCACGGCAGCCGGGTCCGCCCTCTTCCCCTCCACCGCGTAATCCTTGATGAGGAGGATTCGCTCGCCCTCAACCCCGGCGAGGAGCTCCTCGAGCTGGAGACGGAGGAGCCGCCCCTCGCTGCCTAGCTCCAGAACGTACCTGCGTCCCTCCGCCCCCATCCGGAGGACCATCTCCGACCTCTGCAGCACGGTGACCACATCCCGAAGGAGGACAGCATCCTCGACCTCGAGGGCAGAAAGGGATGCATATCCCGAGTCCAGCCTCGCCCTGTAGCGTTCCAGGGCCTGGAGGACCTGGTTTGCTCGAGCCAGCAGGGCGCCCAGATCCTCAAGGACGTGCCTCTGCTCCGCAGTGTACACGGTCACCCGGCGCATCTGCTGGGAGACGGCCACCACGGGCACACCGGTCTGTTTCGCCACCCTCTCCGCCGTCCGGTGCCGCATCCCGGACTCCGAGGTTGGGATGGAGGGGTCGGGTATGAGATGCACGTTGGCATAGGCGATCCGGCTCAGATCCGAGGAAAGCACTACCGCCCCGTCCATCTTCGAGAGCTCGGAGAGCCGCTCGGGGGTGAACTCTGCGTCCAGCCGAATGCCCCCGGAGACTACGTCCTGAACCGCCTCTTCGTCCCCGAGGACAATCAGGGCCCCCGTCTCGGCCCTGATGATCCTCTCCAGAGCCTCCCGCAACGGCGTCCCCGGAGCAACGAGAGCCAAAACCTCCTCTATCTGCTTGACCACTCTCTAGCCTCCGCCCTCTTCCACTGACCCCCAGCGGGCCCCCACACCCTTCAGTCCACCTCCTCAGGGCAGGCAGAGGCGTCGGGCGCGTGCTGCACATCCACCCTCGGCCGGAGGCCGTTCTTAAGGCCGCTTGCACCCGCGACCTTCCCACGCTTCCGCCAGCCCGGACCCAGGCAGGCTTCGGCCGCCTCAGCCACGTCTGCGACCCCGACGACTTCGAGTCCAGGCAAGGCCACGCCCTTAGGGACCACCACCCTGGAGAAGCCCATGCGTGCCGCCTCAGTGAGCCTCTGCGGCAGAGCCCTGGGTGCCCTCACCTCTCCACCCAGGCCCACCTCACCGATGACCACAGTATCAGAGGCCACCGGCCTTCCTGACCAGCAGGAAACAACAGCCATGGCCAGAGCCAGGTCTGCTCCCGGATCATGCACGGTCATCCCGCCCGGGATCGCCGCGAAGACATCTGCCCTCGACACGGGGACACCCAGCTTGGCCTCCACCACCGCGAGCACGAGGGGCACTCGCCTCCCGTCCAGACCCGCTGCAGCTCGCCTCGGGTAACTTAGGGGTGACGGAGCCACCAGAGCCTGAACCTCAACCAGGAGAGCCCGGCTCCCCTCGAGCACTCCGGCCACGGCCACGCCCGCGCCGTCCGGCCTTCGGGCCAGGAAAAGCCGCGAGACGTCGGAGAGGCAGACCAGCCCCCCCTCCGTCATCTCGAAGAAGGCCACCTCCGGGCAGGGCCCGAACCTATTCTTGGCCGACCTCAACACCCGGACACTTCCGCCCGCCTCGCCCTCGAAAGTGAGGACCACGTCCACAAGGTGTTCGACGCTCTTCGGGCCGGCCACGGTCCCGTCCTTCGTCACATGCCCTATGAGCAAGAGGGTGCTCCCCATGTCCTTCGCAGCCCTCACTAACCTGGCCACACATTCCCTGACCTGGACAGGGCTTCCGGGACCGCCAGCCAGGTCGGTGTCGTAAATGGTCTGGATGGAGTCGACCACTGCCAGTTCGGGTTTCGCCTCCTCGAGCACAGCCAGAGCTCCGCCGAGGCTCGACTCGGGGGCGATAAGAATCCCCTCCGAGCCCGGACCGAGGCGGGCCGCACGCATGGCCACCTGTGTTGGGGACTCCTCCGCGGAGATCAGGAGACCGACGCCTGCCCCCTGGACCACCCCACACAGCATCTGGAGGGCCAGGGTCGACTTCCCCACCCCCGGCTCGCCCGCGAGCAGGGCCACGCTGCCGCGCACCAGCCCTCCGCCCAGCACCCTGTCAAGTTCACCCAAGCCTGTTTGAAGGCGGGTCCCGGTCAAGGGCGAGACTTCCCCGAGTTGCAGAAACGTGGGCCGGGGCCTCCTCTCCCCTTCGGCCCCCTCTTCTACCGTCCCCCAGGAGCCGCACTCAGGACAGCGACCCACCCACTTCGGCAGGCGTGCCCCGCAGCTCGTACAGACGGACTCCGCCCGCGCTCTCACTCGGACAACACCCCGCTCTCACTCGGACAACACCCCGCTCCGACCAGTTACCCCCGCCCTTCCGCTCCCAGCCCCTCCACCCACTCGCCTCGAAAGACGACGGTGTGTCAGCCAGCAGAGTCTAGCAGGGCCCCCTGACATACACCGCCAGAGGCTCTCTCCGAGAGGCCAGCCTGCTGCAGCCCTAGTCGCTCTTCGGCCGGAGCAAAGCTCAAGCCACGTTTCACGTGAAACGTTCCCTCACCCCAGGTTCTGCTTCCTTACTTCGGCCAGCCGCCGCCGCCCATGAGCAGTTTCACGTGAAACGTTCCCTCACCCCAGGTTCTGCTCCGGCTCGGCCATTCGCAGCCCCGCCCAATAGAAGCATCCACCTCAGCAGGTTGCCCCCGACCCTTGTCTCAAAGCAGCGAAAGCCTTCTGAGTGCCTCAGCCTTTTGGAAGTGCCCGACCCGCGCGCTCGACACAGCTTCCCTCAGGATCTCAATGCTTTGTGCATAGAGCCCGCGATCCACAGGATACGGATGTCCGTCCTTGCCTCCGTGGGCAAAGGAAAATACTGCCGGGTCCCTGAAAGACGCGGGCGTCCCGAAGACGAGCTCGGCCAGAAGGGAGAGGGCTCTCAGAGCGGCAGGTCCCAGGCCAGGACGCTCCAACAGGCTCTCGAAGTCCTCGGGTGGGTGTTCGTAAGTAGCCAGCAGGACTTTCCTCAGCCTATCGGGGTGAAGCCCCTCAAGACGCACGTCATGATGCCTCGGAAGGGTGAGCTCTCTCGCTCTCTCAAGAGCCTTTAAGTTTCGCTCGGGGGGAAGGCCCGCCACCGCTGAGACCGCTGCCCTGTGCTCGGCCGCCTCCCCAGCCACAAGGTTCAGCACCTCCCTCTTGCCCTGAGAGGCAACCGCCGCATGGGGGTCAGAAACGAACGATGCCAGCCCTTCCGAGAGCCAGTGGTACCGCCTGGCCGTTCGCCTCCCGGCGTCCATCCCCTGCTGCACCACCGCCCACCGTCCCCCACTTGTAAGAACGAATGCGTGGTGGTACAGCTGGTGGCCGTCCTGAACTGCGGCGTTATCCACTTTGGCGGCTAGTCGGGATGCACGGACGAGGGGGCCTGCATTCACCCCCCACGCCTCGGCAGCAATCTCGATCTCCCTGGGCGCCATTCTGGCCGCAGGCCCCTTACCTCCAGCGACCCACAGACCCACCTCCTTCCAGACGTCAGCCAACCCCAGCTTCACCGCTGCCAGGGTAGTGGTCGTGACGCCGCTGGAGTGCCAGTCAAAACCGAGGGCTGCCCCGAGACACTGGAACCAGTGGGGGTCTGCCAGGCGTCTCAGCACGCCTGCGGGACCTTCCCTCTCCACGATGAAAAGGACCACTTCCCTGGCTAGGCGCTTCATGGAGCCCATAAGCCAGGCTGGGGCCTTCCCGCCGTGAAGTGGGAGGGTGGCCGACCCGGTTCGCCTCAAAGGAAACACCCCCTCTCACCCGAACCCGCAGCCCACGTTTGCCGGGCAAACCCGCGCCCAACCGCGCGCCGCCAGCACCCACCACGGAGCTCGCAGCCGCTGCTGCGCCCGCAGCCGCCCCTGCCCCCACAGCTCCCGCGACGCAGTCGCGGACATAGCCACAACCCCGGCTGAAAAGATAACCCCAGCGGTTCTCACGTCCGCGCCGCTGTTCCACTCTTCCATACCCCTAGTTCGGCCGCCTCCACCGGGTACAATGAGGCTCTGACCGGCTGGCCTGGCGCGGCAGCGGGAGTGAGCTTGCGTTCCAGCATCGATGTGCATGTAGCGCTCACACAGCTTGGAGTCGAACACGAGATCTACCCACTCCCCACCCCCCTTAGAAGAATGGAGGAAGCTCCCGAGCAGCTTGGCGTGCCGCCTGAGGAGGTGGCCTGTCCCCGCGTGTACAAGGTGTCGGCCTCTGGTTCGACATCCCTAATTGTGCTGTACGAACCGGCAGGACGGCGGGGAGCGGCGAGCCCGGAACGCCACTCAGAGCTCAGGCTTGCCCTCGCTCTGGAGGGCCGTCTTGAGCCCGTGAGCGAGGAGGAGGAGGCCAGCCTCACTGGCTTTCTCCCTGGTCTGGTCGCGCCAGCCCCCCTACCCGACAGGACCCAAGTGTTCTTGGAGGCCTCCCTCACCGCCGGCGAGATTCTGTACTTTCCCAGCGGCGACCCCGGAGCTCTCCTCAAGCTCCGAGTCCGGGATCTGCCCGCCCTCGGCGCCCAGATCCTGCCTAAACTGGGCCCATCCCCTCCAGACCAGCTATGACCTCAAGGGGCGTCAGACCCGGAGACCCGAAGCCCTCCCGGACTGGGTCCCGCCGCAGAGGGCCCGAGTCCTCCGCCACCGGTAAGCCGCGCCTACCTGTGGCCCGCGCCGTGTCCGCGGGCGGCGTGGCGGTGACACCGGAGGGCCTGGTAGCGCTCACGGTGAGAACCAATCCCAAGGGCGAACGTCAGTGCGGCCTTCCCAAGGGGCTCGTGGAGAGAGGGGAGAGCCCTGAGGACGCTGCAGTCCGGGAGGTGAAAGAGGAGACAGGCCTGGAAGTCGAGATCGGCCCCGAGATAGGGATCGTGGAGTACTGGTATGTGTCGCCGGAAGAGGGCCTCCGGTACCACAAGTTCGTTCGGTACTTCCTCATGACGGTGGTTGGAGGCGACCCGGCGCGCCACGACCAGGAGGTGGAGCAGGTCCTCCTCCTCCCGTGGGAGGAGGCCATCGCCCGATGCAGCTTCAAGAACGAGGCACGGATTCTCACCAGGGCCCGGGAGATGGCCCAAGGTGGGGCGTCGGACCGTCCCGGGCGGATCCTCGAGCCCTAGCAATCCCTCCCTGTCCCTGTCCGGAAGTGAGACCGAGCCTTACGGCCGGTCGGAAAACAAGGTCTCCCCGGTCTCCCTGCCATCCGCGCATCCGCGGACCCGCCCCAGACGTGGGCAGCCCGCGCACCCGGCCCACACGAGGGCAGGGCCGAGCTCCCGTGGGGTAGTCTCGTCACCATGGAGCTGGGGACCTTCCCTGCTCAGAGAAGGAAGCCGGCAAGGACCGTGAGACAGGAGCTCTCACCTCTCGGTCCGGGCAACATCTACTGGCCCGCTCGCTGCCCGCGCCCCATCTCGCGCCAAGGGTGGCCCACAGTGCTTCACACCCGAGGGGGCCTCGCCTCGAGGCTCGCCTCGGTCCTACTGGCCTCGCTCATCCTTATCCCCCTTCCGCGCATCGCCGTACCCCGGGCGACCGCCGCCCCGCAGCCAACGCACCAGCCTCCGCTTCTCGCCATCACCGATGCCACCCTCTGGATCCGCCCCGGAGACAGGTACTACCTGCGAGCAAGACTTGCCTGGCCGGGGCCTTCTACCTCACCCGAGCTCGTCGTGGCCTCGTATCTGGCCCCACCAGTGGAGACGCGGTCTGAATTCGACCTGATGGTCGAGGGACGTGTCCAGCCCTCCCTGGGCCTGAGGCTCGCTGCCGAGACCGTCCCCCCCCTCAGGCCCGGTGAGGAGCGCGAGATCTATCTCCAGGCTGACCCCAACCGAGCACCGCTCCCGCCCGACCCTGCCGTGTTTCCTCTCCAGGTCAGGGTAGAGTCCCGAGGCCGAGCTCTGATCTCCGCGCTCACTTGGGTCATCTGGCTTCCGTCGGAACCCTCGCCACCCCTGAACATGACGCTCATCCTCCCTCTCGACTGGAACACCACAAACGGCACCAGCGGCCCACAGGAAGCAGGCGATGTCCCCAAGACCTTGGAGGCCATAGCTACCGCAACCGTTCCTCTCGCCCTGGCAGTGAACGGCAGGTTCCTCGACTTCCCGAACGCGCCGCCTCGCCCTGCAGCGGACTCCTCGCCCGAGACTAGACCTCAGCTCCGGAAAACCCTGGACGCGCTTAAGAACGCCGCCTCCCGGCCTGGCGTCGAACTCCTCGCCTCCACCTACGCGCCCGTGGACCTCCCGGCCCTGGCAGGGGGTCTCCCACTTCAGCATGCACGCCAACAGATCTCCAGGACTGCGGCCCTCTTGTCTGCTCTCGGCTTCCGGGCCCTGCCCCTATTTGCCCCCTACGCAGGGCGCCTCGATCCGGCAAGCGCCACCCTCCTGCTGCAAGAGCACTTCACCGCAGCTCTCATTAGCGGGGATTCCCTCTCACCACCCGCGGACCCTAGGTTCGCACCCGCCGCACCGGCTCCGGTCTCCTGGCAGGGCGAGACCCTGATGGCTCTCCTGCCCGACGAAACGCTCTCCAGTCGCTTCTCCCAGCTAGGCACCTCCTTAAGCGCCCTCGACTTCCTCGCGGAGGCGGCTGTGACCTGGCTCCAGGCCCCCTCCGTACGCCGCGTCGCCACCATCTACCCGACCAGCGTTCCCGACCCGGGCGCCCTTACGTCGCTCTTCTCCCTCCTGCCTCGCGTACCTTTCCTTCGCTTCCTCACTCCCAGCCAGGCCCTCTCCCTCCCGCGCGGACCAGCAAGGAAGCTCCTGCCCAGACCCAACCTACCCACGCCCCCACCCGAGCTCACCCAAGCGCTCACCCTGTACTCAAGGCTGGCGAGCATGGTCGAGGGCGAGCCGCAGCCCCTGCATATCGCCATCGCTCTCCTTCTCTCCGCCGAGGGAGGAGACTGGTCGAAGTCGGGACCCGGCAGCGCCGAGCACCAGATGCTCACCGCTGGGCTTTCCGTTCTCCGCGGAGAACTCAACAAGCTGAGAGTAGACGTGACGCCCGTCACCCTCACCTCTCGAACAGGCTGGGTTCCTGTGACCCTCGTCAACGGAACTGCTTACCCCCTGCGAGCCAGAGTAAGCGTAAGCTCCTCGAGGATTGCCTTTCCCTCACCCGAGCTGAATGTCCTCCTCAATCCCGGCCAGCAGGTACTCCTCTTCGCCGCCCGGGCCGAGGTAACGGGAACCGAATTGGTAGAGGTCTCCCTCGCCCCTCCCTCGGGAGGCCCCCCCCTGCTTACGGCCGAGCTCCCCGTGAGAAGCACCGCTTATAACCGGATAGGGCTGGCAATCACCGCCCTCGCTGCGCTGGCGCTCATCGTGAGGGGCGCAAGGAGGCCGAGGAGGGGGAAGGGAGCTCCACCAGCGCCTCCTTCGCCCCCCAAGGACGCCAGTACCCCTAGAGACGAGGGCTTGACACCACCCGGGGGAGGACAACCTTGCGACCAGGACACGGCAGGCGCCTTCCCCCGAGGTAGGCCAAGTGCCGCGACCGACGGAGGTGCCTCAGCTCATTTCAGGAGCCCGGAGGACCGGAAGGACCCGGACCCGGCCTCCGACCCCGAGGGGCCGGACGGGGCCGACCTGGAGAACCTCGAGGAACCGGAGGGCTACCTGGTAGCTGAGATAGACCGCGGAAAGCTATTCCGCTCCGGCGCCGCCATGGCCATCGGGACAGCCGTCTCCCGCCTCACAGGCTTTCTAAGGACAGCGGCGCTCGTGGCAAGCATAGGCGTGGCAGAAGATAGGCTCGCCGACGCCTACAATCTTGCCAACACAACCCCCAATATCGTGTTCGAGCTAGTAGCTGGAGGCATCCTCTCGGGTGCTGCGGTCCCCCTTTTTGTTCACGCCCTTCACGAGAGTCGGGAGGCCTTCTCGAAGGCAGTTCGCCGGATCGCCACCGCCGTGGCGCTCGTCCTCACGCTCCTCACCCTCTTGGGTGTGCTCCTCTCCCCTCTAGTCGCCCAGCTCTACTCCCGAGGAGTCTCGCCGAGCCACACGCAGCTGCTCTTCCGCCGAGCCGCCACCGTGTTCCTCGCCTTCTTCCTGCCGCAGATCGTCCTCTACGGGCTCGCGGCGGTAGCCACTGCGGCCGTGAACGCGACGGGGCGCTTCGCCCTTCCCTCCCTGGCCCCGGCCGTGAACAACCTCCTCGTGGTTGCCACAGCCCTCCTCCTCTTGGTCCTCCCTGGAGGCCATCCGCCGACCCTCTCAACCATCTCCCCTGCCCAGACCCTCGCTCTTGCCCTGGGGACCACTGCCGGCGTGGCCGGCATGGCCCTCCTCCCATGGATACAGCTGCGCTCCCTCCTCCGCCTACCGCGGGGGGCTTCTCTTCGCAAACAGGCCCGACGGCACAGGAACATGGTCCCACCAGCCACCCATGAGGCCCCAACCGAGCAAGACCAGCGCAAGCACCCACTGGTTCGTCCGGAAGCGACGGGGGAGCCTTCTGGAAGAGGACCTCGACTCCCGGCCTTCCTGCGCACCCTCGCCAACTCCTTGCTCGACCCCACCGTCCAGCGGCTCGCCAGGCTCAGCCGGCACATTCTCCTGTACGTCGCAACCAACCAGCTTGCTCTTCTTGTCGTGATGGCCCTAGCCTCACACGTGCAGGGAGGGTTCACCGCCTACCAGGCGGCGTTCACAATCTTCATCATCCCCCACGGGTTACTCGGCGTTTCCCTCCACACCGTCCTCCTCACACCCCTCTCCCGCTTCGCCGTCCTTGGCGACAGGGACCGCTTCAACCGGGCTGTGTCCCTCGGCCTCAGAGCCTCGGCCCTGCTCATCACCCCTGCCACTCTCGGCTACCTAATTCTAGGCCGACCCATCGTCCAGACCGCCCTCGAGCATGGCGCCGTCACCACTGCCTCGGTGGACCTGGTTGCCTCCGCGCTTCTCGCCTTCACCGTCGGGCTCCCGGGATTCACCCTCTTCCAGCTCCTCGTCCGGGCCTTCTACGCTCTCCACGACAGCCGGACCCCCGCACGGATCAACTTCATCTCCACCCTCGCGGGAACCCTGTTGCAGATCGCCCTCTTCGCCTCACTGAGGACCTCTAGCGGCCGCGTGGCCGCGCTCGCCCTCGGCTATTCCCTCTCTTACTGCTTGGGGGCCGTGCTAGCCCTGTGGTCGCTCCACCAGACCACCGGCTTCAGAGCCCACCGCGAACTTGTCAGAACGCTGGCGCGCTCCGCAGCTGCCTCCCTCTTCATGGCCGCTCCCCTCGCATGGGCGGTCGCTGAGCTCTGGACCCCGATCACGTCCCGAGGAACAGGGCTTGCGCGCACATCCAGCGAGTTTCTCCTGCTCGCCGCCCTCGCGCTAGCCGGCGCTCTGATCTACCTCTTTTCCCTCCGGGCGGTCTCCCGAAGGGACTGGGATCTATTGACACGCAGCCTGCGGGCCTCCCTCTCGCGGGTCCCGCCCTCCCGCTGACCCCAGCGCTCGCTCTTCGCATGCCCGTAAAGGGCAGCGCTGGACCGCCGAAGACTTGTTATGGGTGTCGGCACGCTTCCGGGAAGGGCCCCGGAAGATAACCAACACCCTTCTTCCAAGTGGAGGCGGCAGAGCCCCAACTTAGGGAGGCGAGCAGGTATGCGCGGCGTGGTACTTCCCTGGCTCCTTAAGCTCATTCTCGCTCTCGGGCTCCTCGGTTTTCTCGCACTCGAGGGCGGGGCTGTCATCGCTGCCCACGTCGGTGCAGACGGAGACGCGCGCAACCTCGCCCTGGAAGCCGCCAGCCTCTGGCCGGCGCACCCGGAGCCGGAAACGGTCAGACAGGCCCTGGAACCACTCGCCTCTGCAGCCCAGGTGGCGATTGTAGATCTCGCGCCCGAGGGAACCTCCGTCAAAGTGACGGTGGAGAAACGCGCGCGCACCCGTCTCCTCCACAGACTGAGCTTTCTCGCGCCTCTCACGCGCGCAAGGGCTACCGCTACCGCACCAATCCGCTGAGCGCGTAGGACTCCAGGCTTGGGATCGCCCGTTACCAGGCAACAGGGTCGCCAATAAGGCCCGACCGCGTGCCAGCAGCGAACCCTGAACCATCGCCTCCCAAGCCCCCCGACAATGTTCCACGTGAAACTCTCCGCCCCCCGGCTTTTTCCAAGCCATGCCCGGAAGGGGCATGTACCGGATTAGCGTTTCACGTGAAACAATCTCGCCCCACCGGTCCCGATCCCGGCGGTTCTCCGATGCTAACATGCACTTGGTGCCCCGGCGTGGGCATAGGGCACAGCAGCACGAAGGAGGCAAGGTGCTCCCGAGCCTGTCAATCCAGGAACAGACCCAAGAAGTGCCCCTCCGCGATGTCGAGGACCTGGTCATCTTGGGTAGCGGTCCGGCGGGCCTCACCGCCGCCGTTTACGCCGCCCGCGCCCAACTCAACCCACTCATCCTCGAGGGTAACGAGCCGGGTGGGCAGCTCATGCTCACCACCGAGGTCGAAAACTTCCCGGGCTTTCCTGACCCCATCCTCGGCCCCGAACTCATGGACCGGATGCGCCAGCAGGCCCTGCGTTTCGGCGCACGTCTGCTACCCCGCACGGCTACCGCCGTTGACCTCTCCCAGCGGCCCTTCACTATCCATGCAGACGGTCTCACCGTGAGAAGCCGAGCCCTCATCCTGGCCACCGGTGCGTCTCCCAAGCTCCTCGGCCTCGACTTCGAAAGGCGCCTCATGGGAAGGGGTGTGTCCACCTGCGCCACCTGTGACGGCTTCTTCTTCCGCGAAAAGGTGGTGGCCGTCGTCGGCGGGGGAGACACCGCAATGGAAGAGGCCCTCTTCCTCACAAGATACGCATCGAAGGTTTGGATCATACACCGCAGGGACCAGCTCCGCGCTACCCGCATCCTCCAGGAGCGAGCCTTCAAGAACGAGCGTATTTCTTTCATCTGGGATACCGTAGTCGAGGACGCGGTCGGCCTCGAACGCCTCGTCGGCCTCCGCCTCCGCAACGTCAAGACGGGTGAGAGGACGGACCTGCCCGTGGATGGCCTGTTTATCGCCATAGGCCACAAACCGAACACCGATTTCCTCCGGGGCCAGCTCGACATGGACGAGCACGGCTACATCCTGACACAGCCCGGGTCCACAGCCACAAGCGTCCCCGGAGTCTTCGCCGCAGGCGACGTGGCGGACAGGACATACAGACAGGCAGTGACCGCAGCTGGGAGCGGCTGCATGGCCGCTCTCGATGCCGAACGGTACCTCTCGAGCCTCAATGATCGCTAGCCCGCCCCGTGACCCCGCCCCGCACCTCCCGCCCCACCAGCTACAAAGGCACTTCACTCTGCCCCACCTTACCCCCAGCCCCACCCTACACCTCCTGCGACATCTCCACTCCCCAGCCCACCCCATCCTGCCCGCTCTACCCAGCTCCCTAGACGCCAAGGCCGTGAACCTTCACACCCCACCCCGCGCATGACCGAGCCTATGCCCCATCTCACGCCCGGCGCCCGCTCCCCCGCAGTCCGGGAGCTCCAGCGGCTGCTCGCCATCGCCGGATTCGCAACCCCACCCCGCGAGAGCGGCCACTACGGAGAAGGGACTGCCGCCGCCCTCAAGCGCTTTCAGTCCAGTCGCTGCCTACCGGTGACCGGCCTCTGTACCCCCGACACCTGGAAGGCCCTTCTTGAGGCCACCTACCGACTAGGGGACAGGAACCTCTACCTCCGCACACCGCCTTTTTCCGGAGATGACGTGCGGGAACTCCAGCGCCGGCTGAACACCCTCGGGTTCGATGCGGGCAAGGAGGACGGCATATTCGGAGCGAGGACTGCCCGCGCTCTCGTGGAGTTCCAGAAGCACGCAGGACTCCCCGCCGATGGCATCCTCGGCCCCGCCACCCTTCGGGCCCTCCTGACCTTCTCCGATCACTCGGGCAAGCAGAGCGCCGCACCCGTCCGGGAGCGGAGGAGTCTATATCTAGCCCCCTCCACCCGCCGAAGAACTCTCATCATCGACGTCTTACCCGAGGACCCCCTCAGCCCCGAATCGTTCACCGACCCAAAGAGTCTCTCCACCCTGGCCCTTCGCCTCTCTAGAACCCTCCGTCTCCACGGTTTTCAGGTGCGCATGACTGCCAAGGGCCCCTCTATCCCCCCCTTGCAGACTCGGATAGCTCACGTTAATAGGATCCACGCAGACCTCCTCGTCTGCCTCGCCCCTGCAGCCACTCCCCCAGCAACCCTTCACTACTTCGGCATCGAGTCCTTTCACTCCGCCATTGGGAAGCGGGCCGCCACCCTAATACACGCCCACCTTTCAGGTTCCGGCGTCGACCTGCAAGAACCCTACCCCCTCTCTATTCCGATCTTGAGACTGACTCGCCCCCCCGCCGTCCTCCTCCGTCTTCACGGGCCCCCCGCCCAACGCACTTTCCTCCCCGCCCTTGCCGCCGCGCTGCAAGCCCTCTTCTCGCCCTCCTAGAAACCCCCCCCTCCTCCCGAGGCCGCCTTTTCGACCTACCCCACCATGGCCAAACGTCCCGGCCAAACCAGCCCCCGAGCCCCGAAACCCCACATTACGCGACTCCGGCTGCCCCTCGACACCGATAACCCTAGAGACCCCGGCGGTTCAACTTGCCCCCACGCCCCAAGCCAAAGAGAGTCCAATCCCCAAAGCAACGTCCCCCTCAAACGCCAGCCAAGAAGAGATCGGACTGAACGAAAAAGAAAGGGGAGCTTCAGGATTCCAAGCCCCGCCTCCCTAACGCCCCCCCGGAGGGAGCCCGGCTCTCCGGCAGAACCCGGTCACAGGCCCTTGGCCCCAAAGCCACCAAAGCTACCGCTGACGGCCAATAAGCCTCGCCAGCAGCAGACGGAGTTCGTCCAAGGAGCGGAAAGCCACCTCCAGCCTTCCGCTCCCCTCCCGGTAGCCCACGACCCGCACTCGCACCCCCAAGGCCTCCTCGGCCACGTCCAGTTCCTCCTCCACCTCTGACGGCAGAGCCTCGCCTCTTCTCCGCCTAGGCGCGCGGGACTCCCGCTTGCCAAGCTCCTCAACCTGCCGAACGCTCCACCCCTCTCGGGCAGCGGCCAGGGCCACGGACTCCTGCCTCTCCTTGGGCAGCGCCAGGATAGCCCTGGCATGACCTTCGCCAATCCTCCCCGTCCTCACCAGCGCCTGCACCGCCGGAGGCAGCTGGAGCAGTCGGAGCTTGTTGGTGATGGCGGTCCTGCTCTTCCCGACCTTCCGCGATATGCTCTCGTGCGTCTCACCGAAGTCCTCCATAAGCTGCTTGTATGCGGCGGCCTCCTCCATGGGGTTCAGGTCCTTCCGATGGAGGTTCTCCACCAGAGCATCCCTTAGCAACTCGGGATCCGCCGTGTCCCGCACTATTGCGGGCACCCGCGCAAGTCCGGCCATCATCGCCGCCCTCCAGCGACGTTCTCCTACGACGAGTTCATACGTATCCCCTGCCGGCCGCACGACAACCGGCTGAAGGACGCCGACAGCCTTAATGGACTCAGCCAACTCACTCAGGCTCTCATCGTCCAAGTTCTGTCGCGGCTGACGGGGGTTCGGGCGGATAGCCTCCACTTCTACCTCAATCACACGCGACCCCTCGCTGCTCGGAAGAAGGGCTTCCAGTCCCTGTCCCAACCCTCGTCTCATCGACTCCCGCCTCCCTCCTCCCTCCGCTGGCCGTCTCGGCCAGACCCACCGATCCGCACGCAGATCCTCTCCCAGAGCTCCCGCGCAAACTCCCTGTAAGCCGCAGCGCCAGACGAATCCGGGGCGAAACTCGTGATCGGGAGTCCGTAACTCGGGGCCTCCGCTATCCTCACGCTCCTCGGGATCACGCTACCGAAGACAGCACCCCCAAAGTGCTTTCTCACCTCTTGCTCAACATCAGCGCTGAGACGCGTTCTCCCGTCCCACATCGTCAAAAGGATCCCTATTATCCCGAGGTGCGGATTGTAGGAAGCTCGCACACGCTCCACCGACTCGAGGATCTGACCCAGCCCTTCCAGCGCGAGGTACTCACACTGAACCGGTACGACCAAAAACTCAGAAGCCACCAGAGCGCTCATACTTAGCACCCCCATGGACGGGGGAGAATCCACGACTACCAGGTCAAACTCCTCCAGCCCCCGGACCGCCTCTCGAAGCCGCAGCAGCCCTCGGGAATCCCGGGCAAGCTCAACAGCTCCTCCCGCCAAGCGGATGCTCGCCGGAGCCACCCACACACCCGGAACACTGGACGGCACCATCACCTCTCGCAGATGAAGCCCAAGACAGATCGCCTCGTACACCCCCGGCCGCCGCTCTGCATCGCGGATGCCGAGCCAGCGCGTGGCATTGCCCTGAGGATCCGCGTCGACCAAGAGGCACTTGAGCCCTTCCTCCGCAAGGGCCGCCACCAGGCTGACAGCAGATGCAGTTTTCCCCACTCCCCCTTTCTGGTTAGCAAAACAAAGCACAGACCCCTTCCGCCCCGGAAGCCTCAGTCCGGAACTCACTCGCCACCCCTGACTGACACTCGTACCGCGTCCATCCACGTCCTGGTCCCTAGCCACAACTGCCACTTACCGCCACCCCCCTCCCAGTCCTAACCTGAAAAGGCCCCCACCTGAGGGGCCGCCCACCTCTTATCACCCGGGTGTGACGCTGCTGCCCCCGGCAGGGACCTGCTGCCCCACGGCCCTAATCCTCGCCCGGTCTCACGGCACTTGTTCGTCCCCTTTTCCGATGGGCTCCAGGTCCACGCGGGCCGCGGGCGCACGCCTCCTGCCCGGCAATCGCCGCGGATATAAGGGACGGCTGGCTCGCTCCTTCCGGACCCTAAGTATTCCCCCTCGGACCCCATAGTCCCGGAGAGGCCAGGAGACCTCGTACTCCCCCGCTCCAAGACCCTCCGCCTCCAGCGCCCCAACCCGGACCCCCGGCGGAAGCCAAATAAGTACATCCCCACCAACCTTGACCAACGGCAGACACAGCTCAAGGCTTTGTGGAGCCGGAGCCACGGCCCGTGCAATGGCTACGTCCCACGACTCGCGCCGATCACTCCTGGCCAGTATCTCAGACTCAACCCCAAGAACCTCGACGTTCGCGAGCCCTAATTTCTCCCTCACGACCTCGAGGAATGTCGCCCTCCTCCGTGCTGCCTCCACCAAACTGAAGCTGGTGTGAGGAAACACCATGGCCAGTACCGCCCCTGGCAGCCCCGCCCCGCTTCCAACGTCAACCCAGGCCTCCCTCGCCTCGGGGAATCTGACCAGCGCTCCCGCCAGACTCTCCACTACGTGACGCCAGAGAACCTCCCCGCGCATGGAGGGCGAAACAAGGCCCCACTGTACCCCCCAGCCCTCCACCAGCCGGAAGTAGGCCAAAAGCTTCCCTTCAGCATCGTCATCTCCCCCGAGTAGCTCAACTAGCCGGGCTGCGCTCTCCCGGGAGAACTCCCCCTCGACCTCCCGAGCCCCCTGTTTCACGTGAAACACTCCGCTCCATGCGGCCGGCTTTTCCCCCCGGGGCGCTACCCCTCCACGACCTCCGGGATCGTGTCGACCTGCACACCCATATCCCTCAGGTACCCAACAGCTCCTTCTATGGCTTGCTCCTCGCCCTCGAGCTCGAGGATCACCCACCCTGTCCTGTCCTCAACATTGGCCCTCCGGATGTTTGTGACCACCGGGAAGCGCTTCCCAACACTCCAGATGACAGGCTCTCTCACAAGCTCCTCGCGAAAGGTCAAGTGCAGTCTCCTCTTCGCCACCACTCCTCCTCTCCAACCCCACTCCCAGAGCATAGCTCCTCACCTCAAGCAACCTGCACCTCCTTCCCCAATCCGCCCCCGGCCCTCAGGACCCCTCCTCCCGCCCAGCCTCCCCCGGGGCCCTCACAAGCGGTGCCCTCTCCACCCCAGAAGAACCGGCCCCGTTGACACCGCCCAGCATCTGAGCGAGACTCGGAGAGGCCGGACGGGTCACACCCGGTTCGCCGCGGGAGGCGTGGGCCAAGGCCCAGTAAGGGTGGGTAGGACCTGTCCGGCCTTCCATCACCTATCCCTTATCCCCGGGGCCAACCCCCAAACAGCACTGCCGCCGGCCGCCGCCACACGCCCTCCTCACCCCTGCACCAGGCCCCCCTTGGCCCCCAAAAGGCAAGCCGGCCTAAAAACCGGGAGGGGCATGCAGCCCCTCCCGGCAATCTTGCCCGGGCCCGGTTCCGCCAGGCCCGTCGCTTTACCTCACTCACTCGATGCTGGCTTTCACCTCCCCACTCAGGCCGGCGCCGCCTCGACCTCCTCCTTGGGCGCAGGTGCCTTCGTCACGAAGGCCAGGACGGCCGCCACCAACGCCAGCACGGCCGCGACCAGGTAAGCGTTGCCGTACCCGCCCAGGTAATCCTTGGCGGCCCCACCAACCAGAGCCCCGGTCACGCCCGCGATCCCCCACCCAATGAACACCAGCCCGTAGTTCACACCCACGTGCTTGGTGCCGAACCAGTCAGCGTTGGTCGCCGGGAAGAGAGCCAGGTTGGCGCCGTAGGTGAGTCCAACAACCATGTACCCCAGCATGAGCACCCACGGGTTCGCCCCGGCAACCATCAGCAGGATCATCGACGCCGCGATCAGAAGGAAGTTGAGGAGCATTGCCTGGGTCCGACCGATCCTGTCAGACACCCACCCGATGATGATCCTCCCGAGCCCGTTCCACATGGCAAGCCATCCCGTGGCCACGGCTGCCATGGCCGCCTTCGTTCCCGTCCAGATGTTGAAGCCTATGACGGGTATCGCGTTGAAGAAACCGAGCCCGGCCTTGATCGCCGTCTCATTGAACTTCACGTCCGTCGCGTAAACCGCGGCAAAGTTGATCACCATGAGGCCTGCCATGGCCGCGAGAGCATACATCACGAGAAGGGCGTAGAACTGCGGCAGCCTCACGATCTCACTGGGGCCATAGTCGACCTTCGCCTTCTTGATACCCGGCGCGGGCGCCGGCGGGGTCCACCCCTTGGGGGCCCAGCCGGGCGGCGGAACCTCAAGGAGATAGGCACCGACCTCTATCATCACGAAGAAGATCAGCCCCAAGGTGACCAGTGTCTGTGGCCAGTTCCCCGGGACCGCCGGAGACGTCGCCGTGGCAGGCTTGAACCCGATCATGGTAGCTGCCAGAGGTCCGAAGACAAGGGAGGCGAAACCGAAGCCGAAGACGGCAAGCCCCGAAACCAGCCCCCTCTTGTCCGGGAACCATTTAACCGCAGTGGCAATCGGGACCGCGTAGGCAACCCCTAGCCCGATCCCGCCCACCACGCCGTACGTCAGGATGATCCATGCCAGGGCTGCTCCCCCTTTCAGCCCCAGAGTCCTGGTCAGGCCCGGCAGGAGGTAGCCCAGCGCCAAGATGACGCCACCCAACATGCCCACCTTGCGCGGGCCGATGCGGTCCTGAAGCCGGCCTGCGGGGATCATGAACAGGGCGAAGACGAGAGTCGCCACAGCGAAGGGAAGGCTTGTCTGGATGCCCTTCCAACCGAATTCAGCGGAGAGAGGTCCCCGGAACACGCTCCAGCTGTAGAGGACGCCCAGGGCCAAATTTATGAGGATCCCCCCCACCGCGGCCAGCCAGCGTCCCCACGTCGTCTCCGTGTACAGCCGTTTTAACACGACCCCCTCCTTCCCTCGTCCCCCCTGCCCACCGACGCCTGCCTTACCGCCAGATAACTCCGGACAAGGGCAAGCGGCGCCTCCCCAGGAAACGTGGGAGCACCCCCAAAGCCCCACACGATTTTACTAGGCTGCCCCCCTCCGTCAAGGGTCCGCGGGGCAGACACCAGCGAGAGCCGTCTCACCCCCTTGCTCGGAACCACCCCGCCCCCAGCGCAGGACTGGGCCCTCTAATCCCCGGAGGAGAATGCCAAACCGCGCTGAACCCCGGCTAGCGACAAAAAAACCGAGGACAAGACAGGAGACCAAACAAGCGGGACGCGGCAGAAAAAAGAGGAGAAGGATGGGGCCGCCCCCACCCTTCTCCGCTCTCCGCCGCTAGACCCCTCTAGAACTCCTCGCCGCCCGGAGGAGTCGGTGCCGGTTTCTTCTCCTCCGGCTTCTCCGCCACCACCGCCTCGGTGGTGAGGAAGAGGGCGGCCACG
>JBBINU010000010.1:49152-88491 GCA_037443725.1 Actinomycetota bacterium | reverse complement strand
TCTGCGAGATCTACACCGACGTGGAGGGCGTATACACTGCGGACCCGAGGATCGTCCCCGAAGCGAGGAAGCTCCACAGCGTCTCCTACGAGGAGATGCTCGAGATGGCAGCGACAGGCGCCAGGGTGCTCCAGCTCCGGTCGGTGGAGTTTGCGAGGAACCACGGGGTCGTCGTGCACGTGAGGTCCAGCTTCACCGACGCCCCCGGAACCTGGGTAGTCAAGGAGGACGAGCGCATGGAGAGGGCAATCATTTCCGGGGTCACTCACGATGTCTCCGAGGCCAAGCTCACCATTCACCGGGTGCCGGACCGCCCCGGTATTGCCGCGGCGATTTTCACCGCCCTGGCGGCCGAGAACATAAACGTGGACATGATCGTCCAGAACGTCTCCGTGGACGGATACACCGACATCTCCTTCACCGTGCCCAGGGACGACGCGAGCCGCGCTTGTGCCGCAGTGGAGCAGGTCGTCCCAGCCATCGGCGCCAGCTCGTACTCCTTTGATCCCGGCATAGGCAAGGTCTCCCTGGTGGGGGCCGGCATGAGGAGCCACCCGGGGGTGGCGGCCCGGATGTTCACGGCCCTGGCCGAGGCGGGCGTGAACATAGAGATGATCTCGACATCGTCCATCAGGATCTCCTGCGTGGTGAGACAGGAGGACGTGGAGAAGGCCGTTAAGGCCATCCACACTGCGTTCAACCTTGGCGAGGAGGCCGTCACCAGGGAGGAGCACTTCCACTGAGATCTCGCAGGCAGGGAGCGAGGGGGCGCAGGGGTAGGGGCGCGGCAGAGGGCGCGGCGGGGTGCAGGGGGTCGGGGGGCGAGGGCTGGGGCCCGGATTCGGGAGGGATGATGAGCAAGTACGCTCTAGCCGTGGTGGGAGCAACGGGGGCGGTGGGCGAGGAGATGAGGAGGGTCCTAGAGGAGAGGGCCTTCCCCATCAAGGACATTCGCTTCTTCGCCAGCTCCAGGAGCGTGGGGAGGAGGCTTCCCTTCCTTGGCGAGGAGGTACCCGTCGAGCCGCTGGAGGAGAGGCGGATCTCCGGCATCGACTTCGCCCTGTTTTCGGCGGGAGCGGCCGTGAGCCGGGAGTGGGCCCCGGTTTTCGCGCGGGCGGGGGCGGTGGTGGTGGACAACTCCAGCGCCTTCCGGATGGACCCCGAGGTGCCTCTGGTGGTTCCCGAGGTGAACCCCGACGCCGCTTTCGCCCACAGGGGTATCGTGGCCAACCCCAACTGCACCACCATCACCATGCTCGTCCCCCTAAAGCCCCTTCACGACCTCTTTGGTCTCGAGGAGGTGGTGGTGGCGAGCTACCAGTCCGCCTCGGGCCAGGGCCAGAAGGGGATAAGGGAGCTCCTCGCCCAGACGCGGGAGCTCGCCCTCGAGGAGGAAGTGCTGAGAAGGGGGCCACAGGGACGCCCCCTCCCGGAGCCGAGGATCTTCCCGAGAACCCTCGCCTTCAACGTCGTCCCCCAATGCGACCTCTTCGCCGAAGCCGGATACACCAAGGAGGAGTGGAAGATGGTGAGGGAGTCCAGGAAGATCATGGGTCTTCCAGAGCTCAAAGTCTCGCCCACCTGCGTGAGGGTCCCGGTGGCCGTCGGTCACTCCCTCGCCGTACGTGCCAGGTTCGCCCAGGAAGTGGACCTCGACCGCGCACTTCGGGCCCTGGCCTCCGCCCCCGGGGTCGCCCTTGCCGACCCCCACGACCCAACGGCCTACACCACCGCCCTGGAGACAGCGGGGACAGACCCCGTCTATGTAGGAAGGCTTAGGGGGGACCTTTTTGACCCCCGCTCCCTGTCCTTCTGGGCGGTTGGAGACAACCTCCGGAAGGGAGCCGCCCTGAACGCCGTACAGATAGCCGAGCTCCTCGCCGCCGGCTAACGCGCGAGCCGGCTGTTGGGAGGATCCAGTTCAAAGGGCCGAGGGGATAAACTCACCCTTTAGGGTTACTTAACCTCCCCTTGAGTTTTCCCCAAATCCTTGGTAACAACACCATCAATTGGGGATCGGGTCTTCCCTGCCACAGGGACGGCCCCACGGCTAGGCAGTTTAGCCAGATAATGAAGCTCAGCCCGGTGCTTCTGGGCTTCCTAGTTTCCATGCCCATGCTCTCCGGTTCCCTTCTGCGCATCCCCTTCTCCGCCTGGGTCGACACCACCGGTGGGAGGAAGCCCTTCCTCACCCTCCTTGGCCTCTCCGTCCTGGGGATGGCCGGGATAACGGGGCTTCTCTTCAGCCTGTACCCCGAGCGTCTCGGCCCGGCCCACTATCCCCTCGTGCTCTTCCTCGGCTTTCTCAGCGGATGCGGCATCGCCACCTTCTCCGTGGGAATAAGCCAGGTAGCGTACTGGTTCCCCCAATCCCGCCAGGGATGGGCCCTCGGCGTGTACGCGGGGCTCGGGAACCTCGCCCCCGGTCTCTTCGCCCTTCTCCTTCCCCTGGCCCTCGCAGCCTGGGGCCTCCCCTTCTCCTACCTGGCGTGGCTCATCTTCCTTCTCGTAGGGACAGGACTTTACTGGCTCACGGGGAGGAACGCCTGGTACTTCCAGCTCGTGGAACGCGGGTTCTCTCGCGAAGAAGCGACGCGTGTCGCCCGCGGCCTCGGCCAGGAGCTCTTCCCCGCGGGCGGCCTCGCCCTGAGCCTGAAGAGATCGGCCGCGATCTGGAGGACCTGGGCCCTGGTCATCCTGTACTTCGCCACCTTCGGAGGCTTCATCGGTCTCACCGCCTGGCTCCCCACGTACTGGCAGTCCTTCTTCGGTTTCGGAAGCGTGGCCGCGGGGGCCCTCACCGCCCTCTACTCCATCCTCACCTCCCTCGCCCGCGCCGCCAGCGGTGGCCTTTCCGACAGGATGGGTGGGGAGAGCACCTCCCTTCTCGCCCTCCTCGTCATGATCGTTGGGGCGTTTCTCATGACCATCTCGCACACCCCCGGCCTCTCGGTGGCAGGCGAGATCTTCCTCGCCCTCGGCATGGGGGTGAACAATGCCGCCGTCTTCAAGCTGGTCCCCTTCTACGTGCCGGAGGCTGTGGGAGGGGCCGCCGGATGGGTCGGGGGGCTCGGTGCCTTCGGAGGCTTCGCCATCCCGCCGATCATGGGAGCCTTTGTTCGATCCCTCGGGACAGCGGGGTACGCCACAGGCTTTGTCACCTTCGCAGTTCTCGCCTTCCTCTCCGTCGTGCTCGTGGCGGTCCTCAAGGCCGCCGCCAGGCGGAGAGGCCAGCCCGCCCGCCTTTGAAGGAGAGCTGGCTAAACCCTCCTGCGGGCACCCTTATTCTTTTGGTGACAGAATGACCTCATGACTCCACCCCTCAGCCCACCCCCGCCCTCCTGACGTTGGCCCCGACGCGAGGAGAAAGCCCTTTACCCCGCAGCAGGCTTCTGCCTCCTCCTGGCGAGGCCCTCGGCCACAGCCTGCTCCGCCACGGCCCTCGCCACAGAGGGGACCACCCGGCGGTCAAAGATGCTCGGGACTATGTACTCCTCGTGCAGCTCGTCGGTACGGAGGACATCGGCGATGGCCCTGGCTGCAGCCAGAAGGACACCATCGCTAACGCCTCTGGCGCGGACGTCGAGAAGGCCCTTGAAGAGGCCGGGGAAACAGAGGGCATTGTTCACCTGATTCGGATAGTCGCTCCTGCCCGTCGCCACCACCCTGGCCAGAGGCTGCGCCTCCTCCGGCCTTATCTCGGGGAAGGGGTTGGCCAGGGCGAAGACGATGGGGTCGGGCGCCATGAGCTCCAGCGCGGACCGGTCCAGCACCCCGGGCGCGGAGAGCCCTATGAAGACGTCGGCGCCCTTGAGCGCCTCGGCCAGACCCCCTCGGACCCCCCTCGGGTTCGTCCTCTCCACCACCCACCGCCTCCACGGATCCCTGGCCGAGCTGAGAATGCCCTCGCGGTCGACGGGGATAATTTCCCTTGCCCCCGCAGAGAGAAGGAGCCTTATGGTCGCAGTACCGGCCGCCCCCACACCGCACACGACAATCCTCGCTTCCGAAAGTTCCTTCTCCACCAGGCGGAGGGCGTTGGTCAGCCCCGCCAGGACCACGACAGCAGTGGCGTGCTGGTCATCGTGGATGACAGGGATCTCCAGGCGCCGGCGGAGCTCCTCCTCTATCTCGAAGCAGCGGGGGGCCGAAATGTCCTCCAGATTAATAGCGCCGAAGGAGGGAGAGATGGCCTCCACGTACTCCACTATCTTTGCTGGATCTCTCACTCCGAGGCAGATGGGGAAGGCGTTCACTCCGGCAAAGGTCTTGAAAAGGAGAGCCTTCCCCTCCATCACCGGGAGGGCCGGTATGGGACCGAGGTCCCCGAGGCCGAGGACGGCGCTGCCGTCGGTGACCACGGCCACCGTGCTGCCCTTCACGGTGAGCTTGAAGGCCGTATCTGGGTCCCTGGCCAGGGCCTCAGCAACCCTGGCCACCCCCGGGGTGTAGACGAGAGAGAGGTCATCCCTGGTCTTCACCGGCATCCTCGGCGAGGTCTCGATCTTCCCCCCCAGGTGAGCCAGGAAGACCCTGTCCGAATAGCTCACCACCCGGACACCGTCCATACTCTCAAGGGCTCTCCTTATTTCCTCGCTGTGGGCCTCGTCGGCGGCGCTCACAGTGATGTCGCGGACGATCACACCCCGTCTCACCTCGACGATGTCTATGGCGCCGATGTCACCCCCTGCAGCGCCTATGGCGGAGGTGACCTTCCCAAGCATTCCCGGCACGTTGGTTATCTCAAGCCGGTAGGTCACGCTGTAAGACGGGCTCGGTCGTCTTGAACGATTTTCGGGAGTGCTCGTCTCTGCCATCCCGTGGCCCCCTCACTCAGCCTGTCCCTTCAAAGCCGCCACGTACGGAAGCTGCCTGAACTGCTCCCCAGCATCAAGACCGTACCCCACCACGAACACGGGAGGGATCCAGAATCCCTGGTATTTCACCTGAACGGGAACCTTCTGCTGGGAGACCTTAAGAAGAAGGGCGCAAACCTCAACGCTCGCCGGTTTCCTCGCTTTGATGTTCTTCACCAGGTAGTTCAGGGTGAGGCCGGTATCCACTATGTCCTCGACCAGGAGAACGTGCCGCCCGCTCACATCGGTGTCCAGGTCCTTTAAGATCCTCACCACGCCCGAGCTCGCCGTGGCCAGGCCATAGCTGGAGACGGCAATGAAGTCGAACTGGACCGGGATGGTGAGGTTCCGGGCGAGATCGGCGAGGAAGACAAACCCACCCTTCAGAATTCCGACCAGCACCGGATTCATCCCCTGGTAGTCGCGGCTTATCTCCTGGGCCAGCTCCCTAACCCTGCCCTTTATCTGCTCCTCGGTCAGGAGGACTTCACCCAACTCCATCTCCACTGCCGCCCTCCAAGCGAGCCTCCCAAGACGAGCTCGTGCCCTTGCCCGCCCGATGCCGAACCCAGAACATGCTCCCACCCGCTGCTCCCCCAGGCAAGATGGCCCGAGTCCAGCCCCCGAGGCTCCCTCCAACCCTAGCTGGCCATGACCCGCTCCAGCCAGAGCCCGGGCCGGACCAGCTCCTCCCACCCAGGTAGGGACCGGGGCGATGAGAGGGCTCTTGTCACTCCCTCCCAGCCCGCCTCAGCCACCACCCTCCGACAAAAACGAACCCCGGCCCGGTACTGGGCGAGCTTCGCCCCGACCCCGAGAACCCTCCCCACCACCCCCTCGGGTGCAGCAAGAAACTCCCTCCCCACCGCCCGGACCACTCCAGCCAGGGCAGGGTGGGAGCCGGCCACCTCCTCGGCCACAAAAGCGGCAAGGCCCTCGAGGAAACCCATGGTCCCTTGGACCCGGGAGAGGAGCTGCCTCAGGGGAGCCGTGGCCTCGAGCACGGCTCCGGATAGCCCCTCCCTGGCGAGGGAGGCGAGGGATCTCACCAACGCCTCCGAGGCCCCCCGAGGGGAGAGGAGAACGAGGGCCTCAGCAGCCATAGCAGCCAAGTGCTCGCTGAGCCACGGAGCCGAGGCGAACTCGAGGAGGTGCGTCGCCTCGTGGACCGCGACCAGCAGCCTCAGCTCCCGCCTGGGGGCCCTCCACCTGTCCTCAGCGGCCCGCAGGTTCGGGTAGACGAAGAGGACCCTTCCGGGCTCGGGGTCAAGGGGGTCCACCTGCGCCACCACCCTTCGGGAGAGGTAGCCCAGGAGGAGGCCGGCCTCCACGGATGCAGCCGCCCTGGCCACCGAGGGCCGCGCGGGTGCAGGCTCCTTGGCCAGAGCGAGGTCGAGGAGCCTCTCCAGGGTGAGGGCGGCCTCCCGCGCCCACCCTGCTCGATCAACCACGCAGGCCCTAAAACCCGAGGGCTCTCGAAGTCCCGTCAACCCCGAGGCGAGACCGAGGCCTTCCCCCAGGAGTTCCGAGAGGGCCTCTTCCACCCGGCCCGGGATGGGCCACCTCCCAGCGATACCGGAGGCCACCCCTGCTGCGAGGCCCGGGTCGAACCAGCGGTTAGTACCTCCGGTCACCTGCTCCCCTGCCCCTCTCCTCTCTCGCCCGCCGGCGCTCGAGCCTCCTCCCGGGAGGCGCCCTTCCCCAAGCCGGACGCGCCCGTCCCTGCCGCCCCGCCGCTTCGGGGCACGGCCACCAGGTAGACGAGGAGGAGAAAGACGGAGAAGGCGATGGAAAGACCGAGGAGGCCTAGGGCCACCACTCTCATGGGCCCTCCGGCCGAAGGAGGGGAAAGAGGATGACTTCACGGATGGACGGGCTCCCCGTGAGCAGCATGGCGAGCCTGTCAACCCCGAGGCCGAGGCCGCCCGCGGGAGGCATGCCGTACTCAAGAGCCTCGAGGAAGTCCTCATCGAACCGCTGAGCCTCCTCGTCCCCGGCAGCCCGCAGCCGTGCTTGGAGCTCGAAGCGCTTGCGCTGCTCGATGGGGTCGTTCAGCTCAGTGAAGGCGTTCACCAGCTCGTTACCCCCCACCACCAGCTCGAACCTCTCAGTCACCCTCGGATCCGAACGGTGAGTCCTGGCCAGCGGCGACACCTCGACGGGGAAGTCGGTAACGAAGGTTGGGGCCATAATCTCCGGTTCCACCCTCTTCTCAAAGACCTCGACGATGATCCGCCCAACCCCCCAAGAAGCCATGGGCTCGACCCCCAAGGATGAGGCCATCTCCCTCGCCTCCTCCAGGGGCATCTCGTAGGAGGCCTCAGGCGCAACCTTTCTCACCAGCTCTATCAGGGGCGTGCGCGCCCACTCCCCCGAGAGGTCCACGCCCCTCGGCAGCCGCAGGGAGCCCACAGCCTCGAGAGCGACGGCCTTCAGCATCTCCTCCACGAGGTCCATGACATCCTCGTAGTCGGCATAGGCCTGATACGCCTCGAGCATGGTGAACTCCGGGTTGTGCCTAACCGAGATCCCCTCGTTCCGGAAGTTCCTGCCGATCTCGTAAACCCTCTCGAACCCGCCCACGAGAAGCCTCTTGAGATAAAGCTCGGGGGCGATCCGCAGGTAGAGGTGCATGTCCAGAGCATTGTGATGCGTGACGAAGGGTCTCGCGGCGGCACCCCCGGGGACCGGGTGGAGCATGGGCGTCTCCACCTCGAGAAAGCCGCGGGAGTCAAGGAAGGCCCGAAGGGCCGTGACAGCCCTGGATCTTGTAAGGAAGATTCTTCTCACCTCTTCGCTAGCGATGAGGTCCAGGTGGCGCTTGCGGTACCTCACCTCCACGTCCTTGAGCCCATGCCACTTGTCGGGCAGGCTTCTCAGGGACTTAGACAGGAGCCACCAGCGCGCGACCCTGACCGAGAGCTCCCCCTTCTTGCTCCTCACCACCTCGCCCTCGGCCCCGACCCAGTCCCCCCGGTCGAGGTGACGTAGAAAGGCCTCGAAGTCAGCCTCCCCCACAGCCTCGCGGGAGAGGAGCAGCTGGATGGAACCGGTGCCGTCCCGCAATGTGGCGAAGATGAGCCCACCGTGGTGGCGGCGGAGGAGCATCCTGCCCGCGACCCGAACCACCTTCCCCGTACCCTCCCCTGCCGGAAGGTCCCTGTAGAGGTCGTGAAGGTCCTGGGCGCGGGCGGTGACGGAAAACCGGTAAGCGTAGGGTTCGAGCCCCGCCTCTCGGAGCCGCGCGATCCTTTCTAGAGAGTTCCCCGAAACCCGCTCCACAACGGAGAGTCTATAGGACTCGCCGCCCCCCCCACCGCCTCGCCCAAGCCTCCTGACCGGGTGCCCACGCCATCGCCTCAGCGGGGCCTTGCGTTCCTCTCGAAGACGATCCGGAGACCGTGGAGGGTGAGCCAGGGGTCGTGGGCCCAGCCTCCCTTGAGAGCGGGGAGCACCACTTCGGCAAGCCCACCCGTGGCCACCAGGACAGGCTCCGCCCCGAGTTCCTCGGCAATCCCAGCGACGAGCCCCTCCACAAGGGCCGCCATCCCGAGGACGAACCCCACCTGCATGGCTTCCACGGTGCTCCTGCCTATGGGCGAAGGGGGCATGACCAGCTCCACTCGGGGGAGCCGGGCGGTGGCCGAGACGAGACCCGCGAGGGCAGTCTCCAGGCCCGCGGCTATAGCCCCCCCGAGGTACTCGCCCCGGACGGAGACCACATCCAGGGTGGTGGCGGTCCCAAAGTCCGCGACAACGCAAGGGACACCGTGCCTCTCGATGGCGGCCACGGCGTTCACTATCCTGTCCGGACCGACCTCTCGGGGGTTCTCCACCTTAACCGGAACCCCAGTCTTCACCCCCGGGCCGACCACGAGGGGCGGGAAACCGAAGTAGGACTCGCACATGTTCCGGAGGCTCTGAGTGACCCTCGGGACAACACTCGCCACCGCCACCGCGGTTATCTCCCTATCGAAGGAGAGGCCCGCGAATCCGAGCAGCCCAGAGAAGAAGACCGCGAGCTCGTCGGGGGTGCGTGAGGCCACAGTCGCCACCCGCCAGCTCTGCACCAGTTCCTCCCGCTGGAAGACCCCGATAACCGTCTGCGTGTTTCCGACGTCCACAGCGAGGAGCAAGGCTCACCCCCCCTCGCCCGCCACCTCTTCGAGCTCAAGGCTGAAATCGAGAATGGCCGCGAGGCGCGTAATCCGTCCGACGGCGAGATAGCTCACCCCGGTAGAGGCGAAAGCCGCCACGTTCTCCAGGCTTATGCCTCCCGAGGCTTCCAATTCCACCCTCCCCGCGGCCGCGCTCACGGCCCGCGCCACCCCCTCGGGATCCATGTTGTCCAGGAGAACAAGCTCGGCCCCGGCGGCCAGAGCCTCCTCGAGCCCGGCCAGGTCCTCCACTTCCACCTCCAAAGACCGGCCGGCGCCCGCAGCTCTGGCCCTCTTCACCGCCTCGGCCACTCCACCCACGGCCCTTATGTGGTTCTCCTTGATGAGGAAGGCTGAGGACAGGTCCTTCCTATGAGGCCTCGCGCCTCCAACCCCCACCGCATACTTCTCCAGGGCTCGCAGCCCCGGCGTGGTTTTCCTGGTGTCCCTGACCTGGGCCCTCCCGCCGGCAGCCCGGACGAAGGCCCTGGCCAGGGTGGCCACCCCTGATAGCCTGCCCAGGAAGTTCAGGGCCACCCTTTCGGCCTCGAGTATCCCCCTGACAGGCCCCTCCACGCGGGCCACGGCATCCCCGGCCGCCACCTCCTCTCCCTCTTCCCGGAGGGGAGAAAGGCTCGCTCCCCTTTCCCGGAAGCAGAGGGCCGCCACGGGTAGCCCACAGAGGGTGCATGCCTCCCCCGCGAAGATCCGCGCCTTTCCCAAGAGCCCCGGTGGTACCAGGGCCGCGGTGGTGATGTCGCCGGACCCCAGGTCCTCCGCGAGGGCGAGGCGAACGCGGGAGAGGGCCTCCTCATCCGAGACCCCCGCCGCCCTCAGCACCTGAAGCGGCTCCCAGATAACCACTACCCGCAAGACTGACTCGCGCCCCTGGCTCCGAAACCCCCTCCGTTTTCAAGGATGGGGTCCCTCCAGCGGGGCGAAGCCCAAGACGAGGCCCTCTCCCTCCTTCCTCAAGACGAACCTGCCGCGGAGGGCAGGGTCTTCCAGGGGGAAGTCCGTCCGCTGATGGCACCCGCGGGACTCCCTCCTTGCGAGCGCAGCGGAGGAAAGAACCGCAGCGACCAGAGCGAGATTCACCAGCTCCCCTCCCGCCCGCCCGGCATGTCCAAGCCCCAAGAACTCCTCCCCCCGCTCCTCCAGGAAGGATACGACCTTGAGCAGGGACTCCTCGGAGCGGACTATCCCCGCTCCCCTCTCCATCCTGCCCTGGAGCTCCCCCTTTAGGGAGCTCACCTGGGGAGGCGTCCCATCCCAGAAGGTGGAACCCAGGCAGCAGCGGGACGCCTCCCCCTTCTCCGCATCACCTAGTTCCAGCTCTACCCTGGCGGGGGGTGCCAGGTAGGAGCTGAGGGCGGCCATGGCCGCCCTCGGGCCGAAAACCAGCCCCTCCAGCAGGGAGTTGGAGGCGAGGCGGTTGGCCCCGTGCACCCCGGTACAGGCCGCCTCCCCGCAGACGAAGAGGCCCGGCAGGTCGCTCTCTCCCCAAAGCCCCACCAGGACCCCGCCACTGGCGTAATGCGCGGCCGGGGCCACAGGGATCCAGTCGCGGGCGGGGTCAAGCCCCTCCTTGACCAGGCGAGAGTGGATGTTGGGGAACCGCCGGAGGAACCGCTCCCGCGGGATCGGGGTGGCGTCAAGCCAAACGTGGTCCGTCCCATGCTCAAGCATGCTCTCGAAAATAGCCCTGGCCACAACGTCTCTTGGGGCGAGGTCGCCAAGGGGGTGTCTTCCTTCCATGATCCTCTCCCCCCGGGCATCCCTTAGCACCGCCCCCTCCCCTCGTACTGCCTCGCTCACCAGGGGCCTCGGGTTCTCCCCCACCGCCAGGGCTGTGGGGTGGAACTGGAGAAACTCGAGGTCGGCGAGGCTCGCCCCGGCCCTTAGGGCCATGGCCGGTCCGTCCCCCGTGGCCGGCCAGGGGTTCGTGGTCACCCTGTAGGCCTGCCCTACTCCCCCCGTGGCGAGGATGACCCCACCTGCCAGGAGGTGAACGACCTTCCCGCCGGAGACCACCGCAACCCCGACACACCTTCCCGCATGGGTGAGGAGGTCCGTGGCGAAGACCCCCTCCCTAAGTTCGGCCCCAGCCGCAGCGGCGGCCCGGGCAAGGACGAGCTCCACCTCTCTCCCTGTGGCATCCCCTCCAGCGTGGACCACCCTGGGGCGGGAATGCCCCCCCTCTCTGGTGAAGGCGAGGGCTCCTCCCTCAAGGTCGAGCGCGGCCCCGAGAGCGACGAGCTCCTGGACCCTCTCTACCCCCTCATCCACAAGAACCCTGACCGCCTCCTCCCAGCAGAGCCCGGCACCCGCGCGGAGGGTGTCCTCAAAGTGGCTCTCGGGCGCATCCCCCTCCCCCAGAGCCACGGCTATGCCGCCCTGGGCGAAGCGGGTGGCTGAGTCGAGCAGCGGCCCCTTGCTCACCACCAGGACCTTCCCGCCCGCCCGGGCTGCGTGGTACGCGGCTGATAGCCCTGCCACCCCGGCCCCGACAACCACCAGGTCCCACCTCTCCTCGGCTGCGGGGATAGGGGGGAAGAGGAAGCGGGGGATTCTCAGGCCGGGGACCCGTCCCTCCAGAGGCTTCGCGGAATCAGCGGGGTGAGGTCCCCTCACCGGTAGCCCTCACTCACGGCTTCTCGCCGACCCCAACGCGCCGCACTTCCTTCACCCGGTTCCCTTCTCCCAACAGGACCAGTGTCGCCTCGTGCCCCTCGAGCGCCTCCTCAGGAACGAGGGCGTAGGAGAGAACAATGATGGTGTCCCCCGTCTGGATGAGGCGGGCCGCTGCCCCGTTCATCTCCACCGCCCCCGATCCCCTCTCCCCCGGGATGACGTAGGTCTCGAGGCGCGCGCCGTTGTCTATGTCCAAGACGTGCACCTGTTCCAGGGGGAGGATACCGGCCGCCTCCATGAGCTCGGGGTCGAGAGTGATGCTGCCCTCGTAGTTGCGGTCGGCAGCGGTCACCCGCGCCCGGTGGATCTTGGACCTGAGCATGATCCTCGCCCTCACACCTCCACCTCCCTCGCTTTATCCCACCCCGAGAGCCAGGTTGTCTATGAGACGTGCCCTCCCAACCCTTGCCGCCACCAGCGCCCGCGCCCCGACTGCGGCCTCCTCCAGAGGTTCCAGGGTCACGGGGTCCACCACTTCCCAGTACTCGGGAGTGACCCGGTGGCCGGCCATGGTCTCCAAGGCCAGCTCCTTCAGCCTCGCCACCCGCCTCTCCCCCTCCCTGAAGGCTAGGTCCGCCCGGACAAGGGAGCGGTAAAGAGCGAGAGCTCTCCCCCTCTCCTCCTCGCTGAGGTAGGTGTTCCGAGAGGACATAGCAAGCCCGTCAGGTTCCCTCACGGTGGGGCAGCCCACCACCTCCACCGGAAAGTCCAGGTCCGTCACGATTCTCCGGACTATTACGAGCTGCTGGTAGTCCTTCTCCCCGAAGTAGGCCCGGCCCGGCCCCACCAGGTTGAAGAGTTTGGCCACGACAGTGGCCACCCCGTCGAAGTGGCCCGGCCTGTACAGCCCGCAGAGCCTCTGTGCTAGACGCCCCACCTTGAGGCTGACCTCCAGCCGCTCGGGGTACATCTCCCCCTCCTCAGGCGCGAAAACCAGGTCCACCCCGGCTTCCCGGCAGAGGGAGAGGTCTCCCTCGAGGTCCCTGGGATAGGCCTGGTAATCCTCGGTGGGCCCGAACTGGAGGGGATTTACGAAAATGCTCACGACAACGTAATCCGTCTCGGCCCTGGCCCTCGCCACCAGCGAGAGGTGGCCCTGGTGCAGGTAACCCATGGTGGGCACGAACCCCACACTCCGTCCGGCCGCCCTCGCGGCCTCGACCTCCCGCCGGAGATCCCTCTTCGCCGTGACCAGAAGCACCTTCGGCCTCCGCCGCCCCTCAGTCTCCCGGGACAGCCGACAGTCCCGAAAGGACCTCCTCCACCTTCCTCAGAGCCTCGGGGAACCCAAGCTCGCCGAGGGCGAGAAGGCCGAGCAGGCGGTAGATCTCCGCCGCCCTCCCTCCTCCCTCCTGAAGCCTCTCCAAGGCCTCCAGATGCCCCCTGACCGTCCCCACATCCCCCCTGACCCAAGGGCCGGTGAGGGCTTGAGCCCCCTTCCCGGAGGCATTCTCCAGGGCCGCAAGGGAGAGCCCTCGCAGGGCCTCTCTGGCCCCCTCCAGCCCGGCGAGCCCGGCGAGCCTCGCCGCAAGGAGAAAGACCGAGGCGACTCCGGCCGCAGCCAGCACAGCGGCGGCGTGGTACAGGGCCCTCCCCTCCTCCTCGAGCCTGAAGGGGATCCCTCCCACCGCCCTAACCAGCTCCATGGCCCAGATCCCCTCCCCGTCCACGGTGACGGCGAAGGGTGATCCGGGGATCCGCTCCATCCCGGTGGCAGGGTCAGGCACGGTCTGAAGGGGATGCACCACGGCCACCTCCGCTCCGGCCTCCCTCGCCGGAGCCAGAACCGAGATGGAGGTTGCCCCGCTGGTGTGGAAAACTCTCTGACCGACCCGGAAAGCGCCCGCGAGGGCCATGGAATCCACGACAGGAGAGATCCAATCATCCGGGAGGGTCAGGGCCACGTAACCGGCACCAGCCGCGGCCTCCTCAGGGGGAACCCACGAGGCTCCCGGGAACCACGCCCGCGCCCGCTCCGCCGTGGACGGGCTAAGGCAGGAGAAGGCGACCACGCGGAACCCGGCCTTGGAGAGGAGGGCTCCCAGGGCCGTCCCCACCCTCCCCGCCCCCACCACCGCCAGGGTCGGGGGGGCACCGGATGCACCGCCCTCTACCGTAGACCCCTCCGTTCCAGTTCCTTCCGGATACCGGACTCGAGGCAGACCGAAGTATAGCCCCCAAGGGAGGGAAAGGCACCCACATTCGAGCATCGCAGGAGGGTTCCGGGGAACACGGCAAGAGAGACAAGCGGTCCCACCCCGGCAGCTAGCCTCTACCGGAGATCCTTCGGAGTGCGTCCCAGGCCCTCGGCTCCGCTGCCCGCGCCGCGTGCCAGCGCCTCAAGACCCTCCGGAGCCTCCCGTCTCCCCTTAGCGTTCCGAGGGGATTCTTCCTCCGGGCCCGCTTCCTCCTCCCCCAACCCACAAGACCGAGGGCGAGAAGGACAGCCCCGGTCAAGGCGAGCCACCAGTCCCTAAGCGCTCTGCCCGCTCTCACCCGAAGCGGTACCGGCCGCCCGAGATCGGGTTCCGCCTGGCCGGCCCCACCTCCCACCCCTTCCCGAACGCCCCCTTTCCGGAGGCCCTCCGGCGTTAGCTGGGCGGCTGGGTTTTCGGGAGGGGAGGGGGCCGGCCCAAGGGTCCCGAGGTCTACCCCGGCTGTGAAGGCCTCCTGACCGTAGTCGAGGAGGGCGCGGGCGTCGCGGTAGAGGGCAGGGTCGTTCATGAGGACAGCAAGAACCGTGACCCCGCCCTTTCTAGAGGCGGCCACGATGCACTTCCCTGCCTCCGCCGTGTAGCCGGTCTTCACCCCGACCACGTCAGGATTTGCCGGGCCCACCAGATCGTTTATGTTCCTGATGGTTCTTGGCTGGGGCTCCCCCGGGAACTGGATCTGGTAGGAGGGTTTGGCCACCACCTCAGCGAGAAAGGGGTCTGCCAGGAGAGCCCTGGCCAGAATGGCGAGGTCCCTGGCGGTGCTCACATGACCGGCTGCCGGAAGGCCGTGGGGGTTGGAGAACCGGCTCTCGACCGCACCGAGCCTTGCCGCCTCCCGGTTCATAAGGTCCACGAAGGCCGCCTCGTCGCCGGCGGCCGCCACCGCCAGGGTGACGGCAGCATCGTTGGCGGAGCTGAGAAGAAGAGCATGGAGAAGCTCCCTTACCTTGAAACGCTGGCCGGGCTCGAGGCCGAGCCTGGAGCCATCCACACCCCTCGCTTCGGGAGGGACCTCCACTTCCTGGTCGAGGGAGAGCCTCTCCCTCACGACCAGGGCCGTCAGGATCTTGGTGAGGCTCGCGGGCGGTCGGGGCGTGTCCGGGTTCAGGGCATAGAGAATCCTTCCGGTAGAAACCTCAATAGCGACGGCGGAGGCGGCCTTGAGCTGAGGCGGATTGGGAGCGACGAATCTTTCCTGTCCCGTTGCGCGAGGGGTTGACAGGATGAGCGAGACCAGAACCAGGAGCCCCGCGCCCCAGCGGGCGCCCCGAGATATCCGAGGTGAGCCAGGGGGAACCCCCCTGAGTTCCCCCTCCTTAACGCCTCCTTTGCCCATGCTGCAAGGTTCCTTCCGGTCCCGCCTAGCGGCGGAGGACCGCGGAAAGATAGCACCGCACGGCGAAGGCGTCCAAGCCCAGTCCTGGGGCCAGCAGCCGTGGAGACCCTCTGCCGGGGCTGCCAGCGAGCCTCAGAGGAGGCTGGCGTAAGGCCTGACACCGGAAGGGCCACCCGCAACGCCGAGGGCCTCGAGGGCCTCCCTCGCGGTCCGCCCCGAGGGGAGCGGCATCTTAGGGGCGAGCTCGGCGAGGGGTGCGAGGACGAAGGCCCGCTCCTCCACGCGGGGGTGGGGAACCTCCAGCTCCGGGAGGCTTATCACCTCGTCTCCGTAGAAAAGGAGGTCAAGGTCGAGGGTGCGGGGTCCCCAGCGGATCCCCCGACGCCTCCCGGCCCGGGCCTCGAGATCCTGGAGGAGGCGGAGGAGAGCCATGGGGGGAAGGGTGGTCGCGAGGATGGCGACGGCGTTCAGGTAGTGTGGCTGGGGCGGCCCCACCGGTTCCGTCTCGTAAACCCGGGAGACCGAGAGGAGGCGCACCCCCTCCGCCCGCGCCATCCCCTCGAGCCCCGCGGCAAGCAGACCCATCCTGTCCCCCAGGTTCGAGCCCATGCCCACGACGGCCGGTTCCTCCCCTGGCAGCAGGGGCCCAAATCTGCCCTCCAGGTGGCCGCGGACCCGGCTCTGGCGCCCCCTCACATCCCCTCCCGGTAGACCTCGCAGGCCACGTCCTCGGCTCCGAGAAGGAGGGCGGCGGTCGGCTTCCTCACCCTCACTCGGCAGGCGCGGGCGCCGGGTAGGGAGAGGACCGCCCGGGCTGCCCTCTCAGCAACGGCCTCAAGGAGTGAAGCCCCGCTGCCGACGGCCCCCCTAACCCTCTCCGCCAGCACCGTGTAGTCGAGGGCAGCCTCCATCCGGTCCGCCTCGCCGGCCCCGGAGAGGTCTAGAAAAACCTCGACATCCACGAGGAGAGGCTGATCGGTCTCCCTCTCCCAGCCCTCCACGCCGAACCTCCCCGAGACCTCAAGCCCCCTAAGAAAGATCCTGTCCCGGGGGCTTTCCCGGTTCCCTCCATCCCCTTTCATGCCCCCTGCCCCGCCCTGCCTAGAGCCCCCGCGCTCCCTCCAAAAGCCGGCTCGCCATCCTCATCCCCTCCCCGGGATCGGGGTCGGCGATGGCGAGAGCCACCTCTTCGCATCCGGCCCGGGCAAACTCGGCAAGCCTCTCCAGGCACTTCTCCTCGTCCCCTACGAGGAGGTAGCGAAGGAAGGGGGAGAAATCCATACCGTACATCCCCGAGACCACCTTGACCGCCTCCTCCGGATCCCTCCCGGGAGCGGCCCAGATGTATATGGACGCCACCAGGACCGCCGGATCCCTGCCGACCGCCCGCGCCGCCTCCCTCGCCTGCTCGAGCCTCTCGGCATACCTCTCAGGGGTGAGGAAGATCCCCATCCAGCCGTCCCCCATCCGCCCCGCCCTCCTCGCCGCCGCCTCCGATCTCCCCCCAACCCAGACAGGAGGGCCCCCCGCCCTCGAGCTCACGAGATCGAAGGGAACCCCCGGAGCGGCAAAAGCCCCCGAGAGCCAGGCTCTCATCCTCGCCACCCATTCCTCGGTGAGGCGAACCCTCCTCCCCCTCGGGACCCCCGCCGCCTCCCACTCGGGCGGGTACTCGCCCCCTATCCCCACCCCGAGCACCAGCCTCCCCCCCGAGAGCCGGTCCAGGGTGGCCACCTGCTTGGCCAGGAGAAAAGCGGGGCGGAGGGCAGGTAGAAGGACAGCCGTACCCACCTTAACCCTCTCTGTCCTCGCCACCACCCCTCCCAGGACGGTGAGGGCCTCCAGTACCGGCCAGTGAAAGAGGAGGTGGTCCGAGACCCAGACCGAGTCGAAGCCCAGCTCCTCAGCGAGCTCCGCCAACCCGAAAAGCCCCTCCCCATCGGGGAGAGCCGGCCTGGAGGTGGGGAGGACCACACCCAGCCTCATCCCCTGCCCCCACCAGCGCCTGCGAGGACGGCCTCGGCCATCCTCACCACCCTCACCATCTCCTTGACGTCATGCACCCTGACGACCCGCACCCCGGCGGCGACCGCGAGGGCCACCACCGCTGCCGTCCCCTCCAGCCTCTCCTCCACCGGGAGCCCGAGGGCAGCTCCTATAAAGGACTTCCGCGATGGGCCGAGGAGAACGGGAAATCCCAGGCTCCGCAGCTCACCAACGCGCCTCACCAGGGTGAGGCTCTGCTCCGCTGTCTTGGCGAAACCTATACCCGGGTCCACACAGATGGATTCAGGGGCCACCCCCGCCTCGACGGCCGCTTCCGCCCTCTTCCTGAGAAACCGGTGGACCTCCCCCAGGAGATCGCCGTACTCGGTGAGGTGCTGCATAGTGGCAGGGGTGCCCCTCATGTGCATTAGCACCAGAGCTGCGCCGAACTCTGCCACCGTTCCGAGCATCCCCGGGTCCGCCCTTCCCGCCGAGATATCGTTCACCACGACCGCTCCTGACTCCAGGGCCGCCCTCGCCACCGCCGCCTTGGTGGTGTCCACCGAGACAGCCACCCCTTCGGCGGCGAGGCCCTCTACCACCGGGAGGACCCTTGCCATTTCCTCCTGAGTGGAGACAGGGCCGGCCCCCGGTCGGGTGGATTCTCCCCCTATATCCACCAGGTCCGCCCCCTCCTCAGCCATCCGAACCCCTCTGGCCACAGCCTCCTTCACCCCAAGGGCTCTGCTCCCGGCCCAGAAGGAGTCTGGGGTCACATTCAGCACCCCCATCACAAGGCAGCGCTCGGAGGTGGGGAAGGTCCTTCCCCTCGCCTTCCAGTCCGGCGCGCCCGCCGAGAGGCGCTCCAGGCAGACCAGGGCCTCCCTCGCCTCCTCCGATCCGGGTCCACCTCCTAGCCCTTCCAGGGCCTCACCAAGACAGCGGGGAGTGGCTCGGACGACGAGGGTCCTCCCGAGAGGCCCCATCCCCCGCACCGCCGCCCCCCCCGCCCCCCTCACGGCGAGCTCGAGCCGCCTGAAGGCCTCCTCGTCCAGACCCTCCAGAGCAAGGACTACGCCCGCCACCTCGTCCAGCTCCCCCTTGGCTTCCGGTGGTATCCCGAGAACGCGAAGGGTCTCTCCCCATTCCCAGGCTCCGAGGAGGAGGGGCCGGACCATCACGGGCGGATTCTACCGGTCCCGAGGGGCCCTCCAAGAGGAGGTAGTCAATCCCCGGGGGGTCTGCCCAGCAGAAGACCCAGGACCTCCCTGCGGAGAGCGGAGTCCTTCTCGAACCTCCCCCTGGCCGCCGCCGTGACCATGAGGTGGCCGGGCTTCCTTACCCCCCGCATGCTCATGCAGAGGTGCTCCGCCTCGAGGACCACCATTACGCCCTCGGGAAAAAGGGCACCCTCCAGAAGCGTCGCTATCTCCTCTGTCATCCTCTCCTGAACCTGGAGCTTCTTCGAGACGGACTCCACCGCCCGCGCCACCTTCGACACCCCCGCCACTCTCCCCCCAGGAGGCGGTAGGTAGGCCACGTGGGCCCGGCCGAAGAAGGGGAGCAGGTGGTGCTCGCAGAGGGAGTAAAAGGGGAGGCTCCGCACCACGACGAGCCCCCCTCCCGGGGCCTCCACCGCACCCTCGAGATGGGCGAGGGCGTTCTCTCTCATCCCTGAGGTGAGTTCCGCAAGCATCCTGGCCACCCTGGAGGGGGTATCCCTCAGCCCCTCCCTTCCGAGGTCCTCTCCGAGGCCCCGCAGGATGAGCCTAACCCCCTCCTCCACCAAACTGAGATCAGGCTCGAGCTCCAAGGGCACTCCCCATCCGTGGGCCGATCGCACCGAGCGGCACCGGCCAACTGCGAGGAGTGGAGGTCACGCCGGCAGCGTCCCCGGCGCCGGCTTGGGCCTGGGACGGCCCCCCTTGCGCACTGAGACCGGCTCCCCTGCCGGCACCTCTCCGGGGAGCTCCGTCCCTGCCCGCACCCCGCGCCTCCTCTCCTTCACCACCGGGGAAAGAATCGCCTCCAGCTCCGGGCCTTCCAGGGTCTCTTTCTCCATGAGCTCGGCGACGATCCTGTCAAGGACGTGCCGATTGGAGCGGATTATGGAGGCCGCCTTTTCCTTCGCCTCCTCCACCAGCCTCCTCACTTCCTGGTCTATGTCATAGGCCACCCTGTCGGAGTAGTCAGGCTCCCTCCCCAGGTCCCTCCCGAGGAAGACCAAGTCCTGCTTCTGCCCCAGGGTGAGGGGGCCGAGCTTCTCGCTCATTCCGTACTCGCACACCATCTTCCTCGCTATCTTGGTCGCCTTCTCCAGGTCGTCCTGGGCGCCGGTGGTCGGCTCAGCGAAGACCAGCTCCTCCGCCACCCTCCCGGCCAGGAGCATGGCGAGCTGATCCAGGAGCTCCCCCTTGGTCACGAGGAACCTGTCCTCTGTGGGGAGGCTTAAGGTGTACCCCAGGGCCCTTCCCCTGGGGATTATGGAGATCTTGTGAACGGGATCGGCATTGGGTAGGGCGTGACCAACCAGGGCATGCCCCGCCTCGTGGTAAGCGATGACCCTCTTCTCGGCCTCGGAGATCACCCGGCTCCGCCTCTCGGGCCCAGCCACCACCCTGTCGATGGCCTCCTCCATGTCGGCCATGGTGATCTGCTTCTTCCCCGCCCGCGCCGCCAGCAGGGCCGCCTCATTAACCACGTTCGCCAGGTCCGCACCGGTGAACCCCGGCGTCCTCCTGGCTATGAGCTCGATGTCCACATCGGGTCCGAGGGGCTTGCCCCGGGTGTGGACTTTAAGGATGCCGATCCTGCCGTTCAGGTCGGGCCTGTCCACCACGATGTGTCTGTCAAACCGTCCGGGCCTGAGGAGGGCAGGATCCAGGATGTCGGGGCGGTTGGTGGCGGCTATCAGGATCACCCCGATCCTCGGGTCGAAGCCGTCCATCTCGACCAGGAGCTGGTTCAGGGTTTGCTCCCTCTCGTCGTGCCCTCCACCGAGCCCAGCCCCCCGGTGACGGCCCACGGCGTCTATCTCGTCCACGAAGATGATGGCGGGTGCGTGGGCCTTGGCCTGCTCGAACAGGTCACGCACCCGGGCCGCTCCCACACCCACAAACATCTCGACGAAGTCCGAACCGGAAATGGAGAAAAAGGGTACCCCTGCCTCCCCGGCCACTGCCCTCGCAAGCAAGGTCTTACCGGAACCGGGCGGACCGTACAGCAGAATGCCCTTGGGTATCTTCGCCCCCATGGCCTGGAACTTGGCAGGATTGGCGAGGAAATCCCTGACCTCCTTGAGTTCCTCCACGGCCTCATCGAGGCCAGCCACGTCGGCGAAGGTCACCTTGGGCATGTCCTTGGTGACGAGTTTGGCTCTGGCCCTACCAAAGGAGAGAACCCGGTTGCCTCCACCCTGCACCTGGTGGAAGAGGAAAGCAAAGAGCCCGATCATAAGGAGGAAGGGAAGGATGTTCCCGAGGAGGTTCCAGATGGTGGAGCCGTTTTGCGGATTGACCGTTACGTTCACGCCCTTGGCCTGCAGGAGCTCGTAAATCTTCCCGCCGTACTCGTCGGGGTAGGCTGTGGTGTACCGCGTCCCGTCGGCCAGCTCGCCCTCGACCCTCTGGTCTCGGTTGAGAATGGTGGCCGTCTTGACCTGGCCCTTCTCCACCGCCTGCTGGAACTCGGAGAGGCTCAAGGGCTTGGATGGCCCCGCCCTCGGTGCCCAGACCATGAGAGCCCAGAGCCCCACCACAGCCAGGAGCAGGAAAAAGGCGGGATTCAAAAAGACCCGCTTGAGTTCCGGCTTTTTCTTCTGCACCCTCGCCTCCTTCCCGAAGCGATGGTAGCACTAGCCGGTTCCCTCATCGACCCGAGGCGCCGGGTATCATCGAACATCGAAGCCGTGGCAGACGCGTCGTACGTGGCCTTGCACCGGTCCGGGGAGCTCCGGAGGAGGGTGGAACGTGCCCTCGAGCTCCTCGGCCCCGAGGAGTGCAGGGTCTGCCCGCGGCGATGCAAGGTGAACCGCCTCGCCGACGACCGGCGCGGGGCGTGCCGGACAGGGCGGAGAGCCACGGTCGCCTCCTACGGCCCCCACTTTGGCGAGGAGTACCCCCTACGCGGAAAGAGGGGTTCGGGCACCATCTTCTTCGGCTGGTGCAACATGCGTTGCGTGTTCTGCCAGAACTGGGAGATATCGCAGGCGCCTTCAGGTCCCGAGGTGGGCCCCGAGGAGCTCGCGCGGATAATGCTTCGCCTCCAGGCCATGGGATGCCACAACATCAACCTCGTCACCCCCTCCCACGTGGTCCCGCAGATCCTGGAGGCCCTCGAGATCGCGGCCGCCTCCGGCCTCCGCATCCCCCTCGTCTATAACACGTCCTCCTACGATTCCCTGGAGGCCCTGAAGCTCCTCGAGGGCGTGGTGGACATATACATGCCCGACATCAAGTGGGCCCGGGAGGAGGCCGCGAGGCGCTTCTCCAGAGTTAAGGGCTACCCCGAGGTAGCGAGGGAGGCCATCCGGGAGATGCACCGGCAGGTGGGGGACCTCGTCTTGGACGAGGAGGGGATAGCTGTGAGGGGGCTCCTCATAAGGCACCTGGTGATGCCAGACGGAGTGGCCGGGACCGAGGAATGCCTGAGGTTCGTGGCAGAAGAGATATCTCTGGCGAGTTACGTGAACATAATGGACCAGTACAGACCCGCCCACCTCGCGAGGGAGCATCCCCCCTTGGACAGGCCCACCAGCACCCGGGAGTGGCGGGAGGCTGTAGCCACCGCCTTCAGGCTCGGCCTCCGGCGCCTGGACGGGGTGACGGAAGGGATCCCTCCCTTGAGAATGAGGGTCTGAGCCCGCACCCGCAAGCGGGCCTGCAAAGGAGTCCGCACCGGAACCCTTCGCCCCGGCCGGCATCAGCCATCCCCATGGCCGCCCCCCGCCTTCCAGGGCACGGCATAGGAGAGGCCCACCACCCGCGGGGGATCCCCTTCCAGGCGAACGGTCCAGACGGAGGCGAGCTCAACCCGGACGGGCCTGAGCCACGGCGTCCACACCCAGCCCTCCAGGGCATTCTTCAGGACCCAAATGGGGCCCTGGTGCGAGACGATCACCCCCTCCGCCCCCGCGCACTCCCGCACCAGGTCCCAGAAGGCCGAGACCATCCTCTTGCGTATCTCCCTGAAGGGCTCGCCCCAGGAAGGGCGGAAGGGATTCCTGAGGAGCCAGGCGGAGCGCGGATCCCTGAGGAGGCCCAGGGGGGTCCTTCTTCTCCCCTCCAGAAGGGTTCCGCCCTCGCTCAGTCGCTCATCCACCTTGACCGGGAGGCCGTGCGGATGGGCTATGGCCTCCGCCGTCTCCACAGCCCTCTCCAGCGGTGAAGACCAGACCGCCACCACGCGAGAAGCAGCCAGGTGGCGGGCGACTGCCTGGACCTGCCTCTCCCCCCGCTTGGAGAGGTGGAACCCGGGAAGCCGGCCGTAGAGGGTCCGGTCCGGGTTCGAAACCTCCCCGTGGCGAACCAGGTGGACTCGGGTTACCGGCGGCGACGGCATACGGGCATCCTATCGTCCTCCCGGGATCAGGTGCCCCTGGCCAGCCAGAGCTGGACCAGGAAGGCGGCTCCAAGGAGAAGGAGAAGGACAAGAAGAACAAGGCGCGTCCCCTTACGCACACCCCGAGCCTACCAGAGGGGGACCGAACTCTCTTGCGGGATGTGGTTTATGGGTTTAATTTTCAGGCGTATAATTTCGCTGCGGGAGGTGAGACGAGGTGGCCGTAAGGGGCCCTCACATCACCGTGTACGACAAGGTCACCGGCGAGGTCCTCGGAGAGGTTCCGGAGGACTTCCGGCGCGACCTCAGGGCCAAGATACACGCGGCCGCCCTTGCCTTCCCCCGAGCCAAGGGGCTTTCCTTCGAGGAGAGGGTCGCCCTCAGCCAGAGCCTCGCTCGCGAGCTCGAGGCCGCCCGGCCCGAGATGGAGGAGCTCCTGGTGAGGGAGGCCGGAAACCCGAGGAAGTTCGCCAGGTGGGAGGCGGCCCGGGCCGCCCAGATAGCTCGAGACTTCCCCGAGGTGCTCGAGGAGGTGAGGCCGAGAGAGCTTCCCGCCCGCGCGGGCCGCAACCTCCTCCTCTTCGAGCCCTACGGTGTGGTGGGTCTCATCACTCCCGCCAACGCACCCCTGGTGGTTCCCACCTATAACCTCCTCTCCTCGCTCCTCACAGGGAACGCGACGGTTCTTAAGCCCTCCTCAAGAACGCCTCTCATCGCCCATCGCGTGGTGGAGCTCGCCTACCGGGCCGGGGCACCGGAGGGAAGCATCCAGATCTCAACCTGCCCAGCCGAGGAGGCGGCCTGGGAGTTCGTGGAAAACCCCGAGGTAAGGGCCCTGGTCACCTACGCGGGCAGCGCCGTGGGGAAGGACAACCTGGTGAAGCTCGGCACATATCTTGCCAGAGCCAAGAGAGATGTGAAGGGTTGCCTTCAGGTGGAGGGGAGGCTCCTCCACTACGTGCCGGAGCTCGCCGGTAACGACCCCTTTATCGTGCTTGAGGGGGCTGACCTGGAAAAGGCCGTGGAGGCCGCGGTGGTGGGGGCCTTCACCAACGCCGGTCAGCTCTGCTTCAGCGCTAAGCGCATTCTCGTGGAAAAGCCTGTGGCAGAGGAGTTCCGGGCAGGTCTTGTGAAGAAGGTCTCCGAGCTCAAGGTGGGGAGTCCCGATGATCCCGAGACGGACGTGGTCCGCCTCACCCACCGCGACACCCTGGAGCTCTCCGTCTACCAGTTCGAGGAAGCCTTGAGGAAGGGAGGAAAACTCCTCGTAGGGGGACTTGCCGACGAGGAGACCTTCCTCCCCACCGTGGTGGAGTTCGAGCCCGACCTCCTCCAGGGGCCGAGGGAGGCTAGGCCCCTCCTCTGGGAGGAGGAGGCCTTCGCCCCCATCCGCTCCCTCGTCGTCTTCGAGGGAGACGATGAGGCTGTGAAGTTGGCCAACGACTCCCGCTACGGGCTGGCCGCGAGCATATTCGGGCCCGAGGCCAGGGCCCTCTCCCTCGCCACCAGGCTAGAGGCGGGCAGGGTCGCCGTGAACGAGTCCCCTCTCTTCGCGGACCCGCACCTTCCTTTAGGGGGTGTGAAGGACTCGGGGCTCCGCGGCGCCGAGCACAAGGTGAGGGAACTCACATACGTCAAGCGGATCCACATCGGGGCCGCCACTGCCAGAGAGGCGTGATCGGGCGGTCTCAGGAGGGAACTTCCACCCTGACCGTGGTCCCCTTTCCTGGCTCCGCCTCTATATGCAGGGTTCCCCCGACAAGCTGGGCTCTCTCCTTCATTCCGAGAATCCCGAGATGAAAGGGGGTCCTTGATCGCTCGAGAGCCTCCAGGTCAAAGCCCTTACCGTCGTCAGCCACGAGGACCCTCACCCTCTCCTCATCGAACCAGGCCTCGACCCAGACCCGGCTCGCCCCGGCATGCCTCTCCACGTTCCTCAGGGCCTCTTGGACAATGCGGAAGATGGCGACCTCCTCCTCGGTGGAGAGGCGCCTCGGCTGGCCGGAGACCCTGAACAAAGCCTCCATGCCCGTGCGCCCACCGAGATCCGCCGTGAGCCACTCGAGCGCGGCCACCAGCCCCAGATCATCCAGGACAGCGGGGCGGAGATCGCGGCTGAACTGCCTCACCCTCTCCAGCGTCTCCCCGGCGTGGCGTCGGAGGTCCTCGAGCTTCACTCGGGCCTCCTCCCCCCTCCTCCCCCAGAGATCCGCCAGATCGTCCAGACCCCTGCAGAGATAGACCAGCTGCTGGGCCGCGTCGTCGTGGAGCTCCCGAGCGATCCGCTTTCTCTCTTCCTCCTGTGCCCTCGTCACCTGACGGGTGAGGAGCGCAAGCCGGTGGCTCGCCTCCTCGGCCCGCCGCCTCTCGGCCCTCTCCCGCTCCACTGGAACAGCCATCACGGCCCCGAGGCCGAGAACGATGAGGAGAAGAGCGGTCTCACCGATCCACTCCAGGGAGGCCCTGTGCCACAGGACGATGTTGGGAACGGAGAGAACGGCCGACCAAACCCCTGTGAGAACCCCGCCCTCCAGCCCGTACTTCAGGCTCGCATAGGAGACGGGCGCCAGGTAGAGGGCAACGGGGATGTGGTGCAGCCCCGTCTCGAGCGGCACGTGGCCAAGGAGCCCACTGTCGGCCAGGAGATGGGCAAGAGCGATCACCCCAACGCCAACCTGCACGGCCCAGAAGGAGGGCTCCCTCAGCCGACCCAGGAAGGATCGGAGGACCGGGGCGAGGCGCGCACCCAACCCCGCTATTGGGGAAGCCTCGCCGCTCATCCCACCTCCTCCAGACGAAACCAGCCTTCCCTAAGTCCCCGGATCACCGCCTCCGTGCGTGAGGCCACGCCCAGCTTTCCGAAGATGTGTCCCAGGTGGGTCTGGACGGTGCGCACGCTCAACCCGAGCGCCGCAGCTATCTCCTTGTTCGAGAGGCCCGAGGCCGCGAGCTTCAGAACCTCGAGCTCGCGGCCGGTGAGGGGCTCCCTCACGGGCCGGCTGGTCCCCTCCCGGCTGCCCAGGAGCCGCCCGAGGACCTTCCTCGCGACGGCCCCGTGCAGGATGGACTCCCCTGCATGGACGGCCCGGATGGCCTCCACGAGCCGCCTGCCCGGCACGTCCTTTATGAGATAGCCGGCAGCCCCCGCCTCAAGAAGGGCATGGACATACTGGTCGTCATCGTGGACGGTGAGGACAAGCACCGCCACTTCAGGGCAGCGCTCCTTAATGCTCCTGGTGGCCTCGATGCCGTTCAGACGCGGCATGGCTATGTCCATGAGAACGACGTTGGGACGGACGGCCTCCACAAGCCTGACTGCCTCAAGGCCGTCTGCCGCCTCCCCCACGACCTGGATGTCGCCCTCCCTTTCAAGGATGTGCTTGGTTCCCTCCCTCACTAGGGCATGATCGTCCGCGATGACCACCCGGATTCGGTCCACAATTGAACGATAGCGCTAGCGGCTGCACTCCTCCATAGCCGCATCCGCCTTCTGGCCTACGCCACCTGGCGTATGAGACTGCTGGTCCGCCGCACACCCCGACCGCACGAAAGCGGAGACGAGCTCCGCCGGCCACCGGATGAGCCAAGCGCCTGCCGGCGCTAGACTCCGCCGCGCCATGGCACCGGGCACCAAGGGGAGCAGCAAGACCGCAGCGGGCTCGGGAGCCCCGCACGCACCCTCCCGCCGGAACTTCCTCAGGCTGCTGGGAGGCGCCGCGGGCGTGGCTCTCGTCGCCCCGCGGAAGGAAGCCTTTGCAGCAGAACAGGAACATAGCGGCCCGGGGAATCACCCTCGCCCCGGACCGGGGGAGACGGAGGAGAGCACCAACCGGCTACGGCGCTGGGCCATGGTGGTGGACCTCAGGCGCTGCGATGGATGCACCGGCCTCGGCCTTCCCCCCCAGTGCACCCAGTACTGCATCTGGGGGCGGCTCGTCCCCGAGGGGCAGGAATGGGTTGAGGTTTACACCGTTCGCACCAGCGAGCACCTCTCTCCCTCCGAAGACGGCAGTCCCATGTGCCTCCCGGCCTTCTGCATGCAGTGCCAGAACGCTCCCTGCGCCAATGTCTGCCCCGTTGGGGCCACCTTCCACGCGCCCGACGGAGTAGTTCTCATCGACCAGATGCGCTGCATCGGATGCCGGCTTTGCATGGCTGCCTGCCCGTACGACCGCCGGTTCTTCAACTGGAGCGAGCCGGTCCAGCCGGACTGGGTGAAAAAAGTGCCCTACGAGGTGAGAACCCAGGTGCCTGCCATCCGCGGAACGGTCATGAAGTGCGACTTCTGCACCGAGAGGGCCGCAGCAGGGGGCCTTCCCTTCTGTGTGGACGGCTGCCCGAACGGCGCCATCTACTTCGGCGATCTCGAGCAGGACGTGGCAACCAACGGCCGCGAGATCGTGAAGCTCTCCCGGTTCCTCGAAGAGAACCACGCCTTCCGATACAAGGAGGAGCTCGGCACCGAGCCCCGGGTCTGGTACATCCCAGGCCACGGCCAGCTCGTCCGGGAAGGCCAGGGCTCCGCCAACCCGGGGGCGCACCGACCCCTCAGGGAGAGGCTCGAGTGGCCTTGGAGGACCCTGGCGGCCGCCGCTCGGCAGGGGCCGCGGGAGGGAGCAACGGGACAGAGGTCGAGGGGGTAGCCCGTGGCGGAGCGCGTGGAGGAGCTGACCCTTAAGCCCCTGGAAGGCATCTCCCGTCGCTACCTCGCCCTCGTTGGTTGCCTTCTCGCCCTCGTGGCGCTGGGAGTGTATGCCTACTCTCGCCAGCTCGCGCAGGGCCTTGCCGTTACCGGCATGGCCCCCACAGTCAACAGGGTCATCTGGGGGCTTTATGTGGTCAACTTCGTGTTCTTCATCGGGATAAGCCACGCGGGAACCCTGATCTCCGCCATTCTCAGGATCACCCGGAGCCGCTGGAGGACCCCGATAACGAGGATGGCGGAGTTCATCACGGTCACCGCGCTCCTCGTAGCGGGTCTCTTCCCCATCATCGACCTCGGCCAGCCCGGCCGCGTACTCAACGTGCTAAGGTACGGCAGGTGGCAGTCGGCCATCCTCTGGGACTTTCTCGCCATCACCACATACTTGACCGGGAGCCTCCTCTATCTCTACCTTCCCCTCATACCCGACCTAGCCACGTGCAGGGACCGTCTGGGCGGCAAGATCTCCTCCCTCCGGCACCGCCTGTACCGCCTCCTCGCCATGGGCTGGCGGGGAAGCCCAGAGCAGCGCCGGGAACTGCAGCGGGGCATCACCGTGATGATGGTGACCATCGTCCCTGTCGCAGTCTCGGTCCACACGGTGGTCTCCTGGATATTCGGGATGACCCTCAGGCCGGGTTGGAACAGCACAGCCATGGGGGCCTACTTCGTCACTGGCGCCATCTTCTCCGGGGTCGCTTCGGTCATAACGGTCATGGCCCTACTGCGAAAGGCCTACCGGTTGGAGGAGATCATCACCCCGACCCACTTCGTGAACCTCGGCTACTTCCTGGCGGCCATGGGCCTCATCATGGTCTACTTCAACCTCTCGGACCTCCTCTCCGCAGGGTACAAGCTCGAAGGCCTGGAACCCCTCTACCTCCGCCAGATCCTCACCGGTTCCCTCGCGCCCTTCTTCTGGTTCTATGCCTTCACCCTCCTCCTGCCAGGGCTCGTGGTCCTGATCCCCTGGACCCGAAGGGTGGGCTGGATTGTCTTCGCTTCCGTACTGGTGAACATCGCGATGTGGCTTGAGCGCTACATCATCGTTGTGGGCACCCTTCGTACCCCGCAGATGCCCTACACCTCCCTCGCCCGGTACATCCCCACCTGGGTCGAGCTCGCGATAACGGCCGGGGGCTTCGCACTCTTCGCCCTCATCCTGGCAGGCTTTGCCAAGCTCGTCCCGGTGGTGTCCATCTGGGAAGTGCGCGAACACCTGGAGGCCGCTAGAGGAGCTCCGGGGCAAGCCATCGCCGCCTCCGGTTCCCCCTCGGAGTCCTTAGGGCCATGAGGCAGAGCGAAGAGGAGGGTGCCGGATGGGTTTTGAGGTGAGAAGAGCCTGGCTCTCCCTGGCCCTTGCCTTCGCCCTTCTTCTCGCTCCCATCCTGTCCGAGCCGGCCTGGGGGCACGCGGCCCACGCTCCGGAGGAGAGCCCCACACCCACCGCCAGCGAGTCGCCTCCCGCCCGGCCCCCCCTGGAACCCACCCGTCTCGAACTCGCCGCTCCAGACCGGGCGGAACTTGGAAAGGAGCTTGTCCTCCGGGCGCGTCTCACTCGCTCCGATGGGAAACCCGTAGAGGGAGCCCTCATCCGCTTCACCGCCCGGGCCTTCTGGGGAATCAACTATCTCGAGGGCGAGGTCACCTTGGGGGAGGCCAGGACAGACCCCTCGGGAATTGCCGTCCTCGCCGCGGAACCGAGGAGCGCGGGCGCTCTCTCTCTGAAAGCCGCATTCCCCGGGAGCCCTTCCCTCGCACCGTCGGCAGCCGAGGCCTCCGTCGCGGTCACGGGCGATGCTCAGCTCGTGACACCCTCTGTCGGCCTCCGCGTACCGCTTGTGGGGATCTGGATGCTCCAAGCGGTCCTCGCCCTCGTGTGGGGCCTCTACTCCTTTGCCGTTTCCCGCATCCTGACCGTGGCTCGGACCGGAGCCGCGCTCGCCCGGCCGGAGGCAGGAAAGCCGGGCCTCGCTTTCCCTGAGAGGCGCGAGATCCTCGGTCGGCTGGCCGCAGCCCTCGGCCTCCAGGCAGGGGTCGCAGCGATGGGCTCGGGGCTCATTACACTGATGCCCCGCTCCCCCCGGACCCACCTCAACCTGGCTTCCCCATCTCAGCTCCGGGGATACCGGCGCACCCCCCTGCCCCGAGTGAGGAGAGGTCTGCCGATCTCCCCCCTTCCGCCGGTGCTCGAAAGGAAAGTGACCTTCAAGGCTGACGTGGAACCCATCCTCCGGGCAAAGGCCGGGCCCCACGTCTTCCTCCCGAAGAACTCGCCCCCGCCCGGCGGCGTCCGCCTCGATAGCTACGAGGAGATAATGGCAAAACCCGGCCTGGTGGTGCCTGGAAAGCCTGAGGAGAGCATGCTCGTCCTCGCCCTTCTGGATCCCGCCATGAGAATGCCCCCTTCCGGGCCGACCCTCGAGGACGACGAGATCAGGATCATCGTCTCCTGGGTAGCCCAGGGCGCGCCGCGAGCCTAGCCTCTACCAACCCGCTCTCACACCCGCCTGCCTAACCCGCCGCAGCGGACCAAGAAGGCGGCTCAGGAGAACCTGCTCCGGAGCCTCACCAGGACCGACCTCTCCTCCTCCTCAAGACGGGAGACCACCGCCTCCACGGCGCGGGCGTAGGCCTGAGAGGCCTCCCCTCTCACAGCGAGCCCCCTCGGACTCAACCTCACCAGAACCACCCTCCTGTCCTGAGGGTTGGAGGAGCGCTCTAGCAGACCGAGGCGGACCATGTTCTCCACCAGGCGTGTAACGTTGGCGTTGGTACACCCCAGACGCTCCGCCAGCTCGCTCAGGCTCACTTCTTCCTCCGGCTCGATCCTCCTCAACACCCCGAACTGCGCCGGAGTGATCCCAAAAGGAGCGAGGGCATCCTTCACCGCCTCGTTCATAGCCTGGAAGGCGGCGACCACGCCCTCATATGCGGCAAGGGGTTCCACCATAGTTCCTCCCGAAATCTCCGAAGGCGAAAAAAGGCCCCGGCACAGTTAAACGCGGAACCCGCCCCGCGTCAACTCGGGTCTCGGCCTTCCGGCCCCTCTGGCTCGGAGGCCTCCCCGGCCATCGCCTCCGCGGCCTCCCGCATGGATGAGAGAAAGCGGACAAGCTCCCTCCGGCTTCCCAGGTATGCGCTGCAGTCCACCTCAAGGGTGATGTACCCGCTGTAGCCGGACCTAAGCAGCCTTTTCACGAAGCGCCCCAGATCCAAGACCCCCCGGTCCAGCGGAGAGTGGCTGTCCCGTCCGTTGCCCAGGTTGTTGGAGAGGTGCACATGGGCCACCTTCCCCTCGAGCTCTTCCAGAGCCTCCTCGGGCTCGACCCTGGCCACAGCCAGGTGGCTGGTGTCCAGGGTGAGGGGCGCGAGCTGAGCGAGATCCGCCAGGGTGCACCACCGATGCAGCCAGAGGGCCCTGCCCCCCAAGGCCAGGGGGAACATGTTCTCCACCGTGATGGTCGGTCCGCCCTCGCGGAGCTCCTCAAGGAGGGGGAGGTAATCAGGCTGCCAGCGAAAGACGGGATGGAGAACAACCACTTCGGCCCCGATGGACCGAGCCAGCTCCACTGTCCTCTCCACCTTCACCCTGGGATCCTTGCCGAAGACCCCCCTTGTGAGGAGAAGGAACGGACCGTGGACAGCCCTCACGGCCACCCCCGTCGCCTGCGAGGCCCTCGAGACCCGATCCGGATCCCAGGTGGCGGGATCCCGGGAGATCATGAGTTCAGCCCCGAGAAAACCCGCGTCCGCCAAGATCTCAAGAGCCTCCTCCAGGCCGTAAGAGAAGAGGGGGCCTGTGGAAAAGAGCAGGGCGGGAAGAGCCACGAGGCGGATTCTATCCCCGTGGAGCCCTCTCCAGTTACTATGCGCGGGTGACCCGCGGGTACCTCTGCCTCGTCGCCGCCGGGGCCATCTGGGGTTCTATCGGCGTCATAGTGAGGGAGATCCCCCTCCCCGTCCACCAGGTCGTCTTCGGCAGGGTCCTACTCGGCTCCCTTCTGCTCTTTGCCTACGGCGCCATCACCGGGGAGGCGAGGTGGCCCGAGAGAGCACCCCTTCTCCTCCTCGGCTCCGGCGTCCTCCTCGCCCTTAACTGGCTGGCGCTTTTCACCGCCTTCCGCCGCGTTCCAGTGGCCGTGGCGATCCTCGTCGCGTACATCGCCCCCGTGTTGGTGGCCGCCATCGCCCGCCCCGCTCTCGGAGAGAGAGTCTCGTCCGCATCCGCAGCAGCCCTGGGTGCATCGCTGCTCGGAATCGGCCTGGTAGCAGCACCCGCCCTCCGTGGACGCCTGGACGCCGTAGGAGTCGCGGCCGCCCTGGCCTCGGCCCTTGCCTTCGCCGCCCTTCTGCTGGCAGGAAAGATCCTGACCAGGCTCTACCCCCCGTCAGCCATAGCCGCCTGGCAGACCGGCCTCGCCACCCTCGCCCTCCTGCCGTGGGCGCTCGGCACGGACCTTCCTTCCGCGAGGCTCCTCATCTCTCCGCGGGCAGGGGGGCTCCTTCTGCTGCTCGGGGCGGTCCACACGGCCGCCGCCGGCATCCTCTACTTCCGTGGCCTCAGCTCCGTCCCCGCCCACCACGCCGGCATCCTGGCCTATCTCGAGCCAACCAGCGGCATCCTCTGGGCCTGGGCCTTGCTCGGGGAGAGCCCCACCCCCCTCACACTCCTTGGCGGAGCGCTCGTCCTGGCAGGCGGTGCCAGCCTCATCCTCCTGGGAGGACACGAACAGCCCCCCGGCGCCGCCCCTCTTAAGCGCCCTTCAGAACCTGGCGAGTAGGGCGAGAAGGAGGGAGAGGAAGAGGAGGGCGAGGCCCGCCAGGGTGAGGGCGCGCCCATACCCTCGGGGTCGTTCCCTCATACCCTTAAGCATCCGGAGCCTCGCCCAGAAGGAAAGGGCCAGGGCAGCGGCCACCACCAGGAGGGCCACGGCCTGGCTCCTTCCCACCGTGAGGGCGACTCCAAGAACCGCGGCCCAGGGCAGGCTCACTCTCAGGACAAGCATCCGCGCCTGGCCCGGGTGGACCCCCTTCAGGTGGTTCCATCTCTCCCACCAGCCCCCCTGATGAGTCCCGCAAAAAGGGCACGGGGAGAGGACCCGCCCAGAAGGTCCCCTCCCCGCCCCCACAGGATCTCCTAGAGCCCTACGGCGCGTTTGGCACCCCCTACAACCGGCTCGCCGCCAGCTCGGCCTCGGCCGCCCTCATTGCGGTGGCCAGCTCGGGATAGGCGAGAGCCCCCATCTCCGGAAGGTCCAGCCCCGCGAGCTCCACCTCCGCCGGGACCCTAATCCCCTGAATCCTGTCTTGTACCTTCATGAAGAGGTACGTCCCGCCGAAGGCCCAGAGAACGATGGTAACGGCCCCAACCAGCTGGGCCAGGAGCTGCCCGGGGTCCCCGTACAGGAGCCCCCGCACCGGGCCCTCCACGCCGTTCCAGCCGGCGCCGTACGTCCCATCGGCGAAGATGCCGAGGGCGAGGACCCCCCAGAGGCCGCAGGCACCGTGGACCGAGAATGCTCCCACCGGGTCGTCTATCCTGAGAACGGCCTCCACGAACCTGTAGCTCAGGACCACCAGGACACCGGCGACGGCCCCGATGACAAAGGCGGCCCATGGTGCAACGAAACCAGAAGGGGCAGTTATGGCCACGAGCCCCGCCAGCATTCCGTTGGCGGAAAGACCCGGGTCGGGCTTCCCGTAAACCCCCTTCCAGAGCCAGGCCGTGAACATGGCTGCGAGCAGCCCGGTGCAGGAGGCTATCACGGTGTTCACGATGACCGAGCTTATTCGGAGCTCCGTCGCCGCCAGGGTGCTGCCGGCATTGAAGCCCAGCCAGCCGAAGAGGAGGATGAAGACTCCGAGAATGGCCATGGGCAGGTTGTGCCCGGGGATGGTTTTCACCTCCCCGTTCGGGCCGTACTTCCCTATGCGCGGCCCCAGCACCTTCGCACCCGCCAGGGCAGAAAAGCCTCCTATGGCGTGCACCACGCCGGAGCCGGCAAAGTCCACGTACCCGTGGCCCCAGCCCAGGGAGTTCCCTAGCTGGGAGAGCCAGCCCCCTCCCCACGCCCACATCCCGAAAAGGGGGTAGAGAAACCCCGCCATGAAAAGGGAGTAGGGGATGAAAGCCGAGAACTTCCAGCGTTCCGCCATGGCGCCCGTCACGATGGTGCCAGCCGTGTCCATGAAAACCAGTTGGAAGAACCAGAGAGCGAGAACGCCCACATCGTAGGCGGTCCCCGAGAGGAACCAGCCCTTGGTTCCGAAAAGACCGAGATGCGGATTGCCGAAGAGGCGGAAGGCACCGTCCAGGGCCGCCGTTCCCCCTCCTAGGGCCGGTATCGCCCCCACCCCCCCGAACATGAGGGGAAAGCCCGTGACGAACCAGGCCACCCCTCCCAGAGCGAAGATCACGAAGTTCATCATCATTGTATGGGCCGCATTCTTTCCCCTGGTGAACCCCGTCTCCACAAGGGCGAACCCTGACTGGAAGAAGAGGACCAGGGCTCCCGCCAGGAGGGTCCAGGTGAAGTTGACAGCCACCTTGTTCTTCCCAACCTGGTCGAGAAGGGTGGTGAAACCCTTCTCGTCGAGCTCCTGGAGCCTGGGGGGTGGGCCTCCAAAGACATCCGCCCCGGAGCCCGTGCTCGCCCCCGAGGGGTCTGCAGCGAGGGCGAGGCCTGCTAGGAGGACCACGGCGGCCAGGGCCAGGCCGAGGACCGCCGACCCCCTGAGGAAGACTCCCCTTCTCACTCCCGCACCTCCTTTCCGAAGACTCCCCAACCGCCTCCGCGCTGCAGGGAGGCTAGGATTCCCGCTTTTCCTCGGCTTTTCCGGAGCGTTACGGCAGGGTTACCGGCGGGCGCACAAGCTAGGCCGCCGCCCCGAGAAACGGGGGAGGGCCCTGCCGCCCAGCCCTCCGCACAAACACGCTAAGCTTGATGGCGGCGTTATGGCCGAGGGGTGGGGCGGGCGAATCCCTCTGGCGGGGCAGGATGGGAGCGCTTACACTCCGGGTGCCGGGCAGGCCCCGGCAGAAAGAGTAACTAAGAGGAGGGCCAGAAAGGTTCAGGTCTCGAGGTAAGGAGGAGTCATGGCTGGGAAGAGCCTAACGGTCACGGACAACCGTACCGGCAAGACCTATGAGATACCCATCGACTTCAACACGGTAAGGGCCTCCGATTTCCGCCAGATCAAGGAGTCCGAGGACGACCTGCTGGGCCTGATGCCGTATGCACCGGGCATGATGGACGTGGCCTTCAAAAAAAGCTCCATAACCTTCATAGACGGGGAGAGGGGAATCCTCCGGTACCGCGGATACCCCATCGAGCAGCTGGCGGAGAGGAGCAACTTCCTCGAGGTAGCCTACCTCCTCATCTTCGGAGAGCTCCCTACCAAGGCGCAGTACGACTGGTGGGTGAATGAGATCACTCATCACACCTTCATCCACGAGAACATCAAGAAGCTCATGGACGCCTTCCCGCCCGATGCCCACCCCATGGCGGTTCTTGGTTCCACCCTGGCCGCTCTCTCCAGCTTCTACCCCGAGGCGAGACAGGTTCACGACCCAGAAGTGCGGATGCGCCAGGTGATAAGGCTCATAGCCAAGACTCCCACCATAGTGGCGTGGGCCTTCCGAAGGACCCGGGGGTGGCCCTACGTCTACCCCGACAACGACCTCTCCTACACGGGCAACTTCCTTTCCATGCTCTTCAAGATGACGGAGGTGAAATACCAGCCTAACCCCGTGCTCGAGAGGGCCCTGGACGTCCTCTTCATTCTCCACGCGGACCACGAGCAGAACTGCTCGGCCACGGCGATGCAGACCATCGGGAGCTCCGAGTCGGACCCGTACATGGCCGCCGCCGGGGCAGTGGGCGCCCTGTACGGGCCACTCCACGGGGGAGCCAACGAGGCCGTCCTCAAGATGCTCCGGGAGATCGGCTCCGTTGAGAACATCCCAAGCTACATCGAGAGAGTGAAGAGGCGGGAGGTCCTCCTCATGGGGTTCGGGCACAGGGTGTACAAGAACTACGACCCCAGGGCCCGCATCATAAGGGAGCTCGCCCACCAGGTTTTCGAGGTTACGGGCAGGAACCCCCTTCTCGACATCGCCATCGAGCTGGAGAAGATCGCCCTCGAGGATGAGTTCTTCGTCCAGAGGAAGCTCTATCCGAACGTGGACTTCTACTCCGGAATCATCTATCAGGCCATGGGCTTTCCCGAGGAGATGTTCACGCCCCTCTTCGCCATCGGGAGGATGCCCGGCTGGTGCGCCCAGTGGCTCGAGACCATACAGGACCCCGAGCAGAAGATAGTGAGACCCCGGCAGGTCTACGTTGGTCCCGAGCTCAGGGACTTCGTCCCCATGGAACAGAGGACCTAGTCTCAATAGATCCCCAGGAGGGGGGACGAGGAGGGAGGGAAACCTCCCTCCTCTTTTCATGCCCTAAGCGGCCCGCCCATTCGCCCACCTCTCCTCCCCCCCTCTGCCCCGACACCTCCTATCAAGAGGAGGGTCCAGAGGCTGGCGCGAGGACCGATAATCGGAGCGGAGAGGGAGGTCGGTTGGTCGAGGAGAGGGCTGCCGAAGACCTGGAAAGCCTGGTGGCCAGAGCCAGCGCGGGAGACCCCCTGGCCTTCGCCGAGATCTACGAGCGGTATGTGGACCAGGTTTATCGGTTCGCAGCGCTCAGGGTGGGCAGCAGGGAGCTGGCCGAGGACATCACCAGCGAGACCTTTCTAAGAGCTCTCAAGGCGATAGGGACCTTCACCTGGCGGGGTACAGACATCGGGGCCTGGCTTCTTGCCATAGCGAGGAACATCGTCCTCGACCACTACAAGAGCGCGAGGACCCGCCTGGAGGTATCTCAGGAGCCCGGGAGTCTTCTCGAACCGAGAACCGGGGAGGACACCGAGATCTCGGCCCTGAAGGACCTAGAGGGGGCGGCCCTCTGGCGGGCCCTCTCCCGCCTTCGCCACGAGCACCAGGAGGTTCTCCTCCTCCGCTTCGTGCACGAGATTCCCCTGGCCCAAGTGGCCAGGGTGCTCGGGAGGACCGAGGGAGCGGTCAAGGCCCTGCAGCTAAGGGCCCTCCGGGCCTTGAGGAAGGCCCTCCGGGAGGAGGAAGCCGGGAGGAGCGCGCCTGAGGGAGGGGCTCCCTCGTTCTCTAGGAAGGAGAGGGGATGAGGAAGGACGCGGGCGAGGCCCTGGAGGACCTCCTCCAGGGGGAAGCCGGCCAGGACAGGGGAGGCGAGGTGGGAGCCCTCGTGGAACTCGCGGAGAGACTCTCCGCCCTGAAGGCCGTCGGCCCCGACCCTTCCTTCCGGAGCGCCTTGAAGGAGAGGCTCCTCAGGGAGGCCGGGGTCCTCCAGGAGGAGGTGGGGGTCTTTCCGGGGGCGCCCGTTCCAGCTCCTAGCCCTGCCCCGCGCACCCCCCTGCGGGCCCGCCCCTCGGAGAGGGCTCTCGCCCTACGCCCGGCCAGGGTTCTTGCCTGGTTTTCCAGGACGAGGGTGGCCCTCGCCCTCGGCTCGGCCCTCATGCTCCTCCTCTCTGGACTAGCCCTGGTGACGGTGGAAGCCTCACCAGCGAGCCCGCTTTACCTGCTCAGGGCGAGGATGGAGGAGGCGCGGGGAGCGGCCATCCGAGACCCTGCAAAGAGGGGGGTCTTCCTTCTCTCCCTCGCAAGGAAGAGATTGATGGAGGCGGAGAGGCTCGCGGGCGGGATCTCCTGGGGCGCGAGCCATGGCCCTCTCGCCGCCGGCCTGAAAGGGCCGCTCACCCTTTCCGGAGCGCCCCTCGCGGGTCTCGAGCGGGCCCTCTCGGTGATGGATGCCGAGACCGAGGCGGGAGCCAGGCTCGTCATCACCGCATACCTCAGAACCGGGAGGGAGGAGGTCCTCGTACCCCTCAGGGATTTCCTGATCCAGCAGCGGGCTGGTCTGGAGCGGCTCTCCTCCGCACTGGCCGGTCCGGCCACCCAGGCCATCACTCGCTCCCTCGCGCTTCTCGAAAGGATCTCCGCCAGGGTGAGGGCTCTGGAAGGGGGCTCCTGCACCGGCTGCGCCGCCCCCGAGGAACTGGCCGAGATAAAGCCACCTCCCGCTCCCTTCAAGCCCTGCCCCTGCCCTGCCCCATCCCGCCTCGCCACCACCCCCTCGCCCCAGCCCTCCCCCTCTCCCCTGCCCTCGCCCGCACCCGAATCTTCACCCTCGCCAAGCCCCACACCCCCACCCAGCCCGCAGCCTACCCCGCGGCCAAACGAGGACTGGGTCGACGTGAACCTCCCCGGTCCCCTCCACCCCCTGGGGGAGGTGGTTCAGGACCTCCTGAACGGAGTTCTCGGGCAGGTGCTTCCGCCCCCGCCCTCGCCCTTACCGGTTCCCCCAAACCTCCCGGGGCTCCCCCCGCCGACCCCTATTCCCTGAGGAGGCGGGCGTTAAACTCTGGGATCCGGATGCGTTGGACCGAAGGAAGGGGTTCGCGTAACCTAGTCGGCGCTTGTCTCGTTGTTGAACGGGGAGATGTAACCAGCCGGAAGTGACGTGGAAGGAGGGGGTGTGAGGCGAAGGCTGGCAGCGATAGGTGGAGCGGCACTCGCAGCCGTCGTGGCCATGCTGGGCACGGCGCCCGCGGGCGCGGCTGACCAGCAGTTCAACTTCAGCGGGGCGGGAGAGGCTCTCGCCCTCAAGATAGAGGTGAGCCTGCCCGTGCAGGTCCCGGGCCTCGGGGTGCAGCAGCTGGTCCAGAAATTCCTGGTCACCTCGAGCCAGATCACCTCGGAGCCCCTGGCCAAGGGTGTGGGGCAGGCCCTGGAGGGCGCCCTCAGCACACCCAGGAAGACAGTGCAGGCGAAGGGGGAAGCTAGAGAGGAGCGGGATTCCGCCCTCTCCCTCGAGCTGCCGTCAGGTTCCCCTCTCCTCAGCGCGGGGGCGGCGAATGTCCTTGTGAAGACGGGGCAGGCCCCTGAGGCGCTGGCCCAGGGAAGCGTGACCGACGTGGGGGTCACTTTGAGGACCGTCCGCTCCTCCCTGCCGGGCGAGGTGACCGGAGCGGTGGACCAGGTCACCCAGACTGTGAACGGTCTTGTGGGTCAGGTGAACGACATCATAGGCAGCATAAACCAGCAGGCCCCGGTGAAGCTCCCCGAGCTTCCCCCTCTCCCAAGCATCATCCAGACCGACCTCGTGAGCCTGAAGCTCCTCGAGTCCTCGTCCCGTACTTATAGAGACGGGGAGTTCGTGGCTAACACCACCAGCGCCAGGCTCACCAACCTTTCCCTCCTCGGGGGGCTCGTGAGCGTGGACGCCGCCAACCTCCTCGCAGAGACCAGAACCAACGGTAAGCCGGGAGGGGCCTCCGCCAAGGCGGTTCCGAGCGTGGCGGGGCTGAAGATCGGGAGCGCCCTGCCTGTGGACATAACCGGCGGAACCATAACCGTGCTTGGCGTTCCAGTGGACACGAGCCAGCTTACCCAGGCCCTGGCCGGGGTCCTCCAGGCCGCCGGAGTCACTCTCGAGCTCGCCTCCAAGAGCGAGGAGGCCGACCCCCAGGGCAAGTTCGCCAAGGCTTCCGCCCGCGTCCTACACCTCAGGGTCGCCCCGCCGGGCACCGGCATCGTCGTGGATGTCGACCCCGTGGTCACCTCAGCCGTCCAGGCCGAGCTGGTGAGCCAGCCAGCACCTCCTCCTGCGGGCGAGCTCCCCAGGACGGGGCAGCTCATTCCGGCCGCGGCAGGTCTGCTCGGCCTGGCGGGGGCAGCTCTGGTGAGGAGAAAGCTCTCCCACATCTAGAAACGAGAGGGGCCGGCAAGCCGGGAAGGGGCCGG
>JBBINU010000010.1:36732-49052 GCA_037443725.1 Actinomycetota bacterium | reverse complement strand
AGGGGCCGGCAAGCCGGGAAGGGGCCGGGAAGCCGGGAAGGGGCCGGGAAGCCGGCCCCTTTCTTCTTCCCCTTTTCTCCTTCACCCAGGCAACATGGCCGTTAGAGTCAGGCCGTGCGGAGGTTCCTAGCTCTAGCTCTCCCACCTCTCATGGGAGGAGCCCTCGGGGCCCTCCTGGCCGGGGTCGCCGGGTTCCAGCCGGCCGTCGCCCCGTACCTCGCGGGTCCCGGCCCCATCTCCTCAAGGGTTGACACCTCGCTCCTCGCCTATCTCGGGCCCGGGCCAGGACTCGCGGCGGGCCTGGCCGCTCTCGCCCTTCTCAGAGCCCTTCTGGATGTCAGCGCCTGGGGCCCGCTCCTCGCCGGAAGAGCCCCGGAAACTCAGAGGAAGCCCTTCCCACTCCCCGGCGTCCTCCTCATAGAGGGCCTCTGCCTCCTGTCCGCCCTCCCCGCCGGGGCCGCGTCTGTGCTCCTCGGTGCTACCCGATACCCATACTTCGCACCCGCCGTCGCCCTGCTCGGCCTCGGACCCTGGACTCTCTTCCCGCCGCTCCTGACCCGCCTGGGGACTCCCACCCCTCGCCCCCTACGCCTCCTTCTCCTCGCGCCCTTGCACGCCACCATCCTCGCCATCGGGTCTACCCTTGCTGCGTGGGGATGGAGGACCGGGCTACCGCGAGCTGCGGCAGGGTTCGCAGGTGGCGCGTGGGGCCCGATCGCCACCCTTGTCGTCATTAGGGTTCTCGCCCTCCCTCCCCGCCCCCACCACGCCCTTCCCCCTCTCCTTCCCATCCTCGCCGTCCTCGGCGCCTCCTTCCGGCCAACCGTCCCCGCCCTGCCCTACCCCCGGACCCGAGCCGCGACCCCCGAATGGGTAGAGGTTTCCGGGCCCAGCGACGACGGCGCGGCTCCCGGGGCAGCCGCCCTCCTCCTTGTTCCCGGCATCGACACCACCGAGGAACGCTCCAGTCTCTACCAGCTCGACCCCGCCTCCCTCGGTTTCCCGCCCGCCCGGACCTTCCGCTTCAGCTACGCCGGCCCCGACCCCAACTGCCGCCCCCTCCCCTTCGACGCCTCTAAGACGCAGCAGCCCCTCACCCTCTCCTCCTTCCTCTTCTTCGAGACCCTCAAGTGCTTGAGATCCCTGGGTTTCACGGATGTGCTGGTGGTGGCCCAAAGCCTCGGAGCGGCCGTGGTTGCCGGAGGAGCCCCCCACACCCCGACGCTCCAGCTGGTCTACCTCTCGCCGGCCCCAGGCGGACCCCTCCTGCCCAAGACTGCCCTGCCCAGGGTCGAACCTCTTCTCGCCGCCTTCCTCTTCCTCGCAGAAAAGGCCGGGAAGACCTCAGTGGATGCTGAAGCCCCCTTTTTTGCCGAGATCCTTCGCGACCCGAAACTCCTCGACAGGACCCTCGAGGGTGGCCCGCCCGCCCTCTCCCTCTGGGCGGCCACGGACCTCCTGGCCTGGGGCCCGTGTCCCCCGCGGATTCCCGGACCCCGGGCAGTGCTCCCAGCAACCCACTCCTCCCTCCCCTCTTCGCCTAAAACAGCAGCCCTGATCGCCTCCTGGCGAAGGACGCCCCCGGGGCAGGCCAGGGGGGACTTCCCCGCATGGGCAGACTGGCTCGGTTCGGCCTCTAGCTCCTGGTTCCCCCCGATCCTTTCAGTGGAGGGCTGCGCTCTTCAGACCTCCACCACAGGGTGAGTCTCGGTAGATCTCACCCCCTCCAGGCCGTGGATCTTCCCGAGAACCAGCCCTGCCAGGGCTCTCTCGTCTTCGACCTCGGCGAAGGCAAAGATATCGGGCTTGCCCCAACAGGTATGGGCCTGCTTCACGCCAGGAAGGGACCTCACCTTCTCGAGGACGCTCCCGGCCTTCCCTGCCTCCACCGATATCAGGATGTATGCCTGGGCCACCGCCGCCTCCTTCCCCACCCCCGGCGAGCTCTGCCGCCTTTCCCTTGGAGCGTACAGCCAACGGCCGCCGCGAGGAAGGGATCGGCCCCTAGGAGGGAACCTAGAAGAAGGGGTGTCCCCGCTCCATGAGGTTCCGGTGAAGCATCTCCTGGATGATGCCCTTCACCCTCTCTGACATCTCGAAGAGGGCCATGGGGTCCTCCTTCCCTCTTTCTTCCAGCCCGCCCAGGTGCATGGGTTCCCCGAACTCCACGACCCAGCGGGAGGGCAGGGGTAGAAGCCCGAGGGGACCAAGCCAGGGAAAGAGCGGAGTGACCGGGAAGTACGGAAGCCCGAAGAGGCGACCAAGGAAGGGAATCTCCCCTACCTTTGGATAAGCCTCCTCTGCCCCGACCACCGCCACGGGCACCACGGGCGCCCCCATCTCCGCAGCCACCTGGATGTAGCCGGCCCTTCCGAACCGCTGCAGCCGGTACCGGCGAGAGTACCCCTTGCCCACGCCCTTGTACCCCTCAGGGAAGACCAGAACGACTTCCCCTTTCTCGAGAAGCCTCCTGGCGTCCTCCTCGCAGGCGAGGGTGGAACCGGTCTTCCGGGCCAGCTCGCCCACGAAAGGCAGGCGGAAGGTGAGGTCCGCGGCGAGGATTCGCGGGATCCGGTGGCGCGGGTGCTCATCGTAAAGGCAGTAGGCAATCACCACCGCGTCCAGAGGGAGGGTTCCCGAGTGGTTCGCTACAAGCAGGCAGGGACCCTCCTCAGGGACCCTGGCGGCTCCCTTCACCCTCACCCGGAAGTATGCCTTGAGCAGCCTGACCGCGGGCGCCACGATCCCGGCGGTGAGCTCGGGATCGAACCCGACCGGGTCGAGGGGATACTCCCCAAGGGCCCTCGCCCTCAGGAACTCAAGAGCCCTCCCCACGGAGGCGAGAACATCGCGGAGGCCGTCCGCCGCCTCATCCATCTCTACGCCCCCCTCCCGAGGGACCCGCCCGAAAGACGGGCGAGGAAACGCCTCACCTCCTCCTCCCAGGCCGGGGCGCGGGGCTCCGCCGGGCTTGCGGCCCTCCTGGCCGCGAAGTCGCGGAGGGCTCCCTCAGAGGAGTAGCGGAGGATGCGGCCAAACTCACGAAGGAACTTACCTGGGTCCACAACCCTCCCCCAGAGGAGGAACGCCACCTGCTCGGGCGAGATATCCACCACCCCCAGCCTGCCCAGGAGTGAAGCGGCCGCCGAGGCGAGGGGCGGGAGCACGGGCAGGGGGATCTTGCGCAGGATCCGGAGGGCCTTCGAAAGGTAGAGAATGTCCTCGGGGGCGACGTTGAAGACACCCGGGTGATCCTCAAGGACCGCCTTCTCCAGGACTTCCAGGGCATCCTCTTCGTGGACCAGCTGAAACCTAGGGTCGAAGCCGAAGGCGGTGGGGACCACGGGGAGGGAGAAGTAGAGGGAGAGAGCCGAGTCGATGCTGGCACCGATGAAGTTGGCGAACCTGAGCACGGTGAGACAGACCTCGGGCCTTCGCCTGCCCAGGGCAGCCACGTACTCCTCGGCCTCCAGGGCATCCCTGGCGTACCCCTCCCCAGCCCTTCCTCTCCCGGCAGCCTCCTCGGCGAAGAGGGCTGGGTCTCGCGGGCTTGAGCCGTACACGGCTGTGGTGGACCGCATGACCAGCTTCCTTAAGGGGAGATGCCTCTGGCAGGCAGCTGCCAGCTGCATGGTGGCTATCACGTTCCTCTCCTTGAGTTCCTCTCTCCCACCGGCCCGCCTTGGCGTCGCCATTAGACCGAGGTGGACCACGGTGTCCACCCGAGCTCCCTCCAGTATTCGGTAGACGAGAGGGCTTCGCAGGTCGAACCGGAGAAACTCCGTCCTCTCCAGCTCCTCTCGAGGAGGGAGGAGATCCAGAGCCAGCAGGTACTCCACTTCCTCCCTGGCCTCGAGCCTCCTCGCCAGCCGCGAGCCGAGCCAGCTCGAGACCCCGGTCAGCAGCACCCTCACCGCGCCCCCGCCTTTACGGGTCTTCTTCCTCGCCCACGGCCTCCATAAGCACCTCCTCGGAGTGGCCGATGCCCGTTAGGCCGCGCGCGCTTCCCCTGTTCACAGAGAGCTGCACCCCTCCCCTAGAATCCTCGATCAGCAGGACCTCCCTTTCCGGGCCCTCGCTGAAGGTTCGAGCCGGCCGCAGGAGAATCCTCCCCCTCCGCCACACGAGGCCGATCCTCCCCCCTCTGAGCAGCCCGGCCCTTTCCAGATCCCGCCAGCGGCAGTTGAGGGAGAGGTTCCCGAACCTGTCCGAGGCAACCACCCGCGCACGGACCCAGCCCGAGCCCACCTCAGCCGGCCCAAAAGGGGGAGGGCTGAGGGTGGCGGGGTCCAGGGCGGGTCCCAGCTCCTCGGGGGCGAGCCCAACGGCTAGCCTCGCCGCGACCGGAGCAAAGAGGTCCCTCCCATGAAAAGTGGGGGAGAGAGGCAGCCGGAACAAAGCCTCGTTCTCTATTCCCCAAGCCCCGACCACACCCCCTAGGGCCTCTGCCGCAGGCAAAAGAAGGCCGTTGTCTGGACCCACCAGGAGGCTTCCCCGGGCGCTCCTGAGGCAGAGGGCTCGGCGCACGGTCCCGACCCCGGGGTCCACAACGGCCAGGAAGACAGCGGGGGGAAAGTGCGGCGCTGCCGCCGCCAGCACCCAGGCGCCTGCCCCAACATCGCCGGGGGGGACATCGTGGCTAATGTCAAGCACCACTGTGCCCGGAGCCATCTCCATGATGACTCCCTTGCAGACACCGACGAACTCGTCCCCCCAGCCGAAATCTGAGAGGAAAGCTACGAAACGGAAAGCCCCGCCCGCCACCCGGGCATCACCGCCAGGGTCGAAAGACCCCTGCTAGGAACGCTGCCGCCTCTCCCAGCGCGTACGCTTGAGAAGCTTCTTGTGCTTGTGCTTCCTCATCTTCTTCCTGCGCTTCTTTATGACGGACCCCAAAAACACCTCCTTCCCAGGGTCGGCCGAGATTCTACCCTCCGCCCCCCGCTCGAGCGCCTGGACCTCCCCCCTCCCTCACCTCCCGAGCAGCTGCTGGAGGGAAACCCTGTGGGTGGCCCAGTCCTCTCCGACCCTCAAGGAACCGAGCCTCACCCCCACCACACCGGAGACCTCCGGCCCCACCACCTTGAGCATGCCCTCCTGGGTCTTAAGGATCCCGAGGGCCAGACACTCGCCCTCCGGCCCCTCCAGGCCGCAGAGGAGCCCCTCCAACCGGCCCTGCTCGAGACCGGGAGGGAGGGAGGGGAAGAAGACAGGCCCCTTCACCCTCCACACCTTTAGCCTCCCCGAGAAATGCGCCTTGAGTCTCTCCGCCCTCCGCCTGGCCCTCTCCTCCGCACCCACCGGCCTCGCCTGGGGAAGAGGCCGGATGCGGAAGACCTCCGCCCTGGCGAACCTCCTCACCACCTCGAGAACGGGACGGAGCTCCTCCCCCCTCTCCAGTGCCACCACCCTCCCCACCCCCGCCGCCTCCAGCTTGAACACCTTGAGGTGTTCAGCGAAGGAACCAGTCACGAGGCCTGTAGTGTCCAGGACGACCAGGCTCGCCCCCATCTCCCTCGCCCACCTGGCGAGCAGGCCCACCCCCCTCACCATGGGTAGCAGGTGACCCTGGGGGCTGGTGGATCCCACGAAGGCCATCCTGTCGGGTCTTGCGAGGCCCTCCTCGCTGGCGTCCTCGAGGGTTCGCACAAGCTTCACCCCGACGGTGGCCGGAGGACCCACGGTCTTCTGTCCGACGTCAGCATCGAGGAAGGCCGAGACCACCCCGGCGCGGGCCGCCCGCCTCACCATCTCTACGGCCAGAGTCGTCTTCCCCGTGTCGAGGCCGCCCACGAGCGCGACCACACCGGGCGAGGCGATAACCTGTTCCAGGACCTCCTCGGCTGAGGCCAAAAACTCCACAGGTTTCTATTCGAGGCTACAGCCCCGCGCCAGCCGGGAAAGGGGCCTCGCGAGGGAACCTGGCGTCAGCCCGCCGCCACGTAGCGGGCGTCCAGGAACCTCCCCACGTCCTCCTCCCGGATCCGGTAGGAGCGCCCGACCCTCACCGCCGGTAGCTCACCGGCCTTGATCAGCCGGTACACGGTCATCTTGGAGACCCGCATGAGGCGAGCTACCTCTCCCACGGTGAGAAACCGGGCGTCAAGGAAGGATCTCTCGGTCGCCACCGCCCACCTCGCTTTCCACAAGGATTATACCGCTGAGAAAATTGCCGCCCTGAAGAGCGGGAGGAAAAGGAGGTAAGCACTGGGGTCCGCGTTATCGTCGACAGGTAGGGCGGCCTCCAACATACCCCTGCTCCAGGCGAGGGCGAGGGCGGGGTCGTTCACGTCCACCACGGCAGCGCTGGGGAGCCCCTTTCCCGCCGCGAGCCCCGCAAACCCGTGGTCTGCGAAGACGAGATCCGGATGGGGGCCATCCAGCAGGGGTTCAGCCGGCCAGGCCTCGTGGGTGTGGAGGGCGCTGGTGCCGTCGGTGAGGACCGCGACACCACCAAGGTACCGGATCTGGAACCGCCTGCCCTCCCTCTTAAGCCTTGCCATCTTCCCCGTCTCAAGGACCTCCCCTCCCGCCTCCCTCACCAGGGACGCGAGGGACTGGTAGAAGGGGAGGAGGCCGACAGGATGCCCGGTGGCGAAGAGCACCCTCCCCCCTTGCCTCACTGCCCTGGCCAGCGCGAGGGCCACCTCAAGAGCCCCCTTCAGCGCCCGGGCGGGGTCTATGCGAGCGCGCTCCACCCCGGGTCTTGGGTAGAAACCCGTGAGCTCCTGGATGGCACCGAGAACCTCCTCAAGCCCGGCCTGGACATCGAGACCGAGGAGGAGGTCGGGCTCGCCCCGGCAGAGCCTCTCGGCCTTGGCGAGGACGTCCGCGGCAGTGGCGGAGACCTCCCCCGCGAGTCCCGCCCTCACAAGCAGAGCAGGGGCCGGAAGCAAGGCCTCCAGGGTGGACCTGAGAAGCTCCTTCCCTCTCCCTTCCCGCCTCAACCCCTCCCCCTCCCGAGAAAGCTCTTCTCCAGGGCCTGCTCCACCAGGGGAGTCAGGTCTTGGCCAGTTCCTCCTGGGGGATCCCTCTCTTCTTCGAAATAGGCCCTGGGTATCCAGCCGGACCAGACCCGGCCAACCTCTTCCCTCCAGGCCCGCGGGAGCTCACCCCCCACCTCCTTCTCCACCTGTGAAGCCAGGTAACTGGCCCAGGCGCGTGGCACCACCGTTGCCCAGCCGTAGCCCCCACCCCCGAGGCATATCCACCTCCCCCCCGAGTAGGCGTGGGCCAGCCGGTGGAGGCGGGAGGCGAGGGCCGGGTAGGCCCGGAGGGAAAGGGACAGGTGAGCCAGGGGATCCTGGAAGTGGGTGTCTGCTCCCACCTGGGTCACCAGGACCCCAGGCTTGAAGGCCTCGAGGAGGGGCGGAACCAGTGAGTCAAAGGCGGAAAGGTACTCCCCGTCCCCAACCCGGGGGGGCAGGGGGAGATTCACCGCATAGCCCCTCCCCTCCCCCTCCCCGTTCTCGTCGGGAAACCCCGTACCGGGGAAGAGGTACTCCCCCGACTCGTGGATGCTCACGGTGAGAACCCGAGGGTCGGAGTAGAAGACCCTCTCCACTCCGTCGCCGTGGTGAACGTCAAGGTCGATATAGGCTACCCGCTTTATCCCTGCAAGAAGCAGGGCCTCTATCGCCACAGCGGCGTCGTTATAGATGCAGAAGCCGGAGGCGCGGGCGGGCATGGCGTGGTGGAGGCCGCCAGCGGGGTGGAACGCGTGGAGAGCTCTCCCCGAGAGCACCTCCTCCGCGGCGACCAGGCTCCCACCAACGACCACCGAGGCCGCTCTGTGCATACCCGGGAAGACGGGGTTGTCCCCGGTCCCAAGCCCGAAACGACCTCGGAAGCTCTCCCCCGCCGAGGCGGCCTCCACTGCCTCTAGGTAGCCCTCCTCGTGGACGAGGAGGAGCTCCTCCCGGGCGGCCTGCCTCGGCCTCAGGACCGTCACCCCGTCGAGAAGCCCAAGGTGCGCCGAGAGGCTCTGGGTGAGACGTACCCTCTCCGGCCGGAGTGGGTGCGAGGAGCCAAAGTCATAGGAGAGCTCCTCATCGCCGTAGACCACGACCACGCTATCGCCCACTACTCCCTCCCCAGAGCCTCCACTGGGTCGAGACGGGCCGCCCGCCTGGCTGGCCAGACCCCGAAGAAAACACCAACTCCCAGAGCGAGGCCGACGGCGAGGGCGACAGCCCAGGGCGTCACCTCCGCCGGGACAGGGCTCAGCCTCGCCAGCAGGTAGGCGCCGGCCACCGCGAGCAGGAGGCCCACCGCCCCTCCCGCCACCGAGGTGAGAACCGCCTCCAGGAGGAACTGCCAGAGGACATCCTTCGCCCGCGCGCCCACAGCCCTCCTTACCCCGATCTCCCTGGTTCTCTCCGCCACCGAAACCAGAGTGACGTTCATGATCCCTATCCCTCCCACCACCAGGGAGATGGCAGCGATGGCGGAGAGGGCGATGGTCACCACGGCGAGGAGGCGCCCCGCCAGGTCGAGGATCTGGTCCTGACCGAGCACGGAGAACTCGTCCCCCGGGTAGGTCCTGGCCAGGTATTCCTCCACCAGCGCCTTGTACCGGGGAACCTCCGAGGTGGAGGGTGCCTTCACGAAGATGGCATCGAGGGTGGTCCTTCCGGCCACGGCCTGGAGGGCCGTGATGGGGACAAAGACCATGTTGTCCCGGTCAAAACCGATCCCCGCCGAGCCCACCGGCACCAGAGTTCCCACCACCCGGAAGCTCACCCCCGCCACCGTCACGGTCCTGCCGAGGGGGGAGGAGTCGGCAAAAAGGCTCCGGGTCACCTTGGAACCGAGGACCGCCACCCGGGCCCCTGCCTCAACCTCTCCCCGCGTGTACCACCTTCCCGCTGCCAGGGGTCTCGCCACCACTTCGTGGAACCCCGCGGTGGTACCGTCCACCGTGGCGAAGACCCTCCGCCCCCCTGCCGAAACCCTGGCCGAACTCGCCACACTCCCAGCAACCCTCGCCCTCTCACCGAGCCGCTCCTGGATCCGGGAGACATCCACCGAGGTGAGCGGCGAGACGGGGTGGCCCCCGCTCACCTCCAGGCTTCCCGGGAAGGCCACGATGAGGTCGGAACCGAGGCTCTGGATTCCCCTCGTCACCTCCGACCTCACCCCCGCTCCCACAGCCACCAGCAGCACCACAGCGGCGACTCCTATCACGACCCCCAGGGCCGTTAGACCCGCTCTCAGCCTGTTTCGGCCTAGGGACCCCAGACCCTGCCGGAGAAGATCCCTCAGGCGGAGCCTCCCCCCCTTCCCGGCCAGGGGCGGCCGCTCGGAGGAGGGTTGAGGGGACGGCGCGGCGGTGGCGCTCGAGGGCTCAGCCTCCCCCACCAGGACCCCGTCCCTCATCCACAGGATCTTCCTTGCGGCTCCAGCCACCTCAGGGTCGTGGGTGACCACCACCACGGCCACCCCGAGCTCCTGGTTGAGCCTGGAGAGGAGGGAGACGACCTCTCTGCCCGAGGCGGAGTCCAGGTTACCTGTGGGCTCGTCGGCCAGGATGAGACGGGGGGAACCGGCAAGGGCGCGGGCCACCGCCACTCTCTGCTGCTCACCGCCGGAGAGTTCGCTCGGCCTGTGGTGAGCCCTATCGGCCAGCCCCACCCTCGCCAACGCGGCCAGGGCCAGCTTCCGCCGCTCCCGCGCCGGGAGGCCCCGGTAAAGGAGAGGGAGCTCAACATTGGCCAGGGCGGGAGCCCTCGGAAGGAGATGAAACGCCTGGAAGACAAAGCCGATCTCCGTGTTCCTCAGGGCCGAGAGGGCAGCGTCCGGGAGGGAGGAGACATCCCGCCCTCCAAAAAGAACCCTCCCCGAGGTGGGCCTCTGGAGGAGTCCCATGAGGTGAAGGAGGGTGGACTTCCCGGAGCCCGAGGGACCCATCACCGCGAGGAAGTCGCCCTGGTGGACGGAGAGGGAAACGCCTTTAACGGCCTCTACCCTACCCCTTCCCCTTCCGTAGACCTTCCAGACCCCCTCGAGCTCAAGAAGGGGGCGGCTGGGCGCCTCCACCTCGTGTGGGGAAAGAAGGGACCGCCCCTCCTCGGCGACGGGGTTCCCAGCGGCCTCCACGGCCTCTAGTATGTTCCAGAGCCTTGGAGGAGCGCATCAGCGAGGCCGCCGAGAGGATAGCCCGGGCCAGGCGCGGTTTGGCCTTTACGGGGGCAGGCGTCTCCACCGAGTCGGGCCTCCCCGACTTCCGCGGCCCGGCGGGACTCTGGCGCCGCTACGACCCTTCCCTCTTCACCCTCCATCGCTACGTCCGCGACCCGGAGGTGAGGAAGGCGGTCTGGCGTTTCAGGGCCGAGCTCCTCGAGACAGAGGTTAAGCCGAACCCCGCCCACCTCGCCCTCGCCAGGCTGGAAGAGCTAGGAATCCTCAAGTGGCTGGTTACGCAGAACATAGACGACCTTCACCAGCAGGCTGGGAGCAGGAGGGTAATCGAGCTTCACGGATCCAAGAGGGAGGTGGTCTGCCTCTCATGCGGCAGCAGGGGCCCGGCTGAGGAGGCCGTTGCGCGCTTCATGAGCGGCGAGGAGGACCCTGCCTGCACCCGCTGCGGCGGCATCCTGAAGCTCACCGCCGTCATGTTCGGGGAGCCCCTGCCCGCCGACGCCCTGGAGGAAGCCTTCCGCGCCGCCCGCGAAGCCGATCTCTGCCTGGTGGTAGGCTCCTCCCTCCAGGTCTACCCCGCCGCCGAGGTGCCTTTCCGGGCCGCCACACGAGGAGCCAGCCTCATCGTGGTGAACGACGAACCCACGCCCCTCGACTACCTTGCCCAGGTGGTCCTGAGGGGGAAGGCGGGAGAGATCCTCCCCCGAGTCGTGGAGGAGGTCGAGGCGAGGCTCAGAACCCCGAGCTAGCCACCAACCGCCCGCGCTCTCTGCCCCTCTTTCACCCTGGCTGGGTCGATAACGACCCTCTCACCCTCAGAAAGGCCTTCCACCACAGCTTGGACTCCGTCGGAGCCGAGGATCTTCACCCTCCTCGACCTAACTCTCCCCGCCTCAACCACAAGGACCCTCTCCCTCCCTTCATCCCCCGTTATGGCCGAATCGGGAACCAGGACGCCGGGCCCGGTCTCCCCGAGATCCAGGCTGATCTCTGCGCTCATCCCCGACTTCAGGCCCTTCTCCTCTCCGGGAACCTCCAGATCCAGCCGGACCCGGTAAGAGGGAGCCTCCCGACCCGGGGCGGGGGCGGGAGCGACGGATCTCAGCACGCCCGGGTAGGTTCTCTTCACGGCTGCCACGGAGACCCGGGCCTTCTGCCCCGGGGAGACCCTGTCCACATCGTCCTCGCTCACCTCCCCCACTGCAGCCCAACCGGAGTCGTCATACACGGTGAGGAGGAGCTGGCCGGGAGAGACGTGGGAACCCTCTGCGAGAACGCTACCCCCTCCCCCTCCTCCCACGCCGAGACCCTGCGTCGTCTCTCCGAGAATCCCTCCCGGCAGGGAAAGGGAGGGACCACCCACTGGAGCCAGAGCCACCACGCCCGATCCGGGGGAGCGCACCCTGAGCGCGGCCTCCTGATCTCTCGCCACATCGAGAGCGGTTCTCGCAGCGTCGAGGTTCGCCCTAGCCGTGCCTTTTAGGGCAACAAGCACCTGGGAGGAACTGGCCCCAGCCCTCAAGAGCGCCTCCGAGGCCTGCTCCTTAGCCCTGGCAAAGCCGGCCTCGGCTTCATCCACCTGAGCCAGGAGCAGAGATGCGCGCTCCGGGGGAAGGAGGGGTGCCACCGCCCGCGCCGCCGCGGCCACGCCCGCGAAGCTCTGCTCCAGCATCCCGAGGAGAGCCTGGAGCCCGGCGACGTCAACCCCTTGGAGCCTCGACACAGCCGCGTACTGGCTCCAGGCCTGCCGGTAGGCGGCTTCCGCCTGGGCCACCGCCCCCTTCACCTGCGGGGAGTCGACCTCGAGAAGGGGGTCTCCCGCCGCCACCCGGTCCCCGTCCTTTACCGCGAGGGCCACCACCGTTCCCGCGGCAGGACTCCTCACTTCCCAGGCCTGTCTCGTCTCGATCCTGCCCTGGATCTGAAGGCTCAAGGCGAGCTTCCCCGCCCTAGCCACAGCCACCGCCACCCCGGGAGGCCGGATCACGCTACAGGCCGAGGCCAGGATCGCGAGGCCGGCCACAGCCGCCCAGCGGAACGCCTTCCCCCTCCGCCCCCGGGAAGGCCTCTTTGAGAAGAGATCGGCCAGACTGTAGGAGGGGCGGTGGGTTCCTGCGGGCGGGGTTGGGGAAGGCCTCTTTGAGAAGAGATCGGCCAGACTGTAGGAGGGGCGGTGGGTT
>JBBINU010000010.1:29139-36632 GCA_037443725.1 Actinomycetota bacterium | reverse complement strand
TGGGGAAGGCCTCTTTGAGAAGAGATCGGCCAGACTGTAGGAGGGGCGGTGGGTTCCTGCGGGCGGGGTTGGGGAAGGCCTCTTTGAGAAGAGATCGGCCAGACTGTAGGAGGGGCGGTGGGTTTCTGCGAAGGGGAATGACGAAGGCCTCCCCGAGCAGGAACCCACCGCCCCTCCTCCCTCAATCGATCCCCTGGGCCCTCTGCAACCTCCCAGAGAAGTCCACGGAGACCGCCTTCCACTCAGTGAATTCATCCAGGGCGGTGGGGCCCGCCTCCCGGTGCCCACCGCCCGTCTGCTTCGTGCCCCCGAAGGGGAGCTGCACCTCGGCTCCGACGGTGGGAGCGTTCACATAGACCACTCCGAACTCGAGGCCCCCTATGGCCCGGAACACGTTCGTCACGTCCCTTGTGTAGATGGAAGCGGAGAGTCCGTACTCGGTGGCGTTGGCCATGGCGATGGCCTCGTCCAGGTCGGAGGCCTCCATGAGACAGACGACGGGCCCGAAGATCTCCTCCCTAGCGATCCTCATCTCCGGCTTGACGTCGACAAAGACCGTTGGTGCCACGTAGTTGCCGCGGTCATAGGGTTCCCCCTTAAGCTCCTCGCCCCCGATGAGGACCCTCGCTCCTTCTCTCCTTCCCAGCTGGATGTACTCGAGGACCCTTCTCTTCTGCGCCTCATTTATGAGTGGGGCTATCTGAACCTCAGGGTCCGAGCCCGGCCCCACCTTCATCCGGCGGACCCGCTCCAGGAAGGCCCGGGTGAAGGGCTCCATGACCCGACTGTCGCAGATGATCTTCGAGGTTGCGGTGCAGCGCTGGCCAGATGTAGCGAAAGCCCCCCAGGAGGCTCCCTCCACAGCGAGGTCGAGGTCGGCGTCGGGCATAACTATCACCGGGTTCTTGGACCCGAGTTCCAGTCCCACCCGCTTCATAGCCCTCCCGCACTTGGCCGCCACCTCCCGGCCCACTTCGAGGGAGCCCGTGAAGGAGATCAGCCTCACCTTGGGGTGATCCACTAGAGCCGCACCGGCCTCCTCCCCATACCCCGTGACCATGTTCAGAACCCCTGGTGGTAGCCCTACTTCCTGGAAGAGCTCGACCAGGCGGACCGCGCAGAGGGGGGTATCCTCGGCGGGCTTGAAAACCGCGGTGTTCCCGGCCACCAGGCAGGGAGCGATCTTCCACATGGGTATGGCGATAGGGAAGTTCCACGGAGTTATGAGACCGCACACACCGACTGGGGAACGAACGGTCATGGAGAACTTGTTGGGCAGCTCCGAGGGGACGGTGTGCCCGAAGAGCCGCCTCCCCTCTCCTGCGATGTAGAAGGCGAGGTCAATGGCCTCCTGAACGTCCGCCCTGGCTTCCCTCAGGGTCTTCCCCATCTCCCGCGTCATCAGCCGGGCGAGCTCCTCCTTCTCTCTCTCCAGGGCGAGACCAACCCGGAGGAGGTAATCCGCCCTCTTCGGCGCCGGCAACGAAGACCACGAAGGGAAGGCTGCCAGAGCCGCCTCGACGGCCCGGTCGACGTCCAGAGCGTTCCCCCTCTGGAACACACCGAGTACGTCATCGCGGTCCGCAGGGTTTCTGGATTCGAAGACATCTCCGGAAGCCCCCTTCACCCACTCCCCCCCGATGAAGTGAAAGAACTCTTCGGCCACGGCCGCCTCCTTCTAACCAGCCCGCCCTCGGCCGCCTCCCGCCGAGCCCGAGTATAGGACCGCCCGCCCGAGGGCCCTCGGGGGCTCACTCCCTTCCCGCCGCCAGTTCCCGCGCCCTCTCCGCCGCAGCCCAGATGGCGTCGAGGAAGGCCGCCCTGACACGGGCCTTTTCCAGCTCCCTTATGGCGGCTATGGTCGTGCCCCCGGGGGAGGTCACTAGCTCCCGCATCTCCACTGGATGCAGCCCGGTGTCCCTGAGCATCCTGGCGGAACCGAGCATGGTCTGGATGACCAGGTCCGCCGCGACGTCTCGGGAGAGACCGAGGAGGATACCCGCGTCTATCATGGCCTCCGCCAGGAGAGCGAAGTAGGCCGGGCCCGAACCCGAGAGGGCGGTCACCGCGTCGAGATGCTTCTCGGGAAGCCGAAGAACCCGGCCCACGTGGGAGAGGATCTTCTCCGCCGTCTCCAGGTGTTCATCCCGGGCGTGCCTTCCGGCCGAGATGACGCTCATTGCCTCGTCCACAACGACCGGGATGTTGCTCATTACCCTCACCACCGGAACCTCTCCCAGCCTCGCCTCTATGAACCTCGTCGGGATCCCGGCGGCCACAGAGATCACGGTATGCCTGGGTCCCACAGCCGAGGCGATCTCAGTGAGGAGGCCCTCCATGTCCTGGGGCTTCACGGCCAGGATGAGGATGAGGCAGGAGGAAGCCGCTTCCCGGTTGTTCAGGGTCGTCCTAACCCCGAACTTCTTTTCCACCTCGGAAGCTCTCTCGGGCCTCCGGGCCGTGGCCACTATCTGGTCCGGCCTCTTCCATTCACTCCTGAGCAGGCCGGAGATGATGGCCTCTCCCATCTTTCCGGTCCCAAGCAGGGCTATTCTCTCCTCCACCTCTCGCCTCCCGCTCACTGCGTCCGGGGCCCTCCAGCTCCGGAACGGCCGCCACCGCCGGACACCTCCGACCTGCAAACGCCTCTTGCGAGGCTCCCCACAAGAAGGGCAAGGTGTCGGGGGCGTTCGGCCAACCTGCGCAGAAGGTACGGGTACCACTCCCTCCCGAAGGGAATGTAGACTCGGAGCCTCCACCCCTCCCTAGATAGATCCTCCTGGAGGTCCCTCCTTACCCCGTAAAGCATCTGGAACTCGAGCTCCGCCGGGTTCCTTCCGTGGGCGAAGGCCATCGCCTTGGCCAGGCGCAGGAGCCTCGGGTCGTGGGTAGCTACCGCAAACGTCCGAGCCCTCCTGGCCAGAACCCCCAGGAGCCTGGCAAAGGCCTGCCGCACATCCCTGCCCCTCTGGTAAGCGAGGCTCGGAGGTTCGCTATAGGCCCCCTTGCAGAGCCTCACCTTGAGGCCGCGGTCCAGAAGCTCCTCAAGGTCGAAGGGGGTGCGGAAGAGATAGGCCTGAAGGGCCACCTCGAGGTTGGGGAAAGCCCCGCTAAGCCTCTTAGCCACGCCCAGGATCCGGTCGGTGCGGGAGGAGTCCTCCATGTCCAAGGCGAGAGGGATCCCCGCCTCGGCGGCCTTGGCGGCGATAACCGCGGCGTTCTCCAGCGCCAGGTCGGGAGAGAGGTCCAAGCCGAACTGGGTGAGTTTTACCGAGAGCCCAGCCGGCAGGTCCTCGGAGGCTATGGCCTCCACCAGGGCAAGGTAGATCTCGAGGGCTCTGCTGCTCGCCGCCGCATCCCTCACCTCCTCGCCCAGGAGGTCCAGGCTCGAGAGGATCCCTCTTGAAGCCAGGGAACGGGCAATCCCCAGCGCGTCTTCCGGCGCCTCCCCCGCCACGAAGCGCCGGGCGAGCCTCGAAGCGGGGCCGCTCCCCTCCACCGCCGCGCGGATGACGGGGTTCCGGCCGAGGCCCAGGAGGAGAGACCGGTAGACCACGGCCCGAGTATATGCGCGGGGCCGGCCGGACCAGAACGCCAGTTCCCAAAAGGAAATCCCCGGCCTCAGGCCTTCCGCTTGGGGCACCGGGGTACCGCCGGGGTGCCGCGGAGAAGGGGCCGGGGGCGCGGGCTGCGGAGGGATGCGCGGCTGCGGTAGGCTCCAGCCGTGGAGCCCTTCCTCTCGGAGGAGCACAAGGTCTTCAGGCAAGCGGCCCGGGACTTTGCGGAGAAGGAGGTCATGCCCCTGGCGGAAGAGGCCGAGGCCCTCGGGCGCGTGCCGCCGGGGCTCTGGAAGAAACTGGGCGAGGCCGGCCTGCTCGGCCTCACCCACCCCGAGGAGTTCGGGGGAACAGGCGGAGACAGCCTCGCCGTCGCCCTCCTCTCCGAGGAGCTCGGGGCCGCATCTGCCGGGATCGCCACGAGCGTTCTTGTGAGTGCATACATGGCAGCACCCCACCTCAGCCGCTTCGGCACCCCCGAGCAGAAGGATCGCTGGCTCCGGGGCGTCCTCGCCGGGGAGAAAATCGCCGCCATCGCCGTGACGGAACCCGAGGCCGGGTCCGACGTGGCCGCCGTAAGGACCACAGCCAGGAGGGGTGAGACAGGTTGGGTTCTCCGGGGATCCAAGATCTTCACCACCAACGGCTCCAGTGCCCACGTCGTGGTGGTTCTTGCCAGGACGGGGGAGCAGAGGTACGGGGGCCTCAGCACCTTCCTGGTGGAGAAAGGGGACCCCGGGTTCCACGTGAGCCGCGTCCTCCCCAAGGTGGGGCTCCGCTCCTCCGATACCGCCCTCCTCTCCTTCGAGGATGTGCCCCTGGGGCGGGACCGCCTCCTCGGCGCGGAAGGGGAAGGCTTCCGCCACGTCATGATTGGCTTTCAGCTCGAGCGGATCTGCATCGCGGCGGTGGCCGTCGGCGTGGCCAGGGCGGCCCTGGACTCAGCCGTGGCCTACGCCCGCCAGAGGCACCAGTTCGGTCAGCCCATCTCGAGACACCAGGCGATCCGCTTCGCCCTGGCGGAGGCGGCATGCGAGATCGAGGCTGCCCGCCTCCTCACCTGGAGGGCCGCCGCCCTGGAGGACGCCGGCCATGGGAGCCGCGAGGCGGTGGCCGCGGCCAAGCTCCACGCCTGCGAGGCCGTGAAAGCCGTGGTCGACCGCTGCCTCGGAGTCTTTGGGGGGTACGGCTACATGGAGGAGTATCCCATCGCGCGCCTCTTCCGCGACGCGCGCGCCTTCGCCATCACCGGAGGAACACCCGAGGTCCAGAAGGAGCTGGTAGCGAGAGGGCTCGGGCTGGACTGAGGCCTTGACCGGAGGGAAGGCTGTTTGCGCCCCCCACCCTGAGCTGACTATCTTCTCGGCGTGCAACGGGACTGCCCCTTCTGCCGCATTGTCTCGGGCGAGGCCCCTGCCGAGGTCGTTGTGGAGAGGGAGCGGGTCCTCGCCTTCAGGGACACCCGGCCGCAGGCCCCCACCCACGTCCTGGTGATTCCGAAAGAACACATAAGGGACATCACCGAGCTCGGCCCGGCCCATGCCCCCCTCCTCGTCGAGCTCTTCGAGGTGGCCAGGGAGGTCGCCGGGAAGGAAGGAGTCGCGGGAACGGGGTTCAGGGTGGTGGCCAACGTTGGGCCCCACGCCGGCCAGAGCGTCTTCCACCTGCACCTGCACGTCCTGGGTGGCAGGTGGCTCTCCTGGCCCCCGGGATAGGGCCGGAAGGAAGAGACCTTTAGAACCCAAACCCCATTGCCACCTCCTTCCGCGGGGGGTATGAAGGGTGAGCCCTGGGCCCGCAAAGGGGGGTGGCCATGGAAGCCGAGCGCGAGAGAGAGCTCCTCTGGAAGGCAGCCAAACCGGGCCGGCTCGCCGCAGCTTACCATCGCTTCTACGCGGGCAAGATTCAGGTGGCTCCCCGGTGCACCGTGAGGAGCCTTGACGACTTCTCCATCTGGTACACGCCGGGAGTGGCAGAGGTGAGCCGCCTCCTCGCCAAGGAGCCCGCCCTCTCCTACGAGTACACAAGCCGCTGGAACCTGGTGGGCGTTGTCTCCGACGGTTCCCGCGTCCTAGGCCTGGGAAAGCTCGGCCCTTCAGGTGCCCTACCTGTGATGGAGGGAAAGGCCCTGCTCTTCAAGTACCTGGGCGGGGTGGACGCCTTTCCCCTTTGCGTCTCCACCACCGACCCTGACGAGCTCCTCTCCCTCCTCAAGTGGCTGGAGCCGAGTTTCGGGGGGATAAACCTGGAGGACATAGAGACGCCCAAGGCCTTCTACCTGCTGGAGGAAGCGAGAAAGAAGCTGGAGATCCCCGTCTGGCACGACGACCAGCAGGGCACAGCCACGGTGGTCCTTGCCGGGATACTCAACGCCCTCAAGGTGGTCGGGAAGAAGCTGGAAGAAGTGAAGATAACCCTGGTGGGTGCGGGAGCCGCCAACATACGCGCGGCCCATGTCCTCATTCTGGCTGGTGCCGACCCCGGAAAGCTCATTCTCGTGGACTCCAAGGGCACCCTCCACCGCGACCGGCCCGACATGGAGGCCCTCGCTCAGGAACACCCCTGGAAGCACGAGCTAGCGCTCCGAACCAACGCCGAGAGGGTGAGGGGAGGGATACCGGAGGCCATGGAGGGGGCTGACGTGGTGGTGGGAGCTTCCACTCCCGGACCCGGAGTGATCAAGAAGGAGTGGGTGAAGAGAATGGCCCCGGACGGCGTGGTCTTCGCCACCGCCAACCCGGTTCCCGAGATCTGGCCGTGGGAGGCGAAGGAGGCGGGAGCGAGAGTGGTGGGGACAGGGAGGTCCGACTTCCCCAACCAGATCAACAATAGCCTGGGATTCCCCGGGATCTTCCGCGGCGTCTTGGACGTCCGGGCATGGACCATCACGGACGACATGTGCGTGGCCGCCGCCCGCGCCCTTGCCGACTTCGCGTGCGACAGGGGGATCCACGAGGACGACGTGGTTCCCCGCATGGATGAGTGGGAGGTCTACCCCAGAGTGGCCGTCGCGGCAGCCCTTAAGAGCATCGAGCAGGGAGTGGCCAGGCTCCACCTCACGCGGGCGGAGCTCGAGACCCTCGCCACCACAAGAATCCGGGAGGCCAGGGAAGTCCTCGAGGCGCTTAAGGAGAAAGGCCTGGTGAGAGAACCTCCCCCGGAGGAAGAGATCCTCGGCCACGAGTAACCCCCGAGCCCACCCCCGGCTCGCCGAGGCCTTAAAGCCCACAGGCCGCACGGGAAGCCAAGAGAAACTAGAGGCCCGAGAGACCTCCACGGATCCCTGCACCCTGGCCGGGTGCTCTCCGTTTCAGCCTCTCGGGCCTCGAATGTCCCGAGCGACCTTTCGACGCCGTCTCGGTTCCCTTCCGGTAGCCCCTTTCGTTGGGCTTTGGGGCCTTCCGAGCCTCACCTAGATCTAACCGAGTTGGCCTTCCCCAGCCAGACCCAAGCTACGCCCAGTCGGCCTTACGGCTTTCCCAGGGGGCCCCAGTCGGTTCCCTGACTCGACCTCTAGGGCCGCTCGGGACATCCGCAGCCTAACTCCCGTCCTTCACCCCTGTCAAGAGGGTCCGAGCTCGGCGATCTCCTCCGGGCTCCTCTCACCAACCGCTCCCGCCGCACCCACCAAGGCGGCACGTGTGCCAGGAAGCGGCGAGCGCCTTCTCACCCCCACCGCGACGCCGCCGCCACGAGAGCGGCCCCCCCGGCAACCATCGCCACACCCCCAAGAAACGCCGCGAGGAACCACGGCCACCCGGTTAGAGCCAGCCTCCCCCCTCCCATGACCTGGGAGGTGCCCGGGGTTGGAGGGGCTATTACCCGGCCGGCCAGAATCTCGAGAACCGGGGACGGGGAAGGGGTGGGGGTGAGGAAGGGGCTGGGCGTCTGGCTCGGGGAAGGGGTGGGGGTCGGGGACGAGGTGGGGCTCGGGGA
>JBBINU010000010.1:6096-29089 GCA_037443725.1 Actinomycetota bacterium | reverse complement strand
CGGGGAGGGGGACGGCCAGCAGCCATCGCTGATGGTAAGCACAGGTCTACCCTTCCCCAGGCTCCCCACATATTGGACGTACGCGGTCAAGGAGCCGGGATCCGCCCCCGGAACATCCGCGTGCCATGAGCCTCCTTTGTCCCCCTTGGGCGACATGGGGTAGGGGGCCCCGTTGACGTAGAGCACGACCTGGCTGATCGCCTCCCCGCCCCCGGCGGTAAAGACCCAGTGGAAAAAGGAGTCCTCGCCCTCACGGCACTCACGGATCGAGTTCCTCCCATTTCCGCTCCACCAGACTGTCCCGGGTGACGGCGACGAGGGCGGGGGTGACGAGGGTCCTCTGGTTGCCCGCAAAGGGGGTTCCGTGGTCGGAGCTCCGCCTTTCTCCGAACCTCGGCCTCCCTCGGAGCAGAACTCCACCTCCCTCAGGGCCTCGGATCTCCCCGCCTCTTTCGCCCCGCCCTCCGCGCCCTCCCGGAGGGGCGCGACCAGAGGACCCCCGCTCGTGGCCCCGGGGTAGGAGCGGACGATCTCTCTCTGCCCTCCCCTGACGATAACCGCATTCACAGGGACGACTGAGGTCCATCTCTCAATGCGGCCCGCCCGCACATCATCACCGAAGAGCTGAACGGTTCGGGCATCTCCGCCTCGGGGAACGAGCTCGCTATCTTCTGCCTCAAACCTCGCGAGCGTGGAGAGGCCGAGGTCTTTGCAGTCCACCCCCCGGGAACTGCCGCGACCCGATCTCGCGATGCTCACCCGCAGCCCCAGCGCCGTCCCCGGGCCAAGCTGCCAGAGCCCGAACCAGGCAAGCGCTCCGAGGACAGATACGGCCGCCGCCCTTGTACCCGACTTCACTTGGCCCCCGTTGAGCCCAGATTCAGGACGACACGCCGCCCCGAGTTCTTAGACCAGGTTGAGCTGCCCGTCAATAGCGGCATGGCGCTATTTTGGGGGCGTGCCGCGGCCCGCCCGCCTACCGGTATGCTCCCGGATATGAGCCAGACACCTGCACCTTCCCCGACCTCACTCGGGAGCCTGGAGGAGGCCCTGAGGCTCACGGCCGAGGCCTTCGAGCGGTTCTGGCGGGGAATTCTCATCCACGCGCCCCAGCTCCTCGCAGCCTCCCTCGTCCTGCTCGCCGGCCTTGCCCTGGCGCGAGCCGCGGCAAGGGGCGCGGAGAAAGCCCTCACCAGAGCGGACCCTGCTGCCAACACCCTACCCGCCAGGCTCGTCTTCTGGGCCCTCTCGGCAGTGGCCATCGCCCTCGCCCTGGCGGCAGCCGGAGTGAACCTCTTCGCCCTCATGACAGGTCTGGGGCTTGCCGGTCTCGGCGCAGGCCTCGCCCTCCAGGAGTTCCTCGCGAACCTCGTCGCGGGAGTGGTTATCCTCGTTGAGAGGCCCTTCGTACGCGGAGATTACGTGCAGGGCGCGGGCGGAGAGGGAAGGGTGGAGGAGGTGAGGGCCCGGTCCACCCTTCTCAGGTCGGATGACGGCAGGCTCGTAGTTGTCCCCAACCGGCTCCTGCTCGCGGGCCCGCTGGTGAACGCTGCCTCGAGGCCCCCCAGGGAGGTGCCCTTGGTTCTCGGGGAGAGCACCGATCCGAGGAAGACCCTGGAAGAGGTTGAGCGAGTCCTCGCGAACCACCCGGCCGTCTCCCCCTCTCCACCTCCGGCCCTTCTGCTCAGGGCCTGGAACCGGGGAACCATCGAGGCGGCCTTGAGGTTCGCGCCCGCCCCTGGCGTGGGCGAGGAGGAGGCCGTGAACCGGGTTCTGCTCGATCTCGCACGGATCCTTGGCTCCCACCAAGGTTGAAGAGGGGTCGCCGGCGGACTGACTTCCCCCGAAAACCCGGGACCTACAGCCTGGCCGGGACTCCTTAGAGGCGTGGATGCCGTCCTCGGCGGGAGCGCTGCTATGGAGCCAGGCGGAGGGGCCGGCTTGAGTCGTAGAGAAGACGGTGGAGGACGCTCCTCCACGGGTGAGCGGGGTCCAGCCTGTCCCCTGGGCTACCCTGGATCCTCCTCACCGCGACTAGCACCAAGACGCTGAGGGAGGCCCAGAGCACCGGGCGGGACTCACCCCAGATGACAGCGAGGAGGGGAACGCTGGAAAAGCCCAGAATCCCGGTGAGACCCCCTACGCCCTTTAACGACCCGACCAGGGCCGTCACCACCAGGACAGGTATGGCCCGGGGGAAAAGGTAGGAGAGAACCCCTGCCCCCGTCGCCATCCCCCGCCCGCCCCGGAACTGAAGGAAGACCGGCCAGTTATGGCCGGCCACGGCTGCCACACCCACAGGGACCAGCTCCGAGCTGGAAAGCCCGATGTTCCTCCCGACCATGACGGGAACCAGTCCCTTGAGGTAATCCACGGCCGCCACCAAAGAACCCAGCCGGAGCCCGAGGGTCCGGGTCACGTTGCCGGCGCCCACGTTCCCAGAACCCACCGTCCGTATATCGAGGCCTGCCCATTTCCTTGCCACCACGTAAGCCGTGGGGAAGGACCCGGCGAGGTATGAAAGGAACACCAGTATCCAGACCCGCAACGCCTCTCTCCCTGAAACGCCGCGCCCCGGAGAACCACCTGCCGGGAGGCACGCGGATACTATCCCGCCATGACCGAAGGGATCAAGAAGCAGCCAGGCCACGTGGGGGGCCACGAGAGAGCTACCTCCGCCCTCCCGCTGTCCTCCCCGATGCAGGCAGGGCCGAGGTGAGGAAGCCGGAGAAGGGCGGTCCCACCGCAGTGGTGAGGAGCCTCCTCACTCTCGCCGCTGGTGTAGGCATCTATCTCGCAGCCGTCCGCCTCATCGGCCAGGGAAAGGCCCTCGCCCACCTAGCGCAGGCCTCCCGTCCCCTTCTCGTCGTCACGCTCCTTCTGGCTGCCGGAAGCATCCTCCCCTATGCAGCCCTCCTAAGACTCTGGGCGGCCCGCATGGGGGTCCAGGCCTCTTTCCCTCTCGCCCTCGCCTCCGCCCTGGCAGGAGCAGCCGCAGGCCGATCGCTGCCTGCCGGGGGCCTTGCCAACCTCGCAACCCAGGGGTGGTACCTGGGTCGCCGCGGCGAGCGGGAGAGAGCTCTCGGAGCCGCTCTCCTGGCGGGACTCGCGTCATACCAGGGCCTCCTCACCGCTGTGGGCCTTGGAGCGGCCCTCACCCTCCCTTCGTGGCCCGGCGGCGCTGGCAGTGGGCTTCTTGTCGCCATCTCCTGCCTCCTTCTCTCGGGACTCTGGGCAGCCACCCTAGCCCGCAGGGGAATTCGGAGGAGGATCTCGTGGGTGGCGCGAAGGTTCTCTCCGCGTCTGGCGCAAGCAGCCATGGCCCTGGAGGAGGCCGAGATGCCGACGGGCCCCCGGGGCCTTCTTCTCGACCTCACCCTCGCCACCCTCCGGTGGGTCCTCGAAGCCGCCGCCCTCAGGGCGGCACTGCTGGCAGTGGGGGGTCGTCTCTCCCCCGGAAGGATCCTCGCCTCCTACGCCCTTTCGAATGCAGCAGCCACTCTCCCCATCGCCCCCGGCGGCCTGGGGCTAGTGGAGTCAAGTCTCGCCATCTCCCTGGCGAGGTGGGGCCTCCCCCTCGATCTCGGCCTCGCCGGGGTGATGGTGTACCGGGCTATAACCTTCTGGCTGCCCTGGTTAGCGGGCCTACCGGTGGTCGCCAGAACCCTTTCCCGCCGCAGGTGATGCCCGGCGGGTCCTCTTGCCCGGCGGCCAAGTTGACAGTGAGCGCGCGAACAAACTAAGTTAGGTGCACAGGAGCCGGAGCGGTGTCGGTGGAGGTGATAGATGTCGGCACCGCTCGAAAGCTGGGAGTCACGCGCTGTCTGCAGGGGGGTGGACCCGGAAGTATTCTTCGGCCCGGGAGCCCTCCAAGCCAGAAAAGCAAAGAGGATCTGTAGGTCCTGCCCGGTGGTCTCAGAGTGTCTTGCCTTCGCTCTGAACCACCGTATCTGGCACGGGGTCTGGGGCGGCCTCACGGAGCGCGAGAGACGAAGGGTGCTGAGGAGGTTCCGCACGGCTGTCTGGACCCCTGAGCTTGCCAGGAACACCCTGGCAAGCTAGGCCGAGCGGGACGCGGGGAAGGCCGGGCTCCCGGTCTCGTGTTACCTTTCTCAAAATCCTCCACCCCCAGGCTTTTCCTGTTCTCAAAATCCTCCACCCCCAGGCTTTCCCTGTTCTTGTGTAAGCCATCGAGTACGCCCGGGAGGAACGGGCACCGAGGGCGCGAACACGAAGATGGGCAGAAAGGCCCTGGGAAGTAGGGAGCCGTGTGAGGAAGGCGGAGGCAGTCCTCGCCGTCCCAGTCTTCTTAAGCCTCCTCTTTCCGCTGTCCTCGAGCGCGGCTCGCGCTATCCCCCCCTGTGGGAGCACCAGCCTTGAAGGGACCGTCAGAGTCATGGATGGGGAGCTAAGGTGCGGCCCGGGCGAGCCCCTCGCCGTAAGGGAGGACCTGGCTCCGGCGAGACCGGGCAGACGCCCCATCCCCCTCGTCTCCTTTCCCCTCATGACCGACGTACACGTGATAGACGAGGAGTAGCCCCTTCGCGCCGAGTTTCTCGATGCGTGCCGGGGCCACCCGGCCAAGAGCGCCTTTCGGTGGAACGAGGCCCTGGAGCCGCATCTCCTGAATGCCATGGTGAGAGCCCTCAACCGGCTCAGCCGCGGCCCCGTAACGGGCCGGCCCTTCGATTTCGCCGCGGTCCTCGGCGATTCCAGCGACAACCAGCAGAGGAATGAAGTCCGGTGGTTCGTGGACCTCATGGACGGCGGCCGCCTCGTGAGACCCGATTCTGGGGCCCCCGGTTACGAAGGTGTCCAGGGGGAAGACCCCTACCCCAGCCCGGTGGAGGGTGAGAGCCTCCTCTACCTTGCGCAGAAACCTTTCTGGGCTCCGGGGCTCCGCCGCCCCGATGGTTCCCCCCTTCCCTGGTACTCGGTGCTCGGGAACCACGATGTCAAGGTCCAGGGAACCGTCCCAGGAGACAACCCCGCTTGGCAGAGTTTCGCGAAAGCTTGGGTGGTTGGCTCGGTAAAGGTGGCAAGCCTCCCCCCCTGACGAACTCCAGAGGGCCTGCCAGGACCCTCCCCACCTCTCGGATCCCCGGTTCTGGGAGAGCGCCGCCGCCGAGGGCATGCCAAACTCATCCAGGCGGATCCCGAGAGGCAGCTCGTGGAGAGGGAGAGTTGGATAGCAGAGCACCTCCCACCGCCCCTCGCAAGCCGCGCGGGCGCTCGAGGCAGCGAAGGTCTCCCCCCGGGACACGGACTCCTTCAACGGTGCACGGACCCCTCGGGGAAGTCCCTCGCCAGGGGCTGCTACTCCTTTGACCTCGCCCCCGCCGCGCCGGGCGAGCCGCCTCTCCACTTCATAGCCTTAGACACCGCCGCCGCCGAGGGCCTGGATACGGGGAACCTAGACGGCCCCGAGTGGGACTGGCTGGAGAAGGACCTCGAGTCCCACTCGGCCTGCGCCTTCCCGCCCGGGGAGGGCGAGTGCAGGCCCACGGGCGGGAGGTTCCACCTTATCGTGGTCATGGCCCACCACCCCGAAGGGAGCCTCGACAACACCGCCCCCCGGACTGACGGCGTAACCCAGCACACCGGTGCGGAGCTTCGGGAGCTCCTCCGCTTTCCGGGGGTCATCCTTTTCGTGAACGGGCACACCCATACCGACAGCATCGAGGCAAGAAAACTTCACCGTGAAGGTGGACGCCGCTGCCCCTCTCGACCCCGGAAGCCTCTCCTGGAAGGCGGATCCAACCCCTGAAAGAGACCCCTCCTTCGGTGGCACCGGAGAGGACATCAACGAGGAGTATCTCGCTTCCGTTGCCAAATGGGTCGGGGCGAGGGAACCCCAGTCAGGAGCCTCAACTTACCCGCAAACCGTGGGAGCGAAGGACAGGAACGCGGAGCTCCTGGTGGGCGATGCGAGGCTCCTTTCCCAAGGGCTCGCTCGCAGTCCGAGGCAGGGTAGCAGGAGAGAGCTCCCCGTGACCGGGTGGTCCGCGGCCGGGGCAGGCCTGGCCCTTTCTCTACTCGGCCTTCTCCTCACGTCGGCCCTAAGATCGAGGGCCAGGAGGCCGAAGGCCGTCCTAGCGCCCTGGCTAGGCTAGCGTCCCCGGTTCAGCTTGCTCTCAAATGTGGCGCCGCCGGGGGCGCTCGAGCAGCGTGGAGGTGAGGGGATTCGAACCCCTGGCCTCTTCCGTGCGAAGGAAGCGCTCTACCCCTGAGCTACACCCCCGCGCCCGTAGAGCTGCCGGGCCATTGGAACACCCAGAGTATAGCCTGCGAGCCCGCCCGTGCCCTCACCCCTTCCCCCCCTCGGGGAGAGAGAGGAGGGCCTCCTCGTGGGCCCGGAGGGCGGCTTCATCGTACAGGACAAAACGGACCACCTTCACCGAGCGAAGGGAGGGAGCGAGCTCCGCCACAGTTCCTAGGGCAATCTTCGCCGCCTCCCTCAAGGGGTAACCGAAGGCCCCCGTGGAGATGGCGGGAAAGGCCACCGAGCTCATCCCCTTCTCTTCGGCCAACCTCAAGGCATTTCGGTAGCAGTCAGCCAGGAGCCGATCGGAAGGTTCGTCCACTCCGTAAACGGGGCCGAGACAGTGGATGACATAGCGATTAGGGAGGTTGTGACCACCCGTCACCACCGCCTGACCGGGCTTGATGGGAGCAAGGGGCCTGCATTCCTCATAGAGTTCGGGCCCGGCCGCCCTGTGGATGGCCCCCGCCACCCCCCCGCCGGGCCGAAGCTCGGCGTTGGCCGCGTTCACGACGGCGTCGAACCCCGCCTGCTTTGTGATGTCTCCCTTCACACACTCTATCTTCAGTCCCGAGATCACCCTCTCCACTTCTCCCCTCCTTGCAAAAGCTCGAGCCCCAGCCAGAGGCAGAAGCCCCAAGCCTCAAGCGAACAAACCAAGGAAGTCAGTCTGACAACCCCAGGAGATCCGGGGTGACCGCCCACCTCACCGCCCAGCCGCCCTCCCCCTTCTCCAGGCAGACCACTCCTCCCATCCGGAAGGCCACTGGCCTTGCCCCCTCCTCCCCAGTGAGGAGTAGGGAGGCGAGCCGCTCCAGATGGGGGAGGTGGCCCACGACCATGAGGTCACCCTCGGCCTTCTCGGCCCTGGCCGCCCAGACCTTCGGGTCGGCCAGGGGTTCCAGGCCATCGGTCTCTTCAGGTCGGGAACCAGGCGTGAGGGAAGCCGCGAGGACCTCCGCCGTCTGCCTCGCCCTGAGCTTTCCGCTATGAAGGATCGTGACCGGGCCGATTTTCCCCCGCAGGAACGCGGCTACGGCCTCCACGTCCCGCCTACCCCTCTCGCTTAGGGGACGTGCAGGGTCCACGCCCTCGGGCTTGGCTTCGCCGTGCTGGACAAGAAAGAGGAGCACCTCGGACCACCTCCTCCGCCGGTCCCAGCGTTGCAGCCCCCTATTCCCACTTCTACAATAGCGGCTGCCAGGGGCCGTAGCTCAGTGGTAGAGCGCTTGCTCGGCAGGCAAGAGGTCACGGGTTCGAGTCCCGTCGGCTCCACCCCTCCGGCGCGGAGGTCCTGATCCGTCTCGTTAGCCTCGGAGGAGCCTCTCCTTCTGCTGGAGGGCGTCCCTCAGGTCGCGCTGGATCACGGAGATGGTGAACTCCCCCCGCGTTCTCTCCACCAGGGAGCGGAGGAGGTCCGTGCTCCTCCTCAGGCCGCCGGTGAGGGCGTCCGGATAGTCCAGGGAAGTAAAGAGGTAGTAGATCTCATCCATCACCCCGAGCAGGGCTTCCCCTTCGGCGTGTTTCCCCCGCCGGAGCAGATCCAGTATCCTGCGCCGAACCTCACCCATGGCCTCGGCCATCCCGCCGAGGTAGGGAACTTCGGGAACGCCCAGCTCGTCCGGTCCCGGCAGCGGCAGACCCCGAATCACGGCGTAGGTGATGGCTGCCTCTGCATACTCCTTCTGGGCATCCTGGAGGAACCCCCCGTGGTAGACCTCGGGATGGTCCCTCAGAACCTTCTCTGCCTCTTCCACCAGCCTCCGCGCCTCCGCCTTGAGCGCCTCGGCCGCCTCCCATTCCTCTCGGTGGATGCTGCGGATGGCGCGGGCGCAAGTCTGTATGGCCTTTCTTGAGAGGAGAAGGCCCTTCTCCCTGGCCTGGTTCTTGGAGTCGAGGGCTACCCTGAGCCTCTCCGCCAGGTCCTGGAAGTCCACGCCGCCGAGTCTAGCATCGACTCGCCCTCACCCCGCGGGGAATTGGCCGCCCTTTCCACGCCCTCACGCTCTCCACCGGCCCACCTCCTTCGCTCCGCACCAGGCCCGCACCCACAAAGAAGACCTCCCTTCTTCCCCGCCTGGTGTTCCTCGCCTCCACCCTCCCGATGGCTGCCAGGTAAGCTAGGGTCCCCAACAGAACCAGGGAGAAGAGAAGCCAGGCCCATCCCATCCCAAAGAGGGCGAGGGAGAGGAAAAAAGACCCCATCAACGCGAGGATGAGCACAAACCTTCTTCTCCTGCGAAGCATCGGGCCTCCAGTCGAAGGGGCAGGCAGGAGAAGCTGACGCCCGCCTCGGGAACCGGAACCCCGCACCCCCACAGCCCGCGAGAGGGCAAGCCTCCCCGCCTTAAAGCTCCTCGCCGTGGACGCGGGGGAACGAAGGGAAGACAACTCGGGCACGACGAGCCAGCCCCAGACCAGAACCAACCCGAGAACGAGTAGGAGCTCAACTCCCACGCGTGTAATTACATACCTGGCAGCTGGCCCCTGCAAGCAACGTCCCCGCAGGGTACACCGAAAGGGCCTCTCCGGCCTCCTCCGGGCTGGGCTTAAGAGCCTGACGGCTGGCTCTTCCCCGGGAAGCTGTGGGAAGCCTCTCCGGCCTCACCCCTTAGGAGCTCCACCGCATGGGGCAAGGCGTCGGCCACGACCTCCAGGCTCTCGACCGCCCCCGTCGGATTGCCGGGAAGGTTCAGAATGAGGGAGGCGCAACGGATGCCCGCCACAGCCCTGGAGAGGAGAGCGTGGGGGTTGCCGCGGTGCGCAGCCCGCATCGCCTCGGGCAAACCCGGGGCGAGCCTCTCCACCACAGCCAGGGTCGCCTCAGGTGTCCGGTCCCGCGGCGCGAAACCCGTGCCGCCCGTGGTGAGGATGACGTCGGCCAGCCCCTCGTCGCTCCAGCGCATCAGCGTCGCTTCAACGAGCTCCTGATCGTCCGGGACGCATTCCCTCCTCACCACCTCCCACCCTCGGCTGGAGACGAAGGCCTCGAGGGCCTCGCCCCCCACATCGGCCCGTTCCCCGCGGGAGACGCGGTCGCTTACGGTGAGGATGGCCACCCTCACGGCTGCCGTCACGGTTCCTCCCTCACCCAGGTCCCGCTCCTGCCCCCGGACTTCCTGAGGAGCCTCAAGTCCTGAACGACAACCCCCCTCTCCACCCCCTTCACCATGTCATACAGGGCGAGGGCAGCCGCGGCCGCGCCGACCATGGCCTCCATCTCCACACCCGTCCTGTCCACCGCCCGCGCCACCACCCTCACCTCCACCTCCCCGCTCTCCGGGGCAAATCGGAACTCCACATCCAAGCTGGAGAGCCGGACGGGGTGGGCCAGGGGGACGAGCAGAGAGGCCTTCTTTGCCCCCGTGATCCCCGCGATCCTCGCCACCGCCAGGGCATCCCCCTTGGGCAGACCACCCTGGAGGAGGAGGGAGAGGGTGGCAGGGCTCATCCTCACCCGGCAGGAGGCCTCGGCCTCCCTCAGAGTCTCCGGCTTCCCACCCACGTCCACCATGCGGGCCTCTCCGCCCGGGCCAATGTGGGTAAGTCCCGAAGCCTCGGGGGCCCCGGAACCCCACCCGGGAGGACTGGCCGCAAGAGCCTCGATCCCCGCCTCCGGCCCTCCGGCGGGGTGAGGCTCCGGCCTGCGGCGGGCATCGGACGTCCTCACTAGAGACCTCCGCTCAGCAGCACCTCTTCCCTGGTGACCACCACCTCCACACTCGCCCCCGCGGGAACCTGGGAGACCCCCCGGGGGATGACAGCCAGGCCATCGGCGAGGGCAACAGTGCGGAGGAGGTGAGAGCCGGCCCCCCCCGTGGGTCTCGCCGCCCACCCTAGGGCCTTCCTCTTAAGAGACACCCTGAGGAACTGGACCTTCTCGGGAGGGCTCGCGACGGGTTCCTCCATCATCGCCCTGACGCGGGGTCTTTCCCATCGTGGGAAGCCCATCATCTTGAGGAGGGCGGGCCGGACGAAGAGCTCGTAGGAGACAAAGACAGAGACGGGGTTCCCAGGGAGGGCAAAGACCGGGATCCCCTCGAACCGCGCGAAGCCCTGAGGCATCCCCGGCTGGATGGCCACCCTCTCCACCCTCCCCCCGAGTTTGGAGACGAGATCCCGGGAGTAGTCGTGGTCCCCCGCCGAAACCCCGCCAGTCACCAGGACGACGTCCGCCTGCCCCCTCCAAGCGGAAAGGACCGATTCGAGGGCGCCCGGGGAGTCGGGAACCACCCCTCCGCGAAAGGCCTTTCCCCCCACCTCCCGCACCAGGGCGGCAAGGAGATAGGAATTGGAGTCGTATATGCGCCCGGGGCCAAGCCCCGCAGGCGGTTCCACTAGCTCGTCGCCGGTGGCGAAAACACCCACCCTCGGCCTCGGCCTCACCTTAACCGAGGCCCGGCCCACAGAGGCGAGGAGGCCGAGGAGCGCGGGCGTGAGTTGGTCGCCAGGTGAGGCCACCACCTCGCCCTCCCTCAGATCCTCACCGGCGCCTCTCACGAAGGCGCCCTTCTCCCTCCCCCTCACCCGCACCCGCCCCTCAGTTTCCTCGGCATGCTCCTTCGGGATGACGGTGTCGGCCCCCGGGGGAAGGGCGGCCCCCGTGGAGATCCGCACCGCCTCCCCGCGGAAAAGCCTCCCCTGCCATGCCTGCCCCGCCCTCACCTCCCCGACGACGCGGAGCTGGGCTTCTCCTCCCCCGGCCAGGAGATCCTCCCAGAGCACGGCATACCCGTCCATGGAGGCCGAGTCGAACGGGGGGAGGGGATGAGGGGTCCTCACCTCCTCCGCCAGGCGGAGTCCGGCCGCTTCCAGGAGAGGAACCTCCATGGGAGGAAGGGGCTCGATGCCAGAGAGGACGTACTCCTTCCACTCCTCCAGCGGGATCATCACCCCTCCCCAACTGCCTCCCCCGGACCCCACTAGATGATCTTTCGCCTCAGCACGAGATCCCTCAGGAACTCCGCAAAATCCTGCCCCACCTCGGGGTGGTCCAGGGCAAGCTCCACGGAGGCCCGGAGGTAGTCGAGCTTCTGGCCGATGTCGAACCTGACCCCGTCGTAGACGTACGCATACACGGTCTGCCTGCGGGTGAGGAGGCGTATGCCGTCCGTGAGCTGAATCTCCCCCCCGGCCCCGGGGCCCACCTGCTTCAGGCAGTCAAAGATCTCGGGGGTGAAGACGTAGCGCCCGATGGCGGCCAGGTTGGAGGGGGCCTTTCCAGGAGATGGCTTTTCAACTATGTCCACGATCCTCGCGAGATTCTCCTCGACGAATTCGGGTTCCACTATGCCGTAAAGGTGGGTCTCCTCAGCCGGGACCTCCTCCACCGCCACCACGCTCCTGCCGTCCCTCTCGAAGAGCTCGAGGAGGCGCGGGAGGAGAGAGCCGTCGGGGATGATGTCGTCTCCGAGGAGGACCGCGAAGGGCTCCTCCCCCACATGGGCCTCAGCAGCTAGCACGGCGTGGCCGAGACCAAGGGGGTCACCCTGGCGGATGTAATGGATGGAAGCCATCTCCGAGATGGCCCTGATCTCATCCAGCTTCTCCCTCTCCCCCTTTCTCTCCAGGTAGTACTCGAGCTCAAAGGAGCGGTCGAAATGGTCCTCGATGGTCCTCTTCCCCCTCCCCGTCACGATGAGGATGTCCGTTATCCCCGCCCGCGCGGCCTCCTCCACCACATACTGGATGGCGGGCTTGTCCACTACAGGCAGCATTTCCTTCGGTTGGGACTTGGTGGCGGGTAAGAACCGCGTGCCAAGACCCGCCGCCGGTATCACAGCCTTCCTTATCCTCACCTGGCCTCCCTTGGCGGCAGTCTACCGGTGGAGGCCAGAGGGCTCAATCCGCCCCACCCCGGTTGGCAGCTCCCCGGCTCGCCCGCCTCAGCCAGGCACCGCGACCTGATCCCGCCCTACCTGCTTGGCTCGGTAAAGGGCGCGGTCCGCTGCGGCCAGCAGCGCCCCAGCGCCTATTCCGTGCATGGGGTAGCTAGCCACCCCCACACTCACGGTGACCCTGAGCGCGGCGCCGTTCACTATAACGGGCTCCCCCCCGACCCTCCTTCTCACCTTCTCCGCCACCACCCTGGCTCCCCTCAGATCCGTCTCGGGCAGAATGATGGAGAACTCGTCACCACCGTACCTCGCCACGGTATCCACTTGGCTCCTCACGGAGAGCAGGAGCCTGCTCGCCACCTCCTTCAGCACCTCGTCTCCCTTGAGATGGCCATGGGCGTCGTTCACCTCCTTGAAGTGATCTATGTCCACTATGAGCAGGGAGAAGGGGTGACTGAACCGGGAAGCCCTCTCCACCTCCCTGGCCAGGGCCATCCGGAAGTACCTGTAGTTCCAGAGCCCCGTCATCTCGTCGGTAATGGAGAGGCGCTCCACCTCCATCTGGAGCAGGGCATCCTCCATAGCGCGGCTGGCCTGAGCAGCAAAAGCCTCGAGGGTCTCCACGTCCTCGGCATCAAACCCTCCGGGCCGATCGTAGACAGCAAGACAGCCCAGAACCTCCCCTCTCCCGACCAGAGGCACAGCCATGCCTGTCTCCACCTCCGGTTCCCCCGGCCCCACCCTCCCGTCCTCCGGAGCCCTCACGCACCGCCGGCTTGCTAGAGCCAGCCCTGCGAGCCCCTCGCCCACCCGAACCTTCGCCCTTGCCATGACCTCTGCGGGAAGCCCCCTGGCAGCGGCGGCCACGAAGTCGCCGCCAGCGCTCCGGAGGTAAACGGCCCCCACCTTCGCTCCCAGGGCAGTGAGGGCTGCCTCCACCACCGCAGCGAAGGCTGTCTCCAGGTCGGTGCCGCTGGCCAGAGCCGCACCCATCCTCACAAGGGATCTTCGTAGCTCCTCCCTGGAGTCCTCTAAAGCCCTCACGTAAGAGTGGATCCTCCTGCTCATCTCGCTGAAGACCCTGGCCAGCTCCCCCACCTCGTCTCTCGACCTAACATCGAGCTTCTGGACGAACTCCCCTGCAGCCAGAGCCGTGGCCTTCTGCGTGAGAAGGCGGATAGGCGCCGTTATCGCCCCCGCCAGAACCGCGGCGAGGGCGCCCGACAGGCCCCCAGCCACCACAAAAAGCAGCGCCAGGAGCAGGAGAAGACGCCTTCCCCTCTCCTGGATGAAGCCGACGTTCTCGAAGACGAGGAGGCGAGGGCCCCCCGGGCTCACCTCCACCCCCTTTACCAGCCACGGGCCGCGGGGAACATCAACCCTAACAGGGCCTGCGCTGGCTGCGGGGAGGTCCTCCGCCCCAGGATCCGAGCCCGAAATCACCCTCCCTCCAGTCGCAAAGGCAACCTCCACCTCCGCGTGGGACAGCTCCCTCGCGCGCGCTCCGTCCAGCCACAAGCCGCCCACGATTACGCCCACCTGCTTCCCCCCGCTCTCCAGCCGCGCCACAGCCTTCACGGCGGGCGAGTCAGCCCGCTCTAGGACCTCCCGAGGCCGAGGAGGCCCGCCGAACCACTCCCCCGACCGCCCCTCCCAGGCAAGGAGCGAGCCTTCCGGGCCGAAAAGACCGACGAAGTCGAGGCGCCACCCGGACGAAGCCTCCCTCAGGAAGCCCGCCATGGGACCAGAGTCGCCCCTGGCCGCCGCCTCCAGAAGCTCCGGCCGGGAAGAGGCCTCCTTCCCGACCGACTCGACCGCTCTTCCGACGAAGAGGGCCTCTTTCCCCAGCCCGGCCAGGGCGGAAGAAGCCATGGCATCCAGCTCCGAGCCGACCCTAACCTCCGCCTCGCGCAACACGAGCTCCCGGAGGCCAAGGGAGGCAACCACCAGGGGAACCAGGACCACACCAGCAAAGGTCAGAGCTATCTTCGTCCTCAGGGAAAAGAGGGCTCCGCTCCTCCCGGGGCCGATGCCCCAGCCCTCACCCGGCATCTCAAACTCGCCCACAATCTCTCCCAGTCTCGAGCCCCGTCCTCGGCCCGACCCCGGCGCCATCCCTCCCTTCGCGCGCTCCCCGGCTACTCTATCGGTTGGTCATGACGCCAAGGAAACCTGCCCGCGGGGAAGAGCAGACCGGTGCCGGGCCTCCCCCCCAGACGACCAAGTCCGAGATCCGGCGAGCCCTGAGGGCCCGCGGGGGAAGCTGGGAGCACCTCGCGGAGGAACTCGCCTCCAGGGTCCTCGCCCTTCCAGAGGTGACCTCAGCCAAAGTGGTCATGGCGTACGTCTCCTTACCGGACGAGGCCCCCACCTCCGAAATACTCCCCGCCCTGCTTCGGGAGGGGAAGATCCTCCTCCTGCCAAGGGTGAAGGGGGAAGAGATAGAACCGGTCAGGGTTACAGACCTCTCCCGCGACCTCGCCCCCGGCTACGCGGGTATCGCGGAACCCGCCTCCTGGCTCGAGCCCTGGAAGGGAAGGGTGGACGCCCTCATCCTACCGGGCCTCGCCTTCGACGAGCAGGGCACCCGCCTGGGGAGGGGAGGGGGACATTACGACCGACTCCTCGCCCGCCTCGAGACCACCAGGATAGGCCTGGCCACCGAGGCGCAGCTCCTCAGCCACCTCCCCTCCGAACCCCACGACGCCCGCGTCCACGTCCTCGTCACGGAGGCCCGGGTGATCCGCTTCCCCGTGCCCCCAGCCGGCCCAGGGAAAACCCGCTCCTGAGCTCTCCCCTCCAGGACTACTCCGCCACCTCCTGGCCCCGGCTGGCCGCTTTAACTTCAACCTCCTCCGGCTCCCACCTACCCTCGAGCTTCTCCATGAGGTCCGGCATGGTGGTGTACTCCATCTCGTCCATGGCCAGGCGGTGGGGCTCGAAAGGCCCGTGCCTCCTCAAGTAGTCGGCGACGGCGAGAGCCTGTTGCCGGGCGGCATCGAAGCCAGGGTCGCCAAAGAGATCCCGCGGGCCGACCAACCGGCCGCGGTGGAGCTGGAAACCGAGGGCCACCACCCGGGGAGGGCCGTCGAACCGCGTGGGGGTGGCTTGCTCGTAGCCGACAGGCATGAGCGGGCCGTGGTGACTTCCCCTCATCCACCCGGCCACAGTGTGAGGGAAGGCAAAGGGCTCCAGAACCTCCCCAACCGCAGGAAGTCCCGCCTGGGCCCTCACGATCATCACCGGGTCATCCTTGCCCACGTACCTACCGGCCATGAGGGAGAGGCGCTGGGTGGAGGTCCTTGCGGCCACTATCCCCATGGACCTGCTCCAGACAGTCCGGATCACGAACCGCCCTGGAGAACCGACGAACATGAGCAGGTCGTAGTACTCCTCCGGGCAGTGGAAGACGATCCTCTTGGACTCCCTGAGGTCGAGCACCTCGAAGTCGAAGCCAGCGTGCATCTTCGTGTCTATGACAAGCCCCGGGTCGGTGAACGGATCAGCAAATATCCTGACCAGAGGGAGGTTCCACGCACCCGGCTCCGTCTTGTCGGCGAGGAAGACAATGACGGGCTCGCTCGGACGTTCCTCCAGCTCCATCTCCGCGTATCCTGGCCCCATGCCCCGGAGGTTGCCCGAGAAGGCCTCGGAGAGGAGGTCCTGGCCCGCGCCGTAAAGACCGAGGTTCTTTGCGACCTCCGTGGTCCTCTCAAAGGTCCTCCAGGCCAGGCCGTGAATCTCTGGGTGCTCCGGCCCGAAGGTGTGAGTCATGATGAGGGCGGCATCGTCGCCCACCCGTGCCACCTTGCCATCAATGAGGACCCCGGCCGACTTTGCCTCCGCCAGGGCTTCCTCCGCCACCCTCAGCATGTCCGGGTGAACGTCGCCGTGACCTACGAACCCGCCCGTGTCAGCCTTGATCACCGAAAGCGTGTACCTCTCGCCCATACCCTCACCACCATCCCCTCCGCACTCCGAGAGCTCCTCCCTAAGACCCCTAAGCGGGCCTACTCAGACTAGCAGACCCCGGCCTTGCAGGCAGCCCCCCCTGCCGTGACCTAAAATTCTCTCCTGCCGTGCCCACATACGAGCTGGTATGCACCGAGTGTGCTAGGCGAATCGAGGTCTTCGCCCGCATCGGGGAAGAGCTCCCCGGAACCTGTCCGAGCTGCGGGGGGCCGCTAAGGAGGGTCTTCTCTCCCGTCGGCATCATCTTCAAGGGCAGCGGGTTCCACTCCACGGACTATGGCCGTTCCTCCCGCCCGGCCGGGGGTCGTGACAAAGGGGGAGGCAACCGAGAGGGGGCGGGGGAGGCGGAGAAGTCCGGCGGAACCGAGAAAACAGAGAAAGAAGCTTCGTGACCGGGGTGGGTCCCGGGGGACGAGAAACCAAGGGCCCGGGCGAGGAGTTCCCGAGGGTGGAAAGGCCGACCCGCGGGCGCAGAAGAGTCACAGCCATGTTCTATGCTGCCCGGGCCGGCCGTCCCCGGCACAAACGGAGGGGAAGAGGCGAAGGGAGGGGGCGTGAGGCTCGAAGCGGAGATAGGCATCTTCGGGGGCTCCGGGTTCTACCGGTTCCTCGAGGGGTTCAGGGAGTTTCCTGTAGACACACCCTACGGCCCTCCCTCTGACCTTCTGGCCCTGGGCGAACTCGCCGGAAGGAAGGTGGCCTTCCTGCCCAGACACGGTCGACACCACCAGCTCCCTCCCCACGCAATTAACTACCGCGCCAACATCTGGGCCTTTAAGGAGCTCGGGGTGACCAGGGTACTCGGCCCGTGCGCCGCAGGCAGCCTCCAGCCCCATGTGAGGCCCGGGGAATTCGTCATCTGCGACCAGCTCGTCGACCGCACCTCCGGCCGCCGGGCCACCTTCTACGACGGGCCCGTCACCACCCACATCTCCTTCGCCGACCCCTACTGCCCGGAGCTGAGACAGGCCGCCATATCCGTCTGCCGGGAGATGGGCCTCCCCCACCACCCCCGAGGAACCGTGGTGGTGGTGGAGGGGCCGCGTTTCTCCACCAGAGCCGAATCCGCCTGGTACCGCTCCCAGGGGTGGGAGGTCATCAACATGACCCAGTACCCCGAGGCCGTCCTTGCCAGAGAGCTCGAGATGTGCTACCTGAACATCTCCCTCATTACCGACTACGACGTGGGCCTCGAGGGGGACCCCGGCATCACTCCCGTCTCCCACGAGGAGGTCATCCGCGTGTTCAATGAGAACCTCGGGAAGCTCAGGGCCCTCCTGGAGAAGCTCGTCCAGGCCATACCGAAAGAGCGCTCGTGCACCTGCGGTTCCGCCCTAAAAGGGGCGAGGTTCGAGGTGGAGTCCTAGGAGGCCCCGGAGGAAAAGGGGGGGAGGAGATGCCGCCTCTATCCCCAAAGGGCGAAACCCATCGCAGGCCGTCCCCGGCGGTCCACCCCAGACTCCTCTACCTTGCCGCCCTCGCCCTGGGCCTTCTCAGTATGAACCTCACCAGGCAGGCCCTAAAGGAGGGAGAGAAGGCCAGGGCCTCCGTCCCCGTGGTGGTTGCCTCGACCCCGCTGGCCGCAGGGAAAACGCTCACCAGTGAGGACGTGAGGATCGCCCTCTACCCACCCGGGCTCGTTCCTGAAGGAGCCATACCCAGTCTCGAGCAGGTTGTGGGAAGAAGACTCGCCTCAGCAGCGGGCAGGGGCGAGCCGATAACGGCGAGCCGCCTCGTGTCCCGGAGACCCCCTGAGGGCTTTCGCGACGTAGCGGTCTCCGCCGATGGGGCGGAGGCCCTTCAGCCCGGAGAGCTCGCTGACATCATGGTGGTCGATGGCGACCCGGCCACCCCGCCAAAGATCCTGGCTGAGGGGAGGCTCGTTGTGTCCGTGGAGGATCGCGAGGGAGAGCGAATAGTCGTCCTCAGGCTGAGGGCCGAGGAGGCTCGGGCCGTGGCGGAGGCCATGGCACGGGGTCGGCTCGTGGTGGTGGCTTCCGGAGCTCCAAACTGATCAGCAAGGAGAGCAGCTGCTCGTGGGGTATCATGCCCGGCCGTGAGCTTTACCCAGGCGGTCGTCCTTGCCGTGGTTCAGGGCCTCACTGAGTTCCTGCCCGTGAGCTCCTCGGCCCACCTGGTGCTCGTTCCTTACCTCATGGGCTGGCCCGAACCCTCCCTCCCCTTCGCCGTCGCCCTTCATGCAGGTACCCTCCTTTCCCTCCTCGCCTACTTCCGGCGCGAGCTCTCCGAGCTGGCCGGGGCCGTGCTGGGACGGCTCGGGGAGGGAAAGGCGAAGGCCGCAAGGCGGTTCATCGCGCTCCTTGTCATCGGGACAGTCCCTGCCGCCCTGGCCGGCGTCCTCCTCAAGCCCGTCGTGGAGCAGGCCTTCTCGTCACCCCGGATCACCTCCGTCTTTCTGGTCCTGAACGGAGCCGCCCTGGCGGGGGCGGAGGCCATCGGGGCAAGACGGATCGCGAGGGCAAACAGCCTCAAGCGGATCTCCCCACGCCAGGCGCTGGTGTCAGGACTGGGGCAGGCCTTCGCCATCTTCCCGGGAATCTCGAGGTCCGGCTCGACCATAGCGGCGGCAATGGCAGCCGGAGTGGAGAGGTCACCCGCGGCCACCTTCTCGTTCTTCCTCGCCATCCCCACCATCGCGGGAGCCGTCCTTGTGGAGGCCGGAGCTATCCTCTCCAGCCCCGGGATCGGGCGGGGCGGGGGCCTCCTCCCCCTAGCAGCCGCAGTTCTCACCTCTGCCCTGGTCGGGTACGCGGCGATAGACTTCTTCCTGACCAGAGTGAGCAGGTCCGGCCTGGCACCCTACGCCCGCTACTGCCTGGCTGCAGGACTCCTGGCCCTCTTCGCCTCGTATTTGGTTCTCGGCTAGGGGCTAGCCCCTACACCCCTGCGAGGGTCATCTCCGCCACAACCAGGGTGGAGCCCCCAAGAGGTCCAAGGTAGACGAGGTCGTCCCCGACGAAGCAGATGCCCCCCAGCATCTCCATGAGGGGCGAGGCAACCGTAGCTTCGCGCACCGGCTGTCCCAACTCCCCGGCCTCCACGAGGAACCCTCTCACTCCCACCGAGAAGTCCCCCGAGGCAGGGTTGATCCCGGAATGGGCCCCGAGAACTTCTGTGACATATACGCCTTCCGCCGCCTCCCTCAAGGCCTTCTCCTTTGGACCGGTGGGGGAGAAACGAAATCCGCGGGCCCCAACCCTGGGGATCCCTCTGAACCCCCGCCTCCGCGCGTTCCCCGCAGCCGCGCCGGCCCTCCTGGCAGTCGCGGAGTTGTGCAGGAAGGAGAGGAGCCTGCCCCCGGATATGAGCGGCACCGAGCGGGTGGGCACCCCCTCGTCATCGAAGGGCGCAGCCAGCGGGCTGGCCGGATCCCTCCCATCGTCCAGGAGGTATAGCCAGGAAGGCCCGACCGCCTCTCCCAGCCTCCCGGCCAGGAAGCTTCTCCCTTTCTCGACCACTTCCCCCGAAAGGGCCTCCGCCAGAGCGCTCAGCAAGGCCACACTCGCGAGGGGATCGAAGACCACCGGGAGCCGGCGGGTTGGCGGTTTCACTGCCCCCAGGGACCGCGCCGCCCTCCCCCCCGCGCCCGCACCCACGGCCTCAGCAGAAAGCTCCCCAAGGCTCCGCGCAAGCCCGTACGCGAACCCGGTGCCCGTCTCCTCCCCCCTCCTCGCCATCGCCGAGCAGGAGACCGAGTACCAGGATCGCACGTAGGAAGCGCTGAGGCCACGGGTGCTGGCCATGGCCACAACCTCGACCTGGTCCGCGTAGAGGGCCTCCTCCACGGCCACGACCTCAGGAGCTGAACCGAGAGCGGCCCTCTCGATTTCGAGGGCGATGGCCACCTTCCTCTCCCGCCCCACCTCCGCGGGGTCCTCCTGGAAGATGCCCTCGAGGGGCCGTATCTCCTGGCGGCCGGGGAGAAAGGCATCGGGGAGGTCCGGCACCGCCCGCGCCATCCCCCGGGCCTCGTCCAGACAACCCTTGAGACCCCCCGGACTTAGATCGGTGGTGAAGGAGAACCCGACCCTAGCCCCTCGGAAGACCCTGACTCCCACCCCTCCCGCGGAGGCCTCGGAGAAGGCCTCGACCTCCCCCCCCGAGACCCTGACCCTGGTCTCCCTCGTCCACTGGGCGTACGCCTCCACCTCCTCTCCGGCAGAGGCGGCCTCGACCACAGCCCTCGCCACCTCAAGCATGGCCCCGGGATCCGCGGATCCGACCCTCTTCACCCCACCCCTCCCACGGTCACCCTGGCTACCCTGATTGTGGGCGCCCCCGTGGTTACAGGTATCGCCTGCCCATTCTTGCCGCAGGTCCCGGGCTTCCTCACTAGGTCGTGCCCGACGGCGTCCACAAGGGCGAGGGCTCTCGGTCCGTCTCCCGCCAGGTTCGCCCCCCTCACAGGGTAGGCGAGTTCCCCCCCGAGTATCATGTACCCTTCGGTGACCCCGAAAACGAACTCCCCAGTGGCTGGATTCACCTCACCCCCGCCGATGGCGGCCACGTAAAGCCCCTTCTCCGTGGAGGCGAGTATCTCCTCCGGGTCGTCCTTCCCCGGCAGAATGAAGGTGTTGCTCATCCTGGGTATCGGAATGTGGAGGTAGCTCTCCCTCCTGCCGTTCCCCGAGAGCGGCTCACCAAGAGCCATCGAGCGGACCCGGTCAGTGAGGAGCTCACTCACCACCCCCTCGTGGATGAGGACTGTTCGGGCGGCCGGGGTCCCCTCGTCATCGAAGGCGAAAGACCCCCAGACCCCAGGCAGCCCGCCATCGTCAACTCCTGTAAGGAGCTCAGACCCGACCTTTTTCCCACGTAGCCTGGCGTACACCGAGGCACCCTTTTCCACCAGGTCTGCCTCGAGGCCATGGCCCACGGCCTCATGAAAAAACACCCCCGCCCCCTCTCCCGAAAGAACCACCGTCATCTCCCCAGCCGGGGCCGGCCTCGCCTCCAGCATGGCCACCGCCCTCCGGGCAGCCCTCTCCACCACCTTCTCCGGAGGCTCATCCTCGAGGAGCTCGAGCCCGCCAAGGAGTCCCACGCTCTCATGGCCCGTTTGGACCACGCCATCGGCCGCAGCCACCACACTCGCAGCCACCCTAACCCGGGTCCTTTCCTCCCTGGCGAGCACACCGAGGCTCGAGGCGACCAGGACCTCCGAATGGCTCTCGGCTACCTCCACCCGGACCTGCCGTATTCTCGGATCCATCGAGCGGGCATGCTGGTCCGCCCGGAAGAGGTAATCTAAGCGGGCCTCGATGGGGACCTCCTCCGGGGGCACCCTAACCCTGGCCAGATTGCCTGCGGCCACCTCATGGAAGCGGATCTCTTTCCCGCCGGAGGGAGGGAGGTGGGCGCGGGCGGCGCGGGCGGCCTCAAGCAGGGCCTCGGACGTGAGGGAACTCGTATACGCGTACGACTGGGACCTCCCCCTAACCACCCTCACGCCCGCCCCTACTTCCCTCCCGGAGGCCGCCTCCTCCACCCTGGAACCCTCAAGACGGAAGGTCCTGAACGCAATGGCCTGCGAGAAGACCTCAACAAAATCGGCCTTCCCCTCTCCAGCCTGTGCAAGGACCCTCTTGATGAGGCCCTCATCGGGTAGATCCGTCCAGGCAGCCCCCATACCGCCCCCTGGGGTCAGGAAGCTACCTTTCCGCCGCCGCTCGGTGGCGTGGCAGCTCCTTCTCGAGCTGAACCACAACGCGGTCCGGGCGGGTGGGGTCCGGCTCCCTCCCGGTCTCCCTGTACCCCTCCTTTTCGAACTTTCTCAGGAGGGACCGGTAGGTCTTCCGCAGCTTTCCTCCCGGCTGCACAAGGTAGCAGGTGACCCTGACCACCTCGTAGGAAGCGTCCTTCCTCTTCACTACCGCCCTTCGGATAGCCCTCTCCATCCCACCTCCGAGAGTGCTGCTCCTCTCGAACCTGCCCCTCTAGACAGGCCAGACCCCTCCATGGTCGAAAGCGACCCCTGAGAATACCCCAGGAGGCCCCCTAGGCGCCCGGCGCCACCACCGGCCCGGGGCTGGTAAAATGCGACTGCTTGCCCTCGTAGCTCAGAGGATAGAGCGGCGGCGTCCTAAGCCGCGCGTCGCAGGTTCGAATCCTGCCGAGGGCGCCCTCTACGAGGCTCGAGCCCCTGCAGACTTCCTGGCGCCGACGCTCGAGGCGAGGGAGCAGCCCGAAACAGAGCGTATCATGCGCGAGGGAGCACCCGGGCTCTGGCCACGGACGGCAGCCAAGAATAGCCTTCCCCGAGCTGGGGGTCCCCGAAGGAGGACCGAGGTGATAAGGAAGACGCTGCTGCGAGAGGTCCGCTTCTTCCGGGGGCTTTCCGAGAGCACCCTCAAGGCCCTCGCAGCCATCTGCGAGATGCGTCGCTTCAGGAAGGGACAGATCATCTACCTCCGGGGAGACCCCGGGGATGCCCTCTACTTACTCCTCCAAGGGCGAGTCAAGATGGTTCTGTCGTCTCCCTCCGGGGGCGAGCTCATCCTCGGCGAGGTTGGACCAGGGGAGGAGTTCGGGGTCCTCGGGGCCCTGGACGGTGGTCCTCGCTACGCCTCGGCCCTGGTCGCAGAGGATGCCGAGGCCCTTGTCCTTCGCCGCTCCAACCTCCTCGCCCTCATGGCCAGTGACGCGAGGGTCGCCACGGAGATGGCCGAAGTTCTGGCCAGAAGACTCAGGTCCTTCACGGAGCTCCTGTCCGACACGATCTTCCTCGACCTCACTCGGAGGATCGCAAAGAGGCTTTGGGAGGCGGCCGTCCTCGAAGAGGAGCCCTTGGGGCAGAGGCGCCGGGTAGTGAGAATGACCCAAAGGGAGCTGGCAGAGAGGGTCGGTGCTACCCGAGAGGCGGTGACAAGACACCTCTCGCGCCTAAAGAATCTCGGGCTGC
>JBBINU010000010.1:0-5996 GCA_037443725.1 Actinomycetota bacterium | reverse complement strand
CGGGCTGCCCTGCAAGCAGGCTGCCGACCTCGCGGCAGAGCTCCTCCCACGGGGAGCGGCTGTGGTGGTTCTTCGCATCGTCTCTCAGATACCGGCCGCCTGGACCGGCTGGCCTTACCTGCCGGATCCCTCTTCCGAGCTCGGCCGCGCCGCCCTCGAAGCGGAAGACCTGGCAGAGGAGCTCAAGGGCCTCGGCCTGGAGGCCAGGACCCGCGTGGAGTTCTCTCTGCTCTCCGCGAGCGAGGCCGCACCGGAAATCGAGCAAGCTGCTTCCGCGGAGGGGGCCGACCGGATCCTGGTCCTTCTCGGCAAGAGACCGCCCAAGTACCTGACTCGAACCGTCTCTACCCTGGCCACGCGGGCCTCCCGTCCGGTGACCGTGGCTAAGGTGAGAGGGGGGGAAGGCTCTGGGCGCGGTCATCCCGCCCAGGGGAAGGTTCTCGCGCCCGCCTGGGCGCGGCGGGGACGGGGGGCGCGCGCGGCTGCGGCCGTTCTCCGGCAGGCCTGGGTTCTCGTCCGGTAGTCGTCTTGGAGCAGGAGGTGGGGGGCGGGCAGGAGCAAAGAAAGGGGGTCAGATGGCAGAAGTTGGGCAGGAGCAAAAGGTCAGCATCCCCGAGATAAACCTGGTGGCAGATCCGGCTCCCCTGGGTCTGGGGGGCTTCGCTGCCACCACCTTCGTCCTCAGTCTAGTGAACGCAGGGGTGTTGCCAAAGGCCACAGAGCCGGTGGTTCTTCCCCTTGCCCTCTTTTACGGGGGCATCGCACAGATTCTGGCCGGGCTCTGGGAGTTCCGCAACAACAGGAACACCTTTGGGGCCACCGCCTTCACAAGCTATGGGGCTTTCTGGCTCACCTTCTACTGGCTCGTCACCCAGGTGCTCGGGAAGAACGCTATCCCCTCGGAGAACGTCTCGGTGGCCGTGGGCACGTACCTCCTCGCCTGGACCGTGTTCACCTTTTACATGTGGCTGGGTTCGTTCCGGATAAACGCGGCCCTTATCTCGGTCTTCACCTTCCTTCTTCTAACCTTCGCCGCGCTTACCGTGGGAGCCTATGCGGGGGCAACGAGCCTCACCAGACTGGGGGGATGGCTTGGGGTGGTCACGGCCATCCTAGCCTGGTACACGGCGGCGGCCGTGGTCGTGAACACCATGTTCAGGCGGGCGGTCCTCCCCGTGGGGCCCCGGGCCTAGCAGATTCCGAGGGACGAAGCCCTGCCGCCTGCCTCGTCCTCTCGGCAAGAGGGAAGGCCTGAGGGCCTTCCCTGCTTTCTTTCGCCCTCCTCACTTTACCCATAGCCCCTGGCTTCTTCCACCGGAGGGATTCCGTTTTCACATCCGCCCTTCACTGCGGAATCTCCCAATAAGGGGTGATGGGGTTATGCCCCGAGAGGTGGCAGTTCCAACAGGAGGGCCTGTACACGGCGCCCGCCCGGGCCGTCGGATGGCAGTACTTGCAACCTGTCTCGGGGTCGGAGGGGTCGTGGTTCGCGGGGTCCGCCGCCGGCTGCTCGGCCCTGATGAAGGGCACGTGCGTCCCGTGAAGGTTCTCCGTCCCTTTAAAGCTGTGGCAAGAGGTGCACGGCGTTATCGAACCGTGGGGGCCGCGGTGGCAGAGGCCAGCGCACCCGTACCTGGCGTAAACCTCGGTGGTGTGCTTGGTGGAACCGGAGGCGAGAAGCTCCTGTGGCCGGATGGTCCCTCGGTAGGTAGTCTGCTCCGGGTCCCCTGAGGCATTCGTGAAGCCCCTTGAGACAACCCTACCGTCCACCCACGAATGGCAAGTAGGAGCGCAGTTCTGGGAGGAGGGATCCACACCGGGGGGATAACGGGGTACAGCCGCGTCATGGACGTCGTGGCACCAGAAGCACCGGAAGAGGTCCGGGGGGGAGTGGGCCCCCCTCTCCCTCCACTTCCCAAGCCCCTCGCCCTCCCGAGATAGCCAGTCGCGCTGGCTCACCACCCCGACCCCGGGGGCGAGCTTGGCGGCAGCGTGGCAAGAGAGGCAGGAGGGAACAAGCCGGTGCCCCTTTCCCGGACCGAGCGAGGAGGGGGAGTCCGGGTGGCAGACCAGACACTCTCCCTCGCTATGCCCGCCCGCCCGGGCCACCGCCTCGGCCTCCACCCGGTGGCAGGACCTGCAGGAGGATGCCGAGGCCATCTCGTGGCACCGGCTGCACTCTCCCTTCGTGTGGCACCTGGAACACGTGCTCCCACCTCCGCGCGCGGCCAGCCCGTGGGTTCGGACCCATCCCCCCGGGTGGGGCATCGCGAGTCCGTGGCAGTACTCGCAGTTCCGCCTCGAGTCGTGGCACCGGCTGCAGACGCCAGGGGAGGCAAGGGCCGCTCTCCCGTGGGCCTCCCGCCAGTACGCCGGATGCGGGAGCTCCAGTCCGTGGCACCCGACACACGTAGCGTTCGGGTGGCACACGGCGCAGACTCGAGTGTCCGACCGGCCGTGCTCTCGCTGCCAGGAGGGGAGGGCATGGGCCTGAGGGTACGGGTCTGGCAGCCCGGTGAGGTCTGGACGGGAACCTGGGGCCACCACCACCGGCCCCTGGGACGGCGACGCGGAACCCCCGAGGCTCCGCAGCCGGCGCGCCTCGTGCCGGAGGGCGAGGAAGGCGGGGCCGCCTGCGAGGCCGAGGAGGAGGGCAAGAAGGAGCAGACCCACTCTTCTGCCAGGAGGCCGGCCTCCCCGGTCAGGGTGCGCGTTTCGCTTCTTCATCCTCGACCCCTCCCACGCTCACCCGGTAGCCATCCATGAGAAAAGATTCGCTTGCCCTGGACCTGCCCCTGCAGCCCCGGCACCTCTCGGCCTAGGGCCCACCATTGCCGCCCCGGACCCTCTGCACGATCGCCGCCCCGGATCCCCCCACCATTGCCGCCCTGGACCCTCCAGGTGTAGAAGTTCTTCTGAGACGCCAGGGGAGGGCGAGGTCCCTAGGTCCTCGCCGCGGAGGTATGCGGAGCTGGCTTCAGGGCCTGCGCCGGGTCTAGGTGAAGGGGGTGGGCCATGGCAGGAGAGCTTCCGTATTTTGAGTGGACCAGGCAGACCTTCGACCCCGACCGGGTCTTCGAGAAACCCGAGGCGTTGCAGGGGATACGCGTGGTGGAGCTCTGCACCCTCGTGCTCGGTCCGGTCACCGCTGATTTCCTCGCGGAGTTCGGGGCCGAGGTGATCAAGGTGGAGCTACCCCCGAGGGGCGACACCATGCGCCAGGTTCCCCCCGAAGGGTACTTCTGGGAAGACCTCTGTTTTGGGTTCACGCCGGCTAACCACAACAAATACCAGGTGGCCATCGACCTCCACCACGAGGAGGGGAAGGAGCTCTTCCGGAGGCTCGTGGCCAGAGCCGACGTGTTCGTTGAGAACCTCAGGGCCGGTACGCTCGACCGGTGGGGAATAGGCTACAGGCAGCTCTCGAAGATAAATCCCCGGCTCATATACCTCGCAGCCAACGGCTTCGGCCAGTGGGGCCCCTTCAGCGTGGGGAGAGCCTCTTACGACCTCCTGGCGCAGGCAGCCTCGGGGATGGCCGGGATAACGGGGTTCCCGGGCCGACCCCCCATGAAGAGCGGGATATATCAGGGCGATTTCTTCGGTGGTCTCATGAACGCCATAGCCATCCTGGCCGCCCTCCACTATCGCGAGCAGACGGGTAAAGGGCAGTACATCGAGTACTCCCAGGCCGAGGGGCTCATAAGAGCCATGGACTGGACGTGGGTCTACCACCACCTAACAGGAAGGAAAAGGGAGAGGTACGGCAATCGCGACACGGCCCTGGGTCTTTCGGATGTGTTCCGCTGTCGCGACGGTTTCGTGGCCATATCCGCCCCTACGGACGAGGAGTTCCTCGGCCTGTTGAAAGCCATGGGCCGGGAAGAGTTGGCCCGGGACCCGAGGTTCTCCACCCTCAAGGCCCGCCAGCAGGAGGAAAACGCCAGGTACCTCCTCTCCATCGTGGCGGAGTGGGCCTCGGGCCTCACCAGGCAGGAGATAGACAGGCTCGGGGCCGAGTACGGGTTCGCCTCGGCTCCCGTGCTCTCCGCCGAGGACCACTTCGCGAGCGAGCATTTCCGGGCCAGGAAGTCCGTCTGGGTCTTCGACGACCCCCTCTACGGCGATCTGGTCGAGTACGGACCCGCTCCCAAGCTTTCCGAGACGCCGGGCAGGTTCAAGTGGCCGGCGAGGCCGGTCGGGTTCCACAACCGCTACGTCTTCCGCAGTCTCCTCGGCCTCACCACCGAGGAGCTCAGGGAGCTCGAGGAGAAGGGAATAGTGGGGCGGTGGAAGGATGTCCCGGGAACCAGGCCACCCTCCTGGTGGAAGGAGGGGGAGGGGGAGGTCCTTTAGGCGCTTCTGGGAGCAGGGTTTGTGACGGGAGGGACCATGAACATGGAAGGGATGGAAGAAGAGGTCGGGGCGGGGCAGGGCGAGGGGATCCCCTGGGAGGAATGGATCAGGCAAAGGGATGACCCCACTACCAGCCACAGAAAGCCCGAGGCCCTGGAGGACCTTATCGTCCTCGATCTGTCCACCGGAAGCATGGCCGGGCCTTTCTGCACTTCCATCCTGGCCGAGTTCGGTGCCGAGGTGATAAGGGTGGAGCCCCCTGGAGGCGATGTGGTCCGTCGCTTCAGCCCCTTCGGCATCGAGCACATGGGAACAGGCCTCGGCTACCTCGTGGAGGGGAGAAACAAGTTTCACATCACCCTGAACCTCGGTTCCGAGAAGGGCAGAGAAATCCTGCGGAAGCTAGCCGGCCGCGCCGACGTCCTGGTCGAGACCTTCCGGCCAGGAGAGGCAGACGCCATGGGCATCGGGTACAGACAGCTATCTCTGCTCAACCCGCGCCTCATCTACGTGGCCATAACCACTTACGGGCAGTGGGGTCCCGAGGCGGAGGCTCAGAGCTCCAAGAGGGACAGGGATGTCACCAACCAGGCCCTCTCTGGGATCGTCTGGGTTACCGGCGAGATGCCCTCCGGCGAGGAGCCGGAACCCTGGGAGGTGCCGACCAAATCAGGGTCCTGGTTCGGGTGGTACGTGGCAGGCGCGTGGGGAGCCTTTGGTGCCCTTACAGCGCTCCGGTGGAGGACGGTCTCCGGCCGCGGCCAGATGGTGGACGTCTCCGGCGCCGAAGGCATCATGCGCTTCATGGAAGACATGGTGAGCTACTACCAGAAGGCAGGGGTAGTGCGAGGGAGGATCGGTCTCCTCGACACCTCGGTCTTCCCGTACACCTTCACCCCCACCAGGGACGGGTACGCTATGGTCGCCGGGTTCTCGGACGTGAACTTCACGGGGCTCACCAATATCATGGGCCGCCCCGATCTCAGGGAGGACCCGAGGTTTGACACCTTCATAAAGCGCCTCAAGATGGAGAACAAGAAGGCCCTTTGGGAGGAAGTGGCCTCCTGGTCACGGCAGTTCACATCCCAAGAGATCCTCGACATGGTCCAGGACTACCTGCTCAATCGGAGGGGGCCGGGGACGGTCGCCACGGGTAGGGTGAACCAGCCCGAGGACACCCTCGCCGAGGAGAACTGGTGGATCAGGGGGGCCTTCGAAAGGATCGACGATCCCAACTACGGCGAGCTCGTGGTCCAGGCCCCTCCCTGGAAGATGACGGAGACCCCGCCGAGAATAAAGTGGGTCTGTCGCCCCCCCGGAGCTGACAACGGGTACGTGTACCTCAAGTACCTGGGGCTGGGGAAGAAGGCCCTGGAGGAGCTCGCTGCGGAGGGGGTCATCTAAGAGCGATCTCACCTGGGGGTACGAGTCGGCGCCCGCGAGTTCTACGAGCGCTGCCTCACCCTGACCCGCGATCCCTTCGAGCTCTGGGACCTCTTTGCCGAGGACCTGGCGTACCGCCCCGAGTATGTCCATGCCTACCGCCACGCTCATGCCTATCACGGAGCCCATCCCGTCATCACCTACGCGTGGGGGGGCCCACACCATGGCCCACGCCACGGTCCTCGCGGCCGGAGCGG
>JBBINU010000009.1:51296-97457 GCA_037443725.1 Actinomycetota bacterium | reverse complement strand
GAGACGCGCTACATCGTCCTCTGCCCCTCCCCCGGTTCCCCGGGCGCCCCTCCCGATATCCGGGAGCTCCTTAAGAGGATGCCCCTCCCCTCCTTCGGGATAGGAACCTCTCCCGAGAGGATGGGGGTCTGCGGTATGGAGACCTGGTTCTGGGCGGAGGGAGTGAGGCAAGTGACGGCCACCCTGACAGACCCCAAGACGGGGTTCACCGTCACCGCCACGGCCAGGCCGACCCGCTACCGCTTCGAGTTCGGGGACGGTACCTTCCTCACCTCCTCCCACCCGGGCTACGCCTACCCCAAGAAGAGCACCATCACCCACATCTACGAAAGGAGGGCCCTTTACACCCTGAGGCTCACCGTCTGGTGGGAGATCGACTGGTCCACATCGGGAGGGGGAGGAGGAACCCTCTCTGGCTTCGAGACCACCTCCGAGCGGCCCTACCCCGTCTCGGAGGTGAGGCCCTTCCTTTACCCCGGCTGAGGAGAGCGGGGGAGGTTACACCGCTAACGCGAGAGGGCGAGGAGCGAAGCCGCAGGGGCCGGCAGGCGAGACGGGGTCTGCCGAGTCCGGTGGAATACAGGCCCGGCCCGGCTCATATGGCTCCAGCAAGGGCCACCACGCCGCGATTCAGGAGCTCGGCCGCGACGCGGGCCTTCTCTCCCAGGGGGCTTCCGGGCAGGGCCTGGGAGAGCTGGCGGAGAAGGTCCAGGAGCTGCTTGGAGGTCCTGACGAAGTCACCGGGACTCACCCCGGCAGCCACCACCTCCTCAAGCTTCGCCCCCTTCGCCCAGCAGTACGCCAGGTGAGCGAAGCCGCGCTGGGGCCGGCGTGTGAGGGAAAGGCCAAGCATCCTCTCCTCCTCTTCCAGCTCCTCGGCAATCCTCTCCAGGCCCTCCATCGCCCTGACCGCCTTTCTCTCCCGCAACTCCCCCTTGATAGGGGTTCCCCTCTCCTCGTACACGAGACAGCTGAGGCACGCCGCCAGGGCCTCAGGGCTCAGATCCTCGAGGACTCCGCGGAACACCGCTTCAGCAAGAAGCAGGTCGGACTCCACGTAGAGGCGGGCAAGGACCCGTCCCTTCTCGGTCACTCGATCCCCGGAGAGGTAGCCCCTCCGCCTCAGGATCTCGACCACGCGGTCGAAGACCCGCGCCAGGCTGCCCGCCCGCGCCCTCGCCCGCCTCCTCGCTCCCTCCGCCCTCGACTCGAGCCTCGCCGCCCTCGCGGCCCACCTCAGGTGCTCCTCCAACTCGGGGCAGGAGGAGCAGGGGTGAGCTGCGAGGCGCTCCCTCACAGAGGCCAGCTCCGGAGAGATGAGCCGCTCCCGAGGCGGCCGGAAGGACGAGACTTCCTGGACCAGCTGGCGTCGGAGGGCACCTGAGGTGAGAGAGGGTGGCAGGGGGACCCTCCCTACCACCTCCACTCCGTGCGGAAAGTCCCGGGGCCTCAGGGTTCCTAGCCTCCCCCCGGGTAGAACCGCCCTTACCCTTCCCCGCGAGCCATTGCCGAGGACAAGGGCAGGGCCCTTCTTCCTCCCCCTCTCCACCCAGACCACATCCCCCGGCGAGAGGCGAGCCAGCTCCTGCCGGACCGTGGAGATCCTCTCCCGCCTCATTCGGCCCTCCTCGGCCTCAAGCCCCCGTTGGATCTTTAGGAGCTCCCAGTACTCCCGGATCTCTCCCCGGTCACACTCGGCCCTGGCCCAGAGTCTCGCAGCCTCGTCGCTTGCCCGGGCCGCCTTCGCCTCCACCTGGGCCACCTCGCGGTCGGCCTGGAACTGGGCAAAGCTCCTCCCCACCACCGCGGCCGCCTCCTCCAGGTCCCTCTCGGCCAGGAGGTTCACGGCCATGTTGTACCCGGGCACGAAAGCCGACCTCAGGGGTGGAGGTTCAGCTCTGGCCAGGGAGGCTATCCTTTCAAAGGGGACCCCGGGCTGATAGAGAACGACGCCGTAGCCCACTTCATCTATTCCCCTCCTTCCGGCCCTCCCGGTGAGCTGGGCGTAGTCTCCGGGGCTGAGGGGCTCGTGGCCTTCTCCGGTGAACTTCTCCAGGCGCTCCAGCACGACTGTCCGGGCGGGCATGTTGATCCCGAGGGAGAGAGTCTCGGTGGCGAAGACCAATTTGATGAGGCCGCGGGCAAAGAGTTCCTCCACAGTCTCCTTGAAGGTTGGAAGGATCCCGGCATGGTGGGCCGCGAGGCCCCTGCGAAGTCCTTCCATCCACTCCCCAAAGCCGAGCGCCGCTAGGTCGTCGGGGTCGATGTAGGCCGCCCTCATCTCCGCGTACTCCGTTATGGCCTCCTCTTCCGCCGGGGTGGTGAGCCGCACCCCCGAGGAAACCAAACGCCTCACAGCCCTCTCGCAACCCGCCCTGCTGAAGATGAAGTAGATGGCCGGGAGGAGCCCCTCCCGCTCCAGAACCCTGACCACGTCCTCGAGATCGGGCACCCTCGGGTCTCTCCTGGCGCGCCGCCTCGGAGCAAGCCGCCTTTCCGCTCTGGCGATGGCGGGGTTCAGGGTCGGCGATCCGTTCCGGTAGACAAAGAAGTCAAGGAGGCTCTCCCCCACCATGTACCTGCTGATGAGGGGAACCGGTCTTCTCTCCTCCCTCACTAGGCTGACGGGGCCCCGGAGAAGCCGCATCCACTCGGCGAGCTCCTCGGCGTTGGAGACAGTGGCCGAGAGGGCGATGATCCGCACCTCTGGCGGGAGGTGAATGATGACCTCTTCCCAGACCCCGCCCCTCTCCGGATCCTCCAGGTAATGCACCTCGTCGAGGACGACAAAGGCAAGACCTAAAAGGGCGTCGCTCCTCTCGTAGAGCATGTTCCTCAACACCTCCGTGGTCATGACCACGAGTGGCGCAGCAGGGTTGATGGTGTTGTCGCCCGTTAGAAGACCCACCCGGGAAGCCCCATAGGCGGCCACCAGGTCGCCGAACTTCTGGTTGGAGAGGGCCTTCAGGGGAGTGGTGTAGAAGCACTTACCCCCGACCCGGCTCGCAAGCCAGCAGGCGAACTCCGCCACCACCGTCTTTCCGGCTCCCGTCGGGGCCGTGACGAGGACGGACTCCCCCCTTTCCAGGGCCCCAAGGGCCTCCAGCTGGAAACCATCGAGGCGGAAGCGGTAGCGGGAGGCGAACTCCTCCACCAGGCTCACGGCAGAGGGCTCCGGACGGATCTCCTAGCCCCCTGGAAGGGGCGGCTCCTCTGGAGCACCGAGCCCGGCCCTCCTTTGCGCGGCCTCAAGCCTCGCCTCACCCTGGTCGTAAAGGTCGTTTGCGGCCTTGAGCAGCTCCTGGGCCTCGAGCATCAGCTCCCTCTTGACGGGATCGCCAGCCTGCCCCGCGAACCTGTACACCCTCGCCACGTGCTGATACAGGCGGAGGGCCGCAAGGATCATGGAGTGGGCCTCGGCGAGGTCGGGCGGCGGTGTTGCCTTGGATGCCATCTCGTAGGCAAGGCGGAAGTTGTTCTCCCACGCCTCCGCCTCCTTAGCGAAATCCTCACCCTTGATCTGACCCGCCTGGAACCTCGCCACCTCTGGCATCATGCCGGGGAGGATCCCGGCCCCTCCCCCGAGGAGCTGGCCGGCGAGGCTCGTCCCGCTCTTAAGGGCCTGGTCGTAGCGGCGAAGCTCCCTCCGCCGGGCGGCGGTGAAGAGGAAGGACGCGAGGAGGGAGAGGAGGGAGAGGGCAGCCAGCCCGAGAAGGGCGCCCTGGAACCACCGGGAGCGCCAGAGCGGCTGCCTTGGCGCGAGGGGGAGGTAGCGCGGGGGAAGGCCGACGGGCCGCGGCCTTCCCCTTTTCCTTCTGGTCTTCCCCTTAACTGTCAGCCTCCACCTCCTCCTTTCACCGTCCGAGGGCCCGCGCCACCCAGATGCTCGCCTCGTAGAAGAGGACCAGGGGTATGGCCATCGCCAGCATGGTGTAGGGATCCTGGCTCGGAGTGGCCACCGCGGCCACGAGAAAGGCCAGGAAGTAAGCCCCCCTTCTCCACTTCCTCATCCGCGAGGATGGTAGCACCCGGACCCAGGCAAGGAAGATGAGGAGGAGGGGGTACTCGAAGGTGAGGCCAAAGATGAGGATGATGGCGGTGAAAAAAGAGAGGTACTTGTCCAGGGTGAGGAGGGCGAACTGACCCCGGGAGGCGAAGGAGAGGAGGAACTCGAGGCCCTTGTTCAGGGTGAGGTACCCGGCAGCGCTGCCCGCTGCGAAGAGCAGCACCGAGGAGAGGACGAAGGGAACCGCATACCGCTTCTCGTGAGGGTAGAGCCCCGGTGTGACGAACCGCCAGACCTGATAAATGATGATGGGAAAGGCGAGGACGAACCCGACTAGGGCCGAGAGCTTGAGCCTTATCGCGAAGGGGTCTAGGACGGAGGTGAAGAAAAGACCGCACCCCTGCCCCTCCACAGCCGGCCTGAGGCGGGCGGGGAGCTCGCAGTAGGGCCGAACCAGGAGGCCGAAGACCCGATCGTACTGGGTCCAGGCCACCACTAAGCCAAGGGCGAAGGCTGCCAGGGACTTTATGATGCGAGACCGGAGTTCCTCAAGGTGATCGATGACGCTCATCCGCCCCTCGTCGCGAGGGGCCTCCTCGGCGGGGTCGGGCTCAGGCCTTCCCTCCCTCACCTTCCCTCGGCTCTTCCCTCTCCTTTCCGGCAGCTCCCTCTATCTCCTCCCTCACCTCGGAGGTGGCCTTCCTGAACTCCCTTATGGTCTTCCCCAGGGAGCGGCCCACCTCTGGCAGGCGCTTCGGGCCGAATATGATGAGGGCGACTGCCAGCAGAACGAGGAGCTCGGGCCAGCCAAGGCCAAAGGGCATGGGCATCACCTTCTTCCGCTTCTCACTTCCTTCCGCTTCCCAGTTCCGACAGGGCCTCCTTGAGCCGGGCAAGCCTCTCCTGCTGCGCCAGGGCCCTCTCCCCGGCCTCCTCAAGGGCGGCCGATATGCTCGCAGCCTCCTCTCCCAGACTGGCGAGCTTTGCGAGGGCGTCCTTCAGGACTCGGAGCCGCCGTCTCAGGCCGAGGAGCGCTCCCGCTGCAGCGGCAGTAGCCGCTACAGCCAGGATCGCGGCAACGACCAGAACCCAGAGGTGCACGCAGTAACGATACAACGGCGGAGGACTGGCGGGAGCTCTACGGGCACCGGGGCTGCCTCGCTCACCCCCCTACAGCTCCTCCAGCTCTCTCATGAAGAGGGCGATCTCCTCGCGGGAGATGGGCCTTCGGGGGCGGGGCTCGTCTAGCTCCTCAGGGTAGTCCCACACATGCAGGGCCGCCCCCACGAGAAGCAGCACGTCGAAGACTTCCGGGGAAGCCCCCTTCGCCACCCGCCTTGAACAGCCGGGGCAGCGGAACTGATAGTAGCTGGCATCCTGTCTGTCGCAGATCCAGACCTGAACATCTTCGGGGGCGAGCTCTACCGGCCCGCACCTCGGGCAGCTCGCCACCAGCCTAGCTCTCATCCTTCACCTTGCCGAGATATCGGCGCGGAAGCACGGAAAGGAAAGGGCCGCGAGCCACTACGGCTGGCGCTCGCCCGCTGGCCGCTAGGCTCCGCGGGCGCCCGGCCGACCCCGGCCGGCAGAGGCCGGAGTCGCGCGGGCTCCCCCCTCACCCGGCCTGTACCGTTCGAGCAGCTCCACGGCGAGGGCGCGGACCTCTTCGCGCAGCTCGGGCGGGTCCAGGATCCTGAAATCCCCCCCAAGCCTAAGCAAAGCGGGGGCGAGCCAGCCAAGACGGGCGGTTCTGAAGGTTATCCGAAGCCCGCCATCCTCGAGGGGCTCCTCGGCCTCGAGGGCAAGGTACTCGGCGAACCAGCTCGCCCTCGGCCCGAGCTCAAGCCGGACGACGGGGTCCTGGGGGGAGGGAACGTATATGGGTGGAGTTCGAAAGATGCTGGAGGGGGGCGCGGGCGGCGGTGTGGCGGGTTCATCGAGAACCTCCAGTCTCAGCATCCTGTCCAGCCTGAAAATGCGTTCCCCCCCGGCCAGCAGGCACCTGCCGCCCAGATACCACCGGCCTCCCGCGGCAAAGACCACCCATGGGTCAACCTTCCGCTCCTTGGGCTCGGCATCGGAGAGTCCGACATACTCGATGAGGATCCTCCTCCCCTCGGCTACAGCCGTCCTTAGCCTCTTGAGCTGCTCGGGCACCTCGTCCGCCATGACCTCGATCCGAGCCGCCGCTTCCGCCTCAGGACCCAGGCCCTTCTCCAGCTTCTCCACGGCCCTCCGCAGGGCCTCAGCCTGCTCCAGACCGGGGATCCGGGCGAGAGCCCTCCCCACCGCGAGAAGGGCCGCCGCCTCCGAGCTGGTGAGCTTGAAGGGGCGGGCGAAGTATCCGGCGGCCTCCATCCAGACGCGGTCGCCCACCATCCTGACCTCGATGAGGTCGGCAGGGCCGTACCCAGGGAGCCCGCAGAGGAAAAGGACCTTGAGATCCTCGAGGACCTCCCGGGCAGGTACACCCAACTGCCTCTCCAGTTCTGACAGGCTCACGCCGGGATGGGCGATGATCCAGCTGGAAAGAAGGAGGAGCCTGTTCAGCCTGTCGGCCCCGACCGCCTTTCCGGGCTCCCTGGCTCTTCTCGGCCTTGTTCCCTTCCCCGCGATGCCTTCTCGCGGACCCTGCTCTAGCGCGACGAGAACCTCCTCGAGGATCGCCCTCAGCCTCGACCTGGCCTCAGGAGGCGAGAGAAGGACGGCCTCCTTCCCGAAACTCAGGACCCAGCCGAGGAAACCTTCGAGGTCCTTGACCCTGAAGCTGGCCTCGGCCCACCCGTCGGGACCAGGAGGAGAGGACTCCTCCGACCGCGGCGCCGCTCGTTTGAGGGCCGTCCCCCTTAGGGCGAGCCTCACCCTCATCCCCTCCCCGGCCCAGCCCCTGGTCACGGCCTCCCGAGCCGAGAACCCCTCCGGGATGCTGAACTGCGCGGCCTTCCTGCCGGGAAAAAGGGGACGGGCGGGGCCGGCCAGCCTTTCCAGCTTGAAGACGCGGATCGCCCTCTTCACGCGATCCCGCCCCACCAGGTACCAGGAGCCGCTCCTCTGGACCAGCCCGTAGGGGTCTACCTTCCTCTCCTCCACAGGCCTCCCGGGGGCACGATAGGGGAAGACCACGGATCTCCTCGCCGCCACGGACTTGAGGAGGAACTCCAGATTCTTCCCGGAGGATGGCAGAAGAGGAACCAGCCATCCCGACTCGGCCTCTCCGGCGCCCTGGAGGGAGAGCTTGGCCAGGGCAGCTCTTGCCTCCCGCGCCAGGGGGCCGGTCCAGGCCCGGGCGGCGAAGGCCAGAGCGGCCACCTCCTCGGGCGTGAGCCCGTAGTCCTGGCTGTAGAAAGCCTCCCTTGAGATGCGGTATCCCTCCTCCGCTTCCCACACATCCGTGGGGGCCTTCTCCAGGGGGATGCCGAGCTCCCTCAGGATCTCCTTATCCCTCTCGAACATCCGGTGGAACGCCTCGTCGCTCGTCTGGTCGTAGCCAGGGACCGTGGCCCGGATCTCCTCCGCCGTGAGGGGCCTCTTAGTCTCAAGGAGGAGAGCTACGAGATTGACCAGCCGCTCTACCTTCCGCATGCCTTCAAGCCCTCGCGCCTGTGCCGGTCCTGTCCTCCCGGGAAAAAGCGACTCGGACGGCCCCCCGGCAGACTAGCAGCCTAGGAGAGCCTTGAGAAGGGCCCACTGATCCGTTCTCCCCTTCCCGAGGGTGGCGAGGACGAAGTGGGAGAAGCCGAGCCTCTGGAGTCGACGGAGTTTTTCCTTGACGCTCCCTTCTCCCCCGCCCTCGCCCACCTCTCCCCCGCCCTGGGGCAGGAGACTGATCCCTCCACCCCAAGAGAGGACGAACCCGGTCGGGAGGTCCTGCACGCCACCGAGGACCCCCTTGGCCACCTCCGGGGGGAGGTCCCAGGTGTTCCAGCCGAGGGCTAGCCGGGAAGCCACCTCCAGGCTCCACCTGCTCCTCCCCCCCACCCAGAGGGGGACTTGAGCAGCGTGGTCGCGTAGGTACTCCAGGTTCCTTAGGAGCTCCTCCCTTCTCTCGCGAAGGTTCCTTCCGCGGATGCCGTGGGCGAACTCCTCGCGGGCGGACTCGGCATCGCCCGACCCAAGCCCGAGTATGAACCTGCCACCCGAGGCCCAGGCCAGCGTGAGCGAGGCCCGCGCCAGAGCCGGCGCCGGTCGGAGGCCGGCCCTGGCCACAAGAATCCCCAAGGTAATCCTGGCGGTCCGCCTGGCTGCAGCCGCGAGCGAGGTGAAGGGCTCCAGGATCGGTCTTGTGGCGTCCCCGGGCCGGTGCAGGTGGTCGAAGACCCAACAGGAGGCGAACCCCAGCTCCTCAGCAAGGCAGGCGGCGGCCACAAGCCGCCAGGGGTCCCCGACGAACTGGGGGAGGACCACTCCCACCTCTGCTTTCATCTCGACCGTCCCGCTGCCTTCAGGGCCATGAGGGCCGCCCCGACGGCGCCTGCCTTTCGCCCCAGCTCGGCCCTCCTCACCTCCGGCGGTGGTCGGAAATCCCTTCCCACCAACCCCTCGGAGACCGCATCGCGGCACGGGGCAAGCAGGGCCTCCCCAAGTTCAGCGAGACCACCCCCAAGGACAACCACCTCGGGGTCGAGGAGGTTCACGATGTTCGCCACCCCCAGGCCGACGTACCTGCCAAGCCGCGTGACCGCCCGCTCTGCTGCGCGGTCCCCCTGAGCCAAGGCGGCCGAGACCTCAACCCCCGAGGGCGCGGGTGAGGAGGCCAGGACAGACCCGGGCTCCCGGGCCGCCTCCTCCAGGGCGTACATCTGGAGAGCACGAGAGGAGGCCACCGCCTCCCAGCATCCCCTCCTCCCGCACGCGCAAGGCGGGCCGCCCTCGACCACCACCATGTGGCCCACCTCCCCGGCCAGGCCGTGGCCTCCCCGATACAGCTGGCCTCCTAGGACAAGGCCTCCTCCGATGCCGGTGCCAAGGGTCACCATCACCATGTCATGGAAGCCCCTTCCCGCTCCCAGCCGCCACTCGGCGAAGGCCGCTGCGGTGGCGTCGTTCTCAACGAGGGCAACCGCCTCGAGCTCCTCCTCGAGGAGGCGGGCCAGGGGGAACTCCCTCAACGGGAGATTCGGAGCGTACCTGAGGACCCTGCCCCCCTCGTCCACAAGCCCCGCCGCCGCAACCCCGACGGCTGCCACCTCACCCCTCCGGGAGAGGGCCCGGATGAGTTGGAGGAGGGCGCGGGCGAGGCCGCCGGCGTCCCGCGGGGTTGGGGTTTCGAGAATCGGTCCTTCCGATCCTCCCTCCTCCAGCACCACTCCTAAGATCTTGCTCCCGCCTAGGTCAACCCCAAGGGCCCGCATCCTCCCTCCAGGCCAAGATGGAGCCTAGAAGCGCAGGAGGGCGCCGACGGAACCCTGCTCCTCCAGATCACCCCCGGGCGGGACGGGTTCCACCCGCGCCCCCCGAAACAGGGCCTGGTCTACGGCGGACCCCACCACGTCCTCCACTTCCTCCATGGCAACTCCGCAGAGGGAACAGGTCCTCCCGTATGCACTCAGGGCCTGGCAGCGGGGGCAGCGGAACCCGGGCACCTCATAACCCTCCACCACCACGAGCTCCTCCACCCTCCCCTCCGCCAGGGCATCCAGGGTCCTCTCCAGTCCCAAGACCCCCCTCCCCTGCTCCACGGCGGCCAGGAGGCGGCCCTCGCTCTCTCTCCCTCTTTGCTCCATGTAGGCTGTCTCGTCGCGGGCGACCAGGGCGAGGATGTCAGCCCTGTCGGCCCCCGCGGGAAGGGGAAGGGAGGCCACCAACTTCGAGGCCACCCAGGGGTGGAGGAGCCTCGCGAGCTCAGCTCTCGCCTCCTCCGGGCCGGTGATGATGAGGCGCCCGAGCGCCCCTTCCTTTTCGAGCTCGAGGAGGCGCTCGGCCACCTTCCTCAGGTGCCGCAAGGCGTGTTCGTCCACGTGCCTCTGGAAGCGCTTCTGCGCCCACCCACCCTGATCGTGGCGGGTCGGAATCTCCTCTCTCAGGGTCTCCTCTGAGACCACCTGGCCGAAACGCACCCTAAAGACTCTGCCCTTCCCCCGTTCCACCAGCGTGGCCACGTAGGGCTGGTGCCGGGCGAGCATGGATTCCAAGGGGGCGAGGTACGGCCTTCTCTCAGCCACGGCCCTGTCCTGCACGGGAAGGGGTAGCGCCAGGCTCTTAAAGAACTCCCTGGCCGAGCAGGCGAAAATGGCGAGGCCGCGACTTCCCGACCGCTGGAACTCCTTGTCCGCGAAGCCCCTCACCCTCTCCAGGTCCCCGAGAAAGCTCTCCTTCACCTCCCTCGCAAGAGCCCTCTCCGCCATCCGGGCCCTCAGGCCTTTGAGGAGAATGTCCAGGGCGTCCAGGTAGTCCGAGCGGCGGGGACGCCGGTCCCCGTCGACGTTCAGATAGACGCTGGTGACGAGATGAGGCCCGGCGTCCAGCGAGGCGAGGGACCTCAGAACCTCCTCAGACAGCCCCATCTTCGCTCCTACTCCACCTCTACCCTCTCGATGGGCCTCTCCGGCTCCCGGCCCGCCTTCTCCTGGAAGAAGGCGGAGGCGGCAAGAAGCAGCTCGCGAAGGGCGTTCTCCAGGTGCCTGGCAGTCTCCGGGTGGAGCTGCCGCAAGGCCTGAAACCCGAGGCAGATGGGACAAACACTGCACTCCAAAGGGGTCCCTCTTCCGTCCACCTCACCCTCCTAGTTCCGGCACCACCTTCTTCCGCCCTGGAACCCTAAAGCCCTGAAACGGCTCAACCCTCCTTGGTGAAACGCACCTCCAGCCTTCCTCCCTTGAGCTGGGCCCCCTCAACTGTGAGGGGCTTTAGGGAGTCCGGGAGTGCCAGCACCCGCTTCACCCCCCCGACCTTGATGTGGAGCTCCCCGGGGCCTCTCCAGAGCTCGAGATCCCCCTTCTCCACAAGGGGCAGGGATATGGAGAGCACCAGCCTGCCCTGAAGCCGCCTCAGGGAGAGGGGCCTTTCCCTGTGCCAGAAGGCAAGCGGGTCTTCCGAGCCGAAGAGCCTGCGCCCGAAAGCTTCCAGGGCTGCCACCCCCGCCACCTCAGTCCTCTCCAGGGGGGCCACCAGCACCCGGAGCGGTGCGAAGTCCGCCCTTAGAGACTCGAGGTAATGGGCCTGGCTCTCCTTCCACCCCGCAAAGTAGGGGTCGGTTACGTCCTCCGGTATCACCTTATTCACTATGACCGCCTCCACCGGGTACCCGAAGAGGGAGAGGTAGGTGTAGGTCCTCCTTGCCTCGGCCAGGACCATCCGCTCGGCATTGGTGACGAGTCTTACCGAGGAAGTCTCGGGGTCCTGCAAGAGGTCGCGGACGGCGTCCATACTCTCCCTCACCCTCTCCACAGCATCGAAGACGGCCTCCCCCGCGATGGGCATGGTCGTGATCCTGGACAGGATGGGCCTGACCGCGCCGACTACCCTCCTCCCTACAGGGAAAAGGCGCTCCAGATACCAACTCAGGGCCTCAGGCAAGGCGAGAAGCCGGAGGGTCTCCGCCGTGGGGGCACAGTCGACCACCACCGCGTCATAAAGCCCGGACTGGACCTGCCGCCTCACCTCGGTGAGACCGAAGATCTCGTCCAGGCCCGGCAGAACGGTGAGCTCCTCGGCGGCGACGTCCTCGGCTCCGACCCAGCCCAGAAGGGCCGTGAGGTAGTCCTTGATCTCTTGCCAGTGCTGCTCGAGGCGGCCCTGACTCTCCACCTGCTGGGCGAAGAGGCCGGGGGCGACCTCCGTCGGCTCACCCCCCACGGGCAGGTCCAGGGCGTCTGCCAGGCTGTGGGCGGGATCCGTCGAGATCACCAGAACCGTCTTGCCCTGCCGGGCGGCGAGAAGAGCAGTGGCGGCAGCCACTGTGGTCTTCCCCACGCCTCCCTTACCGGTGATGAGGATGGTGCGGGTGCGCTCAGCCACCCCGACGCCCTGCCTCCGCTCTCCGCCGTAGCCCTTCCAGGGCGGCTCTCATAATCATTCGCTCCACCTGTCGCCGGAGAATCCCGGGTACAGGGAACCCTACATCCACCTGGAGCCTGTAGGTCACCCGGGTGCCTTCCGAGACGGGCTCGAGGAGGTACTCCCCCGAGACGTCCTTCACGGTTCCCCCCAGGTATTTCCAGGAAACGCTCTTGCCGTTCTCCCCGTAGCTATATTCCAAGGTGTACTCGGCCCTGCCCAGGGGCGTCTCGGCCAGGAAGTACACCTTCTTACCCCGCCCCTCCTCGTCCCGGGAGAGGACCTCCACCCTCTTAACCTCGGCTATCCACTCTGGATACTCCTCGAAGGCGAGAATGACTGTGAGAACGTCCCAGGGGGACGCTCTCACAATGGTACTGGCCTCAGTCTTTTGGGCCATGGCCGACTCCCAAGCTCTCCACCCCTTCCGCCCTACCCTCTAGAAGGTCCTTGAGGCTGTTGAGGCCACCCCTCACCGCCCAGCGATGCCGTACCGGCTCCCTCGGGTTCCTCGCTCTCTCCACCCTCAAGATGTAGTGGCAGATGGTACCGGACCTGTACCGCTCGAGCCAGAACTCTCCTTCCCCCGAGAGGTGAGAGGAGGTGATCTCCCAGAGAAAACCCGTCCCTTCCCTCACCCCGTGCACCCGGGCCAGGAAGGAGATTCGCCTCGGGAGAAAGGTCGGGACGGGAAGGGAGAGCAGGAAGAGCTCCCCCTGCCTCCCCACCCTTGCCCCCTTCCACCATCCCGGGTATCCGGGGAGATCCGCGAGGACCCGGTAGACCTCGGTCGGCGGCGCCTTGACGTAGACGTCGTCCTCACTCACCCACCCGCCCACGTCCCCTCCCCACCCCTCACAACTCTGGCAAGGGCAGCCTTGAATTCTTCCCCTACCTTCGCCCAGCTGAACTTCGTCTCCACCAGCTTCCGCCCGGCCTCACCCATCTTCCGCGCGGTGGCCGGGTCCTCGAGGAGGAACTCGAGGGCCGAGGTGAGCTCGTCCAGGTTCCCTCCGTCCACCAGGAGCCCCGTGGTCCCGTCCTCCACTGCCTCTGGCGCCCCACCAGACCTCCCCGCCACCACCGGAAGCCCGGAGGCGGCAGCCTCGAGATACACGAGGCCAAGTCCCTCCACGTCCAGGCCGAGGAGGCGAGTCCGGGCGGGCATGGCAAAAACGTCCCCCGCGCGGTAATAGAGGGGCAGCTCGTCCTCGCGAACAACCCCCGCGAAGAGCACCCTCTCTCTCACCCCAAGCCTTGCGGCTAACCTTTCGAGGCGGGGCCTGGATGGGCCCCCGCCCACCAGGACGAGCCTTAGTCGCGGAAAAGAAGGGGCCAGGCGGGCCATGGCCTTCACCAGCATGTCCTGTCCTTTCCGCCGGACCAGCCTCCCAACGCAGACCACTGTCTCGCCCTCGAGACCGAGCCTCCTGCGGAGGACTCCTGCGTCCAGGTGAGGATTGAACCTCTTCTCGTCCACCCCGGCAGGGAGAACGCGCACGGGCACCCCGCGGGGGACGGCACGTGCTACCAGTCTTGCCGCAAAGCCGCTCACGGCAAAGACGAGGGAGGCGCCCCGCGCGGCCCTTCTCAGGACCTGCCTTAGGAAGGGGAACCCCGCCAGGCCTGCCTCGGCCCCGTGGGTGAAGATCACGTAGGGCACCCCGGTTCTCTCTCTCACCGCGGGGCCCACCAGCGCGGCCTGAAGTCCGTGGCCGTAGCAGACCACGTCGGGGCGACCGGACTCGACAAGGGCGACCACCTCCCTGACGAGGGAGGGGGTCGGGAGGAGCAAGGGAGAGGGAAATCTCGACACCGCGTAGGGGACGGTTCTGTCGAAGCGGGAGGCCCCTTCGTCCCACGGAGCAAGGACAGCGACCTTCTCGGGGGGGAGCTGGGAGACGAGCCCCAGCAGGTACTTCTGGATCCCCCCCTTCCTGGGGGGGAAGTCGTTGGTTACGAGCAGGATCTTTACCGAATCCAACCGGAGCCGAAGTCTACCCCTTCCTTGAGCTCGAAGGCCTTGCACTCCCACTCCCAGGGCCCGAGATAGACGGGCACCCGACCTATCTCGCAGGCCACTGTTATCGTCCGCCCGGCGTTGGGCTCCTCCACCTCCCTCCTGTGCTCCCGGGAGTAGTAAACGCACCTCCTGCAGAGCTGCATTACGCTCCTGTCTCTAGCCACCGAGCACCCCCTCAACCGCGGGAACCGGCACTCGATTATCGCGCCGGCCCGGGGCGGCTGCTCGCCGCAGCCGCGGGAGACGCCCTCCAGGCAGGAGGCTGCTCGGCAGGCTCCTCAGGCAGGCTGCTCGAGGGGCCGGCCGCCGGAGGGGCTTCTCAGGCAGGCTGCTCCAGGGCGGGCGGAACCCTACCCACAAGCCTTTTCTCGGCCAGCAGATGGAGCGCTCTCGCCTCCACGAGGTCAAAGACGAGGGGTCCCTTCCCGGCCAGAGGAATCGCCTGGACCAGACACTCGGCGCAGCGTTCCGACTCCCTGGCGGGACAGGTCTCACAGTCCACCCTGAGTACCACGACCACCTCCGAGACTCCCGGGGCCGAGCCCGACCGCTCGAGGCTAGCAGGAGGGTGTGACAGAGTACCGTGAGGCCGCTCGCCTGGCCCCCCGAAAGGGCCCAGGGCCTCCTAGAGCTTAAGGGCCTGGATGAGGACTTCGGCGGCGACCACGTCGGCCCCTTCCTCCTTCGCCTTCCTCTGGAGGGCGTGGTCGGAGCTGAAGACGACAAAGGGGCCGGCCTCGGAACGCACGAGCTCGAGGATGTAATCGTCGGCACTCTCCCCCTCCCTCGTGAAGAGGGAGAGGACGCCGGCGCGGGCGGGCCCAGCGTTCCTCTCCCCCTCCCGTCCGTCGAACACCACAACCACTCTCGGGCCCGAGCCCCCCTGCGCCCTGGCGAGGGCCCCCACCAGCTCTTCCCTTCTCTCCGCCAGCCCTCTCCCCTCGCCTCTCAGCCTGAGGCAGACGTTGTACCCATCCACCAGGAAGGTTCCTCTCGAGCCCCGGAGGGCCTCCCGCACACCCTCGGGGGTATCCAGCGGAAGGCCGCGGGGCGCGGTGACCGCCTGCCGCCTCCCGCGGGCCCCTCGGCTAGCACCGGTAACCCTTAGGGGCCTCCCCTCCTCCGTCCCGAGGGTCCTGCTCTCGTCCCGGAGAAGGTCCGGTGGAGAACCGCGGGCGCTCGCCGGGCCGGCAGGGGCCGGGCCCTCGGAGGACCCCATCGGCCCCCGAAGGAGCTCGGCCGCCCTGGCCAGGGCGGTGGCAAGGGCGCCAGCAGCCCTCCCTGCCTCGTCTAGGGCTTCCGCAGCGCCGGAAAGGCCCTCTCTTCCCGCGCCGATGAGGGGGGGATGGGGGCTTCCGACCTCCCTTCGGGTCTCCTCCAGAGCCCTCCTCAACTCATCCACTTCTCTCTCCAAGGCCTTCCGCGCCTCGGTGGCCGCCGCCAGCTCATCGGTCATGGTCGCCAGCTCCCTCTCCCGCTGAGCCAGCCCCTCCTCCGCCCGAACCGCCCTCTCCCGAGCGAGGGCGGCCTCCTGCCTCGCCTTAGAAGCCTGCCTACGGGCCTTCTCCGCCTCCCTGGAACTCCTCTCCAGCTCGCGCTCGAGCTCCGCCGCTTGCCGGGCCCGGTTCTCAGCCGACTCCAACCTCTGCCTCATCTCTTCCAGATGGCGGGTGGAAGAACCCTCCCCTCCCGCCCTCATGCCAGCGAGTCCGGCCACCACCAGGGCTAAGGCCAGGTCCTTCCCTGGAGAGTCGGAGAGAAAAAGGGATCCTGCGAGACTGGACGGAGGAACGCCCGCCTCATAGCCTCGCTCGAGAAAGGCCATGGCTTCCTCTCCGGCCTCTGGGAAGGGGTGCGAGCGCATCCAGACGGAGGACACCTCCTTGCGAAGCTCCGGATGAACGACGAGGGCCTCAAGGATGTCCAGACGAGCTCGGGAGGACCGTCTGAAACCGGCAGGGTGCCATCCGGAATAGGCTCTCAGGCGCGGCGGCAGCTCCTCCCTCGGCTTCTTTGAGATCACGCGGCCGGCAACCTCCACCAAGGGAAGGAAGAGGTCAAGCAGGATGGCCGAGGCCGGAGCTTCCATCCCCGCCTCAGGATCTCGCCTCAGCCCCCTCCGAGCGCAGGAGGTGGCAGACCACCTCCCCGGGGCTGCAGGTGGCGGGTTCCACCTCTACCACCGCGTGCCCTATACCCAGTCTCTCCCTGGCTACCTCCTTGAGGCGCCTGGTGAGAGCGGCCGCCTCTTCGAGGCTCGCCTCCCCTTCCACGGCCAGGTGGCAGCTCATCGCGTAGAGTCGGCCCCCGAGGACCCAGACGTGGATATCGTGGCAGCCGCGGAGCCCCTCCTCCTCAAGAACGGCGGCGACCTCTTCTGCCCCCAGCCCCTTGGGGGCCGCCTCCATGAGAACCCGGAGGCAGCCCCAGATCAGCCTGCCTGCCTCGACAGCGATGGCGAGGCTCACTGCAACGGCTACAAGGGGGTCCGCCAGGAGGAATCCCCTGGCCACGAAAATGCCGCCCACCGCCACGGCCAGAGAGAGCGCGGCGTCCGAGGACATGTGGAGGAAGGCTCCCCGCAGATTCTCATCCCTATCCCTCCATCGGAAGATAAGGAAGGCGAAGGCCGCATTCACAACAAAGGCCACCAGGGAGACCAAGGTGATGTACGCCCCCTCCAGCCTGGGAGGAGAGGCCAGCCGCCTCAACGCCTCCGAGGCCACGAAGGCTCCGCCCCCGAGGACGAGGACCCCATTGGCGAGGGCGGCGAGGACGCCCGCCCTGTGGTATCCGAAAGTCCTCTTCACGTCCGGGCCGCGGCGCGCAAGAAGAAGAGCTGCCAGCGAGAGGCCAACCCCGAGGGCGTCGCCCAGGTTGTGCAGGGAGTCGGAAAGAAGCGAGAGGCTTCCCAGTCGGAGCCCGACTCCCATCTGAAGCAGGGCGACGCCAATATTGGAGAAGATCCCCCAGCCAATCCTCGCCAGGGGGACCTCGCCAGGCGGCCGGCGTCTCACGGGACCCGCTCCCCCACGCGACGGACCGCTGTGTCGGCCCGGACACCCTCTCTAACCCGGTCGAGGAGGGCCTCCACCCTGTGGAGAAGTTCCTCCAGGCCCTCCCCCTTAATGGCCGAGATGGCCACCGAGTCGGGCCAGCGCGAGCGCCACCTGGCCACCTCGAGGGGAGAGACCAGGTCAGCCTTGTTCAGCACCATAAGCCGCGGTGTGAGACCCGCGCCCACCTGTTCCAGCACGGCCTCCACCGCCCCCACTCTTGCCTCCAGGTCCGGCGCCGATACGTCGGCCACGTGGACCAAGAGGTCGGCCTCGAGGGTCTCCTCCAGGGTGCTCCTGAAGGCCTCCACCAGATGGTGGGGGAGCTTCCTCAGGAACCCCACGGTATCGAGGAAGACTGCCTCCTGGCCTGAGGGGAGCCGCACGCGCCTGGCGAGCGGATCGAGGGTCGTAAAGAGCTGGTCCTTCACATGCACCTCGGCTCCGCTCATGGCCTTAAGGAGAGTGGACTTCCCGGCATTGGTGTAGCCGACCAGAGAGACCCTTGGCACCCCCGCCCGGGCCCTCCGCTTTCTCCTTAGCTGCCTCTGGCGGCCGAGCTCCGCCAGCTCCCTCCTGAGCTTCACCAGGCGCCTCTCTATCCGCCGCCTGTCCGTCTCGAGCTTGGTCTCCCCTGGACCCCTCGTCCCGATCCCAGCACCCAGCCGCGAGAGGTACACTCCCCGACCGCGCAGCCGCGGAAGGCGGTACAGGAGCTGAGCCATCTCAACCTGGAGCCTTCCCTCCCTGCTCCTGGCCCGCTGGGCGAAGATATCCAGGACGACGGTGGTTCTGTCGAGCACCTTCAGCCCCAAAACCCTCTCCAGGTTCCTCTGCTGGGAAGGACTGAGGTCGGCGTCGAAGGCGACGGCGTCCGCCTCGGTCTCGAGTGCCAGGGACCTGACCTCTTCCAGCTTGCCTTTCCCCACCAGGGTCCCCGGGTCCGGCGCGGGGCGGAGCTGGTGCGTCCTCCCCACCTCCACCCCCCCAGCCGCACTCACCAGGGCAGAGAGCTCGTCCAGCCCCTCCTCGACCTCCCTCTCACGGCCAGGGGGTCCGAACCCCACCAGGACCACCTTTTCAGCCGTGGAAGGCTTCACCGTTCCGGGTTCACGCACCCTCTTGCTCGCTGGCCACCTCGGCCTCGAGGGCCTCTATGGACTCCACCGCCTGGGAGGAACCGCACCACCTGCAGACCACCCGCTCCACCTCTTCGGCCAGAACCTCTTCTTCCTCCACCCTGAGGGACCCTCCGAGGGTGTAGTGGTAGTAGGCTCGGACCCTCTTTGTGGAGAACACGTCGAACCTGGTCAGGTTCCCGCACTGGGAGCAGCGATACCTGAACGTGGGGAGCCTCTCTTCCCCTACCACCTCAGGGGAAGTATAGAGGCTACTCGCGGGAGGGTACGGACTCCGCCAGACGTGCTCCAACGGAGGCGAGGAGCTCGGCGCCCTCCCTCTCCAGAGAAGCCAGCCGGTCCACCCTCGCCACTCCCCGGGCATGAGCTCCCATGGGATCCTCGGAGGCGCCTTCCTTGAGTTCCCTCGCCAGCCTCGACCACTCCTCCCCGAGGCTGGCGTAGAGGCGAGCAGCCTCCCGGAGCCCGGCATCGGCCAGGAGGGTTCCCGCCTTCTCCAGGAACCGCGCGTACATGCTCCGGAAGAAGCCGCCGAAGCCCGTCCCCGCTTTCTCGACATAGAGGTAGACGTCGAGACAGGCCTCGGGCATCCTCGCCTCCCCAAGAAGCTCCGGCCATCGGGGGTAGGTCTCCCTGAAGACCTCCACCCCGGCCAGCCCCAACCCTCCCATCACGCCGTGCGGAGCCGGCCTCCCGGGACTGCGAAGGGCGCGAGCCACCTCCTCGAGAGCCCCCATGATGGCCACGTCGAGAGGAGGCGGCGCCTCCCTGGGCTCCACCTCCCACCAAGTGTTCCTGTGGGGTCCCGGGAAGGCCGTGGATGACCGCGCCCTCGCTAGGCTCTCCAAGGAGGTGGCCTGAACGCCTTCCCTGTCGTTGTCGAGGAGGAAGGCCACCCCTTCCTCCTCGTCGTAGCCGACCAGGAGGACCGTGTGCATGCTCATCCTGTTTCTGGCCCTCAAGTACTCGAGGTCATGGACGTCTGCCCAGAGCGGAACTGGGATTCCTCTATCCACCAGCGCCTTCACCAGCTCCCAGGCCCGCGCCGAGTCGGCCTCCTCTTTCTTCTCGACCTTGAGTCCGACCCTTGCCGCGAGAGCCCTCTCGAACTCCCCCGGCAGCCGCCGGCCCCCGAGGTAGACCAAGGGCCTCAGCCCGGGCAGAAGGAAGAACTGGAAATCCAGCCCGCCGGCGAGGCCGAACACCATATCCTCCCCGAGGGGTATGCCCCAGGGTCTCACCCCCAGGTAGAGAAGGAGGTCCGCCCAGGCAGAAGAGGCGCAGTGCCCTCCCAGCCTGTGCTCGAGAGCCAGGAGGACCCGGGCCATGGCGGCATTATAGGGTCGGGACTCGGAGGGAAGGAGGGAGCATGGTAACGGCCATCATCCTCATCGAGGCGGAGCTACCCAGGGTGAGCTCGGCTGCCGAGGCCCTGGCTGGTATCCCCGAGGTGAGCGAGGTCTACTCCGTGGCAGGGCCCTGGGATCTGGTGGCCGTGGTCCGGGTGGCCCAGCACGAGGACCTCGCCCGCGTGGTGACCGAAGAAGTCGCGAGAGTGGAGGGGGTGAAGAGGACCCAGACCCTCATCGCCTTCAGGGCCTACTCCCGCCACGACCTCGAGCGCCTCTTCTCCCTCGGGTTCGAAGGAGCCGAAGAATAGGCTCCGAGCACCGGGGCAACCCAGACTGGCGCGCCCCTCAGGGGCCGGCAGGAGCGAGGGCCCGGGAGAGGTGCCTCCACCTTTCCAGCACCGCCCGCGCTCTGCCGGAATCCAGGGACTCTCTGGCAGCGTCCACTCCCTCCGCCAGGTCCCGGGCGATGCCGGCCACGTAGAGGGCGGCCGCCGCATTCACGAGAACCACATCGCGGGCCGGTCCCTCCTCGCCGCCAAGAACGGCCAGGGCCACTTTGACGGCCGCCTCAGTGCTGGCCACGGCAAGCTCATCAGCAGGCACGACGGCGAACCCGAGATCCCGGGGGTCGAGCTCCCAAACTCTGACCGAGCCCCCACCTATCTCGTATACGGAGGTGGGCCCGGCGAGGGTGACCTCGTCCATCCCATCCGAGCCGTGTACCACAAGGGCCCTTTCCTTTCCCAGAGCAGCCAGAGCGTGGGCCACGGGAACGGTCATGCTGGGATCCGAAACCCCGACCATCTGAAACCTGGCTCCTGCCGGGTTGGTGAGGGGTCCGAGAAAGTTGAAGACGGTGGGTATGCCCATCTCCTTTCTGGGGGCGGCCGCGTGCTTCATGGCGGGATGGTAGACAGGGGCGAACATGAAGCCGATGCCGACCTCCTCCACGCAGGTTGCCACCTCGTCGGGGCCGAGGTCTATCCTCACGCCCAGGGCCTCGAGAAGGTCAGCGCTCCCAGTCCGGCCTGAGGCAGCACGGTTCCCGTGTTTCGCCACCCTCGCTCCCGCACCGGCTGCCACAATGGCCGCCAGGGTTGAGATGTTGAAGGTGCTCTTCCTGTCCCCGCCGGTACCGCAGGTATCGAGTGCGTCGCCCCGAAGGCGAACCCTCCTGGCCCGGGCCAGCATTACCTCAGCCAGGCCGGCTATTTCATCTGCTGTCTCACCCTTGCACCTCAGACCCATGGCGAAGGCCGCAACCTGAGCGGGGGTAGCCATCCCCTCCATGATCTCCGACATCGCCCAGCTCGCCTCAGAGCGGGTGAGATCCTCCCGGCGTGCCAGCTTTCCCAAGATCTCTGGCCAGGCCCCCACCGACTTCGCCATACTCGCCTCGCCCGCCTCGCTCCCCGGTATGGACCGAAGGAGCTATTGCTATCTCGGGAAAACAACGGAGATATTAGCAGACGTGGTCGAGGAGCTCCCCCCTGGCCTTGCAGCGGCCCTCAAGGAGGCGGGATTTGGTCTTTCACCCTATCCCGCGCCTCCCGGGATCTTCTTCGTGGAACCCTCTGCAGGAGAACGGGCGGGGTCGGACAGGCCCTATGTGGCCATCGCAAACACCCCCGATCGGGCCCTGGAAGCCCTAGCCGCGGGCGCCGTCAGGGCTTTCCTTCTGGCCGACCCGAACCTCACGGAGAAGCTAAAGAAGGCCCTGGCCGAACCGGGCGGAAGGAGGCGCGATATCCTCGACTGCCTCCGGGCAGTGGCGCGCGAGGAAAGGCATGCAGGTGGATCCGGTGCAGGGCAGGGGCAGCGGACGGCCGCGGTTCCAACCGCCCGCCCCCTCACCTCCCGGCAAGAGGCGATCCTCACGCTTCTCCTGGAGGGCCTAACGGTGAGGCAGGTCGCCGAGAGGCTTGGTGTGAGCAGGACCTTCGTGTACGCGAGTTTGAGAAGGATCTCCCGGAAGCTGGGGGAGACAGCGCCCGCCTCTCCTGTCCGGCCCGGCCCATCTCATCCCAGCGGCGAGAGGGCGAACCCGCGAGCCTAAGCCGTCCTGTTTAAGCCGTTCTCCGCTGTTTAAGCCGTTCTCTCCTGGACAGCCCCGCTCTCACCCTCGAGCCTCAAGCGGAGGGGCCCGAGTATGGACTCCGGGTCCAGCTGGAAGCCAAACCCGAGCTCGAGGGCCCGGGCCAGAGCCTCCTCAAGGGCCGTCCCAGCGGCGTCCAGTCTTCTCAAGGCCTGGACCAGGAGGGGCGCGTAATGCGGATGGAAGCGGTGCCCGCAGGCAGGGCACCGTCCGCCCGCCTCAGCCACCTGCGAGGCGAGAAGGGTCCTTCCGCACCTCCCACACTTCCCGCTCACCCGCACGCTTCTACCCCCCTTGCGCTTCCCCTCGGTTGGCCTGCCCGTGTTTCAAGGCTTCCCTCACGGCCCGCGCGACGGCCACGGGGTCCAGTGGCTCCGTCAGCAGGAGGCTGGCCCCGGCGGCCCTGGCAAGCCAGGCGTCGCAGGCTCTTTCAAGCAGAATGCCCACGGGGAAGCCGGCAGGCACTTCCCTAGCAAGACCGAATCCTCCAAGTCCAGGAAGTCTCTCCGTGGCGAGGATGAACTGGATCTCTCCCTTCCTGGCGAGCTCAACGCCCTCCCAGGCACTGGCGAGAGGCACAGGCTCGGCCCCCGCCTGACGAAGGGCAGCTTCGAGAATTCGCTGGTCACGAGAGCGATGGCAGACGACACCGGCCCTGACTGCCACTGTTCCGGTCTTCTCCGCTCTCACCTGGGCTTTGCCGGCCCCCTCCAGGGGATGGCTGGCGTATGCCGCCAGCAGTTGGGGCCAGGGTTATATACGGAGAGGGGGGCTCCGCATACCTGACAGCGCCTTCCCTCTTCAAACTTGGGAGGGGGAGTCCTTCCTCCGCCAAGGGCCTCACCGGTAGCTTTCATCCCCTTTATCGCCACCGCACCACCTCCTTCTCGCCGTCACCCACTTGCCCACGCGCCTGACGCGACGGACTCCACCACCTAACACCATGCGGATCCGGGGACTGGGACCGGTTCTTTATACCACCTGGCCGAGGCCGGAGCCATCCCTTCGCGCTAGAAGCCGTCCAAGCTCGCCCGCCCTTGGCCCCGCAGAAACCGTCACCCGCTGCCAGGGTGCTACCATCCGGTCCGTGGGCGAGGTGTATCTGGACTATGCCTCCACAACCCCCCTCCACCCTGCTGCCGCACGGGCACTGGAGGAGGCCATGGGTGCGTGGGGAGATCCCTCCCGTCTCTACACGCGCGCGCGGCGCGCCAGGATCATGCTGGACGAGGCTAGGGAGAGGCTTGCCGAGCTCATTCGGGCCGAACCGGGGGAGATCGTCTTCACCTCAGGGGGTACCGAGTCCTGCAATCTCGCTCTCCTAGGGGCGGCCCGGGCGGCCAGGGGGAGACCCAGGAGGGTGGTGGTGAGTGCCATCGAGCACCACGCCGTCCTGGAGGCCGCGGCGCGCCTGCGGGCAGAGGGTTTCGAGCTGGTGAAGGTCCCGGTGGATGGCCGGGGCATCGTTGACCTCGAGGCCTTCGAGGAGGCCCTGGCCCCCGGTGCTGCGGTCGCCTCGGTGATGCACGCTAACCATGAGGTTGGCTCCCTGCAGCCCGTCCGCGAGTGCGCCCGCCTGGCCAGGGAGAGGAAGGTCCTCTTCCACACCGATGCGTGCCAGACCGTGGGACACCTTCCATTGGACGTGGAAGAGCTTGGCGTGGACCTTCTCTCGGGCTCCTCTCACAAGGCCTACGGCCCACCCGGCGCGGGGTTCCTTTACGTGAGGAGGGGAACTCGGCTCTCGCCTCTCATCGTGGGCGACGACAGGGAGAGAGGGAGAAGGGCGGGCTTCGAGAACCTCCCCAGCATTCTTGGCATGGTCGCGGCTGTGGAGGCGAGGAGGGAGGAGATGCAAGCCGAGGCGGCGAGGCTCGCCGCTCTCCGAGGGCTCCTCCGGGAGGAGCTCCTTAGGAGGGTGGCGGGGGTGAGGATCCACGGCGACCCAGACACGACCCTCCCCCACATGATCTCCTTCACCGTCGAGGAAGTAGAGGGGGAGGCCCTCGTCCACCTACTCGATGCCCGGGGGGTCTCGGTACATTCAGGATCTTCCTGCACCTCCGCGAGGCTCGAGCCGTCCCACGTGCTCGAGGCCATGGGGCTTCCCGCGGAGGGAGCTGTCAGGGTGAGCATGGGGCGCTGGACCCAGCAGGAGGACGTCCTCCGCCTCCTCGAGGTCCTACCGGAGGTGGTCGAGAGGCTCCGCGCCCTCGCCCACCTCCCCCCGGAGGGCCTCGCCGACGCCGTGGCGGGCCTGAAGCACGAGATGAGGGAGGCGCGGGGGGCCACCTAAGCGAGGACAGCACCTATCGCGGCGGAGAGGGCTTGATCCCGAGGTCCCTCCTAACCCGGTCCACCGCTTCCACCAAGACCCTGAGCTTGGCCCGGGCCTCCTCCGGTGTCCTCGTCTTAAGCCCGCAGTCGGGGTCCACATAGATCCTGTCCGGGGGGAGGAGTTCGAGGGCCCTCCTCACCCCCGCCTCCACTTCCTCCGGGGACTCCACGCGCCTCGAGTGGACGTCTATCACCCCGAGCCCCAGGACCTTGGTGAAGGGGTGCTCTCGGAAGAGCTCAAGCAGGTCGTAGCCGGAGTTTGCCATCTCCAAGTCTATCTGGGTAACGGGCAGCTCCAGCATGGCCGGGTAGGCGCGGTGGAACTCTCCGTAGCAGATATGGGTTATGGTGTGAACCCCCATCTCGTGAAGGGGCTCCGTCACCACCGCCAGAGCCCTCGCCGCGAGGGGGAGTTCCTCCGGGCGGGTGGATACGGCCGGCTCATCTATCTGTATGAACCTCGCCCCCGCCTTTGCCAGGTCCACGGCCTCCTCCCTTACGGCCCTGGCGAGGTCCATGACGAAAGCTTCCTTGGTGTCGTAGTACTCGTTGAAGGACCAATCCGCAATCGTATACGGGCCAGTGAGCATCCCCTTGACAGGGCGGGAGGTGAGGGACTGGGCGTACTTCCACCACTCCAGGGTGACTGGGCGGTCCCGCCCCACCGGGCCGACGGCAATGGGCTTGCGGTAGTAACGGTTTCCGTAGCTTCTGATCAGGCCGCCCCGTACGAACCCGCTGAACTCCTCGGCGAAGTACGCCACCATGTCCCCGCGGTACTGCTCCCCGTCGACAACGAGGTCGATGCCTATCTCCTCCTGGAAGAGGATCCAGTCCCTGGTGGCCTGGAGTTCAAGGGTTTTAAGCTCATCCCTAGAAATCTCCCCTCGGGCCCAAGCAGACCGTGCTCGGAGGAGCTCCTCGGACTTGGGCAGGGATCCCACCTGGGTGGTCCAGAGGCCCTCAGCCACCCCTCCCCCTTACCCTCGCTGCGGCCCTGGCGAGAAGGGCGAGCTTCTCCCGCGCCTTCTCCCTGGGGAGAAACTCAAGCCCCGCCGAAGGGTTAACCCAGACCCTTTCTTCTCCGATAACGCCCACAGCGCGCTCGATGGCTTCAGCCACTTCCTCTTCCCTCTCAAGCCGCGTGTTCCTGGCGTCAACCAGCCCCAGGGCCACCCCCTTCTCGGGAGGGACAGCCTCCAGCAACTCCCACCCCCGGGGCCCAGAGACGAGGTCGAGCCCGATGAACCGGACAGGCAGCTCGAACAGATCAGGACCGAGCCGGGACGCATCCCCGAAGAAGGTGCAGCAGGCCGTGGTGGCACTAACCCCTCCGAAGACGACTTCCAGAGCCTCCCTCACCAGGGGAAGCTGTTCGGGAGACCTGAGGAGGGAGGGTTCATCTACCTGGATCACGCCGGCCCCGGCCCTCTCCAACTCGACGACCTCCGAGTGCAGGGCGCGGGCGTAGGCGAGGGTGAGCTCCCTGAGGTCACCGTAGAACAGGTCCTGGGAGAGACAGGCCAGGGTGAAGGGACCCACGAGGACCGCCTTCACCGCCACCGGGCTCTCCCGCCTGGCGAAGATGAAGTCCTCAACGAGGACCGGTCCCCTCCATTCAAGGGGGCCCTCGACCACCGGCTGGCGGAAGTAAACGTTGTTGTCGAAGTACCGCACGAGCCCGTCCAGCCTTACCCCTGCCAGACGCCCGGCGAAGGCGGTCTGGGGATCGTCCCACCTCACTCCCCCGTCGGTGGCGAGCTCCACCCCGACCTCCGCCTGCTCGCGGAGGACCTCCCGGACAACCTCGTCCTGAACCTGGCGGAGCTCCGCATCGGAGATCCTCCCGGACTGGTGCTCCTCTGTGGCCCGGCGAAGCAGGAACTCGCGCCCCTCGTGGGGGACCCTCGGATAGCTCCCGACGACTGTTACCAACACCAGCGCCTCCGGGCGGGAATGATAACCGGTAGGCGCCGGCCTCGGCAGACTAGCCGCAGCTGAAGGAATCGCCGCAGGCGCAGCTCGACCGGGCGTTCGGGTTATTGATGGTGAACCCCGAGTGCATAAGCCCGTCAACGTAATCTATCTCGGCCCCCTCGAGGTACGGGGATGAGATAGGATCCACCACCACCCTCACCCCGTGGAAGTCCGCCACTTCGTCCCCATCCAGGGTCCGGTCGTCGAAGAAGAGCGCGTATCGGAGACCGGAGCAGCCCCCGGGCTGCACCGCCACTCTGAGGGCCAGCCCCTCCTCCCCCTCCCTTGCCATGAGCTCCCTCACCTTGGCCGCAGCTGCCTCGGTAAGTTTCACCACGGCTCCCCACCTCCTTTCCGCCGCGGCCATACTACCAGACCCCCGGGAAGGCCCAGATAAGACAGGAGGGCCCAAAAGGGCCCTCCCGCTTTCAGGGGAGCTCGGCCTGGACCCCTCAGAGTTCCTTCACCATAGTCACCGTCTGGAAGACGGGGCTCACCGCCTCCTGCCTGAACCCCCTCTCCTGGACCTTGCGGATGAGCCAGCCCTCGTCGGCAAAGATCTCCATCACCAGCTTTCTCACCCCCAGCGCGCGGGCCACCTCCTCTGCCTCGGATAGGAGGGCCGTCGAGAGCCCCTTCCCCCGCCAGGAGGGGTCCACGAAGACCCGGTACTTCGCCACTTCCCTCAGGCCCTCGATCCCCCTCCTGTGGATGCTGGCGTCCGCCACGATCTCGCCCTGTGGGGTCTCGGCCACTATGGGGAGGACCCGGGAGTAGTCGATCTCCTCGCACCACCGCCTGGGAACCCTCGGGTCGAGGACGTTGTCTCTGAGGAACCGGAGGTCCGAAGGCTGAGCCCGGGAGAAGAGCCGCACCAGACTCTCAGCGTCCTCCTTGACCAGGGGTCGAAGAGTGACCCTGGAACCGTCCCTCAAGGTCACCTCCTTGGGGAAGCGCGCGAAAACCACATACCTCTCCTGCTCCCTCGCCCTCAGGACCCGCCGGAGAAGCTTCCCCGTGACGGTCCTGGGAAGCTCGTCCACGAACTCCACCTCCCGGGGGAGCTTGTACACGGCTATCTTGTCCCGGCAGAACGCGATGATCTCCTGCTTGAGAGCGGCCGAGGCAGTGAAGCCCTCCTTCAGCACCACGAAGGCCTTGGTGTTCTGGCCTCGAACAGGGTCCGGCACCCCGATCACCCCCACGTCAGCCACGGCGGGGTGCTTGGAGACAACCATCTCTATCTCGTCCGGTCCGATCCTGTACCCTGAAGACTTTATGAGGTCGTCCTCCCTGGCCACGAACCAGAGGTAGCCGTCGTCGTCGGCGTAGATGTAGTCGCCAGCGGCGTTCCACCCATCCACCACCATCTGGCGCTGGCTCGCCAGGAGCCTGCCCTGCTCCTCCTTGGGACGCCAGTACAGGACACCCGTGGGCCCCCTTGCCAGCATCCTTCCGATCTGGCCGGGCCCCACCTCGTTGCCCTCCTCATCCACCACCTTCACCTCGTACCCCGGAACCGGCGTCCCGATGGAGCCCGCCTTAGGCTTCTCGGTGACGGCGTTGGACACGAAGACATAGAACATCTCTGTAGTCCCCAGGCCCTCGTAAATGGGGAGGCCGAAACGCTCGTGCCACTGGTGGAAGGTTTCCGCGGTGAGGGCCTCTCCCCCGCCCGTGCACATCCTCACGGAGGAGAGGTCGTACTTGCGCTCCGCCTCGGGTACCTGAAGCATCTTCCGGTACGAGGTGGGCAGGATGGTGAGGACCGTAGCCTTATGGTTCTGGATGGTCTCGAAGGCCGCCTCCGGCTCGAACCGCGGCATGATGGAAACGGCCGCTCCGAAGCGGAAGGGGATGATGGCCATGGCACCGTAGCCGGCGGCAAAGGCCAGAGGAGCCGGGCTGAAGACCACGTCCCTCTCGGTTAGCTTCCAGCCGTGCTTTCCGAAGGTGTCAGCGATGGCCAGGGTCTCCTCCACCAGGTGAACCACGCCCTTGGGTTTGCCAGTGGTACCAGAGGTGTAGAGGAGGACCCCCACCGAGCCCTTCTCCCTCAAGACCGGATCCAGGCGGCTGTCGGCCCTCTCCATGAGCGGTACCACCGACTCCACCCCTTGCTCCGCGAGGTCAGGGCTGGGAGGTGCCAGGGCGAGGACCTCGACTTCGTGGTCGAACTCACCCCGCGCCTTCCCCACCAGCGGCAGCATGGCGGGGTGGACGAGAAGAACCCGGGCAGCACCGTTGTTCACCACCCACGCTATCTCCGGGGGTGAGAGCAGGGGCGAGGCAGGGATCGGGATAGCCCCTATCTTCATGATGGCGAAGTTGGCAACCACCGAGAGGGGCTGATTGGGGGAGAGGATCACCACCCGGTCCTCCTCCTCCACCCCCCGGGACCTGAGGACGTTCCCCAAGCGGTTCACCTGTTCCTGGAGGGCCGAGTAGGTGATTACCTTGTCCTGGAAGAAGATGGCGGGTCTTGATCCCCTACCCGCTTCCACGTTCCTGTCCAGGAGTTCCTGGGCAGGGTTGAGTCTGTCAGGATACCCCCTGAACTCCTCAAGCAGGTGAATGCGGGACGGGCGCAGTTCCTCAGGGGGTAGCCAGTCCGACGGTATCCTTCCCATGCCTCTCCTCCTTCCCGAAATTCCTTGGGGGACCCGGGCTCCGTCCCCGCCTATCCATTACTCCTCTTCCGCAGCTCCTCACCGAGGCGGGCAGCGAACTCCTCCCGGAAGGCCTCGATCTCGGCGGCTTCCCCCTGCCGCCCCGAGAGAAACAGCGCCATGCCCTTGTACACCTGGGCCTCGCGCCTCTCAGGCTCCAGAGCCAGGGCTCGATCGAAGAGATCAAGGCTCTCCTCATACCGCTCGGTGGCCATGAGGGCATACCCCTTGCCCACCAGGGCCGGAACTCTAGCTGGCTCCGCCTCCAGGATGCGGTCGAGCTCGGCCAGGGCTTCCTCGTATCGGCCCAGCTCGGTCAGGGAGAAGGCTTCGAGCTCCCGGGTGGTGTGGTCCTCCGGGTGCTGCTCCAGCCACTTCCTCGCGGAGTAGACGACCTCTTCCAGGTAACCCAGGGAGGCGAAGCGCCGGGCCACCTCCTTCCAGGAGCCCACCTCGGGACCGGCCACCCCCAGGAGAACAGCTTCGTAGGTCTCAAGAACCGAGAGCGCTCCGTCTCCTACCTGGGGCCTACCGTGCCCCGGAAGGACGTGGGAGATGTCCATGGACCGCAGCCGCCTGAGGGAAGCCAGGTACTCCGGGAGGCTCCCACCCGCACCCCTGTCCGGAGCGGCAACTGCCTCTGGAAGAACGGTGTCACCGCTGAAGAGGGTTCCTGTTGGCCGGTGGTAGAGGCAGATGGAGTCCATGGTGTGTCCTGGAGTCGCCACCACCTCCAGGTGGAACCCCGCCACCTCAACAACCTCACCGCCCCCCACCTCCCTCACCCTGTGCCCCTTCTCCCTGGCTGCCTCCTTCAGGGGTACCGGACCGTCCACGTGGAAGACGAACTCCACACCCCCCTCCCCTCCCAGGCGGGGATAGCTCGTGAGCAGCTCGAGAACGCCGGCCGAGTGGTCCACGTGGCCGTGGGTTATCACCAAGGTCCTGAGCGCCTCCGGCCCCAGGCCGCGCTCGGCCAGCTCGACGAAGGCCGTGTAGTCGTTGCCAGCGTCTATAAGACCGAAGCCGTTCCCCCCGACAAGGGCGTAAGTGTTGGAAGAAAACTCGTACCCGGGCAGAAAAAGGAGGGAGTCGAAGAGGGGATTGCTTACGCCCGTGGCCTCAGGGAGGGGCCTCCAGACATAAGCCTCCCTCTCCGACTCACCTCCTCTGCCAGGGACTTGACCCCCCATGCCCTCCGGCGCCTCCGAGCGAGCGGTCCCTTACTCCGTTTCCTGCGGCTCCTCCATCCCGACCAGCTGCTCCACGACGTGCGCCTCGGGAGCGGCATAGGCGAGCTTGAACTTGAGCTTCATCTTCTCGTCCGGCCACCACTTCCGGACCTTCTCCTCCCCCGGGTAGATCTCCTCGACCTCCCCGGTGGTCCGGACCACCTGTTCGAAGACGACCTCCACGAAGTGGAACTCGGTGAGCTCGTACCGGACAATGTCTGCGGGTGGGATGTTCAGCGCGAGCCCTGTCTCCCGAGAGGCCGTCCACTCGATGGGCCTCACGGTGTTCCAGGTCTTTTCCCCGTCCCCGTTGTACACGCCGAGGATTTTCCCCCGGACCTTGTCCCCCGGCTTTATCTTGTAGTCCTCATACATCTCCTCGGGTATGTACACCCACAGGGCGCGAAAGCCCGTAGTCACATACCCCCTCACCAGCATGGGGTCGAAGCCGCACACGTTAAGCCTGCACTTCTCCGGCATGGACACCCTCCTCGCCTTTACCCAGGACCTCCCTCACCTGCCCGTAGCAGAACTCGAGAAAGGAACTGACCTCCTCCGGAGCGATGTACCCGGACTCCTCCAGGCGGCGGAGGTAGGGATAGACAACTTCCTCCACCTCTTCGGCGAAGTCAGAGGCGAGAAACTCCGCTCCCCCGCCCTCCGCCGCCCGGAGGTAATCCTCCTTCCAGGCCAAGACCATGGCCCGGAGGAACTCCAGCTCTTCGCTAGCCTCTCGCCTCAAAGGCATAGCAAGCCTTGATCACGTCGTACTCGGAGACGCACCAGTAGAAAGGCCAGTGGATTTTCTTGCACCATCCTATGAGGTCCGCAGGAGGGAACTTGGAGCCCTTCAGCACGGGCTTGAGGTGCTTACAGTTCCAGCAGATGTGATCCGTCTTCTTCTCGGGTTCCAGGACCTTCGCGAGAAACTGTTCGGGCGTGAGCGTCTTGTCCACCCCTCACCTCCTACCAGTCCCGGACCTCGCCCCGGGCGAGCTTCTCCTGGTACTCCTGCCACACCTCAGGAGTGAGCTTCTCTATGTCCCAGCTGTAGCCGGCCGAGCCGGCAATCCCGGTGGAGGGAGGCTGGGGCCAGCCGCGGACCGGCCTCCCGCGGATGCTGAACCGCCTGTGGTCCGCGTGGCCGAGGTAAATCTCCCTCGGCAGGCACTGATACTCTCTGGCCTTCCCGGGCGTCCCGGCCGGGATTGCCTCGTATCCGTGGTTCGGCTTGTCCGCGTGGAGGGGGAGAATGTCGGGCTCTTCCCCGGGCCTTTCCTCGGGCCCCCGGTACATGTGACCCTGGATCATGTGCACGTAGTAGACGGTTCCGCAGTCGGAGCACTTTACCTTTCCTTCCCAGTTCCAGAAGGTGTAGGGATCGAGGTAGTTGACGGTGTCACACTTCTTGCACCAGATAATATCCGCCACGCTCCCTCCTTTCCGGCCCTAGATGATCCCCCGCTCGTACCAGTCCTTGATGGTGCTGATGGGGTACCCGAGCATGTCATGGAGGATCTTCACGTTGTCCGCTCCCACTGGCCTCCAGATCCACCGGGTGCGCCTCGGGGTCTCGCTCATCATTCCCACGCTGTAGCCGCTCTGTATGAGGACATCCCCGTAGAGCGGGTCGTTCAGCCACCGGAGGGTCCCCCTCTCGCGGTAGTGGGGCGACTCGTACACCTCCTTGTCATTAAGGACAGGCATGGCGAGGATCTCGGCATCCGTGAGGATCTTCGCCACCTCCGAGCGCGACTTGTCGGCCGCCCAGGCCTCGAGCGCCTTGTAGATCTCGATCTGGGCGTCCTCCTTCACCCTCTGGTCGTGGGTCTTGTACTTCTCGTACAGGTCCTTCCTGCCCACCACGTCGCAGAGCTCCTTGAAGTCAGCGTCCTGGAAGGCGCTGACCATGACGTAGCGAGCGTCGTAACGAAGCTGCGGATTGGGTTCGTCGGGGTAGTCGGACTTGCCGCAGAGGATGATGCCGTGCACGCAGAGCTGGGTGTCCCAGTTCCCCCAGCGCTGCCTCACCACGCCGAAGCGCTGGTACAGGGGAACCGTATAGCCAAGGCACCGCGTGGCCGCCTGAACCTGAGAAAACTCGATCATGGTTCCGAGGCCCGTCTTTCTCCTCCAGTGCAGGGCCGCAAGGATCGCTGCGGTGATATGGGTTCCCGAGTACCAGTCGATCATCCAGTTGCTGTGCTTGGTGGGGTGACCTCCGAAGTCCTCGTGGAACCCGGTGATGCTGGCGAGCCCCGCATGGGACTGGCCGAGGATGTCGTAGGACCCCCCGAAGACCTTCGGCCCGTAACCGAACCCGCCACCCCAGACGTATATGAACCTGGGGTTTATCTCCTGCAGGTACCGGTAGGAGAGCTTCCAGCGGTCGAAGGTGCCGGGCCGGTAGCACTCGGTGAGACCATCCGACATCTTGACCAGCTTGTGCATAACCTCGATCCCTTCGGGCCGGTGGTAGTCGAGGCTCAAGTAGTACATGTTCACGTTGGCACCGAGGAAACCAAACCCCGTCCCCGTTCCGGGCCGGCTGTCATGCAGGGGGTAGAGGTAAGCCTCGTTAAAGGGAGAGGTGTGGCGCATGGGGTCGCCCATCCTGGGCATCTCTATCTTTATGCACTCCGCCCCGAGCTCCGCGAGGTTGGCCACAGAGTGGGGCGTGAAGATGTACATGGTGCAGGAAAGCCACCTTATTCCCTTCAAGGCCTCAGGCTTGGCGAAGTTGTTGTGGGGGTCGAAAAGCTTCTTCAGGTACTCCTCATAGGGGAGTTTCTCCTCCTCAAGCTCCTCCCGGCTCTTCGGCCCGGGCAGATCTTCAAGCCTCGCCTCGCGCTCCACCTTCACCTAGATCACCCCTTTCTGCTTAAGCTCTCTAACCTGCTCCGCCCCGAGACCGAGGTACTTGGCGTAGATTTCGTTGTTGTCGAACCCGAGCGGCCTACCCAGCCACTTCACCCTCCAGGGCGTGCGGTGCTGGAAGGCCTGGGGCGGCGTGGCGAACATAAGGGGCCCATAGTGCTCGGTCTCGAGCACATCCACCCACGGCCTGTACTTGAAGTGGGGGAACTCCACCACCTCGTCTATGTACAGAAGGGGCCCGGCCGCGATCTCGTACTCAAGAAGCTTCTCCTCGGCCTCGACTCGGTTGATGTCCCTCAGCCACATCGTGGTCAGGGTGTAGGTCTTAACGAGAGCCTGGAGGGCGTTTCTAGCACCCATCTCCTTGAGGAAGGGATCCTCATGGATTAACCTCCCGAAGATGGGGAGGTCGCGCTCGATGCACATGCCGATGCGGTACCAGAGCCTGTCCGACTGGCCGCCGATCATCATGTACCCATCCTTGCACGGGTTCCACTCATACTGGTTCAGGTTGGGGTCCCATCCCCCCGTCCTCGCCTTGATGCTCCCGTTGAACCCGTACCAGGCAATGTCAAAGTCGAGGATGTCCATCTGGGCCTCGGCGCCGGTCACCTCGATCAGCTGGCCGCGCCCGCTCACCTCCTCCCTGTACCAGAGGGCGGCGAGGATGTTCACGGTCGCCTGCTCGCCCGCGATGTAGTCGGCGGCCCAGACTCCGGAGCGGGTGGGGTCGCCGCCGGACCCCCTGGGGAGGAAGTCCTGGGGGTACCCCGTGTTGTGGATGAAGGAGTTGGCAGCCTGAGCGAAGGGGTCGAGCATCCACTGACCGTGCTTGGAGACCTGATCCTTCCAGGGTCCCCACTGTCCTAGCACTCCGACCCAGCAGTACACGAGCCTCGGGTTCAGCTTGGAGAGCTGGCGATACCCGATGCCCCGCTCGTCCATGTAGCCAGGGGGGTAGTTTTCGACGACCACATCGACCTGCTCGACCAGGCGCTTGTACATCTCGCGCCCCTCTTCCGTCTCGAGGTTCAGGGTCACAGAGTACTTGTTCCTCATCTCGTGGATGAAGTCGAGCCCCGTGGGCTCGCCCGTGACCGAGTCAGGGATCATGTACTCGCGCCGGCCAAAGGGAGTGAGCTTCCTCAGCGGATCCCCCTCGGGCGGTTCCACCTTGATCACCTCGGCCCCCGCCTCGGCCAGCAGGGAGCACGCGAAGGGCGCGGCCAAGCGCCACTGGGAGACCTCAAGAACACGGAAGCCCTGTAGGGCCTCGGGCTTTTCGAATCTCTTGTAGTAGTCGAGAATCTCCTCGATGTACCTGCCAAAATCACCGGCCTTCCTCTTCTCGTAAATCCGCTCGACCTCTTCCTTTGAAGGAGGGGGAGTGACCGGCCATGGCCTCATCTGGAGGGTGTCCTCGCGGCTTCGGATCTCCACCTCTCGGACTTCCGGCATGCCACCACCTCCGATCCCGCCTACCCGCCAACCAGCCGCCCCCCTAACTGCAGAGATCCCTGGCGGAAGGTGGCAAAAAGGCCGGGCTTCACGCGATGCGCGAGAAATGCAGGCGCACCCCTTGCCCTTTGCCCCTCCCCAAGGCTTTGTTGGTCCTTAATTCTAGGGCCAGAGCGCGGCTTGTCAATACCTGCCTAGGGTTCCTGCCTGAGGACCCCTTTTACGAAGGGAAGGATGGCTTCGCCCGTCTCCCCCGCCATCGCCACCTCTGCGTGGTTCAGCCAGTGGCGCAGGTAACGCAGGAAACCGGCGGGTGGTTCGGGTATCTCGCCGAGCAACCCCTCCTCCACCTCAACCAGCCGGGCTTCCGGAAGGGAGGAGGCAAGCTCCTGGGCGGCAGCCACGATTCCCGGTATGTCCCCCTTCCCCACGACGAGAAGGACCGGGGTGGACGAGAGGTGGGGGTCTGGGAAGGAGCGCATGACCTCGACCACGTAGCCGGGCCTCTCCTGACGCACCCTGGGAGTGGGGAAGGTCGCGAGCGCATACATCCCCTCGGGCGAGGGCTGCTGCGGAAGGGCCGGCGAGAGGGCCACCACTGCGCTGGCCCCCGAGAGGAGAGCGAGCCTCCCACCGAGACTGTGACCCACCGCCACAACCCTGCCGTAGCGTCCCGCGACCCTCACCCAGGCCCTGGCTTCCTCGAGAATGGCCGGAGATAGCGGTCGGGGGTGATCTCCATGCCCGGGAAGGTCAGGGAGGAGGCAGGCGAACCCCCTCTCCGCGAGTTTGAGGCCGAGCCCGAGGAGGGACTCCTTCCTTGAGCCGTAAGCATGGAAGAAAACTGCCCCCCCTTGGAGTTCCGCCTCGGGGAGGATCTGCCAAGCGGGAACGGGCTCCCCCTCGGCCACCGCCTCAAGAATCCTTCTTACCCTGAGCAACTCCCCCGTCCGCCTTGACATCAACGCCTTAAGTTTCGTGTGCTTCGGACCCGTGGGGATTCTACGGCCCTCATGAACCATCCGCTATGGGCCTGGGGGCTCAGATTCAGGAGGTTGGGATGAGAAAGGCAGCCGTCCTCGCGGGCTTCCTGCTGATAGGTGTATTTGCCGGGTGCCGGCGCGCCCAGGCTCCCGTCTCTCAGCTTGTGGTGGGTGAGGTCGAGCCTCTCACTGGGAGGCTGGCCGCGGAGGGTCAGAACGTACACAAGGGGGTATTGCTCGCCGTGAAGGAGGTGAACGCCGCCGGAGGCATAGGGGGCAGGCAGGTTAGGCTCGAGGTCCGGGACGATCAGAGCAAGCCCGAGCTGGCCCAGTCGGCCGCGGAGGAGCTCGCGAGCAAAGTCGGCGCCCTCGGACTCGTGGGCGAGTATGTGGACAGCCAGGTTGCAGCCGTCGCCCAGGTGGCTAAAGCGAAGCAGGTTCCTTTCGTGGCAGCTGCATCCCTGCAGAAGGAGCTTGTATCTCCAGGCCACCCCTACTTCTGGCGAGTCTCTAATCTGGCCGGCTTTGTGAGGGCCACCACGGGCTTCCTCTTGGATCAGGGGGTGCGCTCGGTCTCCATCCTCCACGCCAACACCCCCGGCTCCAAGCAGCTCGCCGAGGACCAGGCCGCAAGGCTTAAAGAGGCGGGCGTGAGGGTGGATGGGGTGTCTGGTTATGCGCCTGGAACTCAGGATTTCTCCTCTCTCCTTGCCAGGGTGAGGGATGCGAGGTCCGAGGCCCTGCTTTTCAACGGTGCTGTGGGAGAGGACATTCAGGTGACCAAGGGGATGAGGGCGCTCGGGGTGGAGCCGAGAATCGTCCTCTTCGCCTTCGGGGCCGACCTAAAGGAGTTCCTCTCCGAGCTGGGGCCCCTGGCCGAGGGCAAGTACGGCACGGTGGCCTGGGAGAAGGGGCTCGGCGGTGGAGCAGGCCAGGCCTTTTACGAGGCGTACGTGAGGGAGTACGGCGAGGAGCCGGGACAGCTCGCGGCTCACGGATACGCCGCGGCCAGGGCTCTGCTGGACGGTCTCCGCCTTTTGGCAGAAAAGCCCGGCGGTCTGGAGAAGGCCCTTAAGGACCCCCGCACGGTGAGTGGGGCCTTCTCGGCTCTGGCCGTCCAGACCCCCCTCGGCATGGTCCAGTTCACGGCTTACGGCGACCCTGTCTCGTACCAAAGGTATGTCTTCCAGATCCGGGGCGGCCAAAGGAGAATCGTTTTCCCCAGGGTATTCCCCTCCCCCACCGGGTGACGGATGGAGGCCAATAAGTGGCTCTTACCGGGCTCACCCAGAGCCTGATCTCGGGGGCCGCAGCGGGCTTCGTCTACTGTCTGATGGCCTCAGGCCTGCAACTTGGAGTGGCGGCCACCGGTCTTTACAACCTTGCCCACGGTGCGGCTGTGGTAGCAGCCGCATATGCGGCGCTCCTCTCCTTCCCCCACCTTCCAACCCCGCTCTGGGCGATCCCGGCCTTTCTTGTAGGCATTCTCCTGGCCCTTGCCGCCTTCCCGCTGGCTGGCGCCCTGATGCGCCGTGGCGGGCGGTGGGGCCTGCTCGCGTCCCTCGCTTTCACACTGGCCATGGGCCTCCTCATCGAGGCAGTTCTTCTCTTGTTCTTCGGGGCCTCTCCTCGCCGGCTTCCCCTCGCGCTCTCCACCCGGGGCCTCGGCCCCTGGCCTGTAAGGCTCGCCGGGGACAGGGCCCTCGCGGCGGCCCTTTCCCTCCCCTTCCTCTCCCTCCTGGACAGAATCTTCGTCGGCTCGAGGCTCGGCCGCTCCCTGCGGGCGGCAGGGTCCGATCCAGATCTTGCTAGAACCTACGGACTGGATCCGGCGCGACTCTTCCTTGGCGCCGCGCTCCTCGCGGGGTCGGCGGCCGGCGTGGCCGGCGCGCTCTATCCGGTCCTCTTCGTTCTCGAACCCCACGCCATCTTCCCACTTTTTGTCTCCCTCACCCTGACTGCAGCGGTCGGTCCGGCCAGACCCCTCGCCCTTCTGCCGATGGGCGCGGCGCTGGGGGCTCTCGAGGGAGCGAGCTCCTACCTCTTGGGTGCGTCGTGGAGGCCCGCCGTTTTCTTCCTCGCTTTCGCCATCTTCCTCCTCGCTCGGGAGGGGAGGAGGGCATGGGCATGAGCCCTTCCAAATCCAAGGCGCTCCCCCAGACTCTGGAGGGCCTGGGCTGGCTTGCCCTCGCCCTTCCAGCCATTCTCACCCCCTCCCCCTTTCTCGCCCGGGCCCTCCTGGCGGCCTCCGTCTCGGCCACGCTGGCGGCCGCCTGGGGAGTTCTCGAGGCGGTGGGCCTTGTCAGCTTCGGCCTTGCCGCACCCTTCGGATCGGGGGCATACGCGGCGGCCCTCGCCCTCAAAGCGGGCGCGGCGCTGCCCCTGGCTCTGGCAACCTCGGCACTGGTCGGTCCCCTCCTGCACCTCCCGCTCTCCCTCGGCACCCGATGGAGAAGGGTCTCGCCCGGGGGATTCGCCGTTCTATCCCTGGCCTGGGCCGAGATGCTCGGGGTGGCCGCCGCGAACCTGGGGGTCACGGGAGGTCCCGCGGGAATCCTCCTCGGAACACCCCTTCATCCTTCCGTCGCCGCCCTCCTCGGGATCTCCTCTGCGCTAGCGGCATCGGGCCTGCTCTGGCTCGCCAGGGGGGCGCGGCTCGGTCCTCCGGCCCGGACAGCTGCTCTGCATCCCGGAGCGCCGGCCCTGGGGCTCCCCGTTGCTTTCCTCCGCGATCTCTCTCTCGGCATATCGGGCGGACTGGCCGGGCTCGCAGGGGGCTTGTACGCGCTCGCCCTGGGCCTGGTGGACGCAGGGGCGGTCTTCAGCCCCCTCCACTCCGCCCTGGCCATGGTGGCAGCGGTGGTGGGTCTCCCGGTGGCGTGGGGCCCGGCCGCGGTCGCCCTCTACGTCTCCCTCAGTGACCAGGTCTTCCTCGGACCTGCCTTCCCCTCCCTCCACGCGCTTGTCATAGCCGCCCTTCTCCTCCTCGCCTCCCTGTCCATGGGAAGGCGCTCCTGGAGCGTCCGGGGGAGTGGCTTCCTCCAACGCCCTACCCCGCCCCCTCTGGTTCGGGCGGAGGGACCGCAGGAAACAACGGAGGCCGCGGTGGGAGCTGAGCCTCTCCTCAAGGTTGAGGACCTTGAGGTGAGGAGGGGCAGGCAGGTGGTGGTGAGGGGAGCGAGCTTCGAGGTGAGAGCCGGAGAGGTGATCGGGGTGGTGGGACCCAATGGCTCAGGGAAGACCACCCTCCTCGATGCCCTCTCTGGCCTCCTTCCCCACCGGGGCAGGATCCTGGTGAACGGAAGGCCTGTGGGAAGGATACCCGCCCACAAAAGGAGGATGCTCGGGCTCGCCCGGACCTTCCAGGTGCCCCAAGGGGTGGTCGGGCTCTCCGGCCACCACCTCCTTGGGATAGGGCTGAGGAGGCGCTTCTACCAGCTACCCCCGGAACCCTACTGCCCCGACTGGATTCAGCTCCACGCCTGGGGGGGGAAGGCCTCGGACAAGCTCAGCAGGACGGAGCTCCGCAAGCTCGAGCTCGCCAGAGCCATCCTCTCCTGCGGTAAGGTGATGCTGCTGGACGAACCGGGAGCGGGCCTCGACCCCCTCGCCCTCGAGGAGGTGGCCGATGCCGTCGGGGAACTGGCCCGGGAGGGTAAGGCGGTGGTCCTCGTGGAGCACGTGCCCTATCTGGTCAAGACCCTCGCCACCCGAACCTACCGCATGAGCGAGGGGCGGCTTGTCGAGCTCCCCGGGAGGAAATGGTGAGGGCGTTATCCGCACGGGGCCTGGTCGTCGCCTACGACGGAACCCCTGTCCTCGAGGGGGTCAGCCTCGATCTGGAGACGGGGGAGGTGGTGGCCCTACTCGGACCAAACGGTGCCGGCAAGACCAGTCTGCTCAAGGCCCTAGCCGGGCTCCTCCCTCACGCTGGACGAGTCTGGCTTCTGGGAGAGGAGGTCTCCCGACTCTCCGCTCCCGCCCGCGCCTCCCGGGGTCTGGCCTGGATCCCCGAGGAGCCCCGGGCCTTCCCCAATCTCACCGTGGAAGAGCACCTCACCCTCGCCCTGGAGCTGGCGGGAAGGCCCGGCCGCGGCCTTGAGCAAGCCACCAGGCTCTTTCCTTCCCTCCACGGCCAGAGGAAGCGGAGGGCAGCGAGCCTCTCGGGGGGCGAGAGGAAGATCCTCTCCGTGGCCGCCGCCGTCATCCGTCGACCCAGGGTCCTCCTCGCCGATGATCCCTTCCTCGGGCTCTTTCACGATCAGGCGGAGGCGGTTAGGGGGGCCCTGATCGGGGTCGCGGAGGCCGGAGGAGCCGTGCTCCTTGCCGGCCAGCAGCCCGAGACCCTCGTCTCTCTCGCATCCAGGGCTTATTTGCTCGTCGGCGGAAGCATAGTGGAGGAGGGGCGTCCAAGGGATGTCCTTCTCCGCGCAGCATCCCTGCTGCGCTGAGCGGCCGGACCCGGCAAATGAGGGCGCCCGCCTTTTGAGCTTCCCCGTCCGCACCACCGGCCTTAAGAAGAGCCTCAGAGCTCGTGGAAAGCGGGCGACGCCCGCGCCCTGCGCCACAGCATCGGGATGGTAGACTTCGCCCACGAGCGGGAGTCGGGCCTGGTCTATGGGCCGGGCTTCGTTTTTAAAAGGGGGGGAATGTTCACGACCGGCCTTATTGAAGTCGACCCCACCTGTACGGGGTGCAGCCACACGGCGGCGCACCCGGCCGAGACCGCCCGCTCGGTCCTCCGCTTCCAGCGGCATCTTTGCCGCGGTCGGGATGCGGGTCTTGACACCGTGGAGGAGAGCCTCGCTTGGGCGGCCCAAGCGGGAGAGGAACTGACGGGCGGGTAAGCAATGCCCACTAGAACAGTCCTCGTATCTGACGCTTTCGCCTTCGCGTTCCTTAGGGCGAGACCGGAGGCCTCCTGGGAACCCTCCTGGAAACCCTATCGGGACAGGGCCATAGTCACCCCCGAGTACGGCCTCCTTTACATAGCCGCCATCCTCAAGGAGAGGGGCTGGCCCTTCGAGGTCGTGAACATGGTGGTTGACCGATGGGGCGACCTCCGATGGTTCGAGATCTCCGACGCCTGCCGCGAAAGCGAGGCGGCGCGCAAGGAGCTCGACCGGTTGGTTGAGGAAATGCTCCAAGAGGCCCTGGCGAGGGTGGCCGCGGCCGACCTCGTCCTGGTGCCCCTCGCCTACTACTACCTGGTGAGGGGGGTGAAGCGGGTGCTGCGGGAGATGAGGAAGGCCGCCCCCTCGGCCACATTTGTGGTGGGCGGAAACTATGCGACCCTTCATGCCCAGGACATCCTCGAGGAGGGCCTCGCTGACATCGTGGTCCGTGGGGAGGGAGAGGCCACCGTGGAGGAACTCATCCAGTCCGTGGACCCCTGGGGAAGGCTGAGGAACCTCTTCCTCGCGGGTATTTCCCACCGAGCGGACGGCGCCAGCATCCGTCACAACCCCCCTCGGCCCCGCATTGACGATCTGGACTCCCTTCCTCACCTCTACACAGCCGCAGATGAGTTCCGGGTGGCCGAGAGGCACAGGATGCTCAAGACCCTCATGCCCTACGGAGACTATTTCGTAGGTTCCTCCATGGTCACGTCCCGGGGCTGTCCTGAGGAATGCACCTTCTGCCTCGATCCAACCATATGGGAGAGGAGGGTGCGCTTCCACTCCCCCGAATACGTCCGCGCCGTGGTCGACTACTGCATGACGAACTTCCACACCACCGGGGTTCCTCGCTTCTATTTCGGTGACGCCACCTTCACCTTGAAGAAGGCGCGCCTGTGGCGCCTGCTCGAGCTCCTCGAAGGCACGGGCTGGGAGTTCAACGTCCAGACCAGGGCCGACATGCTGGACGAGGAAACCCTGAGGAGGATGTACAAGGCTGGCTTTCGCACCGTTGCTCTGGGGGCGGAGAGCTTCGACGACCAGGTCCTGTCCCAGGTGGTCCTGAAGAGGCAGACATCCGAGCAGGTGATAAGAGCCGCCCTTCAGGCCCGAGAGGCCGGCATAACCCCGGTCCTCACCTTCATAGCAGGGCTACCCGGCGAGGGGAAGGAGTCGCACCTCAGGACCGTGAGGATCCTGAGGGAGCATGGTCTTGAGGAAGCCACCTTCTTCCCCCTGGTTGTCTTCCGGGGCACCCCCCTTTACTCTCTCTTCCTCTCGGGAATGGGGCGGGAAAAGTTGGAGGAGGCCAGGCTCGACCCGGAGTCCGAGGAGTTTTTCTTCCTCTCCGAAGAGTTCCCCACGAGGGAAAGCCTCATCTCCTGGACCAAACACCTCAACTCCCTCATCAGGGGGAGGGAGCGGGACCTCACGGGGTCGAGTGAAGGCCACTTTCTCGCTCAGGAGCCCTAAACAGAAGGAGCCCGGCGAGCCCCGCCAAGAGCCCCGCCGCCAAGTAGAGGTAGGTCCCGCCAAGGAAGTCAAACCCCCACCCGGCCAGCGGTGGTCCGAGAACCCTGGCCAGACCCGAGGCCGACTGGGCCAGCCCCATCCTGCCTCCGTGGCCCCGCTCACCCGCAAGGGAGAGGAGGGCTAGGAGGGCAGGGGAGTACAGGCCCTGACCCAGCGCGGCACCGGAGAGGGAGAGGAGGAGAAAGGTAAGGGAGCGGGAGAGGCCGAGGGCGACGAGGAAGAAACCGAGGACGAGAGCCCCGAGGGGCGCGAGAACCCGAGGGCCGGGCCGGGCCGAGAGCCTCCTCATTCCCGCCCCCTGGACCAGCACGGTCACCAGCCCCGCGAGGGCGAGGGAGAGGCCTGTCTCCTCCGCACCGAACCCCAGCCTCTCCCTGGCGAGGAGCGCGAAGACGGCCTCGAGGGCGGTGAAGGAGAGGGTGAGAGCAAAGAAGGAAAGGAGCAGGCGCCGGGTGCCGGGGCGCCGAAGAACCTCGAGGAACGGCTCTCCAGGAGGGTCATTCCCCTTGGACCTTGCGGACGGTTCTGGCAGGGCGAGGGCGGTCCATAGGAGGGCGGAAAGAGAGAGGAAAGAGGCGGCCAGCGCTGGAACGCGGAGGGAGACCCTGGCTAGACCGCCCCCGAGGGCAGGTCCCAGAACAAAGCCGAGTCCGAAGGCGGCGCCGATCGTCCCCATCCCCCGGGCCCTGTCCTCGGGGGCAGAGACATCGGCCACATAGGCCTGGGCGGCCGCTATGTTTCCAGCCATGGCTCCCGCCAAAGCCCTCGCGAGAAAGAGCCAGGGGAGGGAGGAGGCGGCGCCCAGGATCAGGTAGGAGGCGGAGGATACGCCGAGGCTGGCGAGGATCACAGGTTTCCTGCCGAGCCGGTCCGAGAGGCGGCCGAGAAGGGGAGAAGCGAAGAGCTGGGCCAGGGAATAGGTGGCGAGGAGAAGGCCGAGGGCGCTCCCCGAAGCGCCAAAGCGGAGAGCATAGAAGGGGAGGAGGGGGATGACCACACCAAACCCGAGGAGATCTAGGAAAACTGTGAGGAAAATTGGTCCGACTCCGCGCCTGACAAGAGAGGCGTCTCTCGGAGCTCGCACTTTCATGACAGTTTGTCATCTTACAACGGCTCGGCCCTAGGGGCAAAGGCAGGACCTCTCTCCGCCGGCCTGCCTTATCATGGAGCCGATGGCAGAAGGATCCGTCCTCGGTCTGCCCGTGACCCTTTTGGGAGCCGAGGCAGACCCCTTCGCCGAGAAGGGGACCACCTGCCCCGGGGTGCTTCCTCCTCCCTCCGATCCGGAGTTAGTGGAGAGGACGAGGAGGCTCCGGGAGTCCCTCGGCGAGAAGGTTTTTGTCCTAGGGCACCACTACCAGAGGGACGAGGTTATCCAGTTCGCCGACGCCAGGGGGGACTCCCTCAAGCTATCCCAGAGGGCTGCTGAGGCGGGTTCTCCCTACATCGTCTTCTGCGGGGTCCACTTCATGGCCGAGTCCGCCGACATCCTCACCTCCGACGATCAGGTGGTCATCCTTCCCGATCTGGCAGCGGGCTGTTCCATGGCGGACATGGCCTCCGCCGAGCAGGTGGAGGACATGTGGGCCTACCTCGATGACCTCGGCCTGGATGCCCTTCCCGTCACCTACATGAACTCCACCGCCGAGATCAAAGCCCTCACGGGAAGGAAGGGGGGCTCCATCTGCACCTCGTCCAACGCGGACAAGGTCATGCGCTGGGGCCTGGAGAGGGCGGAGAGGGTGGTCTTCCTCCCCGATGAGCATCTCGGAAGGAACATATCCCTCCTCAGGCTCGGCCTCTCCCCAGAAGACCTAGTCGTCTGGGACCCCAGGTTTCCGGATGGAGGCCTCTCCCGGGATCAGTTGAAGAGAGCCGTGGTGGTGCTCTGGAAGGGCTACTGCTCGGTGCACCAGAGGTTCCGGCCCGAGCACGTGGAGGAGATGCGGCGTCGGGTTCCGGGGGTGCGGGTCATCGTCCACCCCGAATGCCGCCACGAGGTGGTGCTCCTCGCCGACGAGATAGGGTCCACGGAACAGATTGCCAGGGCGGTGAGGGAGAGTCCGGCCGGGACCCTCTGGGCCGTCGGGACCGAGCTGAACCTGGTCTCCCGCCTGGCCAGGGAGAACCCGGACAAGGGCGTCTTCTTCCTCGACCGGACGGTCTGCTTCTGCTCCACCATGAACCGGATAGACCTGCCCCATCTCTACAGGGCCCTCGTTTCCATAGAGAGGGGAAAGCCGGTGAACGTCATACGGGTGCCGGCGGACATTAAAGAATGCGCCAGAGTGGCCCTGGAGCGGATGCTAACCCTGGCCTGAAATCCCCCCTTGGGGAAAACTTAGAGCCTCATCCTCTTTAGCCTGAGGGAGTTGCTCACCACCGAGACACTGCTGGCCGCCATGGCCGCTGCCGACATCACGGGGCTGAGCAGGACACCGAGGAAGGGGTAGAGAACGCCCGCGGCCACAGGGATCCCCAGGGTGTTGTAGATGAAGGCCCAGAAGAGGTTCTCCCTCACGACCCTCATGGTCCGGCGGGAGAGGCGGATGGCCCTGGCCACACCGGCCACATCTCCGCCGACGAGGGTGACATCGGAAGCCTCTTTCGCCACGTCCGTGCCGGTCCCGATGGCCACGCCCAGGTCCGCAGCGGCCAGCGCGGGCGCGTCATTGATCCCGTCACCCACCATGGCCACCCTCTGCCCGGCCTGTCTAAGCTCCTCGACCACCCTCGCCTTCCCGTCTGGGAGGACACCAGCACGGACCTCCTCTATCCCGACCTGCCTTGCCACCGCGGCGGCGGTGAGCGGGTTGTCTCCTGTAACCATGAGAACACGCAGGCCGAGGGCCTTAAGCTCCCGCACGGCCTCGGGCGCCCCGGGCTTGATGGCGTCGGCCAAGCCGAGGGCCCCGAGGAACCTCCCGCCGGCAGCCACAGCCACGGCTGTCTTCCCCTCCGCCGCGAGGGGCTCGAGGGTTCTCCTCACCGCCGCGGTCTCCCGAACCTCCGCCTCGACGAAATCGGGCTTACCCGCGACAACCGAGGTTCCGTCCACCCCCGCCCGCACGCCCCTCCCGGGCTCTGCCTCGAACTCCGACGGCTCCTCGGGGACGATCCCTCGCCTCCTCGCCTCCTCCACCACCGCCCGCGCCAGCGGGTGCTCACTCCGGAGCTCCGCTGCGGCCGCCAGCGCAAGAAGCCGCTCTGGAGGGACCCCATCGGCAGGGACCACATCGGTGACCACAGGTGACCCCTGGGTCAGGGTTCCTGTCTTGTCCAGGACCACCGTGGTGACCTTCTCCGCCTTCTCCAGGGCCTCCCCGCCCCTTATGAGGATCCCCGCCAGCGCACCCCTGCCTATGCCGACAATGAGGGCCGTGGGTGTGGCGAGCCCGAGAGCGCAGGGACAAGCGATGAGGAGGACGGCGGTGGTGGTTATGACAGCCCGGTTCAGGGCAGGACTGGGACCCAAGAAGTACCAGGCAAGGAAGGTCAGAGCGGCCACACCCATCACGGCGGGCACGAAGATCGCGGTGACCCTGTCAGCCAGCCGCTGTACTGGAGCCTTCCTGCCCTGGGCGTCCCTCACCAGCCGGACGATCTGCGAGAGGGCCGTCTCCTCCCCGACCCTGGTGGCCCTGAAGACGAGGTAGCCAGTGGTGTTCACCGTACCCCCCATAACCTCGTCCCCGGGGAGCTTATCCACGGGTAGGGATTCCCCGGTCAGCATCGACTCGTCCACAGCCGACGCCCCCTCGAGGACCACACCGTCCACGGGGATACGCTCGCCGGGCCTCACCACCACCTCGTCCCCGACCACCACCTCCTCAGCGGGAACCTCGACCTCGCGTCCCCCCTTCCGCACCCTCGCCACGGGAGGAGCGAGCTCCATGAGCTTTCGGATGGCCTCCGAGGCCCTGCCTCTCGCCCGGGCCTCCAGGAACCTGCCGAGCAGGATGAGGGTGATGATCAGCGCCGAGGTATCGAAGTAAACGTCACGGCCGAGGCCTGCAGCCTGAAAGAAGGAGGGGAAGAGGGTGGAGGCGAGACCGTAGGCGTACGCCGCGGTGGTGCCGAGGACCACGAGGGTGTTCATGTCCGCTGTCTTCAGTCTCAGGGCCCCCACGGCCCCCCTGTAGAAGCGGAGCCCCGCCCAGAACTGAACGGGAGTGGCCAGAACGAGAAGCACCCAGGGGGAGCTCAGAGCCCTGGGGTACCAGGGGAACCAGCTTGGGTACGAACCGAGAAATATCGGGACCGAGAGGAGAGCCGAGGTGACAAGGGCCCTCCGGAGAGAGGTAAGCTCCCCGGCCCTCGCCTTCTCCTCGGCCCCCGCGGCCTCGGGGCGAAGGGCCTCATACCCTGCATCCCGGACCGCCCGCGCCAGCCGCCCCCACCCGACGCTCCCCTCCACCACCTCCACCCGGGCCTCTTCGGAAGCCAGGTTCACCGAAGCCTCCACCACGCCGGGAACCCTCCGGAGGGCCCTCTCCACCTTGGCAACGCAGGAGGCGCAGGTCATGCCCCG
>JBBINU010000009.1:0-51196 GCA_037443725.1 Actinomycetota bacterium | reverse complement strand
GGAGGGCCCTCTCCACCTTGGCAACGCAGGAGGCGCAGGTCATGCCCCGGATGGGTACCTGCAACGCGAGCCCTCCACGCTCCTCCACGCCCTTCCTCCTTTCAGCCGAGGCCGCTCGCCCGCCACGCCCGGCTTCACGACCGGATTCCGGCTACCCTGTAGCCCTCCTCCTCCAGGGCCTTCTTCAGGCCCTCCAGGTCGAGATCGGGGTCAGCCTCGATCTCCAGGGTCTTCTCGGCCACGTTCACCGCGGCCGCCCTCACCCCGGCAAAGCCCCTCGCCACTCTCTCCACCGTCATCTTGCAGTGGTCGCACGAGATGGCCGGAATCTCCAGGATCATCTCCACCTCCTTTCCACCCCGGCCCGAGATTATACCCTACTGGGGTATAGTGCCCGCCGCCGCCCCGGGGCGCTCGGCTTGCACCGGCGGCTCACATGCTGGCCATGAGCTTCTCAACCCGCTCGTCCGTGGAGGCGAAGGGATCCTTGAGAAGAACGGTCCTCTGAGCCTGATCGTTCAGCTTGAGGTGGACCCAGTCCACCGTGAAATCCCTTCTCCTTGCCTTGGCCTGCCTTATAAAGGCTCCTCGGAGCCTCGCCCTGGTTGTCTGGGGCGGCTCCAGGACAGCCCTCTCGACCTCCTCCTCCTTCACCACCCTCTGCATGGCCCCCCTCGCCTCCAGGGCGTAATAAAGGCTCCGCTCCCTGTGGACGTCGTGGTAAAGGAGGTCCAGCAGGGCTATACGGGGGTGGTGGAGGGGCAGGCCGTGCTTGGACCTGTACTCCTCAAGCAGGAGCGCCTTTGCAACCCAGTCGACCCTGTCTCCAGCCGACTCCACATCCTTCTCCAGGGCCTCCAGAACCCCCTGCCACATCTCGAGGATCCTGGCAGAGGCGGGGTCGGAGCCGCGGCGGGCCAGGAACCGAGCGACCCGAGAGCAGTACTCCCACTGCACCTGGAGGGCGGTGAGCTCCCTGCCTCCGGCGAGCCTCACCCTCCTTCTCAGGGAGGGGTCGTGGGATATCTCCCTTATGGCCCGGATCGGGTTCTCCAGGGAGAAGTCCCTCATGGAGGCTCCCGCCTCCACCATGCGGAGGACCAGGTCAGTGGCCCCCACTTTCAGGGCCGATGCGTACTCGCTCATGTTGGAATCGCCCACGATGACGTGGAGCCTCCTCCATCTCTCGGCATCGGCATGGGGTTCGTCCCGGGTGTTGATGATGGGCCGGGACCGGGTGGTGGCGCTAGAGACGCTCTCCCAGACGTGCTCGGCCCTCTGGGATATGCAGTAGACGGCACCCCTCGGGGTGGGCAGGACCTTTCCGGCACCTGCGTATATCTGCCTGGTCACAAGGAAGGGCACGAGGACGTCTGCGATCCGCTGGAACTCCCCGTGCCTGGAGACGAGGTAGTTCTCGTGACAGCCGTAAGAGTTCCCGGCCGAGTCGGTGTTGTTCTTGAACAGGTAAACCCTTCCCGGGATGCCCTCTTCCCTAAGCCTCTGCTCGGCCGAGACGAGAAGGCTCTCTAGGATCCTCTCCCCTGCCTTGTCGTGGGCGACCAGGGTGAAGACATCGTCGCACTCAGGGGTGGCGTACTCGGGATGGGAACCCACATCAAGGTAGAGGCGACCGCCGTTCTCGAGAAACACATTGGAGGAGCGACCCCAGTAGACAACGCGCCGAAAGAGGTACCTCGCAACCTCGTCAGGGGTTAGCCTGCGCTGGCCGCGAAAGGTGCAGGTTATCCCGTACTCGCTCTCGAGCCCGAAGATCCGCCTCTCCACACCAGAAGCATAACCCCGAGGCGCGCCCGGGCCCCATCTGCCGGAACCGGATAAATCCCCTTCCTTCTTCCCCGTGCAAGCAGGCGGTAGAGGCTCAGGCCCTCACGCCCCGGCGAGCCTCGCCCTGATGAGAGCCCGATGGAGGGCGGCCCTCGCCTCGGCACTCCCCTCCTCGAGAGCCCTCCTCTCCGCCTCAGCCAGCTCCCTCCTGGCCTCCTCGAGGGGGATCTCCTCCACCAGCTCCGCGGCATCAGCGAGGATGCGGACCCTGTCCCGCCTCACCTCGAGGAACCCGCCGTGGACGAGGGCCCTCACCTCCCTGCCTCCGGGCTGTCTCAAGGTGAGCGGTCCGTACGCCAGGGAGATGAGCATCGGGGCATGCCCGGGGAGGACCCCCACCTCTCCCTCGCTCCCCCGGGCGATCACAACCTCCGCCTCCCCCGCGAAGAGCCTTCTTTCCGGGGAGACCAGCTCCACCCAGAGGCCCATCATCCCCCCTAGGCCGCCAGCTCCTTGGCCCTGGCAAGAACCTCGTCCACCCCCCCGACCATGTAAAAGGCCTGCTCGGGGATGTGGTCGAGCTCGCCCTCGCAGATCATGCGGAACCCCTCGACCGTCTCGGGGATGGGCACGTACTTCCCGGGGATCCCCGTGAACTGCTCGGCCACGAAGAAGGGCTGGGAGAGGAACTTCTGGATCTTCCTCGCCCTGGCCACTATGATCTTGTCCTCCTCGGAAAGCTCGTCCACCCCGAGGATGGCGATGATGTCCTGGAGGTCCTTGTAACGCTGGAGGATCTCCTGGACCCTCCTGGCTACCCGGTAGTGCTCCTCCCCCACCACCCTGGGATCCAGGGCCTTCGAGGTGGAGTCCAGCGGGTCCACCGCCGGATAAATGCCAAGCTCAGCTATCTGCCTGGACAGCACAGTGGTGGCATCTAGGTGGGCAAAGGTGGTGTGGGGGGCCGGATCGGTTATGTCGTCGGCAGGGACGTAAATGGCCTGGAGGCTAGTAATGGAGCGGCCCCTCACGGACGTGATCCTCTCCTGGAGCTCCCCCATCTCCTCGGCCAGGGTGGGCTGATAGCCGACAGCCGAGGGCATCCTGCCGAGGAGGGTGGAGACCTCGCTCCCGGCCTGGACGAAGCGGAAGATGTTGTCGATGAAGAGGAGGACATCCTGGCGGGCTACATCCCTGAAGTACTCCGCCATGGTTAGAGCCGTGAGCCCCACCCGGAGCCTCACTCCCGGGGGCTCGTCCATCTGCCCGAAAACAAGGCAGGCCTTGTTTATCACCCCCGAGCGGGTCATCTCCAGATAGAGGTCGTTCCCCTCCCTCGTTCTCTCGCCCACGCCACCAAAGACGGAAACCCCTCCGTGCTGGGTGGCGACCCGGTGGATCATCTCCATGATGATGACGGTCTTCCCCACCCCCGCGCCACCGAACATCCCCACCTTCCCACCCTTGACGTAGGGCTCCAGCAGGTCTATCACCTTGATGCCCGTCTCGAAGATCTCCTTCTTGGGCTCGAGGTCAACGAAGGGGGGTGCGGGCCGGTGAATGGGCCAGTAGTCCTCGGCCACCACCGGCCCCTTCTTGTCTATCGGCTCCCCCAGCACGTTGAAGACGCGCCCGAGGGTTCCCGGCCCCACAGGGACCCTTATTGGACCTCCGGTGTCGATGGCCCTGGCGCCGCGCCTCAGGCCGTCCGTGGGCTTCATGCAGATGGCCCTCACCGTCGCGTCGCCCACGTGCTGGGCCACCTCGGCCACGATGAAATCCGTCCCCTCCTCCGTTTGCCTCTCTATCCTGAGGGCGTTGTGGATTTCAGGGAGGCTACCCGTGGGGAGCTCCACGTCCACCACGGGTCCGATGATCCTCACCACCCGACCCTCGTTCTCAGCCACGCACCACCTCCACCACGCCTTCCGGCCTATCCCTCTAGGTTCTAGACAAAACCGGCCTGCCTTAGGGCCTCCGCCCCTCCGACTATGTCCATGATCTCCAGGGTGATCTCGGTCTGCCTGGCCACATTCGCCTCCCGGGTGAGCCGGCGAACCATTTCCTCCGCGTTCTCTGTGGCCGCCTTCATCGCCCGCCTCCTCGAGGCGTGCTCACTCGCGGCCGCCTCCAGCATGGCATGGAAGACCTTCATGGAGAGGTAGGGCTGGAAGAGGTTGGCCAGGATGGCCTCGGGGGCAGGCTCGAAGATGAAGACGGGCGGGAAGGGCTCCCCGCCTGCAAGCTCCGCTGGCTCCACGGGAAGGACCCTCATGATCCCCACCTTCTGGCTCACCGCCGAGATGTACTCCGTGTAGACCACCTCGGCAGCGTCTATCTCCCCCAAAACGAAGTCCTCGGAGAGCCAGGCCGCCACCTCCTGAGCATGGGTCTGGCGGGGATTGTCCGAACAGCCCACCAGGTACCTAACCACAGGGTAGCCGCGGTACTTCAAGGCCGAGAGACCCTTCCTGCCGATGGCGTATATCTGGACCCCCTTACCCTCGGCCTCATACCCCCTCACCACCTGCTCGGCCACCCGTAGAACGTTTGAGGTATAGGGGCCAGCCAGGCCTCGGTCGCTGGTGAGGACCACAAGCCCCACCTTTCTCTCGGGCCTCCTTTCAAGAAGGGGATGCTCGAGCCTCTCCGCTCCGGCGGCAAGATCCCTCATCACCTCGGTGATGAGCTCGGCGTAGGGGCGGGCGGCCCGGAGCCTCTGCTCCGCCCGGAGGATTCTGCTCGCAGCGATGAGCTCCATCGCCCGGGTGATCTTCATGGTGGACCGGACACTCCGGATCCGCCGCCTGATCCAGCGGAGCTTCGCTCCCACTCGGGCCCCTTCAGTCGACCTTGAAAGCTGCCTTGAAATCCTCGATGGCCCGGCGGAGGGCCTTCTCCAGCTCCTCGGGGAGGTCCCCTGTCTCCCTTATGGCCCTACCGATCTCCGGGTAGCGCGTCCTCATGAACTCGAGAAACTCCTCCTCGAACCGTCTCACAGCGCTCACCGGAATGTCGTCCAGGTAGCCGTTGACCCCGCAGAAGATGCTCATCACCTGTTCCTCCACGGGATACGGGCGGAACTGGGGCTGCTTCAGCAGCTCCACGAGCCTTGCTCCCCTGGCCAACTGAGCTTGGGATGCCTTGTCGAGCTCGCTGCCGAACTCAGCGAAGGCCTCGAGCTCCCGATACTGCGCCAGATCCAGCCGGAGCCTCCCGGCCACCTTCTTCATGGCCTTGGTCTGGGCGGCCCCTCCCACCCTTGAGACCGAGATGCCCACGTTCATGGCGGGCCTCACCCCGGCGTAGAAGAGGTCTGACTCGAGGTAGATCTGGCCGTCCGTTATGGAGATGTCGTTGGTGGGAATGTAGGCAGAGACGTCCCCTCCCTTCGTCTCCGTTATGGGCAGCGCTGTGAGGCTCCCCCCGCCCATCTCGTCGGAGAGCTTTGCGGAGCGCTCGAGAAGCCTGGAGTGAAGGTAGAAGACGTCGCCGGGATAGGCCTCCCTCCCGGGCGGCCTCCGCAGCACCAGCGAGATCTCGCGATAGGCCTCGGCCTGTTTGGAGAGGTCGTCGTAGACCACAAGGGCGTGTTCGCCCTTGTACATCCAGTGCTGCCCCATGGCACACCCGGCGTACGGGGCGAGGTACTTGAAGGGTGCGGGATCGCTGGCAGCGGCTACCACAACCACCGTGTACTCCATGGCGCCGTGCTCTCTCAGGGCGTTCACCACCTCCGCCACGCTCGAGGCCTTCTGCCCCACGGCGACGTAGATGCACTTCACCTGGTCCCTGGTTCCCCAGTACTGGCGCTGGTTGATGATGGCGTCCACGGCGATGGCGGTCTTCCCGGTCTGGCGGTCGCCTATGACGAGCTCCCTCTGCCCCCGCCCGATGGGGGTCATGGCGTCGATGGCCTTGATCCCGGTCTGGAGCGGCTCCTTCACGGGCTGCCGGTCCACCACCGAAGGGGCCTGGATCTCGAGGGGCCTGTAACCCTCGATCCTGGTCGCGTCGAGAGGGCCCCGTCCGTCGATGGGCTCCCCAAGGGGGTTCACCACCCTCCCGAGAAGGGCGTCGCCGACGGGGACCGAGAGGACCCGACCGGTGAGCTTTACCGGATCCCCTTCCTGGATCTTCGAGAAATCGCCGAGGATGATGGCCCCGACAGCCTCCTCCTCCAGGTTCAGGGCGATACCCTTCACCCCTCCAGGGAAGTCCAGGAGCTCGTTCGCCATGCACCTGGCGAGCCCCGAGGTCCTGGCGACACCATCCCTCACCTCGAGGACCCGGCCCACCTCCTCCACCACAACGCCGGGCCGGTACTCCTCGACCAGCCTCTGGAGTGCCCTGGTGATCTCCTCCGGGGTTATTTCCCTGGTTATCTCCCTCGCGTCCATAGGGCCACCCTCCAGGCCTCTTCCCTCTGGCCCGGGCCCTAACCGGGAAGGACCCCTCTCTCCAGGGCCTCCTTCAGGGCTCCGAGCCTCCCCTTCACACTCCCGTCAAAGACGCGGTCACCGACCTTTACCACCACACCACCGAGCAGGCCCCTCTCCACCACTTCCTTAAGCTCTACCTTCATCCCGGTGGCCTTCTCCAACGCCTCCACCAGCCTCTCCCTCTGCTCCTCCTCCAGCGGCTCGGCAGTCCTCACCTCAGCGAGGACCCGCCTCCTGGCCTGCGCCGCCTGGAGGAGGACCTCCTCGGTGAAGGAGGCCACCTCCCTCGCCCTTCCCTGCAGGATGAGGAAGCGGAGGAAGTTCAGGGTGAGAGGATGAAGCCGCTCCCGAAACAGCTCCTCAAGGAAGCGTTCCCTCGCTTCCCTCGGGTATGAGGGGTCCGTGAGGGCCGCTCTCAGCCGGGGCTCCTGTTCCAGCAGGACCCCCAGACGGCGGCAGTCCCCTTCCAGATCAGCCGCCGCCCCCTCTGCCTGAGCGAGGCTGAGCGCGGCCCTAGCATACTCCCTCGCCAAGGACATGCCGCCCCTCCTAACTCATCTGGGCGAGTTCCTCTATGTACCGGTCGATGAGCCTCCTCTGGGCCTCCCTGTCTCCGGGGAGGGTCTCCGCCAGCACCTTCTCCGCCACGAGAATGCCCCAGTCCCCGATCTGCCGGCGGAGCTCCTGGATAATTCTGGCCCTGGTGGCCCTCGCCTCCTCCTCAGCCCTGGCGAGAAGTTCGGCAGCCTCCCTCTCGGCCTGGGCAATCCTCTCGCGCCGAACCTCTTCGGCCAGGCGCCTCGCCTCCTCGAGGATCCGGGAGGCCTCCTCCCTTGCCCGGGCCAGCTGGGCCCGATACTCCTCGAGCGCCCTCTCCGCCTCCATCCTCGCCTCCTCGGCCCTGGCCAGGGACTCGCGGATTCTCTCGCTCCTCTCCTCCGCCATCCGGGAGAGCCTAGGAAGGGCGTACTTCGAAAGGAACAAGAAGAGGAGGGCGAAGGAGATCGTCCCCCAGACCACATCGGTCATGTGGGGGAAGATGACGCGGGCAGTCTCAGCCTCGGCAAGAAGCATCCGGCCCCTCCCCTCAAGCCTGACCCTGGAGTATGAAGGATAGGACGAAGCCGAAGAGGGCGAGGGCCTCCACGAAGGCAATCCCTATAAACATCGTCGTCCGGATCATTCCGGCGGCCTCGGGCTGCCTCCCCATGGACTCCACGGACTTCCCCACCAGGAACCCAATGCCAATGCCGGGCCCGAGCGCGCCGATGCCATACACGAGGCCTGCTCCAATCAGGGCTCCCAGGCTCTTCAACTCAGGCATCTCCTACCTCCTCCTCAACCCCGACTCAACACAAAGGCCCTAATGGTGGGCCTGGACGGCCAGGGAAATATAGACCGCCGTCAGGATGGTGAAGATGTAGGCCTGAAGGGCGGCCACCAGTATCTCAAAGGCGGTCAGAGCCACAGCGAGTCCGAGGGGGGCAACGGCGAGGACTCCCGCGAGCTTCGGCTGAAGAAAGGCGGCGGTGGCAACGTAGAAGATGGTGAGGATGATGTGACCGGCCATCATGTTGGCGAAGAGACGGACAGCCAGCGTTAGGGGCCGAACCAGGAGGGTGCTGATCACCTCGATGGGTATGAAGATCACGGAGACCACCACCCCCATGACCCCCCTAAGCCCCGGCGGCGGGGAGAGCAGGTGCTTCAGGTATCCGAGGAGCCCGTGCCTCTGCACGCCGGCCACGTTGAACACGAAGAGGGACATGAAGGCCAGGGTCGCGGGATGGCCCATCCGGCTGGTCACGGGGAAGCTTATCCCCGGAATGACCTCGAACACGTTGTTCACGAAGATGAAGGCGAACATGGTGACCAGGAGGGGGAGCCAACGGAGCCCCTCCGGCCCCATCACCTCCATGACTATCCCTTCCCTCACGAAGTCCACCACCGCCTCCGCCAGGTTTTGCACACCTTTCGGAACGAGGGCCGGCCTCCTCGCAGCGGCCCAGAAGAAGAGTCCCACCAAGAAGGTGGCGAGGAAGAGGAGAAGCACGGCCCCGCTCAAGCTCGCGTCCACCGGCCCCAGGCGGATGGGGACCAGGGTCTTGAAAGAGAACATCTCCTCCACCGGCGGGACTTCGAAGGCGAGAACCACTAGCCCTCCCTGCTCCAGAGCTCGAACCCCACCCCCCTGGCCGCCCGCAAAGCTGCAGGCGCCAGGGAGCCTACCACCCCGACAGCCACACCCGCGGCGAAAGCGAGCGGCGCGACCCTTGCCCTTGCCAGCAGCAGCCAGGACCCCAGGGAGAAGAGGAGGCCCCTAACCACAAAGCCCCCAACAGCGAAGCCAGCCAGAACCCTCCTCGACCTGCTTCTGGGCACCACTCCCAGGGCCAGGTGGAGGTCGAGGGCTGCCAGCGCCCACCCCGCCAGGGCCGAGAGCCCCCCGCGGAGCCCCCAGAGCAGCCAGGAGAAGCCGGAGAAGAGGATCCCCAAAAGGAAGGCGAGGGGCCAACCGCCGGCCAGACGCGGATCCAGCATACCCTCCCTGCCCGCCGCGGGCGGCAGGGGACGACCCGCGAAGACCCGGATTCCCAGCACCGACACCCCGAGCGAAACCGGAATACGGAGAAACCAGGCTTCTCCGCCACAGGCCGCCTTCGGCTCCTCATAGGCGAGAACAAAATCGGCGGCCTGCCGCCGAGAAAAACTTCACGTTCACCCGGCGCCCGGCGGCCGCGATTCTAGCCGACCCCCCGAGGGGTGTCAAAGAGATCTTCCTCCTCGCGCCCGCTGCCGGACCCACCACCCTTACCGCCCCACCCCACTACGAGGAGCCCGCCCCCCACAACCAGAACCCCCACGGCAGCCCCGAGCCCTGCGGCGGACCCCGCCAGAGCCGCCCCCGCAACCACAGCCGTGGCGCCGTAAAGAAGAACCACGGCCCGCTTCTGCGTGTGGCCCAGGGCCAGCAGCCTGTGATGGATGTGTTCCTTGTCAGCGTGGGCTATCGGGAGTCCCCGGGCCAGCCTCCGCACCACCGCGAGGAAGGTGTCCGCTACGGGAATGGCCAGGAGAGCCAGGGGAACGACGAGGGGGAAAAGGAGGGTCGCAAAGGCCGTGGGGCGGGGAAGCACGGTGCTCCTTCCCACTCCGAGAACGCTCGCCGCGGCGAGGATGAGGCCGAGCACCATGCTCCCAGAGTCGCCCATGAAGATACTGGCGGGGTGGAAGTTGTAGGGGAGGAACCCAAGGGCCGCCCCGGCCACAGCCAGGGAGAGCAGGCTGGAAATCTCCCTGCCCGTTCCCGTCAGGGCCTGGTAGGCGAAGAAGGCCAACCCCGCCATGGCAGCAAGCCCCGCAGCGAGGCCGTCCAGCCCGTCCGAGAGGTTCATGGCGTTCACCAGGACCACCACCCAGAGGGTGGTGAGGATCACCCCAAGGTCCTGGGAGAGAGAGATCACCCCCAGGCCGGGTAGCCAGAAGTAGAGCATCTCGACGCCGGAGAGGACGAGAACCCCCGCCGCGAGGAGCTGAGCCAGGAGCTTGGTCCCCGGCCGGAGGCCCCGGGCGTCGTCCAGGACACCCGCTCCCAAGAGAAAGAGGGCCGCCAGGAGGGTTCCCGACAGCTCACCCAGGAAAGGCGGGCGAAGGCCCATCCCCAGAGCGGCCCTGGCCTCTGCGCCCCTCGCCCCCACCACCACACCCACCAGCACTCCCAAGAAGATGGCGAGCCCTCCAAGGGTGGGCACCGGTTCGGTGTGTATCTTCCTCTCCCTGTCCGGCAGGTCCAGCACGCCAAGACGGAGGGAGAGCCTTCGGGCAATGGGGGTGGTCCCCAAAGTCACGAGGAAGGAGACGACCAGGGCGAGCAGGCCTCCCTCCTTCAGGGCGCCGGGTAAGGGGGGAACCTCATGGCGAGCTCGGCCACCTCCCTTCTCACCTGTTCCCTGGTTCCCTCATCCCTCTTCTTGAGGACCCTGGATATGAGGTTCCCCACGATCTCCATCTCGCTCTCCCTCATGCCCTGAGTGGTAAGGGCCGCGGTGCCCACCCTGATCCCGCTGGCCACCGCGGGGGGGAGAGGGTCGAAGGGGATGGCATTCTTGTTCACCACGATTCCCGCCTCGCCCAGGAGGGTCTCAGCCTCCTTCCCGGTAAGCCCCAGAGGAGTCAGGTCCACCAGAAGGAGGTGGTTGTCGGTGCCGCCCGAGACGAGCCTCAACCCCTCTTCCAGCAGAACCCGGGCGAGGGCCCTCGAGTTGGCCACGATCTGGTGGGCGTACTCCTTGAAGGAGGGATCCAGGGCTTCTTTGAAACAGACAGCCTTAGCCGCGATGGAGTGAACCAGGGGTCCTCCCTGGATCATCGGGAAGACAGCCCTGTCTATCGCTCTGGCGTGCTCGGCCCTGCAAAGGATGATGGCACCTCTTGGGCCCCGGAGGGTCTTGTGCGTGGTGGTGGTCACCACATCGGCCATGGGGAAGGGGTTGGGGTGTGCCCCTCCGACTATGAGTCCGGCGATGTGGGCCGCGTCAACAAGGAAGACGGCCCCCGAGGCGTCCGCCGCCTCCCTGAAGGGGGCAAAATCGATCACCCTGGGGTAGGCGGTGGCTCCAGCCACTATCATCTTCGGCCTCTCCCTTTTTGCCAGCTCCATCACCTGGTCATAATCGATGGTCTCGGTCTCCCTCGTCACGCCGTAGTGCACCACCCGAAACCACCGCCCCGAGAAGTTCACGGGGGAGCCGTGGGTGAGGTGGCCGCCGTGGGCCAGGTCCATACCGAGGATGGTGTCGCCCGGATCAAGGAAGGCGGCGTAGGCGGCCATGTTGGCCTGGGCCCCGGCGTGGGGTTGGACGTTCGCATGCTCCGCGCCGAAGAGCCTCTTCGCCCTCTCCCTGGCAAGCTCCTCCACCTGGTCGGCGAACTCGCACCCTCCGTAGTACCTCTTACCCGGAAGCCCCTCGGCGTACTTGTTCGTGAAGACGGACCCTAGGGCCGCCAGGACAGCAGGGGAAGCGAAGTTCTCCGAGGCAATCATCTGGAGCTTCGTCCTCTCCCTCTCGAGCTCCCCAAGGATGGCGGCGGCCACCTCGGGATCGCGCCATTTCAACAGCTCGAAATCGGGTCCCCAGTAACTCAAGGCTACCTCCTGCCCTCCTCCCGTCCGGCCACACCCTCCGCCATGTACCTGGCCTCGAGAGCCCTGATCTTCTCGACCCTGCGGGCGTGTCTGCCCCCCTCGAAGCTCGCCTCCAGGAAGGCCCTGACTATCTCCATGGCTAGGCCCACCCCGACCACCCTGGCCCCGAGGGTGAGGACGTTGGCGTTGTTGTGCTCCCGGGCGAGCCTCGCGGTGAAAACGTCGTTGGCCACGGCGGCCCTCACCCCCGGTACCTTGTTGGCCGCAATGGCCTGACCTATCCCGGTCCCACAGACAAGAATCCCGAGGTCCGCCCCGCCCCCGGCCACCAGTGTGGCGACCCTCTCCGCCACATCGGGGTAATCAACAGGCTCCTCCGAGTGGGTTCCGAGGTCCTCCACCTCAAGACCCTGGGAGGCAAGGAACCCCTTTATCTCGTCTTTAAGCTTGAAGCCGGCGTGATCGGCTCCGAGAGCTACCCTCAAGGCCTCCGACCTCCTGCAGCCTCATCCACCCTAGCAAAAGCAGGTCCGCCAGGCGGGAAAGGTGAAAGCGGATTTCCTCGCCCACGCTCACCACGGCTCCGAGATCTGCCCCGTAGGGGTCGGGTATCCCACCAGCTCCCGTCCTTCTCACCTTAAGCCTGGCCAGGGCCTCCCCGAGATCCCCCTCCCCGAGGAGCTCCGGGTCCACAAGGGAGAGCGCCTTCAGGGTGAAGGTCTTCGGCGCCGCCTCAGGCGCGAGGGCCACAACCTGGCGGGCCTGGCTGTCCTCCATAGTCACCACCAGATCGGCCCAGGCTACATCCTCCCTAGACAGGAGCCTCGCCCGGTGCCCCGAGAGGTCGACCCCGAGGATCTCTCCCGCCTTCACCACCACCCGGGGGACCTCGCTTCCCTCCAGGGCCGCCACCCCGGCAGAGCGCAGCTCAAGCCCCTCCACACCCTTCTCCCGAGCCATGGCCCTCAACACGGCCAAAGCCAGCGCTGAGCGACATATGTTTCCCGTGCAGACGAAAAGAACGCGCATCCGGGCCAAGTCTACTACCATGCGCCGCCCCTTCCCTCCGCCACGTCGAGGATCGCGCGGGAGGGGATGGCTCCCTCCCGGAGGACCCGCACCCTCCCAGGCAGAACCTCCACCACGCTAGAGGGAACCCCGGGCAGCTTCCCCCCGTCGACGTAGAGATCCACCCCCTCGCCGAAGTACCTCACGGCCTCCGCGATCTCGTCGGCCTCCTTTCCGCCAGAAGGGTTGGCGCTGGTAGCGGCAAAGGGGCCGACGAGCGAGGCGAGAGCGCGGGGCAGGAGGTGATCGGGGACCCTCACCCCTATGGTCTCGGGTCTTCCCCCCAGATCCCACCCGACCCCGGGGGCTCTCGGCAGGACAAGAGTGAGGGCCCCGGGCCAGAACGCCTCCGCCAGCCTCCTCGCCTCCTCCCCCACCTCCTTTGTGAGAGAGAAGGCCTGTGAGGGGGAGGCCGCCAGCAGGGCGAGAGGAGACCCCTCCTTCCTCCCCTTCAACCGGAAGAGCCGGGCCACAGCTGCGGGGAGAGAAGGATCGCAGGCAAGGCCGTATACGGTGTCAGTCGGGATGATCACCACCTTACCGGATCGCAGGGCCCGCGCCAGCTCCCGAGCAGCCCCAGCGGGATCCTCACCCGCTCGGAAGGAGAGCATCCGGATCACGCCCGGTCTCGGGGAGGACCGCCTCCACCACCCTCTCCCGCTCAGCCAGGTCCTTGACCACCCTGGCGCCCTCAAAACCCGCCTCCGCCAGGAGCCGAAGAAGGGTCTCGGTCTGCCTGGGATCGCATTCCAGCACCAGCCTTCCCCCAGGGCGAAGCCATCCCGGAGCCTCCCGCACTATCCGCTCCAGCACCGCGAGACCCCCGGCCCCACCGAAAAGGGCCTCTTCCGGCTCGAAGAGAACCTCCCGAGGAAGGAGGTGCCGCTCCTCCCAGGCCACGTAAGGGGGGTTCGAGACAACCAGGTCCAGGCGGCCTCTGAGTCCCTCGGGCAGCGGTGAGAAAAGGTCCCCAAGGAGAAGGAAGACCCTCCCCTCAAGACCGAGGGAGGCCAGGTTCCTCTCCGCCCAGTGCAGGGCCGAGGGTGAGATCTCGGTGGCCCAGACCGTGGCACCGCCCTCCAGGGCAAGGGAGAAGGCAATGGCGCCCGAGCCCGTTCCCACCTCGGCCACGAGTCCCCCAGGCAGGAGGCCCTCAAGGGCCACCTCTACGGTGACCTCCGTCTCGGGCCTCGGTATGAACACCCCCGGTCCCACGGCTAGCCGGAGCCCCCGGAAACACGCCTCCCCCACAGCGTAGGCGAGGGGCTCTCCGCGAAGCCTGGACGCCAGGGCCCGCTCCAGCCTAGCCTCCTCCCCGGGCTCGAGCTCCTCCCTCAGGTAAACACCGGAGAGGCCCGCCCCAGTCACAGCCTCCAGCATGAGCTCCGCATCCCGTCTCGGGTTCGGAACTCCAGCCTCGGCCAGGATTGCTGCAACCCTGTTCAGCACAGACGGACCTGATCGGCACCGGAAAGCAGAAGACGCTCCTCGCACTTAGCCCCCAGAGGATGCCAGGACCTGCTCCCGCTCTCTGGCGAGGAGGGCCTCGACAAACTCGTCCAACTCCCCCGAGAGAACCTCCTCGAGCTTGTAAACGGTGAGACCCACCCTGTGGTCTGTCACCCTGTTCTGGGGAAAGTTGTACGTCCTTATCTTCTCGCTCCTCTCTCCGGTCCCCACTTGGGCCCGGCGCGCTGCGGCCTCCTCCTCCCTTCTCCTCTCCTCCTCAAGGGCCAACAGCCTCGCCCTCAGTATCTTCATGGCCCTCTCCCGGTTCTGGATCTGGGAACGCTCCTCCTGGCAGCTAACGCTGATCCCCGTGGGTAGGTGGGTGATCCTTACGGCCGACTCGGTGGTGTTCACGTACTGCCCACCGGGCCCCGACGCCCTGAACACTTCGACCCTTATGTCCTTCGGGTTTATCTCCACCTCCACCTCGTCAGCCTCGGGCAGCACCGCTACTGTCGCCGTGGAGGTGTGGATCCTTCCTGAGGACTCGGTGACGGGGACCCTCTGGACCCTGTGGACCCCGGATTCGAACTTCAGCAGCGGGTAGGCGTTCCTCCCCTTCACCTCCAGCACCGCCTCTCTAAAACCCCCGAGGTCCGTTGGGGAGGAAGAGATGAGCTCGGCCTTCCAGCCCTTCTTCTGGGCGAAGCGGAGGTACATCTCCACCAGGTCCCTGGCGAAGAGGGCGGCCTCCTCGCCCCCCACCCCTGCCCTCACCTCCAGCAGGACATCCCGGCCGGAGTAGGGGTCCCGGGGAATGATGAGCTCCTTCGCCTCCTCCTCGAGCCTTGCCAGGGCCCCCTCGATCCTCCCGATCTCCTCCTGGATGATTTCGGCGGAGGCTGGGTCTGCCTCCTTCTCGAGGAGCTCCCTGGCGGCAGCGAGATCCGCCTCGAGCCTCTCCTTCTCCTCCAGAATCCTTGCTGCAGGCTCGAGCTCCGCCCTCTCCCGGGAGAGGAGGGCGAGGCGGCGAGGGTCAGAGAGGACGCCCGGATCGGCCAGGGAGGCTTCGACCTCCTCCAGCCGTCGCTTCATCTGTCTCAGCCTCTCTTCCGGAAACATCCCGAGGGAACCTCCAGCTAGCTGCCATCAATTTACAACGGCCCAGACTACCGGAGACGAAAGCCCCTCCGGCTCCTCCCCCTCCCTCCCCACCAGAGCCCAGAGAGCCCGGAGGGCCACCTCCAACTCCTCATCCCCCGGCTCTCTGGTGGTAAGGCGCTGGAGCCAGATGCCGGGGAGGCCGAGAAGGGTCGGGAGGCGCGAAGAACCGCCAGCCCCGAGCCTCATCGCCTCGTAGGCCACCCCCGCCAGCAGGGGTAAACCCAGAAGGCGGGTGATCAGCCTCGACCAGAGCCCTCCCGCGGGCAAGAGGGGGAAGAAAAAGAGGGCGAGGACGAGCACCATGAAGACGAGGCTCGTGCCACACCGCCAATGGAGCCGGCTTTCGGCCCTAGCATCTTCCAGGCCGACCCGGCGAGTCCTCTCCCAGGCCGCTATGGCCTTGTGCTCCGCCCCGTGGTAGGCAAAGACCCGCCTCATCTCCGGGGAGAGCCAGAGGGAGGAGAGATAGCCAAGGAAGAGGGCGACCCTCAGGACCCCTTCCGCCAGCGCCTCCCGCACCCCCCCAACCCCTCCCAGCACAAGACGCGCCCCGGCCGCTGGCAGAAGGACAAACAGAAACAGGGTGAGGAGGGCAGCGAGGACGAAGGCGAGGGCCACACCCCTCCCCCCCGGATCGATGGGGCCGAGCTGCGACGCGGAGAACTTGAGGGCCCTCCCTCCGATCACGAGGGTCTCGACGACCACTGCGAACCCCCTCGCCAGGGGAAGCCGGTAAAGGGCCGTCCGTGAGAGCCCGAGGCTCCGCCCGCCCCCAATCGCTATCTCCCCGCCGGGCCTCCGGACCGCCACCCTCCAAGCCTCGGGGGTCCGAACCATGACCCCCTCTACCACGGCCTGCCCACCCAGGCTCTGGGGGGCGAGAGCCCCCCCTTCCAAACCCCTGCCTGCCCCCAAGGGCCAGCCCCGTCTCGTCTGGCCTATCCCTGGCCGGCGTAGCGGCGGCGGAAGCGCTCCACCCGGCCCCCTGTGTCCACCAGCTTCTGAGCCCCGGTATACAGGGGATGGCACTTGGAGCAGATCTCCACATGAATTTCCCGGAGGGTGGAGCGGGCGATGAAGGTCTCCCCGCAGGAGCACCTCACCGTGGCAAGACCGTACTCTGGGTGAATCCCCTTCTTCATCCGTCCCTCCCGTTGGCCCTTCAGTCACCTATGGGGGCCTTCATGATCTCCCGGAGGAAGTCTGCATTGCTCCGGGTCGCCCTCACCTTGTCGATGAGGAGCTCCATGGCGGCACCTGGCTCAAGGGTGTGGAGAACCCTCCTGAGACGCCAGACCGCGGCCTGGACATCCTGGGGGAGCATCCTCTCCTCCTTCCTCGTGCCCGAGGCCTCAATATCTATGGCCGGGAAGATCCTCTTCTCGGCCAGCTTGCGGTCGAGCCGTATCTCCATGTTGCCAGTCCCCTTGAACTCCTCAAAGATGACGTCGTCCATGCGGCTCCCCGTCTCCACCAGGGCTGAGGCGATGATGGTGAGGCTTCCTCCCTCCTCAATGTTCCGGGCCGCGCCGAAGAAGCGCTTGGGAGGGTAAAGGGCGGTGGAGTCCACACCCCCCGAGAGGATCTTTCCGCTGCCCGGAGCGGCCAGGTTGTAGGCCCTGGCCAGCCTGGTGATGCTGTCCAGAAGGATCACGACATCCGCCTTCCGCTCGACCAACCTCTTCGCCCTCTCGAGGACGAGCTCGGTAACCTGTATGTGCTCGTCAGCGGGGCGGTCAAAGGTGGACGCCACCACCTCGGCCTTGACCGAGCGCTGCCAGTCCGTGACCTCCTCGGGCCGCTCGTCCACAAGCAACACCAGCAGATAGCATTCGGGGTTGTTGATGCTTATGGCGTTGGCGATCTGTTTCAGGATGGTGGTCTTCCCGGCCTTTGGGGGGGAGACCACAAGCCCTCTCTGTCCCTTTCCTATCGGAGCGATAAGGTCGATGATCCTCTCCGAGACGGCCTGGGGCCCCCATTCGAGCCTTAGCCACTCCTCCGGGAAGAGCGGTGTGAGCTTCTCAAACTCGGGCCGGTTCCGCGCAGCCTCAGGGTCCAGGCCGGCCACGGACTCGATGCGAATCAGAGCGTGGTACCTCTCCCCCTCCTTCGGCGGTCGGACATAGCCGACCACCTCGTCCCCTCGACGCAGCTGGAACCTCCGGATCTGGGAAAGGGACACGTAGATGTCGTGGGGGCTCGGGAGATATCCCTGGGTCCTGAGGAAGCCGTACCCCTCGGGGAGAATGTCGAGGATGCCCCGGTGGAGGGGGAGCTCCGCCACCCCCACTCGAGCCGGGGACGGAGCCTCGGCCACCTGCGTATCCGTATGCGAGGAGGGCCTGGGCGGCGCCGGGGCTTCGGCCACCGGCGAACCCGCAGCATGGGAACCCGGGTTCCCTCTCCCCTCCGCTCCTTCTTTGGCCTCGCCGCCCCTGTTCACGCCCGCCTCCTCGAGTTCCGGACCCCCACCGTCCCCGGCAGGGGGGGCGGGCCCGTGGGAATCCCTCTCCTGGCCCGCCTCGCCGGCCCGCGCCTCCACCTCTTCGCCCTGGACCTCCGTCCTCTCCGCCCTCCCTTTCCGCCCCCGCCCGCGCCTTCTCCCCTCCCTCGCCACGGCAGCCCCCGCCTCCCTGGAGCCGTCCACGCCCGCCGCGGGCAGCGCGTCAAGCAGCGCCTCCACCAGCTCGGCCTTCCCCATCTTGGAAAATCCCTCGACCCCCACCCGCGCCGCCAGCGCCTGGAGGTCGCTCTGGACCATGCCTTCCAGGGCAGCTCTCCTCTCTTCCCTCTCCGTCAACGCCTCGTTCACCCCTTTCCCTCGGTCTGCCTAGAGCTTTCTGCCCAGGCTCCGGTGGAGCTCCTCCCAGTCCTCGAGGAACCTTTTGACCCCCAGGTCGGTGAGGGGATGCCTAACCAGTTTCTGAAACACCTCAAAGGGCATAGTGGCCACGTCGGCGCCCGCGCGAGCGGCTTCCGCCACATGCAGGGGGTGCCGCAGGCTGGCAGCTATCACCATAGTACCGTAACCCTGGGTTCGCAAGACGGCGACCACGTCCCTCAAAAGGCCCATCCCTTCCCAGCCCACATCGTCCAGGCGGCCGAGGAAGGGGCTGACATAGGTAGCCCCCGCCTCGGCAGCCAGGAGGGCCTGATTCACGGAGAAGCAGAGGGTCATGTTCACCTTCACCCCTTCGGAGGCCAGGCGCGAGGTTGCGGCCAGACCCTCGGGAGTTACGGGGATTTTCACCACCACATTGGGCGCCAGGGAAGCGAGGTACCTAGCCTCCTCGACAATGGCCTCGGTCTCCAGGCTCACCGCCTCCACGCTTACGGGCCCTTCCACCTCAGCCAGGATCTCCTTCACCACCTGGATGGGATCTCTGCCGACGCGGGCGCAGAGGCTCGGGTTGGTGGTTACACCGCCAAGAACTCCCCAGGCCTTAATCTCCCGGACCTCCTGGATGTCGGCCGTGTCCAGAAAGAGTTTCATGCCCCCTCAGCCCTCCTCTCCACGATCCTGCCCCTCGCCGCCGCGGCGGATCTTGCCTTCTCCACCACGAGCTCGATCACGGTGGCCAGGGTGGCGTCCAGGTTATAGCTGGGTACCACGGGGGTTCCGTGCTTCAGGGCCATGCTCTTTATGTATTTCTGGATCTTTCTTATCTCCGCAAAGTGCGCTAGATACCTCTCGGGGGGGCGGGTCCGCGTCTCGTGGGTTCTCAGGATGAAGTGACTGCGGTGCAGCTCCTCGTCGTCCACGGTCATGACCAATGGCACCACCACCGCTTCGGCTTCGGGGGGAGGGTCCACGAACCCCGGAACCACGTGGGCCCCCTCTATGATGACGTCCAGCCCCTCCTTTACGGCCCTCTCCAGCACCGCCCTCACCCCCACCGCCACCGCTGCCACCTGCTCCCGGAAGCCAACCAGCACAGGGTCGGCAGCCCTCGGGACCTCCCGCAGGTACTTCCCCGCCTCGAAGGAGCTGGCGTATAGGGTCGGCATGAGGGCGCGGGAGAAGAGGGCCCGCATCACTTCCCGGATGGAGTCGGTGGCCACAATCCGCACTATTCCGAGCCTGGCTGCGAGGTGGGTTGCGAGGGTGCTCTTCCCCACCCCGGTGGCTCCGCCAATCAGAATGATGAGGGGGAGCTCGAGGTCGGCCACCTCCTCCCACTTGAGGTAGTTCTCGGCATACCTCTCTCCGGCCTCCTCTTTGATCGTCTCCACGGCCAGAGCGCGGAGTTCCGCCCGGCTCACCGCCGTCTTGCCCAGGGCCCGGAGTTTCTCTTCCAGCCTCTCGGCCACGTGATAGGCCCGGAGGGGCGAGAGACCGCTCACCATGATGGAATGGGCAAAGAGGCCCTTGGAGAAGGGGAGGCCGTGCTCCCTCTCCTGGACCATCACGCCTCTACCTCTGGGCAACTTCCCCCCCCTCCGCCCGAGCCAGCAGCATGGCTGCTAGCTCCTGGACGCTCGGCCCTTCCAGTACCCGGGGGCGGTTGTGGAGGAAGACCACCCGCGCCCCGGCCTCCAGCGCCGCCCGGGCAGCCACGTCCACCGCAGCCGCCTTGAGCTCAGTGAGGAGCACCGTGTACCTCCCCCTCGCTTTCTCCAGGTCCCTCGCGAGCCTCTCCCGGTCTGCCAGGGCCGAACTCGTCCCCACCACGCGGCACCCTTCGGCCTCCTCCAGCCTCCGGACCGCTTCCGGCGCGGCCGCACCCGGCGCGGTCACGGCAAGGAAAACCTTCTCTCCCCGGAGGGGCTCGAGGGGGGCAGGCTCAAAGATAGTCTTTAGCACCGGAGCTGAGGTGTACTCCCGCACCTTCCGCTCCAGACGGCGAAGCCTCTCCGGGGTTCCAGGCGAAACCTGACACATTGTAAAGGCCACCGCGTCGGCAAGGAGGAGGCGGGCGGGGCCTGTGTATCCCCCGAGCAGGCCGGGGGGGGTACCGGCAGGGACCAGGAGGAGGGTGGAGCCGGTCCGGATAGGAGGAAGGGCGGAGCCGCTCCCTTCCAGGAGAAGGACGTCTCCCAGGCCCGCGGCCATGCGCACCCCCTCGACCACGGTGTCATAGAAGGGGGTCCCGGCAAGTCCTCCCCCGCACCGCCTCGTTCCCACCGTGGCCACCCTCGCAAGAACGGCGTCCTCGAGATAGTCAGAGGCCGCGTGCTCCCCGGCCTCGGCAACAGCAAGGAGGTCGCCCACGCCGGGCGGCGTTAGGTCCCCCCTCACGACCCTGGGCCTCTCGGGTCCCCCCCTCCCCATGGCCACCACCACCGGGCGCCTCCCCATATCCTTGAGGGACCGCGCCAGCTCGACACTAAAGGCGGTCTTGCCGCTCCGCTTAGCCGTGGCCACCACCGCAATGGAAGGAAGATTCCCCACCTCCGGCCTGGGAAGGGGGTGGAAGGAGAAGTCTGGCCCCAAGTACCGAACGCCTCTCGCGAGAGCAAGGCTCGCGAGCCGGAACCGAAGCGGAGGATCTAGGACCGGGTCGTCGGAGAGGTCGAGGACCGCTTCGGGCCTGAAAACTCTTATGGCCTCGTCCAGCGCCCGCGCCGTCTCTCCACGAAACAGGGGGATCCCGAGCTCGGGCCCGCCCTCGCCCACCTTCTCCTTCCCGCCGAGGAAGACCCCCGCCACTACCCTGTATCCCATCTCCCCCGCCCTGGCGAGGGCGGCGGCGAGCACAGGGGGGTAATGCTCCCCGTCGACCAGGACGACCGTTCTCACCCTACCTCCCCGCCGGCTCGGGCTGCTGGATCAGGGACTCCAGCTCCCGGTAGTACTGGGCCCCGGTGGCGAGGGAGAAGTGAGCTATGAGGCTCTCGGGTCCGAAGGGGTAGCGACGGTAGATCCTGACTTCATCGCCATCATAATCGATCAAGTTGTAGCAGGGCCTGTGGTAGCCGCGGAGACGGAGGGAGGCAGCGGTACCCGCGTTCACAATGTAGACCGTCTCCAGACGCCAGACATAGGGAACGTGCTTGTGGCCGGTGAGTACGATCTGCACCCCGGCCCGGAGGAGGATCTCGAGGACGTCCCCGGCGTCGTAGACCACGTTCCTCTCCCTCCCCGTCCCCGGAACCGGGATCAAGTGGTGGTGGAGGCAGAAGACCTTGAGCCTCGCGGGGGTGGAGAAGGCCTCCAGGATCCAGGGGTACCTCTCCCTCCCCACCCGGCCGGAGTTCAGATCGGGCTCGGTGGAGTCCACCCCCACGAAGACCACCCCCTCCACCTCCTCCCTCCAGTGCCTCGGGCCGATTAGCTCCTCGAAGTGGAGATACCCCACGTTCCTGGCGTCGTGGTTCCCGGGGACAGCGAGCACCTTACTCCTGAACTGCCGTAGGTAGGCCTGAACCGTCTTGAACTCCTGCCTGAAGCCCTCGTTGGTGAAGTCCCCCGTCCCGATCACCACGTCCGGCTTGAGGGCGTTCACCTCTTCGACCAGCCGGTTCATGAGATTGGGCACAAAATAGGGGCTCCCCACGTGCAGATCGGAGAAGTGCACTATCCTCAAGGCAACCTCCATCTAAGATCCCAAGGCTCCCAGGGCCCGCCCGAGGAAGAGGTTACACCCTGCCCGTAACCACGGCTCCCCTCCGAGAGGGCCGAAGCAGCAGGAGCCTCCAGCCCGGCAGCTTCTCGAGCACTTCTCGGCCTGCCCTCCAGGAAGCGCGCCTCCCCTCCTCCCTCGCGATCCACGCCACCGCCGGACCCGCCCCCGCGAGGAAGGCGGGAATCCCCTTGCCCCTTAGAAACTCCACCGCCTCGCGGCTCGACGGGAGGACGGCCAGCCGATGGGGCTGGTGGAGCTCGTCCCGGGTGGCCGGGAAAAGTCCCTCACCGGTCCGGAGGGCTTCCACCAGGGCAAGGCACCGCCCGAGGTTCCTCACCAGGGTCTCCAGGGGAACCAGGGACGGCAGGAGCCGTCGCATCTCGTCGGTGCTGGCGGGTTCAGGCGGCACCAGAACAAAGACGAGAAGGTCCCCGGCGAGGGGTAGCCTCCACGCCCTCGGCGCCTCCTCCATCCAGGCCGCCACGAGCCCCCCCATAAGACAGGGGGCGGCGTTGTCCGGATGACCCTCGATGTCCACGGCAAGACCAAGGAGCTCGCGGGGGCCTGGCCTGGCCCCGGCGAGGCCGGCTCCCACCAGCAGCCCCGAGACCGCCGCAGCGGCACTCGAGCCCAGGCCAACACCGAGGGGGATCCGGTTCTCCAGCACCACCCTGGCGGCAGGCTCCCCCTCCCCCCCGAAGGCCCTGAACCCGCTCATCACCCCCTGGATGAAGGGGTTGCCGGGGCCCATCCTGATCACGTCCGCCCCCTCCCCTCTCACTTCCACCTCGAGCCCCCCTTCCCCCTTCCAGACGAGGGCGCGGTTCCTCAGGCTCACGGCAAGCCCGAGCACGTCGAAGCCGGGGCCGAGGTTCGCCAGGGTCGCCGGTGCGGACACCACAAAGGCGCCTCCTCCGAAGGCGGGCCCGATTCGGGGGTTCCCACTCACCCTGTCGGGCACCTGTGTTCCCTCTTAGCCCTAGACCTCGAGCTCGGCAGCGGCGGCCTCCACATCCGCTGGGATCCTCGCTGGTGGCGGAGCCCCCGCCACAGCCCAGTCCGGGTCCTTGAGCCCGTGCCCGGTGAGCACAAGCACTGCGAGGCCCGGCGGGAGGGAGCCAGCGAGAGAGAGGAGCCCGGCCACGGAGGCCGCCGAGGCCAGCTCGGCAAAGACCCCCTCCTCTCGGGCGAGGAGGCGGTAGGCAGCGAGGATCTCCCTGTCAGTAACGGCCCTTATCGCCCCGCCGGACTCCTCCGCAGCCCTCACCGCCCCGGTCCAGGATGCGGGGTTGCCGATGCGTATCGCGGTGGCCACGGTGACAGGGTCCTCGACGGGCCTGCCGAGGACGATGGGGGCGGCCCCCGCCGCCTGGAACCCGAACATCCTCGGCAGGCTTCGTATCCTGCCCCACTCCAGCTCCTCCCGGTAACCCTTCCAGTAAGCCGTTATGTTTCCGGCGTTTCCCACGGGCATGATGTGGTAGTCGGGAGCCCGGCCCAGGGCATCCACAATCTCGAAGGCGGCCGTCTTCTGCCCCTCCAGCCGGTTAGGGTTGAGTGAGTTCACCAGCACCACCGGGTACCGCTCGGCCAGCTCCCTCGCAATCCGGAGAGCGGCGTCGAAGTTTCCCTCGACTTCGAGAACCCTGGCCCCGTGCACCAGCGCCTGGGCCAGCTTCCCCGTGGCCACCCTGCCTTCCGGAATGACCACAGCCGCTTTGAGGCCGGCCCTCGCCGCGTAGGCCGCAGCGGAGGCGGAGGTGTTTCCCGTAGAGGCGCAGACCACCGCCTTCGCACCCTCCTCCAGGGCCTTGGAGATGGCCACCGTCATCCCCCTGTCCTTGAAGGAGCCAGTCGGGTTCAGCCCTTCCAGCTTGAGGTAGACCTCGAGTCCGGTCCGGCGGGAGAGACCGGGCGAGTGGATGAGGGGCGTGCCGCCCTCGAGGAGCGTGACCACGGGCGTCCTTGGGCTCACCGGCAGCCGGTGGCGGAACTCCTCCACCACCCCCCTCCACCCCGGCCGAGCCGATCCGCTCACTCCTCTCCCTCCACCCGCATGACTGACTCCACCTTCAGGACGACGTCAAGGCCCCTAAGGGCCTCCAAGGTCGCCTGGAAAGCCCCTTCCCTTGCGCGGTGGGTGACGAGGACCAGCCGGGCCCTCTCCCCTGTCCCCTCCTGCCAAACGCTCTTAATGGACACCTGGTTTTCCCCGAAGGCCCCCGCTATCTTGGCCAGGACCCCCGGCCTGTCCACAACCTGCAGGAGAAGGTAGAACTGGGAATCCATCTCCCGCGAGGGAAGGACCCTCTTCTCGTAGTAGCAGGTGCAACCCATTCCCCTTCCACCCAGCCGGAGGTTCCTAGCGGCCTGCACCAGATCCCCGAGGACGGAGATGGCCGTCGGTTCCCCCCCCGCGCCTCTCCCGTAGAACATGAGGTTCCCCACGGACTCGCCCTGAACGAAGACAGCGTTATAAGAACCGGAGACCGCAGCCAGGGGGTGGGAGAGAGGAACCATGGCCGGGTGCACCCTGGCCGAGATCCCCCCGTCCGTCTCCTCGGCTATGGCCAGGAGCTTCACGGCATAACCCAGGCGGCGGGCAAAGGCGATGTCATCAGGGGTTATCCCCGTTATGCCCTCTCGGTAGACGTCGCCCGCAACCACGCGGGCATTGAAGGCGATGGACGCGAGGATGGCCGCCTTGGCGGCCGCGTCGAAGCCCTCCACATCGGCAGTGGGATCGCGCTCGGTGTAACCGAGCCTCTCGGCTTCGGCCAGGGCCTCGGAGAAGGAGAGCCCCTCCTCGGACATGCGGGTGAGGATGTAGTTGGTGGTTCCGTTCACTATGCCCACCACCCGCCTCACCCTCTCCCCGGCCAGATGCTCCTTGAGGGGCCTGATGAGCGGGATTCCCCCTCCCACGGCGGCCTCAAAGAAGAAGTCGACCCCCTTGGCCTCGGCCTCGTCCAGGATCTCCCGGCCCAGGGTGGAGAGGAGCTCCTTATTCGCGGTGACCACCGGCTTGCCTTCTTTCAGGGCCGCGAGGATGAGGGTCCTGGCGGGCTCTATCCCTCCGATGAGCTCCACCACCACTTCCACGTCCTCCCTCCTTACCAGGGAGAGGGCATCGGTGGTGAAGAGGTGAGGGGGGATGGGGACATCCCTCTTCTTCCACGGGTTCCTCACCGCCACCCCCACCACCTCTATGGGCTCGCCCCCAAGGGCGAGGGTGAGCTCCTCCTTCCTTGCGTGAAGCAGCCGGGCGACGGCGGAACCCACGATGCCGCAGCCGAGAAGGCCCACCCTCACCACTTCCAGCCACCCCCCACCCCAGCCGGGGCGTCCAGGCGGAGCAGATCTTCCACCGTCTCCCTCCTCACAACCACGCGCGCCCGGCCCCCCGCCACGCTCACCACCGCAGGCCTCGGAACCCTGTTGTAATTGCTGGCCATGGAGTATCCGTAGGCCCCGGTGGCGGGGGTGACGAGATGCTCCCCGGGGCTGAGGTCCCTGGGGAGAAGGACCCCATCGACAAGCACGTCACCGGACTCGCAATGCCTCCCGGCAACGTGAAACTCTTCCTCCGCCTGCTCCGGCCTCTCCGCCACGAGCGCCGTGTACCTCGCACCGTACAGCATCGGCCTGATGTTCTCACTCATCCCTCCATCCACGGCAGCGTATCTCCTTCCGCCGGCGACCCTCTTCACCACCCCCACGGTGTACACGGTAACCATGGCGTTCCCCACCACGCTCCTGCCAGGTTCCACCGCCACTCTCGGTTCCGGCAGCCCCCGCCGGCCCGCCTCGGCGGCGGTCCCGCCCTTTAGAACCGCGGCCAGCTCCTCTATGGAAGGGACGTCCTCCTCCCCGGTATAGGGGATTCCGAGGCCCCCACCGTAGTCCAGGATCGGGGGGGACCAGCCGAGAGCGGCCGCCGTCTCCTCGGCCAGGCTGAGCATCACCTCCACCAGGCGGGAGTAAGGCTCGAGGGAGAGGATCTGAGATCCGATGTGGGCGTGGAGGCCGAGAAGCTCGAGGTGGGGGGAGGAGAGGACCCTACCCACTGCCTCCATGGCCATCCCTTCTGCCAGGGGAAAACCGAACTTGCTCCCCTCCTTCCCCGTATTCACATAGGAATGGGTATCTGCCTCAACCCCGGGAGCCACCCGAACCAATACCGGAAGCCTCCTCCCCCTAGCCGATCCGAGTTCCTCGAGCCTCTCTATGTCCTGCCACGCGTCCACCACCACGGCCCCCACCCCGGCGTCGGCTCCCGCCGCAAGCTCCTGAGCAGACTTGTTGTTGCCATGGAGGAGGATCCTGGCAGCCGGGAATCCGGCCGCCAGAGCCGTGGCAAGCTCTCCCGCCGAGACCACGTCCATCCCCGCCCCCTCTTCGGCCACCAAGGCCGCCGTGGACCGGCAGATAAAGGCTTTCGCGGCATAAAAGACGTTACCCTCCCCGAAGGCCGCCAGGTACCTTCGGAGTCTCGATCTGAAGGTCTCCTCGCAGAGGACGAAGAGGGGGGTACCGAACTCCCCCGCCAGCTCCACCAGGCTCACACCCCCCACCTCGAGGCCGCCAGGACCGATACGGGCCGTGTCGGGCAGGGCCTTCCAAGGAACCCCCTTTGGCCTGAACTCCATCCCCCCAACCCTCCTACATCCTGGACGGGGCCCCAACCCCGAGGAGGGCAAGGCCCTCCCTCACCACGGTGGCGCTCGCCTCCACCAGTCCCAGCCTGGCCTTGGCCAGAGGCTCCTCCTCCCCAACCACTCGGAGGGAGGTATAGAAGCGGTGAAACGCCCCGGCCAGGTCGAGCAGGTACCGAGTAATCCTATGGGCGGCCCTGGCCAGGGCCGCCTCCTCCACCACCTCCGGGAAGTCGGCCAGCTCCAGGGCGAGGGCCTTTTCCAGCGGGTGGGTGAGGAGCTCGAGCTCGGGAGCCCCAGGCGAGGGGGGGGCGAGCCCCCTTTCCCGGGCGTACTCAAGCACGCCCGCGCAGCGCGCGTGGGCGTACTGGACGTACCAGACGGGGTTCCTCTCTGAGGCCTCCTTCGCCTCCTCAAGGTCGAAGTCGAGGGCCTGGTCCGGGGAGCGGGTGAGGAACCAGAAACGGGCCGCGTCCCGCCCCACCTCCCCAAGGACCTCGGCGAAGCTTACGAGCTCCCCAGCCCTCTTGGACATCCTCACCGGCTCCCCCCTCCTCACGAGCCTCACCAGCTGGCCGAGGATAACCTCTAGCCTCCCGGGATCCTTGCCCAACGCGGCGAGGCCCGCCCTAACGCTGGCAACGTGGGCGTGGTGGTCGGCGCCCCAGATATCGAGGAGGCGCTCGAAGCCCCTCTCCAATTTCTCCAGGTGATAGGCGAGATCCGCGGCGAGATACGTGGGCTCGCCGGTGGACCGCACGAGGACCCGCTCCTTCCCCTCCTCCCCGCCGGACCGGAGCCAGAGCGCCCCCTCCCTCTCCTCCACCTCCCCCCGCTGCCGGAGCTCCTCGAGGACTCGGCTGACCCGGCCGGACCGGTGAAGGTCCGACTCCCTCATCCAGGAGTCGAACTCCACCCCGAACTCGCGGAGGACCTCTCGCATCTCCTCCAGGACGAGCTCCATCCCCCTCTCCGCCAGGCGCGCGACCACTTCCTCGTACGGGCGGTCCAAGAGGGCAGGCCCTTCCTCCTTCGCTATCCTGGAGGCGAGGTCCTCGAGGTACTCCCCCCGATACCCCTCCTCCGGGAAGGGCAGATCCCGGCCGAAGAGGGCGGCGTATCTCGAAGCCAGGGATTCTCCGAATAGCCTTACCTGCCTGCCGTGATCGTTAATGTAAAACTCCCGCACCACCCGCCAGCCGGCCCTCGCGAGCACCCTGGCGAGGCTGTCACCCAGGGCCGCCCACCTGCCGTGACCCACATGCAGGGGGCCAACAGGGTTGGCGCTCACGAACTCAAGAAGCAGCCTCTCTCCCCTCCCCAGGTCGCTCCTCCCGTAACCCTCCCCGGCCGCGAGGATCCCGGAGACGACCTCCCCGGCGTAGCCTGGCCCCGCGAAGAAGTTGATGAACCCGCCCCCCGCAACCTCGGCCCTCTCCACCCATCCCGGAAGGGAGGCCTCCTCCAAGAGCCTCCCGGCTACCTCCCTCGCGGGCCTCCGGAGGTCTCTTGCGAGGACGAAGGCGAGATTGGTGGAGAAATCGCCGTGTTCTGCCAGGCGCGGGCGTTCCACTTCGGGCCTGGCCAGGGGAGCCCTGCACCCCCCCTGGCCGCCCTCCTGGAGGAGCCGGGATGCCGCCTCCTCCAGGGCCGCCCGGAGCTCCCACCTCACGGGCTCCCCCCTAGCCCCTCCCCCTTAGCCGCCCGCGACCCTCCCCCCTCTTCCGGGCAGCCCCTCCCGCGCGGCCGGCCGCCGCCAGCCCCCTCTGCCGCCCTCGCCACCACCTCGAGGAGCTCCTCGGGGTCGAAGGGCTTGGTCAGGTAAGCAGCAGCCCCCATCTCCAGGCCCCGCCTGACATCGGAAGGGTGCGCGCGGGCCGTCACAAAAACCACAGGGACTTTCCGGAGTTCCCGGTCCCCCCTCATCCTCTCGAGGACCTCCCATCCGTCCATATCGGGCATCATGATGTCCAGGATCACCACATCGGGCCTCTCCCTTCCTGCCACCTCGAGGGCTTCCTGCCCGCTTGCGGCAGTGAAGACGGCATGCCCCTCCAGCTCCAGGTTGACCCTGTAGAGCTCGAGAATGACGGGGTCATCATCGACCGCAAGGACTCTGAGTTTCCTGCCCACGATAGCGGCCTTGGGGTTCTCGAGGCCCACCAGGAACCGGCAGGGGCATGCTAGCACACTTCGGACCCCGCTAGCCGCTGCCCAGCCCGGGGGAAGGTGTTAGCATCTTTTCTGGCCCCCGTAGCTCAGGGGATAGAGCACCGGCCTCCGGAGCCGGGCGCGCAGGTTCGAATCCTGCCGGGGGCGCTACTCGCTTCGGGCGAACCCTGCCAGCGCCCCCCCGAGCACCAGGATTCCGAAGGCGGCAACCAGGACGAGCTCCAGCCCCAGGGGGACCTTCCAGTTCCCCCAGGTGATGCCGGGGTTGAGAAGCTCGACCATGGTCCGGGGGACCTCCAGGTGCTGAAAGACGATCCTCCTTATCGGGTCCACCGCGTAGCTCAGGGGGTCGAGCCTAGTGAGCACCTCGAGCCAGCGGGGGAGCCTCCCCAGAGGGAAGACGGCGCCCGAGAGGAAGAACATGGGCATGACAAAAAACTGCATGACCATCTGGAAGGACTCAACCTGCGCCATCCAACTGGCGACGAGGGCGCCGAAGGCCGTCATGGCCAGGGCCGTCACCGCCATGGCTCCCACTACCCCCAGCAAAAGCCCCGGCGAGTACGGGACGTGGGCCACCCCGGCCAGGGCGAGCATGAGCGTCCCCTGGAGGGTGGCAACGGTCGCCCCACCCAGGACCTTGCCGAGGATGACAGAAACCCTGGAGATGGGAGCGACCAGCACCTCCCGGAGGAAGCCGAACTCCCTGTCCCAGACGATGGAGACCGCGGAGAACACCGAGGTGAAGAGAACCGTCATGGCCAGTATCCCGGGGAACATGAAGGTGCGGTAATCGAACCCGCCGGGCGCCGCGGGGAGCATCTGGGAGAGGCCGGTCCCGAGGATGAGAAGGAAGAGAACGGGCTGGACCAGGGAGGTGAGAATGCGCGCCCGGTTCCGAAAGAACCTCACCAGCTCCCTTTTCCATATCACCCAGACCCCTCCGAGCTCGGCGGCGAGCCCGAATTGGGGAAGCGGCCGAACGCCCAGGACCTGCCTGCCGGCGTCCTCCTCGACCATCACCGCCTCCTTCCCACGAATCTCCGCACGGCGGCCCGGTTCAGCTCGGCCGTGGAGGCCTCCGCGTCCCTTATGGTCCTCCCGGTGTAGTAGAGGAAGACGTCGTCCAGGGTGGGACGGGATATGGACACGGACTGGATGGGCAGGCCGAGCCCGGCGAAGAGGCGGGGGACGAACTCCTCCGCTCCGGCCACGTGGAACCTGACCACTCCGTCCGAGATCCGGGCCTCGAGCCCGAACCTCTCCTTCAGTACAGCGGCCGCCTCCTCCGGCCGCTCTGTGCCGAGCTCGACCCGGTCCCTCCCCACGCCCGCCTTGAGCTCGCTCGGGGTTCCTATGGCCACTATCTCCCCCCGGTCCATGATGGCTATGCGGTCGGAGTTCTCGGCCTCGTCCATGTAGTGCGTGGTGAAGAAGACGGTCACACCTTCCCGGCGCCTCAGCTCCCTTATGTGCTCCCAGATATGGGCCCTCGTCTGGGGGTCGAGACCGAGGGTGGGTTCATCCAGAAAGAGGACCCGGGGGGCGTGGAGGAGGCCCCGGGCTATCTCCAGCCTCCTCTTCATCCCCCCGGAGTACCCCTTGACCAGGTCCTTCCTCCTCTCCCATAGCCCTACCAGCTCCAGCACGGCCCTCAGCCTCTGCCTCACCAGGTCCCCAGGAACCCGGTACAGCTCGGCGTGGAAGAGGAGGTTCTCCTCGGCGGTGAGGTAGTCGTCGAGGGTGGTGTCCTGGAAGACAAGGCCGATACGCCGCCTCACCTCCCTGGGTTCGGAACGCACATCGAAACCCGCCACCCTCGCCTCCCCCGAGGTGGGCTTGAGGAGGGTGGCGAGGATCGAGATGGTGGTGGTCTTTCCCGCTCCATTCGGGCCGAGAAACCCGAATATCTCACCCTGGGCCACCTCGAAGCTGACCCCCCTGACCGCCTCGAGCTCTCCATAGTTTTTCCTGAGCTCCTTGGCAAGGACAGCAACGTCCGGTCCGGTTGCGGCTCCCCGCAAGGCACCCTCCTTTCCGACGGTCTAGATTATACTGGTTCTCCGGAGAACGTTCTCAGTAGATCGAAAGCCGCGGCGGTGCAGGACGAAGAGATTGCGGAGCTCATAGCGGAGGTGGGGAGGCTCCTTAGGGCCAGGCTCCTCGCCAAGCGAGCAGGAGGAGCTGGCACATGGAGCCCCGCCTTTCCCCTCCTCCTTAAAGTCACGGCCGAGCCCGGCATCTCCACCAGCGAGCTCTCCCGCCGCCTCGGCCTTGCGAAGAGCAGGGTCTCCGTCCTCGCCAGGGAACTCGAGGCCCGAGGGCTGCTCAGAAGGGAGCCGCACCCCGAGGACCGGCGGGTGGCCAGGCTATTCCCGACTCCCCTCGCCAGGAGGCGGCTCGAGGCGTGGCGCCGCGCCTACCGGGCAACCATCTCGGCGGAGGTACGCCGCCTCTCTCCCGAGGACGCCGAAGGGCTCCTGAGGGGCCTGCGCGCCCTGCGGAGCGTTCTCCGGCAGGATCGAACCTGACGCCAAACTCGAGAAGGGGGTGAGGGAACCGCTCCTAAAGCCCTCCAGGTCGAGGGTGGCGTACCTGAACCCCAGGGACCGAAGGAGCCCCACGAGTCCTTCCCGGAGCCCCGGCTCGAGGAGCCTCCTTAAGTCCTCCACGGGGACCTCCACCCTGGCGAGATCCCCGTGGTCCCTCACCCGAAGGATTCGAAAGCCCCGGGCCCTTAGATAACCCTCGGCCGCTGCCAGCCTTTCCAGCCTCTCCCGGGTTATCTTCACCCCATGGGCCACCCGGGAGGCGAGGCAGGGACTGGCCGGCTTGGACCAGTTGGGCAGGCCCCTCTCCCGCGCCAGGGCTCTCACCTCCTCCTTGGTGAGACCCACCTCGGCCAGGGGAGACCTCACTCCCTGCTCCTCGGCGGCCTTAAGCCCCGGCCGGTACTCCCCGAGGTCGTCGGCGTTGGTCCCCACCAGGATCTGGAACCCCGGGAGCACCCTTCGCACCGCGGAGAAGAGGGCCGTCTTGCAGTGGTAACAGCGGTCCGGACCGTTCGCCCTGTACCCCTCGACCTCGATCTCACCCGCTTCCAGCTCCAGATAAGCCCAGCCCCTCGAGGCCGCCAGCTCTCTCACCCCCTGCCTCTCCTCAGGCGGTAGGGCAGGACCCACAGCTGTCACGGCCACCATCCCCTCCCCCAGAACCTCGTGGGCCACGTCGGCCAGGAGGCTCGAGTCCACCCCTCCGGAGCAGGCCACGGCCACCCTGCCGAACCCCGCGAGGATTGCCTTGAGCCGGGCGAGCTTCAGCTCGAGAGACACGCGCGGATTCTATCCCAGGGGCGCAAGGCCCTCCGGGTAGGGCCGCCTCCTCGGAGGAGAGCGAAACCCACCCCTCAGCGGCTGCCGGACACGAGGATTAACATGGCTGTGTGAGGGAACCTCATCTTCCGCGGTTCATAGGGGAGGAGGTGGAGGTGAGAAGGGAGACGAGGCCCGGGCCACCGGCTTCCTTTGTCTGGCGAGGGAGGGAGTACACGGTGGTCGAGGTTCTCGCTGAGAGAAGGCTCCTTGACCTGAGGCGGCCCTGGTGGACCAGGAGGCACCGAGACGAGTACGTGGTGAGGGTGGATACAGGCGAGCTCTTCCGACTCAGGTTCCACCGCGGGCCGGGGCGACCTTCCTGGACCCTCTTCTGCCAGCTGCCCGAGGAGCCATGAGGTGTCATCCCTTCCGCCCGGGTTTCGCGGGCGCGGGGCCCTAGAATCTGCCCGTGGCTTGGGGCGAGAGAGTACCCGGCGGCTCCGTGGCGGACCTCGGGTTCGCCCGCGTCGACCTCACTCGAGAGGAGAGGACCGGTTTTCCGGAGGCCATTTTCTGCCCCGGGAAGACCCCGAGGGAAATAAGGGAGATAGCCAGGGCTCTGCTGGAAAGGACCTCCTCCCCGGTGATCCTCACCCGCGCCGGTTCCCGGGTGTTCAAGGAGGTGCGGCACCTCTCCCCGGAGGCGAGCTACCACCCCCGAGCCCGCCTCGCCGTACTCCGCCGCCATCAGGGTCCTCCCCTCGGAACCCTGGGCGTTCTCGCGGCTGGAACCTCGGACCTTCCTGTAGCCGAGGAGGCGGCCATCACGGCGGAAGCCTGCGGAGCCCAGGTTCTGAGAGCATACGACGTGGGGGTCGCCGGGCTCCACCGCCTGCTCGCCGAGGCCGATCTTATTGCCCGAGCCGACGCCCTCGTGGTCGTGGCCGGAGCCGACGCTGCCCTCGCGAGCGTGGTGGCTGGGCTCACCCCCAGGCCGGTGGTCGCCGTCCCCACCAGCGCGGGGGTGAGCCCGGGGTTGCCCGGTCTCGCGCCCCTTCTCTCCATGATCGCCGCCTGCTCCCCGGGGGTGGCCGTGGTAGGCGTGGATAACGGTTTCGGGGCTGCAGCCTTCGCCATCCGCCTCCTCAAGGCCCGGGGGGAGGGGACGGATTGAGCCTCCTCGCCTACTTTGACTGTTTCGCCGGAATCGCCGGCGATATGGCCCTCGGAGCCCTCTTCGACCTCGGCGTTCCGGAGGAAGCCGTCCTCCGGCCCCTCGAGGGCCTCGGTCTTGAGGGCCTGGAGGTCAAGCTCGAGAGGGTAACCAGGGGTGGGATCTCCGCCCTCCGGGTGAGCGTGAAGGCAGGCCGTGAGCTTGCCATGACCCCGCCGGCTCTCCTCTCCCTCCTAGAAGAGGCACCCCTCCCCCCGAGGGCGAGGAGGCTCGCCTCGGGCTGCCTCCGCCGGGTCCTCGAGGCCGAGGCGAGGATCCACGGCCGCGACCCCTCCCACCTCCACCTACACGAGCTCGGCAGCCCCGATACCCTGGTGGACATTGCGGGGGTCGCCCTCGCCCTGGACTACCTCGGGGTTGAGGAGGTAATGGCCTCGCCCCTCCCGACGGGGACCGGGATGATCAGGGGGGAACACGGCCTTCTGCCCATCCCGAGCCCTGCCGTCCTCGAGATACTGAAAGGCGCCCCCCTTTACTCCAGGCCCATCCAGGCGGAACTCGTCACGCCCACTGGGGCTGCCATCCTTGCGGGGGTGGGAGCCTCCTTCGGACCCCTCCCACCCATGAAGCTCCTGGGGGTGGGGTACGGCGCGGGGGGGAGGGAGCTCGAAATCCCCAACATCCTCCGGGTTCTTCTCGGGGAGAGGATCGCCGTGACCCAGCCCGAGGTCTCCACCCTTCTCCTCCTTGAAGCCAGCGTGGACGACATGAACCCCCAGCTCTATCAGCATGTCGTGGAGGGCCTTCTCGAGAGGGGGGCTCTGGACGCCTGGGTCACGCCGGTGGTGATGAAAAAGGGGAGGCCGGGGGCGGTTCTCTCCGTCCTCTGCGAGCTCGGAGCCGAGGCCTCCCTGGCTCCCTACATCTTCAGGGAGACCACCACCCTAGGCCTTCGCCGGGTTCCGGTGGAGAGATGGGCGCTCCCCCGCGAGATCTTCGAGGTCGAGGTGGGAGGGGAGAAGGTGAGGGTGAAAGTGGGGAGGATGGCCGGAAAGGCCGTCACCGTGACCCCCGAGTACTCCGACGCGGCCCGGGTGGCAGCCTCCCTTGGCCTCCCCCTAAAGGAGGTCCTCGCCCGCGCCCTGGCGGAGGCCCTCTCCGCTGTCGCCGGCACTGCGGGGCCCGAGGACAGAAAGCCCCTCGCCTGATCCTTCCCCGCCGAAAAAATGGCTCGCCCGAACTGAGCTCGCCCCAATCTCGGGGTCAGCCTTCGAGGAGGCCCGCCTCCTCAAGCACCTCCCTTTTGGCTGAGATCTTTTCCCAGGTTCCCACCGCCAGGACCCTGCCCCCCTTCATCACCACAACCCTCTCGGCCTCGGCGGCGCGCTCCAGGTCCTGGGTGGCGTGGACCACCGTGGCTCCGGCCGCGTGCAGGCGCCGGAAGAGGCCGAGGAGGGACCTCCGTGCCCGGGGGTCCAGGGCGGCCTCCACCTCGTCCAGGAGGTACAGCTCGGGAGAGTAGGAAAGCACCGTAGCCACCGCCACCCTCTTCTTCTGGCCGGCGGAGAGCTGGTACGGGGCTCTTGCCTCGAGCCCCTCCGCCCCCACGAGCTTCAAGGCATCCCTCGCCCTGGCAATGGCGGCCTCCCTGGCCAGCCCGAACTGGAGGGGTCCGAAGGCCACATCCTCCAGGACTGTGGAGGCAAAGAGCTGGACGTCGGGGTCCTGGAAGACGAGGCCAATCCTCGGCCTCAGCCTGGCCTCGACGTCCCTCCCCCCTCCTCCAGGGAAGGGCTCACCGAAGAGGAGGACAGAGCCTTCCTCCGGGGCGAGGAGGCCCGCCATGATCTTGAGGAGGGTGCTCTTCCCTGACCCGTTCGCCCCCACGAGAGCAACCCACTCCCCTTTCCTCACCTCAAGATCCACACCGTCGACCCCCACCAACCCTCCGGGGTAGACGTACCTCACTCCCGAGAGACCCACCACGATCTCCTCCCCCTGGGAACCGAGATCCGTCTCCCCGGCACGCACCTTCCCCGGCCCACTCCTCAATTGAGAAGGGCGAGAGCGGAAAGGCAGGCCGCCGCCCCCACCCAGAGCCCCTCCCTCCAGCCCCAGGAGGACCCCTCCAGCCGCGGCCAGTCTCCTCGGTAGCCGCGGGCGGTCATGGCCCGCCCCACCTCTTCGGAGAGGCGCTCCGCCCGCATGATGAGAGTCGCGGCGGACCTCGCCACGAACCTCCGCGCCTCCTTTCCAGCCCCACCCCCCAGGCTCCTCGCCCTCCGCGCCATGTACGCGGACTCCGCCTCCCTGGCCAGGAGCACGAGATACCTCAAGGCTAGCTCGAGGGTGGCACGGAACCCCCGGGGCACCCCGAGGCGCTGGAGCCCCCTGCCGAGCTCCGGAACGGCCATCCGCAGGAGAAGGGCTGAGGAGACAGAGGCCCCGGCCCTGAGGACGAGCCTGGCGGCAGCGAGGGCTCCGGGCAGGGTGAGGGCAAGGCGCGAGCCGGCTGGACCCAGCGGAACTGCCAGGCCGACCAGCTCCCTCCCGGGGCTCACGAGGCTGGTGGCGGCCGGCGCCGCCACCAAAAGAGAGGCGAGGAGAGCCACAACCACGAGCCTCAGGTATCTCGCCGGGGAGCCGCCCAGGAGAGTTCCGGCCAGGACGGTCCCGACGAGGATGGTGCCTGTGCCCGCCCAGCTTCTCGAGAGAGACGCCCCCAGGACGAGCAAAAAAACCCCGAGGAGGCGGGCCCCCGGGTCTAGCCCGGCGAGCCGTCCCTTACTCGGTTCCTCCCTCAGCCCCGAAGCGAGCCTCCCTAGGCCGTCCAGGGTTGCCCAGAGGAAACCTCTTCTCCTCCTCCAGCCGAGCCACAGGGCGGGAGAACCCCTCCCGGCCCGCCCGCCATGAGGAGCCGGCGAACCATTCCCTGGCTCAAGCCAGGCGGGGAGCTCGGGCGGAGCCTCGGTTCCGCCGCTCACCCAGGGCCGCCCCCTTCCTCCCCCTTCTTCCGGGCGGAGAAGCCCATGGCCAGCCCGGCCGCCACCCCTCCAACCAGCACCGCCCCCGCCGCGCCGGAGAGGACGTATGCCAGGGGATCCGTGCGGGAGGCCTGGCCGTAATCGGGGATGAGCACCTTCTTCCAGAAGGAGTTCCACCTGGCCATCCCCTCCGGGATGAAGGAGACAGGGTATGCCGCCTGGGGGAGATCCTCCGGGGCGTCTTCGGCAAAGGCCGTCCCCTTGGCGAGAAGCCCGAGGGGGGTGAGGAGAACCAGAATGACCATAGGGATGAGGGCCTTCGCCACACGCCACCTCACCCCGGCGCTCAGCCGCTCCCTCGCCTCCAGCAGCTGCGGGCCCACCCGCGCGAGGTACCCCACGGCGCCGCCGGTGAGGACCGCCTCCACCGGCCCCGCCACTATAAGGTGGGCGAAGGCCATAGCTGGGACGGTCTGGGCGAGGTGGTAGGGGCTGTAGAGGGGGGTTCCATCCGCGGCACGGAAGAGGACGGGCTGAATCCCGAGCTCCACTGCGGTGGCCAGGGCCGCCAGGTTGATCCCCACATACCCCCCTACCGCCGCCGCCCAGGGCCTCGCCTTCTCCCCGAAGACCCGGGTGAGGGCCGTGTAGACCGCATAGCCGGTGAAGGGCATGATCACAGCCAGGTTCAGCACGTTCGCACCGAGCGCCAGGATGCCGCCGTCGCCGAAGAGGAAAGCCTGAATCACCAGGGCCACGGAGACCGCTATCACCGCCCCCCAAGGCCCGAGAACGATGGCGAGAAGGACAGCCCCGACGGCGTGGGCGCTCGTGCCGTCGGGAACCGGCACATTCAACATCATCACCAGGAAGGAGAGGGCCGCACCTACGCCCACCCTGGCGGCCCTCACCCCGGCCGCCCTCGCCCTGGCCGCAGCCGCCCCCCAGAAGGGGAGAGCTCCAGCGCCGAGGACCGCGCACGTCTGGGGACTTAGATAGCCGTCGGGAATGTGCACCTCGCCTCCTCTCCCCAGCTCCCCGAGGGGATGTTAGCTGCAGGGGGAGGCTATTGCAAGTAATTTGCAGTAGTCTCGCTCCGTGGCTACTCGCCTCGCGCCGCCCCCTCGGCCGCCTCCAGGGCCGCCAGAAGGGCGCGGGCCTTGTTCCTCGTCTCCTCCTCCTCCCTCTCGGGTACGGAGTCAGCCACTATCCCGGCGCCCGCCTGGACGTGAGCCCTCCCCCCCGCGAACACGACCGTCCTTATCGTGATGCAGGTGTCGAGGTTCCCTGAGAAGTCGGCGTACCCCACGGCGCCCGCGTATGGCCCCCTTCTCACCGGTTCGAGCTCCTCGATGATCTCCATGGCCCTCACCTTGGGGGCCCCCGAGACAGTCCCCGCGGGGAAGCAGGCCATGAGGGCATCGAAGGCGTCAAGGCCCGGGGCAAGCTCCCCTCTCACGGTGGAGACTATGTGCATCACGTGGGAGTACCTCTCCACTGTCATAAACTCGCTCACCCTCACGCTACCCGGGCGGCAGACCCGGCCGAGATCGTTCCTGGCGAGGTCCACCAGCATGACATGCTCCGCCCGCTCCTTCGGGTCCGCCAGGAGCTCGGCCTCGAGGGCCCTGTCCTCCTCCTCCCCCCTCCCCCTCGGACGCGTTCCGGCTATGGGCCGGGTGAGGACCTCCCTCCCCTCCACACGCACCAGGGGCTCCGGGGAGGAGCCGGCGAGCCGGATGCCTCCAGGGAAGGAGAGGTAGAACATGTACGGCGAGGGGTTTACAAGCCTGAGAACCCGATAGACGTCGAAGGGATCGGCCCGGACAGGCCTGGAGAAGCGCTGGGCGAGGACGACCTGGAACACATCCCCCGAGTAGACATACTCCTTGGCCTCGGCCACTGCCCGCGCCAGCCCTCCGGGGGGAAAGCTCGACTCCGGCAGGCCCGGGTCCTCCGGAACCTCGGGGAGCCAGGGGGAGTAAGCCTGGGAGGAGGACCCCAGGAGGTCCAGGAGCTCCTCGCAGGCCTCCACCCCCTCCTTCCTGGAGCCGCCCCGGACCACTCCCACCACGGCTGCCCTCTGCTTTAAGTGGTCGAAGACGATGAGCTTGGAGGGGAAGATGGCGAGGACATCGGGGAGGCCGAGGTCGTCGGCGGCCTTCTCGGGAAGCCGCTCCAGATACCTCACGGCATCGTATCCGACGTACCCCACAGCTCCCGCCCGGAGCCTCGACGGAAGTCCGGGGGATGGACCCGAGAGGGCCCGCACCGCCGCGGCCAGGCTCCGGAGAGGGTCCGGCGCTCCGGTGGCCGCCGCAGGCGGCTCCCCCTCCCAGACGGTCTCCCCGGCCTTGCCGCGGAGAACGAGGAAGGGGTCGACTCCGAGGAAGGAGAAACGGCCCCAGACCTCCCCACCCTCCACCGACTCCAGCAGGAACGCCCCTTCCCCCCGCCCGAGCTTGAGGAAAGCCCCCACCGGGGTCTCCCTGTCTGCCATGACCTCGCGCCAGACCGGAACCAAAGGGGAGCTCCGCGCCAGGCGGTCAAAGTCTTCCTTGGATGGGAGATAACGGTCGGCCAGCTCCCTCACCCCCGAGCCAGCCCGCCCGCGCCGGCGGGGGGCTCGAGCCTCCTGTAGAAGCAGGATCTCTCGCCCGTGTGGCAGGCCGGTCCTACCTGCTCCACCTTGACAAGCAGGACGTCGGCATCGCAGTCGTAAAGGACCTCCCGCACCTTCTGGACGTTCCCCGAGGTCTCCCCCTTGGCCCAGAGCTTTCTCCGGGATCGGCTCCAGAACCAGGTCCTCCCTGTGCGCAGGGTGAGCTCAAGAGATTCCCGGTTCATCCAGGCCACCATGAGGACCTCGCCGTCGGAAGCCTCCTGGACCACGGCCGGGATGAGCCCCCTCTCGTCCCAGGCCAGATCGTCCAGGCCCCTTACCTCCTTCTCTCCTTCAGCCAACCTCTCTTCCCTCCCTCTTCTCCGAGACGCTCGGCTCGAACCTCACGGGAACCCCCCTCTCCGCCAGGTACCTCTTCACCTCTCCCACCCTGAAGACACCGAAGTGGAATAGGGAGGCGGCGAGCACGGCGTCGGCCCCGCCCTCCGTCACGGCGAGGTAGAAATGCTCGAGCTCCCCAGCGCCCCCGGAGGCCACCACGGGAACCGGAACCCTCCTCCCCACCTCCTTGAGGAGTTCGAGGTCGTACCCGAGGCGGGTTCCGTCCCTGTCCATGCTGGTTAAGAGGATCTCGCCCGCGCCCATCTCCACCCCCCTCTCCACCCAGCCCAGGGCATCCAGGCCAGTTGGGACCCTCCCCCCCTTCACGTACACCTCCCAGCCGCCCTCAGGCCGCCTCCTCGCGTCCACGGCCAGAACCACGCACTGGCTGCCGAAGGTCTCCGCCCCCGCCCGAAGGAGCTCCGGGTGCTCCACGGCGGCGGTGTTCACAGAGACCTTGTCCGCCCCCGCCCGAAGGAGGGCCCTCATATCCTGGATGTCTCTCACCCCTCCCCCAACAGTGAGGGGGATGAAGACCTGCTCCGCAGTGCGGGAAACGGCGTCAAGAAGGGTTTTCCTCCCCTCGGCGGAGGCCGTTATGTCGAGGAAGACGAGCTCGTCCGCGCCCTCCCGGTCGTAGGCGGCGGCCAGCTCCGCGGGGTCCCCGGCGTCGCGGAGGTCAACGAAGCGAACCCCCTTCACCACGCGGCCGCCATCCACATCCAGGCAGGGAATGACCCTCTTAGCAAGCACGGAGCGATTCTAGCCCCCGCCCTTGCCCGGCCCGCCACGAGAGGGCCCGCGAGAGAGGGCCGAGGCCCGGGCCACAGCCTCCGCCACGGTGAACCTCCCTTCATAGACGGCCCTCCCCACCACCGCCCCCTCGCAACCCAGGCTCGCCAGGAGATCGAGATCCTCAAGGCGGCTCACCCCGCCCGACGCTATGACAGGCCTTGATGTGAGAGAGAGGACCCGCCTAAGGGTCTCCACCCCCGGCCCCCCCAGGGTTCCATCCCTGGAGACGTCGGTGACGACGAACCTCGCCACCCCGGCCTCTTCAAGCACCGGGAGGACCTCCTCGAGGAAGCCTACGGGCTCCTTCCATCCCCTCGCCTTGAGCACCCGCCCCTCAAGGTCGAGGGCGACAGCGACCCTCTCCCCGTACCTCGCCGCCATCTCCAAAGCGAAGGAGGGGTCCGCGAGGGCGGCGGTCCCAAGGACTACCCTGGCCGCTCCAGCCGAGAGCGCCCATCTCACCGCCTCCTCGTCCCTCATCCCTCCCGAGACCTGGCAGGGAGCTTCGAGGGCCGCGACGATGGCCCCAAGCACCTCCCTGTTTCTCGGCACTCCCGTGAAGGCCGCGTCGAGATCCACCAGGTGGAGCCAGGGGGCTCCCTCAGCCTGGAAGGACAGGGCCACCTTGACGGGGTCGGCGGAGTAGACCGTAGCCTTCCTCTCATCCCCGCGGAGGAGACGGACGCAGACCCCTCCCTTTATGTCCACGGCGGGCAGGACGAGGAAGGAGGCACCCATTACACCGCCCTAGCCCGGGAGGCCCAGTCCACCCAGGCCTTTAGAAGCTCTAGCCCCCTCGAGGAGCTCTTCTCCGGGTGGAACTGGAACCCCACCACCGCACCTCTGCCCACGGCAGCCACGATCTCCTCGCCTCCATACTCGGCCACCCCGGCCACGACACCGCGCTCGGCAGGCAGAACCCTGTAAGAGTGGACGAAGTAGAACCAGCCCCCTGGCGCGGGGAAGGGGAGGGAGGGGAGGAACTCCACCTGGTTCCAGCCCATGTGGGGTACCTTCAGGCCCTCCGGGAGCCTCGCCACCTTCCCGGGCAGGAGCCCGAGGCCCCTGGCCGGCCCCTCCTCGCCCTCCTCGAAGAGGAGCTGCATTCCGAGGCAGATCCCGAGGAGGGGCCGGCCTTCCCCCACCGCCTCCACCAGAGCCTCGGCCAAGCCGGACGAGAAGAGCCTGGCCGAGGCGGCCCCGAAATGCCCGACGCCTGGCAGGACGAGGGCATCGGATCTGCGGAGGACATCCTCTTCCCCCACCATCACCTCGGCCCCAACGGCGGCGAGGGCGCGGGCGGCACTTCTCAGGTTCCCCATGCCGAGGTCGACCACGCCGACGCGCACCTTAGGCCCCCCGGAAGGTTCCGCTCCGAGCGATCCCGGCTCGGGGACGGCGAGCGCCCACCATTACCGCCTTCTCACCCTCACCCTCCCCTTGGTGGAGGGGACCTTCACCCTAAAACCCTCTACCGCCTCGGAGAGGGCCCTGCCTAACGCCTTGAAGCAGGCCTCGGCCAGATGGTGGGGGAGGCCAGGTTCCACTACCCTCACGTGCAGGGTGCTTCGGGAGGCCGAGGCGAGGGAGCGGAGAAAGTGCTCCAGCAGGCCCGGCTCGAAACCCCCGAGGTCCGCCCAGGGTATCTCTCCTCGGAAGAGGGCGTAGGGCCGGCCGGAGAGGTCGAGCGCCACCTCCACCAGAGCCTCGTCCATGGGAACCAGGGCGTGCCCGAAGCGCCTCATCCCCTCCCTCTCTTCCAGGGCAGCCGCAAGGGCCTCCCCCAGGGCCAGGGCGGTGTCCTCCACCACGTGGTGGACCCCGAGGGAGAGGTCCCCTCTTGCCCGGACCCTGAGGTCGAAACCGGAATGCCTGGCGAGCTGGGCAAGGAGATGGTCGAGGAAGGGAACCCCTGTCTCGACTCTGGCCTCCCCCGCCCCGTCCAGTCGGAGTTCCACCTCCACCCTGGTTTCCAGAGTCTCCCGCGAGAGGGAAACGGCCCTGCCCCGACGGGCCCTCCCCGGCGCTTTCGGGGCAGGAACCGGACCCCCGGCCAGGAGCCCCTCCTTCACCCCAAGAACCTCATCTAGGGAATAAAGGACAGGGGCCCTCCCCGCCCGCCGACGCTCACCCGGATACTTCTTCACTAGGCCCTTCCTCGCCCAGTTCCTCACCGTGGAGGGGCTCACCCCCGCGGCGGAGGCCACCTCGGGCAGGGGAAGGAGCCTTCCCGAGGCCTCGCCGGCCTGCCCCTTCTTTAGCTCCCCTCCGCCCTCCGTCATCCCTGGCACACCCCTCCCCCGCCGGGCAGGCCCCCCGCCAGCACCCTGCCCAGCTCCTCCAGGAAGATCTCGTTCTCCTCCCTAGTCCCAACAGTCACCCGGAAGCACCTCTCGAGGCCGGGGTAGTCTGAGACATCCCTTACCAGCACCCCCCTCTCCTCAAGCAGCCTAGTCACCTCCCTCCCGGGCAGGCCCGTCTCCACCAAGAGAAAGTTGGCATCGGAGGGGTGGACCATCACCCCGAGGGCCTCGAGCCCGCCTCTCAGCCTCTCCCTCTCCTCGCGCACCAGGGCCACGGCGGAAAGAACGAGATCCGCGCGGGCGAGGGCGGCACAGACAACGAGCTGAGCGAGGGAGGAGAGATGGTAGGGCAGGGCCACCCTGGCCAGGACCTCCGTCACCTCCGCCCCGGTGAGCAGGTACCCGAGCCTCACCCCCGCAAGCCTCCAGGCCTTGGAGAAGGTCCGCACCACCACCACCCGGGGGTCCTCCCGCGCCAGGCCCGAGAGATCCTCGCCGCCGAACTCCACGTAGGCCTGGTCCACCACGACCATGCCGGCCCCCCCAGCAAGAAGGGCCTCCACGGCCGCCCGAGGTTGGGAGTTGCCCGTGGGGTTGTTGGGGCTGGACAGGAGGACAAGGTCCGGCCTCACCTCCTTGGCAGCTCGGTGGGCGGCCTCGGGCTCCAGAGTGAACCCTCGCCCCAGGGGCCTGCTCACGATCCTCCCCCCCACCCCCCGGACCAAGCGCGGGTACATGCTGTAGCCGGGCTCGAAGGTAAGGATCGTCCTTCCCGGCCCCCCATAGGCCAGAAGGAGATGGTGGAGGCACTCGTTGCTCCCGTTCGCCACCCAGATCCCCTCCGGATCCCACCGGTGGAACCGGGCAAGGGCCGCCCTCGACCTCGAGAAAAGTGGGTCGGGGTAGCGGTGGAGGGGGAACTCTCTAAACTCCTCCGCCACCTCCTCCAGGATCTCGCGGGGAAGAGGAAAGGGCGACTCGTTGGTGTTGAGCTTCACCCTCGCCCCCTCCTGCCTCACGCGGTAGGGGCGCGAGGCCCGCACCGGGGCCCTCGGCAGGAGCCCCGCACTGCTTCCTCCGCCCGCGCCAAGGCCCTCCGGAGCGAGCTCGAGCCTGGCCCGGATGGCGCGGGCATGGCCAGGGAGGCCCTCGGTGGCCGCCATGGCCTCCACGGCAGGCGCGAGGGAGCGGAGGCCATCGGGCTCGAGCCTCACTACGTTCACCCGAACAACAAAGTCATCCACCCTAAGCCCCGAGGAGAACCGAGCCGTGCCCGCGGTGGGGAGAACGTGGTTTGGCCCGGCGCAGTAGTCGCCCGCAGCCACCGGGCTCGAGCTACCGAGGAACACCGTCCCCGCCGCCCTCACCCCGGTGAGGAGAGGGTCGGGGTCCTCTACCACAAGCTCCAAGTGCTCGGGGGCAAAGGCGTTGGCCGCCTCAACCCCCTCCTCCAGGGAGTCCACGAGAACTGCATACCCGCCCCGGGAGAGGGCTTCCTCCACCACCCCCCTTCTTCCAGCGGCCCTAACCTCCTCCTCCAGAGCTCTCACCACCCGCTCCACCAGCCCCTCGTCGGGAGTGACCAGGATCGCCATGGCCTCAGGGTCGTGCTCGGCCTGGGCCACCAGGTCCACCGCGAGGAGCCTCGGCTCGGCCCGGGAGTCCGCGAGAATGAGGACCTCCGTCGGCCCGGCCAGGGCGTCCGTCCCCACCCACCCCGATACCTCGCGCTTGGCCGCCTGGACCCACTGGTTCCCCGGCCCCACCACCTTCTCCACCGGCCTCACGGACTCCGTCCCGAAGGCCAGGGCGGCCACGGCGTGGGCCCCCCCCATGGCGTAGATCTCCTCAAGACCGAGGAACCCAGCCACGGCGAGGACGGCGCGGGCGGGAAGGCCGTCCGGCCCCGGGGGGGAGGCGAGAGCGATCTCCCGCACCCCTGCAGCCCTGGCCGGCGCCACTGCCATGATCACGCTGGAGGGATAGGCCGCCCTCCCCCCGGGGGCATAAACCCCCACCCGCGAAAGGGGCCTCGGAAGCTCCCCAGTGATGATGCCGCCATGCCCCTCCCACCTCTCCTCCGGAACCTGCCTCAAGTGGTACGAGAGGACCCTCTGGTAGCACTCCTCCACGGCCCGCCTGAAGGGCTCGGGGGATTCCTCCCAGGCCACCCTCGCGAGAGAGGGGTCCAGCCGCGGTCCCGAGGGCGGGGGGTTCCAGCGGTCGAAGGTTCTTATGAACTCAAATAGGGCGGCGTCCCCTTTCTCCCTTACCGCCCGACATATCTCCCTCGCCCGCTCCCCGACATCGCCGGGGATGAGAGATCTCTCCCGCCTGAGGAAGACAAGGTCCTTGCCTTTGCCGCCACGGAGATCGACGAGCTTGAGCATCGCTGCATTTTAGCAGCGCCCCTGAGGGGTCCTCGGCCTCAGGCCAAATCCCCCGCCGAGCCCACGGCCTCTATTGCCGCCTTCCGCACCAAAAGGAGGGGAAACTCCGACCCAGCTCCGGAGGCCTCCCACACCCGCGCCTCCGTCAACGGAAGAAACCCCCTCCTGTCTGCAATGACCGCCTCCCACGCGTCGGAGAACCTCTCGAACTCCGCGGGCAGGTGGGCCCTGCCTGTGATCTTGGTCCCCGAGGCCAGGATAACCAACACTTCCCTGGCTGCCAGGGGGACCTTCTTCGAGGCCGGGGCCGGCAGGGAAGCCGCCCACGACATGGCCCTTCGCACCTTCTCCACCAGGGCCGCCCCAGAGAAAGGCTTGGAGAGGTACTCGCAGCCGATAGACCGGGCCCTCTCCACCACCTCGGGCTCGAGCAAGCCCGTGAGAACCACGAGTGGCAGCCGGGCAAAGCGCGGATCCCCCCTAAACTTCTCCAGAAGCCACCAGCCATCCTTCCCGGGCAGCCGGAGGTCGACCACACACGCGTCAGGGGAGGTGGCCACCGCCTCCTTCCAGGCCTCCTCGGCGTTCTCCGTCAGGATCACCTGGAACCCCTCCACCCCGAGCCAATGCCGGACCAGGGCACGCACCCCGGCGTCGTCCTCGACCACAAGGACCCGTCCCGCTGAAGCCCCGCCCTCAGGCCCCATCTCCCCTCCCTAGCCCCCGCCAAGAACCGGACCATCTCCCCCACCCCGCCCTCCCGAAGGCCTCAGCCCGCGGAAGCGGGCCGGGGCGGGGTGCACCGCCACGGCGTTACAGTTTCCCACACTCCCCCCTTCCGCAGGGCGAACTTGAGGCAGCGGTGGGGGTCGTGGGCTCCGGGGCGGAAGGTGACGGGCGGGGTGAAACCCGTCGGCTTGGAGGTCCAGGAGTCTAAGACGGCGATGAGGGCCTCCCGGGAGGGGGGCCTTCCTCCCTGGGTCATCTCGCGGAAGGCCTCCGTGAACATCTTCGCCCCTGTCCAGGCCACCTCAGCGGACCAGTCGATCTCGGCAGAGGAGCCGTAGGCCCTCCTCATGGCATCCATGAACTCAGCCACCTGAGGGGGGGCGTTGGAGGAGAGGGGCTCGTGGTCCCAGGCGGAGTAGGAGCCCTCGAGGAGGGGGGCGAGGGAGGGGTCCCTCTCGAGGGAGGGGTGCATAAGGAAGGGGCTTCCCACATGGATCGGGGTATAGCCGTAGCGCTTCATGGCCTGAAGGAGTCTCGCGTAGTTGGTCTGCTCCAGGATGCTAAGAAGCACATCCACCTGGTTCGCCTGGAGCTCCAAGACGACGGCGGTGTAGTCGGGGGTGGTGACGTCGACGGACCGGATGTAGGCGGGGCTCTTACCCCGGCTCGCCAGGCCTCTCCGGAGGCCCTCTTCGAGCCAGCGGTTCGCCTCCTCATCCTGGGTTATGTAGACGAGGCCGGGCCTTTTTGCCCCGAGGTCCGCCGCGAACTCAGCCATGGCGTAACCCCAGGTCCAGTAGAAGGCAGCGAAGGGGTAAATGTAGGGGCTCGAGTACTCCGGGAGCTGCCCGAAAGCCCCAACCAGCGGGACTCTGTACTCCTCGATGGTCGGGGCCACCAGGAGTTCCGTCTGGGGGGCGTTCCAGCCGGCCAGGGCGAAGACCTTGTCCTCGAGGATCATCTTCTTGGTGAGGGCCACGCCCCGGTTGGGGTCGAGGCCGTCGTCATATACGATGGGCTGGAACCGGTAGCCGCCGGCGCCGCCGGCCTGGTTCACCAGGCTGAAGAAGAGCTTCGCTGCCTGGCTCGCCCCCCGGAAGGTTATCCCCCCGCTCTCGGTGACGAGCACACCCACCTTAACCAGGCCACCAGAGATACCGGGTGGGGGGCCTGCCGGGGCCCGAAGAGACCCGCGGGTAGGGGAGGCAGAGATCCGGGAGGAACCCGAGGGGGAGACCCCAGCCCCGCCGGCTCCTCCCGCCTCCTCTCCCGCTCCTGCCCCAGGGCCTCTTTCAGCCCCCGCCGGGGCGACCCCGGCCGCCCGCCCGGAGGCAAGCTCCCTCGGAATGGCCCGGGCGAGGAGGGCGCTTAAGGTGAGCTGGACCAGCCCGAGACCAACCAGGACCGCCCACCCGCTACCCCTCCTCATCCACCCCGGGGTTCCCTACCCCCTCACCCCCTTCAAGACCTTGACCCCGCGGGCCTTGAGCTCCGAGAAGAAGGGGCCGATGGGGAGGGCCCCCTCGGGGCCGAAGACCCCCCTCTCCTCCACCAGGCCCCTCCCGAGGAGAAGGCCGGCCACAGCGAGCGGAACCCCGGTGAGGTTCGCCATGTGGTCCACGGAGGCGTAGGTCAGGGTGAGGGGTCTCCCATCCTTGGTTCCCGAGACATCCACCCGAACCCCGCTCATGGGCTCAGCTGGCCTACCCAGCCTCTCCAGTAGAGGCATGCTCGCCTTAATCACCCGCCCTAGGGCATCCTTCTTGGTCGGGGTGTCGGTGAGCTTCAGCCTCGCCATGGCGAGACCCAGTGTGTTCAGGGGGTCTTCCGAGAGACCGCCCTTGAGCGTCACCGTCCTTATCCCCGGGATGTACCTGGGGATCGTGACGGGCTCCGGGTGTCCCACATTGAAGACGGTGACGGAACCCAGGGGGTGAGGAAAGCGCACCCTCTCCCGCCCCGAGCCGGCCGGCACCTCGAGGAGGACGCCGTCCTGGTAGGAAGGGACGAGCCCCGTGTAGATGTGGAGGACGTGGAGGATGACGGCGTACCCCTTGGAGTCCGAAGCGGAGCCACCCCAGGCGATCCTCGCCTCCTCCACCCGGTCGAGCTCCCGGGAAGCGAGCTTCACCAGCATGTTCGAGAGGCCGGGGGTCCAGCCAATCCCGGTTATGCATGTCACCCCCTTCTCTTTCGCCTCGGAGTCCAGGGCGAGGACGGCCGCGGCGGCGTCGAAGTCATCGCAGAGGCTCGCGTAGTTCACCCCTGCCCTGATGGCCCCCTTCGCCATGGAGACCTCGAACTTGTAGAAGGGGCCGGCCGCCCCAAGAACCACGTCGGCGCCCTCGGCCACAGCCGCCACGGACTCGGGATCGCCAGCATCCACCCAGAGGGCCCTCGCTTTCGCGGGGAACTCGCTGGCCAGAGCCTCTGCCGCCTCGAGGTTGTAGTCGGCCACCACCACCTGCTCGACCTCAGGGGTGGCCGCGAGCTCCCGGACGGCCCGGGAACCCATGTCCCCTGCGCCCCCTATCACGACGACCTTCATCTCCACCTCCCAGATTCCACGAAGGCCCTCCCTCCTCCTCCCGGAACGCCCGCGCGGCCAACCCCGCCCGCCTCAAGGCGCCCGCCTTAAGGCCCGCCCGCCTCAAGGCCAGGCCCGCCCGCCTCAAGGCCCTCACGCCTCTCTCGACGCCCCTGGTCCGGACCGGGCGGCGAGGGCCCTTGCCACCCTCTCCCAGACCTCCCTGGCCAGGATCTCCTTCCGCATGAGGGGGAGGCGCTCCACCTCCCCCGACCTCCATATGAGGACAGCCCGGTTCGTCTCCACCGCAAAGCCCGAGTCGGGGGCGGAGACATCGTTCGCCACCACCAGGTCCAGGTTCTTCCTCACCAGCTTCTGCCTCGCGTTCTCCTCGAGGTCCTCCCACTCGGCGGCGAAACCCACGAGAAACCTCTCCCCCTTGGAGGCCCCGAGCTCGGAGAGGATGTCGGGGGTGGGCTCGAGGACGAGCCGGATCACCTTCTCCCCCTTCTTCCTCTTCCCCTTCCAGGGCCGCGAGGGCCTCCAGTCGGCCACCGCCGCCGCCATCACCACCACGTCCGCCCCGGCCGCCGCCTCCAGCACCGCCCGGCGCATCTCCTCCGCTGTCATCACCCGGATCACTTCCGCCCCGGGGGGAGGGGGGAGCTCCGTCGGCCCCGTCACCAGCGTCACCCTCGCACCTCTCCTCAGGGCCTCCGCCGCCATGGCGTACCCCATCCTCCCCGTGGAGGGGTTCCCTATGAACCTCACGGCATCCAGGGGCTCCCTCGTACCCCCCGCGCTCACCACCACCTTGAGGCCGGCGAGGGAGGCCCTGGCCGCGAGGGCCTCCTCCACGGCCTCAAGGATCCTCTCCAGGGCCGCGAGCCTTCCCACCCCCCAGTCCCCCGAGGCGAGCCTCCCCTCGTCGGGCGGAACCAGAGACACCCCCATCTCCACCAGCTTCCGAAGGTTCGCCCTGGTCGCAGGGTGGTCCCACATCTCGGTGTGCATGGCCGGGGCGAGCACCACCGGGGCCCTGGTGGCCAGGAGAACCGAGGTGAGGAGGTCATCGGCGATACCCGCCGCAAGCCTAGCCATGAGCCTCGCCGTGGCGGGCGCCACCACCACCACCTCCGCCTCCCTGGCCAGCCGGATGTGGAGGACCTTCTCGGGCTCGCTGAAGAGGTCGGTGTAGACGGGGTTTCCGGTGAGGGCCGCGAAAGTGACAGGGGAGACGAACTCCCTGGCCGCCTCAGTCATCACCACCCTCACCTCGGCCCCGGCCTCGGTGAGAGCCCTCGCCAGCTCAGCGGCCTTGTAGGCGGCGATCCCTCCTGTCACTCCAAGAAGGACCCGCCGCCCCGCGAACCTGCCCCCCCGGGGGCTGGGCTCAACCCCTCTCTCCTCCCTCGCCGCCACGCCCCTCCCTCCAGGACCCCCGCCCACTCCCTCCACCCCCGGCCCAATTGGACCGGAAGGGAAACGCTACACGCCTCCCCGCCCCTCGGCGGGCTCCCCCTCCACCTTCCCCCTCCCGAGAAGGGCCTGAGCAGCCAGGGAGGGAACCATCTCCCTCGCCTGGCTCGGGGCGGGCCTCTCGTAACCTAGCCTCCCCTGAGCCAGCTCCTCAAGGGCGATGGAGAGGGGTTTCCTTGTGGCGGTGATCACCGTGGGAGGGGCGAACTCCCCAATCCCGGCCCCCAGCTGACCGAAGTAGGCGGCAATCTGCCTCGCCCGCCTCGCAGCCACCACCACAGCCGTGAACCTGGTATCCGCGTGGGCCATGATCTTCTCGAACTCGGGCTTGATCACCCCCGCACCTCCGGGAAACTCGGCCGGTCCTCCCGGCCTTCGGGTCCTCTAGGCGTGGGGCCGCCCCTTCCCGGGAAGGCCCTCTGCCTCGAGTATTTTTAGCACTTCCTGGACGGCCTCCTCCACCCGGCGGTTCACCACTACGTGGTCGAACTCGCGGGCCATCTCCATCTCCCACCGGGCCGCCTCCAGGCGCCTGGAAAGGGAGGCCTCATTCTCGGTGCCCCTCCCCCTAAGCCTCTCCGCGAGCTCCCCGATGGAAGGGGGCGCGAGGAAGACCAGGACCGCCCCGGGAAGGGCCTGCTTAACCTGGAGGGCCCCCTGGACATCGAGCTCGAGGAGGACCTCCTCCCCTTCTTCCAGGGCCCCCTCCACCTCCCGGCGGGGAGTCCCGTAAAGCTCCCCGTAGACCTCGGCCCACTCCAGGAACTCCCCCCTCTCCCTCGCGGCAAGGAAGGCCTCCCGGCTAACGTGAACATACTTCCCCTCGGGAACCTCCCTCCCCCGGGGGGGCCTCGTGGTCCAGGACCTCCCGAGCCTGAGGCCGGGCCGGCGCCTTAGAACCTCGCTCACCACTGTCCCTTTCCCAACCCCGGAGGGGCCGGAGACGACAAGGACCAGGCCCGACAGGCTAACCCGACTCGGTCCCGGCCCCGAGGAGGCTAAAGAGCTTTTTCCCAGCTTCTTGGGAGCTCGGTCGGGGCTTACTTCTTTCCCTCGCCGAACCTCTCCAGGAGGGACCTCTTCTGGTTCGACCCGAGCCCCCTTATCCGCCTGATGGGGGAGATGTCGAGCTCGTCCAGGATCTTCTGGGCCTTGACCTTCCCCACCCCCGGCAGGGACTCGAGGACGGAGGAGACCTTCATCTTCCCCACCACGTCGTCGTTGGCGCGGTCAAGGACGTTCTTCAAGGTGAGAGTCCCTTTCTTCAGCCTGGCCTTGATATCCGCCCTCTCCTTCCTCGCCTGAGCGGCCTTGGCCAGGGCCTGCTGCCTCTGCTCGGCCGTGAGCTTCGGAAGCGGCATATCCCCTCCTTCCTTTCCCTCCCCTGGCCGGGGTCTCCGACCAAGGTCAGAGCCCAGCTCCCGGGATTATAGGGACCCGCTACCCTCCGGGCAATGCTCGCGGGCGATTTTTCGGGGCCCGGGCGGCTCCCCCGGCCGACCGGCGAGGAAAAAAGGAGGGAGGGGGACATGCCCCCTCCCTCCTTTAGGCCTCTTCTTAGGCGTTGCCCTGGAAGTTGAGGTCGGTAAGGGCGTCGCCGGCGCTGGGCCCCGAGTGAGCGACATCGGTCAGGCTAAACCGGAAGCCGCCGAGCTTCCCGCCGATGGAGTAGAAGCCAGAGAATTTGAGCGACCCCTCGCTGACCGGGTCAGGCGCCTCACCCGTGAGGTTCGCGGTGAAGAGGGTGTTGCCTCCGCTGTCCTTCACGGTGAGGGTCCCAGTCACCGTCAACTGGTCAGGGTTGCTCCCCACGTCCGTCCTCGTCACGGTTATGTTCAGGGTGAAGCTCCCGTTGGCGTAGGTCGTGTTCTTGTGAGTCAGTGTCGTCCAGTTCCCGCCGAAGGTGTAGGTGGCGCTCACGCTGGCTCCGCCAGCCTGCTCACTGAAGATGTTCCCAGTCGAGGACACCGTTGAGACGGTCCCGTTCCAGTTGTTCGCCCCCGTCACGTCCTGGGGGTTGGTCCAGTCGAGGCGCTTCGCGGCC
>JBBINU010000008.1:52664-141027 GCA_037443725.1 Actinomycetota bacterium | reverse complement strand
GCGTCTAGGGCCAGGTCGGTTGGGCTCGGCCGAGCGTACTCTAGAAGCCGGGCGTACTCGAGAACGAGAGGGAGGTCCGCTCCGCGGGCGTGCACCGGGCTTGTGGCGTAGGCTTCATGGGAAGTGCTCCCCGATGAACTCCCTGAAGGCCTCGCCCGTGGGGCGGATGCTGCCGTCCCTGCCCACCAGGCCCCTTGCCTTCGGTCCGTCCTGGGCAAACCAGACGGCAACACGAACTCCCAGCTCCGCGAGCTTCGCCATGACCGCTTTTGTCTGGGCGGGGTCCCCGGTGAACTGGCCCACCTCGCCCGTGATGGCGGGCAGGCCCGCAGCGGCTTCCAGGTACCCCACGGCCTCCTCAAGCGCCCGCGCGTCCGCCAAATACCAGTGGAAGTTCAAGTAGTCGGCCCCGGCCCGCCGGTACCCCGCCAGCAGGATCTTGCCCCGCCGGAGCTGCTCTCGGGCCGTAGGGGAGTCGATGTAAGTCCGGACCTCCTGCCTGAAGGCCCTTCGGGCGAAGTCCTCCGCGGCGGCGTTCTCCCCGCGGCTACGGTAGTGGTCGTAGACGAGGAGGGCCACGAGGTCGCTCACGAGCCCCCCATTGGTGCAGGGAACCCCCTTATCGTGCGCGACCCCGCAGGCCGCCTCGAGCTCCGCGAGGTATTGCTCCGGGCTGCCGGCGTAGAAGAGGCCTGAGTTCTCCTCATTCTCGACGGCGAGCAGGGCGGGCCGGAATCTCGCGAGCACCTCGCCAAGCCTGGCCTTGTACTTCTCCATGTCGGCCGGGGGAGAGGTGGCCTCGGGACCCGTGTTCCTCACCGTGAGGACCAGCTCAAGCCCGGCCGAGAGGGCGGCGTCGCAAGCGGGGCAGGAACCGTCCCAGCCCTCCAGGAAGAGGGACTCGGGCCGGAAGTAGCGGGCGCCGAGCTTCCTGGCGAGATCCGGCCCCCAGGATGGCCTCCGCGGGTCGGAGGTAAGCATCACCCCGAAGGGGTTCCCAGCCCGCCCTGGCGTCCCCGGGCTCGCCGGCCGTCCTAGCGTCCCTGGGCCGGCGGCACCGGAGCCCGACGAGGAGGGGCGAGGCCCCGGCCCCGCGGGGAGCCGAGCTCTGCTGGCGCGGGCGCAGGAGAAGAGAAGAGAACTGAGGAGGAGCGCCGAAACTCCCCACCTCGCCCTTTCGCCAGGCCCCATGGCGGGCAGTATAGGGCACAGCAGAGGGCGTCGCGGGATAGACTTCCCCCGCGGGAAGGAACCCCAGGGGGTGAGCTTGGCGGGTCAGGTGCTCGGCAGGGTCATGGGGGTGGAGGACTCCACTCCCCTCGAGTTCTGGGTGGCCGTCGCACCCGGAAACTACCTGCAGCTCGATGACGTGGTCGCCTGTGAGCGCCCTCTCCCGAACGGCGGCAGCGTCAAGATCTACGGGATCGTGACTCAGGTGAGGGCGAGGCACGAAGGTGCCAGGTTCCAGAGCGATGTCTTCCTGATCGAGCGGGGTCTCCTCCCCGCCGAGGTGAGCGAGGCGGCGCGGGTCACGGCCACCCGCTTTGAGCCCGAGATCTTCGTTCCCCCCCTTCCGGGGACGGAGGTGAGGAAGGCCGTGGAGGCCGAGAGAGACCGGGCCCTTTTCTTCGACGGTATGGAGAAGCGCCTTCCCGCGGGGCTCACCCGAGAAGGGGAGCCCGTCTTCATCGACCTCGAGTTCCTGGACGGGACGAGGGGGGCCCACGTGAACATAAGCGGCATCTCGGGGGTGGCCACCAAGACCACCTTCGCCACCTTCCTCCTTTACAGCCTCTTCACCTCCGGGGTCCTCGGCCCTGAGGCGGCCAACACCAAGGCCCTTATCTTCAACGTGAAGGGAGAGGATCTTCTCTTCCTCGACCGCGAGAACCGCCGTCTTACCCCGGAGGAGAGAGAGCGTTACCGCCGCCTCGGCCTCAAGCCGGGGGCCTTCCCGAGCGTGGCCTTCTACGCCCCTCCGAGGAAGGACTCCCCCGAGGCCATACCCGACGTCTCAGCCAGGAAGGACGGGGTTACCTCTTTCTTCTGGACCCTTGAGGAGTTCTGCCGAGACGAGCTCCTCCCCTTTCTCTTCGCCGACGCCGAGGACGAGAGGCAGCAGCACGCGCTCGTGGTTCAGAACGTGACGAGCCGCTTGAGGAAGGAGGCCGAGAGGCTGGGCGGCGGGGCGGTGAGGGTGGAGGGGAAGGTCCTCCGCACTTTCCAGGACCTCGTGAACTTCGTTGTGGAGAGGGTGAGGGATGAGGTCACCGCGGAGGTCTGGGCCGGGAAGGCCATCGGCAGGGGGACCGTGGACGCCTTCGTGAGGAGGCTTTACGGCGCGGCCAAGGCCGCAGACAGGCTGGTCAGGGCGGACGTGCCCGACCCCGAGAGGCACCGGGTGAGGATGGAAGAACAGGTAACCGTAGTGGACCTGCACAACCTGAACGACAGGGCCAAGAGGTTCGTGGTGGGAGTCCTGGTAAAAAGGGCCTTCGAGGAGAAGGAGCGGACAGGAAGCCCGAGACCTCTCCTCTTCCTCGTCCTCGACGAGCTGAACAAGTATGCGCCGCGGGAGGGATCGAGCCCTATAAAGGAGATCCTCCTCGACGTGGCGGAGAGGGGAAGGTCCCTCGGGATCATCCTCATAGGAGCGGCCCAAACGGCGAGCGAAGTGGAGAGGAGGATCGTGGCCAACTCGGCCATAAGGGCCGTGGGCCGGCTGGATGCGGCGGAGGCCCTGAGGGAAGAGTACGGGTTTCTTGCCCCTGGGGGACTTCGCCAGAGGAGCACCATCCTGAAGCCGGGAACCATGGTCCTCTCCCAGCCCGAGATTCCCCTTCCCCTTCTGGTGGAGTTCCCCTATCCCGCCTGGGCCACACGACCCTCGGAGGCGGCAGCTCCTAGAACCGATCCCTTCGCCCGCCTCCCGAGGCTTTAGGGGAGGGTTCTAGCCGGGGCTCAGGGGGAGTTTCCGTCCCACCCAGGCTCTAAACTCGAGCCCGAAACCGGCAACAGTAGGGAGCGGGTGAGGCCGTGAAGATCCTGCACACCGCCGACTGGCATGTAGGGAAGCCCCTGAGAGGAAGGGGCCGGCTCCAGGAGCAGAGCGAGGTCTTGGCCGAGGTGGTTCAGGTTGCCCGGGACGAGGAGGTGGATCTCGTCCTCATCAGCGGCGACCTCTTTGACTCCCCGGCTCCTTCGGCCGAGGCCGAGGAGGTCGTCTACCGGATCCTTCTCGACCTCTCGGAGACAGGCGCGGTCCTCGTGGTCGCGGGGAACCATGACAACGAGAGGAGGCTCAAGGCCATCGAGCCCCTCCTCAGGCTTGGGAAGGTTGAGGCCAGACCCTTCGTCAGGCCCCCCGCGGAGGGCGGGGTATGGAGAGGGCGCGCCCGAGGAGGCGAGGAGTACGCCGTGGCCTTTCTGCCCTGGGTACCGAGGCGATACATCGTCCGGGCCACCGAGCTCATGTCCCTTCGGCCCGACGAGCAAGCGGCGGAGTTCAAGAAGCAGATGGCCGAGATCGTCCAGGCCCTGGCCGCTCCCCTCGGGGACGAGACCGTGAACATCCTCCTGGGTCACGTCCTCGTGGGCCGCCCGGCGCTCGGCGGCGGAGAGAGGCCCTCCCAGACCGAGTTCGACTACGCCCTCGACCCCTCCGATTTCCCCCCCCACCTCCAGTACGTGGCCTTAGGCCACATCCACAAGGCCCAGGCGGTGGTGGCGCCGTGCCCGGTCTGGTACTCAGGAGCCCCCCTTTGTCTCGACTTCGGGGAGGAGAGGGCGGTCCCCGCCAACAAGGCCTCCGAGCCACCACCCAGGGTGGTCCTCGTCGTTGAGGTGGAACCCGGGAAGCCGGCCAGGGTGAGGGAGGTGCCCATCCGATCCGGAAGGAGGCTCCTCAGCATCCGCGGAAACCTCGAGGAGCTTAGGGCCTGCCGCGACCGGATTCCCGAGGCCTACCTCCGGGTGGAACTCGAGGAGGAGAAGAGGCCCGGAGTGGCCGACGAGGTGAGGAAGCTCTTCCCGGACCCCGAGCGGGAGGGGGGAAGCCTCGTCATGGACGTGAGGCTCGTCTCCGGCCCTGATGGGGCAAGGGAGGAGCTTCCGACCCGGAGGGGCCGGGCCCCCAAAGAGCTTTTCATCGCCTACCTCACCGAGAGGCGGGCCTTGGATGAGCGTCTCGTCAACCTCTTTGAAAAGCTTTACGAGGAAGAGGTCAGCCAGGCAGGAGGGTCCCCGTGAGGCCGCTCCGGCTTGAGCTTGAGGGGTTCATGCCCTTTCGCGAGAGGCAGGAGGTGAACTTCGAGGGGGCGGACCTCTTCCTCATCGCGGGCCCTACGGGGTCCGGCAAGTCCAGCCTGGTGGACGCCATGGTCTTCGCCCTGTACGGAAGGATCCCCCGCCTCGGAGAGCAGGAGGTGACGACGCCCGTCATAACCCAGGGCGCGCAGGAGGCGAGGGTCCGGTTCGAGTTTGAGGTCGAGGGGGAACGGTACACCGCTGTGAGAGTGCTGAGACGCCGCGGAGAGAAGGCCGAGACCAGGGAGGCCCGCCTGGAGAAGGGAGAGGAGGTGCTCGCCGGTTCTGCCAAGGAGCTCACGCGTCAGGTGGAACAACTCCTCGGCCTCTCCTTCGCCCATTTCACCAAGGCGGTCCTCCTTCCTCAGGGGGAGTTCGCCCGCTTCCTCCACGACCCTCCCAAGGAACGCAGCCAGCTCCTGGCCAGGCTCCTCGGCCTCGACGTCTACCAGAGGATGTCGAGCAGGGCGCGGGAGCTCGCCCGGAGCCTCGAGGGCGAGGCGAGGATCTTGGGGGAGAAGCTGGAAGAGCTCTCCCGGGCCACCCCCGAGGCGATCCAGGAGCAGAAGGACCGGGTCCGGAAGATCGAGACCCACCTCGCCCGCGCCGAGCAGTCCTTAGCTGAGATGGAGCGGGCCGAGCAGGCGGCCAGGCTCGCCAGGGAGGAGGCCGACCGCGCCCGCGCCCGCCACCAGGCCCTCCTCGAAACCCGGGTTCCCGAGCGCGACATCGAGCTCGCCCGGGAGATTCGGCGGGAGCGAGAGGCCGCCAGCCGGGCGGAGGAGGAGAGGCTGGCCGCCCTTGAGGAGCGGAGACAAAAAGAGGAGGAGAGGAAAGAGCTCCCCGAGAAAAGCCGGGTCGAGACCGACCTTCGCAGGCTCGGCGAGCTGGAGGAGAGGGAAAGAGAGCTCGCCCGGGCAGAGGAGGCCAGGCTCAGAGCCGAGGCCCTCGCGGAGGAGGCGAGAAGGGCCCTGGAGCAGGCGGAGGAGGCCGAGGAGGCGGCCAGGAGAGACCTGGAGGGCTTGAGGCACCGCCACGCCGCCTACGACCTAGCCAGGGGTCTTAAGGCAGGAGATCCGTGTCCCGTCTGCGGCCAGCCCGTCCCCGAGGTCCTAGAGCGAACCCCTCCCCCCGACCTCGGCAAGGCCGAACAGGTCCTGAAGCGCGCAGGGGAGGAGAGGAAGGAAAGGGAGAAAGCCCTCCGCGGGGCCGAGCAGAAGGCCGCCGGGGCCAGGACCCGCAAGGAGCAGCTCGAGCAGGAGCTTCAAAGGCTCAGGGCGGAGCTGGAGGGAATCCGGCGCGAGGACCTGTTGCGCCTCCTCGACCTCATCGAGGGCGCCGAGAAGGCCCTGGAGGCCGCGCGCCGCCGCCACGAAGAAGCGGAGGAGAAGGTCCGCTTGCTCAAGGGAGGCCTTGTGAAGCTCGAGGAGAAAGAAAGGGTCGCCTGGCAGGCTCTGGACAGCAGGCGAGACACCCTTGCCCAGCTCGGTCTTGAGCCCCCGGTCCTCGCCCGCCAGGAGCTGGAGGAGGACTGGAGAGCCCTGGAAGAGTGGGCGCGGAGAAAGGCTCCCGAGGTGGAGGAGGCCGCCCGGGATGCCGAGGCCAGGGCCGAGAAAGAGGAGGCCGCCATCCTGGCTTCCCTCGAGGAGATCTCCCGGATCTCTTCCGAAGTCGGACTCGAGCTCCCCCCCGAAGCCAGAGATCGCCCGGAACCCCTTCGAGCTGCCCTGAAAACCCTTGGGCAGCGCCTGGAAGAGGCCAAGTTCGAGCTGCACAAGCTCGAGGAGAAGAGAGAAGAGGCGGAGAGAACCCGGGCTCGCCTGGCCGAGGTGGAAAACGAGGCCCAGGTGGCCAGGGACCTCGCCGAGCACCTCAGGTCCGACGGGTTCCCGCGCTGGGTCGAGGAGGAGGCAAGAAGAGAGCTGCTTGAAGGAGCCACCGCCATCATGAGGAAGCTTTACAGGAACCGCTACTCCCTCGTGGACGCCGGGGGGGACATCCTCGTTCAGGACCACGAGAACGCGGATGAGACGCGCCCCGCCAAGACCCTCTCGGGGGGCGAGACCTTCCTCGCCTCCCTCTCCCTCGCCCTCGCCCTCGGCGAGTACCTGGCCTCGGAGGCAGCGGGGAGGAGGAGCGAGACCCTCCTTCTGGACGAGGGTTTCGGCACTCTAGACCCCGAAACCTTGGACGTGGTCACGGACGTCATCGGGGATCTCGCAGAGCAGGGCCGAACCGTGGGGATCATCTCCCACGTGAAGGAGCTTGAGGAGGTGGTTCCCTACATCTTTGAGGTGAGGAAGGAGGGCCGGACCTCCCGGGTGAAGAGGAGGGATCTCTCTTGAGGTTCGCGGTGGAGCCCTGGGCTCCGGAATTTGGGGTATCCCTCGAGCCGGAGGTGGCCGAACCCGAGGCCTCCCGCCCGGACGTCGACCCCTCCGTCGAGCTGGAACCCTCCCGGTGGGGACCGCAGCCCCTGAAGGAGGAGGCTCCCTCCTCTGTTCTTTTCGTGGACGGCGTCCGAAGGGTCGACGCCAGGGTCTGGATCACCCAACCCGACGGCCTAACCCGTCCGGGCCTCTTCGCCTCCTACGCTGCGGGCGCCGTCCGCTGCGGGGCACAGGCGGAGGTCGTGGATGCCAGGGTGGAAAGGGGCCTTTTCACCTCCTCCCCCGCGGCCGAGGCCGTCGTCACCCCCCTCGCCACCTACGAGCCGCGCCTCGCGGCCGGGGAGAGACCGGAGGAGCTCGCCATCGCCGTTCAGCAGCGCATGCGGGAGCTGGAAGCCGAGGTGGCCGGGGGGGCTGCCGGGGCCGAGCTCTGCGTCCTGGATGGACCCCTCACGGGCAGGCAGAGGATCAGGGGGGCCGTGGGTTACGTAAAGACTCACCACACCCCCTACCTCGGCCCGGAACTGGTGCGGGTGGTGGAGAGCCTTGAGCCAGGGGAGAGGACCCCCCTTTTCCTCGTCACCACCTCCTGGAGCAGGCTCTCCTTCTATCTCCGCCTCCCGGGGCGGACAGCCCACCCGTGGGCCGGGGTGGTCCGAGTGGAGCTCACAGCCGACCTCGCGGTCGAGGAAGCCAGGACCCTCGCCGGGAAGGCCGCTTCTGTCCTCTGCCGGTTCGCCTCCCACCCCCACCGCGACCCGAGGGCCCCCCAGAACCTTTACCCCATAGCGGGGCTCGAGCGGGAGCTGCGAAGGCGCCTCGGAGACGAGCAGATCCTCCTCAGGGCCCTCAAGTCCGCGGCCGGCGGCTTCTAGCCTCGCGCCGGGCCCGGCCTTGGGGCGAGGGAAGGGGTTCAGAGGGGACGAAGAGCCCCTCCCCTGGATGAGAGCTCGCGAGCCACCTCCGCCCGCGCCAGCACCCTCTCCCCTCCTTCCCCCCTTTCCACCAGCTCAACCCCGTCGAGCTCCTGCCCAGCCCCGGGCAGGAGAACCAGGGAGCAGCCCTGGACCACGGAGATGGGACCAACGACGAAGAGCACCCTCCCCTGGCCAACGGCCCTCAGGTGGTAGGAGACCCCCTCCCTCGCCTCAAGCCCGCAGAGGGAGACCACCGCCCCCGCCGGGCCCGGGGCGAGGGTTCCGTTCACCTTCCCCGATTCGGACCTGAAGACCGTGAGCCCCGAGCCGGCCTCCGCGCGGGCGGTGGCCGCCGCGCGCCTCGCCCCCGTGCCTCGGCGGTGGAGGGTGTCCCAGGAGGCCAAGGAGAGCAAGACAGCGAGAGCCGCGGCGATGCCCACCACCATCCTTCGGGTGATCCCCATTGGCGGCATGGGCAGTGGGACAAGCCCCTCCCCGGCTTCAGCGGCCAGTTCCCGTCTGACTTCGGGGGGAGGAGGCGTTGGGGTAAGGGCGAGGGCGAGGCAGGAGGCACCCCGAAGGTAGCAGCGGACGCCCTCTCGACACCTTCGGCATGAACGCAGGTGAGCCAGGAGGGCCTCCTCCTCCACAGGTTCCAGGGCACCGATGGCGAGCCCCGCAAGAAGGAGGGAGGGAGGCATGGCCCCTCCCAGCAGTTCCAGGCGTTCCTCGCCGCAGCCAGTGGAATCCCCCGCCTCCCCGGCAAGTCGCGCTAGAGCAGCGGCTACTGAGCCGAGAACGGCCGGCTGACTCCACCCCGTGAGGGCGGCCGCCTCGCGGGCGGTAAGCCCACCAAAGTAGCAGAGATGAACGAGGCCCGAGGGGTCCAGCGCCGAACCCGGGCTCGGCATGTTTCTAAACCGCTCCGCCTCCCCCGGCAGGCGCCCCCCAGACCGCGAGCCCCTCTCCGCCAACGCCTCGGCCCTCACCACCAGACAGAGCCAGGGAAAGACCTCCCACCCCTCGGCAACGAGACGCCCGGCCTCCCCCGTAAGGCGGCGGAGGGCCCGAGCGACGGCAGTGGAGGCCACCCCGGCATCCCCGGCCACGGCAAGGGCAAGGGAGTGCAGTATGGGGGCAAAGCGGTCGTAAATTCCGAGGAGCGCGTCTCCGTCCCCTTCCGCGACGAGCCCCAGGAGATGAACTTCCTCGAGCTCGGCCTCGATCACGACCCGCCCCCGCTTACCGCCCTGAACCTAGGTTAGCCCCGGGAGGCCACTCCGGCAATGGAGACAGCTCCCCAGCAGGCTCCGAACCGCGGCCCTAGGGCAGCGAAGAGAGCGCCAGTAGGGGCACTCTGCGCCTAGAAGGAGGCCCGCGCTCTTCCCGCCCTCGGCTTCACCGTTTGCGGGGTGGACCTTCCCGAGAGAGCCCTCGGTGACATTCAGATCTCCAGCGAGTACGTGGTCTACGCGGTGAAGCGCCTGGCAGCCGAGACTGGGCTCAAGGTTAGTGTGGTGGGCCACAGCGAGGGCGGCCTTGAGCCCCGGTGGGCCATCAAGTGGTGGCCAGAAGTGAGGGCGGCTGTGGAGGACCTCGTCACCCTCGCCACTCCCCACCACGGCACGGCCGTAACCTCCGCCTATTGCGCCTCGGGGGCGTGCACGCCGGCGGCCTGGCAGATGAGGCCCGGTTCCCGCTTTCTCGAGGCCCTCAACGGCGGGGATGAGACCCCGGGCGAAATCTCCTACACCTCCGTCTACACCCTCACCGACGAACTCGTCCAGCCCCAGGTACCGGAGTCCACCTCTCGCCTGGAGGGGGCAGCCAACCTGGCCGTCCAGGACCTCTGCCCCGGAAGGCCCGTGGACCACATAGGCATGGTCTGGGACGGGGTTGTCTTCGAAGCTGTGAAGGACGCCCTCACCCACCCGGGACCCGCCAACCCCGGCCGCCTCCCGCCCGATCTCTGCACCCGGACCCTCATGCCGGGGGTCGAGCCCACAGAGGACGCCGCCACCTACCTAAAGGCCGCTTCCAACCTCATCCTGGCGTACGCCACGGGCAGAACCGTCCCGGAGGAACCAGCCCTCGCCGGGTACGCTCAACTCGAGCCCTCTCCCACCCCTCGAACCGGTGAGGCAGCCGGAACCCCTCGGGAGGAAGAAAGGCTCGAGCAAGGCAGAAGGGCGACCCTCCCCGCGACCGGCGCCCCCCCGGGCTGGGGCTCCTTTCTTCTCCTCTTGGCGTCAGGCCTTCTTCTGCGAACCGTTAGGAGGTAAAGGGGGGGTCTGTAGTCCACACCTCCGGCCGAGCCCCTTTGGGATCTGTCAGAAGGGCCTCTGTGGAGGAACTATTTCCCTTAGTGCCAGCAGATTCGTATAGGCGTCCTCCCGGTCCGGAGGACACCACGCCAGGATCGCACCCAGGTCGGCGGGGACCAACCTCCGCCTCGCCTCGTCGGGGTGGAGAAGGGTGAAGCCGCGTTCCTCAAGGAAGCGCGGGAGATCCGTGGGGTCCCCCGAGAAGTTCACGGGCTGCCCCGTCCTCTCGAACCAGGAGTCGAGGGTGAGGGCCCTTACCCTCCGGAAGGGGCGGCGGCCCGAGGGGAAGATCCTGTTATCTCCCGAGTTGGACTCGGAGAGATAGAGGCGGACCCGCCCCGCCTTCTCGGACAGGGCCGCCCTGTACAACTCCACGTTGCCAAGACGTTGATAGCAACATTGCGTTGCAAAACCCTGAAGTTTTGAGGCTCCGGCTCAAAGGCGGCCGCCACGCGGGCGAGCTCGCCCTGGTGGGCGAGAATTTGGGTGTAAGCGCTTCTCCGACCTGCTCCTCACCGGTAAGCCAGGTCTGCCACTCACCGCGGTGCGCAGCGGGGTTCGGCTCTCAGGCCTCGTTCGCAGCGGGGTTCGGAGGGGCGGCCTCAGGACCGGGACCGCCCGAAAGGAAAGATCCCCCCTTAAGAACTGCCCCCACCACGAGCTCCTCGAGGGTGGTGATGAGACCGGGGTCGGTGGCGGGAAGGGGGGCGCGGGCGTAGGTTAGGCCCAACCTCCTCGCTTCTTCTCTCGCCTCAACGTCGAGGTCATACAGGACCTCCAGGTGTTCACAGAGGAAGCCCACGGGGCAGAAGAGGGCCGCCCGAAGCCCCCGGGAGGCAAGCTCCTCAAGAACCTCCGCCGGACCGGGGCCAAGCCACCCCCCGACCCCCTCAGGCGCGCTTTGAAAACATACGCTGAAGCCCTCGAGACCGAGGAGGGAGGCGATGGCGCGGGCGGTGGATTCCACCTCATCCCGGTAGGGGTCACCGGAGAGAACCAAACGCTCAGGGATGCTGTGGGCGGAAAAAATCACCCCCACCCGGTCTCGAGGGACGCCCTCCCTCTCCAGCCGGGCCAGAGCCCTCCTCAGCATGCGCGACCAGAACCTGGCGAGTCCGGGGGAGCGCGCAAAGCCCTCCACCATCGCGAGCCTCACGCCACCCAGCTCCCCAGCAGCCTGGCGCGCGGCCGCGAGGTACGCGCCCGTGCTCGCCACCGAGGCATGGGGCGCGAGGGGGAGGGCCACCACTTCCCTGGCACCGAGAGCCCACAGGGAGCTGAGGGCCTCAGAGATGGACGGCCTGGCGTGACGCATGCCAAGTCTCACCGCGAACCTGGCCGGGCCGAAGTCCCTGGCGAGCCTGGCCGATAAGGCCCTGGCCTGGGCCCGGGTCTGGGCAAGAAAAGGCGAGCCCCCGATCGCGCGGTACCTCGCGATGAGAGCAGCCACCTCGTGCCGGGCGGGCTCCCTTCCTCCCCTGATGTGGGCCAGGTACCTGCTCACCTCCTCCTCCGCCAGGGAGGTGGGGCTCCCGTAGGCCATGAGAAGAACGCCGGTCGGCTTGGGGATCACGGTTCGAACAAACCCTCGAGACCCTCGGCCGACCCCGGGAAGAGACATTCGAGGACACTCCTGGCCGCCGCGAGGCCCTGACCGAAGCACTCGGGAACCCCGACGCCCCGGTAGGAAGCCCCCGCCAGGTAGAGACCGGGAAGATACCCCGCCTCCCTCTCCGCTGCCTCCACCCACTCGAGATGCCCCACCCTGTACTGCGGCATGGCGCGGGGCCAGAGGTAGGCGCGGGAGAGGAGAGGCTCTCCCCGCAGCCCCAGAACGACCCTGAGCTCCTCAAGACCCCTCCGCAGGAGCTCCTCGGGGGGAAAGGAGAGAACTTCTTCCTGGCCCACCCGACCCGCATAGGCCCTAAGAAGAACAGTTCCCTCGGGGGCCCTTCCCGGCCACTTCTGCGAGAGCCAGGAGCAACCGCCAAGGAAGGTGCGCTCGGCGCGGGGAGCCAGGTATCCGGAGCCCTCCAGGGAGAAGGAGACATCGGAGCGGCGGAAGGCGTAGACGAGGCTCACTGCGGGCGCGTACGCCTGTTCGCCGAGGAGTGAAGCAAGGGAAGGGCGGACCCCACCCAGAAGCGGCCGAGCCAGGAAGGCCGGCAGAGCCAGGACTACCGCGTCGGCCTCTAAGACCTCCCCCGCGAACTCCACCTCCCAGACGCTCGGGGCCCGCCCGAGGGAGCGGACCTCCCGGCCGAGGAGGATCCTCTCGGGCCCCACCTCCTCGGCGAGAGCCTCCACCACCCGTCCCATTCCCCCTCGGAAGCTCCTGAATGCCGAGCCCCGGCCGCTCCTGGACCCGAGGTAGGCGGCCATAGCTCTGACCACACTCCCCTTCTTCCTCTCCATCTCGAGCATCTGCGGGTAGAGGGCCGCCATGGAGAGCTCCTCCGCCACCCCTCCGTGGATCCCGGCCATCAAGGGTTCCGCCAGCTCCTCGAGGAAGGCCCTCCCGAACCTCCTCCTCACGAAGGAGGCGATCGACTCGTCCCCTCCTCCCTTCCGTGGCGGTAGGAAGGCCTCCACCGCCCCCCTGAGCCGCGCGCGCCAGGAGAGGGGAGCCTTCAGGAACTCAGCGGGGCGCGAAGGAGCCAGGGCGAGAAAGGAGGCGGGAAGGGGCTGGAGCCGACCGCCCTTGAGGAGAAAGACAGTCCTGTGGTGAGGGTCCTGGTCCACCAGGTCGGCCTCGAGGCCGAGCCGCTGAGGGAGCGCCCGCGCCCACGGCCTCACGTAGAAGAGGCTGTCCGGCCCTGCATCCACCACAAACCCGTCCACCCTCTCGGTGAGAACCTTCCCACCCACCCTCCTCTCCCGCTCGACCACCCTGACCTCGAGGGGGAGGCCAAGCGCCCGGACAGCCCTCACCAGACCCCACGCCGCCGAGAGGCCGGTCACACCGGCTCCGACCACGACCACCCGCTTCATCCTCGCTCCACCACCCTAGCGCCTCCGCCCGGCGGTCCTGGCATGGACCAGCTCAACCACCCTGGACACGTTCTCCGGAGGGGTCCAGGGGAGAAGGCCGTGGCCCGTGTTGAAGACATGCCCGGGAAGTTCGGCCGCGCTCCTCAGCACCTCCAGGGTTCTCTCCTCGGCCACCTCGGGGGGGCCAGCCAGGGCAGCCGGATCCAGGTTCCCCTGGAGAGCCCGGACCCTCCCTCCCAGCTCCCTCCCGGCGGCATCCAGCGGGACCCTCCAGTCCACGCTCACCACCTCCGCTCCGAGGGAACCGAGAAGGGGGAGGAGATGGCCGGACCCGGTGGCGAAGAGAATGCGCGGAACGCCTGCCCCGTCCAGGCCCCTCACGATCCTTTCTAGGTGGGGCAGGACGCGCTCGGCGTAGTCGCGGGCGGAGAGGACCCCGGCCCAGGTGTCGAAGAGCTGCACCGCCTGAACGCCGGCCTTGATCTGAAAGAGCAGGAACTCGAGGACGGCCTCGGCCAGCCTCTCCATCAACCCCTCCCACGTGCCGGGGTCCTGGAGAAGGAGGGACCTGGTCCTCGCGAAGTCCCGACTGGGGACTCCCTCCACCATGTAGGAAGCGAGGGTAAAGGGGGCTCCCGCAAAGCCTATGAGGGGAACCTGGAGCTCACCCCTGAGGAGCCGAATGGCCTCAGCGAGAAACCCAATCCCCTCGAGGTCGAGGCTGCCGAGGCGCTTGAGGTCTCCCGGGCTCCTCAAGGGGGGATCCACCACCGGCCCGACCTCCTCCCTCACCTCCAGGCTCACCCCCATCCCGAGGAGGGGGAGGGTGAGGTCGGAGAAGAGGATGGCGGCATCCAGATCGGCACGGCGAAGGGGCTGCAGCGTCGCAACGGCCGCGAGCTCCGGGTTCCTGCAGATCTCGAGGAGGGACCAGCTCTCCCTTAGGGCCCTGTACTCGGGGAGATACCTCCCAGCCTGGCGCATAAACCAGACGGGGGTGCAATCCGTCTCCTCCCCCCAACAGGCCTTAAGAAACCGGTCCCTGAACCCACCCACCGGATCAAGGGCTCCCGGGAGGAGATGGCCAGCCTCCGCCTGCACCCAGAGCCAGAGCCCCCGGCAGACTCGGCACCGAGGCCCCTCTCGGCTCGTAGATGCAGGCGGGGTCCTCGGCCAGAGGATCACCGTAGGCGGCAAAGGCCCGAGCCCTGGAACCGCCGCAAAGGTCCCTGAACTCGCAGACCCCGCACCTTCCGGCAAAACTCGAGGCCCTTATAGCCTTGAGGATAGGGGAGCCCCTGTAGATTTCCACGATGCTCGTCTCTTTTACGTTCCCGAGGGGGAGGGGGAGGAAACCGGCGGGATAGACATCCCCGCTGTAGCCGACGAACACTATACCCTTGCCGTCCCTGGTTCCCCTGGTCTGGGCCCGGCTCTGGCCGAGCGGGGGGCCGAGAAGCTCCAGCAGGCCTTTGCTGAGCCGCCGGTAGAGGGGGCCAAGGGAGAAGACCTCTGCCGGATCGGATCCGGCGGGCAGCTCCCTCCTCCACGCCACCACCCGGCGGAAGAAGGGTCCCTCCACGGTCCTCACGATGAAGCCGTAGTGGGAGGCGTCGTAAAGGAAGTGACAGACATCCTCGTGTTCCTCGGGGGTTATCTCCTCGGCCCCCCGGGTTGCCCTCCCCACATGAACGAGGAAGAAGACTTCCCATATGGAGACACCGATCCCCTTGATGAGGGCCGCAACCTCAGCCAGCTCCTCCACGTTGTCCTTCATGACGGCGGTGTTCACCTGCACTGTGAACCCCATCGCAACCAGGTTCCGAAGGGCTTCCAGGGTCCTCTCAAAGTGTCCGGGAACCCCCCTGATCGCCTCGTGGGTCTCGGGCCTTGCCCCATCGAGGCTTATGGATACCGTGTGGACCCCGAGGTCCTTGAGGCGGGCCATGCTTTCGGTGGTGAGGAGGGGGGTCACAGAGGGGGCGAGGGCCACGGGGATACCGAGGGAGCGCGCGTGCGAGACCAGATCCCAGAGGTCCCGACGCATGAAGGCGTCGCCACCGGTGATGATGAGCACGGGATAGGGCTTCCCGAACCCCGTGAGCTGGGAGATGAAGTTCTTCCCCTCCTCGGTCCCGAGCTCTCCGGGTAGGGGGTCACGTATCGCCTCAGCCCTACAGTGCTTGCAAGCGAGGAGACAGGCCCTGGTCGATTCCCAGAACACCAGAATGGGCCTCTCTTCAAAATCCAGTGCCACGGCAGACCAATCCTACCAGCACCGCCCGCGCGCGCATCCAGTCACCCTTGAGCCCGCCCGGTTCCTCACCCTCCTGCCCTGCACCGAGAGGGCACTATATGCTAGGGCCGCTTGGGCCGGGCACCTTCGCCCGGCCCCGAGCCGAGAGGGGAAAACGGCGGGAGAGAGCTAGGAGAGATGAAGGAGCGCCGGAGGGCAGTGACGGAGATCCTGAACGTCCCAGGCGAGGAGGGAGGGGCCGTCCAGGGCGAGACGCCCGAGATCGAGGTGGTGGGCGCCGCGCGGGTTCCCGAGGAGGCCCAGGAGCCCGGCCCCAAACAGGCCGTCCGGATGCTCGCCGACCGCATCCTCGTAGCCAGGCCCGGGGCGTCGGCGGAAAGGAGATCCAAAGCGGGTCTGGTCATCCCGGCCACAGCGGTCTCCGTGAGCAAGAAATGTGTCTGGGCCGAAGTCGTTGCTGTCGGGCCCAACGTGAAAGCAGCGGCCCCGGGGGACAAGGTCCTCATCCCGGTGGACGCCGGCCACGAGGTGGAGATCAGGGGCGAGGAGTACCTCGTGGTCAGGGAGAGGGACGTCCATGCCGTGGCCACGGAGCGGGAAGAGACCGAGACCGGTCTGTACCTCTGAGGTCGCCAGGGCGCTCGTGGGCTTTCGGGAGGTGGTCGGTGCGCAGGGAAATTGTGTTCGGCTCCGGCTGGCTCCAGGTGGACGTCCCTGAAAACACCTTCCTGGTTGGCCAGGGCATTTCCATGCCGGTCCCCCCCGGAAACCTCGAGGAGGAGGTCCGGACGGCCCTGGATGAGCCCCTCGACCTCCCACCCCTTAAGGACTTGGCTAGAAGAGCGAGGCAGGCCGTGGTTGTCTTCGACGACCCCACCGTCCCCTCCTTCGCAGGCGTCTGGGAGGCCGGCATCCCGGCCGTCATAGCCCGTCTGGAGGAGGGGGGAATACCTGAGGAGCGCATAACCCTGCTCGTGGCAAACGCCCTCCACCGCAAGTTCACCCACGAGGAGGTGGCCGGGATCATTGGGCAGGACCTGGTGAGCCGATTCAGGGATCGCCTCCTCTGCCACGACGCCGAGGACCCCGAGGGGATAGTGAGGCTCGGCACCACCCCCTCAGGCTGGCTCGTGGAGTTGAACCGCCTTGTCGCCGAGGCCGACCTCGTCGTGTACGTCAACACCTCCACCACGAGAGGGTTCAGCGGCGGCTGGAAGTCCATCTGCGTGGGGCTCTCCACGTACGCCTCCATAAGACAGCATCACACCCCGGACCTCATGAGCATGTCCACGGAGAGGAACCCCATGCACGAGATCCTCGAGGAGATGGGGGCGCTGGTCGAGAGGGAACTGGGGAAGGAGAGGTTCTTCAAGCTCGAGACCGTCCTCGCCAACCCCCTCCAGGTCCACCGGATCCTGGGCGGGACCGTCGCTGCAACCAGGAGGGCAGCCCTCGAGATCATCCGCTCCCGCGTTCCGCCGAGAAGAGCCCTGCTCGAGGAGAAGGTGGATGTGGTGGTCTACGGGGTTCCCGACTGGAGCCCCTATGCCGCCTACTCCTTCACGAACCCCCTTCTCACTCTCTTCTCCACGGGCCTCGGTTACCTGGGGGGGGTGATCGAGGCCCTGGGGAAGCCGGGGTGCACTGTGGTGATGGCCACCCCCTGCCCCTTCCGCTGGGACGAGGTTCACCACGCGTCCTACAGGGAGGTCTGGGAGCGGGTTGTCCCGGCCGTGAGGGACCCTCTGGAGGCGAGATCCCGGTTTGAACCCGAGTTCGCCGCCCGCCCCGACTACATCCGGAAGTACCGTGAGGCCTACTCCTTCCACCCGGTCCACGCACTCATGGCCCTCTACCCCTTGAAGCGCCTGCGGCACGCCGGTAGGGTCTTCGTGGCAGGGGCCGAGGACCCGGGCGTGATAAGGCATGCTGGCTTCGATCCTTTCCCCAGCGTGGAGGAGGCCCTCGCTGCAGCCAGGGAGATCCACGGCCCCTCCATGACGGTGGCCCTCGTGGAAAATCCCCCAGCCATCAACCGGAGCTAGAGGGCGACCGCCGGGAACCCAGCCGCGGGAGGCTAGTTCAGCCCCGGAAGGCCGAGACCCACACCGCCCAGGAGAGCGAAGAGGGTTGAGACCGCGGTCTCCGTGTAGCCCAGATGGCTCATGGGGGGCCTCCTCTCGGGAAGGAGGATCCCCGCTGCCGTCTTGACGGCGCCGGGTACGAAGGCCACGGCCGCCAGTGGGTGGAGCACCCCGCTTCGCCACCCCAGACCCGCCAGGGCTAGGGCTCCAGCCTGCCAAATAAGGGCAACGCTGCCGCGCCTCACCCTCTGCCCAAGGCCGAGCTCCTCCTTCCGCCTCCTCACCCTCTCCCGCACGTAGGGCACAGTTCCGGCGAAGGCCACGAACCCGGCCGCCCAAAGGAGGACCGCCCTCGGGTACCCCGAGGCGAGGAGGGCGGAGGCGGGCGCCACCATGGCCATCCCGGCTATGGCAGCAAGCTGCGAGGGGACCGAACGCGGGCCCGTCAGCCTCCTGGCAAGAAGGTAAGCTGCCCCCGGGACCAGCGCGAGGGCCCCGAGGGTGAGGAGGCTGCCGCGCGGGCCGTGGGCAAGGGCGAGGGTCGCCACCAGGGCCAGGCCCCCGCCGACCCCGAGGAGCCGCCCGAGGGCAGCCGGCCTCATGGAGGGGTGGGACCAGACCGAAACGGCGCCGGCCAGAAGAAGAAACAGGGCAAGGCCCGCCGCCGAAAGCAGGATGCCTGTGGGGCTCAGGCCCGGGAAGGCCTCTCCCCGGGCTGAGTGGAGAACCCAAGTGACCGAGGCAACCAGCCCCATGATCCAGGCGTGGACAGACATGAAGACGGCACCGTGTTCTCTCGGAAGAAGAGGAACCTTTCTTCGCGGGGCGGGGGCAGCCGGCTGGATGGGGGTGGAGGCTTGAGTGGGCGCGGCGGCGCGGGCCTCCGGAGCGCCCGAGCTCGCCATCGCGCCCGTCCTCTCGTCACCTTCGGTCGCCTTCACCTGGAGCTCCTTTCGACCGCGCCGGACAGCAACGGATGGACCGCACCCGTTAGAAACGGGTAGCGGGTTCCGCACCCGGAAGAGTCTAAAACCAAAGCAGCGTCTTTTCTAACACGCCTTGGCGTCAAAAAATCACCGGTATCGCGCAGGCATCGGATATCATGCCTCGGGCCCGAGGTGGCTCTGGCCGCCAGAGCCGGGCCCCGCGTATCGGGCGGAGCGCGGGCGGAGGAAAGAGGGGAGGGATGCCCATGGCTGGCAGGGAAAGCCGAGCTGAACGCTGGCTCCGGCGGTGGCTCTGGTTCTCGTCCCTCATGTATGGGGCGGGTGCGGTCGGCTTCCTCTTCGCCCCCAGGCTGGCGGAGGAGGCCCTCTCCCTGGCAGCGGGAGAGCTCCCCCCTGAAAAAGAGGAGGAGCCCTCCAAGCCCCTCTGGCACAGCCTGGCCTCCGCCTACATGGCCACCATAGCCGCGGCCTCCGGCCTTGCCGCCGCCGATGAGAAAGCAAGACACCAGCTGACCCGGACTCTTCTCACCGCCAAGGCGGCCTCCACAGGGGCGTTCCTCAGTTGGTGGGCGAAGAAGCGCTCCGCCTCACAGCTTCTCGCGGCCGCCCTAGATTCCGCCCTCCTCGTCACCACCTGGGGTCTGCTCCGCCTCGCCCGGAGAGGATCGAGACCTTAAGACCCGGCCCAGCCCGACCAGGGACGCACCGGCGGCGCCGAGGAGGCCGGCGGCAGCTCCGGTGGCGGGAAGGGAGGCCCTGGGCCCGAGGCTGCTCTGGGCAGGACGGGCGAAGGCTTCCCCGCCCGGGCGGGAGTGCCCGGGGCCTGGGCGAACCCTGATCCCCTCCGGGAAGGTGAGAGTGAAGTTCCTGTCCGCCAGTCGCCCCAGCGTGTAGTAAGGGTAAAGGCCGAGATACTCGCCCCTGCTCCTCCAAGACCACGCCCGCGCCTTCGGTTCCCTCGTCTTAAAGAAGTTGAACATCGCCCCTCCCTCGTAGACCGGGAGAAGTCCGTAGCCTCCGGGGTATTCCTTGGCGGCCCCCACCTCCACGTAAGGGAGGGATCCGGTGAGAGGAGAGGTCGTCACCCAGCAACGGTGGGTGTGGCCGTGGAATACGGCCAACACGGGCGATCCCCGGAGGATCTCCTCGAACCTGAGGGCATCCCTCTGATCCACGGTGAACACGACGGGAGGAACCGCCGTTGCTGAAGCCTCCTCGGTCACGGGGTGGTGGAAGAAAATGAGGGTCGGCGCGTTGGGCTCCTTCGCCAGCTCCGCCTCAAGCCATTCAAGCTGGCCATTCTGGTCGAGCCTGCCCCTGCCGCTGGTCCATCCGCTGGTGATATCCACCGAGTCCAGGCCGATGATCCTAAGGCCCCTGTGGACCCAGGAGAAGAAGGATCTCCCGTCAGGGAAGAAGAGGTCGGCAAAACAGTCGTAGGCCCCGCCCACCCTCGTCCGGCACGAGGAATATGGAGTGCCCGTGGAAGACCTGCCCGAGTGTGCCCGATCGTGGTTCCCCCGCGTGACGAAGTAGCCCAGGCGGTAGGGACCGAAGGCCCCGTCCAGCACCCTCTTCACCTCCCTCACGAACTCGGGTTCCGCCTCGTTCGTGAGGTCGCCGTTGACGAGGAGCACCTCGGCCCCCCTTTCCCTCGCCTCCCGAAGGGCGGCGGCGGTCATGAAACGCCAGTAGGGGTCGGAGGGGTCCGCAGGGAAGCCCGGAGGGAACTGGACAGGGTCGGAGACGGCAAGCCCCGAGACGGCCTCACCGAAATGGAGATCGTTCATGATGGCCAGGGTGAAAACAGGACGCCCGGGGGGAGGAACCAGGGTCACCACGGTACCGGTGGCGGGCAGCTCCGGGTAGGGCTGGGCCGCGGGCAGGGCGGGGACGCCTCGGGACTCGGCGCGGTAGTAGTAGCGCTTCCCGGGCTCCAGTCCCGTTATCTCCGCGTAGTGGTAGGGAGTCTCCTCCTCCACCACCACCTTCTCCCAGGAGGCCGGGTCCGGAGAGGCCCCAAAGTAGACGGTGGTGTCGGCGGCAACCGGTCTCGGCCGGCCGTAAGCGTCCCTCTCGCGGAGGTCGCCGGTGAACCAGGTGAGTACAAAACTGGTGTCTGTAACCGTGACGAGCTCCAGGTCCGTCGCGACAAGGGGAACTTCCGCCCGCGCCGGCCGTCCGGAGCCCAGCTCGCCAAGCCCGGCCGCAAGAAGGCAAACCCACCCAAGCCTCCCCCCAAGCGCAAGGAACTCTCGCCGCGAGAGGGCCCTTCCGGGCCCGGCCCGCGCCCGCGGGATGCGCTCACTCTCCGCCGCCCATAGAGGTAGGTTCGCGAGCGAGATCGAGAAACCTCCCCACCAGCCTTCTGCCGAGCCGCTCCACCTCGCGCAGGTTCTCTTCTCCAAGACTCACCCCGGCAGGCAGCTCTGGGGCCCAGGAGCTCAAGAGCTCCCCATCCACCTCGGGGTGGAACTGAAGGCCATAGGCGAGGCGCCCCACCCGGAAGGCCTGATTGGTGTAGAGGTCTCCCGACGCGAGAAGCACCCCTCCCGGGGGCAGGTCGAAGGTATCCCCATGCCACTGGAAGACCGGTAGAGCGGCGGGGGCACCCGGAGGGAGAAGGGCACTGAAGACCGGATCGGATGCGGCCTCCTGCGTGAGAACCACATGAGTGAACCCGACCTCCTGCCACGGGCCCCTGTAGACCCGCGCACCCATGGCAGCGGCCAGGAGCTGCGACCCGAGGCAGACCCCGAGAACGGGTAAGCCTGAGCTAACAGCCCTTCGAAGCAAGGCCATCTCTTCCTTAAGAAACGGATAATGCTCGGTCTCGTACACCCCCATGGGTCCGCCCATCAACACCAGGACATCAAACTCTCCGAGGGGAGGGGGCTTCTCCCCCATCCAGACCCGGGTGAAATTGAGGCTCCCTCCCCGGGCCAGAACCTCCTCAGCAATGGTCCCGGGGCCCTCTTCGGCGGCATGCTCTATTACAAGAACCCTCAATGCCCGCACCTCGCTCCTCATGTCCCGATGGCCCCCCAGCCCACCGGGGATGTTAGCGCGGAACGCGGGGCGCGGGCGGGGTTAGACTTGGCGAGCGGGAAAGCCAGGAGGGGGCCGCGATGGTGAGAGAAGTCAGCCTCAGAGTGGGGGATCTCTCCCGCTCCCTCAGCTTCTACCGGGATCTCCTCGGCCTCCAGGTACACCGGGAGGAGGAGGGGAGAGCCTGGCTCGGCACTCCGGAGGCTCCTCCCTTCCTCGTCCTCCTGGCACAAGAGAAGTACAGGCCCCGGCCGCCCAGGACGTCAGGGCTTTTCCACCTGGCCATAAGGCTACCCTCCAGGAGGGACCTGGCCGGGGCGTTCAAGAGGTTACTGGAGGCGAGGGTCGCCCTCTCCGGGTTCGCCGACCACCTAGTGAGCGAGGCTATCTACCTGACCGACCCCGACGGGGAGGGAGTGGAGCTTTATGCCGACCGACCGGTCGAGAGCTGGAAGAGGCGGGGCGAGGAAATCGAGATGGACACCCTCCCCCTTGACTGGCGCGGTCTGCTTGAGGAGGCCGAGGAGGCGGAGGGCGGACTTCCCGCCGGCACCTCCATCGGGCATGTGCACCTCTCCGTGGCCAGCCTCAAAGCCTCCGAGGCCTTCTACTCCAGGGGCCTCGGGCTCTCGGTAACGATGAGCTCCTTCCCGGGAGCCCTCTTCTTCGCCTCCGGCGGCTACCACCACCACGTGGCGGTGAACACGTGGTCGGGCCCGGGCATCCCTCCAGCACCCCCGGACACGGTCGGCCTGGATGGTTTCGCCATGGAGATCCAGGACCCGGCCGGGCCCGCGGCCGTGGCTGAGCGGCTGAAGTCCCTGGGGTTTCCCTGCAAGGAGGTGGAAGGAGTGCTGGTGGCCACGGACCCCGACAGCATCAAGGTGACGCTGGTGGTAACCGGCTGAGCTCCCCCCAGGTCTCGGGGTCGCCGCGCATGCTCCTGGGTGCCCAGGGGGAGTCTTCTCCGCCCGAGAGCAGAAGGCTAAAACAGGTGCAGTCCGTGGCCCTCAGAACCTCACTCCCCCCCAGATCTCCAGAGCTCGGGCCAGCTCCGGGCAGCTCTCCGCTGACTCTTCCAGCGATTTCCCGTCGAGCAGGCCCTCCAGCCCGACCCGCACCGCCCGCGCCCCGGCCCGAGGCCCTTCCGGATGGCCGTGCGTGCCCCCTCCGAAGAGGAGATACGAGTCGACCCCGAGGAGCTCAAGGAGTTGAGGGAGGTGGCCAGGGTGGAGACCCCCCGAGGCCACAGGGAAGGTTCCGGCCAGGCCGGCCCAATCCTGCCGGAACCTCACCCCGCCCTGCGGCTCGGTGACATCGTCCCTAAGCAGGGAAGCCCTCTCCCGCACCTCATCCCTGCTCCCCTCCAGCTTCCCCACAGCCGTACCCACATGGAGGTGGTCCGCCCCTGCCAACCTCGCCAGCTTGGCGAGGACCCTGAAGTCCAGACCGTGGTCGCGGGGGCGAGTGAAGGCAGCGTGCATGGCCCGGTGGAAGTGGAGGATGAGGCCCTTCTCCCCAGCAAGCTTCCTCAGGGAAGCCACCCCGGCCCACCCCAGGGTAACGAAGTCGACCATGACGGCCCGGGCCCCCGCCTCGGCCGCGAAGGCCGCCCTCTTCAGGGTCTCTTCGGTGTCGGGGCCGGTCACGTTGAACCAGTGGGCCTTCTTCTCGCCGGTAGCCGCCTCGGCCCGCTCCACCGCCTCCTGGACCCTGAGAACTCGCTCCCTGAAGGGACAGAAGGGCTGGTCCGCAAGGTTCTCATCGTCCTTCGTGCTGTCCAGACCACCAGAAAGGGCCTCCTCCACCACGGCGGCAAACTCCTTTGGCCCGAGGCCGAGCTTGGGCTTGACCGTTCCACCCAAAAGGGGCCGGTCCCGAACCCCAAGAACCTCCCTCTCCCTCTTGATCCCGAGGCTGGGTCCTGGGAAGGTCCTGACGAGGGAAGGGGGGAGGTAGAGGTCCTCCAGACGCAGCCCGGCCACGGCCTTCATCCCAAAGACATTCCCGGCGAAACCGGAGAGGAGGTTGGGAACGCTTCCGGGCTCAACGAGGGAGGCGGGATAGGCTATGTACACAAGGTCTCCGTCGAGCCCGTACACCCGCCCCTGAAGGGCCTCGAGGTCCACGAGGGCCTGACCGTACACCTCAGTCCAGGTCCCCGTGCTGCTCTCAGCGGCCACCGCCGCTGCGGCTTCCTCCACGGGGACACCCTCCCTCGGCCTCACCCGGAAGCAGGCCACCACGTCACCCTCGGCGTCCGGCGTGTACCCAGGCCTCCAGTAGGTGGCCCGGTACTCCTTAACCCCCGGCTCGAAAGTCCGTCTCATTTCTCTCCTCTCCCCTCGCCTCTCCAAGCGCCGCGCTCGCCTCCTTTACCCCCAATGGACGGCCCGCCCGACCCGGCCCCGGACCGTCAGTCCCCCGGGCTACCCCGCCCGGGCGGGTCCTCCTCACCCTTTTTCCTACCCGCCCTCTCCAGAGCCTCCAGAGCGGCCCTCGCCACCTCTCTAGCGGTAAGTCCGTACTCCCGGAACAGCTCCTCGGGCTCCCCCGACTGGCCGTACCTGTCCCTCACCCCCACCCTCACCACCGGGATGGGCATCCTCTCCGCGAGCACCTCCACCACGGCCGATCCCATCCCCCCCAGCACGCTATGCTCCTCCGCCGTCACCACCGCAGACACCCCGGCAACCGCCTCGAGGAGCGCGTTGTGGTCAATGGGCTTCACCGTCGAGACATTCACCACCCTCGCCGAGACCCCCGCTTCGGCCAGAATCTCCCTGGCCTCAAGCGCCCTCGCCACCATAAGGCCGGTGGCCAGAAGCGCCACCTCATCTCCGTCTGCGAGGACCTCCGGCCTCCCCAGATGGAAGACGTAGCCCGGCCCGAATATCACCGGGCTCGGGCTCCTCGCCATCCTCAGATAGGCGGGCCCAGGCGTTCTGGCCAGCGCCTCCACAGCTGAGGCTGTCTCGACGGCGTCGGCAGGGCAGACCACCTTCATCCCGGGTATCGCTCTCATGAGGGCGAGGTCCTCCAGGCACATGTGGGAACCGCCGTCGGGCCCCACCTGGATGCCGGCGTGGGAGGCGACAACCTTGACGGGCAGGCGGGCATAGGCGGCCACCTGCCTTATCTGCTCCCAACCCTTGGTGGTGAAGATGGCGAAGGTGGAGACGAAGACGGTCCTCCCCGTGAGGGCCAGGCCAGCGGCCACATCCATCATGTTGGCCTCAGCAATCCCACAGTTGAAGAAGCGCTCTGGGAACCTCCTGGCGAACACCGAGGTCTTGGTCGAGCTCGAGAGGTCGGCGTCGAGGACCACAAGGCGGGGATCTTCTTCTCCCAAGGCCGCCAGGGTCTCCCCGTAGGCGTCCCGCATGGCCTTCTCCACCTCACCACCCCTCTCCCCGGACCTCCATGGCCCTTCCCAGCTCCTCCAGGGCCTTCTCGAGTTCCTCACCCTTCGGGGCCACTCCGTGCCAGGCCCCCTGCCCCTCCATGAAGGAGACCCCCTTTCCCTTCACCGTCCGGGCCACGATGACCCTGGGGGCCCGCTCGGAGGAGGCCGCCCATTCCAAGGCCTCCAGAAGGGCTGCATGGTCGTGGCCGTCCACCTCCATCCCCTCCCAGCCGAAGGCCTCCCACTTGGCCAGGAGGGGCTCGGTATCGAGGATCTCCCGGGTGGGCCCGTCCAGCTGGAAGCCGTTGGCGTCCACAATGGCCACCAGGTTCGAGAGACGCTGGTGAGACGCGAAGAGAGCGGCCTCCCAGACCTGCCCCTCATCCAGCTCCCCGTCGCCCAGGACCACGTACACGCGGGCCGGGATGGAGTCGAGGCGGAGGCCGAGGGCGATCCCGGCCCCCACCGAGAGGCCGTGGCCGAGGCTCCCCGCCGGCACCTCAAGCCCCGGCAGCCCAGTCATCCCCGGATGCCCCTGCAACCTCGAGCCAAACCTCCTCAGGGTGGCAAGCTCCTCGGGGTCGAAGTACCCGGCCTCGGCCAGCACCGCATACAGGGCTGGGCAGCCGTGGCCCTTGGAGAAGACCAGCCTGTCCCTGGCCCACCACGAGGGGTTGGTCGGAGTGTGGCGCATGTGAGCGAAGTAGAGGACCACGAGGATGTCGACGACCGAGAGGGAACCCCCGGGATGACCCGAGCCGGCCCGACCTATGGCCTCCACCACCCTGTACCTGACTCGGGCAGCCACCCGAGCCAACTCTCTTAAAAGCTCCTCCCTCTCACCTAGAGTCCTTATAGCCACGGTTCCTACACCGCCTCCTCTCTCGTCCCCGCCTCCTCAAGCCAGCCCCTGAGAAGGCCCGCCAGGATGGCCCTCACCGCCCGGGAGCCCTCCAGCACACCAGGAGGGGGCGATGGTAGGTCGACCTCAAGGAGGGAGGCAGCCTTCACAAGCCATGCTCCCTCGACCGCGGGGTCGGCATCGAGGACCACCCCTCCTCCCCAGGGAACCAAGGCAAGCCCGCCCTGCCGAAAGCCCTTCCTTACCGGGGCGAAGATGCCCGGCACCGCCCGCAGGCGGCTTCTCACACCCCCCTCCGCCGGAAGCTGAGATATGACCAGATCCGCCCTGTCCCTTTGGGGTTCCACAAACGCCGTGAAGTCGGGCTCCCTCCGTGCCATGTCCCGGGCGAGATCCTCCGGCGTGTACCCCCTGGTCCGGCAGTCCCGGGCCACCTTCCACGCGTACTTGAGTTCCGGGTGGGTGTCCAGGAAGACCTTAAGGTCCAGGGCCTCCTCGAGCTCGCGGGTGGCAAAGGGAAGAAGCCCCGTGAAGATGACCATCCGGGGTGGCCGGAAAAGCTGGGGCCGCCCGAAGGTACCGGTGCTGTGGTCGTAGACGGGCTTGAGCACAGCCTCTCCGCTGGCCAGCGCCCGGTAATGCCGTGCCATGAGGCCGAGATGGTTCGCCTCGGGCCGAAGGGGGGTGATCTTCCTCTCCTTCCTCTCCCGCCTGTCGAAGACGTGGTAGTCATCCAGGCTCACCCAAGCGGCCTGCCCATCTAGGCTCTCCAGGAGGGCCCTGGCCAGTGTCCCCTTCCCAGAGGCGCTGTCTCCAGCAATCCCTACCAGCCAGACCGACTTCCCCATAGTTCCCCCTCTCACCTCGCCATCCTCTCCGCCTCCACACCTGTCGCCTGAGCCAGCTCCTGAACGGCCCGCGCCACGCCATCGGGATGCCGGAAGACCGCCGTCCCGGCCACGAGCACCGTGGCTCCAGCCTCCACCGCCTGCCTGGCCGTGACCGGGTCTATACCCCCATCCACCTCGAGTTCTGCTCCGCTGCCCAGGGAGTCCAGGAGTCTCCTGGCCCTGGCCACCTTCCTCAGGGTGCTCGCTATGAGGGGCTGACCGCCGAAGCCGGGATCGACCGTCATGACGAGAAGCAGGTCCACCTCGTCGAGGACGGGCTCCGCGGCCTCGAGCGGAGTTCCAGGGTTCAGGGCGACCCCCGTTTTCATCCCGAGGCCCCTAGCCCGGGCCAGGACGCGGTGGAGATGGACGCAGGCCTCGGCGTGGACTATCACTGTGGAGGCGCCCGCCTCCGCCCAGCGCTCGAGAAGCCTCTCCGGTTCCACAGTCATGAGGTGGACCTCGAAGGGGAGGTCGGTCTCGCGCCGGCAAGCCGCGACCACGCCCGGACCAACGGTCAGGTTCGGCACAAAGACTCCGTCCATGACGTCCCAGTGGACGGCGTCGGCCCCGGCCGCCTCAAGTCTCGCCACCTCTTCTGCGAGCCTCCCCTGATCGGCGGCGAGCACGGACGGCCTGACCGCAACCCTCGCCGCTACCCTCGCCCTTCCCATCCCGCTCCTCCCTCGGGCCTGCCCGAACTCACCGCCCTGGTGTCAGCTCCCGCGAGAAACCGGGGTCAGGGCCCCGGAGCGCTGGAGGGACTCCCAATCCTTGAGGAACCTCTCGATGCCTAGATCGGTAAGGGGGTGGGAGACCATCCGTACCAGGACAGCATGGGGAACCGTGACCACGTGAGCGCCCACTCTCGCGGCCTGGACCACGTGAAGGGGGTGGCGGATGCTCGCGGCAACCACCCTGGTGCCCATTCCCTGGGCCCGGAAAACCTGAACCAGATCCGCCACGAGGGCCATCCCATCCTGACCGACATCGTCGAGGCGCCCCACGAAGGGGCTGACATATGTGGCCCCCGCTAGAGCGGCCAGGACCCCCTGGTTCACACTGAAGCAGAGAGTGAGGTTGGTCCTTATCCCCCTGGCACCGCACTCTCTCGCAGCCGCCAGGCCGGGCGGGGTGATGGGGAGCTTCACCACCACGTTCGGGGCCCAGGACGAGTACCGCAGGGCCTCCTCCACCATCCCCTCCCGGTCCTCCGAGATCACCTCGACGCTTACGGGCCCGTCCACAAGCTCGCAGATTCGCCTCACGGCCCTCTCCACGTCCCTGTGACCGGCCCGCGCCACCAGCGTCGGATTTGTTGTCACCCCTCCCAGAACGCCCCAGGAAGCTGCCGCCTCAATCTCCGCTATCTCCGCGGTGTCCAGCCAGAGCTCCATCCCACCTCCCGCAAAGCCCATCCCACCAGCCTCGTACGCGCAAGAACAAGATAGCCGCGCGGCAGCTGGAACCCCTCGCCCGCAAGGGTGAAAAGGATGAGTGATTTTCTTCACCCAAAGGGGGGACGCCGCTCACCCAGGGCGGGGTCTCATCTAGAGCAGCAAAGGGGAAAGGGCGCTCACCAGAGGCGGGAAGAGCGAAGCCCGCTCACCCGGGCAGAAGGACTTCGTCGGGTCAGGAACCGCCCTCAGCCTCTGCGGGCACCGCAGGCCTGCAGACCCGGCAGGGCGAAAGACCGCGGGCCGCCGCCTCGGAGAGCCGGAGCACCGCAAGGACGCCCCTTCCCTCCAGAAGCCTGCATCCCGGGCGGTGGTAGCTGGTTCTTCCCGCCACCACCTTCTCCTCCTCCGGCTGCCCTGCCCCGAGCACGGCCTTAGGCAGAGCCTCCACTTGCCAGCCGGAAGCCGCCACCCTCTCGAGGGTGAGCTTCAGCTCCTCCAGGCGATCCTCGAGAACTACCCGCTCTGACCGGAGGCCCTGGACAACCATGAGGGCCGCCCCCACCACCACCAACGCGGCTCCCCCCAGTCCTCCCGAGATGAGATAGGGGAACTGGCTCGTGATCCGGTCATAGGAAGCAGCGCCGTTCCAACCCAGGAAGATCAGGACGAAACCGGCGAGGCAGAGGAGGAGACCGAGTCTAGCGCCGAGCTTGCCAAGGATCCCTCTCACCCTTCCTCCCTCCGTTATCCGAGCACCTTATAGGCTCCAGACCGCCCGCGGAAGCGGTACCCCGCCATGCCTCGGCAGCTGAGAACCGAAGCCCTTAGCCTCCGAGGTAGCTCTCCCGGAGCCGCACTGCCCTCGCCTCCTCCCCCACCCCTTCAAAGACCACAACCCCCTTCTCCATGATGATGACCCGCTCGGCGTAGGGGAGGACGCCCACGTTCTGCTCGACCAGGAGGAGAGTGGGGCCCTCACCTTTTATAGCCGCGAGGACCTCGAAGACGGTCCTGGCCATCACGGGAGAGAGGCCGAGGGAGGCCTCGTCCACAAGAAGAAGGCGGGGCCTGGCCATGAGGGCCCTAGCTATGGCGAGCATCTGCTGCTCCCCCCCGGAGAGGGTTCCCGCCTTCTGGGAGAGCCTTTGAGAAAGGGGCGGAAAGTACTCAAGGATCTTCCCCATCGTCTCCCTGATCCTTCCCTCCCTCCTGGCAGGCCAGGCTCCGAGCAAGAGGTTCTGCTCCACGCTTAGACCCGGGAAGGCTCTTCTCCCCTCGGGCACCAGCACCAGGCCCATGGCGGCCAGCACATGGGAGGGCTTCCCGGCAACCTCCCTCCCCAGGAACCTCACTGACCCGCCGGTGGGCCTGAGGAGCCCGGCCAGGGTAAGGAGGGTGGTGGTCTTCCCTGCTCCGTTCAGACCGAAGATGACAGCGGTTTCCCCCTCCTCCACCGTGAAGCTCACGCCCTGAAGCACGGGAAGGTGGTCGTAACCCGCTCTCAGCTCCCGAACCTCAAGCAGGGCCACCTCTCCGCCCTCCCTTCGTCCTCGACCCCTTTTTTCCCGTGGCCGAGGGGCCGGCAGGAAGGGGCTCCCCCACCTCCGCCTCCTCGCCGAGGTAGGCTCGGACCACCTCGGGGTGGCGTCTCACCTCCTCCGGGGTGCCCTCAGCCAAGAGCTCGCCGAAGTTGAGGCAGTAGACGTAGTCGCAGACTCCCACCACCACCGGGACATGATGCTCGATGAGAAGGATGGAGAGCCCCAGCTCCCTCCTGAGCACCCCCAGGAGCCGGGCGAGATCAGCCGCTTCCCCGGGCCCCATCCCAGAAGTGGGCTCGTCGAGGAGGAGGATCTCGGGGTCGGTGGCGAGCACCGCGGCGAGTTCGACCTTCTTCTGGATGCCGTAAGGGAGTTCCGCCACCCGCTCCCCCGCCACCTCCCCGAGGCCGAGAAGGTCAAGGATCTCCTCGGCCCTCCTTCTCAGCTCCTCCTCCCTCCGGAAGGTGGTGGGGGCCCCGAGGGTCCCCGCCCAGGCGCTGTAGCCGGCCTCCAGGTGCTGGGCGGTGAGGAGGTTCTGGAGCACCGTCGCTCCCTTCACCAGACCTATGTTCTGGAAGCTCCTCCCCATACCCAGGGCCACCCGCTGGTGGGTGGGAAGAGCCGTGATATCCCTGCCCCTGAAGAAGACCCGTCCCTCGCTGGGCTGGACGAAACCGGTGATCACGTTGAAAAGGGTGGTCTTTCCCGCTCCGTTGGGGCCGATGATCCCCACCACCTCCCACTCGTCAACCCTGAGACCCACCCCTTTTAGGGCCTGAAGACCGTCGAACCAGACGGAGCAGTCCCGAACCTCGAGGAGGGGTGTCACACCCTCACCTCCCGCACCACCACTTCCCTCTCGGCCTTCGGCCTCTCGAACTTCCCCCCCCGCCAACCAGGAGATGAGGGGTCTGATTAACTCGCCTATGCCCCCAGGGTAGAGGATGAGGGTAACGAGGAGGAGGAGGGGTCCGAGAACCAGGGGCGCGATCTCCTGGGTGAGGGGAGGAGCGAACGGTATCAAGCCGAAGACCCGATTCAGCCCGGTCTTCTCCACCAGGTACCCCAGGAGGGCGAAGAAGGCGGACCCCATCACCACCCCCGGGCGGCTCCGAAGACCCCCGACCACCGTCATGGCCACGAGGGTGAGGGCGAGACCGAAGTCGAACACCCGGGTGGCCACCACCTGCCCCATGTAGTGGGCGTAAAGGCCGCCGCCAAGGCCCGCCTCCGCCCCCGCCACAACGAAAGCGAGGAGCGTGTACGCGCGGACGTCGATGCCGAGGCTGGCGGCCACAAAGGGGTTCTCCCTTATGGCGAGAAAAGCCCTCCCCGCCTTGGTCGCAAGAAGCCGCGAGTCCACCCAGAGAACCAGGGCGAGGACAGCGAGGCAGAGGTAGTAGAAGCGCCAAGGGGAGTCCAGGGCGGGGGGCAGGGGAGCCGGCTGGCCTGCTCCCCCGCCAGTTAGGGACTTTATCTGGAAGAGACTGGCCTCGGCCACGAGGCCGTATGCCAGGGTGACCAGAGCGAAGTAGAGACCGCGTATCCTGAGGGAGACCACCCCAAGCACTAGCGCCTGAAGGGCTCCAGCCACCATCGCCACCCCCAGGGCCACGGGCAGGGGCTGTCCTGCCCTGGAGACCATGTAAGCGGAGGCGAAGGCGCCCATGCCGACGAAGGCTTGGTGCCCAAGGGAGAGCTGGCCCACGTAACCCACGAGGACGTTGGTGGAGATCCCAAGGATCGCGAAGATAGCGGCCCGGGCATAAAGCCTCACATCCGTGGCCTCCCGTACCAGCGGCAGGCCGAAGACAACGAGCCCCAGGACCGCCCAGACCGCGATCCGCGGCACCCATCCCAGGATTCCGGGCCTACCAGCGGCCCTCTCCGGGACCTCCGCGGCTTCCGCCTGCAGGGCCCTCACGCCCTCTCCCCAAAGATGCCTTCGGGCCGGAGGATGAGGACGGCCAGGAGAACCAGGAAGACGGCGAGGCTGCCACTACCTGGGATATCCCTCACCAGGCCAATGGTGGGCGCAGCAGCCTGGACCGCCCCCACCACCAGGCCACCCACGAAGGCGCCGGGAAGGCTTGTCATCCCGCCCACCACGGCGGCGGTAAAGGCCGGGATCAGGCTGCCGAAAGTGAGGGAGCCGGGCCCGAAGAACCTCACCACGGGCACGCTGAGCACTCCGGCCAGGGCGCCAAGAAGCCCGGCCAGGCCCCAGACCACCGAGGAGAGCCGGTGCACGTCGATACCGACGACCCTTGCGGCGAAGGCATCCTGGCTCGCCCCGATGATGGCCACCCCGAGAGCCGAGCGGCGGAAGAACCAGGCGAGCCCGATGGCCACGAGAACGGTGGCTCCCAGGAGAACGAGCTGCTGGTCGGAGATGCCGACTCCAAGAAGGCGTAGCCTCTCGGGGTTCTCCAGCAGGGGGGAGACGGGGCGGAGCTTGGCCTCCCCTAACCACACCTCCACTCCGATGGCGAGGAGGGCTACCCCAGCAGTCGCAACGAGAAGGGTGACCCGGGCCGCCTCAAAGAGGGGCCTGATCACGACCCTCTCGGTAGCGAGGCCCATGAGGACCCCAGCCAGGAGGGCGAGCACCAGGGCGAACCCGTAGGGGAGCCTAGTCTGGAGCAGCCCAAGAGTGTAGACGGCGACGGTCCCGAACTCCCCTTGGGCGAAGTTGAAGACCCCGGAAGACTTGTAAATGAGGACGATCCCAAGGGCAAGAAGGGAGTAGGCAGCACCGTAGGTGACGCCGAAGACCACGGCCTCCCCCTTCCCTGCGGCCAGGAGAGCCACGAGAAGGAGGACGGGAAGGGAGAGCCCCACCAGGGCCCTGGATCTCGGACTCAGTCTCCGCCGGCGAACCGTCCGGCAGAGGAGAGGCGCGGCCATCCTCCTCGGTCTCCCCTAGAAGCTAGAGCGGAACATGTAGTCCGTCACCCACTGGCCGACGTTGCAGTCGACCCTGAGGGCGTGCACCTGATTAGCTCCCCGGTGCTCGGTCCTGGAGTACCTGACCGGAGGGAAGACACCGGAGCTAAAAGTCTGCCCGCTCTCAAGGGTCTGGACCAGCCTCTCACGGCTGAGATCCCTCCCGGCCGCCTCGAAGACCCGGTGGAGGGTCTTGGACAGCCCCCAGAAGGCGAGGCCAATGTCATCGGGGGTGTCGTTCGGGTAAAGGGTCCTGTAGGCCTGGCGGTACTCGGGGTCCACCTGATCCGCCTTGTCCAGTCCGGGGAAGGGCGAGAAGAAACGCCACCACCCGTGCATGGGCTTCGAACCCTGGCAGCCGAACTCGGCCACCGCGTTCTCTCCCGCCGTTATGCCCGGGCCGAGGAAGTAGGCATTGTAGGTGGCAGGCTTCGTCTGGGCCATGTAGATGGCGTAGACAGGGCTCACGATGGTGAAGACCACCTGCGCCCCGCTCGCGGCCAGGTCGTTCATGACGGGCGCCACGTCGGCCGGGGTCGGGTTCACCATGGGGCTTACCCGCCTGTCGAAGACTACCTGGAACCCCGCGGCCGCCACGGCTCGCTTCAGGGCAGCGTAGCTGTCGTCGAAGCCCCGGGAGTTACCCACCACTATGGCAGCCTTGGTTCCCGCCGGGAGCCTCAGGACATTCCTGGCATACTGGGCAAGAAGGGGCGCCTGCTGGGGGTAGGTTATGGAGAGGGCGAAATAGTTGGAGAGGGAGAGGAGGGGGTCCTCGTTCACACCGGCAGAGAAGTAGGGGACTCCTTTCTCTCTCGCCACCTGGGCGCAGGCGGTTATCTGCTCCGTGCCGCCCCCGCCGATGAGGATGAAGACCTTCTCTTTCTCGATGAGCTCGAGGCAGCGCTGCCGCGCCACATCGGGCTTGTACTCATCGTCGCGGAACTTGATCACCACATCCCGCCCGTGAATCTTCACCCCTTTGTTCTTGAGCCAGTCCCAGTAGAGGTTCTTGGCTCTCTCGAAGGTGGTCTGGGGGAAGGGGGCAGCACCGGTCACGGGGGCGTGGACCCCCACCACTATGAGGTTGCTGTAGACGCCGGTCCTGTCTCCCGCCGCCTGAGCCGCCGTGGGGCCGGCGGTCCTGGTTGGCCCCGCGGCCGGTCCCCCCACCTCTCCCCCGCCGCCCGCTCCCGCCGCCACACCGCCCCCGCCCGCTCCGAGTTCGGCCAAGGGGGTCTCCCCCAGACCCTCAGCACCGCCGGCCTCGGCTCCCGGAACCTCCTCGCCGCCGATGGCAAGACCTCCTCCCTTCCCGGCGACTCCGGCCTTCTGGCCGCAGGCAGCAGCAACAAGAGTAATGAAGAGGAAGAGGGAGAAAACCCTCGCCTTTGCCAGCATTCGTCCTTCACCCCCCAAGAGCAGCCTCCCCAAATCAGTGCGTTCTCTGGCCCCTTCTAACCGACAGGGCCCGGGCCACAGGGCCTCGCCTCCTCCAGCTAGCAGCCCGGGCCGCCTCGGGACCGAGGGTGTACGAGGCAGCCAGGGCCAGGGCGAGGGCGAGAGGGATCCCCAGAGCCCACCAGGGATTCAGTCCCTCCCAGAGGCCGATTCCGGCCCTGCCGGCGGGTATCGCCCTCGCCGTCGCCCTGGGAGAGGGAGAGGGGCCCACTCCGGGGCTGGCGGGCAGGGTTTGAACACTCCCCACCCCTCCGCCCGCGGCCGGTAGCCCCTCTGCGGGGGGCGGAGGTGGGGGCACCGGGCTCTCCTGCTCAGGCGGGGGCGCCTCTTCGGCCCCCCCGCCAGTCTCGGTCACCCCCACCGAAGGCAGCCCGGAGACGAAAAGACCCCCCTCCTTGGCCGGATCGGAGAAGGAGACCTGGAAGGTTCCCGTGGCGCCCACCTCTCCCTGGAGAAGAACGCCCTGGTTGGGCAGGGGGTTCTCCCGCGAGAGCCACCGCTCGGCCATGGGCATGAGGTCAAAGGACCAAACGCCGGAGGTGGGGTCCCTCACGCCCGTGACCTTCGCCAGGGCGCAGTCCGCCTGGGGCCTCTTCTCCCAGTCTCCCCCTTCCGCGGGCTCCCAGGGTGCTGTGATGGGGCAGGCCACAATGACGGCCTGATCCGGCAGGACAGTGGCGCCAGGGTCCGTGGCCTCCTTCAGTTGGAGGCTGAGCCCCTCGAGGGTGCTCCCCTCGGGGACCTCCAGGGCTAGGGCCAAGGCAGCCACCTTGTCATTCTCCCCAGCCGTGGCCGAAACAGCTACGGCGCCCTGGGGAACCCCCGGGTTAGCCAGAGGAGGAGCGAAGCCGAGGGGAGGAGCGATAGGCACCTTCCCCCACCATCCCTTGGCTGTCACCGCCGCCCTCGGCTCATCCTGGGGAAGCGCGGGAGCAGCCAAGCTCCCCAGGGCAGCCAGGGAGACCAGCACCGCGCTCACGCCCCTGAAACCAGCCCTCCTCACCCCTCTCGCCCCCTTGTGATGTTCTCGACCGCTTTCTCCGGAGCCACCTCCGGGAAGGCTCCCCGAAGCTAACTTCTCCCCCGACCGCGCTCCTCCTGCGCGGGAACCTCCTCCTAAGGAGCGCCTCTTCTAAACCCGGTTGCCCCTTCTCTTGTAACGAGGGGCGAGGCCATTAGCTCCGGCTCGCTAGCGCTCGCCTTCCGGCGGAGCGCACCCCCATGGGCAGGATCCTTCTCCACCCATGAAAATATAGCCCTAGCGGGGAGGCCCGAACGGGGTGACCCGGAAGGGTCAGGGAACAGGGCCTCGAGGACCTAGCCATGAGAAAAAAAGGCGCGGCCGGAAGGACCTCGAGCCAGGTGAGCCTGGCCGGCCTTGCCCTCCTCCTCTCCCTCTTCATTGCCGCTGCTTCCGGGCTCACCCTCGCCGGCCTCTTCCCGAGAACTGCCCGCGAGGACCCAAGCCTCCTCCTCACCGAACTCTCGCCCTCCCCGACCCCACCCGTCCGTCCCTCCCCACTTCCCTCCCCAGCGGCCCCCACAGCACAGAGAACCCCCGCGCCTCCACCGGCCAACCCCAGACCGAGGGTGGCCGTGGTCCAGATAGGCTGGATTGAGATCCCCAAGATCGGCCTGAGGCATCCCATCTACGAGGGAGTAACCCTGACCGTGATAGACAGGGGTCCCGGCCATTGGCCCGGCACGGCGCTACCAGGGGAGGCCGGGAACGCGGTCTTCGCCGGGCATCGGGTGACCCACACCCGCCCCTTCCGCTACATCGACCAGCTTAGCCCAGGAGACCTCATCATCTTCCACATGCCTTACGGGGACTTCACCTACAGCGTCACCGAGCACCTCGTCGTAACCCCAAAAGACGTCTGGATCGTGAACCAGACCCGGGACCCCACAGTGACCCTCTTCGCTTGTCACCCGCCAGGCAGCGCCCGATACAGGTACGTGGTCAGGGGTAAGCTGGTCCAAGCGGGAAGCGGCTAGCTCAGGGCAGAGGAGGCGGGCTGGCGGCGATAGGTTCAGGGCGAGCGCTCCTCCACGCAAAGCACCTCGCCAGGGAGATAGGACCTCGCCCCTCCGGGCGGGACGGCGAGAGGCAGGCCGCCTGGTATGCCTTGAGCGTCCTGAAGCGGGCGGGCCTCTCACCGCAGATGGAGCCCTTCCGGGGGAGCACCTCCGCCTGGCTGCCCTACTCCGTGGGGACGGGAACCCTCCTCTTCTCCCTCGCCCTCTCCCTGGCTGGCTTTCTCCAGGCCGCCGCCCTCCTCGCCCTGCTGGCCGCCTTCTCCCTCTTCCTCGAGCTCTCCTTCACCCCTGGACCCCTCCGGCTCCTCCCGGGGGTCTCCAGCCAGAACGTGGTCGCCCGCCTCGCCCCCACCGAGCGGACTGAGAAGAAAGTAGTCCTCGCCGCTCACCTCGACACCCACCGCACCCCAGGGGCCTTCTCCTCCCAGCGGGCTCTCTCAATCTACAGATGCCTCGTTACCCTGGGCATGGCGGGGGCTGTCCTCCTCACCTCCCTCGTGGTTGCGGCCGCCGCGATGGGAAGGAGAACCCCGGCGTTCGTCGCCATCGTCCCGGCCCTCCCTCTCCTGCCTGTCCTCGCCCTCTGCATCCAGGCAGACCTAACCCCACACACTCCCGGTGCCAACGACAACGCCTCCGGCGTAGGCGTTGTCCTCTTTCTGGCCGAGGCCCTTGCCCGCGCTCCGCTGAGGAGAACGGAGGTCTGGTTCCTCCTGACAGGCTGCGAGGAGGTGGGGGCGAGGGGGGCCGAGGCCTTCGTTAGAAACCACCGAAAAGAGCTGGATCGGCCCTTCTTCATAGCCGTGGACAGTGTGGGCGGGAAGGGCACGCACCCCACATTCCTCGCCAAGGAGACCTTGTTCCTTCCCTTCCGAAGCAACTCCTTCCTCTTCGGCCTCGCCCAGCGGGCAGCCCGGGAGAGACCGGAACTGGGAGCCAGGGAATGGAAGAATTTCAGGGGCGCCTACACCGACGCGGCGCCCGCCGCCAGGGCCGGCTGGCCCGTCCTGGGCCTCGTAAACCTCACCCCCCAAGGTGTGCTGCCGCAGTGGCACCGCCTCGGCGACGTCTTTGACAAGCTCGATCCGTCCGCCGTGGAGAGAACGGGCGAGTTCCTCCTCTCCCTGCTTCGAAGTCTCGACGGGGCCTCGCCATAACTCTCAAGGGCCGGAAGGGGTGAGGGCCTGCCCAACCTTCACAGCCCCTTCACACCATCCCTGCACCGCCCACAAGGCCTCCGAGGGAGACTCTGGCCTGAGGAGCATGGAGACTCTGCCCAGGGCCGCCGGGGCCCTTCTCCGGGCCAGGGGCTGGCCCACAGCGGCGAGGGCGGGCACGGCTGGTCTCATCCTCGCCCTGGCGGGCCTGAGTTTTCTCGCACCCAGGTCGAGCGAGCTCTCCCCTCTCGCCGCGGCGACCTGGATCCTCTGGTGGGGTCTGGTTCCCTTCCTCGCCTTTGTGGCGGGCAAGGCGTGGTGCTCGGTTTGCCCCATCGGCTGGGTGGCAGAGAGCGCCGAGAGTTGGTGGAGGCCGCGGAGGCACCTCCCGCCAGCCCTCACGTCCAAACTCTCCCTTCTAGGCGTGGCCGGAGGCGGGATTCTCTTCCTGGCCGCAGGTCTCGAAGCCTCGGCCCCCCTCACCCTGGGGGTGCTCCTCTTCGGCACAGCCGCCGCCCTGGGCATGGGGGCGCTCTTCCGGCGCCGGCCCTTCTGCCGGGTCTGCCCGGTCGGAAACCTCCTCTCCCTTTATGCAGCGACCAGCCGTCTCGGCATCAGCGTCGTGGGGAAGCCAGCCGGGCAGAACCGGGAGACCGATGGCGGCGCTTCACTCGCGAGAAAAGCTGTCCTTGCCTGCCCTCAAGGCCTGAACCCGACCCGCGATCCGGCCCTCTCCTGCACCTTTTGCGGCGACTGCCTGAAGCGCCTACCCGAACTGGGCGTTCGCGTCAGGGAGGGAGGGCCCGCACTGCCCCCGCGAGGAGTAGGGCTCTCGGCAGTCCGGCCCGGGAGGGAGCGGAGCAGTACCGCACAGGCTGGGTGGAACCGCCGCCTCCGCCGCGACCTGGCCGGCCTTGTCCTCGGCCTGCTCGCCGCGGACGCCCTCCGCATGACCCCCGTGTTCCCACTCGCCCTTGCCCCGGCCGCCGGCTTCATCCCCTACCAGCTGGCTGCCGCTGTTTGGGCGGGCGGGTTCGCCTCCCTCGGCCTGCTTGCCGCCCGCTGGGTTGAGGGGAGGGGCGGGAATATGGAGACGACCGTTCCTCTGCTCCTCGCTGCCCAGGTCGGCCTCTCCCTTCAGCACCTGGCGGGAGCGGGAGGGTCCGCCATCCGGGCTGTCCTCTCACCCTTCCTCGGCGGACAAGGGCACATCCCGCCCGCCAGCGTTTACTCCTGGGATCCTGTCCTCAAGGCAGTCCAGGTCTCCCTCCTCTCCCTCGCCATGGCCAGCGTTTGGCTTCCGGGGCCGCGCCTTCAGCGCCCACCCCTCGAAGATCCAAGGGGATCGCCCCAGGCTCTCCTCCTCTGGGCTCCCGCAGGAGTCTTCCTCGCCCTCACCCCAGCATTCCTCCTCCCCATGAGCAGGGCCTGCTAGAGGGTGGTGAAGAGGGGGGTGTTGAGGGGGTGAACATGAGAAAAGGGATGAGGGAGCCGAGGAATGGAGCGAGGGTGGCCCATGGGGGAGGGCTGGGGTGGAAACTCCCGGGCGCCCTCACCCTGGCCTACCTGGCACTGCTCTCAGCGGGATGCACTGGGAGCGGCGGTTCCCTCCCTACCTTTGCCTACCGGTCCCGGGAGTCGGCCGAAGGCTACCGGTACGCCCTCTCTGCCGAAGGCAGGGTCATGGAGAAAATCCCCTGCTACTGCGGGTGTGGCCAGAGCCCTCTCTTCCGGTCCCTCCTCGACTGCTTTGTCGGTCCCGAGGGAGTGAGGGAGCACGCCGCCAGCTGCCAGGTCTGCCTGGACGAAGCGAGGGATGTCCGAGCCCTCCAAGCCAGGGGAGCGCCCCTCCCAGAGATAAGGGGGAGGATCGAGGAGAAGTACGGAAGGGTGGGCCCGCCGACGGATACCCCACCGCTCGAGGGTCCGGCCACAACCCCGGGGGGAGTGGAGGGGAGCCCGCCCCCTCAAGGAGGTGGTTCGTGACGAAAAAAGGAAAAAGGAGCCCGGCAGATAGAGGAACGAGGAGGCAGGAGCAGGCTTCCCGCCGAGGGCTTCGGGCTTCGCTCTATGCGGCTTCCGCCCTGAGCCTCGCCCTCGCCGGGGTCTTCGGCGCCCGCGCCGCCCTCTCCCCCTCCGCGAAGTCCTCGCCCACCCCTGCCACCCGCGGGGTGCCCCGGGCCGTCGCCACCTCCACCGCCTACAAGGGAGGCCGGGTCGGGGTCGGAACCCTCATTCGAGCCTCCTACGAGATACGGAACGAGGGCGGAGCTGACCTGCTGCTCGGCCCTCCGAGCATCAGGGTGGAGGAAGGGTGCTGCCCCCCCACCCCCGTTCTGGCGAAGGCCCGGATCCGGCCTGGGGAGAGGACGACCCTCTCCCTCGCCGCCCTCATGCATCAGGGGATGGCCGGTCCGCACCTCTTCGTCATCGAGGTTCCCACATCGGACCCGGACCGTCCTGTACTCACCTTCACCTTCGAGGCCGAATGGGTTGAGTGATGCGCCGGGGTGTGGCTCCGCTCACGCCGCAGCGCCCCCTCGAGGCGCCAGACCCGCAGGCCCTCCCCCTTCCTGGGGAGTGGGGGGATAGGAGGTAGCCTTGGGCGTCCTCCTCGCGGTCCTGGTCTGGACCCTCGCCTTTCTCGCCCTGGCCTGGCTCGCCTGGCAGTGCTTCGGGAGGAAATGATGGCCCATCCCATTCGCCGTGAGGAAGAGAAGTCCGAGATGGCAGAGGTAGCGGTCCGTACCCGCACCCCGTACGACCGCATCGCGCGCCTCTACGAGCTCCTCAGCTCTCCCATGGAGGCCATGGGAGTAAGGGAGAAGAGGCGGAGGCTCCTCGCCAGAGCCAGGGGGAGAACCCTGGAGGTGGGGATAGGCACGGGAAAGTCCATCCCCCACTATCCCAGGGGTGTGAGGCTCTTCGGCATAGACCTGAGCGCTCCCATGCTTAGGGAACTCACCAGGCGCGGGCGAGGACCCGCCTTCCTCGCCCGCGCCGACGTCCGGGCCCTCCCCTTCCCCGACTCGAGCTTCGACACCGTCGTCTCCTGCTGCGTCTTTTGCTCAGTCAGGGACCCGGTAGCTGGCCTGGAAGAGATAAGGCGGGTCCTGAAACCCGGGGGGTTCGCCCTCTTCCTGGAGCACGTCAGGCCCCGCGGGCGGATCGCCGGACTCCTGGCCGACCTTCTCTCCCCCCTCACCCGAACCCTCCTCGGGTTCGAGCTGAACCGCAGGACCGAGGAGAACCTCACCAGAGCAGGCCTGCTCCTCCTCGAGGTGAGAAGAGAGGGGATCTGGCGGGAAATAGTGGCCACGGGGGGGTAGGTTGCACCGAGCGGCCGTCGGCGTCTTTCTGGCCGGGGTCTTCGTGGTGGGGCTGGCCCCCCTCCTCTTCCTTCCCATCCTCGCTCTCCGCCGCCCCTCCTCCGGCCAAGAGCGCAAAGGGGGGCGCCACCAGTCCATCCTGATCCTCGCAGCCGGAGTCCTCGGCCTCGCCCTCCTAGCAGGCCTGGGGTGGGCAGCCCTCCGCTCGAGGCCTCCCGCCACCGGCCATAGCGGCAAGGCCTCCCCGGACACCTCCACAGCAGAGGGTTCCATCCCGGGTCAGGTGAACCGTCCCCCTCTCGATCCGGCGAGCCTCCTCCCTCCGAGCCTGGCAGGACTCCCCATCACCTCTTCAAAGACGGGCGCAGAGGGGCTTGCTGCAGTGGAGGCCCTGCACGGAAAAGAGATCCCCCTCCTCGCCGCCTCCCTTGCCACCTACTCCACGCCCCAGGCCAGGGCCGAGCTCTGGGTGGCCCTGGTCGCCTCCGAGAAGGAGGCGGAGAGAATGGTCAGGACCATGGCGGAGAAGATCAGCAGGGGAGCCACGCCCTTCTCCCCGCCTTCCCCCTCGTCCAGGGGCGGCCTGGAGGTCTGGCAGACCAGGGGCCTCGGTCAGGACCACTTCTTTTTCGCCCGCGCCAGCACCGTCTGGTGGCTCGCGGCCGACACAGGAGTCTCCAGCCGAGCCCTGGAAGACCTCCTCACCGCCGTTGGCCGCCTCGGCTAGCCCCTTGGGTTCTAGCGCGAGCATCCCGCGCTCACCCCCGAGCCTGACCCTGGCAAGAGCAGCAGGCCCCACGGACTCCAGCCCCGCCACACCCCGGGGGCCAAGGCCGGCTGCTAGAATCCGCCTGGCGTGAGTTCCACCCGGTGGACCAGGATAGAGAGGGTCCGGGCCCGGGAGATCCTCGATTCCCGAGGGAATCCCACCCTCGAGGTTGAGGTATGGCTGGAGGACGGCTCCCTGGGCAGGGCCGCAATCCCCGCAGGGGCCTCCACCGGTGAGGCTGAGGCCCTCGAGCTAAGGGATGGAGAACCCGAGCGGTACGGCGGGAGGGGTGTCCGCCGGGCCGCGGCCAATGTGGGGCAGGTGATAGCCCCAGCCCTGACTGGGAAGGACGCCCTGGATCAGAGGGGGATAGATTTCCTCCTCCTCGACCTGGACGGCACGGCGAACAAGGCAGTCCTCGGAGCCAACGCCATTCTCGGTGTGAGCGTTGCGGCAGCCAGGGCGGCTGCGGCCTCCCTCGGCCTCCCTCTTTACCGCTACCTTGGAGGTGCCGATGCGCACTTGCTCCCGGTTCCCCTCATGAATGTCATTAATGGGGGCGTCCACGCCGACAACCCCCTCGAGGTCCAGGAGTTCATGATCGTTCCGGCCGGCCTCCCCTCCTATTGGGAGGCCCTCCGAGCCGGGGCCGAGGTGTATCAGGCGCTCAAGAAGGCCTTGAGGGCCAAGGGGCTCGGGACCGCCGTTGGGGATGAGGGAGGGTTTGCGCCCGCCCTCGCCTCCACCGAAGAGGCCCTCTCCCTCCTCACCCAGGCCATCGAGGAAGCAGGCTACACCCCGGGGGAGGAAGTCTTCCTCGCCCTCGACCTCGCCGCCAGCGAGCTTTACCGGGACGGCAGGTACCGGCTGGAGGGAGAGGAGCTAGAGGCGACGGCCCTGGTCGAGAAGATAGCCTCCTGGGCTGCCCGGTTCCCCATAGTCTCAGTGGAGGACGGGATGGCCGAGGGTGATTGGGAGGGATGGTCGCTCCTTGCCGGAAGGCTCGGAGGGAGCTTGCAGCTGGTCGGGGACGACATCTTCGTCACCAACCCCGAACTGGTTAGAAGGGGGATAAAGGAAGGAGTCGCCAACGCCCTCCTGGTGAAGCCGAACCAGATAGGCACCCTCACCGAGACCTTCGAGGCCGCCCGCCTGGCCCGGGGAGCCGGCTGGAACCTCGTCATCTCCCACAGAAGCGGAGAGACCGAGGACACCCTCATCGCGGATCTCGCGGTGGCCCTGGGAGCGGGCCAGATCAAGACGGGGGCCCCTTGCCGGGGCGAAAGGGTCGCCAAGTACAACCAGCTCCTCAGGATCGAGGAGGAGCTGGGGGAGGCGGCCAGGTTCGCAGGAACCCTCCCCTACCGAGGGGTGAGACTTCCGCCCCAAAGACCGGGGTGAGGCGGGGCCGTGAGGGGGGATCGGAGGGCGGGGCATAAGGGTAGTGGGGTTAGGCGGCCCCGTGCCGCTCCTAAAAGGAGGCGACAGCCCCTCGGGGGGAAGCGCTTACGGAGGAACAGAATCCTCACCGCCGCCATCCTCCTTGCAGGCCTCATGCTCTACAGGCCGGCCAGGGCCCTATTCCTGGAGAAGGCCGAGGAAAGGGCCCTTCGCGCCAGGCTGGAGAAGGTCGAGGAGGCGAACAGGCTCCTCGAGCAGGAGAGGCGGAGGCTTGAGGACCCGGAGTATGTGAAGAAGCTCGCCAGGGAGAGGCTGAACATGGTGGAGCCCGGAGAGACACCTCTTTTCCTACCCGAACCCTCCTCCGCGCCGACCCCAGCTCCGAAGCCCGGCCCATGGTGGGAAGGGTTCCTCCAGAGGATTGGCCGCCTCCTCGGCCGGCGTTGACGCCTAACCGGGGCTCCTATAGCATGACCTGGCCCGCAGCGGGGCGGGCGAGGTCCCGGGAGCTGGGGCCAGAGGAGGTTTAAGGAGGAAGGACGGTTGTGACAGTCGAGGTCGGGCAGATCCTGGAAGGCACCGTTGTGAAGATCGCACCCTTCGGTGCCTTCGTGAAGCTGGACACGGGGGAGGTGGGCCTCATCCACATCTCGGAGATAGACCGGGGATTCGTTAGGGATGTCAGGGAGCACCTCCACGAAGATGACAGGGTCCGGGTGAAAGTTCTCTCGGTCAAGGCGGACGGGAAGATCGATCTCTCCCTCAAGCAGGCAGAGGAGGGGTACGAGCCAGAGCCACCGCGCCGGGGGAGGGATCCGGAGTTCGAGAGGAAGCTCAAGGCCTTCAGGCGGGAGAGCGAGCAGAGGCTCGTCGACGTGAGGCGCAGGCTCCGCCCAAAGAAGTCGTGACGGGAAGGGCGGAGAAGCAGAACCCCGAGGGGATCCAGGCATCGGCAAAGGCGGTTGCCGCCCGAGGGGGCGGTGCCGCTGAGCTAGGAGCCCTCGAGCCGGCTTCCCAGGAGGACCTCGCCATCATCTCAGCTCAGATCGGGAGAAAGGCCAGGGGAAGGGTGCAGGTGGCCCACCGTTGCCGGTACGGCCTCCCGGACGTGACCCGCACGTATCCCTATCTCGATGAGGGAACCCCCTTCCCGACCCTCTTCTGGCTCACGTGCCCGCTGGCAGTAAGGGAGATAGGCCGTCTTGAGTCCTCGGGGCTGATGAGGATGATGGAACAGAAGCTTCGGGCCGACGAGTCCCTGGCCCGCGAGTACCGGCTTGCACACCGCGCCTACGTGGAGGAGAGGGACTCCCTTGCTCCCCTGCCCGGCTCTCCCGCCGTGGGGGGTATGCCCGAAAGGGTGAAGTGCCTCCACGCCCTGTACGCTCACTGGCTGGCCAGAGGGGGGAACCCGGTCGGGCGAATGGTGGCTGAGCACATCGAGCCCCTGCCCTGCCCCGGGCCGTGCGTGGTTGACGGGAAACCCGTTCCCGGCCACCCCGGGTTCAGGTCCCGGCGGCGCAGGGGGAGAGCTGCTCGAGGAGGTTCCACGAGCTAGAGGGGGCGGCCCTGAGCAGGATAATGGTCGTCGGCGTCGTGGATGTGGGAACGAACTCCACCAGGCTCCTCGTGGCCGAGGGGAAACCGGGAGGGCCCCTGGTGGAGATCGCCAGGGAGACAGTGATCACCAGGCTGGGAGAGGGCCTCGAGAGAAAGGGTGCCATCCAGGACGGACCGGCCCGGCGCACCCTAGAAGCGGTGGCCCTTTATGCCGCCCGCGCCCGCGCCCTCGGCGCCGAAGCCCTGGAGGTTTTCTGCACGGCGGCCGTGAGGGAGGCACGAAACGCACCCCGGTTCCTCAGCTGCCTCGAGGAGGCAGCCGCCGTACGGCCGCGTGTCCTCAGCCCCGAGGAAGAGGCGGAGGCGAGCTTCATCGGGGCCGCCCTCGGTCTTGGTGTCCGCGGGCGGGTGGCGGTGGCAGATGTTGGCGGAGGAAGTACGGAACTCGTGCTCGGCGAGGCGTGGGGTCCTGAGGCAGAGGAGGGACCGGGCGGGAGAGTGCTGGCATGGGTGAGCATCCCCACCGGATGTGTGAAGCTCACCGAGGCCGTGCTCGCCCAGGACCCACCGGGGCCCGAGGAGAGAGAGGCCCTCCGCCGGGCCGCCCGGGAGGAGGTGGAGCGGGGGGCGGCACCGCTTCTCCAGACGAGAAGGGGCCTGGAGTACCCGGCAGGGGGGGAGGGGGGCTCCTGCGAGGAGCTGGTGGCCGTGGCGGGTACCGCCACCACCATGGCCGCCATGAAGCTCGGCCTTGCAAGCTACAGGCCGGAGGCGATTCACGGCGCCCGCGTCACCCGGAGCGAGCTCGAGAAGAACCTCGAGAGGCTTGCGAGGATGACAAAAGGGGAGAGGGCTGCCCTTCCCTTCATGGCGCCGGGGAGAGAGGACGTGATCCTCGCCGGCGGCGAGCTTCTCCTCGCCGTCCTCGACATCTTGGGCTTCCGGAGTTACCTGGCGAGCGAGAGGGACATCCTTGACGGTGTGGCCCTCGAGCTCCTCGGCCGGCTCTGGAGAGCCTCCTCCGGTGGCTCAGGCCCTGCCATCAAGGGGAGCTCACCCAATTGAGTGAGCTCTCACCCTTAAGGGGGAGACATCCTCCCCCACCGGTGGTAGCATTGGTTTTCGGTCAAGGAAACCTCAGGGGAGGAAGCATGGGCACAGTGACGGTGCAGGAACTGGATAGCGTTGTCATCAGGTTCGCCGGGGACTCAGGCGACGGAATGCAGCTCACTGGGGAAAGGTTCGGTAACGTCTCGGGCATTCTCGGCAACGACATCGCTACCTTCCCCGATTTCCCCGCCGAGATAAGGGCCCCGGCGGGAACCACCTACGGGGTCAGCGCCTATCAGGTCCAGATCGCCGACTATGACGTCACCACCCCCGGCGACACCCTCGACGTCCTTGTGGCCATGAACCCGGCTGCCCTCAAGGTTCACCTCCCGGACGTGGTGAGGGGAGGCATAGTGATCGTGAACACCGACGGCTTCACCCAGCACAACCTGGACAGGGCCGGGTACACCTCCAACCCCCTCGAGGACGGCACCCTCCAGGGGTACAGGGTCTACAGGATCCCCATGACGACCCTGACCCTGGAGGCCGTGAAGGAAGTCGAGGGGATCGGGAAGAAGGAGGCCGAGAGATCCAAGAACTTCTTCGCCCTGGGAGTGGTTTCCTGGCTTTTCGGGAGGAACCCCGAGGTCACGGAGGAGTGGATCAGGCAGAAGTTCCGCTCCAGCCCCGCCGTGATGGAGGCGAACCTCAAAGCCTTCCGGGCCGGTTACCACTACGGGGAGACGGCCGAGATCTTTGAGGCCGTCTACCGCGTGAAGCCGGCCAGGCTCGAGCCCGGTCTTTACAGGAACATCACTGGGAACCAGGCTATGGCCCTCGGCCTCGTGGCCGCCGCTCACCAGGCCAGGCTCACCCTGTACTATGCCTCCTACCCCATCACCCCGGCCTCGGACCTCCTTCACGAGCTGGCCCGCCTCAAGAACTTCGGGGTCAAGACCTTTCAGGCCGAGGATGAGATCGCCGCAGCAGGGGCTGCCCTGGGAGCGTCCTACGGCGGCGCCCTCGGTGTGACGGGAACCAGCGGGCCGGGGCTCGACCTCAAGCAGGAAACCATCGGTCTCGCTGTCATGCTGGAACTCCCCCTCGTCGTAATTGACAACCAAAGGGGTGGTCCCTCCACGGGGCTGCCGACCAAGTCAGAGCAGACGGATCTCCTCACAGCCCTTTTCGGAAGGCACGGAGAGGCGCCCCTCCCGGTGATAGCGGCCTACTCCCCCGCCCACTGCTTCTGGGCGGCGCTGGAGGCCGTGAGGATCGCCCTCAAGTACAGGACCCCCCTGATACTTCTCTCCGACGGGTACATCGCGAACGCTTCCGAACCCTTCCGCATCCCATCCCTGGACGAGCTCCCCGAGATCGCCGTCTCCTTCGCGAGCGAGCCCAACCGCGACGGGGAGTTCTGGCCGTACCTGAGGGACCCCGAGACCCTAGCCAGGCCCTGGGTTCTCCCCGGGACCCCGGGGCTCGAGCACAGGGTTGGGGGGCTAGAGAAGGACGAGCGCGGGCGGGTCTCCTACGATTTCGCCAACCACGACAGGATGGTGAAAACCAGGGCCGAGAAGGTGAGGAGGATCGCGAGGGACATCCCTCCAGCCCGTCTCGATGCCGACGGCGGGGCGGAGCTCCTCGTGGTGAGCTGGGGATCGACCTGGGGCTCGGTGGCCGCCGCCGTGAGGAGGCTACGGGAGAGGGGAGTGAGGATGGCCTGGACCCACCTGGTACACCTGAACCCGCTCCCACCCAACCTGGGGGAGGTGGTGAAATCCTTCCCCAAGGTGGTGGTGCCCGAGAACAACCTGGGGCAGCTCCTTAAGGTGATAAGGGCCGAGTACCTGGTGGATGCGAAGGGAGTGAACTCGGTGGAGGGAAGGCCCTTCCGCGCTTCCGACCTGGAAGAGGCCTTCCTTGAGGTCCTGGGCGAGAGGGCCGCGGAAGGAGCGAGGTAAGGCCATGGCGGATCAGGTGACAAAGCCGGCAGTGCAGCTTTCGAGGAAGGACTTCGCCTCGGAGGTAGAGCCCAGGTGGTGCCCGGGGTGCGGTGACTACCCCATCCTCGCGGCAGTCCAGAGCGTCCTTCCCGAGCTCGGCATCCCCAGAGAGAACTTCGTCTTCGTGAGCGGGATTGGCTGCTCATCCAGGTTCCCCTACTACATGAACACCTACGGCGTGCACGGGATCCACGGTCGCGCCCCGACCCTGGCCACCGGGATAGCCACAGCCAGGCCGGACCTCCAGGTCTGGGTCGCCACCGGAGACGGGGATGCCCTTTCCATCGGCGGAAATCACTTCATCCACGCCATGAGGAGAAACGTGAACATCAGGATCATCCTCTTCAACAACCGCATCTACGGGCTGACCAAAGGCCAGTACTCCCCCACCTCGGAGCTGGGGAAGATAACCAAGTCAAGCCCCTTCGGGGTGATAGATAGACCCTTCAACCCTGTGAGCCTCGCCCTCGGAGCCGAGGCCACCTTTGTCGCCCGCACTGTCGACTTTGACCGACAGCACATGACAGAGGTCCTGAGGCGCGCCGCCCACCACAAGGGCACGGCCTTCGTCGAGGTTCTCCAGAACTGCGTCGTGTTCAACGAGGGCGCCTACGACTTCCTCACCCCGAGAGCGGGGGGGCTCGCCTACCAGATCAGGCTGGAACACGGCAAGCCGGTGCGCTTCGGGCCCAAGGGAGAGAAGGGGATAGTGATAAGGGGTGGCAGGGCCGAGGTGGTGGACGTGGAGGAAGTGGGCGAGGAGAACCTATACGTACACGACGAGACCCTGGAAGATCCCTCCGTCCACTTTGCCCTTTCGAGGCTCACCCCGGACGGCGCGGGCCCCACCGCCCTCGGGGTGTTCAGAGCTGTGAGGAAGCCCACCTACGACGAGCTCATGCATTCCCAAATCGCAGCGGCCCAGGAGAAGCTCGGCCCTGGGGACCTCGAGAGGCTGCTGCGTTCAGGAGAGACCTGGAAGGTCGAGTAGGGAGCGAAGACAACCCCGCGCGGACCCGCCCGGGTTAGCATTGGGGCGTGGTGCATCGCCCACCTCCCGATAGCTTTGAGACGGACGTGGTCCTCCGGGATGGGTCTCTCGTTAGGGTGCGCCCCGCCCACCCGAGGGACTTCCGTCTCCTTGTTGATTTCCTTCGCTGCCTTTCCCCCGAGACCTTGGCCCTGCGTTTCTTCACGGCCGGCGTGGACCCTGAGGCCATGGCCTCCAACCTGGTCCGGTATGACGGCGGGTTTGCCCTGGTCGCCCTGAGGGAGGGAAGGATCATTGGGCACGCAGCGTACCGGCCCACGGGCGAGAGGATGGCCGAGGCTGCCGTCGTCGTCGCCGACGAGTTCCAGGGGAAGGGCCTCGGCACCGTCCTGCTCGGCCAGATAGCGCAGGCAGCGGAGGCGGCCGGAGTCCAGGCCCTGGAGGCCGTGGTTGCCCCGGGGAACCAGAGGATGATAAGGGTCCTCAGGCACCTCGGCTATCCCACGCAGCTCAGAAGCGAACCGGGGATTGTCAGGGTCACCTTCCCCACCTCAGCCCTGCCCGAGGCAATAAGGGCCTTTGAGATGAGGGAGGCGGTGGCGGCCCGTGCCGCCGTGGAACGGTTCTTCAGGCCGAGGAGTGTGGCGGTTATAGGGGCCTCCAGGGAGAGGGGAACCGTCGGCGGGGACCTCTTCCACAACCTGATCCGTGGCGGATTCCAGGGCCCCGTTTACCCTGTGAACTCCGCGGCCGAGGTGGTCCAGTCGGTGGCCGCCTACCGCTCCGTGCTGGACTGCCCGGGCCCGGTGGACCTCGCCCTGGTGGCGGTCCCCGCTCCAGCGGTTCCAGAGGTGGCCCAGGAGTGCGCTCGAAAGGGCGTGAAGGGCCTAGTCGTTATCTCCGCCGGCTTCGCTGAGACCGGTGAGGACGGAGCGAGGCTCCAGAGGGAGCTCGTGGAGATCTGCCGCGAGGGCGGCATGCGCCTCATCGGGCCGAACTGCATGGGGCTGGTGAACACCGACCCAGCTGTGAGACTGAACGCCCAGTTCTCTCCCTTCCAGCCGCTACCCGGGGAGATAGGCTTCCTCTCCCAGTCCGGCGCCCTGGGAATAGCCATAATCGATCTGGCCAACTCCCTCGGCCTCGGTATGAGCACCTTCGTCTCTGTGGGTAACAAGGCGGACATCTCCGGCAACGACCTTATCCAGTACTGGGAGGAGGATGAGAGGACCCGGGTCATCCTCCTCTACCTCGAGAGCTTCGGCAACCCCAGGAAGTTCTCGAGGATAGCGAGGCGGGTGGCGAGGAAGAAACCGATAGTGGTGGTGAAGGGTGGGAGGACGGCGGCGGGAGCCAGAGGGGCCGCTTCACACACTGCAGCCCTTATCTCCGTCTCCGACGTCACGGTGGACGCGCTTTTCCGACAGTCGGGGGTGATCAGGACCGAGACCTTAAACGAGATGTTTGATGTGGCTGCTCTCCTCGCGAGCCAGCCCGTGCCTAGGGGCAGGCGGGTCGGCATCGTCACCAACGCTGGAGGCGCGGGAATCCTCGCCGCAGACGCGTGCGAGGCTCACGGCCTCAAGGTGGAGGAGCTAACCGAGGAGACCAGGGCCGAGCTCGCCACCTTCCTTCCCCCCCAGGCCGCCCTCGCCAACCCCGTGGACATGACAGCGGGAGCCGGCCCGAACCAGTACTACAGGGCCATCACCACAGTCGCCCAGGATCCAGGGGTGGACGCCATGATCGTGATATTTATACCCCCCATAGCCATCCGCCCTGAAGACGTGGCCTCCGAGATACTCAGGGCCACTAGGGAGATCGGTGGCAGAATCCCCATCCTCACCAACTTCATGGCGAGCCGGGGAATTCCCAGCATCCTTACGGACGGAGAGATAAGGGTTCCCTCCTTCCCCTTCCCTGAGGCGGCGGCCGCGGCGCTGGCGCGGGCGGTGGAGTACGGGATGTGGCTAGATACCCCTCCCGAGGACCCCTTCTCCCTCCCTGAGGCGAGAAAGGAGGAGGCGGCCCTGGTAGTGGCGGGCGCCCTCCGCCGGGGTCCGGGGTGGCTGGAACCGGAGGAGGTCGCCCAGGTCCTCTCCTGTTACGACATTCCCCTTGTAAGGACAGTCCTCGTCGGGGACCCAGCTGAGGCCGGAGAGGTTGCTGAGGCCCTCGGGGGGAGGGTGGCCCTTAAGGCCGTCGCCCCGGGGCTGGTCCACAAGACCGAGGTTGGAGGTGTAGCCCTTGGGCTGGAGGGGAGGAAGGCGGTGGAGGAGGCGGCATCAAGGATGGCCGCCCGCGTGTCCGCCGCGGGCTACGAGGTGAAGGGCTTTCTGGTGCAGCCGATGGTCCCTGCCGGAGTGGAGATGCTCGTGGGTGTGACCCACGACGCCGTCTTCGGCCCCGTCGTGGCCGTGGGCGCTGGTGGAGTCATGGTGGAGCTCCTCAGGGACGTCCAGGTCCGAATCACCCCGCTCACCCGGCGAGACGCAGGGGAGATGGTCCGGGCCCTCAAGACCTTCCCATTGCTCACAGGCTACCGAGGGGGACCGAGGTACGACGTGAAGGCCCTGGAGGAGATCATCCTAAAGATCGGAGCCCTGGTGGAGGATGTAGCTGAGGTCTCTGAGCTGGACCTCAATCCGGTAGTGGTTTTGCCGGAGGGGAAGGGAGCCCTCGTCGTCGACGCCAGGCTGCACGTGGCCGAGATGCCTACTCCCCAGCTGCCCTTCGGAGCGAAGCGCCGGATCTAGCGGCTGGCCGACCCGGCGACGGGCTGCTGTAGACTCGGAAGCGTGCAGGCCCTTCGGTGGGAGTCCCGGCCTGACCTAAAAGAACCGGTCATCATTTCCGCCTTCCACGGCTGGAACGACGGAGGGCTGGCAGCCACTGCCGCCCTCCAGTTCCTCATCGCCGAGTGGAAGGCGAGGAGGTTCGCCTCCATCGACATGGAGGACTTCCTCGACTTCCAGGTGCACAGACCCACCGTGAGGCTCGTCTCCGGCGTGAGCCGGGTTCTTGAATGGCCTCCAAGCCACTTCCACCACGCCTCCCCCGGGAGGGACCTCGTCCTGTACCTCGGTGTGGAGCCCAACTTCAGATGGCGCACCTTCGTTCAGGAGTTCCTCGGCCTCGCCCGGGAGCTCGGTGTGTCGGCCCTGGTCACCCTGGGAGGCTACCTGGCCGACGTCCCCCACACCCGTCCCGTCCCGATAACCGGCTCGGCCCCGAGCCCGGAGGAAGCAGCCAGGCTCGCGATGGAACCCTCCCGGTACGAAGGGCCCACGGGCATCGTGGGCGTCCTCCACCATGAGGCTGCATCCACCGGCATCCCTTCCTACACCCTCTGGGCCGCCGTGCCCCACTACCTCCGGGGAGGCGCGAACCCCAAGGCCGCCCTAGCCCTTGTGAGAAGGGTCGCCCGGTTTCTTGGAGTACCTGTGGACACCCGGCCCCTCGAGGAAGCCGTAGCCACCTGGGAGGCCCAGGTGAGAGCCGCAGTCGAGGCCGACCCCGACCTTCGGGCCTATGTGGAACGGCTGGAAGCTTCGGTCCCTTCAGGAGAAGAGATTGCCGAAGAGATCGAGAGATTCCTCCGGGAGCAGGGTGGGCAGAGCTAGCCCGGGCAGACATCGCTACACCGGTGATCAAAGCGAACAGGGCGTGCCTGCCCGCCATTACCGCCCGTTGCTTGATCTCCCCGGCACGGGGGCGTAACGGAAGCGCCGGCCGCGGGGACGTCATGGCCGACTTCTTCCGGTCCCGGGCCCGTGAGGTAGAGGCGATCCTGGACGATATGAACCCAGAGGCGTTCCCAGACCAAGCAAACTCCCCGGACGCCATGGTGGCCAGAGTCGCGGTTGACGCTACCCTGGCCCTCCTCCCCGCCGCTGCCCGAGAAGTTCTCATCCTCTGCAACATTCTGGGTCTTCCCTCAAAGGAGGCGGCTGGCATCCTCGGCCTCACGCCCAATGCCCTCCGAGTTAGGCTCCACCGTGCCCGCCAGCGGTTCCGGGTCCTCAACCGACACGGAGAGTGAAGTGGACCTCCGCATCCGTCGAGGCCTGAGAGCATCCGTTCCCAGCGCCACCACCTCCCGGAGCGGTTGGCTCGAGGGCGGGGAGAGGCCGTCGGAGCCATCTTTTACGAGAAGGGCGTTATCCTCATCGTCTTGGAGGCCAGGCGTCTTGACAAAGGGGCAGGCCGCAATCCGCGTGGTTGCAAGATGAGCAGGTCTCGGGGCTGGCGAGAAACTCGCCATCGCCAGCCCCGGCCTAGAGCCCGACGCCGTGGAACCACCGCCCCTCACTCCCAGCCTCCAGGGCGGGACGCGGTCCATTCAGGTCGTCACGAGAGCCGTTTGCAGGGGCCAGGCTCGCAAGGTTCCTCGTCGACCTTGAAGCTCTGAGCGTACCGGCCTGGATCTGGAGGTAGCTGATGGGTCATCGGGCTGTCGACGTACTCGCCGGCTGAGTGGTATCACTGGCTACCGGGATAATGCCTGGGGGAGGGAGAGATGTCAGCTCGAAAAGCCCTTGCTTGTTTCGGGTTCGCCATGGCGGCTTTGGGTGGCCTCCTGGGCGCCGTTTCTCATGCAGAAACGAGGAGGCCGGCCTCTCCCAATCGCCCCCCTTCCGGATAGTCAATGGCAGGATTGACCCGGCGAGCCTACCTGAGAGGATCCCTGTTGCGGACGCCCAGGGCCGGATCGTCCGCTGGATCGCGAGGGAGGAACTCATAGCCAACATCGAGCACCCGCCGCCTCCGCCGCCGAGTCCACCTAGGTTGGGTGCCAGGCCCTAAAGGGTGCGCAGGCTGGGTGGCGCCGCTGGGCCCCCGGCGCCCAGCCCCGAGCTTCCCCTCAAGGTTCCCGGCCACCCTCCCCCGAGCTCTCCCTCCTCCAGACCTCCAGCACCCGCCGGCGAAGAAGCTGCTCCAGGTCGACCCCGAGCATCTGGGCGAGCCAGGTTGAAAGGAGGGCGACCTGGACTAGCCCGTCCGCCGCTTCCTCCCCTCTTCCCCCCGCAACAGCCTGGTTCAGGCGAACCGCAATCTCGGCCAGGGCAGCCCCGGTCCGGACCGCGTCATCGGGGAACCCAAAAGCCGAAGATCCCAGCCGCCTCAGGACCTTCTCCGCGAGGTAGAGGGCAGAGAGGGAGGTGGGGAGGTCCCCCGGATGACCTCCCCTCTCCTCGGCCTTGAGCACCTCCCAACGGGCCACCACATCCTCAGGGCTCCTCGCTACAGCTTCCCCGAACACATGGGGGTGGCGCCTTACGAGCTTCTCGACAGTAGCCCGGGCGACCCTGTCAATGTCGAAGGCCCCTTCTTCCGCCGCGATCTCCGAGTGAAAGACCACCTGAAGGAGGAGGTCCCCGAGCTCCTCGGCGAGGTGCTCTCTCTCGCCCCGAGCTATGGCGTCCAGCACTTCAGCCGCCTCCTCCGCCAGGTAGCGCGCAAGGCTCTCATGGGTCTGCTCCCTATCCCAAGGGCAGCCCCCGGGGGCCCTCAGCTTCGCCATGGTGGCCACCAGCTCGAGTAGGAACTCCCCGGGCGCCCCGGAGAAGACCGCCTCCACCTCCAGCCCCTCCCCGGCAGCCAGGCGCGCGAGCCCCCTCGCCGTCTCGGGATCGCCCCCCGGGGGGAGGACGAATACTGCCACCCCGGCTCTCGCCCTATCCAGCACGGGCCGCCAGGCCAGAGGGGGGCTACCCTCCACTTCCTGAACCTCTGCGGATACCCGGCGCAGGGCCTCGGCCATGGGGTGACCGGCGGGGAAGAACACGGGCCCCCCCTCTACCGCTCTCCAGGCCTCCACGTTGAGCAGCCCGTACCTGCTGGCCGGACCCGGGTCGAGGAGGATCAACCGACCCACTTGCCTAGCTTCTCCCGGAAGCCTCTCGGAAGCCTGGGGGTTCAGGGGCTCTGGCGAAGGCGGGCGCGGGCACCAGGGAGAAGCTCTCCCTGCTGAACTCGCCGTACCTCGGGTTCACCTCTATGGCGGCCTTGGAAAGGACCTCCTTCAACCACTGGCTTTCCTTCTCCGACCAGACCGGGCCGTACAGCGCCTCCTCCACGAGGGGTCTTGCCTCTTCCAGGGAGAGCTCCTTCCTCGCCTCCACCTCCAGCACGTGCCAACCCAGGGAGTCCCTGAAAGGTCTGCTCCTCGACCCCGGAGCGAGCCCGCGAAGAGCAGAGGCATAAGCGGCCGAGAGCTCCGCTAAGGTGGCAGAAATCTCGTTCCTGGTGGGAGAGGAAGCACCCTGGCCCATGGAGAAACTGCGCGCCGCGCCCTCTTCTGAGAAGAGGTTGTCGATGAAGGTGAAACGAACGTACTCCGCAGAGCTTCGCTGGTAATGCTCCCTTACCCTGCTCTCGTCGACGGGACCGGCCAGCTTCCTGCCCGCCTGTTCGAGAACATCCCTCGCCTCCAGCACGGCCCGGAGCATCCCCGGTGCGACTCCCTGCGAGGCGAGGGCCCGGAGGTAAGCCTCCCGGTTTGGGAAGCGGGCCGCCTCGTACTCTTCTTTCATCGCCACCCTTGCCGGATCTGGAGAAATGCCCTGCTCCTTCCCGGCCTCAAGGATGGCCGCCACGTATATGAGGTTGAGAAGGACCTGCTTTCGGAGCTCCGCCCTGGACCCGACCGCCCCGGGTCCCTTGAAGCCCCCGGGGAGGAGGGCCTCGATCTCCCGGAGAGCCCCTTCCACCGCCGTCGCCTGAATGGCCCTCCCCTGCACCCTCGCTGCCGGCGAGGGAACGCAGCCGGCCAGCAGCACCAAGCCCAGGACCCCCAGGGAGAACGCGGAGAGCCGGACAGGCCTTCCAGACACGCCGGGATTATATGCGGCCCTTTAAGGTTCGGCGGGTCTTAGGATCAGCTCGGCCACGGCAAGGGCGCGGGCGAGGGGTTCCTCCCCAAGTGGTACGGGGACGAAGAGGAGCCCGGGCTCCTCCACCCGCCTCGAGCCGGGGAAACGCCGCAAGAGCTCTCCCCACACCCTGCCGGCCAGCCTCACCGGCTCGAATCGTAGCTCCCCCTCGAAGAGTCTCACCTCCCTCACGCCCGCTTTGAGGAGAAGGGTCCTCAACCTGGCCACCTCCACAAGGTTCTCTGCCTCCCGCGGCAAGGGGCCGTACCTGTCCCGGAGCTCCCCGCGGACAGCCTCGACCTCTTCGGGGGAGGTCGCCGAGGCCAGCTTCCTATAGGCCTCCATCCGGAGGGCCTCGGAGGCCACGTAGGAGGAGGGGATGAAGGCCCTCACCGGAAGGTCGACGCTGGCCTGGGGAGGGGGCGCGGGCGGCCGCCCCGTCCTCGCCTCCTCCACAGCCTCCGAGAGGAGTTTCACGTAAAGATCGAACCCCACAGCGGCTATGTGTCCGTGCTGTTCCACCCCGAGAAGGTTGCCCGCCCCCCTTATCTCCAGGTCTTTGAGGGCCAGGGAGAAGCCGGAACCAAGCTCCGCGTACTTGGAGATGGCAGACAGGCGCTGAACGGCCTCGGGGCTCAAGGGGGAGGACGGCGGGTAGAAGAAATATGCATAGGCCCTCTGCTCGGACCGGCCCACCCTACCCCGGAGCTGGTGGAGCTGGGCGAGGCCGAGGGCGTCGGCCCGCTCCACGATGAGCGTGTTCGCTCGCGGCACGTCCAGGCCGCTCTCCACTATGGTGGTGCAGACGAGCACGTCCAGCTCCCCTTCCCAGAACTGGAGCATCACCTTCTCTAGGTCTGCCTCCAACATCTGCCCGTGGGCCACTGAGACCCGGGCCCCGGGGACTAGCTCCTCAATTCTCCGAACCACCCTCTCGATCCCCTGCACCCGGTTCCTCACGTAGTAGACCTGGCCCTCTCGGGCCAGCTCCCGGCGAATCGCGGCGGCAACCTTAGCCTCGTCGTAGGGGCCTATGTAGGTGGCCACCGGATAGCGGTCCTCCGGAGGGGTTTCCATCACCGTCATCGGCCTCAAGCCGGAGAGGGAGAGCTCCAGGGTGCGCGGGATAGGGGTGGCGGTGAGGGCGAGGACATCCACCTCCGTCCTCAGCCTCTTGAAGTGCTCCTTGTGCCTGACGCCAAACCTGTGCTCCTCGTCAATGACGACCAGGCCGAGATCCTTGAAGCGCACGTCGGGTTGGAGAAGCCGGTGAGTCCCGATGACCACGTCCACTCCCCCCTCGGCCAGAGCGCGGACTACCTCCTCCTGTTGGCGCCGGGGCAGGATCCGAGAGAGGAGAGCGACCCGGACAGGGAAGGGGGCGTACCGCTCGGAGAAGGTTCTGTAGTGCTGGTGGGCCAGGAGGGTTGTGGGAACCAGGATGGCCACCTGTTTCCCGTCCATGACGGCCTTGAACGCCGCCCTCACAGCAACCTCAGTCTTGCCGTACGCGACATCCCCACAGATAAGGCGATCCATGGGAACGGGCTCCTCCATGTCCCTCTTGGTTTCCTCGACGGCCAGGAGCTGGTCGGGGGTCTCCTGATAGGGAAAGGCGTCTTCCAGCTCCCTCTGCCACGGAGTGTCAGGGGAGAAAGCATGTCCCCTCGCTTTCATCCGGGCAGCGTAGATTTCCAGGAGCTCCCGGGCCATGTCCTTGGTGGCCCTCTTCACCCGCGCCTTGGTCTTCTCCCAATCCCTCGTCCCCAGACGCTGAAGCCGCGGCTTCTCGCCCCCCGTGTATTTGCTCACCTGCGAGATCTGTTCGAGGGGGACGTAGAGTCGGTCTCCCTCCGCATACTCCAGCACCAGGTACTCCCTCACGGTGTCCCCGAGCTCCCTGGTGGTGGTGCCGAGATATCTGGCTACTCCGTGGGCCTCGTGCACCACGTAGTCCCCGGGGGTGAAGTCGGGCTCCACCCTCTGCCTCGCGGGGGATGCCTTCCCTCGCTGGGCGGGCGGCCTTCCGAAGAGATCCTCCTCGCTCAAGTGAGCCAGGCGGAGCCGGGGCGAGAGGAATCCCGGTGCCGGCGGCGAGACAGCCCGGAGCTGCGGGACACCCTCGGGCAGACCGCTAGAGCGAAGCAGCTCGAGGGCGCGGGAAAGGGTCCCGGCACCGCCCGCGCTCACCGCCACCCTCCAGCCCGCCCTCGCCAGCTCGGTGAGGCGGGCCGCGATGGCCTCAGGTTTCCCCCGCATCCCCTCCCAGCCCTCCGCCTCGAACCAGAACCCCTCCTGGCGGAAGCTGGAGATCGCAACGGGCCTCAAGCCGAAGGAGGCAAGGACCTCTTCCCAATCGGGCAAGGCCGCGGACGGAGCCGCAAGGGATCCCTCGACAGGTGCCGTCCCCCCGAAAGCGGCCGCGGCGTACTCCTCCGCCTGGAGCCTCAGCTCCGCTGCCCGGGCTCCCAGCACCTCCGGCTCGACCAGAACCACCCGGGCCCCCGCCAGCATCGACCCGAGATGGGCAAGGCCGTCCGGCCAGAGCAGGGGGAGGAGCGCCTCCATCCCGTCGAAGACTTCTCCCCTGGCCAGGCGCTCCAGTTCCACCCAGGCAGAGGGGAACCGCCTGGCAGCCTCCTCTGCCCTCCTCCGGACCTCGCTCCCTTCAGGCCCGGGCAGAAGTTCCCGACATGGCCAGGCCTCAGCCCTCCCCTTCCGCCCGAGGCTCCTCTGCGTGGATGCGGAGAACTCCCGCACGCTCTCGACCTCGTCGCCGAAGAACTCCACCCTTACGGGGTGCGGATCCAGGGGGGAGAAGAAGTCAACGATGCCGCCCCTTCTCGCCAGCTCCCCCCGCCCGCGCACTAGCTCCACCCGTTCGTACCCGAGGCCGGTAAGACGCAAGACCAGCTCCTCGGGGGAAAAATGGGACCCCTCCTCCACCACGACCGGCTCGAGCAGCTCCGCTCCGGGAACAAGGGGCTCGAGCAGCGCGCGGAGGGGGACCAGGACAAGCACCTCCTCCCGCCCCTTGAGTACCTTAAGGGCCCGGATCCTCTGGGCCGCCACATCTGGACGGGGGGAGATCGGTTCACCAGGGAAGAGATCCCAAGCGGGGAAGTCGACAACGGCTTCCCCCAGGTAGGCTCGGAGGGCAGCTCCCAGCTCCTCTCCCCGCCTCCCTCCCACCGTCACAGCCACCCAGCTCCCTCCCACCCTCTGGAACAGCCCGGCAAGAAGGAGGGCGTGGAGCTCGGGCGGGGCTTCGAGCCTCACTTCTTCCATCCCCGCGCGGGCCACCGCGGCTAGGAACTCCGCGCAGTCCTCGAGGACCCCAAGAAGCTCCGAGAGGGGCCCCTTCCTCTCCTCCGGCAAGCCTTCCTTCATCGACAGATAGGGTAGAACCGGGCAGGCCCGGAGAAGAATTCCTCGCTACCACCCGTTTGCCGCTGGAGGAGGCGCCCAGGGCCTCCGAGGTCGACGAGGCCCCACGAGAGGCTAGGGTAGCCCGGGAGCGGGGAAGGGATAGGGGAGGAGCTCTCCGTCCACGAGGGTGGCCTTGACCTGGGTGGCCCTGGTGCCACCCATGATGCCGACGCCTTCCCGCATCATGGGGTCTACCCAGATATGAGTGATGATCCCGGCTGCCTGCATGGTCCTGCCCAGCCCCTCACCGAGGAGCGCATTCGCCCCTGAACCCGAGTCCCCCGGGGAGACGGCCCCGAAGAACATGAAGTGGTCGGGGAGCCAGGCAAGGGCGACCCCCGCCCTGGGAGTTCCACCGGTGCCCACCCCAAGCCCGTGCCCGTAGTGAACCACCACCTGCGCGAGGGATGGATCCGGATTGAGATGCACCTGCGGCAGGATAGAGTCTCTGGGGAAGACCAGGCTTGCCACGGAGCCGATCCGTGTGTACATGCCCTTCGGCCCTCCCCAGAAGGCCATGGTGGGATTGACCAGGAACTCCCACCTCGGTTCAACGCGTATAAGGGCCCAGTCCCGCCCAAGGCCCTGATCGATGGAGGCGACGAACCGCCCGAAATCGAGGAGGACAGGGATGTCCCTCCTGTTACCAAGCACACCTATGACGGTAGCCACGTCCCCCACCTTCCCACAGTGACCGGCGGTGCTCACGAGATACCCGCCGGAGTCACGGTAGATCTGGGCCATGCTGCGCCAACTAACCTCCCCCTCCTTGATGAGGAGGAGCCAGGCACCCGGGCGTATGCCGAACCAGCCGAGCCCGGCATAGGTGAAGAGGGTGGGCCCCCCTTCGGCCGGCTCCCGCCCCTTCCCCCGCCCCGACCGAGGGATACCACCTGCGACCGCCACCTCGAGGGCCTCAAACCTCCCATCCGGGTAGACCAGGGTCGGCTCCGGAACTCTCGGAGACCGCTCCTTCCTTCCGACCCTAAAACCGCGGCCCCCCGCCCCGAGCTCGGCACCTCGCCGATTGAAACCCTACCCTCTCCCCTAAGACCCCCGAGCCCGTGAGGGGCAACGGAGCGGGCTTCCCCGAGATCTCAAGCCCCACCAAGGCCGAGCGGGAACCGGGGGAGGGCCGTGCCGAAGACCACAAGAGCCAGGGCCGCGCGGGCGAAAAACCCTTTACCCCTCAAAGCTCCTCCTCCCACCGCCCGTCGCCAGAACTTCGCCCCCGCGCCGTTCTCCTCCGAGGAGCCCGCTAGAGCCCGCGCAGGCTGCGCAGCCTCCCCTCCAGTTCTGGGTAGAGGAGGGCGAGGATGGAGGCGGCAAGGAGGGCCGCGTTACCCGCGGCGTCTATCCCGACAGCCGCTACAGGCACCCCCCGGGGAAGCTCGGACACGGAAAGCAGGGCCTCCACTCCGCCCAGAGCTCCCCCCGAAAGAGGGAGCCCCACCACCGGGAGGTGGGTGGAACCCGCCAGAACTCCGGGAAGCGCGGCGGCCTTTCCCGCCGCCGCCACAATTACCTTAAGACCCCTCTCTGCAGCGGACCTCGCGTATTCCACAGCCCGCGCGGGCTCCCTGTGGGCCGAGATCACCTCCGCCTCGTGGGGAATGCCCAGCTCCTCCAGGACCCGGAAAGCGCCCTCCAGCCGGGGTCTATCGGACTCGCTCCCTATCACCACCCCGACCAGGGGGCCACTCGCCCCTCTCATCCCAGGCCCTCCCAAAGCCACCATCGCCCCCCTCACCCCACCCTCGCCGCTATGTCCCGCCGATAGTGCATCCCCTGGAACCAAATGCGCGAGACCGCCTCATACGCTCGGGACCGCGCCTCGCGTATGTCGCTTCCCACCCCCGAGACCCCGAGCACCCTCCCCCCAGCCGTGACCACCTTCCCGTTCCGGGTGGCTGTGCCAGCGTGGTACACGACAACCCCCTCCACCCTGGACGCCTCCTCAAGACCGTGTATCTCGAAACCCGTCTCGTAGGCTCCGGGGTATCCACCGGAAGCCACCACCACCGTCACGCAGGCCCCCTCCCACCGGAGCCCCTTCGAGGCCGCCGCCGGGTCGAGCCGGCCGAGGGCTGCATCTTCAAGCACCGGAAGAAGGTCCCCCTTGAGTCTCGGGAACATGGCCTGGGTCTCGGGGTCCCCGAATCGGCAGTTGAACTCAAGAACCTTGGGGCCCTCCTGCGTGATCATGAGCCCCGCGTACACCACACCCGAATACTCGATCCCCTCCTTCTGGAGGGCGCGGACCACCCTCTCGAGAATCTCCGCCCGTATTCGCTCCCAGAGCTCTGGACCGACCTGTGGCACCGGGCTGTACGAGCCCATTCCGCCCGTGTTGGGTCCCCGGTCGCCGTCGTAGGCCCTCTTGAAGTCCTGAGCCTCGAAGAGGGGGAGGACAGCCCTGCCGTCGGTGATGGCGAAGGCGGAAAGCTCGTAGCCCTCGAGGGCCTCCTCCACCACCACCTCCTTGCCCGCCTCTCCGAACACACCCCGCTCCAGCCTGTCCCGAAGGGCCTCCTCCACCTCCCTCAGGTCGTGGGCGAGGGTTACCCCCTTGCCTGCCGCCAGGCCGCTGGCTTTCACTGCCACAGCCTTCCCGAAGCTCCTGGCGTACTCCATGGCCTCGTCCAGGCGGCTGAAGCTTCTCCCCTCAGCGGTGGGGATGCCGTGTTTCAGCATGATCCCCTTGGCCCACGCCTTGGAACCCTCGATCCTGGCTCCCGCTGCCGACGGCCCAAAAACGGGGAAGCCCGCCCCCTTAAGCCTGTCAGCTACCCCCGCCACCAGGGGGGCTTCAGGCCCAACTACGACGAGGTCGGGTTGGAAGGCCTCGGCAGCCTTGAGAACCTGGGACGCGTCGGTGGGGTCCCCACGTATGTTCTCCCCCAGGGATGCGGTGCCGGCGTTCCCAGGCAGGCAGGCTATCCTCTCCGCCCGCGGACTCTGGGCCAGCTTCCAGGCAATGGCGTGCTCCCTCCCCCCACCTCCTAGGATGAGAACCCGCACAACCCCTCCTCTCCTAGAGGAGCAGCCCCTACGCCGCCCGCGCCACGGTCTCTTCCCTGGAGGGTCCCACCGAGACGAGACTCACCGGAACCCCCGTGGCTTCCTCTATGAAACGCACGTACCTCCTGGCTTCCGCAGGCAGGTCCTCAAACCGCCTCACCCCCTCTAGGGGTCGGTTCCACCCCGGCAGCTCTTCGTAGACAGGGGTGCATTTGTGGAAGATGGTCTGGTGGGGTGGGAACTCTTCATAGGTTTTGCCCTCGTACTCGTAGGCCACGGCCACCTTTATCCTCTCGAAACGGGAGAGCACGTCGAGCTTCATGAGAAAGAGCTCATCTAGGGTGTTGAGGCGGGCGGCGTACCGCACGATGACGGCGTCGAACCACCCGCATCTCCTCCTCCTGCCTGTGGTGGTGCCGTACTCGGCGCCGAGCTCCACCATGAGGTCACCCTCGGGGCCCCTCTCCTCCGTGGGGAAGGGACCGGAGCCCACCCGGGTCACGTAGGCCTTGGCCACCCCTATCACCCTCTTGATGTGCTTCGGCCCAATGCCCGCGCCCGTGGCCGCGCTCCCCGCCACCGGGTTCGAGGATGTCACGAAGGGATAGGTCCCGTGGTCCAGGTCGAGCAGACTCCCCTGGGCCCCCTCGAGGAGGACCGTCTCACCTCGGAGAAGGGCCTCGTGAAGAAGGAGGGAGGTGTCGTCGATGTAAGGCTCGAGGGCTCGCGCGTACCCCTCGTACTCGGCCAGGATGGCCCCCATGTCGAGCGGGAGGCGGCCATAGACCCTGGTGAGGATCTGGTTCTTTTCTTTAAGCACGAGGGCGAGCTTCTCCTTGAAGATCTTGAAGTCGAGCAGGTCCTGGACCCTCAGCCCTATTCGGGCGGCCTTGTCCGCGTAGGTGGGGCCGATTCCTCGCTTGGTCGTCCCCAGCTTGCTGCGGCCGAGGTATCTCTCCACCACAGCGTCAAGGGCCTTGTGGTAGGGCATGGTGAGATGGGCGTTCCCGGAGACCTTCAGCTTTGCGCAGGAGATCCCCTGGGACTCGAGGGACCTTATCTCCTCCAGGAGAACCTCGGGGTCGACCACCACTCCATTTCCTATTACAGGCGTTATGTGGGGGTAGAGGATCCCCGAGGGGACAAGGTGGAGCTTGAGGGTTCTCCCTGCTGCCACCACCGTGTGTCCCGCGTTGGAGCCACCCTGGTAGCGCACGACGTAGTTAACTTGGGGAGCGAGGAGATCAACGGTCTTCCCCTTCCCCTCGTCCCCCCACTGGGCCCCTACCACCACCGTCGCCGGCATGCTGGCCTCCCCCTAGCGCTCCACCCGGAAGTGGAGCCGGACCCTCGCCCTGTACTCCTTTATCTTCTGGTCCTCCACAAGCGCGTAGTACTCCACCACGTCCAGCCTCTCTATGTGCCTCACCGTCTTGGCGGCTTCCTCCAGAGCCTTGAGGGCCGCATCCTCCCACCCTAGTTCAGAAACGCCCACCAGATCGATACTCTTGACCACAGGCATTTTCCCCTCCCGGACTCACCCCGGACACCGGCCCGATGCTGCCCTCGCTCATTTCGCCTCCCGCATCCTGGACCCGCGTCATTCTAGTGGCACGCTTTCTCCCTGGTGCCCGCACCGCTCCACCAGCTGAGCACTACCCCCTCTCCCGGAGAATAGGGGCTCCCGGGGGAGGGCTGTCGGCCGATTAAGCTAACCTTTCGGGGGCCCCGAGCGGGAAAGGAGAGGCAGGAGCCTTGAGCAAGGAGCTGGTGGTAGTCGAGAGCCCGGCCAAGGCCAGAACCATCGCACGGTATCTAGGCCCCCGCTTTCGGGTGGTCGCGAGCTATGGCCACATCCGCGACCTGCCCAAGAGCCGGTTCGGAGTGGACACCGAGAATGGTTTCACCCCCACCTACGTGATACCCAGGGAGGCGAAGAAGGCCGTGGCCGAGTTGAAGCGGGCCGCTCAGGACTCCACAGGCCTGTGGCTCGCCACCGACATGGACCGCGAGGGCGAGGCCATAGCCTGGCACGTAGCCCAGGTCCTCGGCTATCCGCTGGAGGAGGTGAAGAGGGTCACCTTCACCGAGGTGACTCCGGCCGCCATCAGGGAGGCCTTCCAAAACCCGAGGGGCATCGACAAGAACCTCGTCGGCGCCCAGCAGGCGAGGAGGGTGCTGGACCGGATGGTCGGCTACACGCTCAGCCCCCTCCTCTGGAAGAAAGTGAGGCGAGGCCTATCCGGAGGGAGGGTCCAGTCTGCGGCCCTCAAGCTCGTGGTGGACAGGGAGAAGGAGATCCGAGCCTTCGTCCCCGAGGAGTACTGGACCATCCAGGCCCTCCTCGCGGGTCGCTCCGGCGAGCCCTTCCTGGCCAGGCTGGTCGAGAGGGGGGGCGAGAAGCTCCGCATCCCCAACAGAGACCAGGCCGAGGAGCACGCCCGCGTCCTGGCCGCCTCCAGCCTCCGCGTTCGAGAGGTGAGGAAGAGGCGGGTCAAGCGGACACCGCCTCCTCCCTTCACCACCAGCACTCTCCAGCAGGAGGCCTCGAGGAGGCTGGGTTTCAGCCCCAAGAAGACCATGGCCCTAGCCCAGCAGCTCTACGAGGGCGTGGAGCTGGGCCGGGAAGGTAGGGTAGGCCTGATCACCTACATGAGGACGGACTCGGTAAACCTCTCAACCCTGGCCCTGGAGGAGCTTTCCCAGGTGGTGAGGGAGGTCTACGGGGAAAGGTACGCTCTCCCCACCCCACGGAGGTACAGGACCAGGCAGCGGCTGGCTCAGGAGGCCCACGAGGCCATACGGCCAACCTCCGCCAAGCGCCTCCCCGATCATGTGGCCCCCTACCTCACCAGGGATCAGACTAGGCTATACACACTTATCTGGCAAAGGGCGGTGGCCACCCAGATGGCCGAGGCCCTCTACGACCAGGTCCACGTGGAGGTGGAAGCCGGCGACTACCTCTTGAGGGCAACCGGCTCCACCCTGGCCTTCGACGGTTACCTCCGGGTGTACAGGGAAGACCAGGAGGAGAGGGAGGAGCAGCTCCTTCCGCCGGTGGAGGAGGGCGAGGAGCTCACCCTCCTGGATCTGGTGAAGGAGCAGCACTTCACCGAGCCCCCACCCAGGTACACCGATGCGACCCTCATAAAGGCCATGGAGGAAAACGGCATCGGGCGGCCCTCGACTTACGCCCCCACGGTTAGCACCCTCCTGGAGCGGGGGTACGTGAGACAGGAGGGGAGGAAGCTTTTCGCCACCGATCTCGGCATTGCCGTTGCCGATTTCCTCTCGGCGCACTTCCCGGAGATCGTGGACCTCGGCTTCACAGCCCGCCTGGAGGAGGACCTCGACGAGATAGCTGAGGGTAAGAGGGGTTGGGTTCCTGTGGTGGCGGCCTTCTGGGAACCCTGGAAACTCAAGGTTAGCGAGAAGGAGAGGGAGGTGGCCAGAGAAGAAGTGGTCACCAGGCCGTCGGAGGAGCTCTGCCCCTCCTGCGGCGCACCCATGGTCGGGCGCCTCGGGCGGTACGGGTGGTTCCTCTCCTGCTCCAGATGGCCCGAGTGCAAGGGAAGGCTCCCGGGCACGGCCGCTCCTGAAAATGGGCAAGAGCATGGGGAAGGAGGGGTCGGCGGCGCGGCCGATGAGGGGGCTCTGGTGGATACTCCCACCGAGGGAGCCCCAGAGCAGGAGCAGACCGAGAGCTGCCCCCTGTGCGGATCCCCCATGCTGCTTAAAAAGGGAAGGTTCGGGGCATTCTGGGGATGCTCCCGGTACCCTTCCTGCTCGGGAACCCGCCCCTACATAGCCGAGGACGCGCCGCCGTGCCCAGCGTGTGAGGGCGGAAGGCTCCTCCCAAGGCGTTCCCGTCACGGCAAGAGGTTCTGGGGTTGCTCGCGCTACCCGGACTGCACCTACGTGACCTTCGTCTCCCCCCGCCGCGCGCGCAAGGAGGGTTCTTCCCAGGGGCCAGGGGACGAGGTCTAGAAATGCAGGGGAAGGGCGAGGAGAGGCCACCGCTGCCCGATGCCGAGCTCGCCCTCGCCCCCGAAAGCAGGCGATTCCTCACGTCTGTCCTTAGGCACGACAGGTTCAGGAGGCTCTTCGCCGCCTCCACCGTCTCGAGCTTCGGGGACTGGGTGGGGATAATCGCCGTCACCTCTCTCGTCTCGAGGGTCTCCGCCGCCCCCGAGCTGGCTGTCGGGGGAGCCCTCCTTGCAAGGGTTCTCCCCGGATTCCTCCTCGCCCCGCTGGCGGGGGTGGTTGCCGACAAGTTCGAGAGGCGGAAGCTCATGTTCACCTGCGACCTCCTCAGGGCGCTGCTCACCGGGCTCCTCCCCCTTGCCCACACCGTCTGGCCCCTGTACCTCCTCTTCTTTCTTCTGGAATTCCTCTCACTGGTCTGGTCGGCAGCGAAGGACTCGGCGATACCCGCCACCGTCCCCAGAGAGGAGCTCCTCCCCGCCAACCAGCTCTCCCTCCTCGCCGCCTATGCCCCCATGCCCCTGGCAGGCGTGGTCTTCGCTCTTCTCGCCAGGGTGGCCGCCCTCCTCTCGGCCCTTGAGCCCCTGCACTACCTCCAGACCAGCCAGGAGGCGGTCGCCCTTTATGTGGACGCTGGAACCTTTCTCTTCTCGGCCTGGATGGTCTCGGGCCTCGGCAGGCTTGGCAGGAAGGAGAGGGAAGTCCCGAGGGAGCTCAGGAGCCCCTTTGGCCCTCTTGGCCAGCTCTTCACTCTCTTAGCCAGGGACGGCCTCCTCCGGGGTCTTTACCTCGGCATGGGTTCTGCCTTCCTAGCAGGTGGTGCTGTGGCCAGCCTCGGGGTCGTCTTCGTGGTGAAGGCCTTGAGAGCGGGGGCGGCCGGGTGGGGTCTTCTCGTCACCTCAGTGGGAGCAGGGCTGGCCGCTGGCATGGCGCTCGCCCGGGCAGTCTCAGCGCGCCTCGGACGACGCCGCGTCTTCTCGGGTTCCCTGGTGGTGGCGGGAGCTGCTCTGGCGCTGGTGGGGATCAGCTCCGATCTTCTCGGGGCCCTTGTCCTCTCCTTCGTCCTCGGCTTCGCCGCCGGCGTGGCCTGGGTAACCGGGTACACCCTCATGCAGGAGGCCGTACCCGACGAGTTCCGCGGGAGGGCCTTTGGAGCTGCCTATGCACTGGTAAGGGCCGCGCTCCTCCTATCCCTCGCAGGCGCACCGCTGATGGCGGGACTCATCGGAGACCACAGGCTTAAGGTAGGGGGGGAGGTGCTTGACCTCTCCGGAGCCAGGCTCACCTTCCTGGCCGCTGCCCTGGTGGTGGGCGGAGGCGGCAGCCTCTCCGCAGGCCTCCTCCGGAGAGTCCTGCCCGGAGCCGGGCTCCGCTTCCCCGGGGTTCTCATAGCCCTAGAGGGGATCGAGGGAGCGGGGAAGTCCAGCCAGGCCGCCCGCCTTGCCAGGGCCCTGGCCTCCATGGGCATCCCCACCGTCCTCACCCGCGAGCCGGGCGGCACCGCCCTGGGTGGGTACATCCGTGAGGTGCTCCTCAGCCCCGAGATGGAAGGGCTCTCCCCCCGGGCCGAGGCCCTCCTTTACGCGGCGGACCGGGCGGAGCACGTGGCCAGGGTGGTGAAGCCGGCCCTGGAGGAGGGAAAGGTGGTGGTTTCCGATCGCTTCCTCGATTCCTCCCTCGCCTACCAGGCAGGGGCAAGGGGCCTCGACGAGGATGACATACTCCGGCTCTCCCTCTGGGCCACGGAGGGGATTAGCCCGGACCTCGTAATACTGCTCAGGGTGGAACCCCGTCGGGGGCTCGAGCGGTCGGGGCGGGAGGACCGCTTGGAGAGGGAGGACGAGAGGTTCCACAGGAAGGTAGCGGAGGCCTATGAGTCCCTGGCGCGCCGGTTTCCGGAGCGGTTCACGGTGATCGATGCGGGCCTGGAGGAGGAGGTGGTGGCCGTGAAGGTTCTTGATGCGGCCCTAGAGCTCCTCAGAAGAAGGGGCTTCGGCTCCGAGCCGCCTCGTGGCTAGCAAGGGGGGCGGGAAGGAGCGGGAAGGGTGGATGGGTCGAGGCAGGAACTGATTCCTCCCGTCCTCAGGCAACTGCCCGGAGGGGGGAGGGGGCTTGAGGAGCTCGCGCTTTCCCTCGCCGAGCGACGCCCCCCCCACGCGGTCCTTCTCCTCGGCCCCCCCGGGGCACCCAAGGAGGAGGCGGCCCTCGCCCTCGCCTGCGTCGCTTTCTGCCCGTCGGGTGGGTGCGGGGCCTGCAGCACGTGCAGGCGTGTCCTCGCGGGCACGCACCCAGACCTCCACTTGGTCTCTCCCGAGGGGGGACAGATACTCGTGGACTCCATCCGCTCCCTCCGCCAGGCCGTCTCCCTCGCCCCTCTCGAAGCACCGCTGCACGCGGCGGTGGTCGAGGAAGCGGAGAGGATGAACGAGGCTGCTCAGGGAGGAATCCTCAAGGTCCTCGAGGAGCCCCCCGAACCCACCCTCTTTCTCCTGCTCTCCCGGAGCCCCGAAGAGGTGGGCGAGACGGTCGCCTCCAGGTGCTGGCGGGTGGCGGTCCTTCCTCCCCCGCGGGAGGAACTCGCCCTCCACCTGGCTGCGGAGACAGGCCGGGAGCCCGCCGAGGCAGCCCGCGTTCTTGAGGCGGTGGGCGGGAACCCCAGGCTCGCGCGCTTGGGGCTGGAGAGAGGGGTCCTCGAGTTCGTCAAGGGATGGCGCCTCCTCGACACCTGGGGAGCCCTCCAGGCCGCAGCGGAGGTGGCCGCCGCCGCCAAGGAGGAGGGGCGAAGGGCGGCATTAGCGTTCCGGGAGGAGAAGGAGAGGCTCAAGGCCGCTCTCGAGGGAAGCCCGGGTCTTCCGGCAGCCCTGAAGAGGCTGGAGAAGAGGGAGAAGCGGGCTGTGGCCAGGGCCGAGAGGGATCTTGCCCAGCTTTACCTTTCAGCTGCCGCCCGCGCCGTGGCCGAGGACCTCCCGAAGAACCCCAGGCGTACTCTCCAGGCCCTCGGATCCCTCGAGGCCGCCGCGGAGAAACTTCAGGGGCAGGGGGACCTTACGCTCGTGCTGGAAGAGGCCTTCCTCGGATTGGTCCAAGGAATTCCCGGGTGACCCCACCACCCCACCCCGCCCCAGCCCATGCAGACTCGGCGCCGAGCCACCCGGTCGTGTAGCATGGGTTGGCGACACGCCGTCCGCACGGGTGAGGTCCGAGAGGTTCCTGCAGCGGAGGTGACCCCTTGACGAGGGTTCTCGGAGCGGCAGCGGAAAGGTACGGAAGGATCTTCTACTTCGACGCGGGCGATCTCGACCCCAGGGTCGGGGAGAAGGTGGTGGTCGAGGCAGGAGGGCAGGAAGAGGTCATGGAGGTGATCTGGCCCCCCACCGAGGTGGAGGGGCTTGAAGGCCTTCCCAAGGTGCTGAGGAAGGCTACCGAGGCTGACCTTCTTCGCCGAGAGACGGCCAGGCTGAGAAAGGAGAACGCCAGGGAGCGGGCTGCGGCCCTCGCCCGGGAACGGGGTGTCCCCATCAAGGTCGCCGGAGTCGACTACGAGCCAGGGCAGGACCGGTACACCATCTACTTCTCTGCCAAGGAGAAAGTGGAGTTCCGCGCATACCACAAGGAGCTCGCGGGTCTTCTCGGCGGGCGGGTAGAGTTCCGCCAGGTAGGGGCGAGGGACGAGGCCAAACTCGTCGGCGGGATGGGTCTTTGCGGTAGGGAACTCTGCTGTACCCTCTTCCTCGACTCCTTCGACACGATCACCGTCCGGATGGCCAAGGAACAGGGACTCGATCTCAACCCTTTGCGGATTTCGGGGGCGTGCGGAAGGCTTCTCTGCTGCCTGAGGTATGAGCACCCCCTCTACGAGGAGTTCAGGCGGGAGGCCCCTCCTCTCGGGGCGGAGGTGGAGACGCCTGAGGGGAGGGGAATCGTGGCCGAGTACCGCGTTCCCCGTGGGGAGGTGGTAGTGGCCCTCGGGGAAGGGAGGAGGGTGGCCTGCCCCCTCCGGGAAGGCTGTCCCCAGATTCTGCAGGCGCCGGGGAAGCAGCAGCCAGCGGGGGGCAGTGGGCCGGGGGCTGGAGGGAACCGATAGAATCTTTGTTACCAGCGGCCGGAGTAGCTCAGCAGGCAGAGCAGGCGATTCGTAATCGCCAGGTCAGGGGTTCGAATCCCCTCTCCGGCTCTTCCCCAGAGAGCTCGCGGCTTACAAGATCAATGCGGCGTGGGCCCTCCGTCGTTTTCCGGGTCCGCCGAGGCGGGGGCGGTCCTGGCCGCGCGGCCGAGAAACTCCGAAGGGGTCCTCGACCTCTCCAGACCCGCCGCAACGGGTAGCGAGGCAAGCCCCAGAAGGACAGCTTCCATCACGAGGGTAGGGCGAGAACCGATTCGACCCGCAAGAGCTCCGACTCCGAGGCTCCCGAGGGCAAAGAACCCAAAAAAGGCAACTATATACGCGCTCATGACCCTTCCCCGGATGTGGTCCGGGACCGAGAGCTGAATGCCGGAGTTGGCAACGGTCTGGGACGCAAGGTAACCGGCGCCCGCCCAGAAGCAAGCGGCCGCCGCCGAACCCAAGCCCGGAGAGCTCGCAAGGAGGGCGAGGGAGAGGGCGAAGCTGCCGGCAGCCCCGATCCCCACCGAGCTCGAGGGAAAGCGGGCCAAAAGCCAGTCCACCCCGAAGGCCCCCACGGTCGCCCCAGCTCCCACGGCGGCAAGGAGGAACCCATACCCCCGGGCCCCGGTTCCCAGGTCAGCGCGGGCAAAAGCCGGGAGGACGGTGAGGAATGGAGCGCCCAGACCGGCCACGGCGGAGGTGAAGGCTAGAAGCCTCCTCACCCGTCCTGGGCTCGCCACGAGAGTCCACGCCCCACCCGCCTGCACGGGCGCCGAGGGCCGGTCTCCCTCGGTCATCCTGGCCAGGATGGCAATCACCCCGAGAAAGCTGGCGGCGTTGAGAAGGAAGGCCCATCCCGGCCCGGAGACCTGAAGGACTAACCCCCCCAGGGCAGGACCCACAACCCTGGCCAGGTTCCACTGGACAGAGTTGAGGGAGACGGCAGCCACCAGATCCTCCCGGGGAACCAGAGTCGGCAGAAGCGCCTGCCAGGCGGGGCCGTTGAAGGCCATGGCCACCCCCATCCCGAAGGCCACACCCACTACAGCCCAGGGCGACCTCGAACCCGCCAGCACCGAGAGGCCAAGGCCGAGGGCGAGGAGCATCATGGTGCTCTGGGTGGCCAGGAGTACCCGCCTCCTGCCGCGCCTGTCGGCCAGAGCCCCTCCCAGAGGAGAAAGGAGCGCGGCGGGAATGAAGTTAGCGAAAGTTACGAGCCCGACCATGAAGGGGGAGCGGGTGAGGACCAGAACCCACCAGGCCTGGGCCACATTCTGAACCCAGGTTCCGGTGTTCGAGAGGAGCGCCTGGGACCAGAGGAGGGCGAAGACGCGGTGACGGAAGGCCCTGGTCACCAAGGCTCCCCGCTTTCCCCTCCGCACGGGAGGAGAGTGTATCCCCGAAGGCCGGGCGCGTGCCCTCGACCTTCGGGTCGGGGACCCGATCCAGGCGGGCCAGGGGTTCCCCATGGAATACCGGAGCGGCCGGGAAAACCCAGGGCTACAGCTCGGCCCCGAAAAGCCGGTGCAGGTACCCCCAGGAAACCCCCAGTCGGGGCTGACTTTCCGCCGTCTCGGCCCAGAGCAAGCTACCATCTCCCCGGGCCGCGTAAAGCCGCCTGGGAGAAACGGAGACCCAGTCCGGCGGAGAGACAATGAGCGGGAGGGAGGCCCTCAAGCGAGCCGCGGCATGCCTCGCGTCCATCGCGAGGTCGCGGTGGGCGCTTCTCGCCTCCAGACTGGTGCTCGCCGGGGTCTTCGCCTGGGCGGGTTGGGCCAAAGTGAGGGACCCCGTTGCCTCGGTCCAGGCTGTGAGAGACTACCGGATCCTCCCCCGGGGCCTTGACACCCTGGTGGGCCAGGGGCTCCCCTGGCTCGAGCTGGGCCTCGCCGCCTTCCTCATTCAGGGAACCTGGGCCAGAACGGCCGCTGCGGTGGCCTCCGGACTGCTCCTTGCCTTCCTTGGAGCCATGGTGAGTGCTGCCATCCGCCACCTCCCCATAGGGTGCGGGTGCTTCGGGGAAACCTCGGGCGCGGGGATCACCATCTGGGAGATCCTGAGGGACCTCGCTTTCCTCGGCCTCGCCGTTCACGTCCTGGCCCTGGGTGGGTCTCCTCAACCCGAGCCGCGGGCTTGGGCGGGCAGCGAGGAAGAAGGGCCGCCTGAATAAGTCCAGGAAGGAGCAGACAGGCTGCACCGGCGGCCCCCGCCAGCGAGCCAGGAACGGGTAGACTCGCGCTCTAGGAAGAGGAGGAAACGGTGGCAGGAGACAAGAAAGAAAAAGGCGGGGCGAAGAGAAGGCAGGCCGGGGGGCCCCCGCGGGAGGGGAGGGGGAAAGCCACGGCCCGGCGGAAAGGGGGCGCTTCCAGTTGGCTCCTTCCCCTTGGGGTCCTGGCTCTTCTCGTGCTCGCCGGTCTCCTATGGCAGGCGTCGAGGAGGCCCCAGGAGAGGGTCCCCTCCCATCTCACCGGCCACCTCGAGGGAGAGACCCTCGGCCGCCCCGACGCCCCGGTCACCGTCGTCGAATACGCCGACTACCAGTGCCCCGTATGCGCCCGGTGGGAAACACTGGTCTTCCCCACCGTGAGGAAGGAGCTCGTAGACACGGGGCTGGTGAGGTTTGTCTTCAAGCCCTTCTCCTTCATAGGCCGGGAGAGCGTCTGGGCGGCTGAGGCCGCCCTCTGCGCCTCCGACCAGGGAAAGTTCTTCGAGGCGAGTCGGGTGATCTTCAGCAACTGGAATGGCGAGAACAGAGGAAACTTCACCAAACCCAGGCTCCTCTCCATGCTCGGCCAGGCAGGGATAGGCCTGGATGGGGCGAGGCTTAAGGAGTGTCTAGAGTCGGGGAGGTACTCCGCGGTGGTGGAGAGGCTCAGGGCCGACGCCGAAGCCGCCGGGGTTAGGGCGACTCCGACCTTTGTTGTGGACGGGGAGAAGATCGAGGGCTACCTCAGCGCCGAGGAATTCCGGGCTAAGGTCGAGTTGGCCCTGGAAAGGAAAGGGATGGGGAGGAGCCCCGGACCCTGACCCGAGAGCCATCTCTTTTCGTGGGGACCTGCGTTCCGGGCGAGGACAGCGAGCCCCGAGCCAAGCACAAATGTAATGAACCAAGCGCAAAGGTAAGCTTGGCCTGTGGCGCACCGGGGGACTGCGGGTTCTCGGCCACCTCTCCGTGCCCGCCTGGCGAGGGCCCTGGCGGTGCTCACCGCTCTAGCCAGCAGGGCCGCCGGAGCGGGGGGAGGAACCACCCTCCCGGGGGTCCTTGCCCGAAGAGTGTACCCCGAGTCCGCCAGGGTCTACAGCAAGGGCCTCGGCACCCGTCCCTTCCTGGTGACCGGGACTAATGGAAAGACCACCACCGTGCACCTCCTGGCCCGCGCCCTCTCCGCTGCGGGCCTCAGCACCTGCTACAACGCGGGCGGGGCTAACCTCATGAGCGGCATCACCACCGCCCTCCTCCTGGAGCCGGCGAGGGATACGGCCTGCTTCGAGGTGGACGAGGGTGAGTTTCCCAGGGCCGTGGAGGAGCTGGACCCGGGGGCTGTCGCCGTTCTCAACCTCTTCCGGGACCAGCTGGACCGCTACGGCGAGGTGGAGGCGGTGGCCTCCCGGGTGGAGCGAGCCATCGCCGCCCTTCCGAAGGACACCTGGGTGATCCTGAACGCCGACGATCCAGCCGTAGCATCCATGAGTCGGGCCGCAAAGGGACCCGTGCTCACCTTCGGCATCCAGGACGAAACCTGGGCCGGGGCGGCCGTGGGGGTTCAGGACTTCCCCGACTGCCGGCACTGCGGCAGCCCCCTCACCTATTCCCGGCGATTCATAGGGCACCTCGGGCACTATCACTGCCCCCGCTGCGGTTGGAGCCGACCCCATCCCGACCTCGCCGTGAGGAACGTGAAGCTGCACGGGCTGGCCGGCTCCACCCTTCTCCTTTCCACGCCCGCGGGGCTCTGCCAGGTTCACCTCAAGATCCTCGGCCTTGCCGGGGCGTACTCGGCCGCCGCAGCCCTCGCCCTGGCCCTGGCCGGAGGCGTGCCGCTGGAGACGGCCAGAAGAGCTATCCAGTCCGCGGAGCCGGCCTTCGGCCGGGGGGAAGAGGTCCGGCTTCCCACCGATCCCCGAAGGCCGAGCTCCGGGTGGAGGGGGGTGGCCCTACTTTTGGGGAAGAATCCCGCCAGCTTCGCGGAGCTCATACGCGTCCTCTCCCTCGAGCCCACACCCGTAGCAGCCGTGGTGGCAGTAAACGACCGCATCGCCGACGGCACTGACATATCTTGGATCTGGGACGTGGACTTCACTGCCCTGGCGGGTAAGGCTTCCTGGCTCCTGGCATCCGGGGATAGGGCAGAGGACGTCGTGCTCAGGCTGAAGTACGCGGGCCTCGAAGGAGTGGCAAGCGAGAGAAGCCCCCTAGCCGCGCTGGAGAAACTGGTGCGGGAAGGGCCGGCCGGTTCCACCCTCGTCTTCCTCGGCACCTACACGGCCATGCTGGAACTTCACCGAGGGCTCCAGAAGCGGGGGCTGGTCCGACCCTTCTGGAAAGGGCGGCACTAGGCAGGCCGCATGGGGGCGAGGCTCCGTATTTGCCATCTCTACCCTGAGCTCCTCGGGCTATACGGGGACGGAGGGAACCTCCTCTGTCTCGTGAGCCGCGCCCGCTGGAGGGGGCTAGAGGTGGACGTGGAGGAGGCGAGCCTGGGAGATACCCTCCCCTCCGGCAGGGACCTCTATCTCCTCGGAGGGGGTCAGGATAGGCAGCAGAGGGCAGTCTTCGCCGACGCCTTGAGGACCAAGGCAGGGCTTGCAGAGGAGGCGGCTAGGGGCGCTGTGGTCTTCGCCGTCTGCGCCGGCTACCAGCTCCTGGGGGAGTTTTACGTGACCGCCGCTGGCGAGGAACTTCCGGGTCTCGGCCTCCTCCACGCCACGACGCTTGCCGGAAGCCCCAGGCTCATAGGGGACGTGTACGCCGAGGCCAGCACCCCTTGGGGAGGCGGCCCCCTCGTCGGCTTCGAGAACCACGGAGGAAGAACCAGGCTCGGCCCCGAGCTCTCGCCCCTGGCCAGGGTGATCGCGGGCGCCGGCAACAACGGCGAGGACGGAACTGAGGGAGCCCTGGCGGGGACGGTTTTCGGCACCTACCTTCACGGCCCCGTGCTACCCAAGAACCCCTGGCTCGCGGACCTTCTCCTCTCCCTCGCCCTGGGTCGGGGCGAGCCGGTCCCCCTAGACCCCCTGCCCGACAGGGAGGAGGCCTCGGCCGCAACCCGCGCCCGCGCCCTCGCCCTCGCCCGGAGAGGGCGGAAGGCGCCCGCAGCCCCTAGCCGACCAACCCGTCGTCCCTGAAGTCCTGGAAGATCCGCTGAACAGCGGGGGAGAGAAACACCACGCTCGCACCCCTCACGTTCCCCGGGGTTCCGGGCAGGACCACATTCCTCACGGAGCCCGGTTCCACCTCCCTGGCAAGAAGGGCGAGCTCGAAGAGTTCATTCAGGGGAATATCGGACCTGACATGCCTCATCACAGCCCTCACGAACATCAGGACCTCCGCGGGGTTCCCGGAGGCAGCCTCCCTGAACCGTGCGAGGCCCGCCAGGAGGACCTCTCCCTGGTGCCGGGAGCGGTCAAAGTCCCCACCGGGCAGAGAGTGCCTGTCGCGCGAGAAGGCGAGGACCTCCGCCCCGCTCATGTGCCGGACCCCGGGGCTGAAGTGGGAACCGGAATAGGGGTCGTACATGGGGAAGTCCACCCGGACGTCCAGGCCCCCCACCTCGTCCACCAGGCCCACCAGACCCTCGAAGCTGGTGAGGAAGTAGTAGTCAACCCTCACCCCCACCAGGGCCTCGACGGTCCTCACAGCGAGCTCGGGCCCCCCGTACGCCAGGGAGGAGTTGATCTTGTCCATCCCCCTGCCCGGGATGGGGACGTATGAGTCCCTTGGGATATCCAGGATAGTTCCGGCCCTCCTCGCCGGGTTCACCCCCACCAGGTGTATCGCGTCTGCCCTTCCCCGCTCAACGGAACCGCCGCGCCCGTAAGCGGGGCTGCCCGAGTCGCTCCCGATAATGAGGAAGAAGAGGGGCCTCTCCGGCCGGGGCGTGAAGCTCCCGGCGTGGGCCCGGTGTATGGAGACCGCCGGCGGCAGGCTCGGACGTCCCAGGGGCCGCCAGGAGCACCCGGCCATCCCCGCCACAAGGAGTGCGGCCCAGAGAGCGCGAGAGGACCCCCTCATCCCGTCCCCCTCGGGAGAGACCCAAACCCTCCCTCCGCCGCGGGGGAAGATGATGGCCAGGGAGTATCTTCCCTTCCGGTAGCCTCATAGCCCAGAATCCTCCAGCCCACGCCGGGGATCTTCTCGAGGTAGAGAGTGGCAGCTCGGCTGAAGTGGAACTCGGTTCCGAGGACCCTCCCCACCCCCGTCACCTCCACTCTGGCCACTCCCACCCTTCCCTCCCCCCTCGAAAGGAACCAAAGGGTCGCCACCGCCTCCGCCCTCTCCAGGGAGACCGGCCCCTCAGGGAGCTGCCCGAGGCCGAGGGCCCCGAGGTCGCGCTCGGCAGAGGCCAGGGCCCTCGCGTCAAAGAACCCGGAGAGGAAGGCCACCCCCGGCGGGGGACTGGGGGAAGCGGGGGAGGCCGAGGCAGCCAAGACGAGAGAGTAGTACCGGATGAGGAGGTTCCTCACCTCCTCCACGTCCCGCGCCTGCTCCTCCGGGTCGGGAGGCCCATCGGGGCTCGTGAACTCCGAGCCTTTTATCGAGAAGGAGAAGGGGGGGAGAGGGCTCGGAGAAGGGGCCGGCGACGGCCTGAAGGCCCTCCGAGCGACCAGGACGCCGGCTGCAGCCAGGGCGAGGGCAGCGAGGAGGGCGAGGGGGACGCGAGGGGTCCTCCTCCGCCTCGGCAAGATCTGCCTTGCTGCCGGCACGCGGCGGAAACTATCCCCTAGCCGGCCTGCGCGCAACCTGAAGGCTTAGGGGCCTAACCTAGCCCGATTTGACCAGTTAACCCCACCGGGCCTAACCTGTGCCGTTGTGAGGGCCGCGGGCCAGACCCGGCCCTTGGGGGTGAACTCAGCGGGCCGAAAGGGGGGAGCCGTGACCGAGCGCTGGGTCCGATTCTGGATGGCACTCTCTGCTGTTCTTTCCGTCCTCTTCGCCTTCGGGCTGGTAGCGGATATAAGGGCCGGCGGCGACACGGGCCTGAAGGGGCGCATACCCAACTCCTCCAATCCTTCGGAGCAGGCCGGTTCGGTCTTTGCGGCTGGTGGAGGGCCCGGTGAGGAGGCGGCCGCCGGGAATGGTGCGGGCGGCGCGGGCGGCGGGGGAACGGGGCTCCAGGTCCTCGGGCCGACCCGGAAGGAGACCCAGGCGCCCGTCTCGGGGGGCATCATCAAGGTGGGCGGAATCTTCAGTGAGACAGGCCCCCTCGCCGCCGGGGCCGAGGCCGATACGGTCAAGGCCTATTTCCAAATGGTGAACGACCAGGGGGGCGTGAACGGGTACAAACTCCAGCTGGTCGAGAAGGACGACGGCTTTGACGCCACCAGGGGGCAGACCCAGGCCAGGGAGCTCGTCGAGAAGGACGGGGTCTTTGCCATAGTGGGCTGGCTCGCCCCCAACACTGAGCCCTCGGTAGTGGACTACTTCCAGTCCAAGGGGGTTCCCATGATCGGTGGGCTCGGGGTACCTCAGGAGTTCGGTCCCTCCTTGAGCTTTCCCGTGAGCGTAAACCTCGGGGAGGTGGGCAAGCTCTGCAAGTACGTGCTGGACGCTCTCCTGGGCATGAAGCGCCCCGCTGCCTGGTTCGTGGACTTGACCTTCATCAAGGAGGCCATGGGTCCGGCCGTGGCATGCCTCAAGCAGCACGGGGTGGAACCGGTGGAGGTGAAAACCATCTCGGCGGCGGAGCCTGACTACAACTCCCACGTCCTCTCGGCCCGGGCCAAGGGCGCCGATAGCCTCTTCCTCGGCTTCGACCCCTTCAGCTACGTGAGGATCTTCAACGCCCTCCAACAGCAGGGATGGCACCCGCCCACCTTCGCATGGGCCCTTACCAATACGCAGGTCCTTGCTGCCATTCCGAGGGACGCCCTGGAGGGGGTGGGAACCACCAGCCCCACCCTCGTCGACCTGGTCCACCCGAACAATCCCGAGGTCCGCCTTTACCAGGCCACCATGAAGAAGTACTACCCCAACACCTTCCGCGATCCCTACACCATCATCTCCTGGGCGGCTGCGAAGGTGTTCGTGGAGGCGTTGAGAAGGGCCGGCCCGAGCCCCACCCGCCAGTCCCTCGTAGACGCACTCAACAGCTTCTCTGGTTTCCGGACCGGGGTCACAGCCGACATAACCTACCGGCCCGGGCCCCACAATCCGAGCCCCTGTGCAGAGGGCCTGGCCTTCCAGGGAGGGCAGATTAAAGACGTCTACCCTCACTGGATCTGCCTCGACGGAACCCGTCCCTTCCCTCCTGAGTGAGGCGTCGGCAGGGGGCCGACCCGAAACGGTAGTAAACTTGACCAGAATGGTCGGATTCAGCTGGCGCGCCCCGAGGAAAGGGGGTCTCCGTGGCCGGTTTCGAGGTCGAGGAGGAGATAAAAGCGAGGGGCTACACCAGGCCCGAGGTCCTTGTCAGCACCGACTGGGTCGCCCGCCACCTGGAAGATCCAAGGGTGAGGATAGTCGAAAGCGACGAGGACGTCCTCCTTTACGACCAGGGCCACATCCCGGGGGCCGTCAGGGTCGACTGGCATGCCGACCTCCAGGACCCACAGATTAGGGACTTCATCGACCAGAAGCGCTTTGCAAGCCTCTGCTCGCGCCTGGGCATCTCGCGGGGACGGGGGAAGGAAAAAGTGGATAGAGGAGGGGAGGCCCCTCTCCTTCGAGATCCCCAAGTACCCTGAGGTTGTTTACGAGCCCGGCCCGATGCGCCCGGAGATAAGGGCCTTCCCCGATGACGTCCTCGCCCACGCGGGTTTCCGCGGGCGGGAGAGGGTGGCACCGGGGAAGCCTCTGGTGGACGTGAGGTCACCGGGAGAGTACTCGGGTGAGCTGCTGCACATGCCCGACTACCCACAGGAGGGAGCCCTGAGAGGAGGACACATCCCGGGGGCCAGGAACATCCCCTGGGGAAGGGCCGTGAACGAGGACGGCACCTTCAAGACCGCCGCGGAGCTCAGAGCCGTCTACGAGGGAGAAGGAATAACCCCTGAGGAGGATGTCATCGTCTACTGCCGTATCGGCGAACGCTCTAGCCACACCTGGTTCGTCCTGCATGAACTCCTTGGCTACCCAAGGGTTAAGAACTACGACGGTTCGTGGACGGAATGGGGGAACCTGGTGGGACTCCCCATCGAGAGGTGATGGGGTCCACATCGAAGGGCGGCATGACTCTCGTTACCAGCGCTCCCCCGCGGGACGGGACGGGCCAGGAGACCACCAGGGCGAGGAGTGAGGCTGAACGGGAACGGCGGTCGGGAGGGCGCGAAGAGCTGGTCCACCTTATCCTCGATCACCATGCCCGCCCGAGGCGGAAGGGACGCCTAGAGAACCCGGATGCGGTGGTGAGCGGAGGGAACCCGGGCTGCGGGGACATCATTACCGTGTACTTAAAGCTCCGAGACAACCGGGTCGTGGCCCTCTCCTTCGAGGGCGAGGGGTGCATCCTGAGCCAGGCGGCGGCCTCCATGCTCTTCGAGAAAGTGGCGGCTGAGGGATGGCACGTGGAGGAGATCCTGAGCTCCACGCCCGCGGCGGTAAGGGCCCTGGTCGGGGAGGAGATGCTTCGGCTCCGCCCTTCCTGCGCGACCCTGGGACAGAGCGTCCTCAAAGCAGCGGTGAGAAAGGCCCTCGCACAGGGAATCCGGCCGGCCCCCTGAGTCCCACCCCGGGGGTACAGTCTCGGCGCCTCCTCTGGCGAGGGGGCCCGAGTCGCGTTCACCGCAGTTCGCCTGGGGATGGGAGTAAGGGCCAGGGTGGGAAGGGGAGGCAGGGAGGGGCTCCCGGCGGGGGCGGCCGTCCTCATGGCTCTCCTCGTCATTTCCTCCTGCAGCCCGCAGGGCCGCCCACGGCCCGCACCCGGCCTCCCCCCAGGGGAGGATGCCAGGGTCACTAGGGTCGTCGACGGGGACACCATCGAGGTGGTCCTCGGGGGAAGAAAGGAGAGAGTGCGGCTGATCGGAATAGATACCCCCGAAACCAAGGACCCGAGGCGGCCCGTGGAGTGTTTCGGAAAGGAAGCGGCGCGCCGAACTGCGCAGCTCGTCGGGGGGGAGTGGGTACGCCTCAGTTTCGACGTGGAGGTGAGAGACAAGTACGGACGCCTCCTCGCCTATGTCTACCGGCTGAGAGACGGCCTCTTCCTCAATCTGGCCCTAGTGAGGGAGGGCTTCGCCCTGGTCTACACGGTACCCCCGAACCTCGCCCATCAGGAGGAGTTCCTCCAAGCCCAGAGGCGAGCGAGGGAGGAGGGGCGGGGCCTCTGGAGGAGCTGCAGATAGGCGGCGCCGGCGCCGGTCCCCCTTGACTGGGGGATAAAGGCAGCTTAAATTGTGCGCAGAGCCACGATCGCCACAAGCCGGCAACCGGAGGGGAGAAGGCCATGCCCGAGAGGGGAACCTGCGAGAGGACCCCGTCGGAGGAGATGTTCCTCATCTCCCTGTACCGGCTGGGAGGCGGAGACTGGCCAGTGAAGGGCCTCGACGTGGCCAGGCGTCTCGGTGTCAGCCCCGCCGCCGTCACACAGATGGGGGCGAGGCTCGTGGCCAAGGGCCTCGTCTTCAAGGACAGCTCAGGTCTGAAGCTCACCGCCGCGGGGAGGGCCGAGGCCCTAAGGGTCCTGAGAAAGCATAGGCTGGCCGAGAGGCTCCTCACGGACCTCCTCGGTCTTGGCTGGGCCGACTCCCACGATGAGGCCTGCCGCATGGAACACGCCATCTCCGAGGAGGCGGCCACCGCCATTGAGGAGGTCTTGGGCTTCCCCGAGACATGCCCCCATGGCCAGCCCATACCGCGGCGAGATGGAAGCCTCTCCCTCACCCGGGGCAGGGCCCTCACGGAACTCGGTCGGGGCGAGAGGGCGACGATTCTCAGGGTTGAGGCCGAGGAGGGGGATGTCCTTCGGGAGTTGGCCCGGATGGGCCTGTTCCCCGGAACCGAGGTGGAACTGGAGGGGTCCGCCCCCTTCAGGGGACCCCTCCTGGTAAAGGTGGGAACGGCCCGGTACGCCGTGGACCGGGGAATCGCCCGGAAGCTCACCGTCCTCCCTCAGCTCGAGAGGGATGGAGAGGAGAAAGGAGGAGGAAGCTGAGGGGCGGGTGCGGGCAGTGCCACGGCGGCGGGCGGGGGTTCCGGAGGAGGCTCTCGGACCTTTTTCCGGCAGCACGCCTGGGCCGCCCGGCCGCTGGGAGCGCCTGGTTGCTCGGCCCGCGCCGCTGGGCCCGAAGGCTCGGGCGGGATACAGGGTGGCAAGAAGGGAGGGAGCAAGAAGGTAGGGGGCGATGGGGGCCCGAGCCCAGCCCGAGACGCCTCGCCTTGGTGGGTAACCCCAACGTGGGCAAGTCCACCCTTTTTAACAGGCTCACCGGCGGAAGGGCCGCTACGGCAAACTACCCGGGGACCACCGTCCGCGTGGAAGTGGGCAGGGCCTGGTTGGGCGGGCCTGTCGAAGTCCTCGATCTCCCGGGTTCGTACTCGGTTCAGGCCACCGACGGAACGGAGGCTGAAGAGGAGGTGGCCTCCGCCCTGGCTTCTTCCCCTCCCGATGCCATCCTCGCCGTTATAGACGCCACAAACCTTGCGAGGAACCTCGTCCTCGTTCTGGAGCTCATGGAACTTGGGATCCCCATGGCCGTGGCCCTCAACCTCGTGGACGAGGCCGAGAGAGAAGGGTCGGCTCCCGACTCCGAGGCCCTGTCTAGGCCCCTAGGAATCCCAGTGGTGCCGACTGTGGCCACTCGCGGGGCCGGAGCTCTCAGAGCGGCCCTCGCAGCTCTCGAGGCCAGGCCACCGCCCCGCCCGCCCTACCGCCCTGAAGTGGCGGCCCTCCTCGAGGGGGTCGGTGGCCGCGGGAGCCGAGCCGAGCCTCCTCCCGGCTTCATCCTCCTTGCCGCCGAGAGACACCGCCTCGCGAGGGAGCTCGCCACCCTCGCAGGGGCCCCGACGGGAGGCCGGTCGGGCCTCCGACGTCGCGCCGAAGAGGTCCTCCTCTCCCCCGTCTCGGGCCCCATCTCCCTCGTCCTGCTCCTTGTGGCCACCCTCTTCCTCCTTTTCGTGGTGGGGGATGCTCTCTCGAGGGCCCTGGATGCCCTCTGGAGTGCCGGGGCCTCCCCTCTCATACGCCGATTGATACACGCCCTCGCCGGCGAGGGAGTCTGGGGGAGGGTGCTCACTTGGGCTTTCGACTCCGGCATCGAAGCGGTCCTCTCGGTGGGGATCCCATACGTAGCCGTCTTCTACCTCTTCCTCGCCGTTCTTGAAGACTCGGGGGTCCTCTCGGCCGCTTCCTTCGTCGCCGACAGGGCCATGAGGAGGCTCGGTCTCTCGGGCAGGGCTCTCATCCCGCTGGTAGCGGGTTCCGGATGTAACGTGCCGGCCATCATGGGCACCAGGGTTCTCCCCAGCCGGAAGGAGAGAACCATAGCCTCGGCCCTGATAGTCATGGTTCCCTGCAGCGCCCGCATCGCCGTCATTTCGGGAGCGGTCTCCCGCTTCGTCGGAAAAGGGCCAGCCCTCGCCATATTCGCACTGGACGCCCTCATCGTGGCTGCGGCCGGCGCCTTCCTCAAGAGAACCCTGCCGGGAAAAAGCTCAGGGCTGCTCATGGAGATCTTCCCTTTGAGGAAACCGTCCCTGGGGGCAGTGGCGAGGAAAGCGTGGTACAGAGCAGAAGCCTTCGTCTTCAAGGCGGTTCCCGTGGTGACCGTAGGGAGCCTCGCCCTGGGAACCCTGTACGAGACCGGTTGGATCTGGAAGGCGGAGCAGCCCCTCAGGCCCCTCTTCGCACACTTTCTTCGCATCCCAACGGTGGCCGGGATTGCCCTTATCTTCGCCATCTTGAGAAAGGAACTGGCCCTTCAGCTCCTGGTAGCCCTGGCCGCGGTCAAGTACGGACCGGGGGCTGAGAACCTTCTAAAGTTCATGACCCCCCAGCAGATCTGGATCTACGCCCTGGTCAACACAGTCCAGGTGCCCTGCGTGGCCACCCTCGCGGCGCTCTCGGGGGAACTCGGGCCCGCGCGAGCCGCTGCCATTGCCGCCAGCACGGTGGTCACAGCCCTTGGGGTAGGAGGGCTCGCCGCCTTCCTTCTAAGACTGCCCATCCCCGGCTGAGGAAGACCCCATGGTGGCCGGGCGTGGCTCTGCAGCCTCTCGCCCGACCAACGGGTACCCGGGCCCCTTCCTCTCCCCGGGCGGAGTGAGAGAATCTTCCCGTGGGCCGAAAGGACCCCCTGGAGCGTTTCCTCGAGGCGGCAAACAGAAAAGGGCTCAAGCCCGAGGTCAGTCTCTTTCCGCAGGGAACCCACACGGCTGAGCAAGCCGCAGCAGCCGTCCGGTGTCCCGTGGGGGCCATCGTCAAGTCCCTGGTCTTCATCGCCGATGGCACCCCCATTCTCGTCCTCGCGAGCGGCGAGAACCGCGTCGACGAGGCCAAGCTGGCCAAGAACCTGGGGGCGTCCTCCGTTCGGAAGGCCAGGGCAGAGGAGGTGAAGGAGGTCACGGGGTTCCCCATCGGAGGAGTACCGCCCCTCGGCCTCTCCCTCCCCCTCCGCACAGTCATGGACAGAGACCTTTTTCGCCACTCCCGGGTGTGGTGCGCTGCGGGCCGGCCGGACGCCGTCTTCCCGACCGAGCCGGCGAGGCTCGCCGAGGCCGTGGGGGCGGAAGTGATAGAGCTCGCGGCGGATGGGGAGACGTAAGAGCCGAAACCTAACGCGGGAGGGGTAATGGAGCCGAGGAAGTTCCTGGCGGCAGGCGAGTGGCGACAGGCAAGAGATGTCCTCACCGTGAGGAATCCGTATGACGGGTCGGAGGTAGGCGCTGTCTTCCTCCCCGATCCCGACGACGTTGAAGCAGCCCTGGAGGAGGCCGCGTCCTCCCTCACACCCCTCTCCCGATCTCCGTCCCACGCCCGCGCCCGAGCCCTCTCCCTGGCCTCCTCCCGCCTGGCCGAGAGAAGAGAGGAGCTCGCGCGCCTGGTGGCTCTGGAAGCTGGGAAACCCATAAAGGCGGCCCTGCCCGAGCTGGACCGCGCCGCCTACACCCTCCGGCTGTCCGCGGAGGAAGCCACGCGCCTCGACGGCGAGCTCCTGAGGCTCGACTCCTTCCCCGGGCTCGAGGCCAGGTGGGCGCTGGTAAGGCGCTTCCCGAGGGGCGTGGTCCTCGCCATCACCCCTTTCAACTTCCCCGTGAACCTGGCCCTCCACAAAATAGGTCCGGCCCTAGCCGCAGGCTGCCCAGTGGTCCTGAAGCCCTCTCCCAGGACCCCACTCACGGCGGCGGCCGTGGCAGAGCTCCTTCACACCTCCCTCGTCGAAGCGGGGCTTCCTCCCGCTTCCCTCTCCCTCTTACCCCTCCCTGACCCGGCGGCCATTGGGAAGCTAGCGAGGGATCCAAGGGTAGCGGTGGTCTCCTTCACCGGCTCTGCGCAGGCAGGCTGGGCCCTAAAGGCATCCCTCCCCCCCAGGACCCACGTGGTGCTTGAGCTCGGCGGAAACGCGGGCGTGGTGGTGGACGCCACTGCAGACCTCGCCCGTGCCACCGAGCGGGTCGCCTGGGGTTCCTTCGTCTACTCCGGCCAGGTGTGCATCTCCGTCCAGAGGGTCTTCGTGGAGGAGGAGGTCTTCGAGCCGTTCACGAAAGGACTGGTCGAGCGGGCAGAAAACCTGGTCGTTGGTGACCCCCTCGACCCCCGGACGGACATCGGGCCCCTCATAGACAGGGAGTCCCTGGAACGGGTCTCCGCCTGGGTGGAGGAGGCTCTCGGCGAGGGAGCGCGGGCGCTCACGGGGGCGGGTAGGCAGGACCCCTTCTACTTCCCCACAGTGCTGACGGGGACCAGGCCAGAGCAGAAGGTCAGGTGCGAGGAGGTCTTCGGGCCAGTCGTAGTGGTGGAGCCCGTCGCTTCCTTCGAGGAGGGGTTGGCCCGCGTAGAGGACTCCCCCTACGGACTCCAGGCCGGCGTGTTCACGGCCCGCCTCGACCGGGCCTTCGCCGCCTTCGAGGCACTGAGGGTGGGAGGGGTGATCGTGAACGACGTCCCCACCTTCCGCTCCGATCGCATGCCCTACGGGGGGTCGAAGGCCTCTGGGGTAGGCCGGGAGGGGGTGAGGTACGCTGTGGAGGAGCTCACGGAGCTCAGGGCTCTCGTAGTTCCGGCCTGACCCCCGCAAGCCGAAAGGGCCCTTCAGGGAAAAGAGACGGCCCCCCTAGACCGGTTCCCTCGGGATGCTCACGGTGAACCGAGCCCCCTTCCCGGGCTCGCTCCAGACCTCTATCCTCCCCCCGTGTGCTCTAGCAAGGCCCCTCGCTACGTAAAGGCCGAGGCCGAGCTGGTGAGCGCCGGTCCCTGGGCGGCGGAACCCCTCGAACACGAAGGGGAGATCCTCGGAAGGTATACCGGGACCGCTGTCCTCCACCACGATCTTCACCTCGGCCCCCGCCTCCCAGAGCATGACCCTGACGAGGGTCCCTTCAGGAGTGTGCTTCACGCAATTGTCCAGCAGGTTCTCGAGGATCTGGGAGATGGCCTCGGGGTCCGCCCAGACCGTGAGGGGGCGGCGGGGAATCGCCACGCGGATGGGGCGCCCGCTCCGGTCGGCCTTCCTCTGGCAGGCTTCGCGCACAAGAGCGGCGAGGTCCACCAGCCGCCGCCGACCTGACGCACCCCCCTCCACCAGCTGAGAGGCCTGCAGCAGCTCCTCCACCACCCGCTCCATGAATCGGACTTGCGAGCGCACCCTGCCGAGGTACTCTCTGGCCTTCTCGGGATCCAGGACGTCCGCCCCCTCCCCGGGAGGGGCAATGAAGCCCAGCACCTCCGCCAGGGGCGCCCTCAGCCTCGCAGCCAGGGCAGCGATGAACTCGTCCTTCTTCCTGTCCACCTCGGCCAGCTGTTCCAGGGTCTTTTTTTGTCTCGCGTGGAGGGAGGCGTTCTCCGCCGCGACGGCCGCGTACTCGGCGAAAACACCGAGGAGCTCTTTCTCTTCCGCCAGGTTCCTGCCCTCCACCTCCAGGCGCCCCACGTTCCTCCCCCGGACCGAGAGGGGGAGGGAGACCCGGTCCAGGCCCTCACCCTTCCACGACCTCTCCACCGCCACGCCCTCCTCCCCCTCCCCGAGGAGGACACGGGCTCCCTCGGCCCCGGTGATCTCGAGGGCAGCATCGAGGATTTCCGCCATCACCTTCTCAGGCTCCAGGCTTGAGTTGACGGCCTTCGCGGCCTCTAGGATGAGGGAGAGCTCCCGGACCCGGTCAGCCAGCATGGCCTGCCTGACTCTGGCCTCGAGGAGCTGCCGCTCCACCTTCCTGAGCTTCCCGTCCATCTCCCGCACGTAGAGGGCGAAAAAGACGGTAAAGGCGAGGAAGGCAATGCGGACCACGGGGAGGGTGCTCAAGGAGGGAAGGGGCTCGGGCAGGCCCGATAAGGAAGTGAGGACCAGGGCGGCGGCCATCCCCACCAGGACGATGGAGGCCACCATCCAGAGTTCAGCCCGGCGCCTTCGCACCCACGAGAGGCCATCCCCCTGCTTTATGGCCGAGCCCTTCCCGTCTTTCAGCTCGGAGGCACTCATCCGCTAGAAGCCCTCAGCCAGAGCTATCGGGGAAGGGAAGCCCGGCCTTTAGCCCTGATGCGCGCCTTCGCCTAGCCGGTCTCGGAGAGGGGTGCCTTCCTCTCAAGCGCGTCCTTGGCCGGGGCCACCTCGGGGATGGGAATGGGGTACTCCCCATCGAAGCAAGCCCGACAGAACCTCTCCCTGGGCTCGCCCGTGGCCCCCACCATGGCCTCGATGGGGAGGTAAAAGAGGCTGTCAGCCCCGAGGAAGGCCCTCACCTCCTCGACCTGCAGATCCGCGGCGATGAGCTCGGCCCTGGTGGACATGTCTATCCCGTAGAAGCAAGGCCACCGGATGGGAGGGGAGGTGATCCTCAAGTGAACCTCCCTCGCCCCCGCTTCCCTGAGGAGGGCCACTATTTGGCGCGTGGTGTTCCCGCGGACGATAGAATCGTCTACCACGACAAGCCTCTTCCCAGCGACCGCCTCCTTCAGGGGGTTGAGTTTCAGCCTGATCCCCAGCTTCCTTAAGGTGTCAGAGGGTTGGATGAATGTCCTCCAGACATACCGGTTCCTCACCAGGGCCTCGCCATAAGGTATCCCCGAGACCTCCGCATACCCCGCAGCGGCGACCACCCCAGTCTCGGGTACCCCGACGACCAGATCTGCCTCGACAGGAGCGAGCTCCGCCAGGCGTCTCCCGAGCTCTCGGCGGACGGACTGGACAGTCTTTCCGTAAAGGATGCTATCCGGGCGGGCGAGGTAGATGAACTCGAAGATGCAGAGGGCAGGCCTGGGCTCTGCGAACTTGAGAGACCTGAGCCCGGAGGTATCTATGGCCAGAACCTCCCCGGGCTCCACGTCCCTCACGTAGCTCGCACCGAGGTGGTCCAGGGCGGCCGTCTCGCTCGCCACCACCCAGCCCCTCCCGAGCCTCCCCAGAGAAAGGGGTCGGAGCCCATAGGGGTCGCGCGCCGCTACCAGAGTCGCCGCGTCCATCACCACCAGGCTGAACGCGCCTTTCAGGTCGCTAGCCGCCTCCGCCACCGCCTCCGGAAGGGGCTTGCCCTCCTCCCTCTGGATCCTTGTGGCTATGAGGTCGCTGTCGCTCGTGGCCGCCCCCCTTTCCCGCCCGAGGGCCCTGGCCAGTTCCACAGCGTTCACCAGGTTCCCGTTGTGCGCCAGGGCAAGGCCTGTCTCGCCGAAGGGCTTGAAGACGGGCTGGGCATTCTCCCACTTGGAGGAGCCCGTGGTCGAGTACCTCACATGCCCGATCCCAAGGTGTCCCTGGAGGGTCGCAAGGGTCGCAGTATCGAAGACCTGGGCAACGAGGCCCATCTCCTTGTAGACGATGACCGCGGAACCGTCCGAGACGGCAATCCCAGCCGACTCCTGACCGCGGTGCTGCAGCGCAAAGAGGGCGTAGTAGATGAGGGGTGCCACCTCTTCCCCCGGCGCCCAGATCCCGACCACGCCGCAGGCCTCGCGGGCGTCCACGGCCCAATGCTACCAGCACCAGCCCGAGCCGGTTGGGAAGCCCCGTTCCGCAGGGCTTTAAAAGATGCTAGCATGAGGCGTCCGTCCTCGCGAAGAAGGAGGAAAGGTAGATGCGCGGAACAGTCATGTGGTTCAACAAAGACAAGGGGTACGGGTTCATCCAGCGCGAGGACGGGAGGGGCGACGTCTTCGTCCACGTCTCCGCGCTGAAGGGCCTCACGGACCTGCGCCAGGGCCAGACCGTCGAGTTTGACCTGGGCAGGGACCGGCAGGGGAGGCCCCGGGCGGAGAACGTCCGCATCGCTGCCTCCCAGTAGCCCGGGGACAGGCAGACCCACCCTCTTGGGTGGTCCCCCGCCGGTCTGGCAGACGCGAGGACGGAGAGAGACCGGGGCGAGGCGGCCTGAAACCCAGACGGTGAGGCGCCGTTTCAGGGCAGAAAAGGGAGAGGGCCTAGGCCCTCTCCCTTTTCTAACTTGCGCCTTCCTTACTCGGGCCTTCCTTAAAGCCGGAACCCCGAAAACCTCCTCCGTCCAGCGTCAATCGTCCCCATCCTCGCCATGGTCGCCGCTGTGGTCGTCGCCATGGTCGCCGCTGTGGTCGTC
>JBBINU010000008.1:0-52564 GCA_037443725.1 Actinomycetota bacterium | reverse complement strand
TCGCCATGGTCGCCGCTGTGGTCGTCGCCATGGTCGCCGCTGTGGTCGTCCTCCCGGTGGCTCGGGCTGGGAGATGGGCTTGCATGCTCCTCCTCTCCGGAGCTGGGAGACGGGCCTGGCCTCACCTCCTGCTTCACCTCGACCTTACTCGCGAGCCACTCCGAACCCGTCCAGACTACGTAGGCCTCGATCTTCTGCCCCTGCCGGAGGTCCCCAGGACCCGAAGCGTGCTCCCAGCGGGTCGAGGAGTCCACGCGGAAGGTGAAGGAACCTCCATGCTCCAGGGCGACGCTAACCTGGTCGCCAGAGACAGAGGTGACCCAGCCCTCCACATCCCTCACCCGCGCCGATGTTGGCATCGGGGAAGGCCCCCCGACGCGCTCCTCCCGCCGCGTCTCGGTCGGCTCTGGAGAGGGCGTGCCGGGCAGGCCCTTGGCCTCCACCTTCCAGGCCACCAGCTCGCCGTTGATCTCCTCGGCCCTCACCTCCACCCTCTCGCCGGGCACGAGATCGGCCAGGGCTATCCTCGCATCCTCCCTCTGGATGACGGCGTTCTCGGGGACCTTCACCCTCACCTCCCCAGTTTTGGTGCCCACCGTTATGGTGGGTGGGGTGCTTGAGGTGTCCACGCCGAGGAGCACCCCCTCGAGCTCCACCACCATCCGAGCGGGACTCTCCGGCGTTACCCCCGGCCCGCCCGGGGACTCGGTGGACTCAACCAGGTTAGCCTGGATCCGGACTACCCCGGAGCCGAGGGTCCCCCGGGTGATGGTGTACGCCCCGAATCCCATGCCCAAGGCCACCCCCAGTCCGAGGATGGCCGAGAGGGCCGTTCTAAAACCAGTTCCCATGTCGCCTCCTTTCACCCCGGGGTCGCTGCGCGACCCCAACCGCCGTCTCCTCGAGGCATGATCGACCCGGCCCGGTTAGGGAGGGCGGCGGGAGGGTTTAAGAGAGGGTTAAGGCGACCGCCGCTCGGGACCCCACCCCACGGTGGGCAGGAAAGCCGAACCAAATCCATAATTTATCGTCCGAACGCTTTGAGAACCTGAGGTCTTTTCCGAGGGAGGGGAGCGGGGATGGAGGAGAGAGTAATCGCCCTCGGGCTCACCGAGCTGATTCCTCGGGCTCGGGCGGACGTAGCCAGGGTCCGGGAGGGAAGGAGAAGAAGCCGAGCCCTCAAGTCCCTTGCGGTGCTCCTCCCCCTCGCCCTGTACCTCCTCGCCCGCGACCTCTCCGGCAACCCCGTGACCCTCCCCACCCTACACCTGCCCCCAGACTGGCAGTGGTGGCTTCCCGGAGTCCTTCTCATCGCCCTCCTCGCCGTCGTCCTCCTCCTGCCTATGGGAAGCGGCCGCTCCCCTCACGTTCTAATCCTCCCTGAACAGATCGAGGTGGGCTTTGAGGACGTGAAGGGTGCGGGGCCCGTGCTCGGGGAGGTGGTGAGGACCCTCAACGCCTTCCTGGGGTTCATGACCTTCCGGGAGAAGCTTGGCGGAAGACCCAGAAGGGGCATCCTTTTCGAGGGGAAACCCGGTACGGGCAAGACCCACATGGCCAAGGCCATGGCGAGGGAGGCGGGAGTCCCCTTCCTCTTCGTCTCAGGACCGGCCTTCCAGTCAATGTGGTACGGGATGACGGCGAGGAGGATCCGGTCTTACTTCCGCGCCCTAAAGAAGGCAGCGCGGAAGTACGGTGGCGCCATCGGTTTCATCGAGGAGATAGATGCCATAGGAGCAGCCAGAGGCGGCCTGGAGCCTGCCGCACCTCTCCCGTCGCACCCCCGGGGGCTAGCCCGGGAGATCGCCGGAGTCGTCGCTCCGGGCACCGGCGGGGTCGTGAACGAACTCCTCATCCAGCTACAATCCTTTGACGAGCCCACCTTTTGGGAGAGGACCCTCGCGAGGCTGGCCCAACCCCTGCCCGGCAGCCTTCGCTCCCGGCTCGTCTCTCCCAAGTACCACAACGTCCTGGTGATAGGAGCGACCAATAGATCAGACGTCCTCGATCCCGCTCTCCTCAGGCCCGGGCGCTTCGACAAGAGGCTCTACTTCGACCTCCCGTCCCGGCAGGCCAGGCGGGAGATCATCGACTACTACCTCGCCAGGAAGGCACACCAGGAGGACCTGGACCGCGAGGAGAAAAGGGAGGAGCTGGCAAGTATAACCATGGGTTACACCCCTGCCATGATCGAATCCCTCCTGGACGAGGCACTCCTGGTGGCCCTGAGGGAAGGCAGGTCAGCCATGAACTGGGATGACATCCTCACAGCCAAGCTCGAAACAGAGCTCGGCCTTCCCCAGCCCACGGCCTACACCGAGAGGGAGAAGGAGGTCATCGCCACCCACGAGGCCGGACACGCGGTGGTGGCCTGGCTCTCCTGCCCCTCTCCTAGGTTCGAACTCCTCTCCATCGTAAAGAGGAGGGAGGCCCTGGGGCTCCTGGCCCACTCCGATTCCGAGGAACGCTTCACCCGTTCCCGATCCGAGCTCCGGGCCATGCTCAGGGTGAGCCTGGCGGGCATGGCGGCTGAGGAGAGGGTCTTCGGAGAGGCAGGCACAGGTGCCGGATCCGACCTGGCTCAGGCTACCCGCCTCGCCGCCCAGATGGTGGGGGTCTGGGGCATAGAGGGAAGCCTCGTCTCCTTCCAGGCGAGCGATGGGGGGCTCCTCGGGGGGGATGCGGTCGCCAGGGTCCTACAGGACCCAAGCGCGCGCGAGCGGGTGGAAAGGATTCTCGAGGAGGAGAAAGGGGAGGCCAAGAGGATTCTCCAAGGGAACTGGCATCTGGTCGAGGCCCTAAGGAAGGCCCTGCTCGAGAGGGAGGAACTCACCGGCGAGGAGGTTCAGGCGGTGCTGGCTCGGGCGGCCGGCCTAGCCTGAACGTGGCTGCCTCGCCCCTTTTCAGGCAAGCCTAGGAGGTGCCAGAAGCTCTTGGCCTGCCCGAAGCCTGGCCACGCCCGCCAGGGTCGCCGCGAGCAGCCAGATCCTCGCAGCAAAGAGCAGGAGGGTGATGGTGGTGGGTACTCGGAACATGCTCACATACGCCAAGAGGGAGAGGAGGGAGATCGCGACCCCAAGCTCCCCAACGGACCTTCCCCTAATAACAGGCATCCCGCAGAGGGGGGAGAGAAACAACACAGGGTAAAGGTCCGCCAGGAACTGGGGGGAGAACACCTTGAAGCCGACGAAGAAAGCCCCCGTGGCCAGGGACCCCAAGGTGAGGAGGTCCCACTCACCCCTCCCCCCCTCCCTGCCCTCCGAAGCCTTCCAGAGGAGCCAGAGGAGGAGAAGGATGACAGCCCAGGAAAGCATCCCAAGAATTCTCGCCCCAGGGAAAGCGAGGTCGAAGGCCCTGTGGGTGTACACGACCTGCCAGCGTACCCCGAGGAAACCGAGGAGGAGCCCGAGGGTGGCGTAGATGCTCTCGGTGTGAATCCCTCTGGAAGCCTGGTACCCAAAGGAGGAGGCAACCCCTCCAGGGGCAAGCAGGAGGAAGGGAACGAAGAACAGGGCGGCCAGGGACCCGGCAGCCACCGCTCCCACTACCACCTCACTCCTCCCCCTCACCCTCGCCTGCTCCCGGGCGAGGAAAGGCGCAACTACAAGAGGGTAGCCCTTGGCCGCCACCGCTAGTCCGAGGAGGGCCCAGGAAAACTGCCACCTTCCGAGGGCGGCAAGGTAGACGGAGGCAAGGAGGAGGAACCCGGGGCCGAGGTCGTAGCGGAGGAGGACCACGGGGAGGACAGGGGCGAGGGCGAGGGTGTAGTGGTAGGCGCGGGCACCTCCTTCCCGGGCGTCGGCCCTGCTCAAGAGGACCACAACGGCGAGGTCGAGAAGGAGGTTCTGGATGACGAACCAGCCCAGGTAGGCCTGGGCCGACCTAGCGAGCAGGGCAGGGATGAGGAAGAAGAGGAAGGCCCCGGGCGGGTACTCGGGCTGGAAGTCGCGGTAGGGCAGGGAACCGTGGAGGGTCGCTGTGGCATAGGCGCGGTAAAAGGCGACATCGAAGGACCCGCCGAAGGCACCCGAAACCCCCGGCACCCCGACGAGGAGAACCGCCACGAGCCCTCTGGTCGCGAGCCAGAGGAGTAGGGTCCTCCTCTCAACCCCGAGGGCAAGGCGATCCCTAAACACACCGGGATGATACCGACCTGAGCCGCCCCCGAGCTCCCTAGCCTGCCTCCGCCCCGACGGCTGCAGCCTCCAGGGCCACAACCCTGAAGACCAGACCCTCCGGGGAGGCGTCCACCTCCACTTCGGAGCCCTCCCTCACCTCTCCCGCAAGGACCTTCCGGGCCAGGACGTCGGCGACCTCCCTCTGGATCACCCTTTTCAGTGGTCTCGCTCCAAACTGGGGATCGAAGCCCTTCTCCGCCAGCCACTCCCTGGCCCGGTCGGAGAGACGAATCCTTATCCGCCTCTCGGCGAGCCTGGCCGCCAGGCGGGCCACCTGAAGATCCACGATCCCCCGGATCTCCTCCCTCCTCAGGGGGGAGAAGACCACGATCTCGTCGAGGCGGTTTAGGAACTCGGGCCTGAAGGTGGCCCGCACCTCCCCGAGGGCCCTCTCCCTCCTCTCGGCAGGGGGGAGCCAGTCCTCAGAGAACCACTGGCTGCCCAGGTTGGAGGTCATGACGAGAACGGTATTGGTGAAGTCCACAGTCCTGCCCTGGCCGTCGGTGAGACGGCCGTCATCCATCACCTGCAGAAGGGTGTTGAAGACGTCGCTGTGAGCCTTCTCGATCTCGTCCAGGAGGATCACGCTGTACGGCCTTCTCCTCACAGCTTCGGTGAGCTGCCCCCCTTCCTCGTAGCCCACATATCCGGGGGGCGCCCCGACGAGGCGCGATACTGTGTGCCTCTCCTGGTACTCGCTCATGTCCAGCCGCACCATGGCCCTCTCATCGGAGAAGAGGAACTCCGCTAGGGCCTTGGCCAGCTCCGTCTTCCCCACCCCGGTTGGACCGAGGAAGAGGAAAACACCGATGGGCCGGTGAGGATCGGCCAGTCCCGCCCGGGCCCTCCTTATGGCATCCGAGACTACCCTGACCGCCTCGTCCTGATTCACGATACGCCGGTGGAGCTCCTCCTCCATTCGGAGGAGCTTCGCCATCTCCCCCTCCATGAGCCGGGAGACGGGTATCCCGGTCCACTTGGAGACCACCTCGGCCACGTCCTCCTCGGTTACCTCTTCCTTGAGGAACGATCCGCCCGCCTGCACCTCGGCCAGCTCGGCCTGGGCCTTTTCCAGATCCTTGGTGAGAGCCGGGAGTATTCCATACTTGAGCTCCGCCGCCCGGTCCAGGTTCCCCTCCCTCTCGGCTCTCTCAGCCTCGGCCCTCGCCCTTTCCATCTCCTCCTTGAGTCTCCTGATGCGCCCTATGGCCTCCTTCTCCCTCTCCCATCGGGCCTTCATCGCGTCGAGGCGCTCCCGAAGCCCGGCCAGCTCCTTCTCGATCTTCTCGAGCCGCTCGCGGGAGAGGGGGTCCGTCTCCCTCTTCAGCCCCGCCCTCTCCACTTCGAGCCTTCTCACTTCCCTCTCAACCTCGTCTATCTCCACGGGCATGGAGTCCATCTCCATCCTGAGCCTCGCCGCTGCCTCGTCTATGAGGTCGATAGCCTTGTCCGGGAGGAACCGGCCCGAGACATACCGGTCGGAAAGAACTGCCGCCGCCACCAGCGCCGAGTCCGTGATCCTCACACCGTGGTGCACCTCATACCTCTCCTTCAGGCCCCTCAAGATGGAGATGGTCTCCTCGACAGTGGGCGGGGCTACGTAGACAGGCTGAAAGCGGCGCTCCAGGGCGGGGTCCTTCTCCACGTACTTCCTGTACTCGTCCAGCGTGGTCGCCCCTATCATCCTGAGTTCCCCCCGGGCGAGCATGGGCTTGATCATGTTGGAGGCGTCTATCGCCCCCTCCGCCGCCCCCGCCCCCACCACGGTGTGGAGCTCATCTATGAAGGTGATGACCTGCCCATCGGATTCGGCGATTTCCTTGAGGACCGCCTTCATCCTCTCCTCGAACTCGCCCCGGTACTTGGTACCGGCCACCATGGCCCCGAGGTCCAGCTGGACCAAGCGCTTGCCCTTGAGAGGCTCGGGGACATCGCCCGCGACTATCCTCTGGGCGAGCCCCTCGACGATGGCTGTCTTCCCGACCCCCGGCTCACCGATGAGAACGGGGTTGTTCTTCGTCCTCCGGGAAAGAACCTGAATCACCCTTCGGATCTCGTCGTCCCTCCCGATGACCGGATCAAGCTTGCCCCTCCTGGCCAGCTCCGTGAGGTCCCTTCCGTATTTCTCCAGAGCCTGGTAAGTCTGCTCGGGCGTGGGGGAAGTAACACGCTGATGCCCCCTGACCTCCACAAGAACCCGGAGGACGGCATCCCTGTCTATCCCCTTCCTTCTGAGCAGGTCTCGCCAGGGCCCGGGAACCTGAGTCATGGCAAGAAGGATGTGCTCGGTGGAGGTGTACTCGTCGCCCAGGGTCGCCGCCTCGCTTTCGGCCCTCTCCAGCACCTCCACCAGGGGCCGGGAGGCGTACACCCTTATGTCCGCCCCCAGCACCTTTGGCAGGGAGGAGAGAAGCCTCTCCACCTCCTCCTGAAGCTGGCGGGGAGGTACACCGAGGCGCTGAACCACCCCGAACACGACCCCCTCGGGATCTCCAAGGAGGGCATGAAGCAGGTGCTCCGGCCTGACCTCCTGGTGATTCCTCTCCCGGGCCAGTCGGTCGGCTTCCTGCAGAGCCTCCTGGGACTTGAGGGTAAGTCTGTCAAACCTCATCTTCCACCACCTACCGACCCCAGTCTCCCCCGGGCGGCCGCCAGACAGCGATGGCCGCCCGGAAGGGCACTATCTCCTTCTTCAGCTCCCTCCTCACCCTCTCCCCCTCCTCCTCCAGAGCTCCCCTCAGGGCGTCCACCTCCTTCTCCAGGCGGGCCACAGCCTCCCTGGCCCGGGCCAGCTCCTCTCTCAGCTCCAGGACGAGCCTCACCCCGGCCAGGTTCACGCCCATCTCCGTGAGGTCCTGGATGGCCCTGAGCCTCTCCACATCGGCCGGGCTGTACCTGCGAAGCCCCGACCGCCGGAAGGGCCGGAGGAGCCCCTTTCTCTCGTACATCCGGAGGGTCTGTGGGTGGACCCCGGCCATCTCGGCCAGAGCCCCTATGGTGAGGTAGAAGGCCCCCTCGCCTCTTCCTCCCTTCTGCCCTCGGCCTCCCTCCACCTGCCACCCTCCCCTTTCTTCCCTAGGCCTTCATCCCCTCTCTGGGACTGGCCTTGTGAACCCGGGCGAATTCCTTGAGGGCCTCCTCTTCCTCCCGGCTCAGGCGCTCAGGAACGACGACCTTCACCGTTACGAGCAGGTCGCCCCTGCCTCCCGTCGGTCTCGGAGCCCCCATCCCCTTCAGCCTCAGGACCGTCCCAGACTGGGTCCCCCGCGGTATCTTCACGGTCACCGGCCCCTCGGGGGTCGGGACCTTCACCTGGGCCCCGAGAGCCGCCTCGGGGAAGGTGACGGGCAGAGTTAGGGTGATGTCATCCCCCTGGCGCCCGAAGATGGGGTGTGGCCTCACCCTGACCGTGAGGTAGAGGTCCCCCGGTTCCCCTCCTCCGGGAGCCCTCCCCCCACGCCCCCGCACCCTTATCCTCGCTCCGTCCCTCACTCCGGCGGAGATCCGCACCCTCACCTCAGCCCGCCTGCGGACCACGCCTCGGCCGCGGCACTCAGTGCAAGGGTCCTCCACCACCGTCCCGGAGCCCCCACACCTGGGGCACGGACGGCTCAAGGCAAACAGCCCCATGGGGGCACTCACCACACCTCGGCCGCGGCACTCGGGGCAGAGGGAAGGAGGCCGCCTCGATCTCGAGCCCGTCCCCCCACACACCCTGCAGGCCTCTTCAGCGGGAATCCCGACGGGGACCTCAACACCCGTGAGAGACTCCTCGAAACCGATGCGGACCTCCGCCTCCACGTCCTCCCCCCTAGCGCGCCTCTGGGTGCGGGTAAAACCGATGCCCTCGCCGAAGATCCGAGAGAAGAGATCCTCCAGCCCGCCGAACCCGAGATCCTCGAAACGCACTCCAGCGCCCGGAAACCCGAACCCCGAGGCCGCCATCTCCCTCACCCGGTCGTACTCGGCCCTCTTCTTAGGATCCGAGAGAACCTCGTAGGCCTGATTGATCTCCTTGAATCTCTCCTCGGCAGCCTTGTCCCCCGGGCGCCTATCCGGGTGCCACTCCCGGGCGAGCCTGCGGTAGGCGCGTTTTATCTCCTCCTGGGTGGCATCCTTCCTCACACCCAGGATGGCGTAGAAGTCCTTCTCGAACCACTCCCTCCCGTTCACCTGTCATCGCCTGCCCTACAGCCCTCCCCCCTCCAAACCCGCACCCTTCCTCGCCACCTTGACCATGGCGGCCCTTAGAAGCCTTCCCTTGAACCTGTAGCCTGGCCGGAGGACCGAGACCACCACTGGCTCCTCCTTCTCCCCCTCGACCTGCACCACAGCGTCGTGGACGGCCGGATCGAAGGGGACGCCCACCTCGTCTATGACCTCTAGCCCCTCCCGCGAGAGTACGTCGAGGAAGCTCGCGTACACGAGCTCCACGCCCTTGAGCATCTTCTCGTAGTCCCTGGTGGCCTCGGCAGCGAGGACTGCCAGGCGGAAGTTGTCGAGGACGGGAAGGAGTCTGTCCACGAGGGCCTCGGCCGCCCTCTCGAGAAGCGCCGTCTGCTCCTTTAGCACCCGCTTCCTGTAGTTCTCGAACTCGGCCCGGAGCCTCAGAAGGTGATCCATCCTCTCTTCCGCCGTGGCCCTCGCCTTCTCAAGCTCCTCCCGGGCCTGCTCGAGCTCGCGCTGGAGACTCCCGGCTTCGGGAACCCCCGCGCCGCCCGCGCCAGCCCCCTCGGTCTCGGCCCGGTGTCTTTCGGGCTCGACTCCGCTGAATCCCGCCTCGGCCGCACCCACTCGCCGGTCGGTCACCCTCACCCTCGGCCTCGGCTCGGCCGGCCCTCCCGGTTCGCCAGGTCGATCGGTCCTCTCCTGCTCCACCTCCCTCACCTCCAGTGGGCGCCGCAGCGGTCAGGAGCCCTCCTTGCCCTCATCAACAATCTCGGCGTCCACCACCTCCCCCTCCCCGGACGGCCCCGGCCCGCCGCCAGCAGCCTCGGCTCTGGCCTGGCCGGCCGCCTCGTACATCCGGGTGGCAAGGTCATGAGAGGCCCTGGTGAGCTCCTCTGCGGCCTGCTTGATGGCCTGGATGTCCTGGCCCTTGAGGGCGTCCTTCAGTCTGGTGAGGGCGGCTTCCACCCGAGCGCGAGTCTCCTGGGAAACCTTATCCCCATGCTCCCTCAGCATCTTCTCGACGCTGTAAGCGAGATTGTCGGCGCGGTTCCTCTCCTCCGCTTCCTCCCTCCGCTTCCTCTCGCGCTCGGCGAACTGCTCTGCCTCCCGGATCATCCTCTCGATCTCGTCCCGCGGGAGGGCAGTCCCGCCCGTGATGGTCATGGCCTGCTCCTTCCCGGTGGCCATGTCCTTGGCGGAGACCTTGACTATGCCGTTGGCATCTATGTCGAAGGTGACCTCGATCTGGGGGACGCCCCGCGGCGCGGGCGGGATGCCCACGAGGTGGAAGCGGCCGAGGGACCGGACCCCAGGAGAGTTGGCCATCTCCCCCTCCCCTTGCAGGACGTGAATCTCTACGGAGGTCTGGTTGTCCTCGGCGGTGGTGAAGACCTCGGCCTTCCGAGTGGGGATCGTGGTGTTCCTCTCGATGAGCTTCGTGAAAATCCCTCCCTTCGTCTCGACCCCGAGGGAGAGGGGCGTCACGTCGAGAAGGAGTATGTCCCTGACCTGCCCCTTCAGGACCCCGGCCTGGATGGCGGCACCCACCGCCACCACCTCATCCGGGTTCACCCCCTTGTGGGGCTCTTTCCCCGTGAGCTCCCTCACGAGATTCTGGACCATCGGCATCCTGGTGGCTCCTCCCACCAGGATCACGTGGTCGATCTTCCTGAGATCCAGCCCGGAGTCCTTGATCGCCTGCCAGAAGGGCCCCTTCAGCTTCTCCACGAGGTCCTCGGTCATTCTCTCGAACTCACTCCTGGTGAGCTTCATCTCCAGGTGGAGAGGGCCCTCGGGGGTGGCGGTGATGAAGGGCAGGTTGATGGTGGTCTCGAGCATGCTGGAGAGCTCGATCTTGGCCTTCTCGGCGGCCTCCTTGAGGCGCTGGAGGGCCATGCGGTCGGTGGAAAGGTCCACTCCGTGCTTGGCCTTGAAGTCCCGGACCATCCAGTCGATGATCCTCTGGTCCCAGTCGTCGCCTCCAAGGTGGGTGTTGCCGGAGGTCGCCTTCACCTCCAAGACCCCCTCCCCGATCTCGAGGAGGCTCACGTCGAAGGTGCCGCCACCGAGATCGAAGACGAGGACCGTCTCCTCCTTCTGCTTCTCAAGCCCATAGGCGAGGCAGGCTGAGGTGGGCTCGTTGATGATGCGGAGAACATTTAGACCCGCGATCTCGCCCGCCTCCTTCGTGGCCTGGCGCTGGGCGTCGTCGAAGTAGGCGGGGACAGTTATGACGGCGTCGGTGATCGTCTCGCCCAGGTAGGCCTCGGCATCCCGCTTCAGCTTCATCAGAATGAAGGCGGAGATCTGCTGGGGGGTATATTTCTTCCCGTCCACCTCTAGGAACCAGTCCTTCCGGCCCATCTGACGCTTGATGGACCGGATGGTTCTCTCGGGGTTCGTGATGGCCTGCCGTTTCGCCACCTCCCCCACCACCACCTCCCCCGTCTTGAGGAAGGCCACCACCGATGGGGTGATCCGAGACCCCTCCGCGTTGGGGATTACCATGGGCTCGCCACCCTCGAGGACGGCGATGACAGAGTTGGTGGTTCCCAGGTCTATCCCGACCGGTCTCGCCATGCTACCTCCCTTTCCGGATTGCTCCCAGCCCGCTCTCTCGCACCTACCGTTAAGCGGCTGAGTCGGACTGTATGATGAAACTTGATAGCAAAGATGTCAACCCGTGCCCGCGTCTCTTTCCCCCCGCACCACCGAGGCTAGCGGTAGGAGGGAGAGAACCTCGGCCACGATGACCACCAGTGGAAGCAACTCAGGCCGCCAGCCGTAGACCGCCCCCAGGGCCGAGCTCCCCGCAAACCACGCAACCCCCAGAGCAGCCTGGAAAAGCCCGTAGGCCTGGGGCCGGACACGAGCAGGAGTGAGGTCGGCCACGGAAGCCCGGAGGGTACTCTCCTGAACCCCCATCACCGCGCCCCAGAGCACAGCACCCGCCCACACCAGGCCGCGACTCCGCGAGAAGAGGAAGAAGGGGAGGACCGCAGTGACGAACGGGAGGCCCGCCAGGGCAAAGGGGCCCAGGCGGTCGTAGGCCCGGCCAGCCGCGAGGGCCGCCAGGGCGTCCACCCCCATAGCTAGGGCGAAGGCGAGAGGTATCTCGGAGCGAGCAAGGATACCCTTGCGGTCCAGGTGGAAGCTGACAAGCTGGAAATTGACGAACCCCAGCATGAAAAGGGAGGAGAAGAGAGTGTAGGCTGCGAAGCGCCGCCCGAGCCGGTCCCGGCCTGGGCCAGCAGGGAGCTCCATCTTCCTCGGCTGGGGGAAGAGAACCCGGGCCGCCGCGAGGACGGCCAGAGCAAGGGCCGCGGGCACCGCGAGCCAGGCGAAGGCCTCCCGATACCCTCCCCCTCTCGCCAGAATGACAGCCACCATAAGGGGCCCCGAGACCGCCCCGACCTGATCCAGGGCCTCATGGACGCCAAAGGCCCATCCCCTACCCACCTCTGAGGAGGCGTAGGAGAGCATGGCATCTCGGGCCGGGGTCCGGACTCCCTTGCCCACCCTTTCCATGAGAATCAGGGCAGCTGCCGCCTCCCACTTCCCAACCAGGGCAAGGGCCGGGACGGCCAGGAGGTTCACCACATACCCGGAGATGGTCACCGGCCACAGCCCAGCCCTACCCCCGGCCAGGTACCCGGAGACCACACGGAGCCCGTAGCCGAGGAGCTCGCCAGCTCCTGCCACCAGGCCGACCAGGGCCGCTTCAGCTCCGAGTCTTCCGAGAAAGGGACCTGTCACGGAGCGAGCCCCCTCGTACGTCACGTCAGCCAGGAGGCTCACCAGCCCCATGGCCAGCACGAAGACGAGGGCCCTCCTTCTCGTCTCCGTCAAGTCTCCATCCCCGCTTTGGACCGCACCTGCCAGGTGGTGGCCCCCTAGCTGCCGAGGCCCTCGCCGCTGCCGGCAGCCCAGTCCGGACCCAGCTCGGGGCTGCCCGTGTCCCGCCCCCGCCGCCGCAGCTGCTCCCGGGCCTGTCTGGCCAGCTCCAGGTAATGGGCTCGCAGCTGCTCCAACTCCCGGTCCGTCAGCTCGTCCAGATCCAACAGGGCGTTGTGGGCATTGCGCTCCGCCCTTATCAACTCGTCCAGCTTAAGCTGGACCACCGCCCCGTCGTGGTTCTGGGTGTTCTGGATGAGGAACACCATCAGGAACGTCACGATGGTGGTGCCGGTGTTGATGACTAGCTGCCAGGTGTCGCTGAACCCGAACAGAGGCCCCGTGGCCGCCCAGCCGCTTTGGACAGCAAAACTCGGGGCGGGAGCGATGTTCCTGCTGCCCCTTGCCAGTGCAGCTTCCTCACGCTAACCTCACCCCGGCCTCTCGCAGCAGGAGGAAGATGCCCCATTTCATGGTTTTCGCCGCCGGGAGGGACCGGCCGGGCATAGTGGCCGCTGTAACACAGGCTCTTCTTCCTTTCCCCTGCAACATCGAAGACTCGGCCATGACGATACTCCGCGGTCAATTCTCCATGATGCTCCTGGTAAGCGCTCCGGAGGGAGTGACCCCGGCCAGGCTCGAGGAGGCCCTTGAGGCCCCCGCCTCCGAGCTCGGCCTCGTCCTTGCCGTTAGGCAGGTGGCCGAGGCCCCCGCACCTCCCCCTCCCTCCCGTCAGTACGTGGTCTCTGTGTACGGCGTCGACAGGCCCGGCATAGTTCATGGGATCAGCTCCCTCCTGGCCTCCCGGGAGGTGAACATAGTGGACCTCGAGACCCGCCTTCTGGAAGGAGATGGGGGAGCCCTTTACGTCATGATCATGGAGGTGACCCTGCCCGAGGGCCTTGACCCCAAGCAGCTCGAGGGGGAGTTGAAGCAGAGGGGGAGGGAGCTCGGGGTTGAGGTGAGCCTCCGGCCCCTTGAGGTGGAGACCTTCTAAGACCGGTGGTTCGGCCCATTCTCCGTTACCCCGCCCCCCTGCTCAAGAGCCCGTGCAAACCCGTGGAGAACCCCGAGGACGCAGCCAGGGTTCTGGAGGACCTGGTCGAGACCATGAGGGCCACTCCGGGCTGCGTGGGCCTCGCCGCCAACCAGATAGGCGAGGATCTCCGGGCCTTCTGCGTCGACGTCTCCGGCCATCCCAAGGCCTCCACCTCGCACGGTCTCATAGCCCTCGCTAATCCCGTCGTAGTCCACACCGAGGGGGTGGAGACCATCCGCGAGGGATGCATGAGCGTCCCCGACTTCACCGCCAACGTAAGAAGGCCCCGGCTGGTGGTGGTGGCAGGGAGAGACACCAGCTGGAACTGGAGGATCTTCGAGGTGGAGGGCTTCGAGGCCAGGGCCGTCCAGCACGAAGTGGACCACCTAGACGGGATCCTTTTCCTCGATCGGGTGGCGAGCCTCTCCTCTGACCTATTTAGGAGGAAGAAGAAGTACTAGCCGGCCGCCAGGAGGCACCCTGGCCTTCCTCGCCGAGGACTTCCCCGCCCCAGGAAGCGAGGCGGGAAGCTCCGCGTTGGAGAAGGGCTGCCGCGCCCCTGGGGTTCCCTCGCGCCAGATGGACACAGCCAGCAGCTATCTGGGAGAGCCCCCTGAACACCTCCCCGCGCCGGGACGGCCTCTCCCGCTTCCAGCACACCTCCCAGAGTTCGTGAGCCTGGAAGAACCGTCCCTTCGTGAACTCCACGAGGGCCCTCTCGTGCAGGGCTTCCGTATCCAGGGACCCCGTCTCCGCTGCATCAACGGCCTGAAGACGGTTGGGCACTCCCCACGGAAGGGGCCGCCCAAGCTCATCCCGGGGGCGCGCCTTCCCTAGCTCCCGCCCACCCCCCGACGGGGTTCTCCCCGTAGGAACGGGCTCCCCCCGGGCCTCGCTCATTCTCCGGAGCCCAGATCCACCCAGAAATAGGCCACCAGCTGGGACAGCTCCTCGGAGGTGAGGTCGGGGTAAAGGCGGAGGATCTCCTCCTCCGAAAAACCCTCTGCCAGCATGCCCCAGATGACCGAGGCCCTCAGCTGGTCGACCCTGGCTATCGCCATGACCGCCTCCCCTTTCTTCAGGGCCATGCTAGCACCACTTGTGAAAGCCGAGGTCACCCTGGAGGGTGAAATCCCAGCTCCCCCGTGGGGGGGTCCGCCTGCCCCGTGGTCCCCCGGGTCCCTAGCTCAGGGGCTCGAGGGCCTCCAAGGACTCCTCCCTCCCCGCCCTGAAGCGCCAATCTTCGCCCCCGGCGTGGCCGCGGCGCCTCGGTAGGACCACGAGGGAACCAAGGCCGGGGTGGCGCGCCACCACCACCTCAGCGCCAAAGGCCTTGCTCAACAGGGAGGGGCGGAGAACCTCCTCCGGCGGGCCAGCAGCCATGACCCTTCCCGCATTAAGGAGGAGAAGCCTGGGGAAGAACTCGGCCGCCAGATTGAGGTCGTGGACGGCGGCCACCACGGCCACCTTCCTCTCCCGGGCGAGTCGCGAAAGGAGCTCCAGGGTCTCCACCTGGTGGGCGACGTCCAGGTGGGCGGTGGGCTCGTCCAAGAGGAGCACCCTGGGTTCCTGGGCGAGGGCCCTTGCCAGGGCCACCCTTTGCTGCTCTCCCGCGCTCAGGGTCGAGATGGGCCTCTCGGCCAGGTGGGTCGTACCGGTAAGGGCCAGAGCTTCTTCTATGGCCTCGAGGTCTTTCGCCTCAAGGCCGGCAAGCCTCGAGAGGTGGGGGTGACGGCCCATAGCTACCAGCTCAGCCGCGGTGAACTCGAACTCCGGTATGGGGGACTGGGGCAGGACCGCCACCTTCCGAGCCACCTCCCGGGCGGAGAGGCGCTCCAGCGGCTCCCCCTCAAGAAAGATCTCCCCCCTGGACGGCCTCAGCCAGCGGGAGAGGCACCGGAGGAGAGTGGTCTTCCCGGCTCCGTTCGGGCCCAGCACGCCCAGGCTCTCCCCGGGCCCAAGGGCCAACCCTACCCCCGAGAGAATCCTCCTCCCCCCAAGCTCCACCTCGAGGTCACGGCAGTAAAGGATAGCGGCCTCGGGGGTGCCGACCTCCGGCCGAGCCACTTCCCTACCCTCCCTTCGGTAGCCAGGGCGGCCCCATCCTCCTCCTTCGTCTCAGGACGAAGAGGAAGAAGGGCGCCCCCAGGAGGGCCGTGATGAGCCCGACAGGGAGCTCCCCGGGGGCCAGGACCGTTCTCGACACCATGTCCGCCAGGACCAGAGCGGCAGCCCCGCCCAGGGCTGAGGCGGGCAGTAGGTACCTGTGGTCCGGTCCCCCGGACATCCTGGCCAGGTGAGGAACGACCAGACCCACAAAGCCCACCATGCCGCCCACGGAGACGGCCACCGCCGTGAGGAGCGCCCCCGCACCCAGAACCGCCTTCTTTGCCAGCTCGACCTCGACCCCGAGGTATCCGGCGGTCTCCTCCCCGAGAAGCAGGGCATTCAGATCCCGCGCGAAAAGCAGGGAGGCAAGGCAGGCGAGGAGGGAGTACGGGAGGCTCGCCGCGAGGAGCCTCCAGGTGGCCCCCGAGAACCCTCCCATCAGCCAGAAGACCACCTGGTGGAGGCGCTCATCGGCAGTGAGGTAAGTGAGAAGGGAGACCAGGGCGGAAAGAAAGGAGCTCACCGCCACCCCGGCAAGGATGAGGCCGAGGATGGAAAGCCCGCCTCCCTCCCTGGCCAACCTGTAAACCAGGATCACGCTGGCCACCGCTCCGAGGAAGGCCATGGCCGGGACGGCCCCAATGCCGAGGGGCTCGAAATGGGGGGAGACCACCAGAGCCACCACCGCTCCGAGGGACGCCCCGGCGGAGGCACCGATGAGATACGGGTCAGCGAGGGGGTTCCTAAAAAGGGCCTGGAACAGCGCACCGGCGGCGCCGAGGCTGGCCCCGGCGAGGGCGGCCATGAGCACCCGGGGCAGACGCAGGTCCCAGATAATGGTCCCGTTCAGCCCCGCCCCAGGGCCGCGCCAGAGGGCCGCGACCACCTCCCGGGGAGCGATACCCACCGCCCCCGCGCCCACCGCCGCGACAACGGAGCCCGCAAGGATCACGGCTAGGCCAAGAAGGATCGCCTTCTGCCTCCTCCTTATCCGGAGGAGGGCCCCGGCCGCCCTCCGCCCCCCGGAGCGCGTTCCCCGCGAAACCCCCGGCCCGGCGGACCCCCAGCCGCCGTCGAGAGGCGAGCAAGCGGCTCTAGATGGGACGCGCAGCGACCGGGACACGCCCTTCTCTCCTCGGCAGACTCTTGGCGGGGCGCGGGGTTCCAAAGATGTCAGGGTGGAGGATGCGGGCCACCTCCTCCACTGCCTCGGCTAGCCTCGGACCCGGCCTGGAGATGATGTCAGCATCGATGGAGTAGATCCGGCCCTCCCGCACCGCCTTTATCCGGTTCCAGCCCGGTCTCCCCCGGATCTTCTCGGCGGAGACCGAGGCCGAGCCGTGGACCGAGGGATAGATGATCACATCGGGGTCCTTGGCCACCACGGCCTCGGGGCTCACCTCGGGCCAGTCGGTAGAGGCGTCAGCGAAGGCGTTCCTCCCGCCCGCGGCCTCAATGACCCTGGAGATGAAAGTACCGGGCCCCGCAGACATGAGAGGCTCGGAATAGACCTCGTAGTACACGAGGGGGCGTCTCGCCTCGGGTATTCCCGAAACCTTCTTTCGCACCGCCCCCACTCTGCTCTCGAGCCTCTTCGCCGCTTCCTCACCGCCTTTCACCAGGCCGAGGATCCTCCCAACGAGCCTGATGTTCTCCTCCACATCCTCTATGGAGCCGGGTTCCAGCAGGACCACGGGGATCCCCAGGGACTCGAGCTGGGGCAGGAACTTCTTGTGCATGGCCGTCCCGATCACCAGGTCGGGCTTGAGGGAGGCGATCTTCTCCAGGCTGGGGTCGGAGAACCCTCCTATCTTCTCGATCTTCTGGGCCTCCGGCGGGAAGTCACTGAACCGGTCGACCCCCACCAGCTTCCCCCCTCCTCCCACAGCAAAGATCACCTCCGTCACGGAGGGAGCGAGGGAGACCACCCGGCTCGGCTCTCGGGGCACCTGGACTTCCCTTCCTAGGTTGTCCCGGAAGCTCAAGGGGTAAGAGGGTACCGCCCCGGTCGGCTGGCCACCCCTGGCGCAGGAAGCCAGGACGAGCGCGACGGAGAACAGGAGCAAAGAGCGGCCGAAAGGAGCCTTCCTGGCCACGTCCACCTCCTCTAGCCTTATCCAGTGGGCCCTAGGCGGCGCCGCGAGCGGACGGACTTTTCTCGGGTGGCCTTGAGCGGAGAACTTCTTTCCTTCCCACGGTGCTCCCCCTTCCCTCGAGGGTCCTACACCGCCGTGCGGGCAGGTTTCCTGGCTCCGGATCATCGCCGGTCGGCGCCTTCCCACCCTTTGCCCCTTCCCGGGCAAACCCCAACGCCCGGAAGAGGAACTACGGGCAGTGGCCTTCTGCCGCCGACTCCCCGGTTACAGTGGCGGGGCCGCTCAGGATTTGCACCTGATTCCCTTTTAACCGCTTGCGCGGCACCCGCACGGCTTTTTTGGCTGCCGCGCATTTTCTCACGCCTCCCGCGCCTCGGCAAGGCACCGCAGCCCAGATTTCCCGCGGAAGCCGAAAGGGCGAGCGCGGCCAGGGACCCTTCTCCGGTACCACCCGGCTCCCGGAAGGGCTATATCCTTACCTGGTATGGGCAGCGTCCTTGAGGTCACCGACGCTAGCTTCGAGCGGGATGTTCTGGAGGAGTCCTACAGGCGGCCCGTGGTGGTTGACTTCTGGGCCGCCTGGTGCGGTCCCTGCCGGTTCCTCGGCCCCATCCTGGAGCGCCTGGCCGAAGAGTATGGGGGCGAGTTTCTCCTGGCCAAGGTAGACGTGGATGCCAACCCGGGGCTGGCTGCAGCCTTCGGAGTACAGGGCATTCCCACGGTGAAGGCCTTCCGCGATGGCCAGGTGGTCTCCGAGTTCGTCGGAGCCATCCCCGAGGCGGCCCTCCGGCGCTGGATCCAGGATGTCGTGCCATCGGAAGCGGACAGGCTAGTGAGGCAGGCGGAGGAGCTCGAAGCCCGGGTGGCGCGAGAGGCCGGGGCCGCAGGCGGAACGGGAGGCTCTCTCGACTCCAGGGTCGATGAGGCCGAGGCCCTCTACCGCAAGGCCATGGATCTTGACCCCCATCACAGGAGGGCTCGGCTCGGGCTCGGCCGCGTTCTCGCCTGGAAGGGCCGGGACCAGGAGGCCAGGGAGGTCCTCTCCCCTCTCCGCCCCGACCCCGACGCGGAGAGGATCCTGGACGCCCTGGAAGTGGCAGCCTGGGCGCGAGCGGGCGAGGGCGACTCCTCTCCCGTGGCCAGAGGAAAGCGAGCAGCCGCCGCGGGCAGATGGGAGGAGGCCCTCGAAGCCTTTCTGGAAGCGGTAAGGGGCGGCGGGGAGGAGCGGGAGGAAGCGCGGCAGGCCATGCTCAAGGTCTTTGCCGTCCTCGGGGAGGAGAATCCCCTCACCCGCGAGTACCGTCGCAGGCTCTCCAGGGCCCTGTTCTAGGCCTAGACCCCCCGGGCGAGGGCTCCAGAGGCAAGGCAGGCCAGGCCAACAAGCTCGGCGAGGGCCCCGCTCGTCCCCACGCAGTCTCCGGAGAGCCACCCCCATCGCCTCTCCAGGCCGCGGGCGGTGAGGACGCTAGCAAGGAGGCCCGCTCCCGATGAGAGGACTCCCCTCCCCCCCGCCAGAACCCCTCCCATCGCCAGCGCGGCGAGGGAGGCTGCCGCAGCCACCGGGGGGGCAGCGACCTCCTGGAGCTGGCGGGCGAGGGAGGGTCCCTCAGGGGGCTTGCTTAGGGCAAGGGCAACGACCATGCCGGCCCTACCCACACAAGCCGGCAGCGCCAGAGCCAACCAGCGCCCTCCCGATATGAGGAGGTAAAAAAAGCTGAGACGGAGGAGAAGAAAGACAGCGAGGGACGCGGCTCCCAGGGCTCCGATCCTCGGATCCCTCATGGCCTCCAGAGCCTGGGCAGGAGGCCTTCTGGAGTACAGCCCGTCAGCCACATCGGCAAGGGCGTCCAGGTGAAGACCCCCGGTGAGGAGAAACTCGGCGAGGAGCACGAGAGCGGCTCCTGCAAGAGGCCCCCAGAGGCGGGCCCCGAGAAAGCCAACCCCTGCCAGGACCAGGCCGATGGCCACCCCGACCGGCGCGAACCAGAAGAGCGCCCATCTGCTCGGACCCGGCCCGCGCTTCCCCACAGGCAGGACGGTGAGGAAGGAAAGGGCGAACCTCAATCCGGCACTCCTATCCCGGCCTCCTCGAAGGTGGCCATCTCAGCCAGGACCGCCGCGGACGCCCGAACGATGGGAATGGCGAGGAGGCCCCCCGTTCCCTCCCCCAGCCTCATGGAGAGGTCCAGCAGGGGCCTCAGCCCCAGCTGCTTTAGCCCGGCGGCGGCTCCTGGCTCCGTCGAGAGGTGACCCGCGATGAGGTAATCCACGCAATGCGGGCAGAGGGCCGCAGCTGCAAGGGCCGCTGCCACCGAGTTCACACCGTCCAGGATCACCGGGGTCCGGTTCGCCGCCCCCGCCAGCGCCACCCCCGCAAGGGCCGCGTGCTCCAGGCCTCCCACAGAGGCCAGCACTCCCAGAGGGTCTCGAGGGTCTGGGGCGTGGAGGCGAACGGCGGACTCCACCACCTTCACCTTCTTCTCAAAGGTCGCGTCGTCAATGCCCGTTCCCCTCCCGGTGACCAGGGCGGCCGGCAGTCCTGTAAAGGCAGCGACAAGACAGGCCGCGGGCGTGGTGTTCCCAATGCCCATGTCTCCCGTGACTAGAAGATCTCGCCTCTCGCCACCGGTGCCAGCCTCCCCCAGGCCCTCCAGAACCTCCCTGGCCAAGCGGGCTCCAGCCAAAAGGGCCAAGGCTGCCTCCTCCCGGCTCATGGCGGGTTCCATGGAGAGATCCCCCGTCCCCGGCCTCACCCTCGCCTTCTTTAGCCTGGGGTGAGGAGGAAGGTCCGCGGCGACCCCCACATCGAGGACGAACACCTCGGCCCCGACCGCCCCCGCAATGGCATTCACCGCCGCCCTTCCCTCACAGAAGGCCCTCACCATGAGGGCGGTGACCTCCTTGGGCCAGGGCGAGACCCCCCGCGCAAGAACACCGTGGTCGCCAGCGGCCACGATCACCGCCGCCCTCCTCGGAACCGGCGGGGGGCAGGTCCCGGTCATGGCAGAGAGCCTCGCACCGAGCTCCTCGACGACACCGAGGCTTCCCGGGGGCTTGGTAAGGCGCGAGTGCCTTCTCCTCGCCTCCTCCTCCGCCTCCCGCGAGGCCGGGGGAACGGACGCCACGAGCTCCCTGACCTGATCCTCAGCTCCCAAGCTCCGCCTCCTTCCAGGCCGTGCTCCCCTCCATCACGACCCGCCTCACCGCCCGCGCCAGCTCCGAGCCGTGGGGGGTCGCCGGACCCGCAAAAGGAACCACTCCCCCCGGCGGGCAGGCCACACAGAGGCAGTCCGTGGCCGTCCCAGTGGCGGGAGAGCCCCGGGCCGTCCTCACGCCGGCGTCGAGCAGCGCACCCACCTTGGCCTCTACGGCAGTCTGGACCGCCCCCACCAGACCCGCGTCGGAGAGGGGCAGGTCCACGACGATGAGCAGGTTGATGGTACCCGCAGGGGGAATTACCCACCCCCCATGCGAACCGGGCTCGCCGTGAGGTGCGGTCCGGGCCGAGCCCTCCTCACCGGCAGCAAGAGGCCACCCGAGTCCCACCGTTCCTACCACCCAGACCCGGCCCACCAGGGCCTGCTTGAACTCGGCCACGGGAGCAGCCGTGAGCATTCCCACCACAGGGCCTGCCAGCCCCTCCGACGCCTCCTCAAGATGGCGCTCCGGGTCAACTCGGGAGTAGTCAGGAGGGACCTCCAGGTCCAGCCAGGTTCTCACCCATCCCAGGCCCCCACCCAGCACGGCAGAGGAGAGGCACCTGTAGGGCCGACCGAGGTCCACCAGGAGCCGGCCGGCGCCCAGATGGATCCTCCCGGGACCGGGCCCACGCGCCCAGGCCCCTGCCAGGGCCTCCGGGGCTCCGCTCACCCCAGCACCTCCCTGAGAGCCCTGGCCAGCCTGGCGTTCTCCTCCCGGCCCCTCACGGCCACGCGGATGTGGTCCTCCCCAAGGCCCGGAAACGTCCATCCCGGCCTCACCACCAGCCCCTTCTCTCGCAGGGCCGAAACAACCCTCCGGCCACCTGAAACCTCAAGGAGGAGGAAATTGGCGGCCGAAGGGAAGACCCTCACCCCCGGGATGTTTGCCAGGAGACGGGCGAACTCATCCCTTGCTCGGGCCACCTCGGAAGCCAGGCCGTGGGTGGCGGGTCCCGCCACGGCAGCCGCCTCGAGGGCGGCCAGGGCAAGCGAGTTCACGCTCCAGGGCTGTCTCGTCCTGGCTGCCCTGGCCACCAACCCTTCGGGGCCGAGAAGGTAGCCCGCACGCAGCCCGGGAAGGGACCAGAACTTCGTGAGACTCCTCAGCACCACCAGCCCCGGCACATCCCGCCGGGAGGCGAGGCTCTCCCTCTCGCCGGGACAGAACTCCATGAAGGCCTCGTCCACAACGAGCACCCTCCCCGGCCTGGCGAGGGAGAGAACTCCCTCGGCGGCGTCGAGATTCCCCGTGGGATTGTTGGGGTTCCCCAGGAAAACCAGGTCCGCATCCTCGGGCACGGCGGCGGGATCAAGGGCAAAATCCTCCGGCCTCCGAAAGGCCCTTACCACCGGGAAGCCCAAGGAGAGGAGGGCCACCTCGGGCTCGGTAAAGTACGGATGAACCACACACGCAAGCCGAGGCCTCACCACCAGAGGAAGGAGCCAGAAAGCCTCGGCACTGCCGTTCAGGGGGAGGACCTCCGTCGGCGCCCGGGAGTGCCTCCCCGCCAGCGCCTCCCGCGCCCTCTCCTGGGCGGGGTACGAACCCACCTCTTCCAGGGCCCTCGCCACAGCCTCCCTCACGGAAGCCCGCGGGCCTCCGGGCAGCACGTTCACGGCGAAGTCGAGGGCCTCCCCTTCCTCTCTAGCCAGCATGTCACCGTGGATCCTCAGGACATCAAGGTACGCGGTGGGGGCGTTCTCGAACTCATTTCCCAGAACGGAAAAAGGGGGCTCCGATCGGAACACCCGCCCCGCAAGTACGAACAGGACCTCGCGGGCGGCGCGTCCGAGGATCCCTCTCGCCTCACCAAGAAGGTCGAGGTAGCGTCTGGTACCCGCCCCCTCCGGCAGAAGGCCGAGGCCCACCTCCTCCGCCACCACCACCGTAAGACCCCGCCTTGCAGCCGCCTCCTCAGCGAAGGCTCCGACTCTGGCCAGAATCCTCCCCGCCGCCTCCTCCCCCTCTGGCCCGAGGGCTGCCACGGGTTCCTGGGTGAAGAGTCCCTCCTCCTCCATGAGTCTTGCGACCCACACCCCCAGCCCCTCCAGCAAGAAGGTGGCCTCCCCTGCTTTTTCCAGCTCCTCCAAAGGATCCCCGCCCTCCACCGTCCTCCAGTCCTTGGGCCGGCGCCTGCGGTGCCTCTCCACCCTCTCCACCATCTCGGGGTCAAGGGGGCTGGATGGGGCGAAGACAACCACCTCCTTCCCGGCCCTAAGGGCCAGCGCCTCTGCCACCTCGCTCTTCCCTGACCGCACTCCCCCCACCACCAGGACCAGGCTCACCGGGTATCCCCCCTCACCCGCGAGGCTTCGGCCACGAAGGACTCGGCGAACCACGGGAACGCCGCCCAGTGGGTGTGAAGGAAGGTGGCGAGCACGCCCCCGATCACGAACCCTTCTTCCTTCCAGCCGCCCGCCCCCGGGGAAGGGGAGAGCGACCCAGAGCAGAGATGGGAAGAGGCAAGCCTCCAGGCGGGGTCGGGCCCGGATGCCGGCTCCACCCGGGCGTAGTGAAATTCGTGCCCTCGGATCAGCTGACCCTTCCTGGCGAAAGGAGAATCCCGGGCAGCCTCCGCCACCCGGTACCCGAGGTCAGGCCTGCCCCCGAGGCTCGCCACCGCCGGAACCACCCCGGCCATGGGCACCCCTTCGAGCTCCCGGCAGAGAAAAAGCAGACCCCCGCACTCCGCGAGGACAGGCCCGCCCGACCGAGCAAACCCTCTCAACCGCTCCAGGAGGGCTGCGTTACCCGAGAGCCCCTCGGCGTGGAGCTCCGGGAACCCGCCGCCCACGTATACCCCACGCGTGCCCTCCGGCAGGGCCCTGTCCGTCAAGGGATCGAAGAAACAGATCTCGGCTCCGCAGGCCTCGAGGAGCTCTAGGTTCTCGGGGTAGTAGAAGGTGAATGCCGGGCCTCCGGCCACCGCCAGCCTCACCTTTCGCACGCTACCCGAGGGTGGGGCCGGCTCCCACGGCCTCGACGCCAGGGGCGGCGCCTGCATGGCCTCCGCCAGGAGGCCATCGAGGTCTAGGTGGCTCGGGGCAAGGGCCTGAAAGCTCTCCAGCCAGCTCCGGAATCCCGGAACTCCCCCGGCCAGCGCCTCCCCGGCGGGCACGAGACCGAGGTGCCGCTCGGGCAAGGCCAGAGCGACATCCCGAGGGAGCGCTCCTAGGACCCGAACCCCGAGGGGGCGGAGGGCCTCCTCCACAAGCTCCACGTGCCCAGCAGAGCCCACACCATTCAGGACCACCCCCCTCACCCGCACGCCCGGGTCGAAGGTGGCAAAGCCGTGGACCATGGCAGCGACAGACCTCGAGGCACCTGAGGCATCCACCACCAGCACCACCGGGGCGTTCAGGGCCTTCGCCACCTCGGCGGTGGATGCGAGCTCGCCAGCACCAGAGGCCCCATCAAAGAGGCCCATGGCCCCTTCCACGACTGCCACATCCGCCCCCACAGCCCCTCTGAGGAAAAGGGGGGCGAGGAGCTCTCGCCCGGCGAGGAAGGAGTCCAGGTTCCTTGAGGGCCCCGTCGCGAGGAGGGCATGGTAGGAGGGGTCTATAAAATCCGGCCCCGCCTTGAAGGCGGCCACCCGGAGCCCCCGGGCCCTGAACCCAGCCAGAATGGCAAGGGTCACGGTGGTCTTCCCCACCCCCGAGTGGGTTCCCGCCACTAGGAGCCTGGGAACGCGCCAGACCACCGCGGCAGCTCCTCTCCCCTCGAGATCTACCACTCGATCCCGGGCTGCCCCCTGACCCCCCGGTCGAAGGGATGCTTCACCTTCCTCATCTCCGTGACAAGATCTGCCGCCTGTACCAGAGGCCCGGGCGCATCCCGGCCGGTCACCACCACATGGCAGGAGCCCCGGCCGGCCAGAAGGTCCCTCACCACCTCCTCGGAGTCGAGCCAGCCGAGGTTCATAGGGTAGGTGAGCTCATCCAGGACCACCATGTCGAACTCGCCGCTAGCCAGCGCCTCCTTCACCCTCTCCCATCCCGCCCGCGCCATCTCCCTGGCCCTGCTCAGGTTTCTCGAGGTCCACGTCCAACCTTCCCCCAGGCAGGCCCAGGCTATCCCGCCCAGGCACCGGGCGGCCTTCTCCTCCCCCACGGGCCACCTGCCCGACTTGACGAACTGGAAAACGCCGACCCTGAGCCCATGAGCCCAGGCCCTGAGAACCATACCGAAGGCAGCGGTGGACTTCCCCTTTCCATCCCCTGTAAAGACCACCAGGAGCGGCCTGCTTCCCCGCCTACCGAGCATCCGCCACCCTCCAGACCTACCGTCCGGCAGCACCGGAAAGGACAGCCATAATGGCCTCAAGGTTCAAGGAGCTCTCCACTGCGCGGGCAATCCTTTCCACCGCCTCCTCCCGGAGGGAGGCAAAGGACCTCTCTCCCGGCCACCACTCGAGCCCCCTCACCTCCGCCACCCACGAAAGAAACGCCCTTCTCAAGGAGTCCCCGCGGAAAAGCCCGTGCCACGAGGTCCCAACCACGGCGCCCCGACGACATCCCTCCTCCCCCTCCCCTGACGTGATGAAGACCTCCCCCCCTCTCGCCTCCGGGCGGCCGTGGCGGATCTCGTACCCTGAGACCGGTACTCCCAGCCAGGGCGAGAACCCCACCCTCTCGGCAAGGACCTTCTCCGGCAAGAACCGGGTCTCCACTGGGAGGAGGCCAAGCCCCTTCACCCTTCCCACGCCGCTCTCCACAGGATCCTCTATCACCTCGCCGAGCATCTGATACCCTCCGCAGATGCCGAGAACCGGGAGGCCTCTCCTCGCCCTCTCCTCGAGGACCCGGTCGAGGCCGACCGCGCGCAGCCAGGCGAGGTCGTCCACGGTAGCCTTGGTTCCCGGGAGTATGGCCAGGTCGGCGCCGAGCACCTGGGCTGGGGATCGGGAAAGGTGGAGGCAGACCCCCGGCTCCACTGCAAGGGGCTCGAAATCGGTGAAGTTCGAGATGTGGGGGAGGTGGACCAGAACAACGTGAATGACATCTCCCGCCCGCGCCCGCCCCTCGCTCGCAAGGGAGGCGAGGGAGAGGGAGTCCTCGGCATCAAAGAGGGGTCCTTCAAGGTACGGGAGGACGCCCAGAACCGGCCGGCCCGTACGCTCCTCCAGAACCTCGAGGCCAGGGGCGAGGATGGCGGGGTCACCCCGGAAGCGGTTCAGAACGAACCCCTTTACTAGATCCCGATCTTCCGGCTCGAGCAGGGCGAGGGTTCCGTACAGGCTGGCGAGGGCGCCCCCCCGGTCGAGGTCGCCCACGAGAAGTACCGGCAGGCCTGCTGCGCGGGCGAGCCCCGTGTTCACCAGGTCTCCCTCGCGTAGGTTCACCTCCGCAGGGCTGCCAGCCCCCTCCGCCACCACCACATCGAAACGGGATCGGAGCTCCTCCAGGGCCGAGAGGACAGTCTCCTTGAGCGCAGGCCGGAGGCGGAGGTACTCGGCGCCAGAGAACTCTCCAAGGGCCTTCCCCATCACTACCACCTGGCACCTCCCCTGCCGAGATGGCTTGAGCAGGACCGGGTTCATTGAGGCCTCTGGTATGGCCCCCGCGGCTTCCGCCTGCGCTGCCTGCGCCCAGGCTATCTCCCGCCCGTCCGGGGTGACGGCGGAGTTGAGCGACATGTTCTGGGCCTTGAAGGGGGCGACCCTCACTCCGGACCGGGCCAGCCAGCGGCAGAGGCCGCGTACAAGGAGGCTCTTTCCCACCCCCGAATGCGTCCCCGCCACCAGCAGTGCTCCGCGCAACCCTCACCTCGCGGCCGAGCTCTCACGCCCTGAGGGCCCAGGCGAGCAGGGCCGATAGAAAAACCCCCGCCGCCCCCACGGCCTGGGAGAGCCTCACCGCCAGGGCCACCTCCCGAGGTCCAGGAAGGGGCCCTTCGCCCAGGTGAGGACGGAACTCCACCCGTTCTCCGTACCTATTCAGGCCTCCCAGCCTAACCCCGAGAGCCCCTGCGAAGGCGGCCTCCATCCTCCCGGCATTGGGGCTCGGGTGCTTCCCTCCGTCCCTCGCGAGGATCGCCAGAGCCTTCCCCGGCTCCCCGCCCACCAGGGGAGAGAGGAGCACGGCTAAAAGGGCTCCAAGGCGCGACGCCGGCCAGGTGAGGAGGTCATCAAGTCTGGCAGCAGCGGTCCCGAACTTCTCATACCTCGCGTCAGGATGGCCGAACATGGCGTCCAGGGTGTTCGCCGCCCTGTAGACGGCCACACCCACAGGCCCCATTAGAGCGCCCCACAGAAGCGCCCCCAGGACGGCGTCGGCGGTGTTCTCGGCCACTGACTCCACCGCCGCCCGCGCAAGCTCCTCCCTTCCAAGCCCCTTTGGGTCACGCCCGACTAGGCTGGGGGCGAGCGACCTGGCCGCCTCCAGGTCGCCCTCCTGGAGCAGAAAGGCCATCCTCTTGCCCGCCCGCGCCAAGCCCCTCCCGCCGAGGGCGGCCCACGTGAGCGCTGCTGTGAGGATCATCCCCAGCCATGGCCTGGCAAAGGCCAAGCGGGCCGCGAGCTCCGTAAGGGCCGCAAGGGGGAGAATGATGAGGGCGACGAGCACCCCGCCAGCGATCCGACTCCTCCTCCAAAGGCGGCGCTCGAGAGCCGAGGCGACCTTCCCAAGCCCCGCCACGGGGTGAAACCGTACCGGGTCGCCGAGAAGCTGGTCCAGAACCCAGCCCCCCAGGAGCCCGAGGGCAAGCTCCTTTCCCTTCAACTCAGACCGCCTCCAGCCTCTCCCGCCGCCCGGGTGCCCAGTTCAGCCTTACCAGAGCCCAGGCCCCCGTGGTCCATGCGAGTTCCGTCACGGAGAGGGGCTCCACCCCTATCTTCCAGAAAGAGGTGAGGGGGGCGCCGATCGCCTTGAGGCAGGCCGCCCTCACGAACCCAGAATGGGTCACCGCGAGAACGGCACCTTTTCCCTCTCCCATCAGAGAGGCCACCTTGTCAAGGAAGGCGGAGGCCCTCGCAGCCAGCTCTTCGAGGCTTTCACCACCATGGGGGCGGGCCGAGGGGTCCTCCAGCCACCCCTTCACCCCCAGGGGGTCTTCCCTCACCACCTCCTCGAAAGGCCGCCCTGCCCAGGCCCCGAAGTCGGCTTCGGCCAGGAGGGGCTCGGTAACCGCATCGATTCCAAGGGCAGCCGCGGTCTGCCTGGCCCTCCTTGCGGGAGAGACAAAGGCGACCTCTATGGGGGGAAGAGAATCCCGAAGCTCTGCCGCCCTGGATAGTGCCTCCTCTTCGGCCTCCTCATCGGCGGGGAAAGCCCGCCTTCGGGTGGCCGGGGTAGGGGCGTGGCGCAGAAGCAAGAGGCGGCCGAGGGTAATTTCCAAGGAGCCTCCCAAACCTCCACCTCCAGGAACTCCGCTTCTCACCCCCGAGCCCGACCCGGCCGTCGGTTCTTTGCAAGGACCCTCTCCCTCGCCTCCGCCACAGCCCTGAGCAGACTCCCCAATCTGGGAGGGCTCGCCACCAGGTCGGCCTCAACCCCCTCCACCTCGAGCCCCGCCCGCGCCACCTCACCGACGGCGGCCACGAAGACCCGATCCCTCAAAACCGCTCGGAGCTCATCCGCAAGCCCCGCCTCCCCCGCCAGGATGAAGAGATTTCTCGCCTGGGGCGCGCTGGTCACCAGAAGCACCTGCACGTCCCCCCTCACCAGGCTCTCGACCAGGCTAAGGGCGGCTCGCCTCCCCTGGGGAGAACGCGGGAGTTCCCAGGTGTAGGGCGCCACCTCTACCACCCTCGCCCCGGCCCCCCTAAGGGCCTCGGTCAGGCCGGGCACCGGCTCCCCGTACAGCTGAACCGCCACCCGCTCTCCAGGCCTCACCCGCTCGAGGAGCCCCTCCTTCACCTCCTCCGACGTCTCCCCCGGGGGCGACCAGACCGGAGTGAGGCCAAACTGCCTCAGGACGGCCGCGGCCTTTGGGCCCCTCGCCACAATCCTGGCCCGGCGGAGGGACTCAAGGAGGGCCTCGAGTAAGCCCCACTCCGCCGCTTTCTCGAACCACCTTCTCGTCCCGGTGCCGGTCAGATGGACGGACCAGTCGAGTCCGCGGGCGGCTTCCTCCGTGGCAAGCCTGAGGGGTCCCTCCTCGCTCACGGGGACCTCCTCCATGACAGGCGCCACGAACGGCCGACCCCCGTACCTCCTGACGAGGGCCGCTGTCTCCTCAGCCTTCCTGGCGGCTGGAACCGCGACGGTGAACCCTTGAAGTCCCGAAGCCGTCACGGAACCACGAGAAGGCAGTTCACCCCGGGCAGCCCCGAGACCGCCTCGCTCCAGGAGTCGCCAGAATCGGCGGAGACGAAGACCCTCCCGTCCTCCGTGCCAAAGGCGGCAAGTCCTCCGGCGGCGTCGAGGCAGTGCGTGTCCACATTTCCCGGGAGCCACTCCGGAAGCCCTCGCCTGCACCGCTCCAGGATCTCGCCGCTGAGGGTGGCCCGGTAGATGGCGGCCCTGTTACCCCCGGGTCCCTCCGAGGCTGAGACAAGCACCTCCGCCTCGGCCAGGGCCAGGGCCCGGCAGTAGGTGGCATGCATGCCCTCGGCCCGAAGGGTCCAGGAGTCCCCTCCATCCCCGCTCACTGCGAGCCCCTCAGCCGTGGCCGCGAGGACCCTCCCCCGCCCCGCCTTCACCTCGTGCACATCTAGGTCGATATCGAGGGTGGGTTCCCAAGTGCGACCCTCATCGCGGGAACGCACCACCCCGCCGACGTGCACGTTGACGTAGAGGCTCCGCTCGTCCCAAGAGATGCTCCTCGTGTCCGGCGGGCCACCCCACGGCGTGTACCAGGAAGCCCTCCCCGGCACCCGCTCGAAGCTCTCAAGGGCCTCCAGCACCCCCGCCTTCAGCCGGAAGAGCCGTGCTCCCGCCGTCCCCACGAGAACCCCGGCCCTGGTGGGGGCGAGGCAGTTACCGCGGATCCCCTCTGGCAGAGCCGCCGCCAACCGCCACCCCTCCAGACCGGCCACCCACACCTCCCTCTCCTCCAGCAGGACCCAGAGGCCGCGCCAGGCCTCTCTCGCCAGGGACGTGACCCTCCGCCCATCCAGGTGGAGGCCGGTGAGGGAACCTTGAGGAGTGAAGACGCGCAGACCCAAGTCAGTCCCGACCAGCACGCGGCCCATGCGTGCATGTTACCCGAGCCCGAACGCGCGCGCCCCTCTCTCACGAGCTACCATTCAGCAGCGGAGAGGTCGCAGAGCGGCCGTCTGCGGCGGTCTTGAAAACCGCTGGGGCGCAAGCCCTCGTGGGTTCGAATCCCACCCTCTCCGCAGAAAAGGCGCTTTCGGGATGGGCGGCTCAGCTCCCCGGCCCTATCTTCTCCATTCCCCCCGGCATGTAGGGCCTGAGGGCCGAAGGAACCTCAACAGACCCATCGGGCCGGCGGTAGTTCTCCAGGATGGCGATGATGGTCCGGCCGATGGCCACAGCCGTGCCGTTCAGGGTGTGAACGAACTCCGTGCCCTTGCCACTCCTGAACCTTACCCCTAGCCTCCTGGCCTGGTAGTCGGTGCAGTTGGAGCAGGAAGTGATCTCCCTGTACCTTCCCTGACCCGGAAGCCAGGCCTCGAGGTCGATCTTCCTGGCCGCCGCCGCCCCGAGCTCCCCAGTACACACGTCCACCACACGGTAGGGAATCCCGAGGCCCGAGAAAATCTCCTCCTCCCTCTCCACCAGGAAGGCGTGCTCCTCCCGGGAGAGGGAGGGGTGGCAGAAGCTGAACATCTCAACCTTGTCGAACTGGTGCACCCGGAAGATGCCCCTAGTGTCCTTCCCCCAGGCCCCGGCCTCCCTCCTGAAACAGGTGGAGAAACCCACGTACCTCAAGGGAAGGTCCTCGGCCCTTAGGATCTCACCCGCGTGCATCGCCGCCAGGGAGACCTCGGAGGTGCCGACAAGGTAGAGACCGTCCGGCTCGACCCGGTAGAGGTTGGATTCGTCGGTGGGGAGGAAACCCGTCCCGAACATGGCCTCCTCCCTCACAAGAACGGGCGGAACCACGGGGATAAAACCGTGGGGTACGAGCTTGTCCAGAGCGTACCGGACGAGGGCGAACTCGAGAAAGACGGCCTCCTTCATTAGGTAGGCGAAGCGGGTTCCGCTTGCGCGCGAAGCCCTCTCGACATCGATGAGGCCGAGGGCCAGCCCTATCTCGAGGTGATCCGGGGAGCCCTCCGAGGGGGCCGCCTCCCCCACCACCTTGAGCACCTTGTTCTCCTCCTCTGAGCTCCCCTCAGGGGCCTCGGGGTCGGGGAGGTTCGGCAACCTCGATAAGAGATCCCGGAGGTGCAAGGCAGCCTCGTCCCTCCGGTTCTCGACTTCCTTTATTCGGTCGCCGAGGCTCCTCATCTCGGCGACGAGGGCCTCCCTCTCCTCCCCCCTGGCCAGCGCCACCCTCCTCGAGCCCCTTTTTTGTTCAGCCCTGAGCCTGTCCACCTCAGCGGTGAGCCTTCTCACGAGAGCGTCGAGCTCGAGGATGGGACCGAGGTCATATCCGGCGCCCCGCCTTGCGAGGGCCGCGGCCACCTCCTCCGGTCTTTCCCGAATCAGTCTTATGTCAAGCAATCCGCACCACCCAAGGCCTTCCCGGTTAGAAGAAGCCCGGCTATCCGGCCTCCTTATCCCAGCTAACCATGCTGAGGTACCCCCTTAGCCATTCCTCAGCCCTCTCGTATGCCGCCGCCCGCGACTCCTCCGGAACAGGAGTCACCCTGGACCCTTCCGCCCTCGGGTAGGAGCCGAGGTAACGGAGGGCGGCCAGGCGCCTGTGAAGTCCTTTCAGGGCCTCCGCCACCCTGGGCTCGGTTATGTGGCCCTCCAGGTCCACGAAAAAGCAGTACTCACCCAGCCTCTCCTTGGTGGGCCGGGACTCTATCTTGGTGAGGTTGATCTGCCTTATGGCGAACTCCTCCAGGATCCCGAGGAGGCTCCCGGGCCGGTCCTCGGCAATGAAGCAAACCACGGACGTCTTGTCCGCACCGGTGGGGGGAGGGATGTGCCGGCCCAGGAGGACAAAGCGGGTTCGGTTGTCGGGGCGATCCATGACCCCAGAGACGAGGATCTCGAGCCCGAAGATCCTGGCCGCCGTTGCGGACCCGATGGCGGCCGCACCCGCCCCCGCCTCCGCCGCTGCCCTCGCGGCCTCCGCCGTGGAGTTGGTGGCGCGAAGCTCCACTCCCGGAAGCTTGCGGCTCAGGAACTCCCGGCACTGGGCGCTGGCATGAGGGTGGGAGAAGACCACCTTCACCTCCTCAAGGGCCACACCGGGCAGGGCGAGAAGGTGGTGGTGTATGGGAAGATCCACCTCGCGCAGGATGAGGACGCCTGCACCGAAGGCGAGGGCGTCGAGGGTGGCATTCACGGAGCCCTCCAGAGAGTTCTCGATGGGGACCACCCCGCCCGCAACCTCTCCCTCCTCCACCGCCCTTACCACATCGAATACGGTGGGGTAGGGGACAGCCTCTGCACCTCTAGCCTCCGGCATGAGGCCGAGAGCCTCGTGGCTGAAGGTCCCTTCGGGCCCGAGGAAACCCACGCGGCCGAGCCTCACTCCCCTCCCTCCATGGCTACCCGGATGGCCTCTTCTTCCTCCTCGGAGAGGTTGTGCGGGCTCCGCCCGCCCTTCACGGGCTTGGCGTAGGTACGGGTCTCCTGCCTCCCGCTGATGGAGGAGAGAACCACCCCGTCCCCTCTGGCGTTGAGAAAGGCGGCCGAGAAGGAGAGTTTCCCACCCATGTCGGGGAAAGCGTCGTACCTCACCACGCCCACCCTCTGGACGGCGCCCTGGAGTGCTCCGGCCAACTCCTCAACGCGGGCCCTGAGGGAAGCAAGCCGCTCCTCAAGCCTTCTCACCTCCTCCGACTGGGCCCTCCTCCACCGCTCCAGGTCATCCCTCTGGATGGCAAGGATTCCCAGAATGTCCTCGCCCCTCGCCCCTCCCTGAAGGAGAACGAGCCTCCTCCTAAGTTGCCCAATGCGCGCCGCAAGAAGGAGCGAGAAAAGACACCCCAGCCCGCCGACCCCCAAAGCCAGCCAGAGCAGAATCCGAGAGTCCAAAGCCCACCTCCAGGGGTGCAAGAGAGAAATCCGGCCGCGCGGCCGCGGGCGACGATTCTACAGTCTTCAAACCCCCGCCGCCGCCAAGACCCCCTGCCAGAGGAGCTACCTCCTCGCCTCCGCCACCTCCGTCTCGAGCTTTATGGGATTCGATATGCAGTAAGCGGCCGGACACCTCCGCCTCGCCTCCTCCTCCAGAGCCCGAAGCCTCTCGGGAGGAGCATTGGAGGAGACCTCCAGCCGTAGCCTCACCCCCTCCACCACCGCCCCCTCATCCAGTCCAAAGACAGCACCGAAGTTGAGGTCACTCTCGGCCGAGACCCGAAGCTCCTCCAGGGCGATACCTTCCGAGGCCGCCAGGGTGGCGAAGGTCGCGGCGAAGCAGGAAGCAAAAGCGTAGAGGCAGTACTGGACGGGCCCGGGGGCCCTCCCCCCGCCTCCCGCGAAGGGCGGCTGGTCCGCCTCGAGCTCGACCTCCCCGCCCTGGAAGGCGAGGACGGCGGAGAACTGAGGTCCTCCCTCGACCCTCCAGACTCCCTCCACGCGGTTCGTCCTCCTCATCCTCGCCGGATCCGACCTCATCTCCTCCAGGGTCCCCTGGAGGGCCGCAAGGTTCACGTTGTTCAGGATCACCCCTCACCTCCTGACCTTGCTTCCCCTCCCGAACCGTACCTCGGGTTACTCTAGAACAGTTGGACAGAAAGGCCGAGTCCGGCGACCGGGAGAACCGGGGGCCGGCGCGGGCGAAAGGGAGAAGGGCGAGAGGCCAGCATGGCAAAGTCGAGAAAGGGGGTCCGGCGCGAGGCGGCGGAGGCCGAAGGCCACGTAGTCATCATCCCCGGCCTCCAGGACCTGCTAGGGCTCCCAAGGGCGGCCCTGGAGCTGGCAGAGAGGTTCAGATCGAGGAGGAGGAGTCTTTACCTCGTCGGCGGCAGCGTGAGGGACGCCCTCCTCGGCCGCCTCCACGGCGACCTCGATTTCGCCACGGATGCCAGGCCCGAGGAGACCGCCGAAATCCTGAGGGGCTGGGCTGACTCCATCTGGCACACGGGAGCCGCCTTCGGGACCATCTCGGCCAGCAAGGACGGGACGAGGATGGAGATCACCACCTTCAGGAAGGAGGTCTACCCGGAGCAGGACCGACACCCGCATGTCACCTTCGCCGATGACATCCTCACGGACCTCGAGAGGCGAGACTTTACCGTCAACGCCATGGCCGTGCGCCTGCCGGAGATGGACTTTCTTGACCCCTTCGGTGGCTTGGCAGACCTGGCGCGGAAACTTCTCCGAACGCCCCTTGATCCGGCTAGGACCTTCGCCGAGGACCCCCTGAGGATGCTCCGGGCCGCGCGCTTCCTCTCCTCCCTTGAGCTCACCCCCGCCCCCGGTCTCACAGAAGCTGTGAGGGCCGAGAGGAAAAGGCTGGCGATAGTCTCAGCCGAGAGAATCCGGGATGAGCTCTCCCGCCTTCTGGTCTCAGAAAGGCCCTCCCGGGGTCTCTGGTTCCTTGTGGAGACGGGCCTGGCCGAGGAATTCATGCCCGAGCTTCCCAGCCTTGCCCTCGAGCAGGACCCGGTTCACAGGCATAAGGACGTCCTCCGACACACCCTGGCCGTGGTTGACAAGACCCCTCCCGACCTTGTTCTCAGGCTTGCAGCTCTCCTCCACGACATAGGTAAGCCCAAGACCAGGGCCTTCGGCCCAGAAGGGGTCAGCTTCCACCACCATGAGGTGGTGGGGGCCCGCATGGCCGAGGAACGCCTGAGAGCCCTGCGCTACCCCACTGAAGTCATAGAGGACGTGAGAAAGCTCGTCTTCCTTCACATGCGCTTTCACACCTTCCGTTTCGGCTGGTCCGACTCGGCCGTGCGTAGATATGTGAGGGACGCGGGCCCCCTGCTGGAAAAGCTGAATCTCCTCGTGAGAGCCGACTGCACCACGAGAAACCCCGCCCGCGCCCGCGAGCTCGCCCGGAACATGGACCTTCTGGAGGAGCGCATCAGGCAGCTGAAGGAGAAAGAGGATCTCGCCCGCCTCAGGCCCGCCCTGAATGGCCACGAGATCATGGCCTTCCTCGGGATTCCCCCGGGCCCCCTGGTAGGCGAGGCGTGGCGGATGCTTCTCGAGGTGAGAATCGAGAGGGGGGAGATACCCAAGGAGGAGGCGTACCGGATCCTTGCCGAGTGGGCCAGGGAGAGGGGGCTCGAGCCAAAGGGGAGCCCCGATACGGGGGGAGAAGGGTCCGGTAAAGCAGAAGATAGCTAGCCCTGGGATGCAACCGGGCTGGAAGGGCTCCCGCCAGCCTCCGGCGGGCAGCCCAGCCGGCTGCCCGCGAGGGGAAGGGAGATGGTGAGCCTCGCTCCACCCTCGGGGCTCCTCCCCACCCGGATGCTTCCACCCATTCCCTCCAGCAGCTGCTTGCAGACGGCGAGGCCGAGGCCGGCCCCCGGGTCCCTCGGCTCCAGCTTGGTGAAGGGTTCCAGGACCTCCTTTCGCTTGGCTTCCGGTATGCCGGGCCCCTCGTCATCGAGGTGGAGAAGGAGGTGTCCGTCCTCCACCTCTCCCCGAAGCCTCACCCTCCCCCCCTGGGGGCTGAACCTCAGGGCGTTGGAAAGGAGGTTGAAGAAGACCCTCTCCAGCTCCCTCCTGGGGGCCACCACTCGGGGCAGCCCCTGCGAAACTTCGAGCACAATCTCCTTCTCGTCCATGAGGGAGCGGAACCCCTCGGCTGCAGCCCACACCACCTCGCCCGGCTCCACAGCTTCCGGCTCGGGCAGGGCCAACTCCCGCCCTCGGAGGACGTCCAGGAGGTCCCTGGCCACCCTCTCCGCCCTCTCCAGCTGCCTCCTGGCCGCCCGCCAGACCAGGCCCAGCTCATCCCCGGGCGGACCCCCTTCCACCACGGCCGCGCTCTCCAGCAGGGCCCGGGCCGCCCCCACAGGACCCAGCACATCGTGGGCGAGGATCCCAAGAACCAGCTTCTCCCTGGCCCTCTCCTCCTCAACTAGGGCCGCCTGCCTTTCCCCTTCCTCCACGGCCAAGCAGGCCTGAATCGCGGACTCCCTCAGCCTTCTCATGAGCCAGAAAAGGGCAGACATCATGACTACATTGAACAGGGCATTGCCAGCATTGGCCGCTGCCGGAAGGCTCGGGGACAGGGCTGCTGCCACCACGTAGAGCGCGGGCGAGACCCCCGCCACGACCCAGAGCCACCGCCCCTCCGTCCTGAGGGCGGCTCTCACCCCCCCGGTGTAGAAGAGGAAGACCCCCGGCCAGCCCGCGCCTGCCAGGAGCGCAGCGGCGAGGGAGAAAAGAAGGGAAAGGAGAAGGGCCGGGCCGAGAAGGGGGCCGCCAGAGGAAAAGGCCTGAAGCAACGACCCCGCGAGAAAAGGCAGGAGGGCAAGGAGCGCCCTCTCCCTAGGGGCACCCCCCGGGGAACCCCCAAGCAGGGTCACCACAGTCACGAGAGCGCTCGCTGCGAGGACTACGGCCCTCGCAGCGAGGTCGTCCCTCTGGACCCTCCTCTCGGCCGCCCCACTCCCCATCTCCCCAGAAAAAGCCTTCTAATAGCGGAGCCAGGCCTCTACCTCCCCACCCCCTTCCCCAGCCTCGCCAGGGACCTCTCCCGCCTCGCCTCGCGCTCCGCGGGGCTCGCCGCCGCCACATGCACCACGGTGGCCACGAGTTCCGCCGGGCGGAAGGGCTTGGTGAGGTACTCCACGGCTCCGAGCTCGAGTCCCCGTAGCAGCTCCTCAGCCCGGCCAAGGGCCGTTACCACCACCACGGGAACCTGCCTCACCCTCTCCCCCATCCTCCTCAGGAACCCGTGCCCATCCAGCACCGGGAGCATGAGGTCAAGGAGGACCACATCCGCCCCCTGCCTCTCGAGGAGAGCGAGGGCCTCCTCCCCGTCGGAGGCTTCCAACACCTCATGCCCGGCCCGGGTGAGACCCAGCCGGCAGAGGAGCCTCACGTCGGGGTCGTCGTCGACCACAAGGACCCTGAAGGACGACCCAGCCAGAGAACCCTCGCCCATCCCTTCTCTCCCAAGAGCTCCCGGGAAAGGAGCGGTCTCCCCCCTCGGGACCACCCATGGAAGAAGAGGCGCGCATGCTGCCTTCACCCGCATTTCCGACCTATCATCGGCCGGAAGCTCCCCGCCCGACCCGTCCTCCCTCACCACACGCCGTAGTCTGAGAGGCCTACCTCTCCCCTGACCCGAGGAGCTCAGCCCACCAGCCCCCCTCCAGCTGCCAGAGCCTCACCACCCCGGCCTCGGTCTCCAAAACGAAACGCCTCTCCGCCGGCCCCTTCCTCTCGAGAAGCACCGCCCTCACTTCCAGCGAACCCCAGGGGGTGATGAGCGACCTCGGAACCTCCTCCCCATAGGCACCCTCGTACCATCTGACCAGAACAGATGTCTTCTCGCCGGGCCCCCAATCCGGGCGCCCCGGGGGCTGCCCGTAAGGGATGCCGCCCCCGCGCCGGGTAAGCCCGAGGCCGACCCCCGCACCTCCAGCAGCACCCACGCCCGAGAGAGCCATCCCGGAAGCCCAGAGTCCCCAGACCGGCAGCAGGAGAGCGGCGGCCCCCGCTCCTGCCACCCTCCCGAGGTTCCAGAGCAGGTCGTAGAAGGCAAAGCCCCTGCCCCGGAAGGCGTCGGGAAGATCCTTCTGGAGGAGGGTGTCAGCCCCGACCTTCAAAAGCGAGTAGGCAAGACCCGCCAGCCCTGCGGAGGCCAGAACCAGGCCGACCCGCCCTGTGGCCGCTCCCCCTAGAGCAAGAGAGGTCAGGGCAAGACCGAGAAGAAGGAGGCCCCCCTCGCCCGCCCGGGTTCCCGCCCTGGGAGCGACCCCTGCCCCGAAGAAGGCCCCAGCCCCCGAGACCCCCACCAGGACCGAGTACGAGGAGGGTCCGTAACCGCTCCTTACCAGGAACCAAAGGGCCAGTCCGAGGAGGGACCCCACCAGGACCTGCTCGAGGAAAACAGCCCCTAGAGCGAGCCTTCCCCGAGCTGCCCGAGCCACCCTGGCTGCCCCCTCCCACACCTCCCTCAGGAGCCCTAGGCCTCCGAACAGGTGCAGCCCGGTCCGCCTTGGCGGCACCCTCGGGAGCCCCGAGGCCACCCATGCCGCCGCACCAAGGCCGAGAGCCCCCAGCAGAAAGGGTGATGGGCTCCACGCGGAAGAGAGAACCCCCGCAGCAGTGGCCCCCACCAGGGTGGCCACAGTGCCCGCCACGGGTGGCAGAGCGTTGGCAGGCAGCAGAATCTCCTCGGGGACGAGGAGAGGAATGACGGCCGAGGCGGCGGCCAGGAAGAACCTATTGACCGAGAGCACGAGCACTGCCAGGACCGCAAAAGCCCACGGGCGGGGCGGGAGGAGGGCCATAGCTCCCACCCCCGCTGCCCGAAGAATAGACGCGCCCACTAGCAGGGAACGCCTATCCAGGGAATCAATCACCGGTCCCGTGAAGGGCCCCACCAGAGTGAAGGGGAGGAGAGTTGCGGCGAGAAGAACTAGAAAGTCTCGGGCCGGATTCACCCCGCCCGGCCTGAAGGCCAGGAAGACCAGGGCCCCGCCCTGATACAGGCCGTCACAACCCTGGGATAAGACCCTTAGAGCCACCAACCGGCGGAGACCGGGGTGAGCCCAAGCCTCTAGAAACCCCCTCCGCCTCAAGCCCCTCCTCGGCCCCGGCGGAAACCCCGCACGTGCGAGCCGTCCCGCCCCTCAGAGCCCGGCCCTCGTCAGGGCCACCTCCTCCGGCACCCCGGCGATGAAGTCCTCCACCAGCTGCCTGGCAACGGAGTCCGGGTACTGCACTGGGGGGGACTTCATGAAGTAGGCCGAGGGGCCGAGGAGTGGCCCCCCGACCCCCCTGTCCAGAGCTAGCTTCACCGCCCGGACGGCATCTATCACTACCCCCGCCGAGTTGGGGGAGTCCCACACCTCGAGCTTGAGCTCGACGGTGACGGGGACATCGGCGAACTCCCTCCCTTCGAGCCTTATGTAGGCCCACTTCCTGTCCGAGAGCCAGGCGACGTAGTCGGAGGGGCCGATGTGGACGTTCTCGGGAAGGAGGGCGTGGGAGAGCTGCGAGGTAACCGCTTGGGTCTTCGAGATCTTCTTCGACTCCAGCCTCTCCCTCTCCAGCATGTTCATGAAGTCCATGTTCCCGCCCACGTTCAGTTGCATCGTTCTCTCCAGGACCAGTCCCCTCTCCTCGAAGAGCCGGGCGAGGACGCGGTGGAGGATGGTGGCCCCCAGCTGGCTCTTCACATCGTCCCCCACCACAGGAAGGCCGGCCTCGCGGAAACGCGCGGCCCAGGCCGGGTCCGAGGCAATGAAGACAGGAATGGCGTTCACGAAACCGCAACCCGCCTCCAGGCAGGCGCGGGCGTAATACCTGGTCGCCTCCTCGCTGCCCACGGGGAGGTAGTTGACGAGGACATGGGCGCCGGTCTCCTTAAGAACCCGGGCCACGTCCACGGGCCGCTCCGGGGACTCCTCTATCACCTGCCTGTAGTACCTGCCGAGCCCGTCCAGGGTGGGACCCCTCAGGACCCGCACCCCGAGAGGCGGCGGGGAGGCGAAGGCGTAAGTGTTGTTGGGGGAGGCGAAGATGGCCTCGGAGAGGTCTAGACCCACCTTTTTCGCATCCACGTCAAAGGCGGCCACAAAAGTTATGTCGGAGACATGGTAGCCGCCGAACTCCACATGCATGAGGCCCGGAACCCTCTCATCGGACGAGGCGTCCCGGTAGTACCAGACGCCCTGTACCAGCGCGCTGGCGCAGTTACCCACCCCCGCGATAGCAACCCTCACTTCCTTCCCCATCCTTCCTCCTCCGGAGGGTCAGGCCGGCGAGGCCCGGGAGGCCCTTCGCCGGCCTCCCTGCAACCGCCTCTCCTTGGCTATGAGCTCGTCCAGCCAGCGGATGTCGTGTTCGGTGACGGATACGCCGTGGCTGAGGAGGGAGAGGGTGTAGGCATCTATCCTGTCCCGCATGGTCCTCAAGGTCTCCCTGAAGCGGGCGAGCTTCTGGACAAGCTGCGCCCTCTTCTGCTCAAGGATGCCGAGGCGCGCTTCAGGCCCGAGGTAGCGGAAGAAGGGGAGCCGAAGGCTCAGGTCCTCGGAGCTGCTCCCCTCCTCAAGAAGCCTCCTAAAGAGGGTCTCGCCCCTGGAGGTGATCCGGTAGACGCGCCTTTTCCTTCTGGCTCCCGATGCGGGCCTCACCACCTCCACCGCCCCCTGCCTCTCCAGCCTCTTCAGAGTGGGGTAGAGGGAACCGTAGGAGATGGGCCAGAGATGACCAAGGAGGGCGGTCAGGCGCTTCCTCAGCTCATAGCCGTGGAGCTCTCCCTCCTTAAGGACCCCGAGAACGGCAACCTCCAGCATTGTCCCGCCGATATATCGATGCGATAGATCGGCCCGAAGCTACCACTCTACCTTGGCGATGTCAATTCGCGGCCACTGCGGCCACCCCTCAAAGGGGCGGGAGCCCCACCCAGGCGGAGCCGTCCTCGAAGATCTCCTTCTTCCAGATGGGTGCCCTCTTCTTCAACTCCTCGATCAGGTACCGACACGCCTCGAAGGCCTCGGCCCTATGGGGGGCCGAGGCCCCGACCACTACGCTCGGCTCTCCGCGTTCCACCAGCCCTGTTCGGTGCCAGACCAGGAGAGACCTGGCGCCCCTCCCGGCAGCCTCAGAGGCTATTTCCTTAAGCGTGGCCTCCGCCATTTCGGGGTAGGCGTCGTACTCGAGGCTCCTCACCTTCCTTCCGCCGCTCTCCTCCCTGGCGACCCCGAGGAAAATGGCGACTCCTCCGCAGTCTGGACGGAGGAGAAAGGAGAGGGCCTCCCCCACGGGCAAGGGCCCGGGAAGCACCCTCACGGAGAGCTTCACGCCCCCCTCGCCACCTCCGGATTCTCCTCCGCTCACGGGCGGAAGGAGAGCCACCTCGTCCCCCTCCCGAAGGGGGCCCATCCCGCCCGCGCCCCTCCCGACGGCGAGACGAAGGTGGGGGAGGATGGGAGAAAGGCCCGGAAAGACGCGACCGAGCTCGGTCTTGAGCCCCTCCAGGTCGGTCCCGGGAGGTATCTCCACCTCCGCCTCGCGGAACCCGCCAAGCTCCGCAGCGGCGCCAAAAGCCCTCACCTTGATCCGCACGCCGCCATCTTAGGCCAGAGACGGACCCCTGAAAGGGCCCCGGGCAGAACCCCCGCCAGCCGGGAACGAGGGGTCTTGGAACCGCCGCGCCCACCGCACCCCGGTAGCCCCTGGCGTGGCCGGGGCGAATGCCTACAATAGGCCCAGGCCGGCGGGCCAGGGAGCTCTCATGGTCACCGGGGTCGTCGAGTACAGGCTGGCCAGGAAGGTCCTCCTAACTGGGCTCGGGCTCGGGATCGTCCGGAGGGAGGAAGTTTGTGACGCCCACCCCGAGCTCCTGAGGGCGGCGGGGTACTTCGGCACCGCCAGGCAGGACGAGCCCTGCCCAGTCTGCCACAGCAGGACCCTCCGGGAGGTGGCCTACGTTTTCAGCCCCGCCCTCAGGGGAAAGAGCGGAAGGGCCTGGCGGAGGGCGGAGCTCGAGAGGCTGAAGGGGAGGCGCGGAATCTACCGCTGTTTCATAGTGGAGGTCTGCACCGGGTGCCGCTGGAACCACCTGGTGCGCAGCTTCTACATGGGAAGGGGCCTTGTCAGCCGAGAGCAGGAAAGGGCCCGCGGCTGAGCCGGCCGCGGGCGCGGGCCCCCGCCTCAGGCCCCCTGCGGGACTCCTCCTCGTAACAGCGGCAACCTCGGCCACCCTCTTCCTAGGCTTCGCCTGGAAGTACAGCTGCCTCGGCGTACCGTGGGACGGCCGCCAGTACACGCGCCTTTGCTACTCCGACATCTACCCCCTTTACTTCACCGAGGGCCTCTCGCGCGGGTCCCGGCCCTACCTCGACCACCCCGTCGAGTACCCCGTCCTCACCGGGGCCGCCATGGCCCTCGCCAACCTGGGCAGACCCGGCGGGATCGGTTTCTTCGTGAGGACCGCCGTGCTGCTGGCAGCGGCCGCTGAGGCCCTCTCGGTCCTCGTGGCCCTCCACGCCCGCAGGCCGGCCGCGTACGCCTTCGCCCTGGCGCCTTCCCTCCTCCTCTACGCCTTCATGAACTGGGACCTCCTCGCCGCAGCCCTGGGAACCGCCGGTGTGGTCCTCTGGTGGAAGGGGAGGAGGGAGTGGGGGGGCTTCCTCATGGGTCTCGGCGCCGCTGCCAAGCTCTACCCCGTTCTCTTCCTTGGAGCCGGGGTCCTGGAGGCGGCGAGGCGCCGCCGCCTCGCCTCGGGGGTAAAGGGATTGGGCGCAGGTGGTCTCGCCCTCCTCCTCACCAACCTGCCCGTGGTCGCCGCAGCCCCCAGGGGGTGGGCGGAGTTCTTCCGGCTGAACGCCGGGAGGCCAGCCGACTGGGACTCCCTGTGGTTCCTGGCCGAGAGGGTGGGCCGGTTCAGGTTCCCCTCAGGCGAGCTCAATCTCCTCTCCCTCGGCCTTTTCCTGGCCCTCGCCGCAGCCGTGGCCATCGCCTACCTCCGGCGCCCCGTCTCCTTCCCCGCCCTTTGTCTTGCGGTGCTCGTCTGCTTCCTCCTCTCCAACAAGGTGTACTCCCCCCAGTACGCCATCTGGCTCCTTCCCCTCGTAAGCCTGGCCTGGCCCGGCCTCGGCCCCTTCATCCTTCTAGAGGGAGTGGGGATAGCCCTTTTCGCCTCCCGATTCCTGTACTTTGCAAGGCTAGTGGGGGTGGACGGTCTCCCCATTCAACCCTTTCTCGCTGCCGTGGCCCTCAGGGCCCCTATCCTCGGGTTCGTAAGCCTCCGGGCTTGGAAGGGCCACCAGCTCCTGGCAGGGGACTTCCTCGAGGCCTAGGAGGGAGCTTGGGCCAGGCAGGCGGATCGCCCCTTAAGCATCCCGGCCCCGACGCGAGGGCACTGGCTAGGAACCGAGGCAGGGAAGCCTGGTCCGGTCCCCTCTTCTTCTGGCTCGTGAGCAGGGCCTGGACCTTTCTCGCCGGATTCCTCTCCCTCTGGCTCCTCTCTAGGGGGAAGGGCTTCCTCAGCTGGCCAGAGCTGGTTCAGGCCTGGAGGAGGTGGGATGCCGACTACTACCTGAAGATCGCAGCCTCGGGCTACACGGGGCCTGGTGTCGACCCCAGGGTCGTCGCCTTCTTTCCGCTCTACCCCGCCCTCACTAAAGCGGTCTGGCTCCTCGTGGGTGACCCCGTCATCTCAGGCCTCCTGGTCTCCCTTGCCTCCTCCCTCCTCGCCTTCCGCCTCCTCTGGGCCCTGGCGGAGGAGAGTGGCTACAGCGGGTTCGGAGCGGCCCTCTCCCTGGCGGCCTTCCCCACCGCCGTCTTCCTGGCAGCCCCTTATCCGGAGGCCCTGTTCCTCGCCGGCGCAGCCGGGGCTTTCCTTTACGCCAGGCGGGGGAGGTGGCTCGCGGCCGGCCTCCTTGCCGCCGTGGCCACAGCCTCCAAGCCCCAGGGCCTCTTCCTCCTCCCCGGCCTCCTCGTCGAGTACCTCCTGGTGAGCCGGCCGCGCAGGCTCCTCTCCCACCACCTCCTCTGGATCCCCCTGGCCTCCCTACCGCCCGCGGCCTTCTCCTTCTACCAGAAAGCCGTTCTTGGCAACCCCCTCGCCTGGCTCCAGGCCCAGCAGCGGTGGTGGTGGCGACAGTACGTGGGGCCCTGGAGGAGCTTCCTGGCCACCCTTGCCGGTGCCAGGTTCCAGGGCTTCCCCACCAACTGGATCATGGCTCTTCGCATGGAGCTGGCAGCAGCCGCCCTTGGCCTCGTGGTCCTCGCCCTTCTGGCGACGAGGCGGGAGTGGGGTTTTCTGGCGTATGCGGGGACAGCCCTGGGGGCATTCATGGTGAGCACGTATTACTTCTCCATCCCCCGGCTTCTTCTGGTCCTTTTCCCCGTTCACCTAGAGCTGGGGAGGGCAGCGAGGGGACTCAAGGGAGCAGTGGCCCTCGCCCTCCTCGGGACCGCCCTCGGCACCGTCGGAACCGTCGTCTACCTTCAGGGAATGTGGTTCTTCTAGGGCCCCAGGGTTCTCTCCTGCCCGCAACGGAGGTCTCTCCGCTCTCCCCGCAGACCCCGGGGCTGTCACACCCCCCTGATAGCCTCTCGGCGGGTGGCCGGGCCCTCCGTGGTAGAATCCGCGGACGCGGACCACCCCTGCCCCCGAAGGTCGGGGGCCGCGAGCCCGTGGGAGGTGGGATGCGGGATTACGAGATCATGTTCATCCTCGACCCCCGTCTGGATGACGCCGAAGCCGAGGTGGTCATCGAGAGATTCCGGAAACTCCTGGACGAGAAGGGCGGGGAGGTGGTTTCCATTGAGCGCTGGGGTCGGCGGCGCCTTGCCTACGAGATAAAGCACAGGCAGGACGGTTACTACGCCATCGTCACCTTCCGGGCCGCCCCTGAGGTAGCCAGGGATCTGGGGAGTATCCGGTACTGGGAGGAGGTCCTCAGATACAAAGTCCTCAGGCTCGAGACCCCGAAGAAGGAGGCCGCAACGAAGGAGGCCGCAGCGGCGGGCTAGCCGGCCCCTGCCAGCACTGCTGGGTCCGGGCCTGCCTTTTAGAAGGGAGCGAGGGGGTGGATTGTGGCCAATGGGAATCAGGTCGTCTTGGTGGGCAACCTCACCGACGACCCCGAGCTCCGCTTCACCCCAGGAGGGGTGGCGGTGGCGAGCTTTCGTATAGCCGTGAACCGAGCCTACGTGAATCGGGAGGGCCAAAGAAGCGAGGACACCGACTACTTCCGGGTTAACGTCTGGCGCCAGCAGGCGGAGCATGTCGCTGAGTCCCTGACCAAGGGGGCTCGGGTTGTCGTGGTGGGCAGGCTGAGGAGTCGGACCTACGAGACAGCCGAAGGGGAAAAAAGGACCTCAGTGGAGGTAGAGGCTGAAGTGGTCGGGGTCTCCCTCCAGTGGGCAACAGCGAGACCCGAGAGGGTGCCGCGGCTGGCAGAGGAGACCGAGCCACAACCCGCAGAGGTCGAGGCCTGAGGGACTCCAAGGCCGAGGAAGCGGCCGCAGGGTCCCGCCGGCCTGCCGGCGGGGCGAGAAGCAGTTGCTCACGAACAAGGAGGAGGCGTCGAGAGGGGAAGGATGGCGAAGAAAAAGAAGAAGAAGGGGTCCGAACCCGAAGTCGAGAGGCGGGTGAGGAAGAAGGTTTGTTACTTCTGCGCCGAGGGTGTCGATTTTGTCGACTACAAAGACGTGAACCTCCTCAGGCGCTTCCTATCGGAGAAAGGGAAGATCAGGGCGAGGAGGGTCACAGGCAACTGCGCCCAGCATCAGAGACTGGTGGCAGCCGCCATCAAGAACGCCCGGGAGATGGCCCTCATCGCCTACAGCCCGAAGTAGCGGTCCTGAGGAGCGCGGGGAGAGGGGATGACGTGGGAAGGACCAGGGTAGTTCTTCTCGAAGCGGTGGAGGGCCTTGGCGGGCCCGGCGACGTGGTAGAGGTGGCCGGAGGGTACGCCAGGAACTACCTGCTCCCGCGCGGCCTTGCTCTGCCTGCCACGGAGGGGAACGTGAGGCACGCCCGGTCCGTCAGGGAGGCCCGGGCAAAGAAGGCCGAGCGGGAGAGGAACCGGGCGCTCGAACTCGCGTCCCAGCTGGAAAGGATGCGGGTGGTGATAAAGGCAAAGGCGGGAGAGGGGGGCAGGCTGTTTGGCTCCATAACGACCCAGCACGTAGTGGAAGCGGTGGCGGCTGCTGGCGGACCCATCCTGGACAGACGCCGCATCCAGCTCCTCCAGCCCATAAGGAGCACGGGCACCCACGAAGCCCGGGTACAGCTCCACCCCGAGGTGGAGGCCCGCCTCACCCTCTTGGTGCAGGGCGAGTGAGGCGGTGGATCATGCCGCAGGAGGCAGGCGTCCCCCCCCACAACCTTGAGGCCGAAGAGGCTGTCCTTGGGGCAATCCTCTTCTCCCGAGAGGCCATTGCCGACGTCCTCGAGATCCTCCAGCCCCAGGACTTCTACCGCCCTGCCCACCAGAGGATCTTCGAGGCCGTGGTGGAGCTTTACGCCCAGGGAGAGCCGGCCGACGTGGTGACCGTGGCGGAGTCCCTGAGGCGTAAGGGAGTCCTGGATGACGTGGGAGGACTCCCATATGTCCACACGTTGGTGAGCGCAGTCCCCTCCCCCTCCAACGCCGCCCACTACGCGCGGATCGTGAAGGAGACAGCTGTCCTTAGGCGCCTCGGGGAAGCCGGGGCCCGGATCTCGCAGCTTGCTTACTCCCCCCCGGGCGATCTGGAGGAGACCCTCGACCGCGCCGAGCAGCTCCTCTACGGGGTGCTCGAGAAGAGAACCATGGAGGACTTCCACCCCTTGAGAGCGCTCCTCACCGAGAACCTCGAGGCCATAGAGAGGCTCTCGGCGAGGAAGTCCAGGGTCACAGGGATCTCCACGGGCTTCCCGGAGCTCGACAGCCTCACCTCCGGACTCCAACCCTCCAACCTCATCATCGTGGCCGCCCGGCCCGGAGCCGGGAAGACCAGCTTCGTCCTGAACCTCGCAAGGCATGTGGGCGTTGAGGAAGGGATCCCGGTGGCCGTCTTCAGCCTTGAGATGAGCCGCCACGAGGTGGTGCAGAGGCTCATCTGCTCCGAGGCCCGCGTGGACTCCCACCGGCTCCGCACGGGCAGGCTGAACGAGGAGGACTGGCCCCGCATCTCCCACGCGGCCGGGCGTCTGGCAGAGGCCCCCATCTTCGTGGACGACACCCCCAACATCTCGGTCATGGAGATAAGGGCGAAGGCCAGAAGGCTCAAACACAAGGAGGGCCTCGGGCTGGTGGTAGTGGATTACTTGCAGCTAATGCGCTCCCACGGCAGGGTGGAGAACAGGCAGCAGGAGGTGGCAGAGATCTCCCGAGCCCTCAAGATCCTCGCCCGGGAGCTTGACATCCCCGTTGTGGCCGCGAGCCAGCTCTCCCGAAATGTGGAGTACCGGGCGGAGAAGAAGCCAGTCCTCGCCGATCTCCGGGATTCGGGAAGCATCGAGCAAGATGCCGACCTCGTCATCTTCATTTATCGAGAGGCCATGTACAACCCGGACATCCCCGACCCGGGGAGGACTGAGATAATCGTGGCCAAGCATAGGAACGGTCCGACAGGCACTGTGGAGCTCGCCTTTCTTCAGCCCTATACTCAGTTCGCCAGCCTCGCCAGGGTGTAGCGTGACCCAGGCCCCGGAGGCTTCCGAGGGAGCGGAGGGGGAGAGGGCAAGTTGGGCCTCGCCTACCACCTCGGCCTCGGCCACCCCGATCTAGCCGGAGCGGAGCTCGCCCTCCTTCCTGGGGACCCGGGGAGGGTGCCCGCCCTAGCTATGGCGGTGGGAGAGGCCCGGCGCATCGGTTCCCACCGGGGTTTTGAGGCCTGGATCAGCTGGAAGCAGCTGGATGAGGAGAACAGGCTTCCGGTGGCGGTTGTGGCCACGGGAATAGGCGGCCCATCCCTCACGACCGTTGCGGAAGAGCTTATCGGTCTCGGCTGTAAACTCCTTGTCCGCGTGGGAACGGCCGGAGCCATCGCCCCGGACCTCGAGCCCGGCGCTGTCGTGGTGGTGACCGGCGCGGCCCGACTGGAGGGCGCATCTCGCCATTACCTCCCGCCCGAGTGGCCAGCCATCCCCGACCTCGAGGTGACAGAGGTCCTTCTCGAAGCAGCTCGGGTGTCCGGTCTGCCCTGGAAAGCCGGGGTGGTGGTTACAAGCGACACCTTCTACCCCGGCCAGGAGAGGTTGGGGCCCGGTTCGGGGCCCCCAGCCCCGTGGCTCGCCGGTACCCTCTCCCTCTGGCGGGAGCTAGGAGCCATAGCCTACGAGATGGAGTGCGCCGCTCTCTTTGCGCTGGGAACAAGGGCGCGAGTCAGGACCGGCGCTGTCCTCGGCATCGTGGTCTCCAGGGAAAAGGGCGAGGAGGTCACCCCGAAAGGGCTTGAGGCGGGAGAGCGGGGGGCAGTTGGTGTGGCGGCCCGCGCTCTCCCCGGCCTCCTGGAGCTCCTCACCTCCGCCAGCCCTTAAGGCCCGGACCCACGCGAGGGGCCCAGAGGTCGCGAGAGCCTGCGGCGATATCAGACCGCCTTGACAGGCCGCCCCCGGGTGCTAAAGTTTTCTTGCTTTCGTGTCACAAAAGCGAAGGAGCCCTCTTTGGTGCGGGAGGTTCATGGATTCCTCGCCGGGGCAGGCCTTGCAGCGCTTCTGGCAGGGAGCCTCGTTGGCAGCGTAAGAGCCATTCTCGCTCTGAGCTGGCAGGAGCCGCCGCCCCTCAAGCCCCTGCCAGCCACTCCCGAGATCCTCCTCCGCTTCCCTCCAAAATCCACCCTCGGGCCTACACCCGCCCCCTCCGAGCCTCCCCCGGAAGCCCCGCCCGCCGGGAGCCAGGGCGAGGTACGGATGAACCCCTTGAGGCCCCCGCTTCTCCGGGAGCCCGCCCCGACCCCCCCTTCCCTCCTCCCTCCCTACGGTCCGCTCGCCCCCGAGCTCCTACCCAGCCCCTCCACCCGACCTGAGGAGCGCCCGGCCGAACACGAATCGCGGGACCGCAGCAAGAGCGGGGAGGAAAAGGGCGCGGAGGAGACCGAGAAAGCCAGGGGCAAGGAGGAAGGAAAGGGCGGGAAGGAACGGTCCCAGAACGCCGGCGAGAAGGGCAGGGGAAAAGACGGGCCGAAGGGGCAGAGCAGGCCCCAACACGTGGCAATCTAGCCGGCCGGGGGTCCAGGCTCGCACCGGGCCCCTCAGCCCTTTCCCGCCCCTCCTCGCCAGGTCCTTCCGAACTCCCCCTCGAAGACCAGCTCCTCCAGGGGTCGCCGCCCTCCCGGCATGACCCCAAGGGCCCTCGGATCCCTGCCCGCCGGGAACCCGAAACAGATAGCGGCAGCCACGGTGTGTCCCGGCGGTACCTTCAGGACCCTCCTGGCGCAGTCCTGGTCATGGAGGAAGACCGGACATGAGGCCACGCCCAGAGACCACGCCGCCAACATCATGTTCTGGGCAGCCCTGCCCGCGTCGAACCCGTGCGCCCCGGGCAAGAGCACGATGGCCACGGCCCAGCTCGCGTTCCTCAAGGGTTCGGTGAACTTCCCACAGGAAGCCAGCTCCATCCTGGTATTCCTTTCGGGCAGGATCACAAACCGCCACGGCTGCGTGTTCTTCGAGCTGCCTGAGGCCCTGCCCGCCTCAAGGATCTTCCGCACGAGGTCTTGAGGTATGGGGTCGGGGCTATAGACGCGGACTTCCCTCTTGGTGAGGATAGTCCTCAGGGTGTTACCAGGAACTCCGCGGGGAGGGACCCTCTCCGACGTGACAAGCCCCCGCAGGATACTCCCGCAGACCGTACAGAGCGGATGAGGGGAATCGAACCCCCATTACGAGCTTGGGAAGCTCGCGTTCTACCATTGAACTACATCCGCCCGGACCGAATTTTATTTACGCCCCCCGCCTCCCGCAACGGCCGCTCTTGCCCTTCCCCCGCGCGTGGGCTAGCTTTCTCGGGGCCCCGATCCCAAGGGTCCGCCGGCGCGGGAGAGGGTGGAGGAGGGAGATGATCCTCTCGGACAGGAGCATCAAAGAGGAGATGGCCGCTGGCCGGATTCGGATCGAGCCCCTCGACCCCTCCGCCATCCAGCCCTCCAGCGTCGACCTGCGGGTAGGGGATGAGTTTCGGGTCTTCAGGAACACCCGCTACCCCTACATAGACGTCCGACGCCCCATGCCCGGCCTGACAGAGCCAGTCAAGGTAGCCGAGGGAGAGGCCTTCATCCTCCACCCGGGCGAGTTCGTCCTCGCCACGACCCTGGAGTGGGTGAGGATCCCCGCGGACCTTGTAGCTAGGCTCGAGGGAAAGTCCTCCCTGGGCAGGCTCGGCCTCCTCATCCATTCCACCGCCGGCTTCGTCGACCCCGGTTTCGAGGGCAGACTCACCCTGGAGCTCTCCAATGTCGCGAACCTGCCCATCACCATCTACCCGGGGATGCGCATCGGGCAGATCTCCTTCTACCGCCTAACCACACCAGCGGAGACCCCCTACGGGGCGAGGGAAGACTCCAAGTATCAGGGCCAGACAGGTCCCACCGCCTCCCGCTATCACGAAGAGTTCAGGCGAGGGAAGGGCAGGACCGCCCGCAAGTAGCCGGGGAGCCTCATAGACCCCCCAAGGCGGCCTCGGCCAGGACCACGGCGACGTCCACCACCCTAACTCGCTCGTCCTCACCCCTGGCCGCCACGCCGTCCGCGAGCATGGTGGCGCAGAAAGGACAGGCGGTGGCCACCAGGGGAGCTCCTGTGGCTATGGCCTCCTCCGCCCGCTCCAGGTTCACCCTCTTTCCTATCCTCTCTTCCAGCCACATCCTCCCCCCGCCCGCGCCGCAACACAGCCCCTCCCTGCCGGATCGGGGCATCTCAACGAGCTTGAGACCTCCTACCGAGCGGAGCACCTCCCTCGGGGAAGCGAAGACCTGGTTGTATCGGCCGAGGTAGCAGGAGTCGTGATAGGTGAGGGTGGCAGAGTCGAGGCTCCCAGGCTTTATCTTCCCCGCCTTCACCAGGTCCGCCAGGAGCTGGCTGTGGTGCCAGACCTCGTAAACCCCGCCCAACTGCGGATACTCGTTCTTCAGGGTGTTGTAGCAGTGGGGGCAGGCGGTGACGATCTTTTTCACGCCATACCGGTTCAGGGTCTCCACATTCTGCTTGGCCAGGGTCTGGAAGAGAAACTCGTTTCCGAGGCGCCTCGCCGGGTCCCCCGTGCAGAGCTCCTCCGGCCCGAGGATGCCGAAGGAGACCCCCGCCTGCTGCAGGAGCCTCGCCAAGGCTCGGGCCACCTTCTTGTTCCTGTCGTCGAAGGAACCAGCGCACCCCACCCAGTACACCCACTCGACCTCGGCCCCGGAGGACAGGAGGGCCACGCCCAGACCCTCCGCCCATTCCGCCCGAGTGTGGTTCCCGAGTCCCCAAGGGTTCCCCGAGTTCTCCATGTTCCTGAAGGTGGCCGCCGCCTCGGAAGGGAAGCGGCTCTCCATGAGGACGAGGTTCCTTCTCACCTCCACTATCTGCTCCACATGGTCTATCCCCACCGGGCAGGCCTCCACACAGGCCATGCAGGTGGTGCAGCTCCAGGTCACCTCGTCCTCTATGACTCTGCCCGGGACCGGGGTGTCGGGGGGGCGGGTGACCAGGGCGTCCCTAAGGTCCAGCACGAACCATTTGGGCGAGAGGGGCTTCCCAGTGATCCAGGCGGGACACCGGTCCTGGCATCTCCCGCACTCGGTGCAGGCGAGGAGGTCCAGAGCGGCGCGGGCGGAAACGTGGGCGAGGGTGGCCGTCCCCACAGTCTCCAGGTCCTCCCTCTCCAGGTCCACGTAGGGCAGGGCCCCCCTCGCCCTCCGCCTGGCGAGAGTGAGGTTCGCCCCCGCCGTCCCAGCATGGTAGAGCTTGGTGTACCCGAAAGCCACGAACAGGGTGAGGACGAGGACGAGGTGGGCGGTCCAGAGGGAGCGGTGGAGGAGACCGAGGCTCTCCCCTCCCACCAGCCCCCGAAACCACCCCGCCAACCACCAGCCCACGAAGGCCCACCTCTCAAAGGTCGGGGTGACTCCGCCCACACTGGCCCCGGGAACCCCCTCAAGCGCCGCGGCTATCCGCGCTCCTTCGACCAGGAACCCGGTGAACCCGACCAGGAAGAGAAGGGGAAGGACCAGGCCATCAGAGAGGGTCTGGTGAAGCCGGGCAGGGCGGAAGATGTATCTCCTCAGCATGGCCATGACCACGCCCACCAGGAACAGCAGGCCGAAGAGATTGAGAACAAACTTGGAGGCCAGGTAGAAGTTGCCATACCAGAAGTGGAGGGGGGTGTCCTTTTCCAGAAAGACGAGGACCGTTCCGAGGAAGAGAACCACAAAACCGCTCCAGATGAAGAGGTGCATGGTTCCCGCGTACGCTTCCCTCGCCACCCTACGCTGCAGCAGCACGTCAGCGAGGAAAGCTCTAGCCCTCCTCCCCCACCCTACCTCCGGGGCGATCCTCCCTCGAGCTCTGGCAGGGCGCGTTCTCTCCCAGACCCTCCAGGCGCCCCAGGCAAAGGTCCCGATGCCGCCCACGTAGACCAGGACGACCAGAGGAAGGGGCACGTTCCACAAGACCGGCCTCGTCACGTACTCGAGGCCCTCGGAGAGAAGGGGGGCAAATCCCTGCATGCCAGTACCTCCCGAACTCCCGCGCGCTCCCCGGCCCCCTGGACCCTTAAGGTGAGGCCCGCGCCCGACCTCGCACCCTGCTCGCCTCTGGCGTGCTCACTGCGGGAAGGCCCTTCCAGTCAAGGAGCCTCCTCGTCCCGTAGGAGCGAAAGCAGGCCCTGGAGATGGCCCTTCCAGCCGAGAGGAGCCAGCCCAGGGCGAGCAGGACAAAGACGAGGCTGAAAACCCCGACGGCTGCCGAGTTGAGGAGCTCCAACCGGGGCCTCCCTCTCCTTCTTTACCTTTCCTTGGCTGCCGCGCTCGGCGGCCGGATTCTATCGGAACCCCTGCGGGGTGCAAGCAGTATTCCGCCGTTCGCTTGCTAAGGCAAGCGAACGGCGGGTCGAGAATCTTCCCGGCGGACCTCGTCAGCGCCCGGCCACGCGGCGGCCGCCCTTCCCCCACCCCGGAGGCAGGGGAACCCCGGCAAGCCTCCGCCGGAGCTCGGCCGCTGCAGGCAGCCTCGGACCCTCAGGAGACCCGGGGAGCTCCTCCACCAAGGCCGGCTCCCCCTCG
>JBBINU010000007.1:0-163391 GCA_037443725.1 Actinomycetota bacterium | reverse complement strand
CCACCACCTGGTACACGGCGGGCCCGGAGCCCTTTATGAGGGAGCCGGAGGGGTGGCGGAGCAGGTTTACCACCCTGAAAAGGGTGCTCTTAAGCCCCAGCACCGAGCGGAGTTTCTCCCCCGAGACCCTCCTCTCCCCCGCACTCCCGGTGATCCGCACCCCTCCGCGGCCGGTATCGATCACCCTGAGCACGCGCCCCGACACACCCAGGGGTTCCAGCACTTGCAGGCTGAAGACCTCGCCCGCCGCCGTGGCCGGGTCCCGCGCGAGCAGGGAGGAGAGCTCCGAGCGGCTGAACTCCCTCCGCCAGCGAGCATGGGGGTTCTCCGGAACCAGGTCGTAGGGGTCGGGAACCCCTCTTAGGTAAGGGAGAGGGCTACCCCCCCAGACGTTCTCGTTGTTCTCGGTGTACCCCCCCGAGGAGGCGAAGTAGTACGCGGGTATGGTCGCCCCCTGGTAGGTGACGGTCTCGCCAGCTGTGGCATCCACGGCCGACCTCCAGTTCGCCCCGTAGGCAGCAGCTTCCTTGTCGTAGCCGATGTAGACCTGGTCTCTGGTATCGGCGTAGAGGGCGCAGTCGCAGCCCGGCCGGTTCTGGCCAGAGGAGGCCACCTTGGCTGCAGCATAGCTCCTCGCCGCCACCGCCTGGGCTTTAAGGGACTCGAGAGGCCAGCTCGACGGAACCTCGCCAAGGCCATATAGGTATTTCTCCAGGCCGAGAGTGAGGACAGCCCGCAAGAGGTAGGTGCCGTTCTGCGCGTACGCAGAGACCTCGAGAACACCGTAGGCGTAGCGGTGCCCGGTCTGGGGCAGGTACAGCTTGGTCCCGTACCCTTCGAAGGAGACCGTGACAGGGTTCTCCACGGCCACCTGCCCGGCTGGGCCGTAGAGGTCAAGCCTGCCGTCGCCTCTTGCCCGCACCTCCCAGGACTCACCCGCCCCCCCTTGTCGGCTCCCACCCTTGAACTCGAGATCGAACCGGCCGTCGGCCCTGAGCTGAACGACGGAGTACCCCTGGAGGAGGCCGATTCGGAGGGAGTTGGGTAGACCCGTGACCTTCCCCACCTGGGTTCCCGTGTAGTAGTGGGAGAGGATCTCCCGGTAGTCCTTTCCCGCCCGAGCCATCCCGTACGCGCCCCACTGGCTCATACCCACTCCGTGTCCCCAGCCCCCTCCCTCGATAACGAAAGCGGCCTCCCCCGCCTCGGCGGGGTGGGGCAGCAAGAGAGCAAGCCCGAGAAGGAGCACAAGAAGTGCAGAACCAGCAAGCGCCCTTCGCATCACAGATAACTTTCGCCTCTTCGGGTCAGAAATTTAGCCCCGGGCCAGCCAGGTCAGGTGGAGGCCGAGCAGCGCGCCCCGATCCAGCTCTTCATTCCTGCGGCGACCCCCCACCCGAGAGCCGCCGCCTTGAGCAGGGGAGCCATGAGGCGGCCCCAACCCCTAGAGTACTCCTTCCCCACCAGGCGAGCCAGGCTCACGCCGTGCTCCAACCCCATCCTCAACGGGTACCTCGCCGCACTGGAGCCACCCAAGTGGACCACCCTCGCCCCGGGGAAGAAGACCACCTTCCAACCGGCCCGCCTGACCCGAAGGCAGAGGTCAACGTCCTCTCCGTACATGAAGAAGCCCTCATCGAGCCCGCCCACATCCTCGATAGCCTCCCTCCTCACCACCATGCAGGCCCCCGAGACCCACCCCACCTCAGAGGGGCCTGAGAGGTTCGGGCTCACCCTGTACCTCCTGGTGAAGGGGTTCTCCGGAAAGAGGAGGCCGAGGAGGCCATGCCCCACGGCCACAGCGAGGGAGGGAAAGGGCCTGGCGGAAGGGTAGGGCTTACCCTCGGGAGTCAGGACGAGGGGGCCAACGACCCCGACCTCCTCCGATGAACGGAGGAACGCAAGGGCCGCCTCGAGGAAGCCCTCCTCGAAGACGAGGTCGGCGTTGGCCAGGATAAGAAAGCGACCCCTCGCCCTGGCGACCCCCAGATTCAGGGCACGGGAGTAGCCGAGGTTCCGCCGGCACCCGCCCAGAGCCACCTGGGGGAAGGAGGAGAGGACAAGGTCCCGAGTCCCGTCCGAAGAGGCATTGTCCACCACCAGCACCTCCAGCTTCCCAGGGGCGATGGAACCGGCCTGCCGCAGCAGGGAAGAGAGGCACTCCCCCACGGTCTCCCTCGAGTTGTGGGTAACCACCACGGCCGAGACGAGAGGGGCCGTTCCCACCTCGGACCCTAGCCCCGGCTAAAACCGAGACCGACCAGGGCTACCCCGAGCACTATGAGCACCGTCCCCGCCCAGGCCAGGGGGGCCGGTCTCTCCCCGAACCAGAGCACGGACGCCAGAGCGATCACGACGTAAGAGAGGGAGACAGTGGGGTAGGCAACGGAGAGGGGGACCCTGGAAAGGGCGAGAAGCCAGGAGACTGCAGAGAGGCCGAAAACGAGGACCCCCGCCGGCACCCATCCCGTGGAAAGGACCCTCTGACCCAGGCGGACCGGGTGGGCGAGCTCCGCGAGCCCGACCGCTCCCACTTCCAGCATTCCTCTTTTCAACAGGAGCTGGCCCAGGGTGGCGAGGCCCACAGCCACGGCCAGGAAGACGACGTGGATGCCGCTCATCCCCATCCTCCCCTCGGGACTCAGCCCATCACGAACCAACGCCCACCCCCAGGATCTCCGGGACAGCCTCGGCTAGAGCCTCCCTCCACGACCTAGGAGGGGGGAAACCTGCCAGCCGCCATAGGGTGGTGTCCAGCACGGAGTAGGCGGGGCGCGGGGCTGGCCTTCCCAGCGCCTCGGTGGTTGTGGACCTCACCCGCGAGGGGTCGAGACCGGCCAGGCGGAAGACCTCCCTGGCAAACTCAAACCAGGAGCAGCTTCCAGACCCGGCGTAATGGAAGAGTCCCGGCCGTCTAGCCGCGGCCACCGCCCTCAGGGCTCGAGCCAGGTCCCTGGCAAAGGTCGGCGAGCCCACCTGGTCGTTCACGACCTCGAGCTCCTCACGCTCGCCCGCGAGCCTCAGGATGGTTCGGACGAAGTTCCTCCCCTTCACCCCGTACACCCAGGAAGTTCTCACCACCGCCACCTGGCCGGGGAGGACCTCCCTCACCATCTCCTCCCCGGCAAGCTTGGAAGCGCCGTACACCGAGAGGGGGTTCGGCCTGTCGTGCTCTCTGTAAGGCCTTCGCGAGGTGCCGTCGAAAACGTAGTCCGTGGAGACATGAACCATGAAGGCCCCCACCTCCCGGCAGCCAAGGGCCACGTTCTGGGCGCCCAGGGCGTTCACTCGGAAAGCCTCCTCCGCCCTGGCCTCGCAGCCATCCACATCGGTGTAGGCGGCGGCATTCACCACGACCTCGGGCTTGAGCTCGAAGAAGACCTCCATGACCTGCCCGTAGTCCCCCACGTCCAGGTCCTGGCGGGTGAGGCCGGTCACCTCATGTCCCGAGAAGGCCGGGATCAGCTCCTGGCCGAGCTGCCCAGCCGCCCCGGTAACGAGCACCCTCGCCACCTCAGGGCTTCTCCCGGCGCCCGGCCGAGCGGAGCCAGGCGGGGAGCTCCATCCTTTCCTTGAGGGGCCCCCACCACCAGCGGTTCTCCCGGTACCAGCCGACGGTTAGCTCCAGGGCCTCGTCCAGGGTGTACCTCGGCTCCCATCCCAGCTCCCTCACCCTGGTGGCATCGATGGCGTACCGCCTGTCGTGGCCGGGGCGGTCCGGGACACGCTCTATCATCTCCTCCCCCGCCCCGAGGAGCCCGAGGATGCGCCGGGTGAGCTCGAGGTTGGTGAGCTCGTTCCCCGCAGCTATGTTGTACACTTCTCCGTCCTTGCCCTCTCGGAGGACGAGGTCAATGGCGGCGCAATTGTCCTCCACGAAAAGCCAGTCCCTCACGTTCAGCCCGTCCCCGTAGAGGGGGACCCGCTTCCCCTCGAGAAGGTTGGTGACAAAGAGGGGGATCAGCTTCTCAGGGTGCTGCCAGGGCCCGAAGTTGTTGGAGGATCTGGTGATGAGCACGGGGAAGCCGTAGGTGATGAAGTAGCTCCTGGCTAGGAGGTCTGCCCCGGCCTTGGTGGCTGCATACGGGCTGGAAGGAGCAAGGGGGTCTTCCTCCCTGAACTTACCCTCCGCCCGCGAGCCGTAAACCTCGTCGGTGGAGATATGGATGAACCGCTCCACCCGTACCTCCCTTGCCACCTCGAGGAGGGTATGTGTCCCCACCAGGTTGGTGCGGACGAAGACAGCAGCCCCGTCTATGGAACGGTCCACGTGGCTCTCGGCAGCGAAGTTGACCAAAGCGTCGTGGCCCGGAAGAACGTCCCTGAGGAGCCCGGCATCGCAGATGTCCCCCTTGATGAACCTGTACCGGGAATGTCCTTCCAGGTCCCTCACGGTCTCGGGGCTGGCCGCGTAGGTGAGGAGGTCGTAGTTGGTCACCTCCCAGTCGGGGTGTTCTCTCAGGACGTAACGGATGAAGTTGGAACCGATGAACCCTGCGCCCCCCGTGACGAATAGCCTCATATCACCTTCACCTTGCTGTGGTCCCCGAGCATCAGACGGAAGGCCCTCGGTTTCTCCTGGGAAGGCGAGACCTCCACTTCCTTGCCAATAAGGGAGTCCTCGATCCTCCGGATTCCCCGGATCCTTGAGTTTTCAAGGACAATGGAGTGCTCGATCTCGCTCTCCAGTATCTCGCAGCCGTAGTAGATGGAGGTGAAGGGGCCAATATATGAGTCCTCGACCAAGGTTCCCTCACCGATTATGGCGGGACCCCTCACGGTGCTCCGCACCACCCGCGCCCCCTCCTGAAGGACCACCCTCCCGACGACCTCCGAGTCCACCACCTCTCCCCGGTTCTCGGGCTCCAGCTCCTCGAGGAGGAGGCGGTTGGCCTCGAGGAGGTCCTCGGGACGGCCGGTGTCCTTCCACCACCCCTTTACCAGCTTCGGCCTCACCTCGTACCCATCGTCTATGAGGCGCTGGATGGCGTCGGTGATCTCAAGCTCCCCCCGCCAGGAGGGCTTTATGGCCCTGGCCGCCTCAAAGATGTGGCGATCAAAAACGTACACCCCGACCAGGGCCAGATCCGATGGGGGATCCTTCGGCTTCTCCACCAGTCGAACCACCTTACCGTCCCTGAGCTCGGCCACCCCGAAGCGCTCAGGCTCCTTCACCCGCGTGAGCAGGATGAGGGCATTCGGCCTCTCCTCCTGGTAGGCCCTGACAAGCCCCCCGATCCCCTCCTTCAGGATGTTGTCCCCGAGGTACATGACGAACTCCTCGCCCCCCAGGTACTCCTCGGCGACGAGCACCGCGTGGGCGAGCCCCAGGGGCTCGGGCTGGTGGATGTAGGTGACCTCGAGGCCCCAGGCCCCTCCATCACCCACGGCCGCCTTCACCTCAGGGGCCGTCTCCCCTACCACGATCCCCACCCGCTTGATCCCGGCATCCCTCATGGCCTCCAGGCCGTAAAAGAGGATGGGCTTGTTGGCTACAGGCACCAGCTGCTTGGCGCTGGTGTGGGTTATGGGCCTGAGCCTAGTTCCGAGTCCTCCGGACAGGATGAGACCCTTCATCTCCCCCTTCACTCCCCGGGACAGAGGCCGGCCGTCTTAGGTGCGGTGCCCTCGCCAGCCCGCCCTTCGGCCGGCTTCGCCAGGGCAAACCTCTCGCCCACCACGAGAAGTGCGTCCGCTCCCTCACCCGGGTTCCCCCGGATGGCCTCGGCGCCGGCAAGGGACCTGTAAAGGACCAGGGCCCGCCTGGCCGAAGCGAAAGAATACACGACCCGGCTGGCCCGATACCCGAAGGACTCGGCGTTCTCCACCTCCACCACATTGAATCCCATGCTCTTCAGGGCCTCGGCGGCCGCCGCTGCCGCTCCAGGCTTCCCCGAACCGTTAAGCACCCTCACCCTCACCTGCCCGGGGGAGGGCTCAGCTAGACTCGCCACCCCCTCTCGGAGGGCAGCCAGGACAGCATCGGCATCGGGCTGTTGAAGCACGTCGTAAGAGATCCGCGAGTCCCAGCTGGAGGGGAGAACCGCCATCTCCACCCTCTCCGGCCTTATCCTCGCCGCCAGAGCTATAAGCCTTCTCATCTCCCCCACGTTCAGCCCGGGATCGGTCTTGAGCTCCGAAGCAAGCGCCGAGACGACCCGGAAGGCCCTGGTCGGGTCCAGGTTCCCCCAGAGGCTAAAGGCCTTGGCCATGAGGGCCCTGAGGAAGGCCTGCTGCCTCCGGATCCGGCCGTAATCTCCGGTGGGGTCCACATGCCTGGCCCGGACGAAGGCGAGGGCGGCGGTGCCGTCGAGGTGGTGCCACCCCGCCCGAGGGAGATTCAGCCCCGCGTACCTGTCCGTCATCGGCCGCGAGACGCAGATGTCCACTCCCCCCACGGCGTCCACAACGCTCTTGAAGGCCCGGAAGTTCACCTCCACATAGTGGTGGACCTCAACTCCCGTTAGGTTCTCCACGGTCCTCACCACCAAACTCGGGCCTCCGGCGTAGGAGGCGTTTATCTTGGCCGTCCCCATCCCAGGGATCTCGGCTCTGAGATCCCTGGGAATGGAGACGGCCAGGGCCCTCCCCGCGGCGAAGTCCACCTGGACGAGGATGATGGTGTCGGCCCTTTGGCCCCCCACAGCGGTGGTTCCGAGGGCCCTGAGCTCTTCGGGGCTAAGCCCCTCCCTGGAGTCGGACCCGATGACAAGGAAGTTAACGGGTCCCTTCGGCGGTGGGGCCGAGAGGCCCTCCACCGCTGTGTGGGTCCCCCTCAGCTTCCACCAGGTGAACCCGAGCAGCCCCCCCACCCAGATGGCGGCCGCCAGGAGACCGAGAACCAGCAAGTAGCAGAGGAGACGCGCCACCCTTCTCGCCAGGGGGGGCTTCACCCTGACCGAGCGTATGGCCTCAACCCACTCGGGGAAGGGCCCTCCCTCACCACCTCGATCTCGGTGCGCCACCGGATCGGAGCGGCTTCGCGTCCTCACGGCCGGAAGACTATACCCGCCCGAAGAGCCTCCCGGCCCCCGTCCCCCGCGCCGTGTACCATGCGATGGGCTTCCGGCCTCAGGAGGCCGAAGGAGAAAGGCAGGAGGGACTCGGATGGAAGCGGTGCTCCTGGGTCTGGCCATCGGGCTTCTCGCAGGGTTCCTTTCAGGCCTCTTCGGCATCGGCGGGGCCATCGTCATCATCCCCGCCCTTGTCCTGCTCGGTTTTCCCCAGAGGGAAGCGGCGGGGACCTCCCTGGCGGCCCTGCTCATGCCCGTCGGGATCCTCGGAGTCCTGGAATACGCCAGACGCCACGAGGTGAGGGTGGGGTGGGCAGTGGGTCTCGCCCTCGGCCTCCTCTTCGGGGCCTACGTCGGGGCTGTCCTTGCGGGGAAGCTCTCCAACCCCTTGCTGCAAAGGCTTTTCGGCCTGGTTCTCCTCGCTGTCTCCATTCGCTTCGTGTTCTTCCCCCGGTAGGCTGCAACAGCTCCCAAGCGGACGGGCAGACCGCCGGGCCCAGGGCCCGCCAGATGAGCGAGGGACTCGGTTCTAGGCCTCCCCCGCCCTCCTGCTCCCCGGGGCCTCCAGGGGGATGCCCTCGCGGCAGAGGGGGCAGTCTTCGGGAGGATAGGTGGGAGCGGGAAGTCGGAGGAGGCTCACCATGGGGAAGGGGGGAGGGTCTAAGCTCCTGTCCACCAGGGCAGCGACCCCGACAAGCCTCGCACCCCCCTCCCTCACCAGAGCGGCCACCTCGCCCACAGACCCCCCAGTGGTGACCACATCCTCCACCACAAGCACCCTCTCCCCGGGTCCCACCCCCAGACCCCTCCTGAAGACCATGGCCCCCTCCACCCGCTCGGCGAAGATCATCCTGCAGCCCAGGGCGAGGGCCGTCGCATAGCCCAGGAGCAAACCGCCTATGGCCGGGCTCGCCACCACTTCCGGCCTCCAGTGCCTGGTCCTCCCGGCTATCTCGTCGGCCAGGTGCTCCGTGAGGCGCGGATACTGGAAAACCCGGGCACACTGGAGGTAGACATCGCTGTGGAGCCCGGAGCTGAGGAGGAAATGGCCCTTGAGAATGGCTCCCTTCTTCTCCAGAAGCTCATGGACTTCGGCCTCGTTCATCCCTCATCCCTCCCCGTGGAAGAACCTGGAACAGCCAAGAGTTCCGCCAGGATCCCCATGGCGGCTGCGGCCGGGTCAGCTGCCTCCGTCACGGGACGGCCCACCACCAGCAGGTCGGCTCCCCTAGCATAGGCCTGGACCCATCCCATGGTTCTCCGGTGGCCCGCCGGGCCGTGGCCCCAGCCCCTCAGCCCCGGACAGACAACGAGAAGCCCGGGGAAAGTCTCCTTCACGTCGGGAGCCTCTAGGGGGCTAGCCACCACTCCGGCAGCCCCCGCCCGCGCCGCCACCTCCGTAAGCTTCAGCACCTCCTCTCTGACTCCCACACCTATGCCGAGCCCTGGAAGGCTCTCCTCCCCGAGGCTCGTGAGGAGGGTGACCGCCAGGATCGCTGTCCTCCCTTCCGCCGCCTCCACGGCTGCCTTCACCATCTCCTCCCCCCCCAGTCCGTGAACGGTAAGGGCGGCCGCGCCGGTCCCCGCAGCCACCTGGACAGCCCTGGCCACCGTCCTCGGGACGTCATGCAGCTTGAGGTCGAGAAAGATGGGGGCGAGTTGCCCAAGCTCGGCAACGGCCCTCAGCCCCTCTCCGAGGAAGAGCTCGAGCCCGACCTTGAGCATCCCCGAGAAGGCCGCCACAGCCCTCCCCACGCGCCCCGCCTCCTCGAGGTTGGGGAAGTCCAGAGCCACCACCAGAGGGGAGCGGAGCCTCCCCAGCCCCGGCAGCTCCGGGCCGGCCGGACCTACCATGGCTTGAGGGACCCCCTGATCTCCTCGAGGCTACTCACGCCTTCAGCCTCCATGAAACGTCTCACGCCTTCCAGCACCTCCAGGGGCGCCCTGGGATTCGAGAAGTTGGCCGTGCCCACCGCCACCGCCCAGGCTCCGGCCATGATGAACTCGAGGGCATCCTCGGCAGAGGTCACTCCGCCCATCCCTACAATGGGGACCCCTGGCAGGGCCCGGGACACCTGCCAGACCGCGGCCACGGCAATGGGCCTTATGGCCGGGCCTGAGAGACCTCCCAGGGTCGCCCCGAGTTTCGGCCTCCTCCTGGCAACGTCGATAGCCATGCCGGGAAGGGTATTCGTGATGGACAACGCCTCCGCCCCCGCCCGCGCCGCCGCCTCCGCCACCGCCACCACATCTCCGGCGGCCGCCGTGAGCTTGGCCAGGAGGGGAATCCGGACGGCCCGCCTCACCCCCGCCACAGCCCGGGCCGTGGCCTCAGGGCTCATGGCAAAGATCCTCGCCCGGTCCTCCACGTTGGGGCAGGAGAGGTTGAGCTCGACCCCGGCGACCCCCGGTTCCGAGGCGATCCTCTCCGCAACCCGCACCATCTCCTGCACCGAATCTCCGGCCACGCTCACCAAGACCGTCACCCCCCGCGCCCGGAGGCGCGGGAGGTGGTCGCGGATGAAGACGTCCACCCCGGGGTTCTGCAGGCCGATGGCGTTCAGCATCCCCGATGGAGTCTCGCAGGCACGGGGGGGCGGGAAACCCGGCCTCGGCTCGAGGGTCACCGTCTTGGTGACAAAGGCCCCGAGGAGGGAGAGGTCAAAGAAGTCCGAGAGCTCCTCCCCGAAACCCGCCGTCCCGGAGGCGACAAGGACCGGGTTCTTAAGGGTAAGCCTCCCGAGCCGCACCCTGAGATCGGGTCCTCCCCGGTTCAGAGCCAAGGCCGGAGAGCCTCCTCCCAGACCAGAGCCCCGGCCTCGAAGACCGGCCCCTCCCTGCAGGCCCTCACCGGCCAGCTCCCCCCAGGGACCGCGGCCGGAACCACACAGGACCAGCAGACACCAGTACCGCAGGCCATGAAGGACTCTACAGAGAGCTGGGCCCTCACCCCTAGCCTCGCCGCCTCCCTAGCGAGGGCAGCCAGCATGGGCATGGGTCCCGCAGCAAAGATCTCCTTCGCCCCTGAACGCTCCAGGGTCTCTTCCAGGAAATCCGTCACCACTCCCCGCCGTCCGGCCGAGCCGTCCTCGGTGCAAAGGACGATGCCGGCGGAGACCCGCTTCAGCTCGACGGAAGCAAGAAGCCTCTCCGCCCGCGACGCCCCCAGCAGAACCCAGGGCAGGATCCCCTTGAGCTTCAAGGTCTCCGCGAGGAAGAGGATGGGAGCGGCCCCGTATCCTCCCCCCACCAGCAGGGCCGAGCGCAGCCCCGGCGGGAGACTGAATCCCCTTCCCAGGGGCCCAAGGACATCTAGGAAATCGTGGGGCCTGAAGGAGGCCATCCTTGCCGTCACTGGCCCCACAACGGCGAAGACGACCTCAAGAGCCCCAGAACCCAGGTCCCTCCTGTAGATCGAGAGGGGCCTCCTCAGCACGTGCTCCCCCGACCAGGGCGGCTTCACCATCACGAACTGCCCGGGAGATGCCTCCCGCGCCACCTCAGGGGCGGCCAGGGCCAGGTGTACATAGGGACCCTGCTTCCTCGCGCCGATCACTTCGGCCCTGACCAGGTGGGCCAAGTTATCCCTTCCCTCCCAGCCTCTCCTGGAGAGAGAGGACGCGGGGCTCCCATCCCTTCTGCTGCATCCTGGCGAAGGCCTCCACCGCCGCCCTCGCCCCCGCCAGGGTGGTGGAGAGCGGTATCCCCGCCCTCCACGCGGCGGTCCTTATGTAGTACCCGTCCCTCCTCGTGCCCCGCCCGGAGGGGGTGTTGATCACGAGATCCACCTCCCCTCCGAGGATGAGGTCGAGGGCGTTTGGGTGACCCTCGCTCACCTTCTTTACCGCCTCGGCCTCGATCCCGGCCTCCCGCAAGGCCCTTGCCGTCCCCGCCGTAGCGTAGAAGGAAAAGCCCAGTTCCTTTAGGCGGAGCGCAGCCGGGAGGAACCTCCCCTTGTCTCTATCCGCCAGGGAGCAGAGGACCCTCCTGCCCCGCCTCCTCAGGGGCGTTCCTGCCGCCTCCTGGCTTTTGGCGAAGGCCTCGCCGAAAGAGTCGGCCAGGCCCATGACCTCCCCCGTGGACTTCATCTCCGGGCCGAGGACGGTGTCCACTCCCGGGAAGCGAAGGAAGGGGAGAACCGCTTCCTTTACGGCCACGTGTCTCTGCTCCTTCCAGGACCCGGGAGCGGGAATGAGACCGGCCCTCCAGAGCTCCCGTAGGCGCTCGCCCAGCATCACTCTGGTAGCCACCTTGGCCAGGGGGACGCCTGTAGCCTTGGAGATGAAGGGAACGGTCCTGGAGGCCCTCGGGTTAGCCTCAAGGACGTAAAGTTCCCCCCCGGCCAGAGCGAACTGGACGTTCACGAGCCCTCTCACCCCGAGAGCCGCGGCTATCCTCCGGGTCGCCTCCTCCATCTCCTCCACCACCGACCAGGAAAGCCCCTGAGGAGGGAGAACGGCCGCGGAGTCCCCCGAGTGGATCCCGGCCTCCTCTATGTGCTCAAGCACACCTCCCACGTAGAGGTCCTCGCCATCGAAGACGGCGTCCACTTCGGCCTCCACGGCGTCCTCGAGGAAGGCATCGATGTAGACGGGGTGCTCGGGGGAGACAGCGGCCGCCGCCTCCACGTACCTGGCCAGCTCCTCGGGAGTGTACGCGATCTCCATGGCCCTCCCCCCTAGCACGTACGAGGGCCGGACCAGGACCGGGTACCCCACCCGGCGGGCCTCCTTCAGTGCCTCCGCCGGGCTCGAGGCGAGGGCGTAGGGCGGGCGGCGGAGTCCGAGCTCGTCCAGGAGCCGAGCGAAGCGCTCCCTGTCCTCCGCCCTGTCTATGGCCTCGGGACCCGTCCCCAGAAGCTTCACCCCTGCCTGCTCGAGCCCCTTTGCCAGCTTGAGGGGGCTCTGCCCTCCGAGGGTGGCTATGACTCCGAGGGGCTCCTCCGCCCGGCACACGGCGAGGACGTCCTCGAGGGTGAGGGGCTCGAAGTACAGGCGGTCCGAGGTGTCGTAGTCGGTAGAGACGGTCTCAGGGTTGCAGTTCACCATCACGGCCTCGTACCCCATCTCCTTAAGGGCGAAGGCAGCGTGAACACAGCAGTAGTCGAACTCTATCCCCTGGCCTATCCGGTTCGGCCCTGCCCCGAGCACCACCACCCTCGGCCGTGAGCCCGGGCGGACCTCCGACTCCTCCTCGTAGGTGGAGTAGTGGTACGGCGTGTGGGCCTCAAACTCCGCAGCGCAGGTGTCCACAGTCTTGTAGACGGGCCAGAGCCCCAGGGAGTCCCTGGCCGCCCTCACTTCTTCCTCCCTCTTACCGGTGAGGTGAGCCAGCTGGAGATCGGAGAAGCCGAGCCTTTTCGCCCTCGCCAGGGAGGAGGGAGTGAGGCCCATCCTGGCCAGTGACTTCCCCTCCTCCACGATCTGTCTCATCTGGCTGAGAAACCAGGGATCCACCCCCGTGAGCCTGGCCAGCTCCTCCACGCTGGCCCCGAGTTCCAGGGCCCTGGCCAGTAGGAAGAACCTCTCAGGGGTGGGGCGAGCCAGCCTCCTAATGCACTCCTCGAGGCCGAGCCGGGACTCGGGCCCCCCGTCGAACCCCAGCCCAGCCCTCCCCTTCTCCAGGCTCCTCAGGGCCTTCTGTAGGGCCTCCTTGAAAGTCCTGCCCATGGCCATGACCTCGCCCACGCTTTTCATCTGGGTTCCCAACACCGGATCGGCCTCGGGGAACTTCTCGAAGTCGAAACGGGGCACCTTCACGACCACGTAGTCCAGGGTGGGTTCAAAGCTCGCGTAGGTCTCCCGGGTTATGTCGTTCGGGATCTCGTCCAGGGTGTACCCGACGGCCAGCTTCGTCGCGATCTTGGCGATGGGAAAACCTGTTGCCTTCGAGGCCAGGGCCGAGGAGCGCGAGACCCGGGGGTTCATCTCGATGATCACCCGGCGGCCCGTGGAGGGCTCCACCGCGAACTGAATGTTGGAGCCGCCCGTCTCCACCCCTATCGCCCTTATGCAGGTGAGGGCATCATCTCTCATCTCCTGGTATTCCCGGTCCGTAAGGGTCTGGGCCGGAGCCACTGTTATGGAATCCCCCGTGTGCACCCCCATGGGGTCGAAGTTCTCAATGGAGCAAACCACCACGGCATTGTCCGCGGCGTCCCGCATGACCTCGAGCTCGAACTCCTTCCAGCCGAGGACAGATTCCTCCAGGAGGACCTCGCCGATTCTGGAATTGGCCAGCCCCCAGGAGACCTTCTCCTCGAGCTCCTCGGGGCCGAAGACCACCGACGACCCCCCTCCCCCGAGCATGAAGCTCGGCCTTATTACCAGGGGATACCCGAGCTCGTCCGCCACCCGCTTTGCCTCTCCGGGCGAGTAGACCCAGGCCGACCTCGGCAGGGCGAGGCCGGCCCTCTCCATGGTTTCCTTGAAGAGCCTCCTGTCCTCCGCCCTCCTTATGGCCTCCACCGAGGCCCCGACGAGCTCCACGCCGAACTCCTCAAGCAGACCGGCCTCGGCCAGCTCCACCGCCACGTTGAGGGCGGTCTGGCCCCCCAGGGTGGGCAGGAGCGCATCGGGCCTCTCCTTCCTTATCACGGCGGCCACATGCTCCGGGGTGATGGGCTCGATGTAGGTGGCATCGGCGAACTCGGGGTCTGTCATGATGGTGGCGGGGTTGGAGTTCACCAGGATCACCCGGAAACCCTCATCCTTCAGGACCTTAAGGCCCTGGGTCCCCGAGTAGTCGAACTCCGCGGCCTGGCCGATGACGATCGGGCCGGATCCCAGGACCAGGACGCTCTCGATGTCCTCACACCTGGGCAAGGTTGACCTCCATGAGCTCCCGGAACAGCCCGAAGAGGTACCGGGAGTCGTGCGGCCCTGGGGAGGCCTCCGGATGGTACTGCACGCTGAAGGCACCCACCTCGGGGAGGCGGAGCCCCTCCACGGTGAAGTCATTCAGGTTGACGTGGGTTAGCTCCAGGATCCCGAAGGGGGTCTGGAACCGAGGAATTCGCCCCTGCCAGGCGAGGAGCCACTCGCGGGAGGCTCCCCCCCGCGGAGGGAGCGGCCCACCCAGGGCCTCGAGGCCGGAAAGGTCCACAGCGAAGCCGTGGTTGTGGGAACTCACCTCCACCCTCCCCGTTTCCAACCTCTTCACCGGTTGATTTGTTCCTCGGTGTCCGAACTTGAGCTTGTAGGTGCGGGCCCCAGCAGCGAGGCCGAGGATCTGGTGGCCGAGGCAGATCCCGAAGATCGGGACCCTGCCGAGGAGTCTCCGGGTGGTCTCGATCGCCGTCCTCACTGCCGCCGGGTCCCCGGGCCCGTTGGAGAGGAAGACACCCTGGTACCCGCCGGCCAGAACCTCCTCGGCCGAGGTCCGGGCGGGAAGAACCCTCACCCGGCACCCCGCGCCGGCGAGAAGCCGGAGAATGTTCGTCTTCACCCCGAAGTCCAGGGCGGCCACGAGGAAACTCGCGTCCTCTGGCCCCCACTCGTATGCGGAGGGGGTCGAGACCTCCTCAGCCAGGTTCCTACCCACCATCCCGGGGCTTGCCAGGACCTTACCGAGCAGGGCCGCGGGGTCCTTCTCCACGGTGGAGATGGCACCCCGCATCACGCCGGCGGTCCGGAGCCGGCGCGTGAGCATCCTGGTGTCCACGCCCCGAATCCCCACCACCCCGGCTTCCTCGAGATACCTGGAGAGGGACTTCCTCGCCCTCCAGCTCGAGTACTCCTCCACCCCTTCCCTCACGACAAATCCGGCGACCCTCACCCGGGAGGACTCGGTGTCCTCCTCGTTCACCCCGTAATTCCCCACATGCGGGTAGGTCATCACCACGATCTGGCCGTGGTACGAGGGGTCGGTCAGTACCTCCTGGTAGCCGGTGATGGAGGTGTTGAAGACCACCTCCCCGAGGGTCTCACCCTCCGCCCCGAAGGGCTCCCCCCCAAGGACCGTCCCGTCCTCGAGAACCAGAAGGGCAGCGGCCCTCACCCCACCAACCTCCCATCTCTCAGGGTGAACCTCCCCCTGAGCAGCGTGTGGACCACCTTCCCCCTGAGCCTCCTCCCGAGGAAGGGGTTGTTCCTTGAGCGGGAAGCGAGGTGGCGCTCTTCAGGAACCCAGATCTCCGAGGGGTCGAAGAGGCAGAGGTTCGCCGGAGCCCCGGGGGCGATAGGCCCGCCGTGGCCGGGCAGCCGCCTCACTCGGGCGGGGCCGGCGGTGAGGGCCTCGACCACCCTTTCGAGGCTGACCTCCCCGGGTTCCACCAGGTAGGTGAGGAGGGCCGCGAGGGCCGTCTCCAGCCCCGCCACCCCGAAGGGAGCCTCGGCAAAGGGCACCTCCTTTTCCTCCCTGGAATGGGGCGCATGGTCCGTCGCGATGGCGTCCACCGTCCCACTGGCCAGAGCCCTCCTCAGCGCCGCCACATCCTCGGGGCCCCTCAGGGGAGGGTTCACCTTGTAGACAGGGTCCAGGGTGAGGCAGGCCTCCTCCGTTAGGCAGAGATGGTGTGGGGTCACCTCGGCCGTGACCCAGAGCCCCCGGGCCTTGGCCTCCGCCACCAGCTCTACCGAACGCGCCGTCGAGAGGTGCTGGAGGTGGAGCCTCCCTCCGGTGAGGGAGGCGAGGGCGATGTCCCTCGCCACCACCACCTCCTCCGCCTCGGCGGGCCAGGGTTCGAGACCGAGCAGGGTTGAGACGACTCCCTCGTTCACCTGACCCGAGCCCGCCAGAGCGGGATCCTGAGGATGATCGCCCACCACCGCCCCGAAGCCGCGCGCGTACTCCAGGGCCTTCCGCATCACCCCCGCGTCCGCCACGCAGGAGCCGTCGTCTGTGAAGAAGTCAACGGCCGCAGCGGAGGCGGCCATCTCGCCCATGGGGGCGAGAACCCTCCCTTCCCTGCCCCGGGTCACCGCCCCCGCGGGGAAGAGATCCACCAGGCCCACCTCCCTCCCCCGCTTCCAGACCATCTCCACCACAGCCCTGGAGTCGGCGGGGGGCTCCGTGTTCGGCATGGGACAGAGGGCAGTGAAACCCCCAATGGCCCCGGCGGCCGAGGCCGTTTCCACCGTCTCCTCGTCCTCCCTCCCGGGCTCCCTCACGTGGGTGTGGAGGTCCACAAGGCCGGGACAGAGAACCAGCCCAGAGCAGTCCAGCTCCCTAGCCCCCCCGGCCTCCAGGCCCTTCCCCACCTCCACCACCCTTCCCCCCGCCACGAGCACGTCGGCAAAGTCACTCCGCCCGCTGGCGGGGTCCACCACCCTCGGGTTTCTGAATAAGTATGCGTCGCGCATACTATCTATGCAAAGCCTCCCCACCCAGCATGAGGTAGAGGAGGGCCATCCTCACGGCCACACCTGCCGCGACCTCCGCCTCCACCAGACTCCTCGGGCTCTCCGCCACCTCCCAGGAGATCTCCACACCCCGGTTCATCGGCCCCGGGTGCATGACCACGGCCTCAGGCCTCATCATCTCCAGATGCTCGGGCCCGAGCCCCCAGAACCTCGAGTACTCGAGCTCCCCGGGAAGGTAGGCCCCACCCATCCGCTCCCTCTGGATGCGCAGCAGGTAGACCACGTCGGCCCTGGGCAGAACCTCATCCAGGCTGAAGGAAACCCCTGCCCCCAGAGCCTCGGGCCGGGCCGGTAGGAGGGTGGGAGGGCCGACAAAGGTGGGGTTAGCCCCCACGGTCTTCAGGGCCAGCGCCAGGGATCTCGCCACCCGGCTCCTCAGGACGTCCCCGACGATGGCCACCTCCAACCCTTCGAGCCTACCGAACCTCTCCCTCATGGTGTAGAGGTCGAGGAGGGCCTGGGTCGGGTGCTCGTGGGTCCCGTCGCCCGCGTTGATGACGGAGGCCTCCACGCAGGAGGCGAGGAGCCAGGGGGCCCCAACGGAGGGGTGCCGGAGCACGATGGCGTCCACCCCCATGGCTTGTATGGTCCTGGCCGTGTCCTTCAGGCTCTCCCCCTTGGCCACCGATGAACCAGAGGCCTGGAAGCTCACCACGTCCGCCGAGAGGCGCTTCGCCGCAAGCTCGAAGGAGAAACGGGTCCTAGTGGAGGGCTCGTAGAAGAGGAGGGCGAGGGTCTTCCCCCTAAGGGTGGGGAGCTTTCTCACCCCCACCCTGGTTAGGGAGGCGAGGGCGCGGGCGGTGTCCAGAACGGCCATGATGTCTTCCTTGCTCAGCTGGGAGGCGGAGAGCAGGTGCTTGATCAAGGCTCCCCCCCCAGGACCACCACGGCATCCTCCCCGTCCACCTCCTTGAGCAGGACCCTCACCTGCTCCTTTCCAGAGGTGGGGAGGTTCTTACCCACCGAGTCCGCCCGGATAGGGAGCTCCCGGTGTCCCCTGTCCACCAGGACCACAAGCCTCACCGCCCTCGGCCTCCCCAGTTCCCTCAGGGCGTCCAGGGCGGCCCGCGCGGTCCTGCCGGTGTAGAGCACGTCATCCACGAGGACCACAACCTTGCCGTGGATATCCGAGGGAATCCTCGTCTCTCCCAGAGGCTTTGGCCCCCTCATCTCCAGGTCGTCACGGAAAAGGGTGACGTCGAGGGAACCCCACGGCACCGGTCTGCCTTCAAAGGCCTGAATCAGCTCCGCCAGGCGCCGGGCGAGATGGACACCCCTTGTTCTTATCCCCAGGAGGACGAGGTCCTCCGCTCCCCCGTTCTTCTCGAGGATCTCATGGGCCATCCGGGCGAGGGCCCGCCTCACCTCAGCCTCGCCCAGGACCCTCCTAGGCCTCGAGGCGGCGGGTTGCCTCCCTCCCGGGTTCCGCCGAACCTCCCTGGGGGAAGAAAAAACCCCGGCCTCCTCTGGAGACCGGGCACCGCCTTCCAGAAAAACCACCTCCCTTCCGAGCCTCACGGGGCTCGTCCTTAAAGGGCAACGGGAGTTTACCACCGGCGCGGGCGGGGAGAAAGGAAGGAACCGGCCCGCCCGTCACCAGGAGCTGCGGCCAACCCAGGAAGTCTAGGCCCGGCTCGCCAGGAAGTTGGCGAGGCCCATCTGATGCATCTGCTCCCTCAGGGCCTCCAGATCGCTCAGGTGCCCCTCCTCGGTCTCGAGGATCCTCTCGAAGAGCTCCTCGCTCCCTCTGTCCCCCTCTTCCATCGCAATCCTGGCCCAGCGGTTATAGTCCCCCACCGCGCGGGCCTCAGCCGCGAGGTCCGCTTCTATCTGGCCCGGGACATCCCTCCCTATCCGGAGCTCGCCTATCCTCTCCACAAGGGGCGTTCCCTCAAGAAAAAGGATCCTCTCAATGAGCTCCTCGGCATGCCTCATCTCGTCCCGGGCCCTCTTCTTCGCCACTTCTTCCAGCCTCGAATACCCCCAGTTTGCGCACATCTCGGCATGGACCGTGTACTGGATGATGGCGGCGAGCTCATCGGCGAGGGCCTGGTTCAGCGCCTCGATAACCCTAGGATTGCCCTGCATCTTCCCTCCCTAGCTCCGGGGCCGGCAAGAGCCGAGCCATACTACCCCAGCCTGGGGGCTCTCACCAGCAGGCAGGGCCCCTTCCACCCCCCCACCAGCTTCGGCGTGACGCTCGCCTCCCAAAAAGCTCCCCAGGCAAGCAGGGCGTGGGTGGCCACCACTGCCAGGTCCGCCGAGGTCCGCTCCAGCGCCCCCACCAGCTCCGCCGGGGGGTCTCCCCGGAGGACATGGAAGTCGGCCTCCACCCCCTCCGCCCGGAGCCGCGCGGCTATCCCGGCCAGGTACTCTCGGGCTGCCTCCACCTCCACCTCAAGCAGCACCTCCGTGGTGAGAGGGAGGAGGCGCCTCGCCGCCCTCGCCTCACCTCCGACCTGGCCCGCCCGCGGCACCACCCTCACCAGATGTACAAGCGCCCCATAGGCACTGGCGAGCCCGCGGGCGAAGGGGAGGGAGGCCTCATGGGTGGGGGAGCCGTCCAGAGGAACCAGGATGGATCGGGGAGAGAACTCGGGCCGCCCCCGCCCGGGGTGGACCACGAGGACGGGTCCCGAACCGGTCGCTATCACCTGCTGGGCGATGGTCCCCACTAGGATCCTCTTCAGGCCGCCGCGGCCGTGGGTGGCGAGGCAGACGAGGTCGGCCCCGAGCTCCGAGGTGTGAGTGGCGATGCCCCCCGCCACATCCCCTACGGGGACTTCGTGGACATGCCAACCGACCCTGACACCATCCCTCTCAAGCCTCGCCGCGAGCCCTGCCAGGTACTGACCGGCTTCGCCTTCCTCCATGAGGTGGGGCTCCCCGTGAACCCTTGCAGGGGCCCCCTTCTCCAACACGTGGAGGAGGACGAGCTCCGACCCGAAGCGGAGGGCAAGGGAGCGAGCCGGGCTAAGGGCCGCCTCAGCCAGGCGAGACCCGTCGAGGGGCACGAGGATGCGGGAGAACATCTACCCACCTCCCAACACCCGAGCCAGGAGGTAGAGGTCGAGGAAGATCACGAGGACGGTGACGAAGGAGGCCGCGAGCGTGGTCGGGAGACGGTTCACAAGAGTACCCATGACGTCCCGCTTAGAGGTGAAGACCACGAGAGGCACCAGAGCGAAGGGGAGCCCAAAGCTCAGCACCACCTGGCTCACCACCAGGGTCCGGGTGGGGTCGAGGCCGAGAGCGATTACGAGGAAGGCGGGTCCCGAGGTCACCAGCCTTCTAACCCAGACCGGGATCCTCTTCCTCACGAACCCCTGCATGATCACCTGACCCGCCATGGTCCCCACCGCCGAGGAGGAGAGGCCCGAGGCGAGAAGCGCCAGGGCGAAGGTGAAGCTCGCAGCTCCCCCCAGGAGAGGGGCGAGGGTCTGGTGGGCCTCCTCCAGGCTGGCCACTTCGGTAAGACCCGCCCGGTGGAAGGTGGCAGCGGCCACGGCCAGCATGGCCGCGTTCACCAGGCCGGCCAGGCTCATGGCCAGCACCACGTCGACCACCTCGAACCTGAAGAGCCTCCGCTTCTGGTCCTCCTCCTTCACCACGATCCTGCCCTGGGTGAGGGCCGAGTGGACGAAGATAGCGTGGGGCATGACTGTGGCACCGAGAATTCCGGTAGCTAGGAGGACGCTCTCGGTTCCGCGGAAGGTTGGGACGAAGGCGTGATAAAGGAGGCTCCCCCAGTCCGGCTCCCCCAGTACTACCTCCACCACGTAGGCGAGGGCGATGACCCCTGCCAGGCCGCTTATGACCGCCTCCAGGGGCCGGAACCCGAACCTCTCGAGGGCAAGGATCCCGAGCATAACCGCGAGAGTAAGGACGCCGCCCAGGGCCAGGGGCACCCCCAGGAGGAGGTGAAATCCGAGGGCTCCTCCGAGGAACTCGGCCAGGTCGGTGGCGATGGCCACCCCCTCCATGAGGACCCAGAGGATCCAGGAAAGGGCCCCAGGCACGTGGTCCCTGGTGACCTCGGCCAGGTTTTTGCCTGTCGCGATACCGAGCTTGGCCGAGAGGGCCTGGACCAGCATGGCCGCGAGGTTCGCCGCCAGCACCACCCAGAGGAGGGTGTATCCGAAGGCGGAGCCCCCCTGGATGTTGGTGGCGAAGTTGCCGGGGTCCACGTATGCGACGGCCGCAACAAAGGCCGGTCCGAGGAAGGGGAGAACCCTCCTCCAGGAAAAACCTCCGGCACTTAACGCCTCCCGGGCGCGGGCGAGGGTGGCGCGGTCTGCCGGGCGCCCACCCTCCACCCCTACCCACCTTCTACCTGGCCCGACGACACCTCCGGGGGCTCGGGCCCCCCACCCTCTTCATCTCGGGCAGGCAGGAGGCCCGCGTCCCTTGCCACCCTGGCGAGGACCCCGTTCACGAACCTCCCGGCCTCCTCTCCCGAGTACATCTTGGCCAGCTCCACCGCCTCGTCGATGGCCACGGCTGGCGGAACGGGACCAAAGAACATCTCGTAGAGGGCGAGCCTCATGATATTCCTTTCCACAGGGTTCATCCTTTCCAGGCTCCAGTGCTCCGAGGCCCGAGAAATGGCGGGGTCGATGAAGCCCTTCTCCCTTATAACGCCCTCCACCAGGATCCGGGCGTAACCCTTCAGCTCCGCGAGTACGTCCGGGGAGGGCGCCACTTCCATGAGGTCCCAGGCATAAAGGACCTCCAGGGCCCTTCTCCTCGCTTCCCTTCTGCCAAGGGCGAGGGGCACCTCTTCTCCTTCCGGCAAGCTGGGGGAGATCGCGGGGTCCCGGAGCCGCCCGGGTCACCCCCCTTCCTGCACCCGGGTGATGTATGTTCCCGTCCGGGTGTCCACCCGGATCAGGTCCCCTGCGGAGACGAAGAGCGGAACCTGGACCACCACCCCCGTTTCTAGCCGGGCCGGCTTCGTTCCCCCCGTCTGGCGGTCTCCCTTTAGCCCAGGCTCGGTCTCCGCCACCCTGAGCTCCACCGCCACGGGAACCTCAACAGAGACCACCCGCCCCTGATAGAGCTGGAGGAAGCAGTTCTCTCCCTCCTTCAGCCACCTGAGGGCCTCCCCGGCCTCCTGGACGCCGACCGGCACCTGCTCGTAGGAGGAGAGATCCATGAAGTAGAGGGTCGAGCCATCCCGGTACGAATACTGGGCTTCCCTCTTCTCGAGGACCGCCACCTCCACCTTCTCGTCAGCACGGAAGGTCCTGTCCAGGACGGCCCCGCTCTTCAAGTTCCTGAGGCGCATCCTCACCACAGGCTGGCCCTTGCCGGGCTTGTGGTGTTCCCACTCCAGCACGGTCCAGAGCTCGCCCTCTTGGTCCAGGGTCATACCCGGCTTTATGTCATTGGTGGAGACCAGCAAGGCCTACCTCCCGCCGTTCATCCGAGCCTCAAGGAACCGCACCCCTAGAGAACCACGACTTCCCGGGGGAGCGAAGTGACCCTTTCCGCCCCCCCCTCTCCTACCACGAAAAGATCCTCCACCCTCACCCCGAAGGAGCCCGGGAAGTACACGCCCGGCTCCACGGTGACCACGGATCCGGCGGCGAGTATATCAGCGGAGTCTTTCCGCAGGGTGGGGGCCTCATGGATCTCGAGGCCCACGCCGTGACCGGTCCCGTGGGTAAAGGCCTCGGCGAGACCGCGGGCGGCGAGGGAGGAGCGCGCGCGGCGATCCACCTCCTGACACGCCTCTCCGGCCTTGAGAGAGGCGGCCGCCTCATTGAGCGCGTCCACCACAGCCCGGTGCACCCCGACCACCTCTTCCGGGGGTCGCCCGAGACAGAAGAGACGGGTCATGTCCGAGTGGTAACCGCCCAGCACGGCCCCCATGTCCACCAGGATGGGCTCGCCCCTGGCAAGGCGCCTCGCCCCCGGTCTGTGGTGCGGGCGGGAGCTCGAAGGGCCAGCTGCGACAATAACCGGGAAGGCCGGGCCCTCAGCGCCAGCCTTCCTCAGCCTGTACTCCATCTCGGCGGCGAGATCCAGTTCTGCGAGCCCCTCCTTAACCTCCCCGAGGACCTCGAGGAAGACCCCTTCGGCTAGCCTCGCCGCCCTCTCGATGAGCGCCACTTCCTCCCGATCCTTCCGAGCCCTGAGAGGCGAGAGGGGGCGCTCCACGGGGAGCAGGACCCTTCCAGGCAGGGCCTCCTCAAGCTGCCTCACCCTGGTCCAGGAGAGGGCCTCGGCCTGGACCCCCAAGCGGGCATCGCCGGGGAGGAGGTCCTGGAAGAGGCCGAGCCGTTCATCCCCCCCGGAGAAGACCAAAACCTCGACCCCCGCAGCGTCGGCCCTCGCCTCCTCGGCATACCGACCGTCCGTAACGATCCAGGCTCCCCCGTCCTCCGAGAGGAGGAGCTCAGACTCCTCCCCTCTGAACCCGGTGAGGTACCTGATGTCAGGCGGGGACGCCAGGAGCAGGAAGTCGGCCCCGAGCTCTGAGAGGCGAGCCACCGCCGCCTGCCTGCGGGAGAGATAAACCTCAGGCCCCACTTCCCCCCTTTCCGCCCTCCCCCCGCTTTCCCCCCTTGCCCAGCTCGGAGGCGAGCCACTCCAGGGCGAGGAGGTAGCCCCTCACCCCCAGCCCGGAGATGACGCCTCGAACCACGGGGGAGATGACCGAGACCCTCCTGAAGGCCTCCCGGGCGTGGATGTTGGAGATGTGCACCTCCACTACGGGGATGCTCAAAACCTCCAGCGCGTCCCGGAGGGAATACGAATAGTGGGCGAGGGCGCCTGGGTTCAGCACCATCCCGTCGAAGTCGGCGGCCCCCTGGACCTCCCTCACCATCTCCCCCTCTCCCTCGGCCCGCCGGCAGATCACCTCAAGGCCAAGCTCCCTGGCCCTGGCCACCACCATCTCCTCTACCTGGTCGAGGGTGAGCTCTCCGTAAAGGGCCGGGTTTCTCCTCCCCAGGAGACTCAGGTTCGGGCCGTTTAGGACAAGCACCCTCGCACGCAAGGCCACCCCTCTAGAGTCTCGCCCGCGTGGCCTCCAGGGCCTCCTCCAGCGCCGGCCTCGCGATCCCGCTCACCACCACGGGCTCCCCAGGCCTCGCGAGAAGCACGAACCGGAGCCCCTCCTGGTACTTCTTGTCCCGCTCCAGGAAGGGATAGAGCTCCTCCAAGGGCGGGAGGGGAGCCGAGGTGGGCAGACCCAGCGCCTCCAGAACCTCCACGTGGCGCTGGGCCAGCGTGACTCCGGCGATGCCGCAGGCTTGGGCGAGGTGGGCCGCGAAGACCATCCCAATGGCCACGGCCTCCCCATGGGAGAGGCCGCGAAAGGAGGCGTGCGCCTCGAGGGCGTGGGCCAGGGTGTGGCCGTAGTTGAGAATGGCCCGCCTCCCCGATTCCCTCTCGTCCATGGCCACCACCCTCGCCTTGGCTGCGGCGGCCCTCGCCACCACCCGCACCATAAGACCCTCCTCCCGCTTGAGCACCCGCGCGGCTTCAGCTCTGAGAAGCCCGAGGAGGCCGGGATCGGCCACGAAACCCGCCTTAACCACCTCGGCGAGGCCGGACCGAAACTCCCTCTCTGGAAGGCTCGCGAGGCAGCGAACGTCGGAGACGACCGCCCTCGGCTGCCAGAAGGCCCCCACCAGGTTCTTCCCCTCCGGCAGGTTCACCCCGGTCTTGCCGCCGATGGCCGCATCGACCTGAGCGAGGAGGGTGGTGGGGAAATTCACCAGGGGAACCCCTCGGTGGTAAGTGGCCGCCACAAACCCCGCCAGGTCGGTCACGACGCCCCCTCCCAGGGCCACCACGGGATCCTTCCTGTGGTGGCCGGTACGTGCCATTTCCCGCCAGAGCGCCTCGGCCTCGGCCACGCTCTTTCTCTCCTCCCCCGAGGGGAAGGTGAGGAGGCGCGGGCGGAGTCCGGCCCGGGCCAGCGCCCCCTGCAGGGCGGGGTAGAAGAGTTCCGCCAGCTCGGGATGGGTGATGACAGTGGCAGCCTCGGCTCCGGGCAGGGGCGGAAGGTACCCCTCGGCCTCCTCGAGGATCCCCGCCCCCACCCAGACGCTGTACGAGGAGGGCCCCAGCTCCACCCGTACCTCCCTCACCCCCGCTTCGAGGAGCCCCAAGCCTTCGAGGCCCTCAACGACCTTTGCCGCCACCGCCTCCACCTCGAGCCCCTCACCGTCCACCACAAGATCCGCTGCTGCTTCGTACACGCGCCTCCTCGCCTCAAGGAGCTCGCGGGGGTCCTTCTCGGCCAGGAGGGGCCTGGATGGGTCGCCGCCCACCCTCGCCAGGAGGGCCTCGAGGGGGGCTCGAAGATATACGAGAACCCCCGAGGCCTTGAGAGCCTCGAGGTTTTCAGAGTCGAGAACAGCCCCTCCCCCAACGGAGACCACCCATCCTCGCTTCGCAGCGGCCTCCCTTACTGCCTCCCTCTCCCTTCTTCTGAACCCCGCCTCCCCCTCGTCGCGGAAGACCTCCGCAACGGATCTCCCCGCCCGCGCCTCCACCATCTCGTCGGTATCGAGGTAAGGCATGTCCAGTCTGGCAGCGAGGGCCTTACCCACGCTCGTCTTCCCCGCTCCCATAAAGCCTATGAGGACTACGTTCGGTCTGGCTTTGGAAGTCATCGCTACCCCTCGGTCACCAGAGGGATTTGCCCCTCAGGGCGTCCGCGGAACCTCCGCTCAAGACTCCCGAGATAGGCGCGGAGGTTTGCCCCCGTCTCCTCCACCGAATCGCCCCCGAACTTCTCGAGGAAGGCATCGGCCAGAACCAGCGCGACCACTGCCTCCGCCACCACAGCGGCCGCCGGTACGGCGCACACGTCGGAGCGCTCCCTGACCGCCTCCGCCTCCTCGCCGGTGCGTATGTCCACTGTCCTGAGGGGCGAGCCGAGACTCGAGAGGGGTTTCATGGCCGCCCTCACCCTGAGAGGATCTCCCGTGGTCATCCCGCCCTCGAGCCCTCCTGCCCTGGCCGTCCTCCTCCTTGGACCCTCCGGCCCAGGGAGGATCTCATCGTGAGCAAGGGACCCCGGGAGGTCCGCCAGGGCGAAACCGTCTCCCACCTCCACTCCCTTCACTGCGGGGATGCTCATGACCGCTGCGGCAATCCGCGCATCCAGCCGCCTGTCCCACTGGACGTAGGAACCCAGGCCAGGCGGGAGCCCGTAGGCTATCACCTCGAAGACACCCCCCACCGTGTCCCCTCGCCTCCTGGCCTCCTCCACCCGGGCCACCATTGCCTCCTCCGCCTCCGGGTCCAGGCACCGCAGGCGGCTCGCATCCACTCTGGGATTCTCCCCCGGCCCGGGGGCCCCCACCCGCGCCCTCACGCCCCCGACAGCCACCACATGGCTCACCACATCCACCCCGAAGAGGCCGAGGAAGCTGCGGGCAAGAGCCCCAGCCGCCACCCTAGCGGCGGTCTCCCTGGCGCTCGCCCTCTCCAGGACGTTCCTCACGTCATCGAACCCGTACTTCATAACCCCTGGCAGGTCCGCATGGCCTGGCCTTGGCCGGGTGATGGGGGTCACCTCGCCGGCGGCGGGATCGGGAGACATGACCTCCCTCCACTTCGGCCACTCGGCGTTCTCTATCAGAATCGCCACCGGGCTGCCCAGGGTCCTGCCGTGCCTCACCCCCGCCAGGATCTCGAAGGAGTCGGATTCCAGGCCCATCCTCGGGCCCCTGCCGTACCCCTGCCTCCTCCTCGCGAGCTCCCTGGCTATGTCCTCCCTTCTCACGGGGACGCCAGCCGGCAGGCCCTCCAGGATGGCCACGAGGGCCCGCCCGTGGGACTCCCCTGCCGTGAGCAGTCGGAGCACGTCGTGGATGATATCCGAGGCTCGGGGCGGAGGACGGAGCGGCCCAGCTACTTGAGTATCTCCTCCCCCTTGCAGAGCCGGAACCTCACGTCACCGTGGAGGAAGTTTCCGCACTCCCCAGAGAGATCTAGGAGCTTGAAGTTCTCGGCAAAGACCTCTCCCGGGTGGACCTTGTAAATGTTCCCCCCCACCCTCACGCTCGCCGTCGGCACGCCGTTCTCCTCAAAGACGTCAAGGAGGGCCACCCTGAGGCCCACCTCGGGAGGGGGCGCCCCTGGACTGGCCGGTGGGAAGGTTCCAGCCTCTGCCGAGATCAAGGGGCGGAAGGGGTCCCTGCCCAGGTAGTAGGGGATGGGAGCCGGGCTCGGGCGGGGCGTCGGAAGGACGAGGACTTCGCGAGGGCTCGGGCTCGCGGGAGCCCCAAGGGGCGTCTGCTGTCCGGCACAGCCCGCCAGCACGACGAGGAGGAAGAGTCCGAAAACGATGGCCCTCTTCATCCCTGACCTACCGTGGGGCTCGGGCTCCCACCGGGGCTCAGCCCTCCGGCCCCCGTCGGGCTCGGGGTGGGGGAGGGCGTCCCCGCGGGAGACGGGCCAGGGGTGGGGCTCGCTGACGGTAGGAAGGAGGTGAAGACCCTCACCTGAACCGTGGCCTGGAGCTGGGGGAGGCCCCTCGGGCCGGCTCCCAGGTTCACGCCCCTCACCAGGGCTGCCCTCGGGAGGTTCTCCAGTCTGGCGAGGAAGTCGTCGATCTGAAAAAAGCCCCCCACCACCACGAGGCTGAGATCTATCGAGGTGACCGAGGCCTGAGCCGCCCGGCTTGGCGCCGACGCCGTTATGGAGGTGAGGTCCACATGGGCCCCGTCAGCAGCCCCCTGGAGGAGGCGGATGAGACCGGGCAGGTCGGGGGTGGGGGGTATCTTCTCGCCCACTTCGTCGAGACGCCTCTGGAGCTCCGGCGCCCTCCTCTCCAGGTCCTTAAGGCGCGCCAGCTCGAGCTGGAGCCTTTGCTCCTCCTGCCTGGCCGAGGTGAGCTCCCTCCTCGCCTCCGAAAGCCTCCCGGTGGCGGGCCTCAGGAGAAAGAGATACCAGAGAAGGCCGGTCAGAACCACCGCCGCGCCCGCGACGAGCCACCTGGTTCTGGCTGCCATCACCGCCCTCCCTGGGGCCTCTGGTACCTCCGGGAGTAAGCCTCCTGGGAGAGGTCCACGGAGGAGGAGAACCTCACCACCGTCCGGCCCGAGAGTTCCGTCTTCTGGGAGAGGGAGAAGTAGGCGTTGGTGAACTCCTTCACCTCCCCGAGCCGGATGAGCCATCCGGCCACCCCCAGGTGGTCAAAGGCATACCCGCTGAACTGCACGCTCCCCACGCGTCTGGCCGCACCCGGCTGCTGCCCGCCCCCCTCGGCCTGGAGCTGCCCGGAGAGGCTAGTGAGCCAGACGTCAGCCGGGATGACCAGGCTCACATTTCTGAGAATAACGGACCAGAGAACCTCGGACCCCATGGCCTCCGCGAGGAGTCTCTCCTGCTCGGCCACCCTCGCCTGCATCTGTCCGAAGGCCTGGAGAGCGGCCACCTGGGCCTGGAGGGCCTGGTTCCGCGCTTTCACCCTCCCGACCTCCCCCCGTACCGCTCCGGTCCGCGCCTGAACCAGGGCCCAGGCGCCCAGGAAGACAAGGGCGAAGGCCACCCAGGCCACCACAGGCACGAGCGGAAGCCGCCTCCGGCGAGGTCTTACGAGCTCAGGGGGGAGAAGCTCTATCCGCCTTATCACGGCCAACCCTCAGGCCCAGGCTCCCAGGGCCAACCCCAGAGCCACTCCACCCACAGCCGAGACCTCGGCCAGCTGCTCCTGGGTGAGACCCACCTTCCCCACCTTAACCCCAGCCAGCACATCGACGGGGACCACGGGTACGCGCAGGGTCTCCTCGAGGCGAGCTAGGAACCCCCCAAGCCTCGCCCCTCCCCCCGTAACAAGAGCCCTCTTCACCGGGACAGCTCCCGGCTGGGCCTGGTAATACTCGAGGCTCGTCCTGATCTCCTCAAGGAAGGCATAGGCCCTCTGCTCCAGCAGGCGCGAGGCGGGCTCCAGGGGCGGCTCGCCCGGCCGGGAGATGGCCATGGAGAGCTTCCGAGCCTCAGCCTCCTCCCTCGAGATCCCGAGCCCGGCCGCGAGGGCCTGGGTAAAGGCCTCCCCTCCCATGGCCAGAGTCCTGCCAAAGGGTACCCTGCTATCGGCCACGACCAGGACAAAGGTGAGGGAGTGTCCCACGTTAAGAAGGAGATCCGCCCCCTCTTCCGCCTGGCCCGCGGAGAGGAGCACCGCCCGGGCCAGGGCCAGCGGGGAGAACTCCACCCCTTGGGTCCTGAGCCCGGCGGACCTTACCACCTCCACCAGAGAGAGAACGAGGGAGCGGTGGGCTGCCACCACTAGGACCCTGACCCTTCCCTCCCCCGCCTCCCCCAGGACCTCGTATCCGAGGACCGCGTCCTCGAGGGGAATGGGGATGAACTCCTGAGCCTGGTACTTGACGGCCTCAGGCATCTCCTCCGGGGGGAGGGCCTGCATCTCGAGGGGCCGCATAACTACCCGCGGACTCGCCACCCCGAGGTAGACGGACTTCTCCCTGAACCCCCCCGCCCTCCAGAGCTCCCTCACGGCCCCGGAGAGGGCCTCGGCATCTCCCACCTCCCCCTCCCTCACCACCCCCCGAGGGAGGGAAAGCTGGGCGAAGCGGTGGAGGGTGGGCTGCCTCCCGTCGGAGACCTCGGCAGCCCGGATGGCGCTGGCCCCTATGTCAAGCCCTACGGCCCGCCTGGCCACGGCCCTTCCCGCCCGTCTCCTCCGGAACCACCCTCCGGCTCTCCAGGAAGGCCCGGAGATCCTCTGCCTTCACCCTTATGGATCTCCCCACCCTCACCGCTCCCAGCTCTCCTGCCTGGACAAGCCGGTAAACAGTGGCCGGGGAGACCCTCACTGCGAGAGCGACCTCCTTCACCGTGAGGAGACCGGGATCCTCGAGCTGCTTGCCTCGACTCAAGGGCCTCACCGGTAACATGATTCCTTTCTGTTGTCAACACTTTCATCGTCATCATAGGTGATCACCTTTAGCGGGAGAGGAGCTTCAGCCACCACTGGACGGGCAGGTCGGCGAGGAAGAGGGCGGCAGCGGCGCCCAGGGAGAGGAACGGGCCGAAGGGTATGGTCTCCTTCCGTGACCTCCCGGCGGCCAGCAGCGCCACGGCCACCACTCCCCCCGCCAGCACCGCGAGGAAAAGGCCCTCGAGGGCCAGGACGGGCGAGGACCACCCAAGGTATATCCCGATGACCCCAGCGAGCTTCACATCCCCGAGCCCCATGCCCCCGGGATAGACCAAAGCCACCAGGAGGAGAAGGCCTGCCAGCCCGAGCCCCGAGACCAGGCTCGAGAGGATTCTCCCCTCCTCCCCCGCCACAAGGCCGGCCCCCCCGAGGAGGAGAAAGCCGATGAGGGCGAGGGGAAGGGTGAGGGCGTCCGGAAGGCGGCGGTGCTCCAGGTCGATGGCGGCAAGAACTACCAGGCCCCAGAGGAAGGCCATGTATGCCAGGAGACCCAGGAACCAGGGGAGAAGACCCCCCTGCCCTCCCCAGGAGAAGGCCCACGGAAGCCTTTTCCCGGGAGGGCTTGCGAGGATCCCCAGAATGGCAAAGAGGAGGCCGGTGGCCCCCTCGACCAGAGGGTAGCGGAGAGAGATCCTGCCCCGACAGCTCTGGCAGGCACCCCGGAGCATGAGGTAAGAGAGGAGGGGGATCTTCTCCCGCCAGGCGAGGGGGTGTCCACACCGCGGGCAGCGGGAGCCTGGGCTCACCCAGGATAAGCCCCTCGGCAACCGCCACGCTACAGCTCCCCCGAAGGACCCGAAGGCGAGCCCGAGGAGACCGAGAAAGACCGGGAGAAGCACCATGGAGGGATGCTACCGCGGAGAACCGCTTTTAGGGTCTCACCTCCCTGATGTAAACCAGGTCAACCTTGAAACCGGCGAGCTGCCCGTAGCCCGGCACGAGGAGGGGCATGTAGTTTAGGGTCATCTGGTTGGCTATGTTGACCTCGCCCGCGAAGAGCTGTCCGGTGATCTGGTTCCAGTTGGCCAGCCTGAGGCTGCAGGGGGTGTAGAGGAAGACCTGCACGTCCTGGAAGCCGGTGGAGTTCGCGGTGGAGATATCGTACGCGCCGGAGTCACAGTCCAGCCCCGGCCTCCAGGTGACGATGATGAACAGCTTGCGAACGCCGCCCACCCCCTTCACAGTGACGTTGTTTGCGAGGCTCACCGAGCCATCCGTGACAATGGCGAGGTCTCCCGGGAGGCCGAGGGTAGTGTTGTTCCGAAAAGCGAGCCGGCAGGCAGGGCTGATCCTCACAGCCCAGTTCCCGGAAGGAAGAGCGGTGATGAACTGAGCCGCGCTGGAGCAGTCGGAGAAACTCTGGATCCCGAAGCCAGCAGCGGTCCAGTCCGCTTCCCTGAACTCTATTTCCGGCAGCGCTATGGAGGGAGGGGGCCCTGAGGGGCTCCCCTGGATCACGAGACCATCCACTCGGGAGTTCCCCGAGATGCTCACAGTGGTAGCCGCCCTGGCACTCCCCCCAATCCGCGAGCCTCCGGAGAGGGAGACCCCCCCTTGAGAGGAGGTCACATCGCCGCCCACCTCAGCATTGTTGGAGAGGCTCACGGACCCCCGGGCCCAGAGCTCGCCCTTGAGGTTCGCGGCGTTGGAGAGCTCTGCGGAACCCTGAGCGTAGAGGCTCCCGAACACGGTGAGCCGGTTGGAAAGATCGGCGTCGCCGCCCACATAGATCCCCGCGTCGTTGCCGGAGTACCCGTTCACGGTGAGAATGTTTTTAAGCTCCAGTTCCTCCGAGGCGAGGATGGCCGCCCCGATTCCTCTCCAGACCGGCGTGAGCCTCACCTGAGCCTGGACCTTCCGAGGGACGCCGCCCGAGGCCGAGCCCACGGAGGTGATAAGCGCCGAGGCCGGAACTGGACCTCCCGTGGGAGGACAGGACAGGAGGCTCCCCGAGACGTCATACAGGTCGGCGTGGACCTGGGCCGTGGCGGTGCCGGGAAAGGCCTGGAGGGAGATGGTTCTGTCGCAGCTAAGCTCAGAGGGGGGTGTCCTTTCAAGGTAGGCCAGGAACTCGTTCACCCCCGCTTCCGCGGCGTTCACGGACTGAAGCCTCATTCTCTCGTAGGCAGAGGCACCGGAGTTGTGAACGGCGAGGCCCACCGAGACTGCTCCCAAAAGGAAGACGATCAAAGAGACAAGGATAACGGTGACCAGGGCCACTCCATCCTCTTGTCCGGTTCCTGCAGGGAACCCCCGCATCGCCACCTCCTCAACCTAAAGGGCCGGGGCCGCAGCGCAGGACTCGGGGGGGTAGTTGTAGGCGGTGTTTCTCCCCGTCAGGGAGGTCTCGACCCTCACCGCCCGCGACCCGCCACCCAGGTCCACCACGAGCCTCACCTGAACCGTTCTCCCCCTCTTCAGGGGGTCCGGATCGAGGGAGAAGGGAGGGAGGTCGAGGTCCTCGTTGACCAGCCCCTCCGCCACCACCCTCCACCCGGTGGCGGCCTCGGGATGCCCCGGCGGCCACGACCTCTTGAGAAGCCTCCCGCCCCTCACCAGGTACTGAACGCACTGGAAGGGAGGGCTCCGATAGGGAGCATCCGTCTGGGAGTAGAGGCGGAGGAGGTAACCCGGGAGAGGCTCGGAGGCGGGATCGTAAATCAGGTTGGCCGAGCGGACCTCCCGGTCCAGCTCCACCAGGGCCAGCCTGGCCTCATCGTTGTTCCGGCTGCCGACCTCCTGCCGCCCCACACTCCGCTGAACGGAGAAGAGGACCGAGAGGGTGAGGCTCGCCACGACCCCCATGAGGACCGCAGCCACCATCACCTCCACCAGGGTGAGACCCTCTTCGCGGCGGGGGCGCCTGGCCATCGCTACCCCCCAAGAGGCTCGTAGCTCGCCCGCGCCAGTGCCCCTCCCAGCTCCACCCGGAGGGAGAGGTCCAGCAGAGTGCCACCGCCCAGCTTGACCAGGTACCGGAGGTCCAGGGTGAGGGGGGAGCCCACCTCCGCCCGGGCCTCGAGCCTCCTCCCCGCCTCCGACCCCGGCGTCTCCGCCACGGAGGTTCCCCCCGAGGTGAGGGAACCGGTCATGCTGACCTCCACCCCCAGCAGTGGCAGGGAGAGGGAGAAGGGCGGTACGGTGAGAGTTAGAGGATTGCCGGAGGGTACGGCAAAGGAAGCGTAACCGGTGGGGGTGTAGTACCTCACCGTTCCGGCCAAGACCTCAGCAGTGGGGGCCTGGGTACCCGTTCCGGCTTGGGCTTCCGCCCGCGCCTCATACCCGGTGAGGCTGACGAGGTACCCATCCCAAAGAGGAGGAGGAGCGAGCCCCGATGGCAGCCCCGCCACCTTGACGGCGCCAAGCGCCCGGTAAACCTCCTCCTCGATCCTCCCTTCCTCTCCCGGCCCTCTCTCCCTGTCCGTCCTCGACCACGAGGGGGCGGTTGGGGCCTCCACCCTGGCCAGGCTTATCCTCCCGAGGCTCGTCCCTCCTAGCTCCAGGTAGGCTTCAAGGCTCGCCCCCTGCTGCACTCGGCCGAAACCGCAAGGTTCGCCGTCCTGCTGGGCCGGGAGAGGGGCGAGGGGGCAGGGCTGCGAGGAGGTGGCGGCGGCCGCGGCCACCAGAGAACCGGTGTCCCCTCCGGTGATGGCTAGGCCGATCCGGTTCCCCCCTCCCAGGTCCAGGGAGAGGGTGGTCCCCGCGCCCTGAGCGGGGGAGGCCCCGTCATAGTCGGGGGTGGCGGTGGCGGGATCGGAATCAGCCGAAGCGGAGTAGGCGTCCCCGCCAGCCTCCTGGGTGAGGGGACCGGCGGAGCCGGGTATGGTAAGGGCCGCCCCGGAGAAGGTGAGCTGGGAGTGAACCTCGGCAACCTGCTCCACGGAAGCGTCGCTCGAGACGGAGGGGAGGAAAAGGGAGGCCCCGAGAAGGGTGGAGGAACCCACCTGCCCGGAGAGGTTCAGCCTGCCCTGGGGAAAGGAGGCAGCCCCGTAGAAAGACGGGAGGACGCTGTAGGCAGCCCGGTAGAGCCTGGTCTGGACCTCGAGGGTCGAGGCCGCTCCCCTCCTCGCCGGCCTCTCCCAGCTCACCACCACGGTGACCCCAAAGGGCTGGGTGGAGGGGTCCTCCCCCGTGACATAAACGGACCAGCTGTAAGTGGTGGGAAAACCCTCGGCCCGGCCTACGCTCCCGGTATGTGGAACCAAGGGGCTTGCCTCGGGAGCCCCCGGCGTGTTCACTACCTTCTCGCCCAAGCAGGACCTGAACCTGTACACCCCCGAGCAGCTCACCACCAAGGGGTCGCCGGCGAGCTCCTCCGTTCTGAGGCCCCTGGCCACCACCTGGTACGGGAGGGCCCTTACCTCCTCGAGGAGCCTGTTGGCCAGGGCCGTAGCCCCCTGTCTCTGCTTGGCCAGGGCCACGTCAGCTAGACCCACCGTCGCGGTGTAGGCGAGGCTCACCAGCAGCACGCTGAAGAGAGCAAGGGAGGCAAGGACCTCCACCATCCCTAACCCTGCGGACGAGCCCCTCCGGAGCAACTTCTTCACGAAGGCCACCTCATAGTTAGAGATCGGCAGATCAGCGAGTCCTCCGAGACCCGGCAGTGCTAGTCAGGATGACCCGGCCTACCTGGGCCTCCGAGCCCTCTTTCCACACCCGGTCCCTAATCCACGGGGAGTTCGTGCCAGCCGATCACCTGAACCGTTCTGCCTCCCCCCGGAAGCCCCGGAGGCAGGTTCTCCGAGAGGGAAGGTTGGGTCCAGAGGGACGGAGGCTGCCCGGAACCGGCAGTGCTCCCAAAAAGGAGCATCCCGGAGATGAGGCTCCCCCGGAAGACGAGGCTCTGGGAGACGTCTATTCTTCCCTTGCCGAAGAAGGCCCCCGCCACCGCCGGCTCGTCGCAGCTCCCCCCGGAGCTGCTGGGCAGGGCCAGGTCGATGCTGGGCCTGTCCCTGGTTCCCGTGGGTACGTAGTCCGAGACGAGGCCCACCACGTTCACCTCAGGAAAGGTGTCCATCCGGGCAGGGCGGAACGGGGCATTTATCTGGACCGGCCCCCTCACGACGAGGGTCCCCCAGCCCTCGTAGTAGATGGGGGCAGCCGAGCCGCCGCCCCCGGGAGCGCCGATGTAAAGGGGCCCGTCCACGAAGACGATCCCGTCCACGTGGAGGAGGGCTCCCGGGACAGGGCCTCCCCTATCGGTGACCCACGGGTCGAAAGAGAAGACCCCTGTTGACTGGTTCCCCTGGCGGTCCCGGTACGGGTACTCGTAGCGGAAGGGTGGCCCCGAGGGGTCCAGGATGAGCCCTGGGTCGCTCCCGGTTGGCCAGCGGACAGAGGCGTTCATGGAGTTGTCAGCCCCTGGGAAGCCGCTGGGAGTTGGAACGCCCTCGGTGCGGTCGGTGTTGAAGTCGGCCCCGAGGTAGTAGGCGCGCATCATGGCATCATCCACCACGGGGAGGGTGAGGTCGAGGATGTTGGGTCCGTAGGTGAGGGTGCGGGTGTAAAAGTTGGTATCTGTGGCGCCGTACACGCCCGAGTCTATGAAGGCGTCTATGGGTCCCTTCTCCACGTAGTAGCCTGGCCCTTCGCAGGCCACCTGCGGCGGGGAGGGATCCCCCACCACAGCCGAGCCCTGGATCACAAGGCTCCCGGACATCCTCGCCCCCTGCCTTGCTGCCTCTGTGCTGGGGGGCTGGGCGGGGTCCCCCTTCACGTAGAGAGGCCCGATCTCGTACTCCATGTTGCCGCCGACGAGGAAGTCGCCCCTCACGTAAAAGGGGCCGTGAATGTTCACGTTCCCCGTCACGTAGTTCCCCCCGGAGGTGGAGGCCCCGCTGAACTCGAAGTCCCAGATGTTGTAGGCGTCCACCTCGGCCCGAATCTTTCTCCTCACCTGCCCCCCGGCGGAGCCCGTGGAGGTGATGATCCACCGGTAGGGTCGCGCCTCCGGTTCGGGTCTCTCCATCTCCACGTGGAAGGTCCAGCCACTGCCGGCATCCCGGAAGTCGAAGGACCCACCCGTTGCAGTAGCGGTGTCGAAGGGAGGGCGGTTCTCGAACCGCTCCAGCCGGAAGAGGGCTTCGGCCAGCCCGGCGTCGGCGATGTGCAGGGCCTGGGTGGAGCGGCGAGCCCTCCCCTCGAGGCCCTCCCGGTTGGTGGCGGCCACCAGGGCCACAGTGGCGAGGAGCCCGACGACGAAGGCCACCCCTATCGCCGCCACCATGCTGGAACCGGCATCCCGAGCACGGCGAAGACCCCTCACCCTGCCTCCTAGTTCCTCAGCTCCACCTCGGTGGCGACGGTGTACGGAGCTCGGAGACCGCGGGGCTGGATCTGTATCTGGATCCTCACCCGCCTCGTCGCACTCGGCCTCCCCGAGGCCGGGGTCACCTCGTTGCCCTGACCGTCGTAATAGGAGAAAAGGGGGTGGCTCACCAGGTCGTTGACAACGTCCGTGGCCACCACCTCCCTCCCCCAGTCGGCCAGCCTCTCGATCACCCTGGCGGCGGGGTCCAGCCGGTACGTGACGGTTCTCTGGGGAATGCTGGCTTTGGGATCGGGGACGGTCACAAAGGAGATCCTGTCCTCCGTGAGCTCCCCAGGGAGGAAGTACTTCCTCGCCCTTATCTCCCTCGCCATCCTCTCCAGGGCGAACCTGGCCTGGTCCTGAGCGTCCAGCCTCAGGTCAACCTCCCGGCTCACGGAGAGCCCCTGGGAGAGAACCCCTCCCAAAACCAGAGCGAGCACGGTAAAGACGGCCATGGCCACCACGAGCTCCACGAGGCTGAGTCCGGCCTCCCTCCGCCAGCCCCTCCCCCTCACTGGGTCCTCACCTCCACGGTGTTGCTCACGGCGGAGTTCCCGGACGGATCGAGGGCCCTCACGTAGTAGCTGTACCAGCTCTTGAGCTTGACGCCGCTATCCCTGTACTCCCGGGCTGTCCCCCCAAGAACGGCCACCTTCTCAAACTCGAGGTTCCCACCCTTGCCCTCAGCTCGCCAGACCTCGTACCCGGAGATGCCAGAGCAGTCAGAAGCCGCCTCCCACTGCAGGAGAACCTCGCTTGATGGGAGGAACTGGCCGGAGAGGGGTCGGGAACTCGGCCACGATGGAGGTGTGGTGTCAGGGGCGGGGCATGAGGACCCCGGAAGGGTGAGGCTTAGGGTGTTGCTCTCAGGAGAGAGGTGGCCGCCCAGGTCCACACCCACCACCTTGTACTGGTAGGTCCGACCCTGGGCCACGGCGGTATCGGTGTAGGACAGGCAGGACAGCGCACCCGCGCAGCTGAGCTCTGCAATCTGGGTCCCGTCCCGGTAGATCCGGTAAGAGGCGATGCCGGTGGCGTCCTCCGCCTCCGTCCAGGAAAGAACCGCCTGGTTCGCCTCGGCTGAACCGGCGAGCGTGGGGGCCGAGGTGGGGGCGGTGTTGTCCACATAAACCACCCTCATGTCCGTGTTTCTTGCCCCGGCCTCGTCGGCGAAGGCCACCGTGAGGGTGTAGGGGCTCTTCGAGTCGGGGAAGCCGGGAGGGCCCAGGGTGTCCCAGGTGCCCGTGATGACGTAAGAGTAGGAGGCGTCCTCCGGTGGCGTCGAGGCGGTACAGGCGGCGCCGGTGCTCCTCTCGGTGCAGGTCTCCCTCCAGCTAACCGGGATCTCGACGCTGGAGGAGAGCCCACCCCCCGAAACGGTAGCGGTGGCGTAGAGGATGCGGTTGCCCGAGGTGTTGGCGCTGGTGGCATAGGCCTCAACGGCCACGCTGGAACCCTGGACGGCGATGCCGTCATAGGGAGGGGAGGTGATCACCACGGTGGGGGGCTGGTGGGATGTGGCCTGAGCCGAATAGGGATGGAAGTAGGAAACGAGCCTGACGGGAGCTCCGCCCGAAGGGACACGCCAGGAGACGAAGAGTTCCACCCTCTTGTAGTCCTTGGGGTTGTCGTCGGTGCCGAGGGAAGCCAGCCCGTCCACGGGATCGTCCTGCCACGAGATGGTCCAAGAGAGGGAGAAGGTCTCACCCCCAATGCTCACCTGGTTCCAGGCAGGGTCGGAGGGGTCGATAGCACCGTCGGGGTCGGAGCCCCTGATGCCAACTTCCTGGTAGGGAAGGGCTCTCACCCTCTCCATCATGAGGTTCGCAGCTGCCGTCGCCCTCTGCCTGGTCCTTGTCTGTAGGGTCTGGGAGAGGGCGGCCCCCAGAAGCCCACCCAGGCTGAGAAGGGTTACCGCCACCACCCCCAGAGCTACAGCTGCCTCGAGAAGGCTGAAGCCCGCATCGGAGCCTTGCGCGCGTCTCACCTGGAGCCGCCTCCTCTCTCTGGCGCCTCTCGGGCCCATTCCCGATACCTGTAAGCTTTATCGTCCTTGCGGGGCAGTCGGTTGAGCCAGGTCTGCCGGGCAAAGCGCACCTATCAGCTCTGGGGAGGCGAGGGAGGAGCGGAGGCCAAGTCAGGTGAGGGAGAGGGTCCTGGAACTCCTGGAGGAACTCGTCCCCCGCGCCCGGGAAGGGGAGGATCGGGTCCTGGATCTGGCCGGCGAGATGCTGGAGGGAGCGGGGTTCCGCTGCCAGCTGGAGGTGGTGGATGGGGGGAAGAGGAACCTTCTGGCAGCCCGCAGGGGGGAGCTGGCGCCCCTGGTGGCCACCCATCCCGACGTGGCCCCCCCTTATGGGCAGCCCGAGCCCGACCGGGCGAGGGTCCTGGGCGGGGAGGTCTGGGGGAGGGGGGTCATCGATGCCCTCGGCCAGCTCGCTGCCGTCCTGGCTGCCGCTGAAGCCAGCAGCGGTCCGGCCCTGATCGCCCTCTTCTGCAACGAGGAGGGCGAGGGAAAGGGCTCCGAGTTCTTCTCCCCTCCACCCCATCTAACCCATCTCGGCGCCGTTATCCTGGAGCCGACCTCCTTCCGACTCTGCTCCGCTCAGGCGGGAGGAGTGGAGGTCGAGGTGGTGGCGAGAAGCCCCGGGGGGCACTCCGAGATACCCGAGGCAGGCCAGGACGCCCTCAAGCTCCTCCTCTTCTTCCTGGGCGAGGCAGCCACCCTTCCTTTCGCGCGCCTCTCCCATCCCCTTTTCCCACCGCCCTGGATGAACCTGGGTCGTCTGGAGGCGGGGGAGGGAACCTGGAGAGTTCCCGGGACGGCCCGGGCAGAGGTCCAGTTCGCCGTCCTTCCCGGGGGCTCCGCTCAGGAGGCCGCGAGCCATCTCGCCCGCCTCGCGGAAGGGAATCTCGAGGTCAGGGTGAAGGACGTCTGGGAACCCTTCCAGCTGCCCCCGACCTTCCCCGCCGCCCTCGCCCTCTCCCGAGCCCACGCTGCCGTCTTCGGCTCGCCTCCCGTCATTGCGGGGATGCGGTCCTGGACGGACGCAGAGAATCTGGTGAGGAAGGGGGTACCTGCAGCGATCTACGGCGCGGGGGACCTCGCCCTGGCCCACTCCGACCGGGAGAAGGTCTCCTTGGTGGAACTCGAGAGGCTTGCTCAGGTCCTAACACTTTTCTTCTCCTCACCGGCTCTCGAGGGAGCGGAAGGGAGGAGACCCGCGGATACCGAGGAGGGCCCGCTCCGGGGGAATTAAGCCGAGCTCCCCCAAACGGTGGAGAGCCCCTCCCCCGGCCGGACGAGGTGAGGGCCGCGCTTTTCGCATGGGCGGGCGCCCCCTGGAACTAGCCCCTTCCCTCGCCGACCGCCTTGGTCCCCGGCCCCTCGCCGCCCCCACCCTCCACCCTCCGGCCGGCACCCCACCCCCGCACGCCGCCCCCTGCATCCGCCCCATTCACTAGCGAACTCGCGCCAGTCTGCCGAGCCCAAAGCCTCCGCCGACGCCGACCTCATGAAGGCGAGGTGAGGATGATGGCGAGGGATACCAAGGGGGCTCGGCAGATAAGGCGAGGGATCGCAAAGCGGACCCCGGCCCTCCTCCCCCTCTCTCTCTTCCCTCTCCTCGCTCTCGCCCTCACCTTCCTCCCAACGCCCCGGGGGGAGGCCGGGAGCTGTGGGCCCCTGGGGACGCTCTGCCCGGGCCAGCCCTCGCCCGCGCCCTCGGCCTCCCCCTCCCCTTCTCCCTCCTCTCGGACCTCTCCTTCCCCATCGCCCTCGCCGAGTCCGAGGGCGGGTGGCGAGCAGACAGAGCCCATGGAGAGGTCCTGGGTCCAGCGGCCTGACCTCGCGGGCTACCTCCTGGAGAAGGTGAACCGGGAGAGAACGTCCAGGGGGCTACCCGCCCTCAGCTGGAACGAGAAGCTAGCTTCCATCGCCGCCCGGCACACCGAGGAGATGGCAGCCAAGAACACCATCTACCACAACCAGGACCTCTTCACCCCCTCCACCCGGTCCAGCCTGGGGGCGCGGGCGCTTGGCGAGAACGTGGCCATGAACCCGGATATAGACGACGCCCACGCCAGGCTGATGGCGAGCGATAAGCACCGGGCCAACATCCTGGACCGCCGGTTCCTCCAGGCGGGCTTCGCCGTGGTGAAGGACAGCACCGGTGAGTACTTCATCACCGAAGACTTCATGGAGCCCCTTCCCGCTAAAGAGCCGCCGGCCACGGTGAGGCCTGCCCGGACCGGCCGGGCGCCCGCGGCGAAGGCGCCGTCTCCAACTCCCCCGCGAGCCCCCGCCCGGCGCCCCTCCACCCCGCCCAAGGGAGAGGGCTCCGCGCCGGATGAGATGGGGGCCGAGGCGGCTCCCCCCACCCTGTCCGAGCCAGCCGGGTCCGAAGCCCCCACCCCCTCGGTTCCGAGGGGCGCAGCGGGAGCTAGCCCCGCCGCACCCCTGGCCGTCGCCCTCTTTCTCAGCATCTCGAGGCTTCTCGGTCCGGGAAGCGCCATCCTCAGGGCCCCTGGCAAAGCGAGGCTCCGTAGGCGGAACACCTGACCCGGCCAGCGAGCGGGGGATGGGCGGCCCCAGTCAGGATATCAGCCCGCGCCTCAGCCCCTCCGCCACCGCAGCTGCTCTCCCCCCGGCCCCGAGCTTTCTGAAGATTTTTGAGAGGTGGGTCTTGACGGTCTGTTCTGTAACCCCCAGGGACGCCGCTATCTCTTTGTTGGCCTTCCCCTCCCCCAGCAGCCTCAGGACCTCCCGCTCCCTCTCCGTCAGCCAGCGGGATCTCTCTGCCCAACCCCGCATGGCGGAAAACTCCCGGAGAAGTTTCTCGGCAGCGACGGGGTGAAGGTAGGCCTTCCCCTCCGCCGTCGCCCTCATGGCCTCCAGGACCTCCTTTAAAGAGGCGGTCTTGAGCATGTACCCGAGGGCACCCGACCTTACCGCCTCGGCCACGAAGGTCTCCTCGTCGTAGACGGTGAGGACGAGCACCTGGGTCCCGGGGGACTCATCCCGGACCCTCCTTATGAGGGTGAAGGCGTTACCGTCGGCAAGCCTCAGGTCCGCGAGGAGGAGATCGGGACGGAAGGCCCTCACCATCTCGAGGGCCTCGCTCGCCGATTCCGCCTCGGCAACCACCTCGAAGCCGCCGTCGAGCTCCGCCGCGGACCGTATGGCCTCTCTCACAAGGGCATGGTCATCAGCGATGAGAACCCTCACCCTGTTGCCCACGACCCCTCCCGGCCCTCCTTTAGAGGCAGCCTCGCCCTTACCACGGTCCCTTCCCCGGGCCGGCTCCACACCCTGAGCCAGCCCCCGGCCGCCTCCGCCCACTCCCGCATGAGGGAAAGACCCAGGTGCCCCTGGGGGACTCGGGAGGGGTCGAACCCCCTCCCGTCGTCCGCCACCACAAGCTCCACGTGCTGGCCGAAGCGCCCGAGCCCCACCCGGACCCGCCTGGCCCCCGAGTGCCTCTCCACGTTCTCCAGAGCTTCCTGCCCGATCCTGAACAGCACATCCTCGAGGTCCCTGGGCAGCCTGCTCCCCAGTCGGCTGGTGAACCGCACCAGGAACCCCTTCTCCTGGAGCAGATTCACCCTCCCCTGAAGGGCAGGGAGGAGGCCCCTCTCGTCAAGGGCGCTGGGCCTAAGACCCTGAAGGAGACCCCGAAGCTCGCGGGCGGCCTCGAGGATGGCCTCCCTGGCTCTTGCAACCCTTGGGGAAGGCTGGCTCGACGAGAGCTCCAGATCCAGCAGGTGGGCCGCCCCCACCATGCGCTGCACAGCCCCGTCATGGAGGGCCGCCACCAGCTCCCTTCTCTCCCTCTCCACCTCCCTCAGGATCCGTCCCACCAGCTTCTCGCTCACCCTGTCCTCCTTTGGGGGCTGAAAAAGGAGAGTCTGGGCGGCGAAGGAGGCCGCAGCGGCCAGAGCGAACTCCACGAGGCTCCGTTCGTCTGGAGGGAGGCGGGTTGGCAGCTGCGCCACGAGAAAGGGTCCCGCCGCGGGCTTAACAGCGACGAGCTCCCCGGCCCCGACGGGGTAGTAAAAGAGTCCCGGGCGGCGCCGCCGCAGCCTCGCAACCAGACGCGGAGGGACCTCGGGGCCATCCCCCACCACCACGTACTTCTCTCCCCCGGGTCCAAGCAGGCAGACCCCCAGGCCCCTCACCCTCCCGGCCAGCCCCTCCAGGAGGCCCTGTAGCCCACGGCCCGACTCTCGTAGAAAGACCCGAGCAAGGCCGAGGGCGGGAGAGAACCCGATCCCCTCCGACACGCCTCCTCCCGACCTCGCTTCGTTCTATCGGCGGGCGCGCTAGAGCTCTTTAACTAGGACCGCAGGGCTAGCCACATTCTCACCCACTTCCCCCACTGGCCGAGCTCCTCAAATCCGTGGGAGAGGTAGATGGACCTGGCCTTCCGGTTCCCCTCCCCGACCCAGAGGGCAGCGTGCCGCCTCCCGGCCTCCCTCGCCAGCTCCAGGGCTCGCGAGAAGAGGGCCATCCCCACACCCTTCCCCTGCCAGGAGGGCCTCACCACCCACTCGTGGATCTCGGCAACGAGCCCCTCCCTCCAGTCCGGCCACGACCTGTGGACCGAGACGAAGCCCGCCACCTCCGGCCAGGCCAGGGCTACCAGGAACCCCTCGCGGTCGCCACGGTAGAGCCACCGGAGGTACCACCTAGCTTCCCTCCTCGACCGGTAGTAGTAATCCCCGAGTTCCGCATAGGCCTCCAGGTACACCTGGATGAGTTCCGGAAGAAGGTCCCTGAACTCGCGGGGTTCAAGGCTCCTGATCTCCGGAATCCCTTCCACACGGGGAATGAAAGCACAGCCCCGGCGCCTACCTTATGAGGTTGATGATGTTGAACATGGGCATGTAAAGGGCGACCACTATCCCGCCCACCACTGCCCCCATGAAGGCGATGAGAAGGGGCTCGATCAGGCTGGTGAGGGCAGCCACCGCCGCCTCGACCTCCTGGTCGTAGAAGTGGCTTATCTTCTCGAGCATGCTGTCCACGGCTCCCGTCTCCTCGCCCACGGCCACCATCTGCACCACCATGGGGGGGAAGACCTTGTGGCCTGCCATGGGCTTGGCTATGGACTCGCCCTGCCCCACCGAGGCCTGCACGTCCCGGACGGCCCTGGAGACCACCCCGTTGTTCACCGTCTCAGCCACTATGTCCAGGGCCTGCAGGATCGGGACCCCCGAGCGGAGCAGGACACCGAGGGTGCGGGCGAACCGGGAGAGGGCCGTCTTCTGGAAGAGTTTCCCAAAGATGGGCAGCCTCAGCTTGAGGACATCGAGCTGGTACCGCCCGGAGGAGGTGGCAACATACCGCCTCATCCCCACACCCAGCGCGAGGGCAGCGCCGAACCAGAGGTACCAGAACCGTGTCACCAGGGCGCTCACCCCGAGAAGGACTCTGGTGGGGAGAGGCAGGGTCCCGCCGAGCTCGGCGTAGAGACCTCGGAAGATGGGGACCACAAAGAGCAGGATGGCCGCGAGGACTACCATGACGAGGACGAAGACCACGGCCGGATAGGTCATGGCGCTTTTTATCTTCTGCCTAAGAGAAAGATCGGCCTCGAGGGTCTCGGCGAGTTTCTGCAGAACGGAGTCGAGGATGCCGCCGGTCTCCCCGGCCTTGACCATGGAGACGTAGAGGTTGCTGAAGACCTTGGGGTGCCTGCTGAGGGCCACAGAAAGGGCCGTCCCCTTCTCCACCTCGGCCCTGACCTGGCCCACTACCCTGGCCAGGAACCTGTTCTCCGTCTGCTCCTCCAGGATGGTCAAGGCCCGCAGCAGGGAGAGCCCGGAGCTCACCATGGTGGCGAGCTGCCGGGAGAAGACAGCAAGGTCCTTCACCTTGACAGCCCGGCCGATGGGAATGTGGATCTCTTTTTTTAGAACCTCCTCTCTCCTCGGCTGTATCTGGACGGGGAGGTACCCCATGGACCGGAGCCTGGCGGCGGCCGCTGCCACGCCCTCGGCCTCTATGCTTCCGGCCAGCAGCCTCCCCTGGGCGTCCCTCACCTTGTACTCGAAGACCACAGGCATCCCGCTACCCTCTTCCCACGAGCCTCCTGAACTCCTCGGGGTTATGACACCTCTCCAGGCCCGCCTCGTACGTGATCTTCCCGCGCCTCACCAGCTCAGCCAGGGCCTGGTCCATGGTCTGCATGCCATAAGCGGCCCCAGCCTGCATCACGGAGTAGATCTGGTGGGTCTTGGCCTCCCTGATAAGGTTCCTCACCGCGGGTGTAGCCACCAGGATCTCGCAGGCCACCACCCGCCCGCTGCCGTCCGCCGTGGGCAGCAGCTGCTGGGTGATGACCCCCTGGAGGCTCGAGGCCAGCTGGACCCTGATCTGCTGCTGCTGGTAGGGGGGGAAGACATCTATGATCCTGTCCACCGTCTGGGGCGCATCCTGGGTGTGAAGGGTAGCGAAGACGAGGTGGCCAGTCTCGGCCGCGGTGATGGCCGTGGCTATGGTCTCCAGGTCACGCATCTCCCCTACGAGGATCACGTCCGGGTCCTGACGGAGGACGTGACGGAGGGCAGAGGCGAAGGAGTGGGTGTCCCCTCCCACCTCCCTCTGGTTCACAATGGAGCGCTTGTGCCTGTGGAGGAACTCGATGGGGTCCTCCACGCTCATGATGTGGCAGGCCCTCTCGGTGTTCACTATGTCTATGAGTGCTGCAAGGGTGGTCGACTTGCCCTGGCCCGTGGGGCCGGTGACCAGGACAAGGCCCCTGGGAAGCCGGGCGAAGTTGGCCACCTGGGGTGGGAGACCTAGCTCCTCCACGCCCTTTATCTCAAAGGGCACAAGCCGAAAGGCGGCCCCCAGGGAGCCCATCTGGAAGTAGACGTTTCCCCGGAATCGGGCCCGCCCGGGTAGGGTGTAGGCAAAATCCAGCTCCAGCTCATTCTCGAGGACCTCTCTCTGGCGGCTGGTCAGGATGGCGTAGATCATCCTCCTCACCTCGTCGGTGGTGAGGGGAGGGTATTCTTCGAGCCTCCGGAGCTCGCCATTCACTCGGACCACAGGTGGAGTCGCGACGGTGAGGTGGAGATCGCTCGCCCCGAGGGCAATGGTTTTCTCAAGGAGCTCGTGGAGCCGGGCGGCGCTGGCTGCGGTCTCCTCCTGATGCGCTGCCCTGTCCTGCACACCCCGGGGCCTCGCACTCCCCTCCAGGAAGGGAGCTTCTTCCATGACGGGACGGGGCCTCACCGGTTCCACGCCCTGTGTTTTTCGTCGGGATCCCGCCACTCTTGAGGCCCGGCGTGCGGAATTCCGAACTCCCGGGCCCTAGCTAGACGGTGACCCGGAGAACCTCCTCCAGGGAGGTAAGGCCCATCTTTGCCTTTAGCAGCCCGTCCTGCCGGAGGGTGCGCATCCCCTGGGCCATCGCGGTCCTCCTAATCTCCTCGGAGGAGCGGTTCTCCACCACGAGTCTCTCTATCTCCTCCGTCATGACCATCACCTCGTTCACAGCCATCCTCCCCCGGTAACCCGTGTTGGAACATGCCACGCAACCCCTAGGCCGGTAGAGGGTGGGAGGCGGTTCGTCGGGCTCGAGGGAGAACCCCACCTCCCTCAGGCTCTCCAGGGAGGGCTGGTAGGGCTCCTTGCACCGGGTGCAGAGACGCCTGGCGAGCCGCTGGGCGAGGACGCAGTCGAGGGCGCTCACCACCAGGAAGGGCTCGAGCCCCATCTCCACCAGGCGGGTAACGGCAGACGGCGCGTCGTTGGTGTGGAGGGTGGAGAGGACGAGGTGCCCCGTGAGGGCGGCCTCGACAGCTATGATCGCGGTCTCCCTGTCCCGGATCTCACCTATGAGGATGATGTCGGGGTCGCTCCGGAGGATGGACCGGAGGGCGCTCGCGAAAGTGAGGCCAGCCTTGGGGTTCACCTGAATCTGATTCACCCCGGGCAGGCGGTACTCCACCGGGTCCTCCACGGTGATGATGTTCTTGTCGGGGGTGTTCAGGATGTTCAGGGTGGCATAAAGGGTCGTGGACTTTCCGCTTCCAGTCGGGCCCGTCACCAGGATCATGCCATAGGGTTTCCTGAAGCTCCTCTCGTAGGCAGCCAGGCTGTCCGGGAGGAACCCCAGGTCCTCAAGGCGGAGAAGGACGCTGGACTTGTCCAGGATCCTTATGACCACCTTCTCGCCGTAGACCCCGGGGAGGGTGGCCACCCTGAGGTCCACGGGCTTCCCCTCCACCACCATGCTCACCCGCCCATCCTGGGGAACCCTCCTCTCCGCTATGTCCATGTCCGACATGATCTTGATGCGGGAGACGACACCCGGGTGGATGCCCCTGGGGGAACGCATCACCTCATGGAGGACGCCGTCCACCCGGAAGCGGACCCTCAAGTCCTTCTCCTGCGGCTCTATGTGGATGTCCGAGGCCCTGTCCTTCACCGCCTGGGCTATAAGGAGATTCACGAACCTCACGATGGGAGCGTCCTGGGTGGCCTCCTTGAGCCTCCCGACCTCCTCCTCGGCTCCGAATTCCTCGGCGGCCTCTTCCGCCGCCTCTTCCGCCCCCCTTTCCGCCCGGTGAAAACGGGAGATGGTGCCGGCTATTTCCTGGCGGGAGGCGACAACCGGGCGGACCATCATCCCAGTGGCCGCCCGCACGTCGTCCAGGGCGATGACATCAGAGGGGTCGGCCATGGCCACCACGAGGGTCCCGTCCTCGACCTTTATGGGGATGAGGTTGTACCTCCTGCACATCTGCTCGGGCACGAGCCCCGCAGCGTGGGCGTCCACCGGATAGGTGGAGAGATCCACGAACTCGTATCCCGCCTCCTCGGCCAGGGCGGCAAGGAGCTGGGCCTCGGTGGCGAAGCCCAGGTCCACGATGGCCCTGGCCAGGGAGACCCTTCTCCTCCTCTGCTCAGCGAGGGCCACCTCCAGTTGCTTCTGATTGATGACCCCCCGGGTGAGGAGGACAGCCCCGAGCCGGGAGGCGGGGTTCTGACCGGAACTCCCCCTCGGCTCCGGGTCCTCACCCGAGCCCCGCACCGGGGCCTCGCCCTCCCGCTGCCCGCTCCAGGTCTGGTTCTCGGCGCTCACTGCTGCTTTCTCCTGGCCGCGGAGAAAAGGCGCATCAAAAGACCCTTGGGGAGGAGCTCATCCTCGGCGACCTCCTCCTCTCCCACCTCCCCCTCCTCTCGGCTGTCGGACGCGCGGACCGTCTCGTCCTGGGCAAGCTCCTTGATCCCGAGGGCCGCCTCCTCGGCCTGGGCCGTGGAGCCTTCCTCCCCCCCACCTGGGCGATCCCTCTCCTCCACCGCACCCCGGCCCTCCTCCCGAGCTCCAGCTGGCTCGCGGGGAGATGAGACCGGAGCAATCAGCTCTTCCTCGAGGGGTGCCCCTGCAGGCTGGACAAGCAACTCCTCCGTGGCCCGGGCCGCCACCGGCTGCTGTGGAGCCACCCTGGCGGGGGGAGGCTCGGGCGGAGAGGGCTCCGGCTCCGCCTCGAACCGGGAAGGCTCCTGCGCCAGAACTGCCGCGGCTTCCTCGCCCCCGCGGGAGCCCTCCTCGCTTGCGACCTCACTCCCCCCCCCGCCCAGCCGCTGCAGGGCCTGCCGGACCGAGGTGAGGAAGGCCGGCTCCCCGCCTCCCTCCGCTCCAGCCTCCGCGACCTCAACAAGACCGCTCGTGACCAGCGCGTAGGCGGTCCTCGCCGCCTGGAACTCCCCGATCCCGGCGAGCCTAGCTATCTCTTCGAGGGTCCTCCTCCCGTCCACCAGACTGAGGACCCTCCACTCCTCGGGGGTGAGCCTGACCTCAGTGGCTCCCGGTGGGAGCTCGGGGACGGGTCTCAGCACCGCCGTCATGGAGGGGACCCTCCTCTTTATCACCTCCCACTCCTCTATCCTTCGGGCCCCCTCGAACACCAGCACCTCCACGCCCAGCCCCCGATCGAGAGCCCAGTCGGGCTCCTTCCCAGGCTCGAACTCGAACTCGCCCCCCTCCCAGGGGAGGAGAGCGAAGACGCTCTCAAGCACCTGCTCGAGCAGAACCCTTCCGAGGGCCTCCGCAGATACCTGACCCTCCTCGACGAGGATCTCCCCCACCCGCCTTCCCGTCCGGGCCTGCTTGGCGAGGGCCCCCTTCAGGGCCGACCGGCTGACGAGACCCGCCGCCACCAGCCTCTCTCCCAGGGGCAGAACGTGGCCAGGGGCCGCGGCCATCCAGACCTGGCCGTCCCGGAGCCAGATGCAACCCTCCCCCACCGGGCTCCAGACCCTGAGGGCGCCCGTCTTCTTCAGGGACCCGAGCAAGGAGAGGACGTCCGCGAGGCGGAACTCCTCCAGCTTCCCCTTGAGAGAGGGAGAGGACATGCTCAACCTCCGGACCACCCAGCCCGGAACGGACGGCCGCCGCCAGGAACCACCTCGATAATGGCTTCGGCCTGCAGCGGCAGCGAGTTTAGATCTAGCCCCCGCTCCTCCCCTCAAGGGCCGCCCTCATGGCGTCGAGGGGAGGCTCCAGCCCGGTCCAGAGAAGGAAGGCGAGGGCAGCCTGGTGGAGAAGCATCCCGCTCCCATCAATGGGCCTAGCACCCGCCTCTCGAGCCAGGGTGAGGAATTGGGTCTCTCGCCCGTAGACCAGGTCCACGACGACCTGCCCTCTCCTGAAGCCCTCCCCCGGCACCAGGGAGGGTTCCCCAGACCACCCAATGGGGGTGGCGTTCACCACGACATCGAAGGAGGGAGCGAGTCTTGGCACCTCCTCCATAGCGAGGAAGGAGGCTCCCACCCGCGTGGCGGCCTCCTCGCCCACCTCTTTCCTTCTCGCCGCCATCCAGACCTCACCTCCCGCCTCCACCAGGGCGAGGGCCACCGCCCGCGCCGCCCCCCCAGCCCCGAGAACCAGGCACCCCTTCCCCGCTACCTGGACCCTCTCCTCCTCAAGGCTCCGGGCGAAACCCTCGGCATCCGTGTTCTCCCCCACAAGGTCGTCGCCCCTCACCACCAGGGTGTTGACAGCGCCGACGCGGCGCGCCTTCTCTCCCAGTCTGTCAAGGAAGGTCACGACCCTCTCCTTGTAGGGCATGGTCACGTTGGCGCCCACAACGCCGAGGCCCCTCAGGCCCGAGATCGCCTCGCCCAGCCGCTCGGGCCGGACGGGAAAGGCCACGTAGACCCAGTCCAGCCCGAGCCTCCGAAAGGCGGCATTGTGAATCCGCGGGGAGAGGCTGTGCTCCAGAGGCCAGCCCAGAATGCCCACTACCCGGGTTCGCGCCCCCGGCCAGCCCCCCTCGTCCAACTATCCCCTCCCCGCCTTGAGGCGGAGGAACTCCTGGTAGTCTCTGGTGAAGGCGTGCCTGCCAGCGACGGGGTCCACGAGGACGTAATAGAGAGCGTCCGTAGGAGCAGGGTTGAGTGCCGCCTCGAGACTGGCCCTGCCCGGATTGGAGATGGGCGCGGGCGGGAGCCCTGCATGGAGGTAAGTGTTGAAGGGAGAGTCCACCTTCAGATCCTCCTCGGAGAGCCTGGGCTTGTGGGTTCCGAGGGCGTACTGGACCGTAGCGTCTATTTGCAGGGGCATCCCAGCCTTGAGCCGGTTATAGATGACCGCGGCCACCATTGGCCTCTCCTCCGCGAGCCTGGCCTCGCCCTCGACCATGGAGGCCACCACCACCACCTGGTACGGGCTTAGACCAAGAGGCGCCCTTTCCCACGGTAGCCCTCGAGCCACCTCGTCGAAGCGCCCGAGCATCCTCGCCACCACCTCGCCTGCCTCTACACCCGGGCGGAAGTAGTAGGTGTCTGGAAAGAGGAAGCCCTCCGCCCCGCTGCCCGGAGGGGCCAAGGCGGGGCGGGCGGCGCGGGCGGCGGCGAGGAACTCCTGGCTCGGGATGCCGAGCTCCCTTTCGACCAAGGCCGCGACCTCCCGCAGGTTCATCCCCTCAGGAACGGTGAGTCTCACCTGGGCCCCTGGCCCGCCCTTCACCATCACCTCGAGGAGGGCTGGGAGTGGCGTTCCCCTCCTCAGCCTGTACTCGCCCGCCTTTAGGGACCTGGCCTCCCCCCTCACAAGGCTCGCGAGGAGAAAGAGGCGCCAGGAACGGATGAACCCGGCAGCCTCCAGGCGCCTTGCCACGCTGGAAGCCCCCTCCCCGGCAGAGATGGAGAAGGCCCGCTCGGGACCGGGGGGAGGTGGGGTCGCGAGGTAGGCTCCGTAGGCCAAGGAGAGAGCGAGGAGAATGAGGGCAACCCTCGCCGCCGGTGGGCGATGCCTCAAGCCCGCCTCCTGTCCAGGTATGCCTGGAGGAGAAGGGCAGCGGCCAGCCTGTCCACCACCTCCCTCCTTCTCCGGCGAGACAGCCCCGCCCCTACGAGGATCCTCTCGGCCTCGCGGGTGGTGAGCCTCTCATCGAAGTAGCGGACGGGCACACCCAGGAGGGACCCGACCTTCCTTCCCACTTCCCGCGCCCTTCTGGCCATCTCCCCTTCCGAGCCCGAGAGCTTTAAGGGCACCCCCACCACCAGCTCCTGCACCCCCTCCTCCCGAAGCCTCCCGGCCAACTCCTCCAATCTGGAGGAAGGGAAGACGCCATAGGGCGCGGCCAGCAGCCGGCGAGGATCGCTCAGGGCCACCCCCACCCTCTTCTCGCCTACATCGAGCGCGGCAACCCTCCCGCCCGGGAGTCGGGGTCGGGCATGGCCCATCTCTACTTTCTTTCCGCCACTGCCCTCGCCAGGGCGGAGGCGGCCGCCGCGAGTGCCTCTTGCAGCCCCTCCACCCTGGACCCGCCGGCCTGGGCGAGACCTTCCCTTCCCCCTGCCCCTCCACCCACCGCCCTCGCCGCCGGGATCAGGATCTCCCTGGCCGAGACCCCCATCCCCTGGGCCTCCCGGCTCACCGCCGCCACCAGGCTTGCCCTTCCACCCTCCCTCGCCCCGAGGACCACAGCCCCCGCAGCCGGCTCGAGGGCGTCCCTCACGGCCAGGGCTAGCCTCCTCAGCTCTTCTCCTCCAGCGGCCTCCACCTCCCGGACCACAACCTTGAGCCCTCCAGGTCCGATGGCCGCCTCTCCCGCCAGCTCCCTCGCCCTCTCCGCCAGGTACCGCGCCCGGAGCCGCTCGACCTCTTCCTCGAGGGCCTTCAGGTTGGCAAGGACCTTTCGCAGGCGCTCGGGGGCCTGCTCGGCGGGGCTCCTGAGCAGGGAGGCCACCTGGTCCAGGAGGAGGAGTTCTCGGTTCACCCACGCCAGCGCATCCAGGCCGGCCAGAGCCTCAACCCTCCTGAGGTTCGCTCCTATCCCCGTCTCGGAGACTATCTTCACTACCCCCACCTGCGAGGTGCGGTCCACGTGCGTCCCCCCACACAGCTCTATCGAGAAGTCACCCACTTCGACGACCCTCACGAACTCACCGTACTTCTCCCCGAACAGGGCGAGGGCCCCAATCTTCTCTGCGTACTCCCGGGAAGTCTCATACGCCCTCACGGGAGCGTCCCCAGCGAGGGTCTCGTTCAGAACCCACTCCAGCTCTGCCACCCTCTCACCGGAGAGGGGCTCGTAGTGGGGAAAATCGAAGCGGAGCCTCCCCGGCTCCACCAGGCTCCCCGCCTGCCTCGCGTGCTCACCAAGCTCCCTTCGGAGCACCCAGTGCAGCACGTGGGTGGCTGTGTGGGACCGCCTCACCCCCTCCCTCCAGGCCCTATCCACCCGGGCCAGGGCCTCCTCCCCTTGGGAGACCTCCCCCGCCACCACCTTCCCCCGGTGGACTATGAGTCCCTCCACCCCGTACTTCGTATCCTCCACGCGAACCCTCCCGGAGGGGGTCTCGAGCTCACCCCTGTCCCCCACCTGCCCGCCCGCCCCGGCGTAGAAGGGCGTCCTGGAGAGGACCACCTCCACCTCCTCCCCCTCCTCTGCCCTCCTCACCCTCGTCCCCCCCGAGAGGAGGGCCTGCACCACCCCCTCGGCCTCCAGCCTCTCGTACCCGAGGAAGAGAGTGGGGCCCTTCTCCTTGAGGACCTCCTCGAAGACGGAGGCAGCACCCACCGGGACCACCCTCGCCTCCCTCGCCCTCCGCCTTTGCTCGTCCATGAGCCTCGCGAAGGCCTCTCGGTCCACCGCAAGTCCCGCCTCCCGCGCGATCTCAAGGGTGAGATCAACCGGGAAACCGTAGGTGTCATGCAGGCGGAAGGCCACATCCCCGCCGAGAACGCCCCTTCCCGAAGCCCTGGCCGTCTCAAGCTCCTCTGAGAGAATGGCCAGCCCCTGCCGGAGAGTCCTGCCGAAGACCTCCTCCTCCTGGGAGGAGACCCTGGCGATCACCTGCCTCCTCTCCACCAGCTCAGGCCAGGCCGGCCCGAGGACCTCCACCACCCTCTCCACCAGGGGCCCGAGGACTGGGCCGTCGATCCCGAGCAGGCGAGCGTGGCGCACTGCCCGCCGCATGATCCTCCTGAGCACGTACCCCCTGCCCTCGTTCGAGGGGAAGACGCCGTCGGCCACGAGGAAGGCGGTGGCGCGGGCGTGATCCGCCATGATCCTCAAGGAGACGTCTGTCCGGGGGTCGCGCCCGTAGCCCACCCCGGCCATCTCCTCCGCCCTCTCGAGAACGGGGGCGATGACGTCGGTCTCGAAGGCGCTTGGCACTCCCTGGAGGATGCTGGCGAGCCTCTCCAGGCCCATGCCCGTGTCTATTCCCTTGCTCTCGAGCTCACCGACGATGTTCCCGGCCTCGTCCCGCACGTACTGCATAAAGACGAGGTTCCACACCTCCAGGTACTGGTCGCAGTCGCACCCCACCCCGTGGGTGGGGAGATCGCAGGCGAAGGCCTCACCCCTGTCGTAGAGCACCTCAGAGCAGGGACCGCACGGTCCGGCCACCCCCATGTCCCACCAGTTGGACTCCTTCCCGAGCCGGACTATCCTTCCCTCCGGGATGCCGACCCCTCTGCTCCAGGCGGTGAAGGCCTCCTCATCCTCCTCGTAGATGGTGATCCAGAGCCGGTCAGGGTCCAGGCCGATCTCCCCGGTCAGGAACTCCCAGGCATAAGCCGTGGCACCTTCCTTGAAGTAATCGCCGAAGGAGAAGTTCCCTAGCATCTCGAAGAAGGTGAGGTGCCGGGCGGTGGAGCCTACCCGGTCGACGTCAGTGGTCCTCACGCACTTCTGGACCGATGCGGCCCTTGTGTACTCGGGCCGTCTCTGACCAAGGAAGAAGGGCTTGAACTGCACCATTCCGGCGGTGGTGAGGAGGAGGGTGGGATCCTGGGGTATGAGAGAGCTAGAGGGGACCACCCGGTGTCCCCTGGCCTTGAAGAACCCGAGAAACCTCTCGCGGATCTCCTCACTCCTCACGGTGGGATGATTCTAAAGCCCTGCCAGGGCGGGCAGAGCCGTGGGGTGGCGGACACGAGCAGCCGTCCCCTAGCGTTCTAGGCCGAACTCCCTCCTGAGCTCGGCCTCCCTCTCCCTCGCGGCCCGCCTGCCCTCCCTCACTGCCTCGGCCAGGGTTTCCGAGAGCTCCTTAAGACCCCTACCCGGCCGGGACTTGAGATCCGAAAAGAGCGCCGAGAGGGTAAGACCGAGGGCAAGGCCTAGGCCGAGGCCGAGGGCGAAGAGGAAAGGCCTCTTCACCTCCGCTTCCTCTCCTTAAGCCTAGCGTAGGCCCTGGCAGCTCCAGCTCCATAGGCCATGGCCTTCACCACAGGGTTCGAGATGGCTGCCCTGAGCACACCGGCGGTGGCCCTCACATGCTCGGCCGCCTCCTCGGCCCGGGAGAGCACCCCGTCCAGGTGTCCCAGGTCCTTATTGACCGTGCTCACCGTCTCCGCCAGCTCCCTCAAGAGGGGAAGGGTTTCGTCGCGCACTCCGTCCACCACTGCACCGACCCTGCTCACCAGGGAGTAGACGTTGAGAAGGACCAGAACCAGAGCCACAGCCAGGAGGGCCCATGCCACAGCTGCCACGAGAAGGGCCACGTCTCCGGGGGTCAAAACCCCTCCTTTCCCCGAGAAAAAGCTGCCCACCTAGGGTCAGGGCCGACCATTTATACAGGATCCGGGGGCTTGGATGAAGGACCCTCGCGCTCCAGAAAGCCCCCTTCCACTCCCTCGGGGAGGTACCGCTGTTCCACCGAGGGGTGATCGTGGGGATAGATGTAGCCCCTCCCGTACCCGAGACTCCTTCCTCCCGGCGCGGAGGCCTGCCTCAGATGGAGGGGGACCTCTACCGGACCCTTCTGCACCTCTCTGGTGGCTGCCTCCAAAGCCTTAAGGACGGCGTTGGACTTGGGAGCCCTCGCCAGGTAAATGGTGGCCTCAGCCAGGGCGAGCCTGGCCTCGGGGAGACCGACCTTCTCCACAGCCTGGAGGGCAGCAACGGCGAGGGGAAGGGCAGCGGGGTCGGCAAGGCCCACATCCTCCGATGCAAGTATCACCAGACGCCTGGCTATAAAGAGCGGGTCCTCGCCCCCCTCGAGCATTCTCGCCAACCAGTAGAGGGCAGCGTCGGGATCGCATCCCCTCACGCTCTTGATGAAGGCGCTCGCCAGGTCGTAGTGCTCTTCCACTCCGTGGTGGAGGATGACCTTCTCTGCCAGAGATCGGACCACCTCGACTCCGACCTCCCGAGACCCCTCCGCCCGCGCCTCCCCCACGCAGGCCTCCAGGAGAGAGAGGGCCGCCCTGGCATCACCCCCCGCCCGCGCCGCGATCTCTTCCAGCGCCTCTGCCGGGACCCCCACCCCGCTTCCCCCAAGCCCCCTCTCGGCATCGGCAAGGGCCCTCTCGAGGAGGGTGATGAGGGCAGTCCTGGAGAGGGGCTCCAGTCGGAAAAGGAGGCATCGGGAGACCAAAGGCGGGACCAGGCTCGAGAAGGGATTCTCAGTGGTGGCCCCTATGAAGACGAGCTCCCCCGCCTCCACAGCACCGAGTAGGGAGTCCTGCTGGGCCCGGTTGAACCGGTGGACCTCGTCAAGGAAGAGCACAGTCTTTCTCGAGTAAAGGCTAGACTTCCTCGCCCTCTCCCGCGCCTTCCTCACCTCCGCCACCCCAACCTCCACAGCAGAGAGGTGGATGAGGTCGGCCCCGAGCGCCTCCGCCGCGAGCAGTGCCAGGGTGGTCTTGCCGCTCCCGGGAGGCCCCCAGAGGAGGCAGGAAGGAAGTTCACCTGACTCGGCCAGCTTTCTGAAAGCCGCTCCCCGCCCCGCAACGTGATCCTGGCCCACCACCTCGTCGAAGGTGCGAGGCCTCATGCGGTGCGCGAGAGGAGCCGCCATCCGGCCTCCGGCACAAAGCCCCCAGGCGGGGCCGCCATCACTGAACCGTTCCCTCACAGGTGGGTTGCCTGCCTGCCGCTTCACGCCCCCTAACCGGTTCGCGCTCCCCGGCAGGACCCCGGCATCCCTTCTATATAGCTGCTGGTCCAGGTTTTTGGCCAGACCTCGCCTGGAGGCAAGGCCATCTTAGCACCGGAGGAAAAGGCCCCTCAAGGCTGGAAGCCCCTCCCTTCAGGCCTCGCGCCTGAAAGACACCCCCACCTCTCTGAGCTGCGCCTCGTCCACGGCAGAGGGAGCGCCGGTGAGGGGACACTGGCCGGAAGAGGTCTTGGGGAAGGCTATTACGGCCCTTATGTTCTCCTCCCCTGCCATGAGCATCACAAGTCTATCCACCCCAAGGGCGATTCCGGCATGGGGAGGAACCCCGTGGGAGAAGGCCCTAAGGAGGAAACCGAACCGGCTTTCCGCCTCCTCCTCCCCGATCCCGAGGAGAGAGAAGACCCTCCTCTGGAGGTCGGGCCGGTGAATACGCACGCTCCCTCCCCCCAGCTCCACCCCGTTAAGAACCAGGTCGTAGGACCTGGCCCGCACGGCCAGGGGTTCCTTCTCGAGCTTTTCCTCATCCTCTGGAACGGGGCAGGTGAAGGGATGGTGAACCGAGACATACCTCCCCTCCCGCTCGTCCCACTCGAGAAGCGGGAACCCGGTGACCCAGCAGAAGGCCCAATCCCGAAGGCGCCTGAGCCTCCCAGCCCCGGCCAACCTGGTCCTCAGTCCCCCGAGGAAAGCCGCAACTCTGGTCTCCTCTCCAGCCACAAGGACAAGGCCCTCCCCCTCACCCAGAGCCGAGGCAGCCCTCAGGGCCATCAGAAAACCCTCACCCATGTGAGCAGCGGCTGGCGACCTGATTCCCCCTCCTTCCTGCCACACGGGTAAGACCCCTCCAAGCCCCGCTCCCCTCGCCTCAGCACCCCAGCTCTCGGCCTCGGCTCTAGTGAAGCCGGCGGGTACCACAAGACCCCGCACCACCCCTCCGGAAGCGGCAGGCCCAGCCAGGACCCTGGGAACCCCCTCCCCAAGGGAGGCCTGGGTGATGTCGAAGATCTCCTCCGCATACCTCAGGTCGGGTTTGTCCGAGCTGAACCTCGACATGGCCTCCTCATAGGTGAGGCGGGGGAAGGGATGCTCCACGTCCACCCCGAGCACATCCCTGAAGGCCCTCGCCAGGGCCAACTCCACCTCCTGCTGGACCTCGGCCTCCTCGGCAAAGGCCATCTCCATGTCCAGCTGGGTGAACTCGGGCTGCCGGTCGGCCCGAAGGTCCTCATCCCTGAAGCACCTGGCAACCTGGTAGTACCTCTCCACGCCCGAGGCCATGAGGACCTGCTTGAACAGCTGAGGCGACTGGGGAAGGGCGTAGAAACTCCCCTTCTGCAGCCTGGAGGGGACAAGGAAGTCCCGGGCACCTTCGGGCGTGCTCTTGGTGAGGATGGGAGTCTCGACCTCAAGGAAGCCCCTCTCCTCTAGCTGCCTCCGGAGGGCCGAGACCACCCTCGCCCTGAGCCAGAGGTTCCTCTGCATCCGCTCTCGTCGCAGGTCCAGATACCTGTGGTAAAGGCGGGTCACCTCCTCCACCCCGGGTTCATCCTCCAGGGGGAAGGGGGGAGGGAGAGCCCGGGAGAGAACGGTTATAGACTCCCCGGCCACCTCCACATCCCCTGTGGGGAGGGCAGGGTTCTCCGTTCCGGGGGGCCGCTTCCTCACCTCCCCCTCCACGACCACAACCCACTCCGGCCTCACCTCCCTCGCGGCCGAGTGGGCCTCGGCCGAGGTCCCCGGGCTGAAGACCACCTGCACCAGGCCAGTGGAGTCCCGCAAGTCCAGGAAGGTAAGGCCCCCGTGGTCCCTCACCCGGTGGACAAAACCGGCCAGGGTGACCTTCCTGCCCACATCAGAGGCCCTGAGGAGACCTGCGGGGTTCTTCTTCACTCCTCCCCTCTTTCCCCACCGACGAGCCGCGCCAGGAACCGGCCCACCTCGGCCGCGCCCACCCTGACCTGCTCCCCCGTTCTCAGATCCTTGAGGGCCACCTCATCCCTGGCCCGCTCCTCCGGACCCCTTATCACCACGAACCGGAACCCCCTGGCCGAGGCGTATCTCAGCTGCTCCGTAAGGATCGCCTCCTCCAGGTAGACCTCGGTGGCGACCCCCGCGGCCCGGATGGTCCGGGCCAGGCGAAAGGCCTCCGGCCGCGAGGAGGAATCCCAACAGGTGACAAGGACAGGCGGGCGCTTCGCCTCCCCTCCCTTCCCACCCAGGGCGAGGATGACCCGCTCCAGCCCGATGGACCCGCCCGTGGCGGGAACCGCCCTTCCGGAAAATACCCCGATCAGGTCGTCGTATCTCCCCCCCGAGGCCACAGCTCCCTTCACTCCCGAGGCGAAAATCTCGAAGATGGGCCCGGTGTAATAGTCGAGACCCCGGGCGAGGAAGGGGCTCCACTCAAGTTTCCCTCCCTCCAGGACACCCTCGATGGCGGCTGCGACCTCCTCCACCTCGAGAAGCCCCTTTTTACCCACGGGCGAGGCGGAGACCTTCTCCCTCGCCCTCTCTTCCACCTCGCCAGCGGTGAGATCCTCCAGCACCTCCCTCGCCAGCCTCTCCGGAAGGCCCCGCTGGATCAGCTCCCTCGCCACCCCCTCAGCCCCGATCTTGTCCAGCTTGTCCAGGGCAACCAGGGTCTCGCTCCGGAGCCCTTCCGGCACCCCGTAACCTTCCATCAGTCCCTCCAGAACCTTCCTCGAGTTGATCTTCACCGTGAAGCCCGCGAGCCCCACGGCGGCTAGTGCCTCCGTAACGACCAGGACCACCTCGGCATCGGCCGCCAGGGACGAGGTTCCCACCACGTCGACATCACACTGCCAGAACTCCCGGAGCCTCCCCCTGGCTGGCCTGTCAGCTCTCCAGACGGGACCCATCTGATAGCGGCGGAAGGGCCTGGCGACCCTGGAAGGGTACTCCGCCACCACGCGGGCCAGGGGTACGGTGAAGTCGTACCTGAGCCCGAGATCCACCTCCCCCTTCTCCCCTCCCTCGCCCCTCTTAAGGATCCTGAAGATGAGGGCCTCCCCCTCCTCTCCGTACTTGCCCTCCAGCGTCTTTATCCTCTCCAGCGCGGGCGTCTCAAGGGGCATGTAACCGTGGGCCTCGAAGACCCGGCGGAAGGCCGAGACCACTGCCTCCCTGACTGCTATCTCCTCCGGGAAGAGGTCCCTTGTGCCTGCAGGCGGTTTGGTATCGGGCTTCGCCAAGCCACCTCCTACCCCGCCACCCCAACCAGGAACGGATTCGTGGTGGCCTCCCTCTCCACCGAGGTTCTGGGGCCGTGACCCGGGTAGATCAGGGTCTCTCCAGGCAGCGACAGAATCTTATCCCGTATTGACCTTATGAGTTGCTGCCAGCTTCCTCCTGGCAGATCCGTTCTTCCCACGCTCCCGGCGAAAATGAGATCGCCCGTGAAGACAACCCCTCCCACCAGATAGCAGACGCTGCCCGGAGTGTGACCTGGCGTCTCCACAACCCTCACCAAGAGCTCACCCACCTCGATCAGGTCTCCCTCCCTCACCTCCCTCACCTCCCTGGGGGACGGGAGCAGAGGGCGGCCGAAAGACGCCCAGAAGGCGGGGGAGAAACCCCCCGCCGGGTCGGTGAGGAGGGCTCGGTCGGCCGGGTGGACGTAGACCGGGACCCCGTAACCGTCCGCTAGGTCCCTGGCGGAGAGGACGTGGTCAAGGTGGCCGTGGGTGATGAAGACAGCCCGGAGCCGAAGGGAGTGCCTGCCAAGGGCCGAGAGGACGGGGCCGATGGCATCCTCCCCGGGATCCACCACGGCGGCCTCGGCCCCCGGCCCGGCGGCAAAAACGTAGCAGTTGGACTGGAAGGTCCCAGTGGTGAACCCCTCGACCAGCATCAGCCACGACCCCGGCTCTCGAGGATAAAAGTTACAGGCCCGACGTTGACGAGCTCCACCTCCATCCGGGCGCCGAAAACCCCCGAACCGCCAAGGACTCCCTCCCCCTCCAGAGCCCGAACGAAGGCGTCGTAGATGGGCCTGGCCTCGGAGGGGGGAGCCGCTCCGGCGAGGGACGGCCTTCTCCCTCTGGAAGCATCGGCGAGAAGGGTGAACTCGGGGACGGCCAGCACCTTTCCCCCTGCCTCCTTAACGGAGAGGTGGAACTCCTTCTGCCCCTCAGGAAAGATCCGAAGCTCGGCCACCTTCTTCGCCAGCCAGCTGGCGTCGAGATCGGAGTCCTCGGGTGCCACAGCCACCATGACGAGGAGACCCTCCTCCACGGAGGCCACCACCTCGTCCTCCACCTTCACCCTCGCCCTCGAGACCCTCTGCACCACCGCGAGCAACTACCCCGCCCCCGCCACCTCGCTCGCCTTCCCCCTTGCCCCCGAGGGGAGTACCCGGTAGGCGTCGTATACAGAGTCCACCTTTCTCACGTTGGCCAGGATGGCCGAGAGGTGAGAGAGGTCCGCCAGTTCCACGGTGAAGCGGAGCACCGCGGAGCGAGTCCTCGGGTTCGTCTGGGTCTGGGAGGAGGTGATATTCACCCCCGTCTCGGAGATAGCGTGGGACACGTCCCGGAGAAGCTTGGTTCTGTCGAAGGCCTCCACCTGGATGGTCACCTGGAAGGTGCCCTTCCTCTGGGTGTCCCACGCAACCTCCACGATCCTGCCCGAGTCCCTGGCCAGAGCGCGGGCGTTGGGGCAGTCCGAGCGGTGTACGGAGATCCCCCTGCCCCGGGTGACGAAACCAACCACCGGATCGGGCGGGAGCGGGGTGCAGCAGCGAGCAAGGTGCACCAGGACGCCGGGTTCTCCCTGGACGAGGATGCCACTTCCCTCAGTCCCAACCCGGCCTGGCCTCTCCTCCTCTAGCGCCTCCTCCCGCTCCCTCTCGGCCACCAGGCCCTGGGCGAGGCGCTGAACCACGGTCTGGGCGGCCAGCCTCCCTTCCCCGAGGGCCCGGTACAGCGACTCGGTGTCCTCGTACCCCAGGGTGAGGGCGGCCTCTTCTAGGGGCCTACCCAGGGTGGATCTCAAGGGGAGTCCAGCCCTTCTCAGCGCCCGCGCCAGAGCCTCCCTCCCCTGCTCAAGGGCCTCTTCCTTCAGCTCCCTGCTGAACCACTGCTTGATCTTGGAGCGGGCCCGGGCGGTTCTCACCACCTGGAGCCAGTCCCTGGAAGGGCCAGCACCCGGAGCCCTGGAGGTGATGATCTCTACCGTCTCCCCCGTCTTGAGCTGGTAGTCGAGGGGGACAATCCTCCCGTCCACCTTCGCCCCCACGCACGCATGGCCAACCTCGGTGTGGATGGCGTAGGCGAAGTCGATGGGGGTGGAGCCCGCGGGCAGGCTGACTACGTCCCCCTTGGGAGTGAAGACGAAGACCTCGTCAGGGTAGAGGTCCCTCCTCAGGCCTTCCAGGAACTCCTTGGGATCGGAGAGCTCCTGCTGCCATTCGAGGAAGTTCTTGAGCCAGGCCACTTCGGTCATCTTTCCTCGCCTGGCCTCCTTGCCCGCCTTGTATCTCCAGTGGGCGGCCACGCCGTACTCCGCCATACGGTGCATGGCATGGGTCCTGATCTGGACCTCGAGCGGCTTGCCCTCGGGTCCCACCACGGTGGTGTGGAGAGACTGGTACATGTTGAACTTGGGCATCGCCACGTAGTCCTTAAACCTGCCCGATATCGGGGTCCAAAGGGAGTGGACCACCCCCAGGGCGGAATAGCAGTCCTTCACCGTGTTCACGATGATCCGGACCCCGACCAGGTCGTAGATCTCATCAAAGGAGCGGCCCTTGCTCACCATCTTCTCGTAGACGCTGTAAACATGCTTGGGCCTCCCAGTCACCTCAGCCTTTATCCGGGCCGCTCTCAAGGCCTCCGTAACCGTCTCGATCACCCTGGCGAGGTACTTTTCCCTCTCGGGCTGCCTCTCCCTCACCATCTCCACAATCTCCGCGAACCGTTGTGGCTCCAGGGTCGCGAAAGCCAGGTCCTCCAGTTCCCAGCGGATCCTGTCGATTCCGAGCCGATGGGCCACGGGAGCATAGAGCTCGAGGGTCTCTGTCGCGATGGCTCGCTGCTTCTCCGGGGGAAGGGGGGATATGGTCCTCAAGTTGTGCAGCCTGTCGGCGAGCTTGATCATGACCACCCGGAGATCCCTCGCCATGGCGAGGAACATCTTCCGCAGGGTCTCCGCTTTGTGCTCCTCCCTGGAGGAGAAACGGATCCTGTCCAGCTTGGTAACCCCGTCCACCAGGGCCGCGATCTCGGGTCCGAACTCCCTCCTGATGGTCTCCAGGGGGAGGGGGGTGTCCTCCACGGTGTCGTGGAGAAGGGCGGCGGCGAGGGTGGTGTCGTCAAGGCCAAGGTCGGCCAGGATGGAAGCGACGGCTAGGGGATGCTCGATGTAGGGCTCCCCCGTCTTCCTGTACTGGCCCCGGTGGGCCTCCTCGGCCCTGGTATAGGCCCTCACAACCAGGTCCACCCGGGCGCCCGGGTGATACTCGAGGAGAGCGCCGAGGAGAGGCCTGAGCCGCTCGGGGACCCCTTCGGGGATCCGACCAGCCCGCTCGGCGCTCGGCTCCGCCAGAACTCCGAGAACGCGCACGCCCTCATTCTAGGTTGCTTCGCTTCTCGAGAAAGGAATCCGAGCCGGCGCCGGCGGCAGCCTAGTACTTGATGAGACTGAAGACCTCCCTCCCGGCGAGCTTCTCCCTCCCACCCAGGGCCACGAGCTCCACAATGAAGGCAAGGCCCACCACTCTCGCCCCGAGCCTTTCCACGAGTCTGGCGGCGGCCGAGGCCGTCCCGCCGGTGGCCAGAACATCGTCCACCACGAGCACCCTCTCACCCGGAGCAAGGGCATCCCTGTGGATCTCGAGGGCGTCTTTCCCGTACTCGAGCAGGTATTCCTCCCTCACCGTGTGCCAGGGGAGCTTTCCCGGCTTCCTCATGGGCACAAAACCTGCTCCGAAGTGGTAAGCGACGGGGGCCGCAACTATGAATCCTCTAGCCTCTATCCCCACCACCTTGTCCACGTTGCCCCGCCCGAAGCGGACCACGATGGCATCGGTCACCGTGGAGAAGGACACCTCATCGGCGAGGAGGGGAGTTATGTCCTTGAACACGATGCCCGGCTGAGGAAAGTCGGGGATGTCCCTGATCTTCTCTTTGAGCCTCTCAAAGTTGACGGAGACGAAGGGTTCCTCCATCCCTCCTCCAGCTGCTACCTTCTCGCCCCCTTCCCCTTCTTCCTCTTTTTCTTCCTCGCGCCCGGCCGCGGGGGAGGCCTAAGCTCCGCCCTGGGGAGGCTGACAGGACCGCCGGGTTCTTCTCCTCCCCCGACCCCCGCCTCCGGCGCCTCGGAGACGACCCCGGCAGCCCCAGCAGGGAGAGCACCGGGGCTACCCGGCCCGAGGGCAGCGACCCTCGCTGCCTCGGCCGCCGCCACCCTTGCCCGGATCGCCCGGTACCTCGGCTCCCTCTCCTTAAGGAGGGCGAGGGAGGGGGCGGCGACGAAGACCGAGGAGTAGGTCCCCGAAGCGATGCCCACGAACAGGGCAAGGCCAAGGTCCCTCAGGGTTTCCGCTCCGAGCAGGAAGGCCCCGACGAAAAGGAGGGCGCCCACTGGAAGAATGGTGGTGAGGGAGGTGTTTATGGAGCGCATCAGGACCCGGTTCACGGCCGCGTTCGCCACCTCCGAGTAGGTCCTCCTCGCGGCGGGGGTTAGGGCGCGGGCCTCCTCCTCGATCCGGTCGAAGACGATGACCGTGTCATACAGGCTGTACCCGAGGATGGTGAGGAAGGCTATCACCGTGGCCGGGGTGACGGGGAACCCGGCCAGGGAGTACACCCCTGCCGTCACCAGAATATCGTGGGCGAGGGCGAGAAGGGCTGCCAGAGCCATTTTCGCCTCGAACCGCAGGCTTATGTAAAGAGCGACCACGGCGAGGAAGACGACAAGCCCGATGAGGGCCTTTCGAGAGATCTGAGCCCCCCAGGTGGGTCCCACCGTGGTCACCGCCACCTCGCGCGGGTCCACCCTGGCCACCCGGGCGATGGCGCGGGCGGCGGCAGACGCCTCATCCTCCGATAGCGCCCTGGTCTGAACCCTGACCCCCCGCTCCCCGACTATCTGGACCACCGAGTCGGCAAGGCCCAGGGGGCGGAGAGCCTCCCTCACCTCCCCCGCCTCCACCTTCCTCGCCGCCCCCACCTCGAAGGCGGACCCCCCGCGGAACTCGATGCCGAAGGAGAGCCCGCGGAGAAGGAGGGAGCCAAGGCCGACCAGAATGACGGCCCCCGAAATTCCCGCCCAGGTCTTCCACCGCCCCACGAAGTCGACGCGGGTCTCCCCAGACCCGAGCCGCCTCAGGGCCGCCACCAGGCCGCTCAAACCATCACCTCCCCGCCCCCACCACCACCGCCCTCATCCCGATGAACGGCCCCTCCACAAAGAAAGGGGTCCGGGAAAGCAGCACCACCGCAGAGCGCGTGTAAAGGAGGAGGACAGCAAGGTCGAGGAGGGTGGAGAGACCGAGGGTGAAGGCGAACCCCCTGACCGGCCCCACCGCCAGGAGGTACAGGACGAAGGCGGCAGAGAAGGAGACCACATCTGCAGCGAAGGTGGTCCTGAAGGCCCTCCAGAAGGCCGTGGGGGCTGCAGCGCGAAAGCTCCTGCCCGCCCTCACCTCCTCCTTAAGCCTCTCGTAATAGACGATGTACGAATCCGTGGTGATCCCCAGAGCCACGATGAGCCCGGCCACCCCAGCCAGGGTGAGGGTGAACCCCATGACCTTCCCCAGGACGGTCACGAGGCCGTAGGCGAGGGAGCCAAAGACTCCGAGCCCCACCAGGGTGACGAGGCCCAGCCCCCGGTAGTAGAGGAGCATCCAGAGGGCGAGGAGGGCAAGGCCGATGGCCCCAGCGAGAAGCCCGGCCCGGAGGGAGTCCTGGCCCAGGGTGGGACTCACGGAACGGACCTGCAGGACTCTCAGGGTGACAGGGAGGGCACCGGTTCGCAGCACGAGGGCAAGATCCTGGGCCTCCTGCTGGGTGAAGCTCCCGGTTATGGTCGCCCTCCCACCCGAGATACCCTCGCCGCACTTGACCTCCTGGGCCATCTGCGGGTGAGACTGGACCACCCTGTCCAGCACTATAGCCAGCTGGCGGGTGGGGTCCCCGTAAGGGTTACAGGCGAGCTTCGCCGTGACATCCTGAAACTTCCTCGCCCCCTCTGAGGTGAGGGTGAGGGAGACCTCCCAGTTAACAGTTCCCGGAGTGAGTATGGCATCGGCTGTCTTCACGTCTCCCCCCGCCAGGGCCGCTGGACCCAGACGGTACTTGGTCCCGGCCTTGTCGGCGTAGACCACTTCGGAGGCCGGGTCCTCCCCCTGGGTCAGGGCGAGGGATCCGTAGGAAGGGTCGCTCGAAGGTATCACCGCGAGGACCGGCCGCATCTGAAGTTGGGCCACCTGGCCGATGACTTTAAGGGCCCTCTCCCTCTCCTGGATCTGGGGGATCTGCACCAGTATGTTTCCCCCTTCTGTGGTCACCTCGGCCTCGGTCACCCCGAGCGCATTCACCCGCTGCCTCAGGATGTCCACGGTCTTCTGAATCACGTCAGCGGGGACGGGGCCCTGGGGTAGAGCGGGGGCGGCCTCCGGGCTCGGAGCCACCGTGGGAGCCAGATTCCCACCGGCCGCAGCCCCAGCCGCCGGCGATGCCCCCGGAGTCGCGCGAGCGCCGGCGGGAGAAGCCAGCGGGGATGCGCTGGCCGCAGGAGAGGCCAGAGGGCTGCCAGATCCCCCTGGGGCCACCGCCCTCGCCTCGGGAGCGAGGATGACGCTCACCCCTCCCCTGAGATCCAGGCCGAGCCGGGGAGAAAGCCCAAAACCGAGGACTATCCCCCAAAGGGAAGCCGCGGCGGCCAGAATTGCCGCCAAGGAGAGCGCATAACCTTTGAGACTCAACTTCCCCCCTAGAGCAAGGACACCCCGTTCACCATCAACCTGAACCTGCCTCCGAGGGCCTCCGCTGCCCTCCTGCACATGACCATCCGCTCCAGGAAGATCTCGAAGTATTCCATGACGGGCGCCACCTCCGTGTCTATCTCCAGCTCCAGGGTGAGGGTTCTCGCCTCCGGGTCCACCCTGAGGAAGGAATGGCGGGCCGCGTAGTTCACCCGGTCGTGGATGTCAAAAGCCACGGCGTCCGGCTTCCTCACCCTGCTTCGGTGGACATCGGACTTGTCCGCAAGAACTACAGCTGCAGCCACCGGGCTCACGGCCTGGCCGTGGGGCTCCTCGTGGTTCCCGATGGCACCCATCACCACACCAATATCCTCCGGGGAGAGGCCAAGTTCCTCCAGGACTCTCATGGCGATGAGAGCGCCGACCCAGGTATGTCCCTCTCTCCCCGCCACATTCCCAACGTCGTGGAGATACCCGGCTACAGCGGCCAGCTCCGCTAGGTGTGCTCCGTACCCGAGCCTCTCCAGGATGTTCCTGGCAATGGCCGAAGTGAGGGAGGCGTGTCTCTCACCGTGCTCGGTGAACCCTAGCTCCGCCAGATGCCTATCCGCCAGGTGTAAGTAGGCCTGGACGGCGGGGTGGCTCCGGACTGCCTCGAGAAGGCCCGGGCGGACTTTCTCACGCACGCCCCTCCACCCGCCTCACTACAGCCTGCTTCGCCACCCTCACCTTCACCCCCTGAGCCACCTCGAGGAGGATGGATTCCCCCTCCACCCTGCTCACCGTGCCGTAAAGCCCCCCGGAGGTGACCACCCGGTCGCCGGGAGATAGGGAGTCCAGCAGGGCCCTGTGCTCCTTCATCCGCCTCTGCTGCGGCAGGAGGATGAGGAGGTAGAAGATGGCGATGAAAAGAGCGAGGGTGAGGACGAAACTCAGGGTCGAAGACACCTCTCCACCTCCATCTCAAGGGCGGCCAAGTCTATGAACCCTTTTCGGAGGAGTCAAACCCCCGCCTCGACCCCCTCACCTCCTCATCCTGAAGAGCACGTTGAGAAGAATAGTGAGGACGAGGCTTAAGAGGAGCGAGGTGGCCAGGGGGAAGTAGAAGGAAAAGCCTGGCCTCTCCACCCTTATGTCCCCGGGAAGCCTACCCAGGGGGAACCGCCCCGGCAGGCTTCCAAGGAGCAAGAAGACGAGCCCCATCCCGGCCGTGAGGCCGCCTATGAGGAGAAGAAACTTCCCCACTTCCCTCAGCCCCATCACCACCTGATGATGATAGGGCCTGTCCGACCGGGAGCATGGAGGAGCAGAGGCAGGCCTGGCCAGCCTAGAGAAGCCCGAGGGTCTCCTGGGCCAGACCGAGGTGACGCCTTCCCGCCTCGGTTATCACCCTACCCCTCGGAGTGCGCCTGAGGAAACCGAGCCGCAGGAGGTATGGCTCGTAAACGTCCTGGACGGTCTCGGGGGACTCCCCCACAGCCTGGGCGAGGGTCGCGAGCCCCACCGGCCCTCCCCCGAACCTCTCCGCCACAGCCCTGAGGATGGCAAGGTCCACCCTGTCAAGGCCCGCTTGATCCACCTCGAAGAGTTCCAGGGCCTTCCTCGCCGTCGCGGCATCCACCACCTCCACCCCCGCCACCTCAGCATAGTCCCGCACCCTCTTAAGGAGCCGGTTCGCGACCCTGGGTGTGCCCCGGGACCGGGCGGCTATCTCCTCGGCCGCCCCAGGTTCAAGAGCGACCCCGAGGATCCGGGCGCTCCTCTCGAGAATGGCCTTGAGCTCCTCGGGGGGATAGAAGTCCAGGCGGGCAAAGAGCCCGAACCTCTCCCTCAAAGGGGAGGTGAGAAGGCCCGTGCGGGTTGTAGCCCCCACCAGGGTGAAGGGTCCGAGCTCGAGCCGGATCGCGCGGGAGGACGCTCCCGAGCCTAGTTGTATGTCCAGGGCAAAGTCCTCCATGGCGGGGTAGAGGAGCTCCTCCACCTTGGGATGAAGCCGGTGTATCTCGTCTATGAAGAGGACCTCTCCCTCCCCCAGAGCGGTGAGGACTCCCGCCAGGTCGCCTGGGCGGGATAGGGCCGGCCCTGAGGTGACCCTTATACCCCTTCCAAGCTCCGCAGCGATGATGTGGGCGAGAGTGGTCTTCCCGAGTCCCGGAGGGCCGAGGAGGAGGACGTGGTCCATGGCCCCACCCCTCCTCCTCGCCCCCTCCAGAACCACTGCGAGCTGTTCCTTCACCCTCCGCTGCCCCACAAACTCTTCCAGGCGCCGAGGCCTTAGGGAGAGGTCGAGGTCGGGATCGCGCGCCAGGAGATCCACCTACCCCCCCTCCCTGGAGGCGAGAACCCGCAGGGCAGCCCGGAGGACCTCCTCTGGCCCGGCTCCATCCGGCAGCCCTTCTAGCCTGAGCAGGGCGGCTCCCACCTCCTCCGCCGTGTAACCGAGCTCGAGGAGGGCAGCCCTTGCCTCCGACCAGCCAGGCGGGAGGGGCCTCGCCGTCCCCAGCCTCTCCTTCAGCTCCGTGAGAAGCCTCCTCGCCGTTTTCTTCCCCACCCCCGGCACCGAGACGAGCAGAGCGAGGTCCTCCTCCTCCACAGCCTTCCTCAGGGCCTCGGGGCTTAAGAAGGAGAGGACGGAGAGGGCAAGCCTGGGGCCCACGCCGGGTACGGAGAGAAGGAGGTCGAAGGTCTCGGCCTCTTCAGGGCGGAGGAAACCGTAAAGGACAGGCCTCTCCCCCCTTATCTCGAGCCTGGTGCTGAGCCTCCCCTTTCCTCCGACGCCGGGCAGGGACTCCAGGACAGAGAGGGGGCAGAGAAGTCGGATCCCGACCCCCCCCACCTGCAGGACCACCCCGCGCGGGGACTTCTCCACGATGGTCCCCTCGACGAACTCGATCACCCCTGCCTCCCAGCGGCCCTCTCCTCCAGACGCATGTGATAGAGGTGGCAGACGGCCACCGCCAGGGCATCGGCTTCGTCGTCGGGGAGGGGAGCCGTCCCGAGCAGGCGCGCCACCATGGCGGCCACCCTCCCCTTCGAGGCATTCCCGACCCCGGTCACAGCTGCCTTCACCTGCTGGGCCGTGTACTCGCGGAAGTCGAGACCGGCGCGGGCGGCTGCCAGGGCCGCAATCCCACCCGCCTTAGCCACAGCCACGGCGGTCCTAGCGTTCAGGTTGAAGAAGAGGCTCTCCGAGGCCACCGAGTCCGGTCTGTGGCGTCTTATGAGCCTGGAGAGGCCGGAGTAGATGAGGGCGAGCCTAGTGTGGAGGGGTTCCCCCTGAGGGGTTACCAGGACCCCCGAGGTCACCCTGGAGGGTCCGCCATCCCTCCACTCGACCACGGCATACCCCGTCCTCTCCACCCCCGGGTCGATACCGAGAACCCGCATCAAGAAGCCTCCTCACCGAAGCTACCAGGGGCAGGACGCCTTCTCAAGGAACCCTCGGCTCGGGGCGGCCAGGGTTCCAGGCCTAGGGTGGCGGAAATGAACCGGACGGCCGCCGGCGCGTCGCGGGCCTAGCCAAGCCCGGCCAGAACCTCGTCAGGCATCTCGAAGTTGCTCCAGACAGCCTGGACGTCGTCGTGCTCGTCCAGCTCGCCGAGGAGCCGCAGGAGTTTCCCGGCCTCCTCTCCCGAGACGGGAACCGTGTTTATGGGCTGGTAGGCGACTTCCGCTGAGGCCACCGGGATGCCCGCCTCGAGGAAGGCCTTCCTCAGGGCGGAAAGGGCCTGGGGCTCCGCCGTAACCTGCCAGGAGTCCCCCTCTTGCTTGACGTCCTCGGCCCCTGCCTCCAGCGCCACGGCCAGCAGCTCCTCCTCGGAAACACCCGAAGCCGGTATAGCCACCACGGCCTTCCTCGAGAAGTTCCAGACCACCGAACCCGGCTCCCCGAGACTGCCGCCGTAGCGCTGGAAGACCTTCCTGATCTCCGCGGAGGTCCGGTTCCTGGAGTCCGTGAGGACCTCCACCATCACGGCGACGCCTCCCGGCCCGTACCCCTCGTAGGTGAGGCTCTCGTACTTCACCCCCTCCAGCTCCCCCGTCCCCCTCTTGATGGCTCTCTCGATGTTCTCCCAGGGGACCGAGGCCTCCTTCGCCCGCTCTATGGCATCCGCCAGGGTGGGGTTCGCCTCGGGGTTTCCACCCTTTTCCCTTGCCGCAACCTCGATGGCCCTGAGGAGCTTGGAGAAGATCCTCCCCCTTCTCACGTCCATGACGGCTTTCTTGTGCTGTATCTGCTTCCACTTGGAGTGGCCAGCCACCGGAGACCCCCTTTAGCCTTGAGTGGGTAGATCCAGAGCCACCCTCTCCAAAAAGAAGCGGTGGACCCTCCGGTCCGGCGTGAGCTCGGGGTGAAAGGCAGTGCCTAGAACCCTTCCCTGCCTCACGGCCACGGCCCTCCCATCAAGGACAGCCAGGACCTCCACCTCCGGGCCAACCTCCCTCACCACCGGGGCCCTTATGAAGACAGCCCGGACCTCGCCCACGCCCTTGAACTCCAGGTCTAGTTCGAAGGAATCCACCTGCCTGCCGTAAGCGTTCCTCACCACAACAAGGTCAAGGGCTCCGAGATGAGGAACCTCCCCTCCCTCCACCTCCCTAGCGAGAAGGATCATCCCGGCGCAGGTCCCCCAGACCGGAAGACCTCCAGCAATGGCTGCTCCCAGGGCTTCGAAGAGCCCGTTCCGGGCGGCCAGGTTGGTCATGGTAGTGCTCTCCCCGCCTGGGATCACCAGCGCGTCCACCCTTAGGAGTTCCTCGGGGCGGCGGACCGTTGCTACTTGGACCCCTAAAGATGAGAAGGCCTCGAGGTGCTCGGCGAAATCCCCTTGGAGGGCTAGAAGGCCGACCCTCACGCCCCCTCCACTACCAACCCCTGGTCTGGAGGAGCTCCTCCTCGGCGAGGCGCCTCACGTCCAGGCCGCGCATGGGCTCCCCTAGCCCCGCACTGACCCGGGCGAGGACCTCGGGATCGTCGTAATAGGTGACGGCCTCCACGATGGCGCGGGCGCGGGCCGGGGGGTCCTCACTCTTGAAGATACCCGAGCCTACAAAGACCCCCTCCGCGCCCAGCTGCATCATGAGGGCGGCGTCGGCCGGGGTGGCGATGCCGCCGGCGGCGAAGTTCACCACCGGTAGCCTCCCCGCCCGCGCCACCTCCCTCACCAGCTCCAAGGGGGCACCGAGCCGCTTCGCCTCTGCCATGAGCTCGTCCTCTCTCAAGCCCTCAAGCCGCCGGATCTCCTGCTGGATCCTGCGCATGTGCCTCACGGCCTCGACGACGTTCCCGGTCCCCGCCTCGCCCTTGGTCCGGATCATGGCAGCTCCCTCGGCGATGCGCCTCAGGGCCTCCCCGAGATCCCTGGCCCCACAAACAAAGGGAACCTTAAAGGCCCACTTGTCGATGTGGTTCTCCTCGTCGGCGGGGGTGAGAACCTCGCTCTCGTCCACGAAGTCGACCCCCAGGGCCTCAAGAATCTGGGCCTCGACGAAGTGGCCTATGCGGCACTTGGCCATGACCGGAATGCTCACGGCCTCCATAATCTCCAGTATCTTCCTGGGGTCTGCCATCCGGGCCACCCCGCCCGCCGCTCTGATGTCCGCAGGGACCCTCTCCAGGGCCATGACGGCCACGGCCCCCGCCTCCTCGGCAATCTTGGCCTGCTCGGCATTGGTCACGTCCATGATCACCCCGCCCTTCAGCATCTGGGCGAGGCCCCGCTTCACCCGAACCGTGCCGCGCTCTCTCTCCATCCCCGGATACCTCCTAGGACCCCGGCCTGTCCCGTCTTCGAAGGAAAAGGGTCAAGAACATGATAAACTCCCCCTCACCCTTCCTCGACGGGCCCGCCTTGGGGGAAGATCTCCCACCACGTCACCCCCGGGGAGAGGAGGATGGACTCACCCCCAGCGGTGATCCTGGTCGGGGAGATCCTCGAGGCCTTCTCCCAGGTCGCCTCGAGAACCTCACCCCCCGTCAAGACCAGCGCCCTCCCGGCCCCTACGAGATCCACCTCCGGAGAGGGGTTCCCCAATACGTCCACTGCTCGGCCCGGGCGCACCCGCACAAACTGAACCACCACATTCGCCGCCCCAAGCCTCTTCCCCGAAGCGGAGACGTGGGGTAGGAGCTCTCTCCCCCCCTGCGAACGGAGGTACTCCCCCGTGGCCTCGTCGTACTCCCAGAGGGCAGAGGCGGCTTCGGAGAACCGGAGGAGAAGCCGCCGGAGGGGCCTCCAGGCCGGCCCCGACCACCCGGCCCTCGAGGGGGAGGCCTCGGCGCCTGCGGAGAGCCCGGAAGACAACCCCTCGACGTCGCCCCGCCGGAAGCGAAGGGGGCCCGGAGATGGGGGAGGGAGCCCGCGAGCCTCTTCCGCCAGCTCCGCCAGGGAGACAAAGAGGTTGTGGGGGGCCACCCTACCGGGATCTCGCCTGAAAGCCCTGGGGTTGGTGGAATCGGTGAAGAGAACCACCCCTGACCTCCTGAGCCCGGCGACCACCTCCGGAACAGCACCGGCAAAGACCAAGGCCGCTCGGTACTCTGGCAGAATCATGTCCTCCGTGGTTCTCGCCGAGCGGACCGGCCCGACCCGATCCGGCAGGCGGGACTGGAATATGGCCACCAGCCGTGTGAGGCCACCCTCCACGGGCTCCTCGTACACCACGTCCGCCTCTTCGAGCCCCACCTGTGGCAAGGCAGCAGCGACGTTGTCCACCTTGACCGCGAGGGCCGGCCTGGAAGGGATGGAGGGATCGGGCACCTCCCGACCTAAAAGGGGTGCCAGGTAAAGGGTGGGGGAAGGCAGCGGTGAGGGCGGGGAAGGTGAGGGACCCGCGGAGGACCCGCCTGAGCACCCGCCAACACCGCCCACCACGAGGAGGAAAGCCGCGAGGGTGCGGCTCAGGCCCACTCCAGCACCTCCTTTCTCTCCTGCGTCGAGAGGGAAGTGCAGGGAAGACCCCTGGATCCCTGAGCCTGGTCGAGCAGGGAGAGGAAGGCCGGAGGGTAGCGGGAAAGGCGCGACCCCTCAAGGTCGGCCGCGACCTCGGACCCGGGGCCGGTACAGAGGGCGAGGAGGCGCACCAGGGGGGCGGGGCTCCGCCCCAGCCTCGCGAGGAGGGCCAGGGGCAGCCCTCCGGTGAGAAGAACGGCCGAGAGGATCCTCCCCTCCCCCCTCCTCACATGGGCGAGGGCATGGGCCAGGAGGGCCTCGAGCTCGAGGCTTCCCAGGGAGAGGGAGCCCCGGGTCACAAGCAGAAGGGGTCGGCCCGCCTCCTCGAGGGGAAGGGCCCCGGGCGCCTCCCACGGAAGGACGCCGAGGCGAGGCTCTTTCACTCCTGCCCTCACCGCAAGACTCCTCAGAACACTCTCGAGGAGGGCCCTGTCTCTTCCCTCCGGGGCAGCAGCGCCGAGAAGGCGCGCGGGCGCGAGCAGGGCCCAGCCCAGTGTCATGACCACGGCCACCCCTACGAAGCCCAGGGACGCTCCTAGAAAGGCCCTACCAAAGGCGGCCCACCCAACCAGGGCCCCCAGGCCAAGCCCGGCGAGGAGGGGAAGGGCCACCACACCGGCAAGCGCCAGCAACCCCCTTTTCGGAGCCCGCGCCACGGCCTCCCTTGGCGCACCCCGCGTCTGCCTCACCTGCCCTCTCCGAGAACCCCCTTTGCTTCTCGCCATACCCTCCTCGCTCTCTCTACCCCCCGCGCCACGAGCTCCACGAGGGCTCCGTGAAGCTCGGGCGTGGACGCGGCGAGGGTGGAGACCTGATGGCTCTGGCCCGATCCGAGCAGCGGCCGGTCGGTGAGGTCGCGGCCGCGCGCATCGGTCACCGGGAGCCGGGCCTCCCTCAGGATGAGCCAGGCGGCGGCCACATCGTAGGGGGAGTTGTTAAGCACAGCGCCGTGGCCGACCCGGAGAAATTCCTCCCTCGCCCCCGCCACCTCCTCCACCACGACGTGGCCCACGTCAACGTAGGCATCGAGCTGGCCGAGGAGAAGCCGGGTCATGCAGAAGGAGGCGGACCCGAGGTCAAAGAAGGCCCCGTCCACGCTGGAGAGGTCCACGAGCTCCTCCAGGACCAGACAGGTGAGCAGAGCGGGTCTCCCCCTGAAACCTGAGGACCAGAACATCTTCCCCACCTCCCGGTTGGAGGAAGGGGAGGGCCGGACCCTCTTTGCCGAGCCAAACTCCTGCCCCGGAACCCTTAACACCTCGCACCCGGACCCTCTTTCGGCCAGGAAGACGTGATCCCCTTTTATCTCGGCCACAGCCGCCGCCACCACCTCCCCCATGGTGGGTTCGCCAACGGCAGGGGCCACAGCCACCGAAACACAAGCCGCCTCAAGACCGGCGACGGCCGGCCGGGTGCCATCTACCGGGTCCACCACCGCCACCCACCGCTCCCTGCCTTTCCTCACCAGGCCCATCTCCTCCGAGTAGTAGGCCACCCCGAGCTCCGCCGCGAGCCCGGCCAGGGCATCCTCTGCCGCCCTGTCAATACCGAACGTGCGGTCCCCTCCGGCAGCGAGGCCGGCTTCCTCCCTCGCCTCCTGCTTGCCCAGATAGGGCCTGACCACCCCCCGGAGAGAGAGCGCGATCTCGCGGGCAACGGCCGCGGGCTCGAGCCTAGAAGGCATCGGCCTTCCTTTCGGCCTCCGCGTAGACCTCGAGGTACATAGGGGCCACCACCTCCCAATCGAACTGCTCCGCCCGCGCCTTCCCCTTCTCCGCCAGCTCTTCCAGCCCTTCCCCCTCGATGACGCTGGCAAGGCCGCTCGCCAGGGCCAACGGGTCCCCGGGGGGGACAAGAAGGGCTGCCCCGCCAGCCGCCTCCCGATACCCCGGGATGTCGGAGGCTACCACCGGCACCCCCGCCGCCATGGCCTCCAGTAGCACCACGCCGAAGCTCTCCCTCCCCCTGGCAGGGGCCAGGAGCGCGAGGGATTTTCCCAGCACGCGGAGGTACTCCTCACCCCCGAGCCTCCCCAGAAAGGCGACTCTATCCCCGGCCTTCTTCGCCAGGACCCTCAACCCCCGGAGCATGGGCCCGCTCCCCACCACCGCCAGGCCGAGGCCGGGGAACTCGCGTTCCAGCAGCAGGAAGGCTCGGAGGGCGACGTCCGCTCCTTTCCTCGGCTCCAGCCGCCCGACGAAAAGGAGCGTTCCCCTCCCCTCCCTCCTCATCCTGGCCCTGGCGAGGGCGGCTTCCCGCCGGAGGCGGCTTAAGGAGGCCACGTCCACGGCATTGGGGACGATTCTCACATCGCCCGGGAAGTAGATGGTGACCAGCTCCCGGGCGGGCCGGCTCACGGCGGTCCTCGCCGCCATCTTCTCCCAGAGGGGCAGTAAGAGAGGGCGAGCCACCCGGTAGAGGGAGCTCGCGGGAGCAGAGGCGTGGAAGGTCCCCACCACCGGTACCCTGGCCCGCACGAGGGTCCCCAGGCAAGCGCCCGGGACGAAGGGCTCCTGCAGGTGGAGAAGATCGAACCCGCCACCAGGGACTCTCCACGCCCGGGGGAGTAGCCCGAGGGGGGCCACGGAGAGGTTGGCCGGGACGGGGAGACTCCTGCCCAGCGAGACCACCCTCACTTCCCCAGAGGCAAGGGGCGGCCCGTCGGTGGGGGCGAAAACAGTCACCTCCAGCCCGGCCCGGGCCAGAGCCCTGGCTAGACCGAGGGTCTGAGTCTGAACGCCGCCCGGGCGGGAGAGCGAGTATGGGCAGATGAGAGCAACGCGGCGAGGAGCCAACCCAGCCACCCCCCGACAGGAACTAGGGCGAGCTCCTCACCTCGGCCAGGGGCTGAAACACGTGCCACTGCTCGGGAGCGGCCCTTATCAGGTCCTCGAAGGCCCGGGCCAGCTCCTGGGTGAGCCTGGCAACGGCTTCCGGCTCCAGCTCGCCGGGCTCGGCCCTGAGCATCCGCCCCACCACCCCCTTCCACCCCTTACCGGAGAAGTACACGGCCCCCGTGAGAATGGGGGCTCCCATCCTGACCGAGAGGAGGGCGGGTCCCCGGGGGAGCCTCACCCTCGTCCCGAAGAAATCCACCGGCAAGCCCCTGCCGGAGAGGTCCCTGTCCGCAACCAGAGCCACCACCTCACGCCTGGCCAGAGCCTCCTGTAGCCGCCTGAGGGCTCCCTTGCCCGAGGGTACCACCCTCATGCCGAGGCTCTCCCTGTACCGGGCGAAGTGTTCGAAAAGGTAGCCCGGCTTGAGCCGCTCCACCACGACGGTGAGGGGGTATCCCTTGATGGCGAGCCAGGCCCCGCCCACGTCCCAGTTCCCGAGGTGGGGGACGGCCAGGATCACCCCCTTCCCCTCCCTGAAGGCCGCCTCGAGACGGGGGCCGCCTTCCAGGCTGAAACGCTCGAGGATCTCCCGGGGCGGGATCCTCTCCAGGGCGAAGGCCTCCCCCCAGTACCTGGCGTACGAAAGAAAGCACCGGAGCACCTCTTCGGGTCTGGGCTCCCGACCCAGCACAAGCCCGAGATTCCTCTGCACATTCTTCCTCCGCCCCAAATCGAGCAGGTAACTCAGGGCCCCTCCCGAGAAGGCGGCCCCGTACGCAGCCCTCCTCGGAAACCTGCCCACCACCTCCCAGGCGCCCCTCCAACCGAGCCCCCCTACCTCCGCCACAAGCCTCCTCCAGAGGGCCCGGCTACCGGCAACCACTAGCGCCCTCCCGAGCGCACCCCCGCCACCCCCCTCTGGAGCGCTGTGAAGGAGGAAAGGAGAGCGAGGAACCAGAGAAAGGGCCTGGGCCGACTGAGGAGGAGGCCCATCATCAGAACCAACGTCCTTTCGGCCCTCTCCGCGAGACCCCCAGGTACCCTCATCCCGAGGGACTCTGCCCGCGCCTTCGTGTAGCTCACGAGGTAGCCGAAGACAAGAGCGGCTAGAGCGCCCCCCAGTCCCCACGGATCCTCCCGTAGGGACCACCCCAGGCCCGCGAGGACTGCCCCCTCGCCCACCCTGTCGCAGACGGAATCAAGGAACGCGCCTGCCCTGGTAGCGCCGGCTGAGGCCCTCGCCACGGGTCCGTCAAGAAGGTCCATCAAGCCGGCCACCAGCAGCGCCAGCCCGGCGGGGCGGTACCTCTCGGCCGCAGCCAGAGCACCCGCCAGAAGGCTCCAGGCAAGGCCGAGAAGGGTAAGGAAGTCGGGAGAGAGGCCAATCCTTACGAGGACCCTCCCCACGGGCAGGGTGATCTTCTCGATGCTCCCCTTGAATCTCGCCGCCAGCAAGATCAGCTCCCACGCGCGCTAGGGCGCACACCGCCTAGGCGAGGCTAACACGGCTGCACCTGGCTGCTCCCCGGGGACCCCGCGGCCTCGGGCCTCGCCGGGGCATATAATCGCCGGCCGGATGGGGCCTCGGCAAGGTACGGGCGGAGACGGCCCTTCTCGGTCGAGGAGGTGAGGTGGAAGTCTACCCCCCTGAGCGCACCAGGAACGTGGTTCTGGCCGGGCATAACGGATCGGGAAAGACCACCCTGGCAGAGTCTCTCCTCTTCGCTTCGGGGGCGATAACCCGCACGGGCAGGGTGGAGGAGGGGAGCACCACCTCCGACTTCGAGCCCGAAGAGGCCAAGAGGGGCGGATCCATCTCCCTCTCCCTGCTCGCCCTGGAGCACTCGGGGACCAAGGTGAACCTGCTGGATTCACCAGGTTTCGCCGACTTCACCGGAGAGCTGGTGGCCGGCGTACACGCCGCTGACTCAGTCCTCGTGGCGGTCTCCGCGGTGGAGGGAGTCCAGGTCCAGACGGAGGAAGCGTGGTTGGCGGCGAAAGAGGCAGGCCTCCCGAGGGCAGTGGTTATCACCAAGCTGGACCGGGAGAGGGCGTCCTTCTCCCGGACCATGCAGGAGCTAGAGAAGCATCTCTCGAGGGGCTGCATCCCCCTGCAACTTCCCATAGGGGAGGAAGCTTCCTTCAGGGGCGTGGTGGATCTCCTTTCCTTCCAGGCCTTCGAGTACTCCGGCGCCAGGAGAACCACGATCCCCATCCCTCCCGAGCTCGAAGGACCCGCGCGGGAAGCGAGGGAGAGGCTGACGGAGGCAGCCGCCGAGGCCGACGACGAGCTCCTCGAGCGGTACCTCGAGGGGGAAGAGCTCGGGGCCGAACAGGTGGCAGCCGCCGTGGTAAAGGGGTTCTCTCAGGGGAACCTGGTCCCCGTCTTCGTAACCTCGGCCCTCCGGCTGGTAGGCGTGGACCTCCTCCTCGACGCCATGGTTCGCATCTTCCCCTCCCCTCTAGCCAGGCCCCTGCCCGAGGGCTACCCGCAGCCGGATCCGGAGGGGCCGCTCGCAGCCTTCGTCTTCAAGACCGTCTCTGATCCTTACGTCGGCCGGATCAACCTCTTCCGGGTCTTCTCCGGACGGGTCCGACCGGACACCACAATCCAGAACGCCACCCGGGGGAAGGAGGAGAGGGTGGGCCAGGTCTTCACCCTCCGGGGGAAGACCCAGATCACCCTGGCTGAGGTACCCGCCGGGGACATCGGAGCCGTGGCCAAGCTCTCGGAAACCCAGACCGGCGACTTCCTCGGTCGGGTTGCTCTACCGCGCCCCCGACCCGCCTATCCCGAGCCCGTCTTCCCCCTGGCCATCGAGCCCAAATCCAGGGGGGACGAGGACAAGCTCTCTACCGGTCTGGCTCGCCTCTCCGCGGAGGACCCCTGCATAAAGGTGGAAAGGAGAGCCGAAACCCACGAGACCGTGGTCTGGGGTCTTGGCGACACCCACCTTGAGGTTCTGGTGGAGAGGCTTAAAAGGAAGTTCGGGGTGGATGTGACGGCCAGGACACCGAGGATCCCGTACAGGGAAACGGTTAAGGGAACCGCCCAGGCCCAGGGAAGGTACGTAAAGCAGACGGGCGGTCGGGGGCAGTACGGTATCGCCTGGCTACAGGTGGAGCCGCTACCGCGGGGAGCTGGGTTCGAGTTTGTCGACAGGATAGTGGGCGGGGTCATCCCCAACCAGTTCATCCCCTCCGTTGAGAAGGGGGTGAGGAACGCCCTGGCCGAGGGGGTCCTGGCCGGCTACCCCGTCACGGATGTCAGGGTCATCCTTTACGACGGGAAGCATCACCCCGTGGACTCCTCTGACATAGCCTTCCAGCTGGCGGGATCCCTCGGGTTCAAGGAGGCAGCCAGGCAGGCGGGGCTCGTCCTTCTCGAGCCCATCTACCTCCTCGAGGTGGAGGTGCCGGAGGCCCTCACCGGAGACGTCATGGGGGATCTCAACTCCAGGAGGGCAAGAATACAGGGGATGGAACCGGTGGGGGCGGGGGTTCAGAGGATAAGGGCCCTCGTTCCCCTCGCCGAGATCCAGAGGTACGCCGTGGAGCTCAGATCCGTCACCGGCGGAAGAGGAAGGTTCAGAGCCACCTTCGACCACTACGAAGAGGTCCCCGCCCATATCGCCCAGAAGGTCGTGGAAGAGTCGAAGAGGCTGGCCGAGGAGGCGAAGAAATAGCCTCCTCGCCGGCCCTGGCGGGGCCCCACCCCATGGCCCGCGTCGCCCTCAACCGCTACAGGGTTCCCGCCCCGTCCAGGGCCCTTCTCAACTCCCCCACGAGGGCCGCCACCCGTCCAGGGGCCCCCTCCGCTGGACCCTCCAGCGCCAGGGAGACCAGGGCACTACCAACAATCACGCCGTCGGAGAAGGAGGCGGCCTCAGCGGCCTGAGAAGGCCGGGAAAGACCGAAACCGAGGAGGACAGGGAGGTCGGTCTGGGCCTTCACCCTTTCCACCAGGGCCCTCGCTCCCATGGCCAGCTCCTCCCTGGGCCCCGTCACCCCCAGGGTGGAGACGGCGTACACAAAGCCCGTGCTGGACGAGGCGGCAAGGGCGAGCCTCTCGGTGGAGCTCGTGGGGCTCGCGAAGAAGGCTGTGGCTAGCCCCTCGCCGGCCGCCGCCTCCATCCATTCCCCCGCCTCCTCGGGGGGGAGGTCCGGTATGACCGCCCCCAGCGCCCCGGCCTCCCTCAAGGACCGAGCGAAACTCCGAACCCCTGCCCGGAGCACGGGGTTGTAGTAGGTCATCGCCACGGCCGGTACCCCCGTCGCCGCCACCACCTCGCCCAGAAGCGAGAGGGCGTCTGCAACCTTGAGACCCCGAGAGAGGGCAAGAGCAGAGGCCTTCTGGATGACGGGTCCATCCATGACCGGATCGGAGAAGGGAATACCCACCTCTAGCAGGTCCGCCCCGGCCCTCGCCGCCTCCAGCATGCACTGGAGGGATGTGGCCAGGTCGGGCGCTCCGGCCGTGAGGTAGCAGCAGAGCAGGGGCCTCCCTTTCCTCCGCAGGGTCGCCTCCAGCGGGGAGCGCGGAGCCCGGCTCAAACCCCGAGCACCTCCTCGGGCCGGACCGGCCGGCGCTCAAGGTAGGAGGCGACCACATCCACGTCCTTGTCGCCCCGGCCCGAAAGGTTCACCAGGACCCTCCCACCGGATCCCATCTCCCGAGCTAGCCGGACAGCCACGGCCAGGGCGTGGGCGGGCTCCAGGGCCGGGAGAATCCCCTCGGTCTCGGAGAGAAGAAGGAAGGCCGCGACGGCCTCGTCGTCCGTGGCCGTTGTGTACTCGGCAAGCCCCTCCTCCCTAAGGTAGGCGTGCTCGGGACCGACTCCTGGATAGTCGAGGCCCGCCGAGACCGAGTGGGTGGGGTGGATCTGACCATCGGGGTCTTGGAGGACCAGCGAGAGGCTACCGTGGAGGGTTCCTGGCTCTCCGCGGGCCAGGGAGGCACCGTGCCTGCCCGTCTCGAGTCCCTCCCCCGCAGCCTCCACTCCCACGAGCCGCACCCCGGGCTCCCCCAGGAAACCCCAGAAGGCGCCGATGGCGTTGGAACCGCCCCCCACGCAGGCCACAACAGCCCCGGGAAGGTCACCGAAGGCCTCGAGGCACTGGACCCTCGCCTCCTCGCCGATGACTTTCTGGAACTCCCGCACCATCCAGGGGTAAGGGTGGGGTCCCACCACGGACCCGAGGACGTAATGGGTGGTGGGGCAGTTGGTGACCCAGTCCCGGAAGGCCTCGTTTATGGCGTCCTTTAGGGTGGCCGAGCCCGAGGCAACGGGGACCACCTCGGCTCCGAGGAGCCTCATCCTCACCACGTTCAGCCTCTGCCTCCGGACGTCCTCCTCCCCCATGTAGACTCGGCACTCGAGGCCGAGGAGGGCGGCGGCCGTGGCGGTGGCCACACCGTGCTGTCCAGCCCCTGTCTCGGCTATCACCCTCCCCTTCCCCATCCGCCTGGCGAGGAGACACTGGCCGATGGTGTTGTTGATCTTGTGGGAGCCGGTGTGCGCCAGGTCCTCCCGCTTGAGGTAGATCTCGGCTCCTCCCACCCGCCGGCTGAGCCGGGACGCTCTCCAGAGAGGTGTCGGCCTGCCAGCGTACTCCCGAAGGAGCCGCCCGAGCTCAGCCCGGAACCCGGGGTCGCCTCTCGCCTCCCGGAAGGCCTCGTCGAGTTCGGCGAGGGGGCCCATAAGGACCTCCGGGACGAAGCGCCCACCGAAGGCCCCAAACCGCCCGCGCCCATCCGGCTCAGAGAGGACCCTCACGCCTAGCCGCCCCGCCCAGGACTCCCCTAGACGTCCATGAGGTTCCCGGAAAGGTAGTCGTCGTAGGCCTGGAGATCGAGGAGGCCGTGGCCGGAGAGGTTGAAGAGGATGGCCCGGGAGACCCCCTTCTCCCGGCAGGCCAGGGCCTCATCCACCACATAGGCCACGGCGTGGGCAGACTCGGGCGCCGGGATGACCCCCTCCGCCCGCGTGAACCTCACCGCCGCCTCGAAGACCTTGGTCTGGGGGTAGGCGGCTGCCTCGATCAGGCCTCTCTCGTATAGAAGGCAGACGCTGGGGGCATCCCCGTGGTACCTCAGGCCGCCCGCGTGGATGGGAGGGGGCAGGAAGTCGTGTCCGAGGGTGTGCATCTTGAGAAGGGGAGTGAGACCGGCCGCGTCGCCGAAGTCATACCGGTACTCCCCTGCCGTGAGCGTGGGACAGGCCGTCGGCTCCACGGCCACCACCCTGAGGTCAGGCCTTCTCCCCTCGAGCTTATCGGCGAGGAAGGGGAAGGAGAGGCCCGCGAAGTTGGACCCCCCTCCTATGCACCCCACCACCACGTCCGGATAGTCCCCGGCCTTCTCCATCTGCGCCCTAGCCTCGAGCCCGATCACTGTCTGGTGGAGGAGGACGTGGTTCAGGACGCTACCCAGGGAGTAGTTTGTGTCGGGGTGAGTGGCCGCGTCCTCCACCGCCTCGGATATGGCAATTCCCAGGCTACCCGTGGTCGCGGGATCCCTCTCCAGCGCCTTCCTCCCGGCCTCCGTAAGCTTGGAGGGGGAGGGGACCACCTCCGCTCCCCATGTCTGCATCAGAACCCGGCGGTAGGGCTTCTGCTCATACGAGATGCGAACCATGTACACGCGGCAGTCGAGGTCGAAAAAGCGGCAGGCCATGGCAAGGGCACTTCCCCACTGGCCTGCGCCCGTCTCCGTGGTGAGCCTCCTCACCCCGGCCCTCTTGTTGTAGTAGGCCTGGGCGAGGGCCGTGTTCGGTTTGTGGCTCCCGGCAGGGGAGACCCCCTCGTACTTGTAATAGATACGGGCCGGGGTTTCGAGAGCCCTCTCGAGCCTCCTCGCCCTTAAAAGGGGGGTCGGCCGGTAGAGGCGGTACGCGTCCAGCACAGGTCCCGGGATCTCGATCCAGGGGTCCAGCGAGACCTCCTGAAGGATGAGGTCCTCGGGGAAGATTGCGGCGAGCTCCTCGGGCTTAACGGGCTCGCGGGTGGCGGGGTTGAGGGGAGCTGGAAGGGGTTCCGGGAGTCGGGGGAGGATGTTCAGCCACGCCGTGGGTATCTCCGCTTCGTCAAGAAGGTACTTGACCCGCTCCTCGCTCAAGCCCCCTCCTTTCCCTCTCCCGCCGCAGCCCGCCCCGCGGCCACCAGCCCTGCCACAGCCGCCCGGGGGTCCTCCGAGCGAACCAGGTGTTCGCCGACGAGGAAGGCCCGGTAGCCGGCGGCGAGCAGAGTGCGGAGGTCCTCGGGACCCCTAACTCCGCTCTCTGCGACCGCCAGCACCCCTTTTGGGAGATCCTTCACAGCCCGGAGCTGAAATTCCCTCGAGAGCTCGAGGGTCTCGAGATCCCTTGCGTTCACCCCCACCAGCCTCGCCCCGGCCTCGAGGGCCCTTTCCAGAGCTTCAGGACCGCCCGCCTCGACTAGGGCGTCCATCCCTAGCTCCTCCGCGGCGAGAAGGAGCTCCGCGAGCTCCTTTCTTTCCAGGGCATCGGCTATGAGGAGAACCGCATCGGCCCCCAGGGCCCTAGCCTCCAGGACCTGCACGGCCTCCACCACGAAGTCCTTCCGAAGCACGGGAAGGTCCGTGGCGCCCAGGACTTCTCCAAGGTCCTCTTCGGACCCCCCAAAGAAGAGGGGCTCGGTGAGGACGGAGATGGCCGCGGCACCCCCCACCTTGTACGCGCGGGCGAGCTCCCCAGGAGAACGAAAGGTGAGGGTACCCGCAGAGGGGGAGGCCCTCTTCACCTCAGCCACGACAGCCACCCCGCGGCTGGCCGCAACTTCCAGGGCGAGGCGGAACCCTCTGGCCGACCCCCGCCACCCTGCCTTCTCCTCGAGCTCGCGGGCTCTGGTGCGGAGGGCAGAAGCCCTCTCCCTCGAGGCCTCCAGGGCCCTGGCGAGAAATCCCCTCGTGGCGGTGGGCACGTTCCCCGCATTATAGGCGAGAGAGACCGGGCCCCATTCCTCGGCCCTCGATCACGCCCCAAGAGGCAGGAGGATCCTGAACCTCGCCCCTTTTCTTTGCTCCGCCTTTCCCGCCTCGACCCTTCCCCCCAAGAGGGAGGCGAGCCCCTTCACGATCGCAAGCCCGAGCCCGGTCCCCACCCTCCGCTCCCCCCGGTACTTCCTCCAGAGATAGAACCGGTCGAAGGCCCTCACGAGATCCTCCGGCTCGAGCCCGGGACCGTCATCCTCCACTTCCAGGGAGGCGAGGGACCCCTCCCGCCTCGCCCTCATCCTCACCTGTCCACCCTCTGGCGTCACCCGCAACGCGTTCTCCAAAAGATTCGCGAGGGCCTGCCTCACCCGGATCGGGTCCGTCCTCGCCGGGAGGGGTTCCTCGGCCTCGAGCACCAGCTCCACCCGGGCCCTCCTCGCAGCCTCGCCGGCAGCGTCCGCCGCCTCCCTCGCCACCTGCGCCAGATCCACCTCGGTCATGGTCACCGAGAACTCCCTCGCCCCCATCCGGGCGAGGTCGAGGAGGTCGCCCACGAGCCTCTCGAGCCTCCCGGCCTCCCCCAGGACTACCCTGGCCGCCTCCTCCGGCCCCGCCGCCCCCTCGGCCAGCGCCTCCGCATACCCCCTCACCGCCGTCAGGGGGGTTCTGAGCTCGTGGGAAACGCTCATGAGGAACTCCCTCTCCCTCTCCCTCGCCCTCTCTAGCTCTCCCGCCATGAAGTTGAGGGCCCTGGCGACCCCCTTGATCTCATCGGGGCCGGTCTCGGGGGCGCGGGCGGAGAGATTCCCTGAGGCGAGCCTAGAGCACGTGGCCGCCAGGGCAGCCAGAGGCCTCTCAGTTGCCCCCGAGAGGAGCGCAGCCGCAACAGCGCTGGCAAGGGCTGCAAGGAGGAAGGCGGGAAGCATCACCCCGGCCAGGGCGAGGAACCCCGGGTTCGCCTCGGAGGCGGGCCTCGCCACCACTATCACCCCGGCCCCCCCTCCTATGGGCGCGGCAGCGAAAAGGAGCCTCTCCCCCCCGGCCCCTTCAGCCCGGCCCGTGACCACCTCCCCCTGATCCAGGGCAGAGGCCACCTCCGCTGGCAGGACGAAGACCTCGTTCCCGCCAAGCTCTCTGAGATCCCCGCCTGGCTCAGCCAGAAAGATCCTCGCCCCCGAGACGGCCAGGAGGTGGCGGACGATGGCCATCCGCCTTACGCCCATGATCCCCTGGGCCTGGGCGGGCAGGGCCAGAACCTGGTTCCTCAACTCCCTAAGGGTGGCCCTCTCCGCCGCCCGCCGCGCCATCCCGACAGCCACGCCTCCCATCACCAGGAGCACAAGGAGGGAGGTTCCGAGGAAGGCCAGGAAGAGCCGGACTCGGAGGCTCCTCACCTCTCCCCCCAGCTGGCCTTGTACCCCACCCCCCAAACGGTCTCGATGGGACAGGCCTCGCCCAGCTTGGCCCTTAAGGACCTGACATGCACATCCACGGTGCGGGTCTCCAGGGGGACCTCGTACCCCCAGACCTCCGAGAGGATCCTCTCCCGGGAGAGGGCCACTCCCTTTCTAGACATGAGGTAGGCGAGGAGCTCGAACTCCTTGGGTGCGAGATCCACCCTCTCCCCACCCAGGCGGACCTCCCTCCCCTCCAGATCCACCTCAAGGGGGCCGGCCTTCAGCACCTTCCTCCGCACTCCCGTCCCCTCCACCCTCCTCAGGACCGCCTTCACCCTAGCCACGAGCTCCCTGGGGCTGAAGGGTTTGGTCACGTAGTCGTCGGCGCCGAGCTCGAGACCGACCACCCGGTCGGTCTCAGAGTCCTTCGCCGTCACCATGATGACGGGGAAGGAGCCGAGCTCCTGGAGGCGCCGGTACACCTCGGCCCCATCCACGTCGGGGAGCATGAGGTCGAGCAGGACCAGGTCTGGCCTCTCCCTCCTCGCGACCTCTAGGCCGCTCTCGCCATCCTTGGCCAGGACCGCCCGGAATCCCTCCCTCTCGAGGTAGAGAGCTATAAGGGCGGCGATGCTCTCCTCGTCCTCGATCACCAGGACAGTCCTCTTCACCCCTACCATGCTAAACCCGCCTCGGACTTTACCCGCCCATCCAGAAAGCCCCCATGATGAACGCTTCCGGCCCGGCGGCCAGGGACCGGGCCGGAAGCGCCGGACGGGCTAGAAGCTCTGGCCGATGCCGAGGAGTCCCGAGGGCGTCGAGGGAGGAGGGCTTGTCCCGCCCTGAGGAGTCTGGCCCGGAGTCCAGGCCTTCACCATCAGGGTCTCTTCGCTCCCGTCGGCCCGGGTAACCCGGAGGGCAGCGGCCCAGTCGCCGGCCTTGATGTCGGAGAGAGAAGCCTGGCTGCACCCCTTCACGATCCTCGTCCCGGACTGGACGGGAATGGTCACCTTCTGGCCATCAGCCCTCTCTATGACCAGGGAGTCCTGGCGAACCTCGGCGACGGTGCCCTGATCCACCCGGTAGGTCTCTATCCCTTGATCGGTCTTGACCTTCCCCTGGATCTCGAAGGCGTTCCTTCCGAACCTGCCCAGCGGGCCGAAGTGCCTCCAGCCCCTTCCCATCTTCGGCCCCATCCAGGGGGTTCCCGGCCCCACCCAGGGGGCCGGGGGGCTCTGCTTGGGTGAGGGGGTGACCGTCTCCCCAGGAGTTTGGGCCAGCGCAAACCCCCAGAGCAGGGCCCCAGCCACGACCCCCGCGAGGGTCCCCACGGCTACTTTGTGCGCCGTCTTCATCGCCACCTCCTTATCCTCGGGCCAGCGGGCCCTACCTGCATGGTCGCACGGGAATGTGAAGGGGAGGCTCGGGAACGTGTAAGGAGTTTGTGAGAGCCTTCCCTCCTGGTATCCTCTAGGTCCCGCCCGCCGGCCGGCGTTCCGTGTTCGCTCTGGAGGAAGCTTGGATCTGAGGAGGGCGAGCAGGTGAGCGAGGTTCGACTCTCGAGTCGAGGGCCAAGAGGGCTCCCAGCCTTCGCCAACCCTGACTCCCTTGCCATCCTGGGGGTCTCAGCAAACCCCCTCAAGTGGGGCCACAGGATCCTCGCCCACATCGTGGCGGGGGGGTACACGGGGCGGATCTATCCCATCAACCCCAAGGGAGGCGAGGTTCTCGGCCTTGAGGTCTGGCCTTCCCTCGCCTCCCTGCCCGAGGCACCCGACGTGGTCCTGGTCGCGGTCCCCGCCAGCCAGGCCGCTCAGGCCGTGAAGGAGGCGGCGGCCGCGAGCGTGAAGGCCGTGGCCGTGATCTCAGCCGGGTTTGCCGAGGCGGGGAATGCCCAGGCCGAGGAGGAACTGGCGAGGGTCGCGAGGGAAGAGGGGATAGCCCTGGTGGGGCCGAACTCCATGGGCTTCTTCACCGCGAGGCGCTCTCTCCATGCCATGATGTCTGCAGCAAGGCCGCAGGTTGGAGGGGTGTCCCTCGTCTCCCAGAGCGGCAACATCGGGACCCAGGCCATGGCCCGAAGCCACCTTCACGGCACTGGTTTCTCCCTCTTCTTCTCCCTGGGCAATGCGGCGGTGCTGGACTTCCCCGACTACCTCGAATTCCTCGCCGAAGACGACCAGACGAGGGTGATAGCCCTCTACATCGAGGGGGTGAAGGACGGGGAGGCCTTCCTTGAGTCCCTGGCCCGGGCCTCGGCCGCCAAACCCGTCCTCGTAGCCAAAGGGGGCAGGTCGGCCCCGGGGTTCAGGGCGGCCAGTTCCCACTCGGCCGCTCTCGCCACCCCCGAGGCCCTCTTCTCCTCCGTGGTGAGGCAGGCCGGTGGCCTCCTCACCGCCAGCGTGGAGGAGATGATGGACGCAGCCGCCGCTCTAGACCTCATGCCCCTCCCCAGGGGACCGAGGGTGGCCGTTCTCACCTGGGGGGGCGGCTGGGGTGTGGTGGCCGCCGACGCATGCGCTCAGGCCGGCCTGGAGGTGGCGGAGCCCTCGCCCGAAACCGTCTCCGCCCTCGACCGCCTCCTCCCCCCTTACTGGAGCCGGGGCAACCCGGTGGACCTAGTCGGAACCCTGGACCACCCGGCACATATGGAGGCCCTCCGGATCCTGGCCCGCGCCCCCGAGTTCGATTCCGTCCTCGTTCTTGGACTCATCTCCGCCCCGGACCCTTACGCGACCTGGGAGGAGACCCAGGCCGACGCAGTCGTCTCCCTCTGGAGCCGGGAGGTCGTGGAGGAGATGGACCGGCTGGCGAGGGAGACCGGAAAGCCCCTGCTGGGGGTCCTCATGAGCGGTGGCCCTGCCCCTCCCCCCGAGGCCAGGGGAAAAGTCCCCATCTACCCCACCCCCGAAAGGGCGGTCCGGGCCCTGGCGCACATGGTGGCGCGTTCCCGGTGGCTCCAGACCCATGCGGTCGAGGTGGGAAGCGCAGGGCCGGGCGCCGCCCAGGGCCTCCCGGGTCCGGCGGAGGCCGCCCGCGAGGAGGTGAGGGCCTGGATTGCGGGCCTTCCGCCCGGCTGCCGCCTGTCGGAAGGGGAGTCCTTGAAGATCTTGGAGGCCTGGGGGATCCCCTGCGTGGCCCGGCGGATAGTGAGAACCCTGGAGGAAGCGGCCTTGGCCGCGCGGGAGCTCGGCTACCCCGTGGTTCTTAAAGCCACCGGGAGGGGGATAGCCCACAAGACGGAGAGAGGCCTCGTCAGGGCAGGCATATCGAGCGAGGAGGAGCTCGCCCGGGCCTTCTCTTTCCTGAAGTCGCGGCTCCGGCCCGGGGAGGCCGAAGGTTTCCTGGTCGAGTCCATGCTCTCCTCCTCCCGCGAGCTGGCCATGGGAGCCGTGCGGGACCCCGTTTTCGGTCCCTGCATCATTTTCGGCCTCGGAGGCATTCTCGCCGAGGCGCTCCGGGAGGTCTCCTTCCGCCACGCCCCTCTCGGGCTCGCCGATGCCATGGAGATGCTTACCGAGGTGAGGGCCGGCTCCCTCCTCGGGCCCGTCCGCGGGGAGCCCGAGGCGGACCTTGGCGAACTCGCCAGGTGCCTTATAAGCCTCGGGGAGCTCATGCTGGACCTGCCGGAAGTGGCAGAGGTGGACGTGAACCCGGTCCTCCTTCCCGGGGGGCACCCGGTAGCCGTGGACGCCCTCGTCGTGCTCGGCGCCACCGGCCCCGCGCGAACCCGGTAGGCCTACCTCTCGATCCTCGGGGGGAGAAGGAAGGGGTAGGCGCGCCTACGGATCTTCCTCTGCCAGACCCGGTCGAGCCTTCTCGCCCTCTGGAGGAACTCCCAGATGAGGGCATCCTGTCGGTAGTACCTCCTCACCTCCCCCTGATCGATGGGCGGCGTCCCGGCGGGCAGCGCCACGGAAGCCTCGGACAGAACCACCGGGATCCAACCCTGGAGACGTTCCTTGATGAGGTTGGCAGCCATGTCCAGGAGGACATCCCGGGGGCGGTGATACCTCGCGAGGATCTCGCCGACAAGAAACCTCCTCACCGGCAAGCGCAGGGCCCACGGGAGGGCAGCAAGGAAGACATCGACATCGAGGAGGTCCCGACCATCCTCACGAAGCATGGGGGTGGAGACGTCGAAGAAGACGAGGTCGTCCCCGACCACTGCCCAGTTGGAAACCTGGGCATCCAGGCCGACAGTCTCGTCCACCGCCTTTGCCACCCTGGCTACCACCTCTCGTATCAGGGTCTCTCCCAACTCGCGGTCCCCGCAAGCAAGGACCCTGGGAAGGAGGGCCTCCTCGTCGAGGATGGGCTGAACCACGTAGGCCGCGAGGGCGCCGTCGGGCCTGCGGACAGAGAGGATCTCGCTCTCGAGGACCTTGATCCCCCTTGAGGCCAGGGCCTCTAGGTACCTCTCGAAGTGGGCGGCGTAGGCCGAGAAGCGCTCCTCGTTTTCGAAGACCGGCAGCCGCTTGCAGGCAAACCGCGGATCCCCCGGTGGCCAGGCAAGAACTAGGGTTATCTCCCCGTACCCGAGAACCTTAAGCCCCCCCTCGCCTCCTCGACGGAGGGCCTCCTCCACACAGGCCTCGAGGCCCTCCAGCTCCTCCCCCTTCACCCCTTCACCCCCTTGCCGAGGGCCCTCCTCACCCTGGAGGCTATCTCCTCGGCCTCAGCATCTGTGAGGACGAGGGGTGGGAGGAACTGGAGTACGGAGGTGTCGTTCCCCGCCCAGACAGCAAAGACACCCTCGGCCAGCAGCCTCGCCGCCGCCAGAATCCCGTCCCCCTCCCGGGGGAACTTGAACCCCATCATCATCCCCCGCCGCCTGAGCTCAAAGGGGAGGCCCTCGAAGGAGTTCTCGAAAAACTTGCCAAGCTCCCGCACGCGATCTAGGAATCCCTCCTCCTCGACGATGTCCAGCACCTCCAGGGCCAGGGCGGAACCGAGCTCGGCCCCGCCGAAGGTGGAGACGTGAATAAAAGGGCGGGTCTCGAAAAAGGAGAGGGCTTCCCCGCGCACCAGCGTCGCGCTTATCGGGTAGAGGCCCCCGGAGAGGCCCTTCCCAGCCACGAGCATGTCCGGCTCGACCCCCTCCTGCTGGTAGCACCAGAAGGTCCCAGTCCTCCCGAGGCCCGTCTGCACCTCGTCGAGGATGAGAAGGCTCCCCCTTTCCCGGCATATCTCCTTGACGCCCTTGAGGTATCCAGGAGGGGGGAGAGGCATGCCGAGGGTGGCAGGGATGGGCTCCAGGATCACGCAGGCCGTCTCGGCGTCCACCTCCCGTGCCATGGCCTCCAGGTCCCCCCAGGGGACCTGCACGAAGCCCGGAAGATTCGGACCGAAGGGATCCCTGAATTGGGGATCTCCCGCCGCCATGGCAAGGCCCGTGTGCCCGTGGTACCCACCCTTCGCAGAGACCACCTTCTGCCGGCCTGTGAGACCCCTCGCCAGCTTGAGGGCGAGATCCACCGCCTCTCCGCCGCCCACGCCGAAGACCACCCCCGGAAGGAGGCCACCGGTGGTGGCGGCCAGCCGGGACGCGAGCCTCGCCCGCCAGCCCGAGACCAGGTGGTGGTTCCCTATGTCCAGGTGCTCCAGGGCCCGGACCAGTGCCGCAACGAGCCTCGGGTTCCGGTGCCCCAGGTTGAAGACACCGCCATTGCAGTGGCAGTCGTAGAGGGAGCGTCCTTCAAAGGCATCCCGGAAGAGGGCGCCGGAACGCGCTCCCATGACGAGACCCACACCTAGCTCCCGGTAGAGCCTGGCCTTCCCCGGGTTCACGTGCTCCTCGAAGGCGAGGAAGGTCGCCTCTCGGCTCGGGTAGGGCTGTGCCAGCTGATCCACGAACCACCTCCTCGGCCCGCCGCAGGCATGACCTTACCCCCGGATGCCCGCCCGGGGAAGGCCCTTCCGCACCCCCTCCAGCCCCGAGCGCAGCCCCCCGGAGAGGAGTGCTAAGGGAGAGTTCGGCTAGACTCTCGCGGGCAACCGGAGGCCGCATGTGGGATGAGATCGGCACTTCCTTCCAGGGCGAAGAAAGAAAAGCGAGGGGGGTTTGTCGTCCGCGTTGGGGTTCTCGCTCTCCTTCTAGCCTCCTCTCTCCCCTCCTGCGCCCGAGGGGTCCACTCCGGCACCGTGCTGGTCCTCGCTCCGGTGGCAATGAGGCCACCCCTGGAGGAGGCGGCGAGAGTGTTTCAGGAAAGGACGGGAACGGCGGTGGAGCTCCGGTTCGGTTCCAGCGGGAAGATCCTCTCCGAGATTGAACTGGCGAGGCGGGGCGACATCTTCGTGGCGGTCTGCCCCGAGTATATGGAGGAGGCCATGAAAAGGACCCTCCTCATCCCGGGGAGCGAGAGGGTCCTTGCGTACCTCGTCCCCCACCTGGTCACCCCCGCAGACAACCCCAAGGGAGTCAGGACCCTTGAGGACCTCACCCGACCGGGAATCCGGGTAGCCCTACCCGACCCCCGGGCAGCCTGCGCCGGGCGTTACGCGCGAGAGGTGTTAGAGAGAGCGGGACTCTGGAACCGGGTCCTCCCGAACCTCGTGGCCTACACCGAGGACTGGGAGAAACTGGCCCAGGCCCTCGCTCTCCATGCCGCCGATGCGGGGATCGGATGGGGCAGGAACCAGTTCTCCCGCCCCGAGGAGATTCAGGACATCCCCATCCCGCCCGAACACCTCCCCCGGGTTAGCTACGTAGCGGCGGCCCTCTTGCGGTCATCCTCCCCCGCCGCCCGCGCCTTCCTCGACTTCCTCGCAGGAGAGGGGGGGAAGTCCCTTCTGGCGAGGAAGGGGTACATCACAACCAGGGATGAGCTCTCGAGGTACGTCCTCCCAGGGACGCCAGTGGGGGGATCATGGAGCCCCCCTCCCCCAGGCTTGGGGCGGGTGCCGTGAGCCTCCCCCGCCGAGGAGCAGTCGGCCTGCTTCGGGCCTACCTCGCGGCGGGCCTCGGCCTCTCCTTCCTCTTTATCCTGGCTATCCTCGTGGCGCCCGCCGCCTACAGCCTGCCAAGGGGGGCCGCGGCCCTCCTTGCCTCCCCCCACACCCTCCGCGCCCTCGCTGTGAGCCTTTTCGCGGCAACCCTTGCCTCGTCCCTTGCCATGGCCCTCGCCCTTCCCGCCGCATACACCCTTAGCCGGTGGTCCTTCCCGGGAAGGAACCTCCTGGACACCCTCTTGGACACCCCCGTCGTCATCTCCCCCGTTGCCCTCGGCGCCACCCTTCTTCTCATCTTCAGCTCCCCGCCAGGACAGGCCTTCCAGCAGCACATCCTCCGGGTCGTCTTCGCCTTTCCCGGCGTCGTTGTGGCCCAGGCTGTGGTGGCCTTCGGCCTCCAGGTGAGGGTGGCCAGGGCCGCCTTTGACGCGGTGGACCCGAGGATGGAGCTGGTGGCGAGGACCCTGGGATCCGACCCCCTCCACACCTTCCTTCGGGTGACCCTCCCCCTGGCCCGGCGGGGCCTTCTCACCGCCCTTCTGCTGGGGTGGGCGCGGGCCCTCGGCGAGTTCGGCGCCACCGTGACTCTGGCCGGCGCCACCCTCGGGAGGACGGGAACCCTCCCGGTCGCCATCTACCTGAGCCTCGGAGCCCTCCGCCTTGACGAGGCCTTCGCCCTCACGCTGCTGCTGGTGGCGGTGGGAATGGCCGCCCTAGCCACCGTCCGCATCCTGGGGGTCGGAAGAGAGTGAAGCAGAGAGCGGCCTGGCGGGGCTCGGTTCTACTGGGTGCGGCGAGGAGAACCCAGGAAGAGGGGGAGGGGCTGTGCTCGAGGTGAGGGGCCTGGCTTCCAGGGTGGGGGCCTTCCGGCTCGGACCCCTCGATCTCGAGGTGGGTTCGGGCAGCTCCCTGGTGGTGCTGGGGCCTTCAGGGGCGGGGAAGACCCTACTCCTCGAGACCCTCCTGGGGGCGAGGAAACCCACGGCCGGGCGAATCTTCCTGGATGGCGAGGATGTGACGGGCCTTCCTCCGGAGAGGCGGGGAATGGCCTACGTCCCGCAGGACCTCGCCCTCTTCCCCCACCTCTCGGTCAGGGAGAACGTCCTCTTCTCCCGGAAGGCAAGGGGGATAAAAGACCCCAATCCCAAGGAACTCCAGGAGGTGGCGGCCCTCCTCGGCATCGAGGGCATTCTCGACCGCAGGGATGTGCGAACCCTCTCCGGGGGGGAGAGGCAGAGGGTGGCCCTGGCCCGGGCCATCCTGGCCAGACCCCGCCTCCTCCTCCTGGACGAGCCCTTTTCCGCCCTCGACCCTCACCTCCGCCGAGAGGTCCAGGAGCACTTCCGCGGGCTCAAAGCTGAGCTCGGCCTTACCGTCGTCTACGTCACCCACGACCAGGAGGAAGCCTTCCTCCTCGGGGAGAAGGTGGCCGTGATGATGCGGGGGCGTATCGCCCAAGTGGGCCCGCCCGAGGTTCTCTACTCCCGCCCGGCGAGCCTGGAGGTCGCCCGGTTCCTGCTGGTGAGGAACCTCTTCCCCGCCCGCGTCCTCCGCACCTCCGGGCAGGAAGCGGTGGTGGGTGTGGGCCCCCTCAAGATGGTGGTGAGGGCAGTTCACCCCCCGACCCCCTACCCTCCTGCCCCCGGAGCCGAGGTTCACATCGGCTTCCGCCCGGACGAGGTCCTTCTCATCCGCCCCGATAGACCCCTTCGACCTGGCATGAACTGCAATATCTACTCGGCCAGGATCCTGGACTTCCTGGATGTGGGCGAGAGAAGGGTCCTCATCCTGGAAACCGAGGGTGGGCTACGGCTCGACTGCTACCTCTCCCCACGGGCGGTGAGGGACATGAAAGTGGAGCCCGGCGAGACCGTGAGGTTCCATGTGAGGCCCGAGGCAGTCATACTCATCCCGTAGGCGCCGGCGCCCCTTAGGGTGCTTGGGTCCGGATCTGGGAGGACCCCGGGAAGGAGCGAGGCATGGATCCAAAGGGGGTGGTCCTCGCCTTCCATGAGGCCACCAAGCACACCCCCTTAAGCGTGAGGCGGGGCTCCTCAAGACTGGACTTCTCCAACGAACCTGCCAAGTTCAAGGAGTACCCCGAACTACCCCCCATCCCCCTCCCCCCGCCCGCTCCGGACACCCGCTTCCCGGCCATGGATGCCCTGAGGAGCCTGACGAGGCGGGACCCCTCCTCGCGGGCTCCGTCCTTGGTGGAACTCTCGCGCATCCTGAGGTGGGGAGCGGGAGTCCACCGCGTCCTCACCGACTGGGACAGCCGGCCCTACTACTTCAGGACATACGCCTCCGCCGGCGCCCTCTACCCCATCGAGGTCTACCTGGCCTGGCCGGGCGGGGACGGACTCGGGGCGGGTCTTTACCATTACCATCCCCTCGAGCACTCCCTTCGGTTGCTCCGAAGCGGCGATCCCCTGCCCTACCTGGCCAGGGCAAGCGGAGCCCACCCTGCGCTGCTCCGGGGCGCGACCGCGCTGGTCATCTCTGGAATACCCTGGAGGACAACATGGAAGTACCGCTCCCGGGGGTACCGCCACCTCTTCTGGGACGCGGGCATGGTCGTGGCCAACCTTCTCTCCCTGGCTCGCGCCTCGGACCTCGCAGCCGAAGCCATCCTGGGCTTCGCCGACGGGGAGGTGGACACCCTCCTCGGGCTTGACGGGAAGGATGAGATGGCCTTGGTCCTCCTCGCCCTCGGAGGTGGACGGGATAACCCCCCTGCCCCCTCCGCGCCGCCGCCCACCTCCCACCGGGTCGCCCCCCTCTCTCCAAGGCCCCAGAGCTACCCGGATCTCCTCGAAGCACATCTCGCCGGATCCCTTGAGGTGCCCGAGGACGCCGCGGCATGGAGAAGGGAGGTCGAGAGCCCTAAGGCGCTGAGCTCGGGGCGGCGTCCCTCCCAGGGGCTAGGGATGGGCCTGGAGGCGGCCATCAGGAGGAGGGGGTCGTCCCGGGCCTTTCTTCGCACCGAGGTCCCGGCCTCCTTTGCCCTGGCCGTCCTGGAGGCCGCATCGTCCCCCCTTCCCGCCGACTGGGACCCCAGCCTGGTCCAGTTCTTTTTCATAGCCTCGGCCCTTCAAGGACTCGAGCCTGGGGTCTACCGCTTCCTCCCCTCCCCCGAGGGCAACCTGGTGGTGAGCTTGAGGCCCGGGCGGTACCGGAGGGAGGCTGCCTTCCTCTGTCTTGAGCAACCCCTGGGAGGTGACGCCGCCCTCACCTGCTTTCTCATGGCCGACCTTGACCAGGCGGTCCAGAGGCTCGGGGCCCGAGGATACAGGGCGGCACAGCTCGAGGCCGGGGTTAGGGCGGGTATCGCCTACCTTGCCTCCTACGCCCAGGGTCTCGGCGCTACCGGCCTCACCTTCTACGACGACGAGGTCAGGCAGTTCCTCGAGACCCACCTCGAGCCCATGCTGGCAGTGGCGATCGGCGTGGACGCCCGGCGCCCCCTACCTCCCGGGTGAAGGCAGCCATGCCGCCCCCCTCAGCCCGCACCTCTCCCCTCGCCGGGCTCCGGCACCTCCTCCCCCTCCTCCCTTACCCCGCGCCTGAACTCCCTGACCGCTTTACCAAGTCCAGAAACCAGATCCGGAAGCCGCCTGGCTCCAAAGAGGAGCACGAAAACGGCGACGAGCACCAGAGCCTCGGGCAGGCCTATCCTCGGGATCATCTCCCCTCCGTCCCACCGCCTTCTTCCGCGCGCCCCCATACTAGGCCAGATGAGCCCCTTGGTGCTTGACCGAGGGCGCGGGGACGACCGGGTGGGGGCCCGGCGGGTGAACCCTGAACCTCACCGAGAGGCCGGAAAGGAGAGGCCCACCGGGCGCGGGCATCTCGTGGGCTGCCTCGTGCTGGCGGGAGGGGAGGGAAAGCGGCTCGGGGTGCCCAAGGCATGGGCCGAGGTCCAGGGTGAGCCTCTCCTGGTCAGAGCGGTGAGGAACCTCTCCAGCCTCGGCCCGCCCGTAGTCGTGGCCGCGGCTCCGGGCCAGGAACTGCCGCCGGTAGCAGCCCCCGTAATCAGAGACGAGGTGGAGAGGGGCGGCCCCCTGGCGGGGATCGCGTCCGGGTTAGGGTGGTTCGAGAGGAAAGCGGGGGAAGGGAGGGTGTTCGTGGTCGCCTGCGATTTCCCCTTCCTCAGGGCCGAAGCGGCCGAGGAGCTGGCGGCGATCGCCCCTGAGGCGCCCGCGGTCCTGCCGGCACCGGGAGGGATCCCCCAGCCCCTCCTCGCCGTCTACTCCTCTTCCCTCTCCCCCCTAGCCCTGGAGCTCGCCCGCCTCAGCTCTCCTGCCCTGGAGCTTGGCCTCAGGTGCGGGGCGATGGTTCTCTCCGCCGACGAGTCCGCCCGGCTCGACCCCGATGGTCTCCTCTTCTTCAACGTGAACACCCCGGCCGACCTGGACCGGGCCCGGTCTCTCGCAGCTGGCCTAAGAGCGGCCGGCCGGGCCGGAACCGAAGAGGATCCCGGGACCCCCTCCGAACCCGGCGTGTGGCTCTTCCCACCAGAGCGGAGAGGGTGACGGGCTGGAGTCCCCGCTCGAGAAGGCCGCGGAGGAGAAGGGGAATCGCTTCCAGGGTTATCTCAGGGGCCCCCGGCCTCCCCCTGGCATCGTGGAGCAGGAGGATGGCTCCGGGACACGCCGCCCCGAGGAGCCTCTCCGCGATGGTCCTGGGCCCCACCCGTGCCTCCCAGTCCCTGGCCCAGGCCGTCCAGAGGGTTCTTCTCATCCCAAGCTGCGGAGCCCCCACCCAGGCGGCCGCGTTGAACAGGCCGTAAGGGGGCCGGAAGAAACGGGGCTCCTCTCCGCTCGCCTCGGCCACTGCCTCCCGGGCCTTTTTCAGCCATGCCAGGGTGCTTCCCGGGGGGACCCGAAGGAGGTTTGAATGGTCGAAACCGTGACAGGCCACCTCGTGCCCCATCCGCCTCGCCTGCCTCACCAGATCGGGCCAGGCCCTGGCCGACTCACCCAAGACAAAGAAGGTGGAGGGTGCGTTCTCCAGAGCCCTAAGGAAACGCCCCGTGTATCTCGGGTCTGGTCCGTCGTCGAAGGTGAGGGCCACCAGGGGCTCCTCGGTCTCCACCCGGTAAAGGACCCAGGGGCCAAAGATCGGGCGGAAGAGCTTAAGGCTGCCAAGAGTGGGTACCCAGTAAAGGCCAGCAATACCGGCAGCCAGGCCGGGCAACCAGCCCCCAGCGCTCCCGAGGCCGTTACCCCGCACGACCACCACCCCTCGAAGCACCAGATACAAACTGGTCAAGACGGACGGGGCGGAGTCCGAGAGCCTGGACCTCTGCGAGCAGAGCCCGATAAGCCCCGATCACCGCCGACGGGGACGCACCCGGCTCCACGGCCAGGACCACAACCGTTCCGGGGCGGAGGGAGGATGGAAGAACCAACCCCCCCTGGCCCACGCTGGCTCTGGCCTTGAATATCACCCAGCGGAAACCGAGCCTGGATGCGGCCGCCACATCCACCAGCGCTGGCCTACCCCCGGGACCGGTGGCGAACAGGGCCGGCTTGCCCGTGAGGGACGCCAGGGCACGGGCAGCTTCCTCGTACCCCCGCTCCACCCCGCCCGGCCTGGCCAGCCTCCTCCCGCTCCACCTCGAAGGCTCGAGCTCCCATCCCGCTTCCTCGGCAGCCCGCAGGGCCGGCTCGGCGGAGCGCACTTCCTCGGCCGTGAGAAACAGCGTGGCCGGTCCCCTCCCAGCAGCCGCCTCGCCTGCCAGCGCCTCGAGCACCCCCGGGGCGAGATACCCCCCCACCGCGATGGCGACCCTCCCGGGGGGAGCCAGCGCACCCGAGAACGGTCTCCCCACCTTTTCGGCCACGGCAGACTCTCCCGGTCCGACGAGCAGCAGGGTGGCCCCCAGGGCGGCCGCCATCGCGGCCGCCCTGGGGATGGGTGGACGGGCCGGCCGCCCATGGGCGGGGAGAGGGCTGGGCAGACGGCCGGCCACGTCCAGAGGTTCCAGGAGGGCCTTGAGGTCCTCGGCCAGATCCCTCCTGGAGGCGAAGACCTCCCCCAGGCGCGAAAGGCGCTCCCTCAAGAAGGCGTCTGACCTCAGTCGCCAGAAAAGGGAGGGGAGCTCGTTGGGGGTGGGGGCGTACAGGGCTAGCCCCGCCATGGATATGAGGCGCGCGCTCGCGCGGCCGTGCCCGGGTACGGGGTCGCAGATGATGAGGGGTCTCCTCGAAACGAAGGTCTCGAGAAAGGTCATGCCCCCTCCGCTCGCCACCACCACATCGGACGCGGCCAGGACCTCAGCCATATCATCCACGTACCCGAGAACAGCGAGCCTGTCCCTGGAGACCTCCATGCCTTCCAGGGCCTGCCTCAAGGCCAGGTTCCTCCCGGTGACCGCCACGACCTGGACATCCCCTCCGAACCCCAGAAGGACCCTGACCATCTCCTCAATCCTCCCCACACCCCACCCGCCCCCGGTCACCACCGCGACGAAGGCCTCCTCCCGGAGCCCCAGCCTTCTCCTGGCCTGAAGGCGGGAACCGGGTCCGAAACTCGCTCTCAGGGCAGGGGAGACCACCACCGCCCTCCCGCCCATGGCGCTAACCTGCCGGAGGGCCGCCTCGTGAGCCACGAGGTGCCAGTCCACCCCGGAGAAAACCCAGAAGGGGTGCGCGGAGAAGTCGGGGACGTAGGTGGCCGTGGGAACCGCCAGCCCCCTCCTGCGAAGCCAGTCCAGAGCAGCGGATCCCACAGGATAGGTGGAGACGATGGCGTCGGGACCGAAGGCCCGCACCAACCCTTCCAAGCGCCGCCCGCACCACCACCCCACGAGGCCGCGGACAGCCCGCGAGAAAAGCCGAGACCACCAGAAGGCGTTCCAGAAAAGCTCATAGCTCCAGGGGGCACGGCGCAGCTGGAACCGGTAAACGGCGTTTATCGCCCGCTTCACCCAGCCACCCATGACCTCCAGGGAGTCCACCCTCCGCACCTCACAGCCCGGCCACGCTCGCCTCAGGGCGAGGGCGACACCCTCCGCAGCGGAGTCATGCCCCTCACCCACGGATGCCGAGACGACGAGAAACCTCCTGATAGGCTTCACGACTCCCCCTCAGGCGCCACACCCCCGCGGCGGCCGCCGACTATCTCCTGAATGAGCTGGTACGCCTCACCATCGCTAGTAACCACCCCGTGCTCCTTGAGGATCCGGGCCACCTCCTCCTTGGGGATCCTTATGTGCCCCCCGAGGGTCCTGAAGGCCCGAACCTTCCGCTTTCTAACCCACACCTCCACGGTCCGGAGGCTCACGCCGAGCACCGCGGCCAACTCGGCGGCCCTGACGAGATGGGGAACCGGCACTCAGCCCTCCTCTTCAGGTTTTTCGCGTTTTTCGCTTTTTGCGCCAACCTCGAGTATAGTCCTACCGGCTTAAAGGAGGAGGCGTGAGCCCCGTGGAGCCCAGAATCTATCCGCCCGCGCCAACACCCAAAAAGTCCAAGCCCGGGAGAGGAGGGTGGCTGCTCGCCCTCGTCTCCGCCTCTCTCGCCCTCTTCCTCACCCTGCTCTGCCTCTACCGCCTGGCAGATCGCCCTTGGCCGACGTTTTGGCGGCGGCTCACGGGGGGTCGGGGAGGCCACCCTCCGCGGGGTGCGGTAGGTTCGGGGCCTTGGACGCCCTCCCTTGACCCGCTTCCGGTAGGGCGAGGGGGGAACGAGAAACTGGGCGGCGAGACCGAGTCCGGTTTCCCCGCACCCATCCAGCCCTCCGGCCATCTCGCGGGGGACGCTCTCATCAGCAGGGTGAGAACCCGAGATCCGGTGGTCTTCATAACCGTGGACGACGGTTGGGTTAGGGACCCTTCCCTTCCCGACCTCCTAGAGAAGGAGAGGATCCCCATCACGGCCTTCGTCCTCGGCCAGATCCTGAGAGCGGATCCTGGTTTCTGGAGGAGGCTTGAAGGGGCGGGTGCAGTCATCGAGGACCACACCCTGACCCACGCCCGGCTCGCGGGACTCCCCCTCCAGCAGCAGATAAGGGAGATCTGCGGGGAGGCTGACGAGGAAGCTAGGATTTTGGGACACCGTCCGGTCCTCTTCCGTCCGCCCTACGGTGCCTACGACGCGAACACTCTTGCTGCTGCCCGGGCATGCGGGCTCCGGGCAGTGGTGCTCTGGGACGCCTCGGTCTTCAGGGGGAACCTCAGGACCGCCAGCGGGGGGCCCCTCCGCCCGGGCGATATAGTCCTCATGCACTTCAGAAGGGAGCTCCCTTTCGAGCTCCAATCCCTTAGCGAGATCTTGGGGAGGCGCGGCCTCCGGCCAGCCCACCTCGAGGACTACCTACGATGAAGACCCGGCCAGGAGCCTCTACCCCATCACCCCTACACCCCCAGGGCGTCCGCCACGTCCCCCAGGCCGAGAGAGAGGAGCCTCTCCCTCCTCGGCCTCCCCTCGCCGTCCAGGCCCCTCACCTCGTAATACTCCCGGAGCATGAGGGGGAGGTCAGGGGCAGATCCGGCGGCCCCACCGTCGGGCAGGGGAGTGAGGAGCCTTTCAGGCAGGCGGTCGTCGGCCGCCCTCACCCCCCACATGCAGTTCAGTGCCCTCTTCAGCATCCAGCTCCTCTCGCCGACCTCGAGGAGCTCGGCGAGGGAGTAACCGAACCCCGTTGCCGCGTTCACCATCTGGGCGAGCTGGGAGGGGGTCATACCCGCCATGGCGAAGATGCAGAGAACCCCCGCGTCGCATACCTCTGCCACGTTCTCGCTTATGAAGTTCACCCTCCCCTTCCCCTCCGACCTCAGCCTGTCCAGTCCGGCAACCCCCACCTCGGGCCAGTGAGCCACTCCGATCTCCAGGTACATGTTGAGCTGGCGATTGTGGCAGGCTCCCCTGTTGGACACGGCGTAGGCGAGGCCCATGCTGTGGAAGGCCCGGGGGTCGTGCATCGGGACCTCCAGGCCCTTCACCTCCATGGCTAACCTCTCGGCCCCTCCTCCTATCTCCGCGGCCGCCCTCTTCACGCCCTTCGCGAGCAGGGCCCCTATCCCCTCTTTCCTCGCCATCCTCTGGAGGAGGGAGAGGATGGCTTCGCCATTCCCCCACCGGAGCTCAAGCCCGTCGGTATCCTCCTTCCCAAGGATCCCCGACTCGTAGCACTCGATGGCGAAGGCCACGGCGGAACCCGCTGAGATGCTGTCCATCCCGAGCCGGTTCACCAGCTCATTGGCCTTGCAGAGGAGGGCCAGGTCGCCCGTGAGGGTGAGGGTGCCGAGGGAGGTGAGGGTCTCGTATTCGGGGCCGGGCCCCTCCTCCAGCGCGTAAGGGCCCTCCGCCACCCGCACCACCCTCTTGCAGGAGATGGGACAGCCGTGACAAGCAGCGTTCTTCACCAGGTAGGTCTCCTTCAGGGCCATTCCCGAGAGGCCCTCCGCCATCTCCCCGGGGTCCCCCACCGTCCAGTTCCTGGTGGGGACGTCCCCTAGATAGCGGCCGGAGGCAAGACCGGAGGAGGTACCGTACTCCCGCAGGGTGATGGAGATGACGTGATCCCGGACGTGTAAGAAGAGCGGGCCCCTGGCCTTCTTGAACACCGGGGGGACGGGTGTCCTCGCTCTTCCACTAGCCACCACGGCCTTTAGGCGCTTGGACCCCATGACGGCACCAAGCCCGGTCCTTCCAAGAACGTCCCCCCGGTCGTTGTTCACATTGGCCATCTCCACCAGGTTCTCGCCGGCCGGGCCGATGGAGAGAACGCTGGGCCTGCCCTTCAGGGACCTCCAGAAGTGCTCCGCCACCTCGTAGGTGTCGAGACCCCAGAGCTCCTCGGCACTCTCCAGCCGGACCTCCTCCTCACCCACGTAGAGCCAGACCGGCCGCGGGGCCGCACCGAGAAGCACCAGGCCGTCGTACCCGGCCCGCTTAAGGGCGGGCCCAAAGTGCCCTCCGCACCCAGACTCCCCCCAGATGCCGGTGAGGGGAGAGCGAGCAGCGGCAGTGAACCGCCCGGTAGCCGGGAGCGTGGTCCCGGTCATGGGGCCTGTCATGACTATGAGGTGGTTCCCAGGGTCGAGGGGAGCTGCCTTCCAGGCCCCGCGTTCGAAGAAGATCCTGGCGGCCATAGGGGTGCCTCCGAGGTACCGCCGGGCCATCCCCGGCTCGAGAGGGACCCTCTCAAACCCGCCTCTCTCGAGGTCCACCACGAGGAGCTTCCCCATGTACCCCATCTCACCCCCCTAGTTCCACACCCCGCTAGGCACTGGCTTCTCGCATCGACCCCGCCGGAGACGCAGCCGAGCACCCCCGGGAGCCCCCCGGCACAGTCTCTTGCTCCTCACCCTCGGCGGGCGTGCAGCAGCCGCCGGAGCAACGCGAGCGGGCCTTCGTCGTCGCGTTCGAACAGAACCAGCCCCTCCTCCAAGGCGACCTGCAGCGGGCCCCACCCCTCCACCAGGGCCCGCTCGGCCTCTGCCAGGGTGTACGGAAAGACGTCCACCCCGATACCAACGCCCGTGGGTAGGAAGCGGGCGATACGGTCTTCAAAGGGCTGCGTAGAGTTGCGTAACAGGATCAGCACATCTGCATACCTCGCCGCGGTGTGGTCGCCCCGGGCCAGGGAGCCAAACAGGACCACAGCCATCACCTGCCGGTCGCGCCCGAGCTCCTCACCCCAGTCCCTCAGGCGCGCCAGGACCTCCCGCCGGTCAATGTTCCAAACTCTCACGTTCGCAGAACTCGACCACCTCCCTGGCGAACTCCAGAGCCTTGCGGGCTTCATCCGCGGCCTCATGTGCAGTGCCTTAGCCGCCATGTCCGCCGCCTGGGCCTCACCTCGGCCCCCTGGCCGTTTCACGGCGGCCCCCACTCCGCAGTGACGGCGCATCCAATGAGCGCAGCCACCTCCCAGGGAATGTCCTCCTCGAAGGGATGGCCGCCACCGCTGGGACAAGAGTCTCCTCCGAAGCCCACCCTCCACATGCCGCACAACTACGGCCTTCACGATTCGCTCACCTCAAGCCCGTGCCTGTACCTGTACACCTGGGAGTAGAGGGCCGCTAGGTCCGGTGGGATGGGGACCACACCGCCCAGGAGGCCGGCTCCGATGAGCGTCTTGGCAGCTCTCTCCACCAGGTCCGTGACGTGGAGCGCCTCTTCCAGATCCTTCCCGCAGGCGAGCAGGCCGTGGTTGGCGAGGAGACAGGCGGCCCTTTTCCCCAGGGCCTTCACGCAGGCCTCGGCCAGCTCCGGGCTTCCAGAAACCCTGTACTCCGCAACCTCCACATCACCCCCGAGGTACACCCCGAGCTCATCGAGGAAGGCGGGGATGGGCTTTCTTGCCGCCGCAAAGGCCGAGGCCCAGACCGGGTGGGAGTGGATAACGGCGCCCGCGTCAGCCCGGGCGCGGTAGACGGCAAGGTGCATGGGGGCCTCCACGGAGGGCGCCTTCTCCCCCTCGATCCTCTCGCCCTCGAGGGAGAGAACCACCGTATCAGCGGGGGTCATCCGAGTGTAGGGAACCCCCGACGCGGTTATGACAACCACGTTCCCCGCACGGGCACTCACGTTCCCCGAGCTCCCCGAGACCAGCCCCCTCCTCTCAAGCTCTCTGGCCACCGCCACCACCTGCTCTCTAAGCCCTTCAAGTCCCAATGCACCTCCCCTCAGCAGATCTCCCCCTTGCCACCCGCCTCGGCACCGGACGGGCAGGTCATTACCCCGTCCCCTTCCAGACCTCGGGGTTCACCAGATTGGCCGGGCGGCGCCCGGCCAGGAGGTCCCTCACAGCCTCGGCAACCATCCTGGTCTGCCTCTCCACCGTCTCCCGGGTCGCACCCCCTATGTGGGGAGTGAGGAGTACGTTCTCGAGCCGGGTGAGAGGGTGGTCCTGGGGGAGGAACTCCCCCTCGAAGTGGTCGAGGCCGGCCCCGCCGAGCCTGCCCGAGGTGAGGGCCTGAAGAAGGGCCTCACCGTCCACGAGCTGGGCGCGGGCGGTGTTCACCAGATAGGCACCCTCCCTCATCAGCTCGAGCTCCCGCGCACCTATCATCCGGGTCGTCTCAGGGGTCAACGCGGCATGGAGGCTCACCAGGTCTGATGAGGCAAGGAGCTCATCCAGGCCTGCCGGAACCGCCCCGGAGGCGGTGAAGGCCTCCGCCGGAGCGTACGGGTCGTGGGCGAGAACGCGGCAGCCCAGGGCCGAGCAGATCCGGGCGAAGGCCCTACCCACGGCTCCGAGCCCCACCACCCCGACGGTCTTACCGGCCAGCTCGACCCCTCTAAGTCTCTGGTAGGCGATGCGCCCCTCCACCACCCACCGCCCCGCTCTGACGTCGGAGTCAGCCCGGATCAGGCCCCTCATAAGGGCGAGAGCCATGGCCAGGGCCAGTTCGGCCACGGCCTGGGCATTCCTCGCAGGGGTCCTCACCACCGGGACACCGGCAGCCGTGGCAGCGGCGACGTCCACGTTCCAGGGATCGCCGCGGCATACCACCACTGCCCTCAGGCTCACCTCATGGAAGACCTTGGCGGGCACGTAGTCAGCCTCGACTATGAAGATCTCCGCCCCCACCTCGCTTAGCTTAGCCACCAGCTCCTCGGGGCTTAGGAAGCGGGGCGGAACGTAGGCGACCCACGGGTCGAGAACGAGGTCCACGAGGGAACCCAGCTCCTCCAGGCCCTCCCCTGAAAGCTCCGCCGTGGAATAGGCCCTCACGCCTTCCTCCTTGGGAAAACTGCCTTTAACCCCATCCCCTCAACGGGGGCCGGACCGTGACCAGGGGGAGCGAGCACAGCGAGGGCTGTCAGGACCGCTACCAGTACAAGGGTGAACCCGCCCAGCCGGACAAGGTGACGCCCGAACGGCTCGGTCGGCTCGGACTCCGGCGCGCGCCGGAAGGGCGAGGGCGCTATGCCATGGCGCTTCACGAGTAGCAGGTGAATCCCGACAACCAGCAGGAAGACCGGCGGCAGGATGCTCACATGCAGCGAGTACAGGCGGTGCAGAAGCGGCACGCCCCCGAACTGGGGCGAGAACCAGAAGCCCAACCGCCCCAATATCTTCCCGATCTCGATGTTGTGCTCCAGGGCCTCGAGCGACTCCTGGTCCCACTTGAGGACGGTCCCCGAGAAGAAGAAGGCCGCCGTGATCCCGGCCAGGATCACCCCGACGACCCAGTTGGCCTCGCGGGGTCGCTTGAAGGACCCGGAAACGAAGACCCGAAGAAGGTGCAATCCCACCAGCACAACCATGGCCATGGCTGCCCAGTAGTGGAAAGCCCGGAGATAGCTGCCTAGCGTCACGTCCGTGATCAACCGTCGCACGCTGGCGTGGGCTGCGGCCGGCTCGGGCTGGTAGAACTGGGCCAGGGCGATCCCGGTTCCCAGGAGGAGCAGGAAGCTCGCGAGGGACAGGCCCCCCAGGCTGTAGGCGAGCTTATTGGCGTGGGCGGGGACGGGGTACTGGAGGCCGGAGAAACCCAGGCGCTCATCGAGCGCCTCGAGCAGCCTCTTGGCCCGAGTCTTCCGAGACGGCCCGGCCGGAACCGCCGTCCCGTTCGTTACCGGGTACTCCACCGGCGCTCCCTCCTCAGCACGACTACCCCTAGCAGCGCCATGGCCCCTGCCAGCCCCAGCAGCATCGGTCCGGCCAGGCCCCTCGGGGCTCGCAGCCCGCCTCCCACGCCGGCCTCGTGAAGCGCGGGGGCAGCCTCCGCCGACCCCTCGGGCGTAGCCGTAGCCCTCAGCTCCGCTTTCGGGCTCACGACCACCTGATGCGGCTTCAGACCAATGGACTCCTCGAGCAGATCACGCGCCCTGTGAGGATCGCCCCCCTGGAACGCCGTATAGGCCTCCTTGACGAGGGCGAGATCGACCCCCTCGGCGTTGTCGGCCTCGAGGGCACCGCGGATCTTCTCCTCGATGGCTTCCACTTGGTCCGGCTGCCCTCCGAGGAGGGCGATGGCCTGCTGCACCAGGGTCCTGGCGGGGACTTTCTCATTCTCCTCGTGGGCCAGCGCCGCCGAGAAAGGTACGAACCACACGAGGCCCGCGAGAGCCACGATGAGCCAGGGCTTTCGCATCTTGCCCATCCCCTTCATGCCGGTTCCACGACGAGGCGACCGCGGAGCATCCCCATCTGGCAGGTGAACTCGTAGGTCCCCGGTTCCCTCGGCAGGAACTCGACGGGTACCACTTCGCCTTCGGGCAGCTTCACGCTCTTGCCGAAGTCCCCGAAGACCACCATCTCCGAGCAGGTCGAGGACTCCTCGCGCCGGAAGTAGAGGCGCACCGGCTTGCCTGCCCGCACGATGATGGTGTCCGGTGTGTAGCCTCCTTTCACCAGAACCATGGCCTCCTGGTACCCGGAGGACGCTAAGGCCGCCCTGTACCCCTCCCTCCTCGGGCCCCAGAAGAACCACACAATCCCGCCGACAAGGGCGAGCCCAGCAAGGGTCACGATCACGTTGTCAAGCATCTCTCACACCTCCACTGGGCGGAACCGGCGGAGCCGGTTCGCATTTGAGAGCACCGTGACGGAGGAGAACGCCATGGCCGCCGCGGCCAGAATGGGCGAGAGGAGGATCCCAAAAAAGGGGTAGAGCAACCCCGCCGCCACGGGGAGACCAGCGGTGTTGTAGAAGAAGGCCCCCACCAGGTTTTCGTACACGTTCCGCATGGTCGCTCTAGAGATCTCGATGGCCGTGACCACGCCCCGAAGGCTTCCGGAGATGAGGGTCACGTCGGAGGCCTCCATGGCCACGTCGGTTCCGGTGCCGATGGCGATCCCCACATCGGCCTGGGCGAGGGCGGGCGCGTCGTTGATCCCGTCCCCCACCATGGCGACCTTCTTCCCCTCAAGCTGAAGCTTCCGGACTTCGTGCGCCTTGTCCTCCGGGAGGACCTCGGCCAGGACCCGGCTGATCCCCACCTCCCGGGCTATGGCCTCAGCCGTGCGGCGGTTGTCCCCGGTGATCATCACCACCATGATCCCGAGCTCCTGCAGCCGAGCGACGGCCCGCCGGGAGTCCGGCTTCACGGTGTCGGCGCAGGCCACCAGCCCCGCCGGTCGCCCGTCCACGGCCACGTACATGGGCGTCCTCCCCGCGTCGGCCAGGGCCGCAGCCTTCCTTTCAAGCTCCGCCACGTCTATCCCGCAATCTTGCATGAGCTGCAGGTTCCCGAGGAGGACCTCATGCCCGCCAACCGTCGCCTCAACCCCGCGACCCGGGATGGCCCTGAAACCGTCGGGCTCGGGCGGCTCGATGCCCCGGGCCCGGGCTCCTTCCACGATGGCCTCAGCCAGCGGATGCTCGGAGTTCCGCTCGACTGCCGCCGCCAGGCGAAGCAGCTCGTCCTCGCCCATTCCCCAGGCCACGACATCGGTAAGGGACGGCTTGCCCACGGTGATGGTGCCCGTCTTGTCCAAGACGACCACGTCCAGGCTCTTCGCCGTCTGGAGCGCCTCACCGGACCGGATCAGGATGCCGTTCTGCGCCGCCTTGCCGATCCCCACGGTGAGGGAGGTTGGAGTGGCCAGGCCGAGGGCGCATGGGCAGGCGATAATGAGCACGGTCACGAAGGCGATCACCGCATAGGCCAGCGCCGGCTCGGGCCCGGAGTTGTACCAGCCCAGAAAAGCCAGGATCCCGAGAATGAGCACAGCCGGGACGAAGTAGCCCGAAACCTTGTCCACGGTTTTGTGGATGGGCGCCTTGGACCCCTGGGCGTCCTGCACCATCCGGATGATGTTGGCCAGCGCGGTGTCCTTCCCTACCTTGGTGGCCCGGAACCGGAAGGAGCCGGTCTTGTTCAGGGTTCCCCCGATGACCTCGTCACCCGCGACTTTCTCCGCAGGAACGGACTCTCCCGTGATCATGGACTCGTCCACGGCGGAGGCGCCGTCGGTCACCACGCCGTCCACGGGGATCTTCTCGCCCGGGCGCACGAGGACAACGTCCCCGACCACGACCTCCTCGACAGGGACGTCCAGCTCCCGTCCATCCCGGATGACCCTGGCCGTCTTCGCCTGCAGACCTATGAGCTTCTTCAGGGCCTCACTCGTCTTCCCCTTGGCCTTCACCTCCAGGGCCAGCCCCAGGACGACCAGGGCAGTGACCACTGCGGTCACGTCGTAGTAGACCTCCGCCAGCTCGGCCCTGGGGAAGACCCCCGGCCAGATCACCGCCACCGTCGAGTACAACCACGCCGCGGTGATGCCGACGCCTATAAGGGTGTGCATGTTGGCCGAGCGCGACTTCGCTGCCGCCCAGAGGCCCCGGTAGAACTGACGCCCGCCCCACAAGAGGACGGGTAGGGTGAGAAGGCCAAGTCCCCGCCACACCCAGTACAGGCTCTGGGATCCGCGGGCCAGCCATGAGACGTTCTTGAGGCCGGGAATGAGCCACGGATAGGAAAGCAGGACCACCGGCACCGAGATTAGTGCGGATACCCAGAACTTCCGCATGAGAGTCCGGTACTCGCGCTCTCGGGCGGCCTCCTCCCGGGCAACCTCGTCCGCGGGGGAGGGATGCCCATCGGGTTCAACTCGGTAGCCGGCCGCCTCGATGGTCCTTCGGAGATCCGCCTCGGAAACGTGGCCCGGATCGAAGTCAATGGCTGCCCGACCCGATACGGGGTCCAGCACCACACTCCCGACACCCGGGAGCCGTGCCAGAGCCCTCTCAAGCGTGACCGCGCAGGTGGCACAGTCGAGACCTCCTACAGCGAACTCCGCCCGGGAGGCCTGAGCGGCGGTCGCGGCGACCGCACCGATACCACCCGCGTGTACACCCCCCGGATCGGAACTGGCCTCCTCAGCCGCGGTTCCAGTGGCAGCGCCCGCATCGGGGCCCGCCTCATCCCCCTCTGCCGGACGGGCACCCGCCACATCGAACTGCATCGCGCAGGCCGCGGAGCAGAAATAGAAGGTCTCCCCATCCCGCACCCGCGTCTCCGCAGCGCGGGCGGTCTCGATGGTCATCCCGCAGACGGGATCCGTTGCCTTCATCGCAGACCTCCTCCTTGGAAGCTCAACCGGAGTGACTATACCCCACCGGGGTATCCTTTTCCATCCCATCGCCCGAGGCAACCCGGTATCGCCCGCGGGGTGGCGGGTAGCAGCGATGGACTCCGCAAGGAGGAAACCACGAGGTCCGTTAGGAGAATCCAGCCGGGCCTTGGCGGCTCGGTGTCGGAGGGGGGATTTGAACCCCCACGGGCATTTCGCCCACTAGCCCCTCAAGCTAGCGCGTCTGCCGTTCCGCCACTCCGACCCTTCAGCCGGGATTATAGCCATCCCTTGCCCCGTCCAGAGGGGTTCGGACCGGCCAGCACTGGCACCGGCCACGGCCAGGAAGCCCCGCTCATCCAGGCGGAGCCCGGGACGCCGAAGAGCCCAGTGGTTTCTGTAGAAAGTGAGGGGAGCCCAGGGGAGGGCGCCGAGGACGAGCCTCTCGGCCTCAGCCCACTTCTCCGCTCTCCTGCCGGCATCGGGCTCTGTACGTGCAGCCTCCAGGGCCCGGTCGAGCTCGGGGGAGGAGAAGCGGGCGTAGTTGTCTCTAGACCCCGACCGGAAGAGGGGGTCGAGGAAGGCGCCTGCCGAGGGGTACTCGGCCACCCAGCCGAAGAGGGCCACCTGGAACTCGCCCCTGGCCAGCCTGGCGAGAAGCTCCTCGGCCCGCTGCCCCCGCAGGCTCACCCTGACCCCGAGAGCCTGCCACCCCTCGGCCAGCCGCCGCGCCTCCACCGGTCCCGCACCCTCCTCCAAGTAGTCGAGGACGAAGCCGGCGCCGCCGGCGGCCCCGGAGAGGAGGGATCTTGCCTCCTCGGGCGAGAAACGGCAGGCCTCGCACCGACCACTTCCCGCCCCCGGAAGACCCGGAGGAAGCAGCGAGGTGGCGGGTTCCCTTAGACCCCGGTATACGCTGGCCACCAGGGCCTCCCTGTCCACAGCAAGGGAGAGCCCCCTTCGCACTTCCAGCTTCCCGAGAATGGGGTCGGCCAGATTAAAAAGGAGGGCCGAGGAGGCCCAGAGCGGCCCTCCTCCCCCTGCGCTCACCTCCTTGGGCCTGAGGACGACCTCTCCCGCCGGAACCTCTGCCGCATCCACCGAACCCTTTAGATACGCTTCCCAGGCCTGCTCCACAGTGGCGAAAAACCGAATGCTGATCCTGGCCGGCCCGTGCCCCCACACCCTCTCCAGAGTGACTCCTTCCTTCCCCGCTGATACCACCCGGTAGGGGCCGGTTCCGGGCGGGACCCGCGGCCTCTCTCCCGGGGTCTCACCCGCGGGTGCGGTGCCTCCCGGCGGTCTCCCGCTCCCCGGGCCAGGGGAGCTCTGGGCGAGGGGGCTTCCTGGCGCGGGCGAGCCCGTCCCCTCACCCAGGCCCACGGGCGCCAGAGCGGGATGGGTGAGCACTGCGGGGAAGTCGTAGTCGGGCCGGTCCAGAACGATCCGGAGGGTGTAGGTGTCGACAACCTCAACCCCCTCCAAGCCCGGGAAGGACCCCTCCCGTGCCCGAGCGAACCCCCTCACCTCGCTAAGGAGATACGCTGACTCCGAACCCGTGGCTCTGGAAGCCACCCTCTCGAGAGCCGCCTTCACATCCCCCGCCCCCACGGGCCTTCCGTCGTGAAACCGGGCCCCCGGGTCGAGCTGGAATACCCAGATCCTGCCTCCATCCTCGGGCCGCCAGGATCTGGCGAGCCCCGGGACGAGCTTCCCCCCCTCCCACCTGACCAGTGGCTGGTAGATGAGGGGAAGAATGGCAAGAGCCTGGTGCGTCCTGGCGAGGGCGGGGTCAAGAGCCCCGGGCTCCTCCATTCCCACCGTGAGCAAGGGAAGCTCCGCCCTACTCCGGCTCCCCCCGCCCCAGCACCCCTGAAGGAGAAGGAGCACCACGACCAGGAGGTAGACGTGAGCGCCGGGCCCCCGCCTCCCTGGACTTCGCCTACCTAAAGAACCTCGCGGGCCTCGGGGAAGTGGCACGCCACCAGGTGCCCTTCCCCCGTATCCACCAGGGGCGGTTCCACCTGCTTGCAGAGGGCCTCCGCCTTCCAGCACCGGGTATGGAATCGGCACCCCGGGGGAGGACTTAGAGGGCTCGGCACCTCCCCCGCCAAGATTATTCTTTTCTTCTTCCTTTCCCTCTCCTTCTGCGGGTCGGGCACGGGGGCGGCGGAGAGGAGGGCCTGGGTGTAGGGGTGGAGCGGGGTCTCGTACACCTGCTCGCGGGTGCCCACCTCCACCAGCTTCCCCAGGTAGATGACGGCGACCCTCTCCGCCACATGCCTCACCACCCCGAGGTCGTGGGCGATGAGCAGGTACGTCATTCCGAACCTGGCCTGAAGATCCTCAAGGAGGTTGACGATCTGGGCCTGAATGGAGACGTCCAGCGCGGAGACAGGTTCGTCCAGGACGAGAAGGCGGGGATTGAGGGCGAGGGCCCGGGCGATCCCTATCCTCTGGCGCTGCCCCCCGGAGAACTCGTGGGGGTAACGGTTGGCGTGCTCGGGATTCAGCCCCACGAGCTCCAGCAGCTCCTCCACCCGCTTGACACCGTCCCTCCCGTAGAGGCCGTGAACCACGAGGGGCTCCGCGAGGATGGATCGGACCGTCATCCTTGGGTTCAGGGAGGCATAAGGATCCTGGAACACGATCTGCATGCTCCGCCTCACCTGGCGAAGCTCCTTTCGAGAAAGGCCAGTGATCTCGTGGCCCATAAACCAGATCCTTCCCGCCGTGGGCTCTATCAGCCGGAGAACGCACCTGGCCACCGTGGTCTTGCCCGAACCCGTCTCCCCGACCAGGGCTAGGGTCTCTCCTTCCCTCACCGAGAAGGAGACCCCGTCCACGGCCCTCACCAGACCCGCCACCTTCTTGAAGAAAGTCCCTCTGGTTACAGGGAAGTGCTTGACGAGACCCTCAACCCGGAGGATCTCCTCGCCCCTCTCCGTCCGCGGATAAGGCCCCTCCCGGAGCCCTGCCTCCACCACCTAGACCGCCCCCTCCTTACCCGCCCGCGCTTCGAGGAACTCTCCGGCCAGGTGGCAGGAGACCCAGTGCGAGTCGGTGTACGGAAGAAGCCTGGGGGTCTCCACCCTGCACTGCTCCACCCTGTACCTGCACCTGGGGTGGAAGGGGCAGCCGGGGGGGAGGAAGATGAGGCTCGGCGGAGTTCCGGGAATGGGTTCAAGCCTGTCCTTCCGTTTCATGTCAAGGCGGGACAGGCTCCCCATCAGCCCCCAGGTGTAGGGGTGAAGGGAGTGGTAGTAGATGTCCTCCACGGACCCGGACTCCACCACCTTCCCCGCGTACATCACCATTAACCTCTCGGCAAAGCCCGCCACGATGCCAAGGTCGTGGGTGATGAGAATCACGGCTGTTCCCCTCTCCTCAGACAGCCCGAGGATGAGCTCGAGGATCTGGGCCTGGATGGTCACGTCCAGAGCGGTGGTGGGCTCGTCAGCTATGAGGAGTCTTGGCTGGCACGAGAGCGCCATGGCTATCATGGCCCTCTGGCGCATACCGCCCGAGAATTGGTGGGGATAATCGTCGATCCGCTCCTCGGCCCTGGGGATCCCCACCTCCTTCAGGAGCTCGATGGCCCGATCCCTCGCCTCAGCCTTGCTCACCTTCTGGTGCAGGAGGATCGCCTCCATGATCTGGTGACCCACGGTGAACACTGGGTTCAGCGAGGTCATGGGGTCCTGGAAGACCATGGCGATCTTCGCACCCCTGACCCCCTGCATCTCCTCCTCGTCGAGCTCAAGAAGGTTCCTCCCCTCGAAGAAGACCTCCCCGGCTACTATCTTTCCCGGCCGGTCCACCAGGCGCATCACCGAGAGGGCCGTCACGCTCTTTCCCGAGCCCGACTCCCCCACTATGGCGAAGCGCTCCCCCGGAAAGACCTGAAAGGAGACCCCATCTACGGCTTTCACCACGCCGTCCTCGGTCCAGAAGTAGGTGGCAAGCCCTCTCACGTCCAGCAGGGGCTCACCGGGAACTGCTCCTCCGCCCTTCCGGTCCCTCATCCTCCCCTACACCTTGAGATGAACCTGGGTTGGGTCGAGGGCATCCCTCAACCCGTCGCCGACGAAGTTTATGCAGAGCACCGTGATGACGATGGCGAAGCCGGGAGGGTAGAGCATCCATGGTTTGGAGAACATGACATCCTTGGCATCGGCCAGGAGGGTGCCCCACGTTGGGGTAGGGGGCTGGATCCCGAACCCCAGGAAGGAGAGGGTGGACTCGAGGATGATGGCAAGGCCCGCGTAGAGGGTGGCGTTAACAACGATGGGCCCCACGGTGTTGGGGAGAATGTGGCGGAAAATGATCCTGGCATCGCTAGCCCCTGCAGCCTTGGCCGCCTCCACGAACTCCTTTTCCCTTAAAGAAAGGAAGGTCCCCCTCACCACCCTGGCCAGAGGGGCCCAGAGGAAGAAGGAGAGGATGAGGGTCATGGAGACCATGGTGCTCCCCCACGCCGCCCCGGCCACGAGGAGCACGGGGAGAAGCGGGATGGAGAGCATGAGGTCGACAAAGCGCATGAGAACGTCGTCGAGCCTCCCGCCGTAATACCCGGAGACCGCCCCCACCGTGGTCCCCATGGCGGCAATGAGGAGAGCAACAAAAATCCCGATTCTCAGGCTCACCCTCCCGCCCCAGACAAGGCGAGCGAAGTAGTCCCTGCCTATGGAATCGGTACCGAGCAAATGGGCGCGGGAGGGAGGAAGGTAAATGGCTCCCAGGTCGACCCTGGAGGGATCGGGAGTGAAGTAGGGAGCGAGCACCGCAGCAAGGACGATAGCCGTGAGTATGCCGAGGCCGACCAGGGCGGCCCGGTGCCTCCGGAACCTCCTCCAGAAGAGGTCCCACTGGGTGAGGGGCTTCACCCTGGCCGTTGGCTCGAGCCAGGCCCTCTCTTCCTCCGACCGCGCCTCGGCTTGCCAGTCCTCCCTCACGGCTACCCGTACCCCCTTACGGCTACTCGTACCGGATGCGCGGATCGAGGAAGGCGTAAAGGATGTCGGCGACCAGGTTAAAGAAGACCACGGCCAGGGAGACCACCATGATCCCGGCCATCACTACCGGGTAGTCCCTCTCCCCGATGGCCTGGTAGATCAGTCTGCCCATCCCCGGTATGGCGAAGATGGTCTCGGTCACCACAGCTCCCCCCACCAGGGTCGACATGTCCAGGGCCACCACCGTGACCACAGGGATGAGGGCGTTACGCAGGGCGTGCTTAAAGATGACAACGCGCGTGGGAAGCCCCTTTGCCCGTGCGGTCCGCAGGTAGTCGGAGTGGATCACATCCAACATGCTCGCCCTCTGATACCGACTCCAGGAAGCGATGTTGGCTATGCCCAGGGTGAGCACGGGCAGGGTGAGGTGCTGTACACGGTCGATGAAACCCCCTCCCCCGACCGAAGTGAACCCCGTCGTGTAGAAGATCTTAAGCCCGGTCCAGAGGGTGAGGTAGTAGGCGAAGATGAGCTGCATCAACAGGCCGAAGAAGAAGATGGGCATGGAGTACCCGAAGAAGGAGAGGCCCGTGGCGATGTAGTCGAAGGTCGAGTACTGGCGGATGGCGGAGTACACCCCAAGGGGGACAGCGATGAGGAGGGAGAGGAGGAAGGCGAGCCCCACCAGGGTGACGGTATTGGGAAGCCTCTCAGCGATCATTCGGGTTACCGGCTGGTGGGTGGCGAACCCCTCACCCCAGTTGCCGATGACGAAGTTCTTTAGCCACCTGAGGTACTGCACCCAAAGAGGGAGGTCGAGGCCGAGCTGGTGCTTGAGGCGCTCTATGTCCTCCGGACGGATTCTCGGGTTCAGCTTTAGCTGCGTTAGAGGGCCACCACCTGCCTTCTGCATGAGGATGAACACCACAAGGCTTACAGCGAAGAGAACGGGAAGACTGGCAACGAGTCTCCTTGCGATGTATCTGAGCAATGGCTCCTCCAGGTTCTTTCCGGCCGGATGCTAGCACAGCCGCGCTTGGGATCTTTTTGACGCAGCGGCCGTCTTTCCTTCTGGAAGGGGAGAGCTCCGGAGAGAAGAGGGAGGGGGGGCAAGCGCCCCCCCTCCCCCAATCCTGCTGGGTTCAGGCCCCGAACCACCAGTCCTCGATGTTCCAGAAGGGTCCCTCCTGGGTGGGGTTGTTCTCAGGCCCCCGGATCTTCTCGGAGAAAGCGATGGGGTCGATCCGCTGGTAGAGCGGGAGGAGGGGGACATCCTCGGCCATGATCTCCTGGACCTGCTTGATGAGCTTGGCTCCCTCCTCCTCGTCCAGGGTGCCCTTGAGCTTGTTGTTGATCTCGCCCACCTGAGGGTTGTTGTATCGGTAGTAGTTCTGGCCCTCGTAGTCGTTGGCAGCGGTCGGGATCTGGTCGGGGGTGAAGAGGTTGATCAGGCTGGCTGCGCCCGCGTAGCCAGGGGACCCAAGCCATGCCCACTCCCCGATCTCAAAGGTGCCCTTTGGGATCCAGTCACCGAAGAAGGTCTTGGCCTCCGTGTTTTTGATCTCCAGCTGGATCCCGCACTCCTTGAGCTGCTGCTGGAAGAAGGCCTCGTTGTCCTCCCTGGCCTTGTTCCCGGCGGTGGTGCTGATGGTGAGCTTGAGGGGCTTCTCCGGTGTGTACCCGGCCTTGGCCAGGAGCTCCTTGGCCTTGTTCACGTCACGCTTGTATTTCTGCCAGGCAGGGGTCTGGAACTTCGAGAGCTCGGGGACGACGAAGGACTGGAGGGGCTTCACCTGGCCCTTGAGGCGCTGCTGGACTAGGGAGTCCCGGTCGATGCAGTAAGCGATGGCCTGGCGGACCTCCTTCTTGTCCAGGCCAGGCTTGGTCACGTTGAAGCCGAGGTGCTCCCAGACCACCCCGGCGGCCACCTTGACCTTCACCCCGGGGTACCCCTGGATCTCCTCCACCTGGGCGATGTCAGGAGGAGGCTGTATGAACTGAACCTCCCCTGCCCGGAAGGCATTCTTGAGAGCCGCCGTGTCGGTGATGTACTTGAAGGTGACCTGGTCTATGTAAGCCTTGTGGGGGCCCCAGTAGTTCTCGTTCCTCACGAGGGTGATGGACTCGCCCTTCTTCCACTCCTTGAAGAGGTAGGGACCGTTGGCCACGGGGATGGAATTCAGCCACTCATTGTTGAAGTCCTTCCCCTCGAGGACGTGCTTGGGGAGGACGCCCATGGGGCCGGAGAAGAGAAGTATCCACTGGTTGTACGGCTGCTTGAAGGTAGCCTTGAAGACCTTGGGGTCGCTGGTGTCCGTGGCCTCGATGAGTTCGTACCCCTCGCGGGTGAGGATGTTGAACTTCTTGTTCATGATGGTGTCCAGGGTGAACTTCACGTCCTCGGAGGTGACGTCCTTGCCATCGGACCACTTGGCGTTCTTCTTGATCCGCCAGGTCATGGTCATCTTCCCGCCCTCGACCTTGATGTCGCCGTTATCCAGACTGGGCGTCCTCTCGACCAGGAAGGGCTCGAAGTCGAGCTTGGGGGTTATCCTGAAGAACCCCCTCACCACCATCCCCGTGACCACCGCGGTCGCGAAGAGGTCACCGCCTGTGATGAGCGCATTCAGGATCTTGGGCTCCTGGTCCCAGCCGATGACGAGGGTGCCACCAGGTCTCGGGGACTCGGCAGCGGTGGGCGGAGCAGCAGGTCTGGCGCAGCCCGCAGCCAGCAGGGCGAGGGCCACTACCAGGCCCGCCAACCCCAGCAGCCTAGGTTTTTTTTCCATGCTCCCTCCTTCCCGCCGCGCCCGCGGCGCCTATCTCAGCCTCACCACGAGAAGGGCAGTGGCCACGCCGAAAACCAGACCCACCAGGATGGTGATGCGGTCCAGGTTCCGCTCGGCCACGCTCGACCCCACCCCTCCCCCCATACCTCCCCCGAAGAAGTCCGAGAGGCCGCCCCTTCCAGAGTGGAGGAGGATGAGAAGGACGAGGAGTACGCTGGCGAGGGCATCAACCGCGATAAGAACAGCGTTAAGCACGCCACCTCCCTCGTCCCTGAAATCGGGCGGAGGATATCACAGGCACTAGGGCAAAACAATCATTTTGACCTGCGCGTTCTGTCTGCGCTCAGCCTCTGGCCGCGTCCACCAGCAGCGGCACCACATCTGTCCCGCGAAGCAGGCCGAGGGAGCCCCTGGCCGCCTCCCTCTCGCCGAAGACCCCCGTCCCGTCGGGGGAGACCCCCGCCCCCGCTAAAAGGAGAGGAACAGGGTAGTCGGTATGGGCCTTCCTGGCGGAGCTTGTGGCGTGATCTGCGGTGACCGCCACAACCGTCCTGTCCAGACGGAGGGCCGGGAGGAGCTCGCCGAAGAAGGCCCGATCTATCAGGGCGATTACCTCCCGCTTCCTGGGGCCGTCCCCGTCGTGGGCCGGAAGGTCAGGGCCCTTGATGTGTATGTACAGAGCGTCATATCCCTCCATAGCCTCCGAAGCCAGCCAAGCCCAGGCCCTGTACCTCTCCTCCATCCCCTCGGGCCTCGGCACCTCGATGGGGTCCATCCCGGTGACGAGCGCAATCCCCCTCTCCACCGGCATCTCGACGAAACACCCCCAGTCGGCACCGGTGACCTCCTTGAGCTTGCGAATCCCGGGCAGACGGTTGCCGGCATCCCTGGTGAGGATGGCGTTGGCGGGGGGTCTGCCCCGCCTCTCCCTCGCGCGGTTCGCCTCGGCCCCCGCCAGGATACGCCTGGCTTCATCCACGAAGATATTGGTGAGTTCCGCCGCCCGGTGAGCCCGCTCATCCTCTACCAGAGCCCTGCATTCCTGGATCTTCTCTTCGAACCTCTCCAGGGCCACCCCGAGAGCTCCCTCCCTCCTGTAAGCGGGGTCGGTGTTACTGACCTGGTCAGAAAGGGGCCCTGCCTCGTCCCTTATGACCAGAGAGGCGCGGTGCTCGACCGTCGCCCTGAAGGAGAAGGAGGCCCCCGGTAGCCTCACCTCCCTCTGAATCAGCTCCGCCAAGGACGATGCCTCCTCAGTGGCCAGGTCTCGCCCAGCCCTCCGGTCGAGAATCCTCCCCTCCTTGTCCACAGTGGCGAAATTCGCCCTCCATGCGAGATCTCCCGGTTCGAACGGGAGCCCAGCGCCGAGCGCCTCGAGGGGCCCCCGCCCGGTGTGAGAGGTGGTGGGGTCATATCCAAGGATGGCGAAGACGGCTACGTCGCTCTCGGGTGCAATCCCAGGGCCCACGACCCGCACCTGCCCCAGGCGGCCCATGGAGGCCAACCGGTCCAGGTTGGGCGTGGCTGCCGCCTCCAGGGGAGTCCTCTCCCCGAGCTCCTCCAGGACGTCGTCGCCAAGGCCATCCAGCACCACGTAGAGGATCTTCTTCACCTGTACCTCACTATCCTCGCGAACTCCTCGGGGTCGAGGCTGGCCCCGCCAACCAGGGCCCCGTCCACCCCCTTGGCCGCCATGAACATGCCTATGTTCCCCGAGTTGACACTCCCCCCGTAAAGCACCCGGACCTCCTCCCGGGCAGCCTCGCCCAGCAGCTCCCCGAGCCTGCTCCTTATGATCTCTGAGGCCTGAGAGGCATCGTCGGGCGTGGCAGTCCTACCCGTCCCGATGGCCCAGACGGGTTCGTAGGCCACAACCAGCCCCCGGGTCTCCCCCTCTAGCCCCGCCATGGCTGCTTCCACCTGCCTCCCCACCACCTCCCAGGTTCTGCCCGCCTCCCTCTCCTCAATCCGCTCCCCCACGCAGAGGATGGGGGTGAGCCCGGTTCTCACCGCGGCCCGGAGCTTCTTCGCCACCACCCCGTCGTCCTCTCCGAGCAGGTGCCTCCGCTCGGAATGACCGACCAGCACGTACCTCACTCCCAGAGCCGCGAGCATGCGGCCGGATACCTCACCCGTGAAGGCCCCTTCCTCCTCCCAGAAGATGTCCTGGGCCCCAAGGTAGATGGGGATCCTGTCAGACTCGAGAAGAACCTGAACGGATCGGAGCGCGGTGAAAGGGGGGAAGACAGCCACCTCCACGCGCTCGTAATCCTCCCTGCTCAGCAGGAAGTGGAGTTTCTGGACGGTGGCGATGGCCTCGATATGCGTCTTGTGCATCTTCCAGTTTCCGGCCATGAGGGGCTTTCTCAATCTCACCTCCCGGGGTCCCCTCGGAGCCACCGGCCTCAGCGACCCGCTGCCTCGGCCAGGGCTCGAAGCCCAGGCAACTCCCTCCCCTCCAGGAACTCGAGGGAGGCGCCCCCTCCCGTGGAGAGGTGGTCCACACCATTCTCGAGGCCCAGCTCCCGCAGGGCCTCGCCGGTCTCGCCCCCGCCCACGACCCGGAAGCCCGGGCAGGATGCCACCGCCCGCGCCACCGCCTCCGTCCCGGCCCTCCCCTCGGGCCACTCGAACACCCCCATGGGCCCGTTCCAGAAGACCGTTCCCGCCTCGGAGATGGCCTTCGCAAAGGACTCTCGGGCCCCCGGACCGATGTCCAGCGCGTACCATCCGGCAGGAACCCCACTCGCCGGCACCACCCTGGTGGTCGCCCGCTCCGAGAATTCCTCCGCCACCACCAGGTCCTCGGGCACTTCCACCCTGGCCCCCGCCGCCTCGGCTCTGGCCAGGAAGGCCGCGACCTCATCCACCATCTCCTCCTCCACGCGGCTCGCCCCGGGCCTCTCCCCCCTCGCAGCCAGGAAGGTGTTGGCCATGGCGCCTCCGATGAGAAAGACGTCTGCCTTGCCCAGAAGGTTCAGGAGGGCACCGAGCTTGTCCGAGACCTTCGCGCCGCCCAGAACGCAGACAAAGGGCCTCCGCGCCGAGACGAGGAGCCCCTCCAGGACCTCCACCTCCCGCATGAGCAGAAGGCCAGCGGCGGCAGGCAGCAGCCTCGGCAGGGCCTCCACCGAGACGTGAGCCCTGTGAGCAGCACCAAAGGCATCGTTCACATATGCCTCCCCCAGGGAGGCGAGTTCCTTGGCGAGGGTGGGCTCGTTCTTCGTTTCCCGCGGGTCAAAGCGGAGATTCTCCAGAACCAGGATCTCCCCCCTCCCAAGCCCCTCCGCCGCCCTCCTAGCCTCCGCCCCCGTGACCTCGTTCACCTTGAATACCGAAAGACCCAGGAGCTCCTCGAGGCGACGGGCGACCGGGTCCAGCCGAAGGGAGGGATCGGGACCCTTGGGCCTTCCCAGGTGGCTCATGACCACGAGACTGGCTCCCCTCTCGAGGAGGTACCGGAGGGTCGGAAGGGTGGCGCGGATGCGATAATCATCCACGATCTCCCCACCGCGAAGCGGCACGTTGAGGTCCGCCCGGACGAGTACCCTCTTACCCACCACATCAAGCTCTTCCAGCCTGGGCAGTCTCCCCACCCACCCCACAGCCTCCTCCTCCCTCCCCCGCTCAGCGCCCTAAAGACCCCTCGCCACCAGTTTGACCACGTCCACCAGGCGGCAGGAGTAGCCCCACTCGTTGTCATACCACCCGAGAACCTTGACCAGGTTCCCCAGGGCCATGGTGGAAAGGGCATCGAAGATACAGGAGTGCGGGTTCCCCACGACGTCGCTGGAGACGATGGGCTCCTCGGTGTACTCGAGGATGCCCTTTAAGCTCCCCTCGGCGGCCTCCCTGAAGGCCGCGTTCACCTCCTCCACGGTGACGTTGCGCTCGACCACTGCCACTAGGTCGGTGACGGAACCGTCGGCCACCGGAACCCTGAGAGCGAGCCCGTCCATCTTCCCCTTGAGCTCCGGGATGGCAAGGGCCGTAGCTCGAGCCGCTCCAGTCGTTGTGGGCACAATGTTCACGGCCGCTGCCCTCGCCCTCCTTGGGTCCCGGTGGGGGAGATCCAGGAGGTTCTGGTCATTGGTGTAGGCGTGGACGGTGGTCATGAGGGCCTGGCGGATCCCGAAGGCATCCATGAGGACCTTGGCCATGGGTACTACCGAGTTCGTGGTGCAGGACGCATTGGAGATCACGTGGTGGGAGGAAGGGTCATAGGCGTCGTGATTCACGCCCATGACGATGGTGATGTCAGGCTCCTTGGCGGGGGCGCTTATGATGACTTTCTTAGCTCCCCCCTCCAGGTGCTTGGAAGCGTTCGCCCTGTCGGTGAACCGACCCGTGGACTCGATGACCACCTCTACCCCCAGGTCCCGCCAGGGGAGGCTCGCCGGGTCCCTTTCCGAAAGGACCCTGATCTCCTCCCCGTCCACCCAGATGCTGCCCTCTCCCGCTTTCACCTCACCCGGGAAGCGCCCGAAGACGGTGTCGTACTTGAGGAGGTGAGCCAGGGTGGGGGCGTCCGTTATGTCGTTCACCGCCACCACCTGGATTTCCCCCTCTCCATACTCCCGGACGGCCCGGAAAAAATTCCTGCCTATCCTGCCGAAACCGTTTATCCCTACCCTCACGCTCACAGCCCCCTCCTTTCCCCACGGGCCGCGATCATACCCATGCCCTCGCCCTGTCGCACCCGGTTTACTCCCTCGCCAGGTCCCTGTGCTCCACTCTTGCCCGGTAACCCGCCCTCTCCAGTCGGGAGGCCACCTCCTCCAGAACCACCACGGACCGGTGCTTCCCGCCCGTGCATCCGAAGCCCACCGTGAGGTAGCTCTTCCCCTCCGACTCGAAATGCGGGATGAGCCAGGTCAACAGCTCCACCACCCGGTCTATGAACTCTCTGGCCGCCGGTTGGGCCAGAACGTACTCCCAGACCCTCCTGTCCGTGCCGGGTAGGGACCTTAAAGACTCCACCCAGTGGGGGTTCGGCAGGAACCTCACGTCTAGGACGATGTCAGCATCGGTTGGCACGCCCCATTTGTACCCAAAAGAAGTCAAATTCAGAACCATCCCCGGTCGCTCTTCCCGGCTGAACAGGGTGCGGATCCTCTCCCTGAGCTCGCGAGGGGTGAGAGAGGAGGTGTCCAGGACTATGTCGGCCTCGCCACGCAGGGGCGCCAAGACCCTCCTCTCCTCGGCTATCCCCTCCACCACCCTCCCCTCCGGCGCCAGGGGGTGGGGCCTCCTGGAGGCCTCGAACCTCCTTACCAGCACCTCGTCGGAGGCCTCCAGGAAGAGGAGGCGGTAAGGGATGCCGCGTTCCTCAAGCTCCTCGAGGGCTGCCGCCAGCTGGGCGAAGAAGGACCTCCCCCGGACATCCACCACTAGGGCTATCTCCCTCACAGCGCCGCCCTGGGCCAGCTCGGCCAGCTTCCCCACGAGGGCCGGCGGGAAGTTGTCAATAACGAAGTACCCCAGGTCTTCTAGGGCCCTGGCCGCCTCGGACCTCCCGGCACCGGAGAGCCCCGTTATGACCGTGAACTGGAGTTGCGGTTCCCTTGACCCACCCCTCCCCCCGGCCTCCTCGGGGAGGTCGCTCCTCTCCCCTCCGCCCACGCCCTTGCCCACTAGCCTGCCTTCCTCTCCTCAACGGACGCCCTGGCCACAGCGAGAACCCTCTCCGCGAGCTCCCTCGAGATCCCGGGGAGAGCCGCCACCTCCTCCACAGCCGCCCGCGCCAGCGAGACCAGGGACCCGAACCTCTCCACCAGCATCCTCTTCCTGGCCGGGCCTATCCCGACCACGCCATCCAGGACGGACTCCATGCTCCTCTTGGTTCTCCGGAGCCTGTGATAGGTGAGGGCGAAACGGTGCGCCTCATCCCTGAGATGCTGAAGGAGGTAGAGGGCAGGGGAGCCGGGGGGGAGGCGGAGGGGCTCCAGGCGGTCCGGCAGGTAGAGGTCCTCAAGCCTCTTGGCCAGCCCAACCACGGGGATGTCAAGCCCAAGGGAGTGAAGGGCCCTAAGGGCCGCCGTCACCTGCGGCCTGCCCCCGTCCACCACCACAAGCTGCGGCGGGTAGCGGAACCGGCTCTCCCTGCCCAGTGGGGCCTCCCTCTCCTCGAGATACCTCCTGAACCTCCTCCTAACCACCTCCTCCATGCAGGCCACATCGTCCGGGGCCGAGGCGAGCTTTATCCGAAAGCGCCTGTACTCGGACTTCCTGGGAAGCCCATCCTCGAAAACCACCATGGAGCCAACGGCCTCCACAGGCCCCAGGTTGGATATGTCAAAGCATTCGATCCTCAAGGGCGCCTCCGCGAGACCCAGCTCCCTTCCGAGGGCCTCCAGGGCCCGGGATCGAGAGGCCAGATCCGCCGCCCTCCGCAGCTTCTGCTGAGCCAGGGCCTCTTCCGCGTTCCTTCGCACCGTCTCCAGCAGCCTCCTTTTCTCCCCTATCCGGGGAACCCTCATCTCCACCCTCCCCCCCCTCCGCTCCTCGAGCCAGTCCAGAAGGACCTCGGCATCCTCGGGCTTCACCGGAACGAGAAGAAGGGGAGGGACCTCCTCCCGCTCCATGTAGACCTCGCGAAGGAACCCCGCCAGCAGCGACCCCTCGTCCAGGCCGAGGCGCTCCACCACACTCCCCCTCCGTCCCACCACCCTCCCCCCCCTCACGAAGAAGATCTGGAACGCCAGCTCCAGCTCATCCCCGGCGAAGGCGACAGCATCCACGTCCTCCTCGGAGGAAAGGACCGCCTCCTGCCGCTCCACGGCCTTCTTCACCGCCTGGAGCCGATCCCGGAGGAGGGCGGCCCTCTCGAACTCCAGGGCCTCTGCGGCCTTCCTCATCTCCTCTTCGAGCTCGACGAGGAACTTCCCGTGCCTCCCCTCCAGGAAGGAGATGAGGCCGCGCACATGCTGAGCGTACTCCTCCCTGCCCACCTTGCCCGCGCACGGGCCGGCGCACTTACCCAGGTGGTAGAGGAGGCAGGGCCGACCGAGCCTCTGGTGCCTCGCGTACACTACGTTCGAGCAGGTCCTCACAGGAAAGGTCTTGAGAAGGAGGTCCAGGGTCTCCCTCACGGCGTAAGCGTGAGCGAAGGGGCCGAAGTACCTCACCCCCTTCCTCTTCCGCCCCCGGAGGACACCGGCCCGGGGGAACTCCTCGGAGACGGTGACCACGAGCCAGGGGTAGCTCTTGTCGTCCCTGTACTTGACGTTGTAGCGCGGGCGGTACTTCTTTATGAGGGAGTACTCGAGAAGAAGGGATTCCACCTCTCCCTTGGTGACCATCCAGTCCAGGGAGGCTGCCTGGGAGAGCATAGAGGCGAGCCTTTCCTCCCTCGGCTCAGCCCCAGGAGGCTGGGCGTAGGTCGCCAGGCGCTTCCTCAGACTCCTCGCCTTACCCACGTATATGGGCCGCCCCTGGGAGTCCCGGAAAAGGTACACGCCCGGCGAGTCCGGAGCCCGGGAGATAGCCTCCTGCACCTCGGGCTGGAGCTGGTGGACCGCGGCCATCCCGACCGGCTCACCTCCTACCATGGATTCGCCAGGTACTCCCTAGCCACTGAGGCCAAAGCCCCGGCCTGGAAGCCATCGATAAGCCTGTGATCCAGGGTGACGTGGAGGCCGAGGACCGGCCTGACCGCCACCTTCCCCTCCACGGCCACAGGCCTCTCCCTCACCTGACCCACAAGAACGATGATGGGAACGTGGGCGAAGGGCGTGAAGGGCGCGTACCCCACGTCAATGCCGAAGACCCCGACGTTGGTCACCATCGCAGACCCGAAGGGATCGCGGGGAACCCCAAGACGAGAAAGGTCAAGGTCGAGGTCGGTGGCGAGGAAGGCACTGGCAGCAAGGAGGGGCCGGAGCAGGAGCGGGGGAAGCCGCGCATACATCCCCTTCGCCCTTCCGAGCCGGGGATCTATCCCTTTCTTGAGGAGCCTCGCGCCCGCGCCCAGCTCCCGGGCTATCTCCACCACTCCCTTCCTATCGCACCCCACCACCTTCACCCCGGAGAGCTCCCGTCCGTCCTCGGAGACGACGTGAAAGAAGATGTCCACGGAGGACCTGGGAACCACCCTGCCCAGCCTCACCCTGACATTGCACTCGGGATGTGCCTGGAGGGCCAGGGCGAGAGCCCTACCCACCACGGGAGTAACGGTGACATGAACCCCCGTCTCCTCCCTCTTCCTCCTCACAAACTCGAGGACAGGCCCCGCATCCACCTCAAGGGTCCCGAAGATGGTCGGGTCGTTAGGTTTCCGCCAGGCTGCCAGGGCGAGCCTTCTCCATGCCGAGATCCCTCCCTCCCTCATGCCGGCCTCCATCACCTATGCTCTTGCCAGGGCCGCGCTCTCCTGCCGACCCTCAAGCCCGAGGACCTTCCTGAGGAACCGGCCGGTGTGGGAACCCTCGACCCTCGCCACCTCTTCGGGAGGCCCCTCCGCCACCACCCACCCGCCTTCGTCCCCGCCTTCGGGCCCGAGATCCACGATCCAGTCCGCAGCCTTGATCACCTCGAGGTTGTGCTCGATCACCACAACGGTGTTGCCCCCTTCGACCAGCCTGTTCAGAACCGCCAGGAGCTTTCTCACGTCCTCGAAGTGGAGCCCGGTGGTGGGTTCGTCCAAGAGGTAGAGGGTTCGCCCCGTCGGTCTCCTGGAGAGTTCGGCGGCGAGCTTCACCCTCTGGGCCTCCCCTCCGGAGAGGGTGGGAGCGGGCTGGCCGAGCCTTATGTACCCGAGCCCCACGTCGGCCAGGGTCTCGAGGTGCCTCCTTATGGTGGGGATGGCCCCAAAGAACTCGAGGGCCTCCTCCACACTCATGGCCAGGACATCGGCGATGCTCTTCCCCTTGAACTTCACCTCCAGGGTCTCCCTGGCGTACCGCGTCCCCTTGCAGACCTCACATGTAACGTAGACGTCAGGGAGGAAGTGCATCTCTATCTTGATCTGACCCTCCCCCGTGCAGGCCTCGCACCGCCCCCCCCTCACATTGAAGGAGAACCTTCCGGGCCTGTACCCCCTCGCCCTCGCCTCGGGGGTCTGGGCAAAAAGGGCCCTTATGTGGTCGAAGACGCCTGTGTAGGTCGCCGGGTTCGACCTCGGGGTCCTCCCTATGGGCGACTGGTCCACGTTCACTACCTTGTCCAGGTGCTCAACCCCCTCGAGCCCGTCGTGCTTCCCTTCGGGAAGCCTGGAACGGTAAACCCGGTTCATGAGAGCCGGGTAGAGGGTGTCGTTTATCAAGCTAGACTTTCCCGAGCCGGAGACCCCGGTGACGCAGGTGAAGACCCCCAGGGGGATACGGACGTCCACACCCTTCAGGTTGTTCTGCCTCGCCCCCTTTATCACCAGCCACCTCTCGCCAGGCCTCCTCCTCCTGGCTGGGATCTCTATCCGCCGTCTTCCCGAGAGGTAGGCTCCCGTCAAGGAAGTGGGGTGCCTCTCCACCTCCTCCACGGTTCCGGCCACAACTATCTCTCCACCCTTCTCACCCGCCCCCGGCCCGATGTCCACCACCCAGTCGGCTGCCCTGATGGTGGCCTCATCATGCTCCACGACGATGAGGGTGTTGCCCAGATCCCTCAAACGGAGGAGGGTACTTATGAGCTTGTGGTTGTCCCTCTGGTGCAGCCCGATGGAGGGCTCGTCCAGAACGTACAGCACTCCCACGAGACCCGAACCGATCTGAGTTGCCAGCCTTATCCTCTGGGCCTCACCCCCCGCCAGAGTGGCGGCCGAACGGTCCAGAGTGAGGTAATCCAGACCGACATCGGCGAGGAACCTGAGGCGGGCCTTGATCTCCTTAAGGATGGGGGCGGCTATCGCGCTCTCCTTCTCGCTCAGCTCGAGGCGGGAGAGGAAGGCCTCGACCTGTCTCACGGTGAGCCTGCTGAGCTCCCATATGTTCAGACCCCCTACCGTTACCGCGAGGGACTCGGGTCGGAGCCTCGCCCCACCACAGGCCGAGCATGGAACCTCCCGCATGTACTGGGCGATCTTATCCCTGGACCAGTCCGACTCGGCTTCCTCCAGCTTCCTCTCAAGCCACGGTATGACACCCTCATACCGGGTCCAGTAGGCTCGCCTGTGGCCGTAGCGGCTCCGGTACTGGACGAAAACGGGTTCCTCGCTGCCCCAGAGGACCACCCTCCTCGCCTCCTCGTCCAGCACCTTCCAGGGCGTGCGGGTGGAGAAACCGTGGGCCTCGGCCACGGCCTCAAGCAGCCTGTCGAAGTACTCCACCCTCGCCCCCGCCCAGGGAGCCACCGCCCCTTCCTGCAAGGAGAGGCTGGCGTCCGGGACGACCAGCTCGGGGTCGACCTCCAGCTTGCTCCCGAGGCCGGCGCAGCGCGGGCAGGCACCATAGGGGGAGTTGAAAGAGAAGTTTCGGGGCTGCAGCTCCTCGAGCTGCACCCCGCACTCGGGGCAGGCATAGTTCCTCGAGAAAAGGGTGGTCTCTCCCCTATCAACCTGCTCCACCTCGACCAGGCCCCCCGCCAGCTCCAGAGCCGTCTCCACGGCCTCCGAGAGCCTCCCCTCCACCCCTTCCTTCAAGACCAGCCGGTCCACCACTACCTGGATGGTGTGCTTCTTGTACTTTTCGAGCCGAATCTTCTCGGAGAGGTCCACCACCTCCCCGTCCACCTTCGCCCGGGAGAAGCCCTTCCTCCCGAGCTCTGCCAGGAGAGCCTCGTACTCCCCTTTCCTGCCTCTGACCACAGGTGCCAGGATCTGAAGCCGGGTCCCCCGAGGCAGGGTCAGGATCCTCTCCACCATCTGCTCCCGGGTCTGCCTCTCTATGGGCCTCCCGCAGCGAGGGCAGTGGGGCCTGCCCACCCGGGCGTAGAGGAGCCGGAGGTAGTCGTAGATCTCGGTGACCGTCCCGACCGTGGAGCGCGGATTGTGCGAGGTGGACTTTTGGTCTATGGAGACAGCTGGCGACAGCCCCTCTATGAAGTCCACATCGGGCTTGTCCATACGCCCCAGAAACTGGCGGGCATACGAGGAGAGGCTCTCCACGTAGCGGCGCTGCCCTTCAGCGTAGATGGTGTCAAAGGCCAGCGATGACTTCCCCGAACCTGAGACCCCGGTGAAGACAATAAGCTTCCCCCTGGGCAGTTCGAGGTCGATGTCCTTGAGGTTGTGCTCTCTGGCCCCCCTTATGACTATTTTCCCGCGGTCCACTCCGCCTCCCCCTCAGGATGCAGCCTTTAGCTCCCTCTTGAGGTCGGCTATCTCGTCCCGCAGGCGCGCCGCGTACTCAAACCGAAGCTCGCGAGCGGCTTCCCGCATCTCGTCCTCCAGGGCGAGGATGAGCCTCTCCAGCTCCTCTCTGGCCATGCCGGGCGGGGCCCTCCTCTCCCGCCTCCTCGGCTTGTAGGGGAGGGGGGCCTCGGCCGCCTCAGCCCCGATGGCGGTCAGGATGTCAGTCACCTGCTTCCTTATGGTCTCGGGCTTTATGCCGTGTTCCTCGTTGTACCGGATCTGGATGGCCCTCCTCCGATTGGTCTCGTCTATCGCCCTACGCATGGAGGGGGTGACCTCGTCTGCGTACATGATCACCTTTCCCTCCACATTCCGCGCGGCCCTACCCATCATCTGGATGAGGGAGGTCTCCGAGCGAAGGTACCCCTCCCGGTCGGCATCGAGGATGGCCACGAGGGAGACCTCGGGCAGGTCCAGGCCCTCCCGGAGGAGGTTTATCCCAACCAGGACGTCGAACTCCCCCAGGCGGAGATCGCGTAGGATCTCAATCCGCTGAAGGGTGTCTATCTCCGAGTGGAGGTAGCGCACCCGAAGGCCCATCTCCAGCAGGTAGTCGGCGAGATCCTCGGCCATCTTTTTGGTGAGAGTTGTTACCAGCACCCTCTGCCCCCTGGCGGTCCTAGCCCTGATCTCTGCGATGAGGTCGTCCACCTGGCCACGGGTGGGCCTCACCTCCACCTCCGGGTCAACCAGGCCCGTGGGCCTCACGATCTGTTCCGCCACCTGCCTCGACACCGAGAGCTCGTATGGCCCGGGGGTGGCCGACATGAAGATGACCTGTTTCACCTTGGAGAGGAACTCCTCGAACCGGAGGGGTCTGTTGTCCAGAGCCGACGGAAGACGGAACCCGTGCTCCACCAGGGTTCTCTTCCGTGACATGTCCCCTTCGTACATGCCGTGCAGCTGGGGGACGGTGATGTGGCTCTCGTCTATCACCACAAGGAAGTCCTCGGGGAAGTAGTCGAGGAGGGTGTGGGGTGGCTCCCCGGGCTTCCTGCCGTCTATGTGCCGGGAGTAGTTCTCTATCCCGGAGCAATACCCCACCTCCCTCAGCATCTCCAGGTCGTAGCTGGTCCTCATGCGTAGCCGCTGGGCCTCGAGAAACTTCCCCTGGCTCTCCAGCTCCGCCAGGCGTTCGGCCAGCTCCTCCTCGATGGCCCTGATGGCCCTCGCCATCCTGTCGTGGGAGGCCACATAGTGGGAGGCAGGGTAGATGGTGACGGCCTCCCTCTCCTCAAGGAGCTCCCCCGTGACCGGATCCAGCACGAGGATCCGTTCCACCTCGTCCCCGAAGAGCTCCACGCGGATGACCTGCTCCTCGTAGGCGGGGATGACCTCGATGGTCTCCCCCCTCGCCCTGAACCTTCCCCTCTTGATTGCCTGGTCGTTCCTCTCGTACTGAAGATCCACGAGCTTCCTCAGAACCTCCCTCCGGTCCACCTCCTCCCCCTTCCGGAGCAGAAGAATCTGCTCCCTGTACTCCTCGGGGGAGCCCAGGCCGTAGATGCAGGAGACGCTCGCAACTATGATGACGTCGTCCCTGGTAAGAAGGGCGCTGGTCGCAGCGTGCCTCAACCGGTCGATCTCGTCGTTGATGCTGGCGTCCTTCTCTATGTACGTGTCGGTCTGGGGAATGTAGGCCTCAGGCTGGTAGTAGTCGTAGTAGCTCACGAAGTACTCGACAGCGTTCTCGGGGAAGAACTGCCTGAACTCGTTGCAGAGCTGCGCGGCCAGGCTCTTGTTCGGACTTATGACGAGGGTGGGCTTCTGAACCCTCTCGATGACCCCGGCTATGGTGAAGGTTTTCCCGGAGCCGGTTATCCCGAGGAGGGTCTGGAAGTCGTAACCGCGGAGAACCCCATCGGCCAGGGCCTCGATGGCCTTGGGCTGATCCCCGGCGGGTGCGAAATCAGCGTGAAGCTTGAAGCGGCCCACAACCGAAAGTATAGGTGCGCCCGGGCGACCCGCCAGGTGGACCTAGCTTCCCGCCTCCGCCGGCCTCCCGCCCCTCCCGAGGGTCTTCAGCCAAGCCATGTGCGCCCTGGCCCTCGCCTGCCGTCGCCACGCCCTGAGCTGCCTCCTTCCGTAGGCCCTGAGAGCCGGGATGCCGAACTTCTTCTCCAACCACGCCCAGGTCTCCTTCGAGGCGGCCCTAGCCATCCGGTTAAGGACGCGGTGGCCCCTCCTCACCAGGGCAGCGAGGGCGAGGAGAGGTAGCTGAAGGGCCAGATAGCGCTCGCGGAGGGCAAGGCGAACAAGGTGACGAAGGTTCTTAGCCGCCTCAGCGAGAGCAGGGACCCAGACCTGCCGCCTGGAGTAGAAGCTACGGAGAGCCTTGAGGATGCCCCTCTGAAGCTCAAGGGGGGTGAGCCTCAGGGGACGGTGGACCACATAGTGGCCGTCATAGAGGGACCAGTCGCTGGAGATGATCCTTTCCTCCGCCTCTAACCTGGCTCTGAGGGGAGTGCCCGGCAGGGGGGTGAGGGCCATGAGCTGAACCGTGTCCACCCCCCTTGCCTTGGCAAAAGCCACGGTCCGCTGGAAAACCTCGGGACCGTCCTCGTCGGACCCGAGGACGAACATCCCATGCACCTTTATCCCGTACTCCTTAAGGGCCTCCAGGCAGAGCTCGACCTCCTCGAGGTCGAGCTTCTTTCCGTATGCGTCTAAACTGGCCTGATTCACCGACTCGATGCCGATGCAGACCGTGTGGCACCCGCTCTCAGAGAGGAGGCTGAGGAAGCGGTGGTCCACCTCCCTCCTGGCCTTGGAGCGGAGGACCGCGTCCGCCCTCATCTGACAGATCCACGCGGGCCTCACCCCCCGCTCCACCATGAGCTCCATAATCCGAACCCCCCGCTCCCTGGGGGCGAAGAAGTTGTCGTCATAGAAGAAGATCCGGTCCCTCCCCACCCGCTCCAGGTAGTCCACGACCTCCTCGGCGGGCTTGTACCGAACGGAGCGACCGAACACCCTCGTGACTGAGCAGAACTCGCAATCGTAGGGACAGCCCCAGGATGTCATCACGGGCCATGTCCCGATCCTCTCGTGACCCTTCACCAGGCCGAGATCCGGCCAGGGAAGGGCCTGAAATTCCTGCCTTGTGGCGGGGGGGCGGGGTGGGTTATGCTGCGGTTTCCCCTCCTTATCCCTCCAAGAAAGCCCCAGAACTCTTGAAAGGTCGCCTCCCGCCTCCAGGCATTCCACCAGCTCAAGGAGGGTCTGATGTCCCTCTCCCCTCACCACCGCCGAGGCATGAGCCAGCCCCTCTTCCGGCAAGAAGCTCACGTGGGGTCCTCCCAGTACCACCCACACCCCCTCGCTCCTCAGGGCCGCGGCAAGCTCGTAGGCAGCGGGAGCGGTGCAGGTGAGGGAGGAAATACCCACCAGATCCGAGGAGAGGAGGTCTTCCAGGTCCGGCTCCTCCAGGCACCCGGCGTAGCAGAGCACGTCGTGTCCCCTGGAGGCGAGGAGGGTAGCCATGAGGGGGAGGCCGAGTCGGGGCAGACGGGTGAGGTCGTAAACGTGATAGCCGGCGTAGCCGGGTTCCACCAGTCTGATCTTCAACCCGCCCTCCCGGAAGCCCGTCCGTTGAGGAGGGGGCGGACCTCCACCAAGCTCGTCACGCGAGGCCAGGGAAGGTCCCGATACCTCCCTCTCCTGTCCACCAGGATGGGGAGGATCCCCAGGCGGGACGCGGGCTCGGCATCGAGCACGGGGCTGTCCCCCACGTGGGCCGCTTCCTCCCCTCTCACCCCGGCCCGCTCCAGGGCGATGGCATAGATGGCGGGGTCCGGCTTCTCCACGCCTTCCCTCCCCGAGATCACGAAGAACCTGAAGATCCTGCCAAGACCGAGGGAGAGAAGAACCTCCTCTATCCAGACCTCAAAGTTGGAGACGACTGCCAGGAGATACCCGTCCGCCGCGAGGGCCTCGAGCACGGGGAGAGCGTCAGGATAAAGTTCGTAGTTCTCTCCCATGGCGAACACCTCATAGAGGCGGGTGGCGAGCCTCCCGGTCGGGTCCTGGACTCCAGCAGCCCTCAGCACCTCCCCGTAAACGTGGGTCCAGAAACGGCGGGAGGCCTCCTCCGAGACGGACCAGGCCTGCGAGGCGCTGTACACCGACCAGACTCCCGCAGCTGCCCTCTCCACCACGTCCTCCCCCACCGGCACCCCCTCCGCGGCCAGGGTTCTGGCGAAGAGGGCAGCAAAGCTCGGGCGGGGGTGAAGCAGGGTCTCCCCCACATCAAAGAAGACCGCCCGAACCCGGGATCCCAGCACCCCCTCCTTCCCGCCCCAACTAGCCTAACCCGCCCTGCAAGGCCCCCCCGCCAGGGCGGCCCGGAGCAGCCCCCAGAGCTCTTCCACCTTCTGCTCAAGGGCCTCCCGGGAGCCCGAGTTTTCAAGGACTACGTCGGCCAACTCCTCCGCGCGCTCCGGCTTCACCTGGGCCTCGAACCTCCTCTCTGCGTCCTCCCTGGTGATGCCCCTCCTCTCCAGCCTCTCGAGCCTAGCCTCCCGGTCAGCCTTTACGAGAACAAGAAGGTCAAAGCCACGGGCTAGTCCTGCCTCCACCACAAGGGGTGCGTCCACCACCACCACCTCCGAACGGCTCGAGGCGAGGGCCACCCTTTTGGAAATCTCCTCCGCGATAGCGGGATGGGTGATCTCGTTCAGGAGCCGGACGAGCTCCGGCGAGGAGAAGGCTTTCCTCGCCAGAGCCGCCCGGTCGAGGGTTCCGTCGGGGGAGAGGATTTCACGTCCAAAGGCCTCCACCAGCCGGGCTAGGGTGGGGCTGCCCGGACGCGCCACCTCCCTGGCCACCGCATCCGCGTCCACCACGGCAGCCCCCCTGGATGCGAGGAGGGAAGCCACGGTGCTCTTCCCCGCCCCCATGCCCCCGGTGACGCAGACCAGAAGAAAACCGCGAGAACCCCTTGCAGCCCGCAGTTTCTCTACGAGAACCGAGGCCCTCGCCCCGAGGAGACCCCCCTGCCTCACTCCCGAGTCCCCGGGTCTCCCGCCCCACTCCCGCCGAGTGCATGCCATCCAGGGGAGGTAAGGTCTTCGGGGGGGAGCTCACCGGCCTCGGCCAGATCCTCTGCCTCGATGAGGGGCTCTTCCCTCTCCTCCTCCGCCCGCCTGATGGAAAGGGAGATCCTCCTCCTCTCCGGATCCACCTCAAGGACCTTGCACCTCACCTCGTCACCTGGGGCCACCACCTGCTCAGGACCGGTGACGCGGAAGGGGGCGAGCTCGCTTATGTGCACCAGGCCCTCAATTCCCTCCTCCAGCTCCACAAAGGCCCCGAACCCCGCCAGTCTGGTGACGGTGCCCGTCACCACGGAGCCGGGAGGGTGCTCCCGCGCAAAGCGCTGCCAGGGGTCCTCCAGGGTGCGGCGGAGGGACAGGGAGATCCTCTCCCTCTCCACATCGACCTCGAGAACCTCTACGTCAACCTCCTGCCCCACCTTTAGGACCTCAGAAGGATGCTCCACGTGCTTCCAGGCCAGCTCCGAGACGTGGACAAGACCGTCCACCCCTCCTCCCAGATCAACAAAGGCCCCGAAGCTCACCACCGAAGAGACCACACCCCTGCGGACCTCCCCCTTCTTAAGGCTCTCCAGGAAGCTGCGGCGCCGCTCGCTCTCACACTCCTCCAGGTGCTTCTTGCGGGAGAGGACCACGTTGTTCCTGGCCCGGTCGAGCTCTATAACCTTGGCCTCGATCTCCTTGCCCACAAGGGAAGACAGGTCCCGGACCCTCTTCACGTCCACCAGGGAGGCCGGCATGAAGCCGCGGAGTCCGATGTCCACTATGATGCCGCCCTTCACCACCTCGATGACGGTGCCCCTTACCGAGCGGCCCGTGCGAAAGGCTTCCTCCACCTCTACCCAAGCCCGCTCGTACTGGGCCCGCTTCTTGGAGAGGACGAGCCTCCCGTCCTTGTCCTCCTTCTCCAGGACCATGACCTCCACCACGTCACCGACGGACACCTCCTGCCTGGGGTCAACGCCGGGACGGACGGAGAGTTCTTTCGCCGGAATCACACCCTCGCTCTTGTAGCCGACGTCAAGGAGGACCTCGTCCGCGTCCACCCTGACCACGGTCCCCAAGATGATGGCCCCTTCCTCAAAGGGCCTTACGCTTGCCTCATAGGCCCTAATGAGCTCCTCGCGGGAGCCCACGTCGTTCACGACAATGGGGCTCTCTGACGCCCTCTCCTCCACTCCTTCCAGCACTTCCCTGCTTTCCTCCCTTCCTTCCGGATCAGCCGGCCGAGTCTACCATAAGCCCTCTGGGGAGGGCCGTTCAGCAGGCCCTTCTCAGGCCAGCCGAGAGAGCCTTCCTTATGCCCCGGCAGGCCTGCCTTATTCTCTGTTCATTCTCGACCAGGGCAAACCTCACGTGTCCATCTCCCTCCCGCCCGAACCCTACCCCGGGAGAGACAGCCACCTTGGCCTCGCGCAGCAGGAACTTGGCGAACTCCAGGGACCCCATCTCCCGGAAGGGTTCTGGGATGGGGGCCCAGACAAACATGGTGGCCTTGGGTGGCTCCACCACCCACCCCGCCCTCGCCATCCCCCTCACCAGCGCGTCCCTCCTGGACTGGTACACCTCCCGATAGGCCTTGGGGTACTCTTCGCACTCGTTCAGGGCGATGATGGCAGCTATCTGGATGGGCTGGAACACACCGTAGTCCAAGTAGCTCTTGAGCCTGGCCAGGGCTCCCACCACCTCAGGGTTTCCCACGCAGAAGGCTATCCTCCAGCCGGGCATGGAGTACGACTTGGACATGGAGAAGATCTCCACCCCCACCTCCTTGGCCCCGGGAACCTGGAGGAGGCTGGGAGGTTCGTAGCCATCGAACCCGAGGTCCGCGTAGGCGAAGTCGTGGACGATGAAGACCCCCTTCTCGTGGGCGAAAGCCACCAGGCGGTGGAAGAAGGAGGCGTCCACCACGGCGGTGGTGGGGTTGTGTGGGAAGGAGACCAGTACCACCCTCGGCCTCGGCCAGGTGTGCTCGTAGGCATCGGTCAGGCGCCCGATGAACTCCTCCCCCGAACCCAGATCCCCCGGGCCCAGGGGAACGCTCACCACCTCAGCACCGGCCAGCACCGCCGACCAGAAGTGGATGGGGTAGGTCGGGGCGGGAACCAGGGCGGAGTCCCCCGGGCCGAGGAGGACCCAGGCGAGGTGAGTGATGCCTTCCTTCGCACCGATGGTGACCACCACCTCCCTTTCGGGATCGAGGCTCACACCGAACCTCCGCTGGTACCTCTCGGCTATTGCCTCCCGGAGCCTGGGGATCCCGCGGGAGGCCGAGTACCTGTGGTTCCTCGGATTCCTCGCCGCCTCGCAGAGCTTCTCCACCACGGGCTCGGGGGAGGGGAGGTCGGGGTTCCCCATACCCAGGTCCACCACGTCCTCTCCCCTCCTCCGGGCCTCGAGCTTGAGATCGTTCACGATGGAGAAGACGTATGGAGGAAGCGACCCGATCCTCCTAAACTCCACTTCTCCTCCCTTCGCACCCACCTGACCCTCACGCCTTGGCCTCCGCCCAGGTCCTGCCGAAGGAGACCTCCACCGAAAGGGGGACCCGTAGAGGATAGACCCCCTCCATCTCCTCCTTGAGGACCCGGGCTACCTCCTCCGCCTCCTCTTCAGGGGCCTCCGCCACGAGCTCATCGTGGACGGTGAGAACCAGCCCCGCCTCCAGACCCAACTTCCGGAAGGACCCATCCACCCTGAGCATGGCGAGCTTGAAGAGGTCCGCCGCGGAGCCCTGGATGGGGGCGTTCAGGGCCATTCTCTCGGCCATTGCCCTAACCCTCGGGTTCGGGTGGGAGAGCTCAGGGAGGTTCCTCCTCCTCCCTAGGATGGTCCTGGAATACCCGAGCTTTCTGGCCTCCCTGACCAGCTCCTGCATGAGTCCCGCTACCCGCGGGAAGTGGGAGAAGTAGGTCTCCATATGCTCCCTGGCCTGCTCGGGTGTGATGCCGAGGCGGCTTGCGAGGCCGTACTCGTTCATCCCGTAGGCCAGGCCAAAGTTGATGCTCTTGGCCACCCTTCTCATCTCCGCCGTCACCTCCTCCTGCCGGCAGCCGAAGAGCCTGGAGGCGGTGGTGGCGTGGATGTCCTCCCCTCGGAGGAAAGCCTCGGTTAGCCCCGGGTCGCCCGAGAGATGGGCCAGGATGCGGAGCTCTATCTGGGAGTAGTCGGCGGCCACCAGAACCCACCCCGGCGGAGCGAGGAAGGCCTTCCTTATCTCCCTCCCGAGCTCTGTTCTCACGGGAATGTTCTGGAGGTTCGGTGAGTCGCTGGAGAGCCTCCCCGTGGCCGTGCTGGTTTGGTTGTAGGTGGTGTGAATCCTTCCCGTCGCGGGGTCCACCAGGGAAAGCAGAGAGTCCGTGTAGGTGCTCTTCAGTTTGGCCAGCTCTCGGTACTCGAGGAGGAGTTCCACCACCGGGTGGGAGCCTCTCAGGGCCTCGAGACTGGCGGCATCCGTGGAGTACCCGGTCTTCGTCCTCTTCCTCGGCTTCAGCCCGAGCTTTTCGTACAGGACTGTCCTCAGCTGCACCGGGGAGTTGGGGTTGAACTCCACCCCCGCCAGCTCCTGGATCTCCCTCTCCAGCTCGGCCATCCTTCTGTGCAGGCTCGCGCCGAGCCGTCTCAGGTGGTCGGCGTCGACGAGGACCCCCCTCGCCTCCATCCGGGCGAGGACCCCCGTGAGGGGAATCTCGATCTCCTCAAGGAGGTGGGACATCTCCCTCACCTCGAGCTCCTCCCGGAGCCTGCCCGCCAGGCGGAATAGGGCCCAGCACCTGCGAGCCACTTCCTCTATCCCTCCTTCGGCCAGGAGGCTCATCTGCCCCCCTGCCCGCGCCGCCTCCTCCGGGGAATAGCCGAGGAACCTCCGGGAAACCTCCTCCAGGGAGTAGCTGCCCAACCCCGGCTCGAGGAGGTAAGCAGCGAGAGCCGTATCGAAGATGACGGATACCAGCTCGAGGCCTCTCCTCGCGAGCGAGGAGGCAACCCCCTTGGCGTCGTGCATGACCTTCTTCACCCCGGGGTCGAGAAGGACGGCCTCGGCAGCAGCGGTGTCCCGGCACACAAGGACCTTCCCATCGAGGCAGGCACCGGCCCCCGCCGGCGTGAGGAGTAGGACCGCTTCCCCCGCCCTGGCCACCCTCTCCCTCCAGGAGGCCGGTTCCACCTCCTCCGCCCGCACCTCCTCCCTCACCACCTCCAACCTCGGCCTGGGGAGGCGTTCCAGGAGGCTTCGGAACTCGAGGGCCCGGAAGAGCTCGGTCACCTCCTCTAGGCGGTACTCGGGCCTTCCCAGGTCCTCTACCTCGAGCCCGACCTCCAAGTCCCGCCGGAGGGTCGCAAGCGCTTTGTTCCGGAGGAGCGTCTCCCGGGAAGCCTCCAGGGCCGCTCGGAGCCTCGGGGGAAGCTGGTCCAGGTTGGCGAGGACTCCCTCCAGACTTCCGAACTTCCGTAGCAGCCCAGATGCGGTCTTCTCTCCTACACCGGGGACGCCGGGTAGGTTGTCGGACGGGTCTCCCCTCAGCGCAACAAAGTCCGGGACGAGGGATGGAGGAATTCCATACCTCTCCTCAACAGCGCCCGCGTCGTACCGCCTGGTGTCGCTTATTCCCCGGCGGGTCATGATGACCTCGACCCCCTCACCGGCGAGCTGTAAAGCGTCCCTGTCCCCGGTGACCACGACGACCCGGAACCCCCTTCCCCGGGCCCTCTCGGCGAGGGAGGCGATGACGTCGTCCGCCTCGAAGCCCTCCACCCCGACCCAGGGCACCCGGAAGGCCTTGAGGACCTCCTTGATGAGGTCGAGCTGCTCCCTAAAGCCCTCCGGAGCGGGGGCCCGGCCCGCCTTGTACTCCTCGAACTGCTCGTGGCGGAAGGTGCGGGCTGGGAGGTCGAAGGCGACCACCACCGCGTCGGGGTCCTCCTCAGAGAGGAGCCTAAGGAGCATGCTGGTGAACCCGTAGACCGCGTTGGTCTGCTGACCCGTGGCCGTCCCTAGCTCCTGGGGAAGGGCGTAGAAAGCACGAAAGGCCAGAGAATGGCCATCCAGCAACAGAAGCTTCCTCGTCTTTCCCCCTTCCACTGAGCTCACCTGAGTCCTTGCCGTTTGGGCGATTGTACATCCCGCCCCGGCCGCTCCCCCGCCGTAGCGCTGGGCCGGGAGTCCCGTGCCAGGCAGGAAAAGGCCTCCCGTCGGTGGCCGAGGCGCAGCCCGGGACACGCCCTCCGTTTGCGCCGCAGGGAAAAAGGCTGTAGACTCCCCGCGGGGTTAAGCTAACCTAAATAAAAGGAGCTGCTGATGGGCGCGTCCTTTCTCATCCTCCTCCGCGAAGGCATGGAGGCAGCCCTCGTCGTCGCCATCGTTCTCGGATACCTGGCCAGGGTGGGCAAGCGCCGGGAGTCCTGGGCTGTGTGGACAGGGGTCGGCCTCGCCGCCCTCATCGCCTTCGCCCTTGCCCTGGGAGGCTGGACCCTGCTGGAAAGGCTCGCGGAGGAGCCCGAGGAGTGGGCCGAGGCCGGCGTTAGCCTTGCCGCAGCAGCTGTCCTTACGTGGATGGTCTTCTGGATGAGGAACCAGGCCAGGCAGGTTCGCTCATCCATCGAGGCAAAGGCGGCCAGGGCCCTGGAGAGAGGGAGCGCCGTGGGACTCGCCTCTATTTCGTTCTTTGCCGTTCTTCGGGAAGGGAGCGAGACCGCTCTCTTCCTCACCGCCGTTGGGGGGATGCCGTGGGAGAGGGCCGCTGGAGGCCTTTTGGGACTGGCCACCGCCATCTTCCTCGGCTGCCTCGTGTACAGGGGCGGAGCCCGAATGAACCTAAGGGCCTTTTTCCAGGTGACAGGCGGGCTTGTCCTTCTTCTCGCCGCTGGTCTACTTGCCAAGGGAGTCGGTGGTCTGCAAGACTTGGGCGCTCTGGCTTCCCTAAAGAACCCCCTCTTCGACCTTTCCTCCCTGCCCCTGGTCGGAAGTGGCCAGGTCAAGTCCTTGCTCTCCGCTCTTTTTGGCTGGAACCCCAAACCCTCCCTTGAGGTAGTGGCTGCGTATCTCGCCTACGCCATCGCCGTCGGCATCTCCTACTTCTCCGGCATAAGCCAGGCCGGGCGGCCAAGGCACGCCTGACCTCTAGACGCGAGCTCGCCGGTGGCCGGCGTTAGCACCGGCCTCCGACCTGACCGGCCAGGTATAGTTCGGGCCGTGGGGCCGGAGATACTCCTGGTCGAGGACGATCTGGGTATAGCCATACCCCTGTCGCGGTTTCTCAGCCGCGAGGGCTTCCGCGTGAGGCACGTGAGTACAGGAGAGGAGGCGAGGGCCGCTCTCGCCTCCTCTCCTCCGGACCTGGTTCTTCTCGACCTTATGCTGCCCGACACCGACGGTTTCGACCTCTGTCGGGAGATCTCCGCCCGGGGTGTGCCGGTCATCGCCGTGACCGCCCGCACGGACGAGGTGGACAGGGTGGTCGGGCTCGAGCTCGGCGCCGACGACTACGTCACCAAGCCCTTCAGCCAGCGCGAGCTCCTGGCTAGGGTGAGGGCGGTCCTAAGAAGGGTGAGGCGGCGTCCGGAGGCACGTCCCGCCCCCATCCAGGTGGGGGAACTCGTGGTCGATCTGGGTTCCAGGGAGGCAAGACTGGGCAAAAAGTCCCTGGAGCTCACGCCAAGGGAGTTCGACCTCCTGGCAGCCCTGGCCAGAAGAGCAGGGACAGTGGTGGCCCGGGGAGAGCTCCTCCGAGAGGTCTGGGGAGACTGGTACGGGGACCCGAAAACCCTGGACGTCCACATCCACAGCCTGAGACGAAAGCTCGGCGAGGACCCAGCGCGGCCGAGGTTCATAAGGACCGTGAGGAGGGTGGGCTTTCTCCTGAGTCCCACCGGGGAGGCCGGGAGCCGGACCGAATGAGGCTCCGGAACCGGCTTCTCCTCTCCTACCTTTATCTCACCCTGGTGGTCCTGGTCGCCCTGGAAGTTCCCCTCCTCCTCAATGTGAGGGAGCGCGTCCTCGCCGTCACCCTGGACCAGGCCACCAGGGCCGCCGAGGACATAGCCAGGCACGTGGAAGAGATCCTCGAGGCGGGCCAGGCGGTGGCCCTCCCGCCCCTCGTATCCCAGCTCGCCTCGGAGGTGAGGATCGAGAGACAGGTGCGGGTCAGGGTGATCCTCGTGGGCGCCACGGGAGAGCTCCTTGCTGACTCGGAAGGGGAGGGACGAATTGGCGAGAACTATGCCACAGCAGAGAGACCCGAGATCTTAAGGGCCCTGGAAGGCTTCCGGGCACCAGGGGTGAGGAGGAGCAGGAGCCTCGGGACGGACCTGCTGGTGGTGGCGGTGCCTGTCTCCTCCGGAGGGAAGGTCTTCGGGGCCGTCCGCCTCTCCGTGGAGACCCGAGCCATCGCCCTGGAGCTGGCGAGAGCCACCCTCGCCCTTCTCGGCCTGGCAATCCTTGCCCTGGTCGGGGCCATGGTACTCGCAGCCTGGCTCTCTCAGGGCATCTCTGGCCCTATTGGCGAGCTCACGCGGGCCGCGGAGGCCCTTGGCTCGGGCAACCTCTCAGCCCGCGCCCGCGTTCACGGTAAGGACGAGTTGGCCCGCCTGGCCTCCACCTTTAACCTCATGGCGGAGAGGCTGGCCGCAGCCATTAAGAGGGAGAGGGAGTTCTACGCCCGCGCCTCCCACCGCCTCCGCACCCCCCTCACCGCCCTCAGACTCCGCCTGGAGGAGGCCCTGGCAGCAGACCCCGGCGGGGCCATGGTGGCCGAGGTGCGCGAGGCCCTGAAAGAGGCAGATAGGCTGGGCAGGAGCCTCTCGGAAATCCTGGGCTCCGCCTCCCCTCCGCAGGCTCTCCTTGACCCCGGGGCCCTCCTAGCGGAGACGGCCACGAGGTGGAGTCCGGCGGCAAGAGCGGCCGGGCTCGCCCTGAAGACCACCGCCTCCCCGGCCCTTCCCCCGGTGCAAGCGGGAAGGCTGAGGGAGGCCCTGGACGCGCTGGTGGAGAACGCAATCCTCCACGGCGGCGGAGAGGTCCTGCTCGGAGCGGAGGCGCGGGAGGGGAAAGTGCGTCTCTTCGTCGCCGACAGAGGGTCCGGCCTCCCCGCCCCACCCGAGACTCTCTTCTCCCCGCATTTCAAGGCCGACCCCGCCTCCCCAGGGGCAGGCCTCGGTCTCGCCCTGGTAAGGGAGATAGCCGAAGAAGCTGGGGGGAGCGCCGGAGCGAGCCCGAGGCCAGGAGGGGGAAGCATCTTCTGGGTTGATCTCCCCGCAGCTGGCAAGCCTGCCGAGACACCTACTCCTCGCGAACCTCCCTCTCTACCTCCGCGAGGTAAGAGGAGAGGGATGCGGAAGGGGGAGCAGGCTCGAGCTTCGGGCGGGGCCGGGCGAAGAGGGTCCCGATCAGGAAGACTCCGAGGGGAAGAAGAGCGAAGGGAGTGACCCAGAGCCACCAGGCCATGCCCCTCCTGGGCGGCGCTGCCAGGATCCCCTCGCCGTACTCGGCGACCACGGCCCTGACTATCTCCTCCTTGGTCCAGCCTTGCTCCACCTTCTCCCGTATAAAGGCCTTAAGAGCCTCAGACGCGGGACTGGTGCACTGCTCGAGGGTCTCCCCCTGACACGTCACGCTCCGGAACTCCCTCACCACCTCGAAATAGGTGGTCCTCGGAGCCGCCGCGGCCCGGCCCGCCAAGACCAGGAGAAGTCCGGAGATCGCGAGGGAACAGAGAAACCTCACCCTCTCACCCCAAGCAGGACCTGAATTCTGGCATCCAGGCTGGCCTGGTCCAGGGGCCCCACCCACTTCCCCACCACTCTCCCATCGGGGGAGATGAAGAAGGTCTCGGGAAAACCAGTAACACCGTACCTCGCCTTCACCTCACCGGACCCGTCGAAGCCGTTGGGATACCCGATACCGTACCTTTCGAGAAACTCCCTGGCCCAGGCCCTGATGTCCTGGGAGTCCACCCCGAGGAAGACGACCCCCAGGGCGGACCACTTTTTCCAACCTTCAGCCAGCACCGGCGCCTCCTCCTTGCACGGCCCACACCAGGAGGCCCAGAAGTTGAGCACCACCGGCCTGCCCCGATAGTCCGAGAGCCTCACTCGGCCTTCCCCCTCCCTCACGGAAGGCAGGTCGAAGTCGGGGGCGAGACGGCCTGAGGGGTTCCCTCCCAGACCTTCTCCGGATCCGGCACGAATGGCGGTGAGGCCGAGGACGGCGAGCCCGACTGCCAGGGCGACAACCACCGCCAGGGCCAGAAGTCTTCTCATCGCCGCAATCACCGCCAGGAATCGAACCCGATCACAAGCTACGCCAGCCTCCCCCGCCGGTCAAGGAGAACGTGCGGAAAGGGCTCTAGGGTCCGGATAAAACCTTAGGGCAGAATTGCCCAAAACCACTAATGGCTCGTCGCCTAAACCCATTGACAGCCGGAGAGCGATCTGAGATTGTGACCACAGAATCAAATGCGGTCAGGGTCCTAGGGCGGATTTCGGACAGAAGGAGTCCGGCATGCCCCCTCGCAGCAGGAGCGAGAGTTCGGCAGCGCTGGGTCTGGAGCAGAAGCGCCCCCTGCTTCCCCTGGTTCTTCTCGGAGTGGTGGCGGTGGCAGGGGTCGCCCTCCTCGCCTTCCGGGCCTTCAGTCGCTCCGTCGTCTACTACCTCACCCCCACCGAGGTGCTGGCCTCCCCCGGCCGCCAGGTAAGGGTCTCGGGGAAGGTGGTTCCGGGGAGCATCTCCTTCTTCCCGGCCGAGGGAAAGGTGTCCTTCGCGGTCTCTGACGGCACCACCTCCCTCAAGGTGGAGTTTGCCGGCACCGCCCCCGACACCCTCAAGGACGACGCCGAGGCCGTGGCCGAGGGTTCCCTAGGCGACGACGGCATCTTCCACGCCACCAAGCTGCTCGCCAAGTGTCCATCCAAGTTCGAGGGAAAGACCCAGAGGAAAGGATGACGGAACTCGACCTTGAAGTCCGGCTCTCCGGGGTGACCAAGAGGTTTGGGAGACAGGTGGCCCTGGCCGGCGTCGACCTCGAGATACCCATGGGCTCTTATGTGGCGGTCATGGGCTCGAACGGCGCGGGGAAGACCACCCTCCTCAAGGTTATGGCGGGTCTCGTCACACCCACCTCGGGGAAGGTTACCCTGGCCGGGGTGGAGGCCCGCCGGGCGGGACCGGCCCTCCGGAGGCTCGTGGGCTACGTGTCTCACGAGACTATGCTCTACCCCGACCTCACGGTCTGGGAGAACCTCCTCTTCTACGCCCGGCTCTTTGGTCTGGAAAGACCCGAGCAGAGGGTGGAAGCAGTCGCCTACGAGATCGGCATTGCGGAGTCCCTGGGTAGACAGGTGCGAGTCCTCTCCCGCGGCACCAGGCAGCGGGCCACCCTCGCGCGGGCGCTCCTCCACTCCCCCCGCGTCCTCATCCTGGACGAGCCGTACACCGGTCTGGATGAGCTTGGAGCAGCTCAGCTCGGCCGCACCCTTTCGGGCCTCCACGCGGCGGGCAGAACCGTGGTGGTCGCGATGCACGAGGTCCACAGGGTTCTTGAGGGACCGGAGCGCCTCATCGTACTGGACAGGGGAAGGGTGGTTCTGGACTCCCCCGTGACGGGGACGGGAGCCGGGCTCCAGGAACTCTACCTCTCCCTCCTGACGAAAGGTGGCAGGGGCAATGGGTAGCTGGGTGAGGGCCGCCGCCCTGGTGGCCGGGAAGGACCTCCGGCTGGAGTACCGGACCCGGGACCTCCTCTCCTCCGTGGGGCTCTTCGCCCTGCTCGTGGTGGTGGTGGCCAGCTTCTCCTTCCCCACCTGGGGCCAAGGCAGGCAGGGGGTGGGAGCGGGGATGCTCTGGATGGCCCTGCTCTTCGCGGGCCTTCTCGGGATGGGAAGGAGCCTCGCCCTCGAAAAAGAAGAGGGCTGCCTCCAGGGGCTCCTCTCCTCGCCGGCCCCGAGGGAGGCCATCTATCTCGGGAAGCTGGCGAGCCTGGTGCTTTTCGTCAGCGCCGTGGAGGTCCTGCTCGTCCCCTCCTTCCTTGTCCTCCTCCAGCTCGATGTCGGTCCTGGCCTGCCTCTTCTCATCCTTGCGGTTCCCCTCGGCACCCTGGGAATAGCCGTGGTAGGGACCCTCTTCGCCACGGTGGCTGTACAGACCAGGACCCGGGAGGTGATCCTCCCCCTCCTGGTCATGCCCCTCTTGGTTCCGGTGATGATCGCTGCGGTCAAGGCGACCCAGGCCGCCCTGGAGGGTCTCGGGGTGGGGCAGGCGAGAACCTGGCTCCTCCTCCTGACCAGCTACGACCTTCTTTTCCTCCTGGTGGGCCTGGCCACCTTCCCGCATCTGGTGGAGGAGTAGCAGTGGGAGGCGGAATGGAAGCCCGGAGGCAGGAGCTGGACCCGGAGGCAGTGGCCCGGGGTCTCCCATGGCAGGGGCTCGCGACGGCGAGGAGGTACTTCGGAGCGGGCGCCCTCATTCTACTCGCCCTGCTCCTGCCCGCGGCTTTCCTGCACGCCCCTGAGGACCTCGAGCAGGGGCCGCCCCAGAGGATCTTCTACGTCCACGTGCCCGCCGCCTGGATCGCCTTCCTCGCCTTCTTCGTCGTCTTCGTGGCAAGCATCGCCCTCCTGGCCACCGGGAGGAGCCGTTACGACCTGCTCGCCTCGGCCTCGGCGGAAGTGGGTGTGGTCTTCACCACCGGCGTTCTCATCACCGGGCCCCTTTGGGCCAGGCCAATATGGGGGGTGTGGTGGGATTGGGACCCGAGGCTCACCAGCGTCCTCGTCCTCTGGCTCATCTACCTGTCTTATCTGGCCCTCCGGACCTACCTGCCCGACCCGGCCAGGAGGGCCCGGGCCTCCGCCGTCCTCGGGATAGTGGGCTTCCTTGACGTGCCCATCATCTACTTCTCGGTGAGCTGGTGGAGGGCGCTTCACCCCTCCCACGTGATCATCGCGAGGGGAGGTCCGAGGATGCCTCCGGAGATGTTCCACGCCCTTCTCCTCGGCCTGGCTGGCTTCACCCTCCTCTACCTCTACCTCCTCGCCGTGAGAGTGCGGGTGGGGGCACTGAGGCAGATGGAGGAGGTGGGGGAATGAGAGTCTGGGCTTATGTCATTGCCGCCTACGGCGGATCGGCCCTCCTTTACGTCGCCTACCTCCTTCACCTTCTCAAGCAAGAGGAGGCCCTGAAGGAGCGGTTGGAAGGGGGAGACCGTGGTTGAGCTAGGCCGCTTCTCGGTCCTCCTAGCCCTCGCCCTTTCCGCCCTCGGGACAGCCATGGGTCTGAAAGGGGCCCTATCCCGCCGAGAGGAGGAGGTGAGGGGGGCTGAGGGTGCGGTGAAGGCGGCCGCCCTCAGCCTCACCGTGGCCGCCCTCGCCCTCTGGTACGCCTTCCTCACCCGGGACTTCAGCGTGGAGTATGTGGCCGAGTACTCAAGCCGAACCCTCTCCATCTTCTACACCCTTGGGGCCTTCTGGGCGGGGCAGCCCGGTTCCCTCCTGCTCTGGGCCTGGGTCCTCTCCCTTTATGGGGTCGGGGTGATCTGGCAGAACCGGGCGAGGAACCGGGAGCTAATGGCCTGGGTGACCCCGGTCCTCTCGGGAGTGCTCTTCTTCTTCATCCTGCTTCTCGCTTTCCCCTCCGACCCCTTCAAGCGCCTGCCCTTCACCCCGCCCGACGGCCAGGGGCTCAATCCCCTCCTGCAGAACTACGGTCAGTGGATTCATCCCATCACCATGTACATGGGCTACGTGGGCTTCACGGTCCCCTTCGCTTTCTGTGTGGCAGCCCTGGTCACCGGGAACCTGGGAGACACCTGGGTGAGGACGGTGAGAAAGTGGACCCTCTGGGCCTGGATCTTTCTCACCGTCGGCATCATCTTCGGCGGCCGCTGGGCCTACGTGGAGCTCGGCTGGGGAGGGTACTGGGGCTGGGACCCCGTGGAGAACGCGAGCCTACTGCCCTGGCTGACAGGGACCGCCTACCTCCACTCCGTCATGATCCAGGAAAAACGGGGGATGCTCAAGGTCTGGAACGTGGTCCTGGCCGTGGCTACCTTCGCCCTCTCCCTGTTCGGCACCTTCCTTACCCGCTCCGGGGTGATCAGCTCCGTCCACGCCTTCGCCCAATCCTCCGTCGGTACCTACCTTATCCTCGGAACCATCCTCGCGGTTCTGCTCGGCGGAGGCCTGATCGCCTGGAGGCTGCCCGAGCTACGCCAGGCGGGTACGCTGGACTCGGCGATCTCCAGGGAGTCCTCCTTCCTCCTGAACAACCTCCTCTTCGTGGCCATCGCCTTCGCTGTCTTCTGGGGGACGGTCTTCCCCCTGGTGGCTGAGGCGGTAAGGGGAGTGAAGGTCTCCGTTGGCCCACCCTTCTTCGAGGCGGTGGTAGCCCCCCTCGGCCTTGCCGTCGTCGCCCTGATAGGGTTCTGTCCCCTTCTCGCCTGGAGGAAGGCTTCCTTGAGGAACCTCCGGAGGAACTTTCTCCTGCCCATAAGCGTTGGGGCCGCCGCCGCTGGCGTGCTCTCCCTCCTCACCAAGGGCAGGCACCCGGGGGTCATTCTCACCCTGGCCACGTCCGCCTTTGTCCTCGCCACCGTGGCAGCCGAGTTCTGGAGGGGGACGAAGGCCAGGCGGAGGCTGAGGCAGGAGCCGATCGTCACCTCCCTGGCACGGCTCTTCTCCCGGAACCCCAGGAGGTACGGGGGATATGTCATCCACGTGGGCGTGGTGGTCCTGGTGGCAGCCGTCACCCTGCACAGGGCGTTCGCTACAGACGCCAGGGCCTCTCTAAAGGTGGGCGACTCGTACCGGGTGGGTAGGTACTCCCTCACCCTGGCCTCGGTAGAGCAGAAAGAGACTCCGGCCAAGTTCTACACCCAGGCCGTGCTTGAGGTGAAGGACGCCTCGGGCAAGCCTCTTGGAAAAGTTCGCACAGAAAAAGCCTTCTACGCCAACCAGGAGCAGCCCACCACCGAGGTGGGAATCAAATCCACTCCCCTGGAGGACCTTTATGTGATCCTCGAGTCGGCCGACCCCGCACAGGGAGTTGCCGCCCTTAGGTTCCTCGTGAATCCGGCGGTCTTCTGGGTGTGGGTGGGTGCCTTCGTGATCCTCGCTGGCGGGATCCTGGTGGCCTGGCCCTCCGGGCGAAAGGCTGAGGAGGTCCGAGGTGAGAAGGAGAGGGTCGAGGTGGCAGCCTGACAGAAGGTGGGGGCCCGCGGGTTTCGCCGCCCTGGCCACCCTGGTGTTTCTCGGGGCGGTCGCCCCCGCCCACGGGCAGGGTATGCCCTCCGTCGTGCCGGGCGCGGCCACACCGGCCTCGGGCGAGCTCGAGGCGGTCACTAGGCGCCTGGTCTGCCTCTGCGGCTGCAACCTGACGGTGGCTGCCTGCGAGACCGCCATGACGTGCGAGGTGGCCAGGGAGCTAAAGAGCGAGGCTGCCGCCAAACTCTCGGCCGGGATGACCCCAGCAGAGGCTCTCGAGGCCTTCGCCCGGGAGAGCGGGGAGCGGATCCTCGCCGAGCCTCCCAAGAGGGGCTTCAACCTGACCGCCTGGGTCCTCCCCTTCCTCGCCCTCGGGGCCGGCGCGGGTCTGGTAGCCCTGGCGCTGAGACGGTGGGCTCCGACCCCCTCAGGTGAGCTCGCCCCCCCTCCCGAAGTGAGCCCCGAGGACCTTGAGCGGGTGGAGGAAGAAGTGAGGCGGGAGGGCTAGCATGGTGACCTTCGCCGTGGTGTCCTTTCTTCTCATCCTCGTCTCGGCTTATCTCGTCGCAAGGCCCTTCCTCGTCCCGGAGAAGCAGGCCCCAGAAGAGGAGGAGAACCCCCTGGTCCAGGAGAAGGAGAAGCTCCTCGACGCCATAAGGGAGCTCGATCTCGACTTCGCCACGGGAAAGCTCTCCGAGGAGGACTACCAGGAACTGAGGGAGAGATACAAGTCCCAGGCGGCCCTGGTGCTAAAGGCCATAAGGGAGGCAGCCGCCAAGGTCCCGGACTCCCTCGGTACGTACCGGGAGCGCCTGGGCGAAGAAGCCCCTTCGCCGGAAGAGGAAGCGGAGATGGCGGTGGAACGGGAGATCCTCGAGAAGAAGTTTGAGCTCGCCTCGAGGTCCTGCCCAAGCTGCGGCGCCCTCCGCTCCCCTGAGGACAGGTTCTGTCGGATGTGCGGGACGAACCTGACCGGGGGAGGAGAGGGCTTTTAGGAGGGGGTCGGGGATGAGGCGCCGGCGAGGAGGTGCGTGGATCCCGGCGGCGGGGGTTCTTGCCGCAGCCCTGACCCTGGCCGCGCCTGCCCCCGCCGCCGGGTCCACCTTCAGTATCTCAGGAAGGGTTGTGAACGGTACCACGGGCCTGGCAGCGGGCGGCCTCTCCCTAACCCTCCACGCCTACAGGCAGGGTAAGGAGGTGAGCACAAGACCCGGCACCTCAGCGCCGGACGGCTCCTTCCGGTTTGACGGCCTCGAGGCAAGCCCCGGATGGTCGTACCGGATCTCCACCACATACCAGGAGGCCGACTACCAGACCCCCGAGCTCCAGCCCTCTCCGGGAGGAACCAGCTCCGTCGAGCTCACGGTGTACGAGGCAACTTCGTCCCCGGAGAACCTCAGGCTCAATTCCTGGGTCGTATGGGTGGACAGAGATCCCGCCGGAGTGGCCGTGCAGCAAGACGTGGAAGTGGAGAACACCGGGAAGACAACCTTCGTCGGCGATGAGCCCGTGGGCGAGGGAAAGAAGGCGGTGCTCCGCCTGCCCCTGGCCGAAGGGGCGAGGAACTTCGAGTATCTCGGGATCTTCATGGAGTGCTGCGCCGTGCAGCGCGCCGGCACCTTCGTCCACACCATGCCCCTTACTCCGGGAGTGAACCAGGGGACGGTGAGGTACGTGACTTCCTCCCTGAATCGGCTCGTTTTCCCCGTCACCCTCCCCACCCGCACCTTCACCCTCCTCGTCCCCGCTGACGTGAGCGTGGACGCACCGTCCCTCAAACCCGCCGGCCGGACACAGGACAGGGGCGTGACCTACAACACCTACGCGGGGCAGGACCTAAAGCCCGGCACCACCCTGGAGGTCTCCCTAGCAGGCCTCGCTTCCCGCCAGGGGAAGAGCCGCCTGGCCGTCCTCGTCACAGTCTGGGTGGCCGCAGCCGCCGCCGCGGGCGCCGTCTACTTCCTGGCCGTCAGGCCAAGGCTCGGAGCTTCCCGCCAGGGGCCTGCAGAGCGTTCGAGGAAGGCGGTGGCGGCCTCCGGGCAGAGGCAGGCGGCAGGAGGGAAAACGACCCGTCCCACCCGCGCCGCCAGCACCCCCAAGACCCAGGCGAGCGGAGAAAAACCCGGGATCGAGCCGGACGAGGGTCTTCTCGTCGAGGAGATCGCCGCCCTCGACCTCGCCTTCGAGAAGGGACTAATAAGTCGGGATACCTATGCCAGGCTCCGAGAGCTGAGGAAGAAGGAGTTGGTGCATGCGAGACTCAGGAAGCTCGGGGTGAGACAGGGATGAGGCTTCTCGCGGCTTTCTCCGCAGGGATGGCAGCGGCTGCTGCGGCCCTCGCCTCCCTCCTTCTTGCCGCGGGCCACATCAGATCGCGGAGGCCAAGCCAGGCGTGCTGGGCCGTCTCCCTCGGCCTCTTCTCCCTGGCCTCCTCGGCCCTGGCCGCCGCCGAGGGCAGCGGCTGGAGCCCGGCCCTGTTCCGCGTGTACTACGCCGCCGGCGCCGTTCTGAACGTGCCCTGGATGGCTCTGGGCGCTCTGTACCTCTTCGGCCCCAGGCGCATGGCGGACCTGGGTTTCCTTCTCACCCTCGGCCTAACCGTCTTCACCATCCTTCTCGCCTCCTCCATGCCCATCCACCTCCTCGCGGGCCACAACGCCGAACTCAGCGCGGTCATGGCGTCGGCTCCCCTGGCAAGGAAGCTCGCGGTGGTGACCAACGCGGGCGGAACAGCCGTCGCCCTCTTTCTCCTCCTCCGCGCATCCCTCGTATTCCAGGCCAAAGGAGTCATGACGGGAATGGCCCGGAGTGCCTTTAGCTTGGCAGCGGGCATCGGCGCCGCGGCTGTGGGAGGGGTGATGGCGGCCCTGGAGGCACCCTGGGTTCTTGCCCCATCCCTCGCAGTCGGAGCGGTCCTGATGCTGGCGGGCTTCTGGGGGATGATTCCGAGAACCCGCCCGGCCGACCGCGCTAGCGCCCGGGCCGGAGGGGAGTTAGCCCGACCTGGGAGGTGAAGAGCGGTGGAGCTCACCCGGGAAGGAGACTACGCGCTCCGGTGTGTGCTCGAAGTAGCGAGGAGAGGTAGGGTGAGGTGCGCGGAGGTGGCGGAGAGACAGGGGGTCTCCCCGGCGTTCATGGGAAAGGTCGTTAACGCCCTCGCGAGAGCCGGCATCCTGAGCACCAGGCGGGGGGTGAAGGGGGGTATCTCCCTGGCCCGCCGGCCTGAAGAGATAACCCTTCTCGAGGTCCTCGAGGCAATTCAGGGCCCCCTCGTCCTCAACTGCTGCCTCCGCTCCAAGGAGGCCTGCAGCCTCAGGCCCAACTGCCCCCTTTACCACGTCTGGGCGCGAGCCCAGGAGGACCTGGAGAGGCATCTCAGGGTGAGCTTTGCCGAGATCCTGAACGGGGGCGCGGATGGCCCCAAGTCCGCGGGCGAGGCTCGGCGGACGGGCGGGAGAGAGCAGCGCCGAGGAGGCAGACCGTGCCCCGGAGAGGCCGGGCGGCGAGATCCTGGCGGGAGGAAGTCGTGAACCTGCTCACCCTCTCCCTCACCTTCCGCACGGCCTCCCTGGCCGACCTAGAACGGGTCGCCATAAGGGAGGCAGCCCTCGGAGAGGCCCTCTCCCGACTTCTGCTCGGGCGGGAGGTCCTCGAAGCAGCCCTCATCTCCACGTGCAACAGAACCGAGGTGTACGCGTGGGTTGCCGACCCCGGAAGAGCCGAGGCCGAGATCAGGTCCTTCCTCGAGGACTTCCAGGGCCTTCCCAGGGGCTGGACCCACCCCCGCTCCCGGATCCTCCACGGCGAGGAGGCCATCAGGCACCTCTTTCTCGTGGCCGCGGGTCTCGACTCCATGGTGCTCGGGGAGACCCAGATTCAGGGCCAGGTGAAGGAGGCATACCGTGCCGCCGCGGAGCTCGGCTCCCTCGGCCCCAACCTCCATGCCATCTTCCGATGGGCCCTGGAGGCAGGAAAGAAGGCAAGGGCGGCCACTGGCCTGGCCAGGGCGAGGAGGAGTCTCTCCCGGGCGGGAGTGGAGGCCCTCCTGCACCACCTCGGTCGGGCGGACGGGAAGGAAGTGCTGGTAGTGGGAGCCGGCAAGATGGCGGGCCTCTCCATGGAGGTCCTTCTCCGCGAGGGAGCGAGGGTGAGGGTGGCTGTGAGAAGGCCGGAGGCGGCCAGACCGAGGGCGGGGGCGGAGGTTATCTCCATCGGGGAGATGGACGCCGCTCTCGTCCGCGCCGACGCCGCCATCTTCGCCACCGCCTCGCTGCACCTCGTCCTCACCCGGGAGAGGCTCGTCAAGGTCATGCGCGAGAGGGGGGGCAGAGCCCTGGTTCTTGTAGACCTCGGGATGCCGAGGAACGTAGACCCCGGAGCAGCGGAGCTCAAGGGGGTCGAGCTCTACGACCTCGAGAGGCTCGAGCGGGATGGTTTTACCGGTCCGGGGGGGTGGGAGGAGGAGCTCGAGCGGGCCCGGGCCATCGCCCTGGCCGAGGCCGAGGAGTGCCTGGAGTGGCTCCGCTCTCGCGCCGCCGACCGGGTGGTGAGAAGGATTCAGGATCTCGCCGCCGAGGTTGCCGAGGCTGAGGCCGAGAGGGTCCTGAGGAAGCTCCCGGGTGCCGGGCCCTCCGAGCGGGAAGCCGTAGCCGCAGCCATCCGCAGGGCAGTGAGGAAGCTCGTCCACCTCCCCACAGTGAGAGCCAAGGAGGCAGCTGCCCGCGGCGATGACTCCCTCCTCGAGGCCGCAGCCTGGCTTTTCGGCCTCAGCTCCGAAGAGCGCGCCGGGGAAGGGGAACGTTCCACGGAACCGGAGGAAACGGGAGGAGCAGGGTGAAGGAGCGGATCGGGGAAGGAGACGACAGAGAACTGCACACCCGAGCTGCGGAAGCCCAAGCACCCGAGGAGGGTCCGGAAGAGGCTCCGAGCCTCCTCGAGATGCTTGCGGCAGTGAGGCGGGCCCTAGCTCCCTTCGGGCGCAAGCGGGTCTTCACCGCCTCTCTGGGGCTTGCGGGAGCCCTCCTCGGCGGCGTCCTCCTCTTCTCCGGAGTCTCCTTCTGGTGGACCTCTCAGCCCTCCTTCTGCGCCCGCTGCCACCCCATGCAGAAGTTCGTGCAGGCCTGGAAGGAGTCCCCCCATAGGAAGGTGAACTGCGAGAGGTGCCACACGCCGCCGGGCCTATTCGGGTTTCTCGGGGGGAAGATCGCAGGCCTGCAGGTGGTCCTGGACTACGTGAGGGAGGAGTACAGGGACTGGTCCTTCAACGCCGCCGTACCGAATGCCGCCTGCCTCCAGTGCCACGAGGGCGTGTTGGAGAAGAACCTTCATGCGCGGGGGATAGCGGTGAGCCACAGGAGCATCATCTCGGCCGGGGGAAAGTGCATGTCCTGCCACTCCACCGTGGCTCACGGAAGCGCGGTGCCTGTCGGCTCCGAAACCCATCCGAGCATGGCTGCCTGCCTCAAGTGCCACAACGACAAGGTGGCGCCCTTGAGGTGCAACCTCTGTCACGTGGCGAGGGCCCAGGCGCCAGCGGGCAGCTAGCGGAGGGAAAGGAGGAGGCATGGTGCGGAGGTTCGTCGAGAAGGTGGTGTTCCGCAGAAGAAAGCCGGCCCAGCCGACCCTGCCCGGGATGAGACTCCCGAGGGAGCCCCTCTGGGCGCGGACGAGGAGGCAACCCTCCCTGCCCGGGATGAGGCCTCCGCCCAGGCTGAGGCTGGTGGGAGAGCCCGTGAGCCGCAGGGGTTTCCTCTCGGGGGCCCTGGCCTGGGTCACCGCGGCTATCGCCGCCGCCCTCGGAATCCCCGCAGCCGCAGCGGCCGTAGCCCCCGCCCTGAGGAAGAAGCGGGAGGAGTGGAGCCCCATCGGGAGGCCCGGCCACCCCGGCCCGGGCGAGCCGGACCTGGCCATCGTCGGGAAGCCCCTTCTAACCTCCTTCAGGACCCTCGTCCAGGACGCCTACCTCAAGGCTGAGCCCCAGAACGTCCCCGTGTACGTCATCAACTGGGGTGACGGCAGGTTCAGTGTCTACGACGTCCGCTGCACCCACCTGGGCTGTCCTGTCAGCTGGGATGAGAAGACCCAGAAGTTCTACTCCCCCTGCCATGGAGGGGTCTTCGATATCCAGGGCAGGGTTCTGGCGGGGCCGCCCCCGAGACCCCTGGACCGGTACGAGTGGAAGCTCGAGAACGGTGTCCTTTATGCCGGCAAGCTCTACAGGGTGAACGAGAAGCTCCAGAGAGTCACTGACTGACAGGAAGGAGGAAGGTTGTTCGCCCGGAGCCTCGAATGGATCGAGGAAAGACTGGGCCTGAGGCCGACGGCCGCCAGGATCCTGGACAAACCCGTCCCTACCCACATCACGTGGATGCACTGCTTCGGAGGGCTCACTTTCTTCACCTTCCTTGTGCAAGTGGTCACGGGGATAATCCTTGCTTTCTACTACGTCCCCACCCCTGACCACGCCCACGACTCCGTGGCCTGGTTCCAGAGCTCCATCCCCTTCGGGGCCATCGTGAGGAACCTGCATCGGTGGGGAGCGAGCGCCATGGTGGTCCTGGTCTTCCTTCACATGCTCAGAGTTTTCGTGCACGGAGCGTACCGAAAGCCCAGGGAGCTCAACTGGATGGTCGGGGTGGTCCTGTTGCTTTGCGTGATCGGATTCGGTTTCACGGGGTACCTGCTCCCCTGGGATCAGAAGGCCTACTGGGCAACGAACGTGGGCCTGAACATCGTCTCCACCTTCCCGGTGGTGGGACGCTTCCTCGCCAACCTGCTGCGGGGCGGACCGAGCGTGGGCGCCCTTACCCTCCTCCGGTTCTACGCCATCCACGTTTTCGTCCTGCCGCTTCTGATCTCAGCGGGGATGCTCCTCCACTTCGCCATGGTGAGGAAGCAGGGAATAGCGCGACCGCTCTGAAGGAGGCAGCGTGGCCAAGGTTCTTAGGGAGCTTCCGGAAGAGGAGGAGAGAAGGGAAGAGAAGGGGATGCCCTTCTTCCCCGACTTCGCTCTGAGGGAGGCCCTTGCTGCCTTCACCTACCTCGCCTTCCTGCTCGTCCTCGCCTCCCTCACCCGGCCCCCCCTTGAGGAGGTCGCCAACCCCAACGCCTCGGGGTACGTGCCCCGGCCTGAATGGTACTTCCTCTGGCTTTTCCAGCTGCTCAAGTACTTCAAGGGAAAGCTCGAGCCCGTGGGGACGTTCCTCATCCCCACCCTCGGGATCGGGCTGCTCCTCGCCCTCCCCTTCCTCGATAGAAGGGAGGCGAGAACGAGGAGGCTCCTCCCCGGTACCAGGCCGGTGCGGCTCTGGCCAAGAGTAGCGGGAGCCGCAGTCCTTCTCGCCCTCGGGAGCCTCACCCTCATGGCGGCCCGATCGGAGAGCCCCATGAAGCCGGCGGGGCCGAGGCTCACGCCGGTGCAGGAGGCCGGGCGCGCTCTCTTCGAGAAGATGGGCTGCCTCACCTGCCACCGTGTCGGTGACCGGGGAGGGAGCCGGGGGCCAGACCTCACCCACTTTGCCTCCCGCCCCGACGCCAGGGACCGGGTTCTGCTCCACTTCTCCGGCATCGCCCCGGCTCCCGGCAGCAGCATGCCCGCGTACCAGCTCTCCCCCGAGGAGCTGAGTTCCCTCTCGGAGTACCTCATGACCCTGAAGTGAGGGGTGGTGGCGATGGCTCAGAGGAGCGAGAGGCGGATACCGCGGGCGGCCCTGGTGCTGGTGGGGCTTGTGGCCCTGGGGACCAGCCTTGCTCTGGTGCGGCTGGCCTGGAGGGCGAGTAAGAAGAGCCTGGCGCCGGCTCCTGCAGCGGGTCCCACGGGAACCCTTGCGGCGGCCGACTCCTCCTTCGTGGCCTGCACCAGCTGCCACAAGGACCTGGACAAGGTTTTCAGGGAGGGGCGGGTACCGGGCCTCCTCTACACTCACGAAAAGCACTTCGCCAAGGGGGTCTCCGACTGTGCCATGTGCCACCCCCCCAACACCCACGAGCCGGACAAGGTGAACAAGCCGACCATGAGCCGGTGCTTCATGTGTCATGGGCTCACAGAGACGGCCATCGCCCCCGGGCGCTGCCAGCTCTGCCACCCGCCGGGCTTCCCCTCTAAGCCCGCGAGCCACCAGGCGGCCAACTGGGTCCGCCCGGCGCACGGAAAGACCGCGCTGGAAGACCCCTTCCAGTGCAGGACGTGCCATGAGGAGAAGTTCTGCAACTCTTGCCACGGTGGCCTTGCCATGCCACACCCGGAGGGCTGGAAGGAACTCCCCCACGCCCGAGCCTTCTTCGATGCCGGAGCGGATGCCTGCTCGAGATGCCACGCGAGGGGCGGGAAGGCGCAGGACTTCTGCGACACCTGCCACCACCCCCAGGGGCCCAAGGACGTGGCCTGGCGAGCCTTCCATCCCAACGTGGTCAAGTCGGAGGGGGCGAAGAAGTGCTTCTCCTGCCACGACCCGGTCACCTGCGCAACCTGCCACGTGAGAAACCAGGAGAGCTTCGAGGCGGATCGGGGCCTTCTCCCCTCCCCCTCTCCTGAACAGACCTCACCAACACCCGCGCCCACACCGTGAGGCGGGCGGAGGAGCCGGAGGACGAGCTTGAGGAGAAGGGAACCGGAAGAGGTGGTGGTGATGATGGAAGAAGAGGTGCGAAGGCCAGCCCTCCTCGAGGTGCTCAGGGCCAGGGTGGAACTCTGGGTGGCCGTGGTCCTAATGGCCCTCGCCTTCGGAGGAGGCTTTGCCGTGAGCCACTTCTTCGCCTCGGGGCCGAGGGCGCCCGCTGCCGGAGCCGGTGTGGCAAGGCCCCTCACCCCCGAGGACCTCGAGCGGGGTCTCCCCCCTGGCCACCCACCCATCGAGGGACTTCTCGGGCCCGGCATGGCGAGTCCCCCCGCTGCCGGAACCTCCTCCCCCTCCCCCTCCCCCGGGCGCTGAGGTGGCCGAGGAGGAAGGGGGATGGGAAGGTGGCTCGCGCGGATTGCGGCGGGAGGCCTCGGCCTTCTTGGCCTTCTCTTCGCGGCCTCTCTGTTCACCAGAACCGTCTCCAGCCCCCGGTTCTGCTCCAGCTGTCACACCATGAGAGCGGCAGCCTCCTCGGCCTCCCTCTCAGTTCACGCGGCCGTCCCCTGCCTCGCCTGCCACAGGAGGCCTGGGCTCAGAGGAGCCATCACCTACCTACCCACTCTCGCCAGGGAGGCCCTGGCCGAGGCGGCAAGACCCTCCCTGGCGAGGGGGGCCCTGAGAGCGGTCCCCTGCGAGCGCTGCCACACCCGCGTGGTGGCCGCGCCCATCCTGAAGGAAGGCCACCCCCCGCCCAGCTCCGACTGCCGCTCCTGCCATGGGGAGGTGGCGCACCCCAGGCCTTCCCCCGAGCCGCAAAAGGGTCACCCCCCGGGGTACTCGCAGACCCACGGCAGGGAAGCGGCCCCTGACCCGGGCTCGTGCTCCACCTGCCACAAACCCGAGTTCTGCCAGGCCTGTCACTTCAGGGCGGGCTTCCCCCACCCCGAGGGCTGGATCGGTCAGCACGGTAAGGTGGAGGAGACGAAGGGTCCCCAGGCCTGCAGCCTCTGCCACCCCCCTTCCTTCTGCAAGGGCTGCCACGGAACCGAGATACCTCACTCCGAGACCTGGCTCAGGGCTCACCGGCTCGCTGTTAGGGAGACGGGAGACTCCCCCTGCTACACCTGCCACCCCAGGTCCGACTGCGGGACCTGCCACGCCCGGCACGAGGTCCACAGGGAGCAGGACCTCTACACGGGGATGTGAGGCCATGAGGAGGGAGAGACTCTTCTTTATCGCCGGGGCGGCCCTCGGAGCCCTCCTCCTCTTCCTCACCTGGCGGAGGTGGCTCCGGAGGCTCTTCCTCCCCCTTGGCTTTCCGGAGCTCCCTCCCCTCGGCCCGGCCCCGCCCCCCGAGCCAGACTCAAGGAGCCAGGGGAGTCCCCCCGAGCCCCCAGCGGGGAATAGGGCCGAGGGCGATGGACCCCGGGGGAGAGGGAGGACGCGGATGAGAAGGCGAGCCCTCCTTCTCGTCCTCACCGGAGCCGCCTCCCTAGTCCTGGCGGAGACGGCGCTGGTTGTGGCGGTGGTTTCCTCTCCGCAGATAGCGACCAAAACCCAAAAGACGGTGGTGGCGGCCTCGGAGAAACTTTCTCGGGCCTGGCGCGGGAGCCCGGCGAGCCCCGGCCTGGAGGCGAGGCTTAAGGGAGCGGCCTCCCAGGCATACCAGGGATGGGTGAAGCCCCTCTGGGCCCTGCCCGTGGAAGCCCGAGAGAAACCCACCTTCGCTACCTGCGTCTCCTGCCACCGGGACTATGCCGAAAAGAAGCGTTTCCCTTCCGGCTACATGGACCACCCCCTCCACGCCCAGGTAGGAGTCGCCTGCTCCACTTGTCATACCCAGGTGGAGCACCCGAACCCGCCCGCGCCCGAGGAGGCCACCTGCGTGCCATGTCACAAGGAGGTGAAGGAAGGGAGGTGCGAGACCTGCCACCCGCCAGGCTCCCTGCCCCACTTCTACCTCCTGGGCGCGCCCAGGGAGGGGGTGGCCAACTGCAACGCCTGCCACCGGCCCGGATCTTTCCAGCCGGAGGGGGAGAGGAAGCCCCTGGTCCGGGCGGAGAGCTTCGACGGCAGCGACCGCTCCCGCTGCCTCTCCTGCCACCCCCAGTACACCTGCGACCGCTGCCATCCCTCCAGGCACCCGGCCAACTGGCTCTCCGTCCACGGAGAGAGCGTGGGCTACGAGGGGGCCGGTGCCTGCTACTCCTGTCACACGAACACCTGGTGCGCCTCCCGCTGCCACACGGTCACCCCTACCCAGCCCTTCAAGCGAAGGCCCCTCCCGGAGGAAGGGAGGCCGGGATGAAAGTAGCCTTCTCCAGAAGGCTGCTCGCCCCCTTGGCCGGTGCCCTTCTCTCCCTCCTCCTCCCCGGGCTCGGAATAAGGGCGGGCCTCGAGGAGGCGAGGAACTCCACCCCCGCCCGCCTGGGTCCCGTCATAGCCAGGGTGGACGGGGTTCCCATCTACCTGGGCCAGGCGAGGGCGAGGCTTCAGGGCCTCCTCGCCGCCCACAGGCCGAGCGGCGGGGAGGGCGGCGCTGCCCGCTGGAAGCCCCTCGTCCTCAGATCCCTCGTGGACGACGTGGTGGTCCTCGAGGCCGCGCGGGAGATGGGGGTTCTCCCCTCCCAGGGGGAGGTGAGGAAGGCCGTGCAGGGCCTCAAAGGCAGGCTAGGTGGAGCCGCTGCCTTCCGGCGCTGGCTGAGGGAGCAGGGGATGGACGAGTGGGAGCTGGCCAGAAGAGTGAGGCTCCAAATGGCAGCGGCCGCCGTCTATCTCAAGGTCACGGAGAAGGTCGCCGTCACTGACCCCGAGGTCGAGGCGTACTACCGCGATCACCTGGAGGAGTTCACAGTGGACGGGAAGCCCAGGCCGCTTCTGGAGGTGAGGGCCGCCATCGAGGACGAGCTCCTCAAGGAAAAGAAGGACAGGACCTACTCCCGGTGGCTGGAGGAGAGGAGGCGCTCCGTGAAAGTGGAGGTCATAAGCAAGGAGTGGGAGGAGTAGCCGTGGCCGACCAGACCATCCCCCGCCACCTCGTCCTGGCCCTCCTCGCCCTGGTCCTGGTGGTCATGGGGCTGGGAGGGGCCGTCCTCGCCGTTAAGCTCCGGCCAGCCCCTCCACCGGCGACAGCGGCCGAGAGAGACATCGGGGTGCTGGAGGAGCAGGTGAAGAGGAACCCCAAAGACGACTGGGCCAGGGCCTTCCTGGGTTCCGCCCTTGTAAGAGCAGGAAGGAAGGAGGAGGCCAAGGCCGCCTTCGAGGAGGCCCTCCGCCTGAACCCCAAGAACCCGCTGGCCTGCTTCGAACTTGCCCTCCTCATCAAGGGATCGGACCCCGCCAGGGCCGAGGAGCTGCTCCGCACCGCCGCCGAGAACGCCCCGAGAACCCAGAAGGCAGCCCCGTACATAGCCCTGGGAGACCTCCTCATGGAGAAAGGCGATGCCGCTAGCGCCAGGGACGCATACGAGAAGGCCGTGGCCGACGCCCCCTTCCTCCTCGATGCCCACCTCGGCCTGGCCAAGGCCCTAGAGGCCCTGGGCGAGAAGGGCCGGGCCCTCGAGGAGTACCGCTCGGCCCTCCGGTTCGACCCCGGGAACGAGGAGATAAAGAAGGCCATCGCCAGGTTGGAGAAGGCAGGCTAGGAGGTGTTCATGGCGCTTGAAGCCCCCGCAACCAAAGCCCGAGAGGAGGAGGGGGAAGAGAAGAGGACCCGACGCCTCCTCCTCATCCTCCTTGCTCTCCTCGGGGCCGCCGCCCTCTTCCTCCTCTTCCTTCTCATATGGCTCCTGAGACCGAAGCCGGCCCCTCCACCTCCAGGCAGGGCGGGATACCCCATAAGGGTAGTCCGGGCCATATACGGGTTTGGAACGGGCCCCGGCCAGCTCCTCCGGAACCCCCTCGGGGTCGCCTTCGACCCCGACGGGAACGTCTGGATCTCGGACACGGGAAACTCCCGGGTCCTCGTCTTCACCAGGGAGGGAAAGTTCCTAAGAGCCGTCGGCACGGAGGAACCAGGGAGGCTCTCCTCCCCCTACGGCATCGCCGTCGATCCGGCGTCCCGGAGGGTGTACGTGGCCGACTGGACAGCCAGGGCCGTCTTCGTCTTCTCCACCTCAGGGAGGTACCTCGAGAGGCTCCCCGCCCCCGATCAGGACCCAGCCGTCTTCGGACCCCTTGGGTTCTCCCCCTTCGATGTCCAGGTGATGGGGGAGAAGGTGGTGACCTCCAGCAATGACGGTCTTTACTTCTTCGACCGCACCGGCCATGTGGTCGCCCGCTGGGGAGGGGGGAAGGGGCGGGGGAAGGCCCTCGGCGAGTTCAACTTCCCCGACGCCATCGCCGTAGACAGCAAGGGAGGAAGAATCTACGTGACCGACACCCTGAACCGAAGGGTGCTGGCCCTCGACTCTTCCGGGAAGGTTCTCTGGGTAGCGGGCAAGCCCGACGAGGCCGGGAAAATAGTGGGTTTCTTCCAGCTACCCAGGGCGGTGCTGCTCGGGCCCGACGGGAAGCTCTACGTGGTGGACACCTTCCGCTTCCACCGCGAAGGGATAGGGGTCGGACACATTGTAGTTCTCTCCCCCGAAGGAGAGCTCCTTTCCGAGTTCGGAAGAGCCGGAACCGAGGAGGACTCCTTCAGCTTTCCCGAGAAGATGGCGGCAGGACCGGGTGGGCTCTTCGCCCTCGCCGACAGGGAGAATCACCGGGTTCTCCTCTTCCGGCTGGTCGAGCCATACCCCACTCCCCAGCCGACGGAGGCAGAAAACTACTCGAGGTCCTTCCAGAGGCCCTAAGAAGGGGAGGCACGCCGAAGAAGCAAGAAAAGGAAGGGAGGGGGCGTGCCGCCCCCTCCCTTTTGCCCTCAAGAGATTAAGGCAGGCTGCCAAAGGTGTGGCAGCTCACGCAGAGGGCATCGGGGTAGTCCTTGAGGAGACTGGAATTGGTTGAGGTGTGCGGGAAGTCAGCAGAGCTGCCATTGGCCGGGTTCCCGTGGCAGGCACTGCAGCCCGTGGGGTGGTTGTGGTACGTGCCCCCCGCTGAGGTGTCAATACGGGAGGGGTGGCACACCCCGCACCAGCGCATACCGTCGTGGTCGTACTTGTCCACCCCGTAGCTCTGGGGCGTTGCGTACGTGTGGTTCGGGTACATAGAGAGCATCTTGTAGGCGTAGAGGTAGACAAGCTGGCCCTCGGCGTCCTTCACCTGGGCGTACGCACAGCCGGAGTCCGGTTCTCCCGCGACGGCGGCTGGGTTCTGGCTGTCACAAACCTCCCAGACAGCTGGGTCGGTGTCGAGGTGGAGGTACTTTTGAGCCCACACCCCAGTGCTCGGGTCCTTCCACCAGATCTGTTGGCCCTCCTGCCAGGGGACAGTGGTTTGAGTGTCAAAGGTGCCGTCTGAGCTTGTCACCACCTTCTTGGTGTTGGCTGCCTGGCCGTAGTCACCGTGGGGGGTGTGACAGCTGGCGCAGTAAAGGCCACCAGAAATATCCGATGCGGTTCCCGGCCCCGCGCCGCTCGTGGCGTTCTGGGCTGGGGGTCCGCCTGAGTACCTCCAGGAATACGACCAATCCGATTCGGTGATGGTGATTCCGGTCTCATCGGGCGGTGTGGTCCCGCCAATGGTGTGACCGGAGATGGGGCTCGTCACGTCGTATGCCGAGCGGGATGACGCGGTACCGACCGTCCCCGGCCCCACTGGGTCGCGAGTACCAGAGGCCGGCTGCCCATTCAGTCCGTGGCAGGTCGCGCAGGTCGCGGTAACGCTCGTCTTCCACATGAGAGCGTACGCGCCTGGCGCCTTGTGGACCTCATGGCACTGGAGGCAGAAGTTCGTGGTGGAAGAGTAGCCTCCGTGGGGAGCCACGTTTGTGCCTACCGGGTCACCCGGCTTGGGCGGAGTAGGACCGTCCTGCCCCGTGGTAGCCCAGGCTGCGCTTCCGAGGCCGAAGATGACCCCCGCGAGGAGCGCTGCCCAGACGCCCCCTTTCATCGCCTGCGCCTTTCCCATCTCTCACCTCCTTTCCGGCGCCGACTCCCTCACCCCCTCCCCTAAAGGAGAGGGGAAAGGTCGGATTTTGTGTCTACAATCACAAACCCACCCGACATGCTAGGGGCACGGAAGGGGCGTGTCAATATCTTTGCCCTAGGCCGCGGGCCTGGGGCGCAGCACCTGCCTAGGGTCTTGACCTCGTGAACACGAAACCGCTACCCTGCCCGTGTGAGGAGCTGGCGAATCCTGGCGGGGGTGCTCTTGCCAGGGGTGGAGGTTGTTGTTCCCCTTGCCCTCCTCATCGGAACCGCCCGCGCCGCCACCGACCCCATTGGCCTCACCCTGGCAGCTCGCGAGACCACCGTGGTCCCCTCTCTCCTCCGCTGGGCGGAGGTGGAGATACGCGTCTCGACCCCGGCCCGAGTTGGCCTTACCGTTCTCCCGGCCCGGGGCGAGGCTCCCGTTTTCTCTCGCCGGGTCTGGGTGGAAAACACATACCTATTCCGCTGGAAGGGGAGAACGCAAGAGGGGGACCCGGTCCGCCCCGGGCGGTACCGCCTGCTGGCCATGGCCGAGGCCGGCGGGGAGAGGGTCCAGACCGAGCTCTCCCTCACCGTGGCGGCCACCGGCGCGAGGCCCGACTCGGAACCGCCACCTCCCCCGACTCTACGGGTGACGGCTGCAGAGACCAACCGGGTCCTCTGGGACGAACCCTCCCCCGACACCGTCCAGTACCTAATCTGGAGGGCTTCCTCTCCGGAGGGCCCCTTTGAGCTGCTAGCACGGACCGCCGTGGAGGAGCTCGAGGACACGCCGGCCACCCGTGGGATCTTCTGGTATCGCGTAGCCGGCGTGGATGTAGCCGGGAACCAGGGTCCTGCCTCTCCTCCCGTCTCCTCCGATAACGTTCACATGTCCAAGACCCTGGCGGGCTCCACCGGCGGGGTCCTCGAGCCCACCACCGGCACCGTGAAGCTCGAGATAGCCCCGGGGTCCTTCTCCGGCACACTGACTTTCACCCTCGACCAGGTACCCTCCCCGCCGCCTCCCAACCCCAACCGGGCCCTGGTCACCCGGGCTTTCGAGATCGGGCCCTCGGGAACTACCTTCAACCCTCCCGCCCGACTCACCCTGGCCTACGAGATCCCCTCCTCCCTGCGGCTCCCCACCTCCTATCCCGAGGAGACCCTTCTCGTGCAGTACTACGACCCGGCCGCGGGCTCCTGGAGAAGTTTGGGGAACGTAAGGGTGGACACTGCCACGCGCTCCGTCTCGGCGGACCTCCCCCACCTCTCCACCCTGGCCGGGGCCTCCGTCACCGACCCCCACGGAGGCTACTCAGACACCACACAGCTCTGCGGCTTCTGCCATCAGGTGCATAAGGCCCCCGGACCCCGCCTCTTTCCAAGGGCGACCGAGAGGGAGACATGCTACCAGTGCCATGACGGAACGGGTGCCTCCACCGACATCCGGTCCGACTTCGGCGAGAGCAGCATCGGCAGTACCACGAGAAACTCCTTCCACCCCGTCCCCACTCCGAAAGACGGTTACCAGCTGGTCTGCACGGACTGCCACACCCCTCACAGGCTCAGGACCGAAGTGCAGAAGCTTCTCCGGTACTGGAACGGTACGGCCTGGGTCTACTCCACCCCCTCCTCGCCCGCGGGGAACGCCTTCTGCTACTCCTGTCACGGTCAGGCCTCACCGTATCCGGCTCCCCTCGGAGACCACACTTCCTTCGAGGGGAGCATTCACAGCACAGCCTCCGGGGTACCCGAGCCGCCCTCGGGAAGCAGGATCAAGTGCCTGGCCTGTCACGCGCCCCATGGGGCGGGAACCCACCGCCTCACCGCCCGCTGGGACCAGAAGACCTCCGTTCCCGACCCAAGCGTCGAAAAAGACCAGGAGGACCTCTGCTACACCTGTCACACGGGAACCACCAACAGCTCCGGAGGACCCGACCAGACCTCACCCCCCACGGACCCCTACTATGCCTTCACCGCGGCGGCGAACCGCTACACCTCCCCTGTGGCTATCTTCCACCATCCGGTTTCCCCCTCCGACCAAGCGGGCGGAACCCGAACGGTGGAGTGCGTATCGTGCCACAACCCCCACCTGGTAGACCGCTCAGACTCGTCCACCACAAGCAAGATCACCAACCCTAAGGACATGACGGCCAAGTGGATAGTCCGCTGGAAGGTGGATGCGAGTAACTTCGACATGAACCGGACCGAACCCTGGGACGACATGGTGAACTTCTGCACCACCTGCCACGTGAACCCCACCACCACGGAGCCCGTGACAGCGGGGCCGAAAGTCCCCTACACAGTGAGGCTCGTCAACGACACATCGCAAGAGGGGGGGAACCCCCACGACAAGTTCAGCGCGGCCTACTACAAGACCACAGAGATCCACGGGGGGAAAGCTGCACAGCTCGCCTGCACCGCCTGCCACGACTTCCACGGCTCCTCCAACGCCTTCATGCTCAAGGAAAAGGTGGTCAGCCCCTTCGATGGCACCGTGGCGAGGACCGAGGTGAAGGGCTTTTCCAACAC
>JBBINU010000006.1:0-204192 GCA_037443725.1 Actinomycetota bacterium | reverse complement strand
GGGTCGGCGGTGAAGACGCCGTTGACGTCCGTGTAGATCTCGCAGACCTCAGCCCCGAGGGCGGCCGCCAGGGCGACGGCGGTTGTGTCTGACCCGCCCCGGCCCAGGGTGGTCACGTCGTAGGCGGTGGAGACCCCCTGGAACCCGGCGACTATTGGGATGGCGCCCCGGGCCAGGGCCTCCCTCACCCTGTCCGCCCTCACCTCGAGGATCTTGGCCTTGCCGTGGGAGGTGTCCGTGACTATCCCCGCCTGGGAGCCGGTGAAGGAAACGGCCTCGAGGCCGAGGTCGTGTATGGCCATGGCGAGGAGGGCCATGGAGATCCTCTCGCCGGCGGTGAGGAGCATGTCCATCTCCCGGGGGGGTGGATTCAAAGAAACCTGCCTGGCCAGGGAGATGAGCTCGTCGGTGGTGTCGCCCATGGCCGAGACCACCACCACCACGTCCTTGCCCGAGCGCCTGGTCTCCGCGACCCTCCTGGCCACCCGCTTGATTCTCTCGGGATCCGCGACCGAGGTTCCTCCGAACTTCTGCACTAGAAGACCCACTGCCTCCTCCCAGGCTCGGTTCCTCCTCCCCGGGTTCTCCCGCTTGCGCACAGGTCCCGGGGGTGTTCCGGCCCCTCAAGATACCAGAGGGAAATGTGTCTCGGTGCACAGATTCTCCGCGCCAGAGCCCGCGGGTCCGGGCCCCCCCTGGCCTAGCGTTCCGTGCCGCGGACGTCGTGGACGAGGCGGCACCAGACGGAGTGGAGGAACCCTGCGCCCTCCTCGAGGTCCTCGCGGATGCCCTCGAGCCGACGGGCTGCAATGATTCCCACCACGGCGAGAGCGGCGAGGACGTAAGGGGCAGGTTCCCTGAGGACGAGGCTGGTGATGGGGAGGGAACCGAAGCCGACGGTGGTGGCCGGCCCCGAGGCCCGTAGCAGGGTCCCCGCCAGGGAGACCGCCCCGCCGAGCAGCATCTCCCTCGGAATGATGACGAGGAAGGCCCCGGCTGAGGCGGCGAGCCCGCGTCCGGCCAGCCGCCGCCACCAGAGGGGCCACGAGTGACCTGCCGTCACCGCGACAGCCATGAGGGCGAGAAGGCTGGGTCTTGCACCCGCTAGGGCTGCCAGGAGAAGCGGGAGGAACCCCTTGAGGACGTCTAGGACGCCAGCGGTGACAGAGAAGGTCCTTCCCGCCCTCTGCTGGAGTAGGTAGTGGGCATCGGCCGAGTGGAGGGCCCTTCTGGCGTCGGCCAGAAGGGCCTGCCGCCCTGTGAGCACTGCCGCCACCCAGGGCCCCTGGATGCTTCCGACCAGGTAAGCCCCGACGACCGCCACGAGTCCCAGGACGAACTCCACGAGATGAGATTATCTTCCGGATGGGCTTCCTCGGCCGCTCACTCCTCCCACCAGGCGAGCCCCGCCAGGCCCGGGCCGGTATGGGCTCCCATCGCCGGGGTGAACTGGGTTATCACCTCTTCCACCACCCGCCGCTCGGCCCTCACCCGCTCGAGCAGGTAGCCGGCATCGGAGGGGTTTGCCGCGTGAAAGGCGGCCACGTGAAGGGCTCCTCTGCCCGTGCGAGAGAGGACCTCGGCCACAACCTTTTCAAGGCAGCCCGACCAGGACCTCACCACCCCGAGCCTCTCGGCCCTTCCATGGCGGAACCCGAAGACGGGCCTTATCTTCAGGGCAACCCCGGCCATGGCCACGATGGCCGGAACCCTACCACTCCTCGCGAGGAACTCCAGGCTGGGTATGGCGGCAACGAGATCTGTTCTTTCGGCGACGGCGCGGGCGCGGGCGGCCACTTCCTGTAGCCCGGCACCTCTCCTTGCCTCCCTGGCTGCCTCCAGGGCCACAAACCCCTCAGCCATGGTGGCGGAGAGGGAGTCCACCACCTCCACGGGCATCGGGGACTGGGCCGCTGCCACCTTCGCCGACTCAAAGGAGGCGCTCACGGAGGAGGCCACGGTCACGCAGACGACCCCTGAGGCACCTCTGGCAGCGGCCCTTCTGAAGGCCTCGAGGTACTGGCCGGGGCTTGGGGCCGAGGATGTGGCGCGGGCCTCTTCATGGGGAAGGCGGGCGTAGAAGTCGTCGGCGGAGAGCTCGACCCCGTCCAGGTAGGCCTCTTCGCCAAACTTGAGGGTGAGCGGAACGATGTCCACACCTTCCCTGATGGCGAGATCGGGAGGGATATTGGACGCCGAGTCAGCCACCACCCCTATGGCCATCTCACCCCCCTGCTCCGCTCATCCGACCTCCCGGGCCTGCCCCCCTTCAGGCGTCCTCGCGTAGGGTGGGCTGGGGTGCCCATGTCCGGGGGTCAGACGCTGCCATGACGGTCTCCCGCGGGATGCTCTTCCCCGGCGAGGCCGAGCCCTCAGGTTCCGCCAGAACCGACGAACGCTTCGCATCCGCCAGCACGGACCAGCCCCCTGGACGCGCCCGCGCCGACCAGCCCTCTGGGTCCGCCAGCATCGAGCGGATCTCCTTTTCGAGCCGGCGCGCGAAGGCTGGAGTGTACCCGTCTTCGGCGTGGCCGAAGCCGTCCAGCACCACGAGTTTCTTCGGCCCGGGAGCCCGCGCGAAGACCCTCTCCGCCTGGTCCGGGCCGAAGAACCGGTCGTCAGTACCGTGGATGATAAGGAGGGGCGCACGGACATACCTCGCGGCCTCCTCGGGCGGTGTGAAGCTATGCCCCGGCCGCGCGATTCTCGTGCCCAGGAACTTCCTTGCGAGGAGGCGGCCCGGGGCTCTGAGAGAGAGGAAACGCATGATTCTTATGGGGAGGGTGGGGTCGAGGTCCCAGGCCGCGGGGGCGCTGATGGCGACGCATCCCTCAACCCCGCCCACGATGGCCGCATGCCTGATAACTGCGACGGCACCCATGGAACCGCCAACGGTTACGACCTTCTCGTACCCCCGGCCCCTGGCCCAGTGGACGGCCGCGGCCACGTCCATGTGTTCCAGGGCGCCGCCGGTGGACTCCCCCCCGCTAGCTCCGTGACCCCTGAGGTCGGGGAGGACGACGCCGAGGCGGCTCGAGAGCCACTGGCCGAGGGCCCGAATCTTCGGCTTCTGCCCCGAGCCGAGGAAGCCGTGGACGAGGACCACCGCTGTATCCGAGAGGGGATCGTCAGCTCCCGGTCCCTCGAGGGGAGGTAGGTGGAGGAGGTGGACCGCGGTTCCGTCCTCGGCTCTTTGCCAGGTTTCCTCAGCCGACCTCGGCATCGGCCTTTGCTCTCCTGCCCTCACCCTGGTTTGTCTCCGCTCGCCGGAAGGCGCCGGCTCTTCTAGCCGGAAGACAGCCCGATAGCATACAGGCTCCGGCTTCGGAGGCCTAAGGGCGGTTTGCGGGGCTCTCTGTCCAGGGTTTCTCTTTGACCCCTTGGGGAAGGGTTGCTAGCATCTGGCTGCGGTGCGCCGCTAGCTCAAGTGGCAGAGCGCCGGGCTTTTAACCCGGGCGTTGGGGGTTCGAGTCCCTCGCGGCGCACGAAGCCCCCATCGTCTAGAGGCCTAGGATACCGCCCTTTCAAGGCGGAGACGCGGATTCGAATTCCGCTGGGGGCACCCCTTTCGGTCGCCTGGGCACCGCTGGCCATTTCGGATGGCGTTCTGCCTCCTCTAGCGGCAAAACCCCATCCAAGGGAAGCTCAGAGGTACTTCCAGCCCGTGAAGATGGAACCCCAGGTTCCCTTTCTGGCCCGGGATTCCCAGAATGCCGCGGCGAACATGTGGTGGATGAAGAAGGCAATGAAGAACCACATCAGCAGATGATGGACGAGACGAACGAGGTTCGGCCCCCACCACTTGACCAGCCACCCGAAGAGGAAGGGCCAGACTCCTCCTGTGTAGCTCGTGGAGAAGAGAGCGAAGCCCGTCAGGATCTGCAGGTAGAGGGCAACCCAGAGGATGCTGTACGAGAGGTTTGCGAGACCGGTGTGCCCGACCAGCTCGAGAGGCTCCACCTCCCTCGGCCAGATGTAGGTCTTTAGGGCTGGCAAGATGCTCTTCCTCGACTCGGCCGAGATGGGCAGATAGCGGCTCCAGCTGATCCAGGTGGGGGAGCCCGGCCGAAAAGACCAGTAGGTGCGGGCGAGAACGGAGATGGCAAGCACGTAGCCCGCGAGGAAGTGCACCAACCGGAAGGTCCCCATGACGTAGCTATCGGCCGGGAGTTCGAACCCGGCTCCGGATATAGAGAAGGGGCGAGCGATGTAAAGGCCCGTTCCCGCCAGCACGAAAATGGAGATGGCGTTTATCCAGTGAGCCCATCGGACAACCCTGTCCCAGACGTATACGGGAACTCTTTCCCGTCCGACCAGGCCCCTGGCACGGAACTCGGTGTAGACTTCTGCGTCAAGTACCTTTGGTTCCGCGCCACCGCTGGTCAAGCCCCCTGAGAGGCCAGGGTTAACATCCTCGCGCGCCATCTCCGACCCCCTAAGCCACATCTACCCTGAAGAGCTCCCGGCCGCTCTCGGCATCGGTGATATGAACGGAGCAGGCGAGGCAGGGGTCGAAGGAGTGGATCGTCCTGAGGATCTCCACAGGCCGGTCCGGGTCTGCCAGGGGTGTACCGATGAGGGAAGCCTCATAAGCTCCCCTCCGCCCCTTGGCGTCGCGCGGCGATCCGTTCCACGTGGTAGGTACCACCGCCTGGTAGTTGGCGATGGTGCCGTCACGGATGATCACCCAGTGGGCCAGGGCCCCCCGGGGTGCCTCGCTCATTCCAACCCCCCTTGCCTCCCTGGGCCAGGTGGAGGGGTCCCAGAGCTTACCGGCGTGGATCCTCCTCTCGCCCTGTTTCATTAGGGTGGCCAGCTCGTCTATGAAGCCCGGGAGGAGCTCGGCCAGGTAGAGGGCTTCGATCCCCCTGGCAGCAGTTCTCCCCAGGGTGGAGAAGAGGGCCGCGGGCGGTGCGCCGAGCTTCCCCAGCACGAAGTCGACAAGCTCCCTCACTCTCTTCACCCCCGAGGCGTAGGCCACGAGCATCCTGGCGAGCGGGCCCACCTCCACGGGTTTGTCGTCGTACCGGGGGCTCTTCAGCCAGGAGTACTTTCCATCGGTGTCCAGGAAGCGGTAGGGGGGTTTCGGACCGATGTACTTGGGCCTGGTCTCTCCTTCGAAGGGGTGGAGGGGGACGCCATCCCCCTTGGTGTACTCGTAATAGGAGTGACTCACGTACTCCGCCACCTTTGACTGGTCCACAGGGTGGACCTTGCTGAGATCGCGGTCGAGGATGAGCCCGCGGGGCAGGAGAAGGCTCTTGGGATCACCCGAGGGGTCCTTGGGGAACTCCCCGTAGGCCAAGAAATTGCCCAAACCCTCCCCTATGCTGGCCCAGGGGTCCTTGTAGTAGCCGGCGATGGCGAGAAGATCGGGGATGTAGACCTTCTCCACGAACTCCCTGGCCATCCTGGCCTGCTGCCTGAGGGCCTGGATCTGGTCGGCGTTCAGCGCGTTCTGGCTGCTGGGATCGACGGGCCTTGCCATCCCCCCGACTAGGAAGGTCTGGAGGTTTGGGTTTTTCGCGCCGAGGATGGCGTGGGCCTTGATGATCTCCTTCTGGAGGTCGAGGGCCTGGAGGTAGTGGGCTACGGCCATGAGGTTGGCCTCGGGGGGGAGCTTATAGGCAGGGTGGCCCCAGTAGGCGTTGGCGAAGATGCCGAGCCTCCCTCCGGAGACGAAGGCCTTCAGACGGTCCTGAACGCCCTTGAAGTAGTCCGTGCTGGAGAGGGGCCAGTCCGAGATGGACTGAGCCAGGGCGGAGGTCTGGGCCGGGTCGGCCCTGAGGGCCGAGGTTATGTCCACCCAGTCCAGCGCATGCAGGTGATAGAAGTGGATCACGTGGTCCTGGATGTGCTGCATGGCGTAGATGATGTTCCGCATTACATTTGCAAGGGGGGGAATGGTGATCCCCAAAGCGTTCTCCACCGCCCGGACGCTGGTGATGGCGTGGACCATTGTGCAGACGCCGCAGATCCGCTGGGCAAATAGCCAGGCATCCCTGGGATCGCGCCCGCGGAGGATTATCTCGATGCCCCGGAACATAGTCCCGGAGCTCCAGGCATCAACAATCTTCCCTCCCTCCACCTGGGCCTCGATCCTCAGGTGCCCCTCAATCCGGGTGACCGGGTCGACCACTACTTTGGGCATAACCCCCTCCCTCTCCTGGCCCCCGCCTAGCTCTCGGCCCGCGCCCCCGACCCGCGCTCTCCGGGCGGGCCTCCCTCAGCAGGCGCTGTCCCGGCAAGGACGCCGCTGACCCGGCGCCGGATGGCTGTGGCGACGGCGTGGGCCCCGAAGCCGGCTGCGGTCAGGCCGGCCAGGCCGAGCCCGACCTTCTCGGCAGTGGTCTCCACTCCAAATCCGGCCACCTTGGGCAGGTGGCGGTAGAAGGGTGAGGCCCGGTCCCAGAAGGCCGGTTCCGAGCAGGAGATGCAGGGGTGTCCGGCGCCAATGGGCCAGCTGGTCCCTCCATTCCACTGGATGGACGGGCAGTTGTGCCATGTGACCGGGCCCTTGCACCCCATCTTGTAGAGACACCAGCCGAGGCGGTGACCCTCGTCGCCCCATTCCTGCACGAACTGGCCGGCGTCGAAGTGGGCCCGGCGCGGACAGTTGTCGTGGATGCGCTGTCCGTAGGCGAAGAGGGGTCGTCCGAGGCTGTCCGTCTCGGGCAGGGCGCCAAAGGTGAGGAAATGGACGATGGTGGCGGTGACGTTGGCCACATTGGCCGGGCAGCCTGGGAGATTCACGACCGGAACCCCCTTCACGAGGTCTCTCACGCCAACAGCTCCCGTCGGGTTCGGGTTGGCTGCCGGAATGCCTCCGAAGGCAGCGCAACTTCCGACGGCAAGCACCGCGGCGGCATTCCCGCAGACCCGCTTCGCGATGTCCACGGCGCTCTCCCCTCCGATGGTGCAGTAGACCCCGTCGTCCTTGGTGGGGATGGACCCCTCCACCACCACGAGGTACTTGCCCTTCTCCTTCTCAACCGTCTCGTCCCTCGACTTCCTGGAGGCCTCTCCCGCGGGGGCCATGATGGTCTCGTGATAGTTGAGGGAGAGAACCTCAAGGACAATCTCGGCCACGGTGGGCTTCTCGGCTCTTAGGAAGGATTCGGTGTTCCCGGCGCAGTCCTGGAACTCGAGCCATATGAGGGAGGGCCGGTCCGGGTTCATGACTGCCTCGGCTACCCTGCGGGTGTAGCGAGCGGGGAGGGCAAGGGTGGCGGTGATCATGGCGCACCAGCGGAGGAACTGACGCCGCGTGATGCCGTGTTCCGCCAGAGCTTCCTCAAGGGACTTCTGAGTAGACCCGCGAGTCGAGAGTACGCCGGTGGGTTCCCGCACTCCCCCTCCTTTCCCCCGATGCACACCCGCGGAACCTAGGGCCCTGGACGATGCGCTAGGGCCCTCGCCGTATTCGGGGGAGACTTCTACAGCGGGAGTCTGCAGTGTGTCAATAGCCTCGGGTCCGCCCGCTGGAGAACGGTGAGATTTTTCACCCACCGGGGGTAAGAAGCCCTAACCTTTGAGGGGGAGGCCCCACCCGTTTGGGTGGGGCCTCCCCTGCTGGCCGTCGGTCGGTGTAACTTATTAGCGGCTCGGTAGCTCCGTGGGCACTCGAAGGCGCCGGGAGGGCGTACCGAGACCGGTGGCGTTTGGAGCCGTGGAGCAGCCTGGAGTGCTCGGCACCCTGTCAAGGTGCAGGTCGCGGGTTCGAATCCCGTCGGCTCCGCAGAATGGCTCCGGAGGCGGCCCGAGGGAAGGCGGGTGGCCAGCTGGGAGCCTGCTTGAGTTCTAGGCCAGGTAGCTCAGTGGTAGAGCACGGCGCTGAAAACGCCGGTGTCGGGGGTTCGACTCCCTCCCTGGCCACCGCAGTCCCCGCTACCTCGCCCCCGTAGTCGCGCCCGCGCCCCCGTCGACCCCCTCACCCATGAGTTCGGACGGGTTTTGCCGCGAGGACCGGCAGAAGTCCGTCCTTTCGCCCTTATTCGTGGAAGGCCCTAACCATCGCTTTAACTTCTGCCTCGGAGCTCGGCCCCCCCGCGGCGTAAAAGCTGACCCTGTCGAGGATCCCCCGGTACTTTTCCCGGACCGCCCGCGCTGCCTCCACCCAGTCGTCTGCAAAAACCGCGAACTCCTCTAGCACCTCCCTGCCCACGCTCGCCGTCATGGACCCCCAGTCCCCCCTCAGGGAGAGGGCGTGGAGCCGGTCGGTGAGCTCGCCCCAACCATGGATCTCCAGCACCGGGCGGTAGGTCCGGGTGGAACCGTAGAAGGCGATCTGGCTCCTTACGAAGGCCTCGGCCCGCTCCCTCTCCTCACCCTTCCCTACCACAGCGAAGACGGGGCCCGCCAGGGTGAACTCCTGCCTGCTCCGGCCCGAGCGCGCCAGTCCCCTATCCACCTCGGGCAGGGCCACCTCCTTGAGGTACTTGAGGGTGTGGAACCCGTGGACGTGCACCCCGTCGGCCACCTCGGCGGCGGTCCGGTAGAGGAACCGGTTGACGGCCGCCAGAAAGACCTTGGGTTTCGGCCACTCCTGTGGCCCGGGGTTGAAGAAGGGGGGGAGGAGGTCAAAGCGGTAGAACTCCCCGTGGAACTGGAGGGGGTGTTCACCCTGGAAAGCCCCCCAGATGTGCTTGAGGGCGAGGACGAGTTCCTTGAGGCGAGGCCCCGGCCTCGTGAAGGGGACCGAGAACCTCCTCTCGTTGTGCGCCTTCACCTGCGTCCCGAGTCCAAGGATGAACCTCCCCCGACTCGCCCGCTGCAGGTCCCAGGCGAGCATGGCAGTCACCATAGGGCTCCTAGGAAAAGCCACGGCGATGGCCGTTCCCAACGAGACGCGGGACGTCGTGGTGGCTGCGACGGCCAGGGGGAGGAAGGGGTCGTGCTGGGTCTCGGCTGTCCAGATCCCGTCGAACCCGAGCTCCTCCAGGTGGCGGGCCTCCTCGGCCGCCCGGACGAGATCCGGCGAGAGGATCACTGCATCGATTTGCATGCTCCCCTCCTAGCCTCCCGTGTTGTGTGCGCGGGCAGGGGTCTCGGCGCCCCCCAACGGTTCTCGGGGCCGGCCCCGAGGGTCGGGCGCGCTACCCACGTCCGCCCCCTCGGAAGGCCTCCACGGTGAGGCGGAGCCCCTCTTTGAGATCCGTCTCCGGCCTCCACCCGAGCCTTTTCCAAGCTCGGGTGGGATCGAGGCAGCTCCTGTAAAGCTCTCCCGCCCGCGCCGGAGCGAACACGGGCTCCCCTCGGAACCCTGTCAGCCCCGCCAGGATGCTGAAAACCTCGAGGATGCTGGTCTCCCTTCCCGTTCCCACATTCACGAGGCCGGCCGGGGGCGCCTCCCCGGCCCGGAGAAAGGCGCGGCACACATCCGAGACGTAAACGAAGTCCCGCGTCTGGGTCCCGTCGCCGTAGATGACAGGGCTTCTCCCCTCGAGCATGGCGGCGGTGAAGATGGCAACCACCCCGGCCTCGCCCGCCGCGTCCTGTCTCGGCCCGTATACGTTGGCCAGGGCCAGGCTGGTCCCCCCCATCCCGAACAGGCGGCGGTAGAGCTCTACGTACTCGCCCGCAGCCCGCTTTGAAAGGCCGTAGGGAGAGACGGGAAGCGCGCCCCTCCCCTCGCGGGCCGGCAGCCGGCGGGGCTGGCCGTATATGGTTCCGCCGGAGGAGGCCAACACAAAGCGGGTGGCGCCAGCTGTCCGCGCCGCCTCAAGAATCGCGATGGTTCCGAGGATGTTCTCGCGGGCGTCGCGGAGGGGATCCCGCACCGAGGCCCTCACATCGATCTGGGCCGCCAGGTGGTAGACCACCCCCGGCCTGAAGGCCTCGACTGCCCTGGCTGCATCGGGGTGGAGGATGTCCCGCTCGAGGAGGGAGAAGCGCGGGTCCTTGCCGGCCACCCTCAGGTTCTCGCGCCTTCCCGTGGAAAGGTTGTCAATCCCGAGGACAGTCCAGCCCTCCTCGAGGAGCGCCTCGGCCAGGTGGGAGCCGATAAATCCCGCGGCTCCGGTCAGTACGGCCCTCTTACTGCTTCCCACAACCCCTCAAGGGCTGCCATCACTGCGCGAGGTTGCCTTCCCATGACCCCTCAGGAGCTGCCAGATTAGACTTCGAGCCCGGGGTTGGCAAGGAGGGACGGGGGGCGGGGGAGCAGACCCGGGTGGTGGCGGTCTGCCAGGGTAGACTTGGGGTCCGAGGGTGAGAGGGCCGGCGGTAGCGGAACCGAGGGCGGGCTGAGAGTGGGAGGAGGTGAGCGTGAGGGAGGAGCTGGCCGAGATCCCCGGGGCAGTGCTCTTCCGGCCCCGGATCCACCAGGACTTCCGCGGTTTCTTCCTCGAGGTCTTCCGGGAGGACGGCTTCGGCTCCCACTTCGTGCAGGCGAATCACTCCCACTCGCGGGCGGGGGTGCTCCGGGGACTCCACTACCACCTCCGCCAGTCGGATGCCTGGTACGTGGTCGCGGGGAGGGCTCAGGTGGCCCTGGCGGACCTCAGGGATCGGAGTCGGCCTCGCCCCGCCGTCGTCACGCTGGAGCTTTCCGGGGAAAACCCCGCCGTGCTTTATATTCCGCCCGGTGTGGCTCACGGATTTCTCGCCCTCACCGAGCTCGACCTCATCTACTGGGTCACCCACTACTACGACGGGAGCGACGAGCTTGGCGTGGCCTGGAACGATCCTCTCCTCGGAGTTCCCTGGAAGCTCCCAGGGGGACTTGAGGAACCGATCCTCTCCGATAGGGACAGGGCCGCGCCGCGGCTTTCCTGGGGCCCCGGGCCGAGAGCGATCTAGAGGGACTCCCTTTTCTCCTCGTGATACTCCTGTTCGGTGTTGACCGCCCAGATGTCGTGCTTTGCCCCATAGATGTTTCTCACCGCGAGAAGAGCGGTGAGCATGGAATGGTCTTGGTTGTTGTACTTGTGCATGCCGTTCCTCCCGACCATGAAGAGGTTCGGCACCTTCGCCTCCATCCAGGCCCTAACCCGCTCCACCCTGGCTCTGTACTCGCTGTCGTACATGGGGTACGCCTTGCGCACCCTCACCACCCAGCCCTTGATCACCTTGGAGGGATCCACAAGCTTGAGTTTTGCGAGCTCCCTCTTGCCGAGCTCGATCAGGTCCTCGTCCGAGGCGTTCCAGAGATCGTCTCCCTCGAAGCAGAAGTACTCAAGCCCAAGGCAGGTCTTGCTGGGGTCCGGCACCATGTAGGGGCTCCAGTTCTTGAAGTTCTGTACGCGGCCGAGGCGGACCTCGGGCGAGTGAACGTAGATCCAGTTATCGGGGAAGAGGTCGGGCGCGTCCACGACCAGGGCCACGGTGAGGAAATCTCGGTAGCGAAGCCCCGCCGCAGCGTCTCGAACCTCGGGTGGGGCCGGGGGGTCGAGGCAAGCCACGAGATCCCGGATGGGCATGCTCGAAATCACGTGGCTCCCGACAAAAAGCTTCTCCACGCTGCCGTTCCTGGCCGTCACCCCTGTCGCTCCTGTTCCGGGGTGCCAGTGTATCCTGACGGCCTCGTGACCGGTGAGAACCGGAATTCCTTTCGCCTCAACGTAGTCGCGAAACATTTCCCAGAGCTGACCCGGCCCGAACCGCGGGTACTCGAACTCCTCGATGAGGGTCTTGATCTTCTCCTTCTTTGACTTCCTTCGCTGGCCGAGGAAGGCGTTGATCACGGCGCTCACGAGGGAGAGGCCCTTGATGCGCTGGGCTGCCCATTCTGCCCTGATCTCCGTGCAGGGTACGCCCCAGACCTTCTCGGTATAGGTCTTGAAGAAGGCTCGGTAAAGGTAGTAGCCGAAGCGGTTCACCACCCAGTCCTCAAGGCTTTCCTCGCTTTTCCTGGGGAATGCCCTCGCCCTCGCGTAGCTGGCGAGGGCTCGGGCAGCCCGGAGGGGACCGAGCCCACGAAGGGTGTTCCACGGCCTCAAGGGGTAGTAGAAGAACCTGTTCAGGTAGTAGATGCGCGAGAGGCGCTGACGGAGGAGCATCTCGTCTCCGGCCACCCGGTGCCAGATCTCGTCCACCTCGTCAACCTTGGTGAAAAACCGGTGCCCGCCCAGGTCGAAACGGTAGCCTTCCCGCTCGACAGTGCGTGCGATCCCTCCCACCTGAGCGTCCTTTTCCAGCAAAACCCCCGCACCGCCCCTCTCGGCCAGCTCGAAGGCGGCTGTGAGACCGGCCGGCCCCCCGCCGATGATGATGACGTTGGGGCGGGTCTCTTTCACTCTTCACCTTCCCTCTCGCACCCTCGGTCCCGCCCGGCACCGCTCGGACGCCGCATTTTAGTCCAGGCGCTGGTGGGCGTCCGGGGGGGGCGCCGGTCTCGGGTCCCTTGACCCCATGCGACACGGGCGCTAATAATTCGCTACGCTCCCTGTGGTGTCCGTGGTGGAAAAGGGGCTTCTGAGCCCTATTTTCCCTCTCATGTTTTTGCGCTCTTCTGACGTGTTCCCGGTTGAGCTGGCTTATCCGAGGGTGTTCCCGGCTATGCTCACGGGGGCCGCGGGGCTTCGGGGGGCCGCGCGCGAGGACCGGGCGGGGGAGTGAGGTGATGAGCCTCAGCATGAGAGTGGCGGTAGTGGGCACGGGGCACGTGGGGCTAGTGACGGCCGTTGCCCTGGCAAGCCTAGGGCACCAGGTGAAAGGGGCCGATGCTGACCGTGAGAAGGTCCGCCTCCTGAAGGGAGGGATTCCGCCCTTCTACGAGCCTGGGCTCGCGCAGGCTCTTGCGGAGGTGATGGGGGCGGGGCGTCTCTCCTTCCACGAGAGCGTGGCCGAGGCGGTCTCGGGGGCGGAGGTGGTCTTCATCTGCGTGGGGACTCCGCCCAGGGAGGATGGAGAGGCGAACCTCGCGGCCGTGGAGAGGAGCGCGAGGGAGGTGGCGAGGGCGGCCAGCGCGCCGGACACCGGGGAACCCCTTGTGGTGGTTGAGAAGTCCACCGTGCCCGCGGGTACGGCGGAGAGGCTCAGGCTCGTTCTCGAGAGGGAGAGGCCGGGGTTCGCCTTTGAGGTGGTCTCTAACCCGGAATTCCTGAGGGAGGGGGAGGCCCTCCGCGACGCCCTTTGTCCCACGAGGATCCTGGTGGGGGCCTTTTCCGCCAAGGGTTTCGCTGTCATGAGGAGGGTTTACGCCCCTCTGCTGGCCAAGGGGGTGAAGCTCATTGAGACGGATCCCGCCACGGCCGAGCTCGCGAAGCATGCGAGCAACGCCTTCCTCGCCCTCAAGGTCTCCTACGCCAATGCCCTAGCTCGCGTGTGTGAGAGGGCCGGGGCGGACGTGGAGGTCGTGGTGGAGGTGATGGGGGCGGATCCGAGGATCGGGCGGGATTTCCTTAGGCCGGGTATTGGCTGGGGAGGGTACTGCTTCCCCAAGGACCTTGCTGCCTTCGCCCGCCTGGCAGACCGTCTGGGCTACCCCTTCCCCCTCCTGGAGGAGGCGGCGAGGATCAATGAGGAGGCCGCCCGGGCTGCCGTGGACAAGGTCGGGGAGGCCCTCTGGAACCTCGAAGATAAGCGCATCGCCCTTCTAGGTCTTTCCTACAAGCCCGGGACCGATGATGTCCGCTTCTCCCCCGCCCTCGCGGTGGCAAGAGCGCTCCTTGCAAAGGGAGCCAGGGTTGTGGGGCATGACCCCAGGGCGGAGGCGGCAGCTAAGGCGGAGGTACCTGAGCTGGAGCTTGCCTCCGACCCCTACGAGGCCGCGGCGGGCGCGCACTGCCTCGTCCTCTGCACCGAATGGGAGGAGTTCCGCAGCCTCGACCTCGAGAGGCTCAAAGAGCTCATGGCCTACCCCATCGTGGTGGACGGCCGGAACCTCTTCGACCCTGCGGCCATGCGGCGGGCGGGGTTCACGTATTACCCCATGGGTAGGCCGCCCGTGATCCAGAGGGGGCCTTAGTGCCTCGGGCTCTAGTTACAGGGGGAGCAGGTTTTCTCGGCTCCCACCTCTGCGAGCGGCTCGTGGCGGAGGGCTGGGAGGTGGTCTGTTACGACACCCTGCTCACCGGGAGAGAAGAGAACCTTCAGGCGCTGCTCGGCAGGGAAGGATTCTCCTTTGAACGTCGAGATGTGAACGAGTTCCTGAACGTGGAGGGCCCCCTCGACTGGGTGATCCATTTCGCCTCACCGGCCTCGCCCCGGGACTACCTAGAACACCCCATCCACACTATGAAGGTCGGGGCCGTCGGAACCCTCCACGCCCTTGGGCTCGGTCGGGCGAAGGGGGCTGGGTTTCTTCTCGCCTCCACCTCCGAGGTCTACGGCGACCCCGAGGTCCATCCCCAGCCGGAGGAGTACTGGGGGCATGTGAACCCCATCGGTCCCAGAGGGGTCTACGACGAGGCGAAGAGGTTTGCCGAGGCCCTGGCCATGGCCTACCGGCGGGTTCATGGGGTGCGGGTGAAGATCGCGAGGATCTTCAACACCTACGGACCGAGGATGCGAAGGGACGACGGCCGGGCCATCCCAACCTTCATCGCCCAGGCCCTGGCCGGCCTCCCCCTCACCGTCCACGGGGATGGCTCCCAGACCCGCTCCTTCTGCTACGTGGATGACCTCGTGGAAGGGGTCTGGCGCCTCCTCCAGTCTGAGCTGGAAGGGCCGGTGAACCTCGGGAACCCCGAGGAGGTGAGCATCCTCGAGCTCGCCAGGCTGGTTTGTAAGGTGGCGCGGAGCTCCTCGGAGGTGGTCTTCGTCTCCAGGCCCACCGACGATCCTGGCCGGCGCTGCCCGGACATCTCGTTGGCGAGAAGGGAGCTCGGCTGGGAACCCAAGGTCTCCCTTGAGGAGGGACTCGAGAGGACCATCTCATGGGCGAGAGAGGCCTGGGGAGGGGGGTGATGCTTCGGCGGTGAATGTCCTGGTTACTGGCTGCGCGGGGTTCATCGGGTGGCGGGTTTCGGCCCTGTTGCTCGCTGAAAGGCATCGCGTCACAGGTATCGACAACCTCTGCGGGGCGTACGACCCGCGCATCAAGCGCTGGCGCCTGGCGGACCTCGAGAGGCAGAGCGGGTTCACCTTTCACCTTGCCGATATATGCGAGCCCGCGGTCCTCAAGGCCGTGTTTGCCGCGGGCGCGTTCGATGCCGCCGTGCACCTGGCCGCCCGGGCGGGGGTGCGGCCGAGCGTGGAGGACCCATGGGCCTACCTGGAGACCAACGTGACGGGCACGCTCAACCTCTTCGAGTGCTGCCGACGCTACAGCGTCGGGAAGTTTGTGCTGGCCTCCACCTCCAGCCTCTACGGCGACGGTGCACAGCCCTTCCGAGAGGACTCGCCGACCGACCGTCCCCTTTCGCCCTATGCCGCGTCCAAGAAGGCTGCGGAGGCCCTCTGCCACACGTACCACCATATCCATCGTATGGACGTGCTGGTCCTCCGCTACTTCACAGTCTACGGCCCTGCGGGCCGGCCCGACATGAGCCTCTTCCGCTTTGTCCAGCGGGTCAGCGAGGGACTCCCCGTGACCGTCTACGGCGACGGGAGCCAGACGAGGGATTTCGCCTACGTTGAGGACGTAGCCCAGGGAACCCTCTCCGCCCTCCGCTTTCTCGAAAGTCGCAGGAACGGGCCCGTGTACGAGGTAATCAACTTGGGCTCGGACCGACCCGTGGCTGTGGCAGACGCCCTCCGGTTGGTCGAGAGGCTGGTGGGCAGGCCGGCGAAGGTCGAGCACAAGCCGCGCCACCCGGCGGACCCGTCGGCCACATGGGCGGACATCTCGAAGGCCCGGCGGCTCCTCGGCTGGGCGCCGGCGACCCCTTTTGAGGAGGGCCTCGAGCGGACCGTGGAGTGGTACCGTCAGAACCGGGACTGGGCCTCCCGCATCAACACGGGGGAAGGCGGATGAAGGCGCAAGCGGGGGAAGCCTTGCGTCTTCCTGAGCGGTTGGCGGTGGTGGGTCTCGGCTACGTCGGGCTGCAACTCGCGGTGGCCTTCGCCCGCCACCTTCCGGTCATTGCCTTCGACGCGGACCCCGCGCGCCTGGAGGGCCTTCGTTCTGGGCACGATGCTAACGGGGAGGTGGAGGAGGGAGCCCTCCGGGCCGGGAGCCTCGAGTTTACCGGCGACGCCGACCGCCTGAAAGAGGCTGACCTCTTCGTTGTGGCGGTGCCCACTCCTGTCGACCGGGCCAAGAGGCCGGACCTCTCGGCTCTGGTGGAGGCGAGCCGCCTGGTGGGCGCCGCCCTGCGGCCGGGGGCGGTTGTAGTCTACGAGTCGACCGTGTATCCAGGCTGCACCGAGGAGGTTTGCGTACCTGTTTTGGAGGACGTCTCGGCCCTAAAGGCCGGCGTGGACTTCAAGGTGGGCTACTCGCCCGAGCGAATAAACCCAGGGGACCCTGAGCACACCCTAGAGAAGGTAGCGAAGGTGGTGGCGGGGCAGGACCCGGAAACGACAGACCTACTCGTGCGCCTGTACGGGCTGGTGGTTGGGGCGGGCGTGTACAGGGCGCCGGATATCCGGACCGCGGAGGCGGCGAAGGTGATCGAGAACGTCCAGCGGGACCTGAACATTGCCCTCATGAACGAGCTGGCCATGCTCTTCCACCGGCTTGGCCTGGACACTCAGGAGGTGTTGAAGGCGGCCCGCACCAAGTGGAACTTCCTCCCCTTCGAGCCGGGGCTGGTCGGAGGGCACTGCATCCCCGTGGACCCTTACTACCTCACTCACAAGGCCCACGAGGTCGGTTTCCATCCGGAGGTGATCCTTGCGGGGAGGCGGATCAACGACGGCATGGGCCGCTACATCGCCGGGGAAATAGTGAAGCTTCTCATAAGGGCGGGCAGGGCGGTGCGCGGGGCCGAGGTGTTGGTGCTCGGGGCGGCTTTCAAGGAGAACGTGCACGATCTGCGAAACAGCGCGCATAGGTGCGGCCGGTAGCTCCTCGGGGTTCTCCCGAAGGCTCGGCCCCATCGGTCGGGCAGAGAAGCCCACACGGCAGAAAAGAGAACCGTAGAGAAAAGAGGAGGAGGGGGAAAACCCTCCTCCTCTTCTTTTTTCTCCTCGTGGGGCTCGCGGCCCTTCTCGGGGTGGCGGCGGCCAGGGTTGTCTCGGCCTCCCGGCTCGCCGAGAGGGCCCGGGAGGAAGCGGTCCAGGCCTTGGGGGCTCTGGCGCGGAGGGATGGGCCTGCGGCGGAGGCGCATTTCGGGAAGGCCCGGGCGCTCCTGGCAGCCGCAGGGGCAAAGCTGGCCTCGCCCGAGGTTAGGCTAGCCTCTGCCGTTCCAGTGGCGGGGGGGAACGTACGTGCGGCAAGGGACGCTCTCTGGGTCGGCCAGGAGCTGGCGGAGGCGGGGGCTGCTCTCTCGCACGCCCTCGTCCTCTTCCCGCAAGACTGGGGGCTCCACCGCGGCGAGCTCGACATGGCTCCCTTCCGTGCCGCCCTTCCTATGCTCGAGGAGGCGGGGCGGCATGTGGACGCAGCTCTTGGGGCCTCCTCGGGCTTGCCCCGCCGGTTCCTCCTTCCTCAGGTGCGCCGCGCGTCGAGCCGGGCGAGAGAGGCCGCCATCGAAGCCTCGCGTTTCGGGTCCTACCTTCCCTTGCTCAAGGTCCTCCCCGCCCTTCTCGGCGAAGAGGGGGAGCGGGTGTACTTCATCGCCGCGGAGAACCCCGCTGAGCTCAGGGGAACCGGGGGATTCGTTGGCGCCTACGGGGAGCTAAGGGTGGCTCGGGGCCGGATCTCTCTGGGCGCCTTCTCCCCGACGGTGGGGACCCTGAACGCGAGAGTTGCGAAGCCCGCGCCCCTCCCGCCTGAGATCTCCCGATACCGGCGCTTCGAGGCCGACAGGCTCTGGCAGAACGTGAACATGACCCCCGATTTCCCGTCGGCGGCCAGGGTTATGGAAGCCCTGTATCCCCTCTCGGGCGGCAGGCCCATCGACGGGGTGCTCGGCCTCGATCCCGAAGGCCTCGCTGTCCTGCTCCGACAGGTTGGGCCCGTGGAGGTGCCCGGTCTGGGAAAGGTTGGGGCTGCGGAGCTCACCCGCTTTGTCACCTTCGAGGCTGCCCTCCGGGCGGGGCAAAGGAGGAAGGAGGTCCTGGGCGAGACGGCCATGGCCATTTGGTCGAGGGTGCTCTCCAGCAGACTCCGACTGGATCGGGGGTTCCTGGAGGCCCTCGGGGATGCGGTGCTCCGCGGGCACATCAAGATCCACTCCTCCCATCCCGAGGAGGAGGCGGCCCTGGCACGCGCAGGGCTCGATGGCGGGGTTCCCTTTCCCTGTGGGCTTCCCTGCCCGGCGGATTACCTCCTCGTGGTCGGGGAGAACGCGGCTGGGAACAAGGTGGACCAGTTCGTCTCCCGCTCCTTGAGGTACCGGGTGGACCCGGACCCATCGGGGGTTCTGCGCTCATCCCTGGAATTGGTGGCGGCCAACAGGATGCCCTCCGGGCTTCCCCCTGACCTAATAGGACCCAGCCTCAGGGGCGATCCCCCCGGCCTGATGCGGCTTTATACATCGGTCTTCCGGGCTCCGGGGACACTCCTCGATGCCGTCCAGGGGGTGGAGGGGATGGAGAGCGAGGAAGAGAGAGGGCTCCCCGTGTATTCCGCCTTCCTCCTCGCCCGCGCGGGCGAGGAGGCGAAGCTTCTCGCCAGGTTCGTTCAGGAGGGTGGAGTGAGGAGGGAGGGCCTTTGGGGAAGGCAGCTGGTCTACCGCCTCTTCGTTGACCGACAGCCCGCCTTGAGGCCGGACGGGCTTGAAGTGGAGGTGGTGGCGCCCGCTGGGTGGAGGCTGAAGGAGGTCCGGGTCTTCCGGGGTAACTGGAGGGTTTTCGGGGAGAAGACCATCCCTTCTTTAGAGGGGCTTGGTGGCGGGCGCGGAGTTCCCCTGGAGGCGGCGCCCGACGGTTCCGGTGCGAAGATCTCCCTGTCGCTCGAGATGCCCTTTGCTCTGGAGGTGAGGATGGAGAAAAGGGGATGGGGTCCTCTACCCTTGCCCTAGGTTCGGAGGTGGAGAGCGGCCGGGCTCAAGGGTTATTATCTTTGGCCTGCTCGCTTCCTGGCCGACGGGCAGAAGGCCTGGCCGGGAGCTCGGGCGGGGCTGAGGAGGGGAGGGAGGCTGATGCACCGGGGCAGGGATGGAAGCGGAGGGGCGGCCGGTTCTGTCCTCGCCTCTCGGGTGAGGCTCGACACCGAGGTGAAGATAGTCCGGGCCCTCGCAAGGTGGGGGGAGATCTACCATCCGCGCTCGAGTTCCCTCGTGGTCCTCGGCTCCCTGCGCTTGGGGGCTCTGGCGGAGCCCTTCCGCCCGGGTTCCCTCCACCTCATGGAAGAGAGGGAGGCCCTGAGGCGTCTTCTCCTCTGCCTGGAGGAGAGGGAGATCCTGCTTCTCTGGCTCTGGCACTACGTGGGCATGGAGGTGGCCCAGATAGCCCGCCGCCTCGGTGTTTCGAGGCAGCATTGCTACCGCATGCGCCGGAGGGCCGTGGAGAAGATGCTCCGGGTGGCCAGGGGGGAGACGGACGGGCCCGGCGCGGAGCCGGCAGAGGAAAAAGAGCCCCAGGTGGCGGGCGCCGGGGCCGGGCCTCCGAGTCCAGCCTCGAGCGGAGCGCCTAGTCTTCGGCGGGTGTGGGGAAGGCCCAGAGGCAACCGGGTGGGAGGCCTGAGGGGGTATCCTCGTGCCTGCTGACCGTGCGGGCGGAGGGAAGGTTGCGCCCGAGGATCGCTCCCGAGACGCTCGAGGCCTTCATTCTCGACCTGGACGGGGTGGTGACAGATACCGCCCGCCTTCACTTCCAGGCCTGGAAGGCCACTTTCGACGAGTACCTGGAGCGGAGGGGAAGGAAGCTGGGGGAGGTCCATGCCCCCTTCACCCTCGAGGACTACCGCCTCCACGTTGACGGAAAGCCCCGGTACGACGGGGTCAGGGATTTCCTCCTTTCCCGCGGGATAGAGATTCCCCTGGGCGCGCCTTCGGACGCGCCGGGAGAGGAGAGTGTCTGCGGGCTTGGGAATCTCAAGAACGCCCGGTTTCTCGAGATCCTGAAAGGGGCGGACCTCGAGGTCTTCCCGGGAACCCTGTCTTTCCTCGCGAGGGTGAGGGTCGCAGGGCTCGCGATAGCTGTCATCTCTGCGTCGAGGAACCTTCCTGAGATCCTGGCTGCGGCGGGTGGGGGTCCCCTCTTTGACGTGAGGGTCGGGGGAAGGGAGGCCGAAGCGAGAGGGCTTGCGGGGAAACCCGCTCCCGACGTGTTCCTTGAGGCAGCAAGAGAGCTTGGGGTGGAGCCAGCCAGGGCCGCCGTGGTGGAGGACTCTCTAGCGGGGGTGGAGGCAGCGCGGAGGGGCGGTTTCGGACTGGTCATCGGGGTGGAGCGAGGAGGTGCGCCGGGCCGGCTGGCCACAGCAGGGGCCGACCTCGTGGTGGTGGATCTCGGGGAGATAGAGCTCGTGGGGGTCGATCTCGGACCGGAGCCCCGCGAGGAGAGGGATATCTCAGAGCTTCCCTCGGCTCTGGAACGGAGGGTCGAGATTGAGAGGTTCCTTCGGGGCAGAAGGCCCTTTTTCCTTCTGGATCTCGACGGCAGCCTCACGGAGATTCGGGAAGAACCGGGTGAGGTCTGGCTCGGGCTGGGAACCCGGAAGCTGCTGGCATCCCTGGCCACCGAGTACAGGGTGGCCGTGGTAAGCGGGCGGTCCCTGGCTGACCTGAGGACGAGGGTGGGGGTGGACGGGCTCATGTATGTGGGCAGCCATGGGTTCGAGATGGAGGGCTGGGGTGTCCGCCTCATCCGGGGGGAGCGGGACAGGGCTGCCCTTGAGGATGCTGCCATGCGGCTGGAGGGGCTCCTCCGCTCCTTTCCCGGTGTCCTGCTGGAGCGGAAGGGCCTCTCCCTTGCCGTCCACTTCCGCCTCGCCGACCCCGAGGTATTACCGCGGCTGGAGGAGCTCACCTTCAGGGTGGCGGAGGAGGCCGGCCTGTGGGTGAAGGGCGGGAAGAAGGTGCTGGAGCTCCTTCCGGCAAGGGACTGGGGGAAGGGGATGGCTGTCCTCTGGTTGGTGGCCGCCTTCGCCCGGGGTGAGGTCCCTCTCTACATTGGGGATGACCGCACCGACGAGGAGGCCTTCAGGGCCCTCGCCGGCTGGGGCGTCCCGGTTGTGGTGGGGGGCGAGGAGAGGAGGGCATCGGCGGCCCGCTATTCCCTTGGCTCCCCCGGGGAGGTGAGGGAGTTCCTGTCTACCTTCCTTGCGCGTAGCTCTTCCGGGTGAGGGAATGATCACGATGGGCGGTTTGTTTCCAGTTTTTCCCAAGGGGATTGCCGCGGTCTGGTTCCCGTGCTAGCGCGCTTGCGTTCTTGGTACGCGCTTGGTGGTTCCTGCGGGGGGCGGGCGGGGTCAAGGAGAAGAGGGCATGGGCCGGGGATGGGCGAGGGGAGTTTTTCTGCTGTTTGCCCTCCTTTCCCTTGGGGCGGTGGGTCCCGGAGAGGGTCGAGGGGGGAGAGTTCTCGTGAAGTTCAGACCCGGGCTGGGCCCCGAAGGGAGGGCGGCGGTTCACGCCCGGCACGGAGGGGTGCGGGAGGCGGTCATCCCCGGGATCGGGGTAGAGGTGGCGAGGGTCGATGGACCCCCGGGCTGAGGGCCCGGGAGTACGAAGGGGACCCGGAGGTCGTCTACGCGGAGGTGGACGGGGTCTGGGGAGCCCTCGGGACGGTTCCTGATGACCCCCCTCCTGGGGGATCAGTGGCAGTACTACAACCCTGCTGACCACGATATAGACGCCTACGATCCCGATCCGGCCGCGCAGGGCGCCTGGGACCTCGTCCTGGGTTCGGGCGTGGCGGTGGCCGTTCTCGATACCGGGATCGACCAGAGCCATGAGGATCTCGTCTCGAAGATCCTGGCTAGCAAGAACTTCACCTCAAGCAAGACCGTGGACGACAGGTACGGACACGGCACGCATGTGGCGGGGAGCGTGGCGGCCTCCATGGGGAACGGGAAGGGGGTGGCCGGGACCTGCCCAGGCTGCGGTCTGTTGAACGTCAAGGTTCTTGGGGACAACGGGTCTGGATACTGATCCTGGGTGGCTTCGGGGATAGTCTGGGCGGTGGATAACGGCGCCCGGGTGATAAACATGAGCCTCGGGGGTTCCTCGGGTTCGAAGGCGGTGGAGGATGCCGTGAACTATGCCTGGGGGAAGGGGGCTGTTCTGGTGGCGGCCGCCGGGAACTCCGGGTCAGACACTCCGACTTACCCCGCCGCCTACGAGAAAGTGATCGCCGTGGCGGCCACGGACTCGACGGACGCGAAGGCGTCGTGGTCCAACTGGGGGAGCTGGGTTGATCTCGCCGCCCCCGGGGTGGAGATCCTTTCCACCGCCCCTGACCACAGGACGAGGCTCTGGCCGCGCCCGCCGCTCTACGCCACCCTGAGCGGGACCTCTATGGCCTCGCCGCACGTGGCGGGAGCGGCGGGGCTGGTCTGGGCCTCGGGGTACTGCTCGACGTCGGCGGATCAGCCGGCCTGTGTGAGGTCGAGGCTGGAAGAGACGGCCGACCCCGTTTCCGGAACCGGGGTCTACTGGCAGCGCGGTCGGGTGAACGCGTACAGAGCTCTGCTCCCATAGCCGTAGCCTTCCCCCGCGCCGGTCTGCCTTTCTCGGCCCGCCGTCTGGGGATGGCTATCTCTTGGTTTGGACGCGCTACCCGCCTTCGGGTCCGAGCCGCCGTATGACCCTCTGGAGGCCAAGGGCGAGAAAGCCCAGAGGAAGGCCGAGGTAGAGGGTGGGGGCAAGGGTAAGCCTCATCTCGACCCCCCGAGGTTCCACCCTTAAGAGGTTAAGCCGCCCTGAGGGGTGGAGGCTGCAGAGGAGGGAGCCGGCCGAGGCCCTTCCAAGCTTGAAGGCCCTTTCCTCCCCAGGAGGGGCGATGAAGGGCCCGATGCGGTGGGCCGCGCTGTCCAGGTTCCTTATGACGAGGGTGTCTCCGACAACGAAACCGAGGGTTGGCGGGAGCTCGAGGGGGTTCTCCCCCCTAGCCACCCTTTCTCTCGTCCCCTCGGGAACCACGAGGAGAATGGTCCTGGGGGGCCTCGAGGCTCGGCCCATGAGGTGGAGGGTGAGGGCGGTGAATCCAAAGACCAGTGCCGGCCCGGACAGAAGGAGGAGGAGACTCCTGAGAGCTCCTCCGCCCTTTTTGGCGCGGGCCCTGGGGCGGGCCGCCCCTTCGGCCTCGGCTAGGAGACGAGGTAGAGGGTGGGAAAGACGAAGACCCATACGACATCCACGAAGTGCCAGTACTTGATGGCCCCCTCGGCCCCCCAGTAGTTCTCGGGGCTGAACCGGCCCTTGGCCCCGACCACAGCCGCGAAGCCGAGGGCGAGAACCCCCGTGAGCACGTGGAAGGCGTGAAGCCCGGTGAGGGTGAAGAAGGCGGTGCCGTAGACAGTGGAGGGCGGGAAGAACTCGAATCCCTCCTTCCATTCGAGTCCCACCCCGACGAGGAAGGCTAGGCCAAGGGCGATGGCCACCAGGATGTTGGAGAGGAAGCCCCTCCTGTCATCGTGGGCAATGCAGGCCTCCGCCCGGTAAGCGAAAAGGCCGGAGAGGAGCAGGATGGCGGTGATGGTGAACCCGAGAGGCTGGTTCAGCTCCTTGGGCCGGTAGAACCCGAGGAGGTAGTAGCGGGCGGCGAGGGCAGACGAGAAAAGGAAGCCCTCAGAGGCGATGAAGAGCCAGAGCCCTAGCCTGTTTGCCCGGAGCCTCTCGGCCCGGGTGATGAGAGCGCCGTGGCGGACGGCCTCTGCCCGCTCGACCATCTACTCCTCCCCCGCCCTGATCTGGTGGAAGTGCATGTAGTACTCGAGGATGAGCCAGGCCTTCCCGAGGGCGAGGGCCGCCAGGGCGGGAGTGGCTGGCCTCAAGGCGTGGGCGGCCCACCACTCCACCACGGTGAGGGCGAAAAGCCCGATGAAGACAGCGAGCCCCAGCCGCAGTTTCCTCTTCCTGGCGGTGACCCTCTCCGCCACCACCTCCATAACTGCCACGTCGTGATCCATCCCTACCTCCTCTCTCCCGGGTCTTGGCTGCCCAGAGGGTTCCTCCCCCCGGCTCCCGAGGGCACCGGAGCCAACTCCGCGTGAATGGAACCGGGGACGCCGTAGTCGTAGGGGTGGGCCAGGACCACCGGGATGGCGGGGAAGTTATCCCTCGGCGGCGGTGAGCTCACCATCCACTCGAGGGTTCTCGCGGCGTACGGGTTGGCGGGGGCCCTCTCACCCTTCAGGGCGGACCAGAGCATGTTGCCGATGAAGACGAGGAAGCTCGCACTGAGGCCAAAGGCGGCGAGGCTGACGAGGCGGTTCACCCCCGCGAGGTTGGGAACGTACTCCGCGATGCGGCGGTTCATGCCGTGTACACCCAGCCAGAACATGGGCGGGAAGACCAGGTTGAAGCCGATGAACATCCACCAGGCGTGGAGCTTCCCCAGGACCTCGTCGTACATCCTCCCCGTCATCTTCGGGAACCAGTAGTAGATCCCGGCGAAGAGGGCGAAGATCTCGCCTCCCACGATGGTGTAGTGGAAATGGGCGACCACGAAGTAGGTGTCCTGAAGGTGAATGTCCGTGGCTACGTCGGCCAGGAAAATGCCGGTGATCCCCCCGATGAGGAAGTTGAAGATCACGAAGAGGGCGAAGAGCATGGGGGTTCGAAGCCAGAGCCTCCCCCTCCAGATGGTTCCCAGGGCCGAGAGGAAGACCAGGCCTGTGGGGATGGAGATGAGCTCCGTGGTGGCCATGAAGGGGCCGTGGAGGTAGCTGGGCATGCCGCTGGTGAACATGTGATGGGCCCAGACGATCCCCGAGAGCCCGACGATCCCGAGGAATCCCGCTACGGCGAGCCTGTAACCGAAAAGGGGCTTCCTGGAGAAGTGGGCGAGGACCTCGAGCATGAGGGCGAGTCCGGGAACGATCATGATGTACACGGCTGGATGCGAATAGAACCAGAAAAGGTGCTGGTAGAGGATGGGTTGGCCACCTCTCGAGGCGTCGAAGAAGGCGGTCCCCGCCACCCGGTCCAGGAGAATCATGAGGAGGGAGGCGGCGAAGTACTGGGTGAAGAGGAGGGAGAGGATGCTGCCGGAGAACACCCCCCAGACGAAGATAGGTAGCCGCCCCCAGCTCATCCCCGGGGCGCGCATCCTCGCGATGGTGGTGAGGAAGTTCACCCCCCCGAGGATGGAAGAGAGCCCGAAGGTGATGATGGCCAGGATGAAAAGGACCTGGCCGGTGGCGTTCACCTCCGAAAGGGGCGGGTAGGCCGTCCAGCCTGAGTCCCAGCCACCGGCGAAGGGAGCGGCGAGGAGGAGGACGGCCACGGGAGGGACGAGCCAGTAGGAGAGGGCGTTCAACCTCGGAAAGGCCATATCCTCAGCGCCGATCATGAGGGGGACAAAGTAGTTGCCGAAGCCTCCGAGGATGACCGCGACCGCCACGGCGATCATGAAGATCCCGTGGAGGCTCATGACCACGTTGAAGGTGGAGGGGGCGAAGAGCTGTCCCGTGGGACCGGGGTTCATGAGCTGGGCCCTCATGAGCATGGCGAAGAGCCCTCCCACAAGAAAGATGAGAACGAAGGTGACGAGGTACTGGACGCCTATCACCTTATGGTCCGTGGTGAACCGGAAGTAGCGGCGCCAGTCCGAGGTCTCCTCGCTCTTGGTGGGGAGCCCGAACCACTCCCTTGCCCACGCATGCCAGAGACCGATGCCGAGGAGCCATCCGGCGAGCCCGGTGACGTAGCCGATTACTATGACCGGGTCTCCCCAGGGGGGCTTCCCAAGGGCCTGCCTCACCCCTGCCGTTGCTCCTCCGCCCAGGGCGAAGCCAAGAATGCCCCAGACTAGCGCCCTAACCAGAGGCCACATGCTAGGCTCCTTTCCTCTGCTGCTCCACCCAGGCCTCGAACTCGGCCTGGGTGACAACCCTTATGGGCATCCTCATCAGGGCATGGCCCGCGCCGCAGAGCTCGGCGCACTGGATCCTAAAGGTCGGGTCGAGCTCGAAGGAGCCGAGCTCTTCGGGGGTGGCATAGGTTTCGGTGGTCCTGCCCGGGACGGCGTCGATCTTCACCCGGAAGGCCGGAACCCAGAAGGAGTGAAGCACGTCCTTGCTCGTGACAAGGAACTTCACTCTCTTGCCCTGGGGAAGGACCAACTCCCGCCGGGAAGTGACGCCGTACTGCGGGTAGCTAACGGTCCAGAAGAAGCGCTGGGCCTCGACGGTTACCACCATGTCTGCCTCGGGAGTTCCCCGGATGGAGGCGAGGCCGACTAGGCCGGGGTTGATGATGACGGTGATGGCGAGGGCCCCCGTGATGGCGAGCCAGAGAGCATAGATGGTGCGGTTGCCGCGGATGGGAGGACCCTCCGGAACGGACGTCACCTCGGGGGGGGCCATCCGGGCCTTCCTGGATGCGAGGGTCCAGAGGGCGTAGACGATGGCGGCCACGAGAAAGGCGAGGAGAGGCTGGACCGCGAGGGCGATGACGAGGGCAGCGGCGACACCGAGAAAAAGAAGGAGAAGGCCACCGGGCCCGAGGGAGGGCAGCTTCTCACCCGGGACCGCGGCCCTCACCCTGAACCTGAAGACGCTGTAAAGGAGCATGGTCAGGACGAAGGCGAAGACGGGTACGGCGAGGCGCAGCAGAAGCCTGAAGGCGTCGTCCGCGACCCAGGATTCCCTCGCCCCCTCGGTTGGGAAAAAGTTAACCGCCCCCGCCGCCCACTCCCCCAGGGCCACCAGGACGGCCCAGAGGAGCCCGACGAGGAGAGGGTCCTTCCTCGCCACCGGCTACCCCCCCACCGTGAAGGCGGCGTGCATACCGGCGGCGTAATGCCCGGAAACGTTGCAGATGAGCACGTACTTGCCGGGGGAGAGGTTGAAGGCCTTGCTCGCCGTCTTGCCCGGGCCGAGCTCGTCGGTCTCGATCTCCCCGATGATCTCGATGCCGGCAGCCTTCTCATCCACCTTGCTCTCGGCAGCGTTCACGGGGAGCTTGTCTGGGGCAAGATCTGTCTTCACCACGATGAACTCGTGCTCGACCTTCCCCTTGTTGGTGACGGTGAAGGTCACCTCCCCCGCCCCAGCTCTTTCCGGGCTCGGCTTCACGTAGAAGTCGCCGAGCTCCACGGCGACCTTGTTCACCGGGGTCGGGCTCGTCCCGCCGGCTGCGGGAGCTGGACCCCGAGCGCAACCCGCCGCGAGGAGCCCGAGAGCGGCCGCGAGCACCGTACCCGAGAGTGCCCTTTTTCCCACTGCCCCTCCCTTCCTCTTCCCCCCGGCCCCCCGTGGGCCAGCCGATCATTTCCTCCCCCCGCCGGCGAACCGGGGAGGTTTCATGACCGTTAAGGTCCGGTTAGGCAAGGTTAAACTTCGATGTTGGGACCTGTCAAACGCCGGGGAGGAGGTGTTCGGGGCCTGGTTCCCCCTTTTTCTCCGGGTGCTATAAAGGGCCCCTGGGCATGGCCGGGCGAGAGGCGGTCGTGGTTAGGGGGCTCCGGAAGTCCTACCGGGGCCGGGTTGCTCTGGACGGAGTCTCCTTCGAGGTCGAGGAGGGAGAGATCTTCGCCCTTCTCGGCCCCAACGGGGCAGGGAAGACCACCACCGTGGAGATATGCGAGGGGCTGCGGGTGCCCGACGCCGGTGAGGTAAGGGTCCTTGGCCTCGATCCCTGGAAGGAAGGGAAGGCCCTGAGGGCGGAGATGGGGGTGATGCTCCAGGAAGGTGGGGTGCATCCCGCCCTAAGGCCCATCGAGGTCTTGCGCCTCTACGCTTCCTTCTATCCCGAGGCCATGGACCCGGAGGAGGCCATCGCCCTCGTGGGGCTCGAGGGGCGGGCCCTCACCCCGTACCGGAGGCTCTCGGGAGGGGAGAAGCAGCGCCTCTCCCTGGCCCTCGCCCTGGTGGGGCGCCCGCGCCTCGCCTTCCTGGACGAGCCCACGGCCGGGATGGACCCTAGGGGGAGGCGCGAGACCTGGGCTCTTGTGAGATCCTTGAGGGATAAGGGGGTCACCGTCTTCCTCACCACGAATTCCATGGAGGAGGCGGAGGCCCTGGCCGACCGGGTGGGCATCCTGCATAAGGGAAGGCTTGTGGCCCTCGGACCTCCGCGGCTCCTCCGGCCGCGGCCCGTCAGGGAGCTGTACTTCGCGGCGCCCGAGGCGATTTCCTTAGAGGAGGTTTCCCTTGCCCTTGGTTCTCGGGTGGAGGAGGTAAGGCCGGGCGAGTACAGGGTTCTTGCGGAGGCCACTCCGGAGCTCCTCTCGGCCCTGGCGAGCTGGGCCGCGAGGGCCGGTGTCCTTCTCACCCAGGTGAGGGTGGGGGGAAGTTCCCTGGAAGAGGTGTTCTTCGAACTCACATCGGAGGAGGAGGTTGGTGGGGGAAGGTAGGGGTCTGGGCCGCGGCGGGGCGCACTCCGCCACGAGGATGCTCCTCGCCGAGACCAGGGTGGAGCTGCTTCTAGTTGTGAGGAGGGGCGAGGCCGTCCTGCTCACCCTGGTCTTTCCTGCGGGGCTCCTCCTCTTCCTTGCCACGGTACCCTTGCTTCCCGCGCCCTACCGAGCCCCCGGCCTCCTCTTCGCGAGGGTTCTCTCCTTGGCCGTAGTTTCCTCGAGTCTCGTCACCCTCTCCATCGCCACCGGCTACGAGCGGTACTACGGGGTCCTAAAGCGCCTGGGGGCGACGCCGCTGCCTAGATGGGCACTCCTCCTGGCCAAGAGCGCTGCTGTTCTCTGCCTGGAGGTGGTTCAGGCGGTCGTGCTTTACGTTCTCGCGCGGGCTCTCGGCTGGGCGGGTGGCGTGGACTGGGCGGTACTGGCTGGTGCGGTCCTTCTGGGAAGCCTCGCCTTTGCAGGTCTCGGAATGCTCTCGGCGGGGAGGCTCTCGGCCGAGGCGAATCTGGCCGGGGTGAACGGCCTCTTCCTTGTCTTCATGCTCCTAGGAGATACGGTCTTTCCCCTCGAGAGCCTTCCGAGGGCCCTCGGACTCGTGGCCAGGGTGCTGCCATCGAGGTTCCTCACGGCAGCGCTCCTTGGCTCCGTCCGCTCACCATCCCCGGGTTTTGTCGGGGGGGCGGGCTTCAGCCCGGGGCCGGCCCTTATCGCCCTTGGGGTGTGGGCAGTTGCCGCGGTGGTGGCTGCGGCCGCCTGGTTCAGGTGGGAGTGAGCCGGGCAATCCCTCAAGGGGCCGCCATTGCGGCGGCCGCCGCGATGAGAAAGAGGGCAAGCAGGTAGATGTTGGAAAGGGAGAAGAGGGCCATGGCCCTCTTCTCGTCGGGATCCAGGGCGAGTTCCAGGGAGCGCTTCAGCATCAGGGCCCCGAGAACCCCGGCCCCGGCGAGGTAAAGGGGGCCGAGTCTGGCGATGGGGCCGAGGGCCAGGGAGGCTGCGACCAAGAGGAGGGAGTAGAGGGCGATCCTTCGGGCCGTGGGTTCCGTTCCCCTGACGGAGGGGAGCATGGGGATGCCCGCGCGGGAGTAGTCTTCGCGGAACCTTATTGCCAGGGCCCAGAAGTGGGGAGGGGTCCAGAGGAAGACCAGGGCGAAAAGGAGAAGGGCTGGCAGTTCCAGTCCTCCCCTCACCGCAGCCCACCCCACCAGCGCCGGTGTGCCGCCGGCTGCGCCTCCGATGACGATGTTCGCGGGAGTCCTCGGCTTGAGGAAGGCGGTGTAAGCGAGGACGTAAAAGAGACCCCCCGCAAGGGCGAGGAGCGCGGGGAGAAGTCCAACCTGGAGGAGGATGAGGAAGGAGGCGGATCCGAGGGCGGCTCCGAAGAGGGCCGCCTGGCGGGTTCCGAGCCTCCCGGCCGGGATCGGCCTCAGCCTTGTCCTTCTCATCTTGGAGTCCATCACCCTGTCCAGAACGCAGTTGAAGACGTTGGCAGCGCCCGCCACTCCCGCACCGCCGAGTAGGGTTCTCAGGCTGAGAAGGGGAGGGGGCAGGGATCTGGCCGCCACCACCATGGAGGCGAGGGCCGTCGCGACGAGGAGGAAGAGGACCCTCGGCTTGGTGAGGGCGAGATAGTCCGAGGCCTGCTGGAGGAGCCCAGCGGTGCGCGGGAGGCTTCTGCTTGGCGGCCTCATCCGGCTCCCTGTCTGGAGGGGAACGCCCACCCCGGCAGGCCTGCCCCGCGCCCCCAATCTATGCCTCCCCCGCCTCCGGCTCGGGGGCGCGGGCGAAGGCGAGGTCCCCGGGCGTGGAAAGGGGCCCCGCGAGGAGGGCGGCCGCCACCACCAGGGTCCAGGTGGTGGTGGCGAGGGCGACATGGGCCACCACCGCTGCCGGCGGCATCCTGAGGAGGATGACGGCCCCGCCCGCGAGAGCCTGGAGCAGGTAGGTGGCGAGGCCAGCCGCGGAGAGGAGAAGGGCGGGTCTCGGAGCCCCTAGCCTTCGCAGGCGCGCGGTGGCCCCGAGGAGGTATAGGAAGACCAGGAGGGCGAGGAGGCGGTGAAGAAACTGCGCACCCGCCCCTGCCCGTGAAAGGTCGGGCAGGAGCCTTCCGCCCATAAGCGGCCAGTCCAGGAAGGCCAGGGTGGCCCCAGCCGCCCTCACGTAGGCTCCGGAGACGAGAAGGAGGAAGAGGGCGGCGGGGAGGGTGAGGGCGAGGCGTGCTGCGCCCGGGCTGGCCTTCCCCGCACGGTGCTCGAGGCTGAGGGCTCTCCCGTCGAGGGCCGCCTTGAGGAGGAGGGCGAGGATGAGGAGGGAGAGGGCGAGATGGACGCTGACGAGGAGGGGGTCGAGCTCTGTCGCGACCACCACGGCCCCAAGGGCGGCCTCCCCCACCATGGCTCCGAGGGCGGCCCAGGCCGGCCACGGGCTCACCGGCAGCCTGCGCCGGAGGAGGAGACCGGTCAGGGCCGCGGCGGTGGTGGCGAAGATGAGGAGGGCCGCGACGGAGCGGTGGGAGTACTCAAGAAGGGCATGGAACTCGAGGGGCGGGAAGAGCCTTCCGTAGCAGGTGGGCCAGTCGGGGCAGCCGAGGCCAGAGCCGGTGGCTCTCACCACGGACCCGAGAACGATGAGGAGAAAAGCGAGGAGGCTGGCGGTTCCAGCAAGGAAGAAGTAGACCCTCTCGGCTTTCCCCCTCACCGGCTCCTCCCGCCACCTCCCGAGGCTGTCCTTCCCTTCTTGGCAAGCTGGCTATCGGGGCAATCATAGTCCAGTAGGCGCCCTCCGCGCCGCTGTCCCCGGCGGGTGGTAGAAGTCCCGAGGGCAGGAGGGCGCAGGGGGTGTTGCTCTAGGGGCGCGCAGGCAGGAGGTGGAAGGGGTGGATCCCTTTAGGGAGGTGAGGAGGGGCTGGATAGGTCTGGAGAGCACCTTTCTCCACCTGCCGTCCGTGGGGCCGGCCACGGAACGAAACCTCTGGAGGGCCGGGATACGCTCCTGGGACGATCTGGAGGAGGCTTTGGATCGGGGGGTCCTTCCTGGCTGGGGGAGGATCTCCGGGGAGAGGGTCCGGGAGTGGAGGCGGGCCCTTCGGGCCTCCCGGGCGGCTCTGGCCGCGGGCGATGCTTCCTTCTTCGCCTCCCTCCTCCCTCCCCGCGAGCACTGGAGGGCCGCGCGGGAATTCCTAGAGGACGCCGTCTTCCTTGACGTTGAGACCACGGGGGTGGGATGGCTGGATGGCGTCACGGTGGTCGGGGTGTCGGACGGTGCGGGTTATCGGGCTCTCGTGAGAGGGCGGGGCCTTGAAAGGCTCGGTTCTCTGCTGGAGGGGAAGAAGCTCCTCGTCACCTTTTTCGGGAGCGTCTTCGACCTGCCGGTCCTGAGGCGCGAGTTCCCGGGGCTGCCTCTTCCCGTCCTCCACGTGGATCTCTGCTTCCTTTTGAGGCGCTTGGGCTACACGGGCGGACTCAAGAGGGTTGAGGCCCTTCTAGGGCTAGGGCGTCCGGGCCGCGTCCTGGGGATGGGCGGCCGGGACGCCGTCCTCCTCTGGAGGGAGTTCGTGCTGGGGGGCGACGCCCTCGCCCTCGACCTTCTGGTCGAATACAACCGAGCCGACGTGGAGAACTTGAGGCCCCTTCTTGAGTTCGCCTGCTCCGAGATGTCGAGGAGGCTCATGAGGTTCTGAGGTCAGCCGAGAATCTCGTGGAGGGCGCGGGCGAGGATGTGGAGGTTCTCAAAGAAGCTCGGGCCGTGGTGGGCGAGGGTGTCCGGCGGGAGAACCACCACTCGGCCCTTCCTCACGGCCTCCATGCGGCTCCAACCCCTCGCTCTCGCGAGGGAGAGGAACCGCTCCTTCCCCGCCCTCCTGCTCTTGGCCTCGTAGACGAGGATGTCGGGCTGGAGGGCGGGGACCTCGCCCGGATTGAAGAGGGGATAACCGGGGACCGGCATGCCGTAAAGGTAGGCCTGGGGTACCTCGCCATAGATATTTTCCAGGCCCATTCTCCTGAGAGCTCCCGTTATGTGGGAGAAGGCCGCGGGGACTGTAGGCCCGCCGAGGTCGATCTCGACGTAGGTGCGGAGGGTCCCGAGCCGTGGGAGGTTCTCGAGCTGATGGAGGAGGTTATCGGCAAGGGCCTCGGCCTCCCGCACCCGACCCACCAACCCGCCCACGGTGAGGACGGAGTCGATGAGGGAATAGGGGCTTGATGGAACCGGCACCGGATACACCGGCATCCCCGCTCCCTTGAGCGCCCTCACCAGCTCCAGCTGGACACCGGTGGTGGTGAGAACCAGGGCCGGCCTTAGGGCCTCGAGCTTCTCGAGGTGGACCGCGGTGTAGGTCGCCACCTTAGGCACTCTCAGGGCCTCCCGCGGCCGATAGGACCAAGAGTCCCTCGCCACCACCCGGCCGCCCGCACCGAGCAAGAAAAGGGTCTCGGTGACGGCCGGGGAGAGGCTCGCGATCCTTCCCGGGTTCCGGGGGATCTCGACGAATCCCACCTCAGGGCTGTAGACCCTGGCTGTCTCGGGCACCGTTCTCACCTCCTTCCCGCCCGCCCTGGCTTTTGAGACCGGCCTGAGTTCTTTTTTCTGGGCAGTGGTAGACTCCACGCGGCACAAGTGAATAACACGCGCGGGAGCTCGGGGAACCGGGCTGAGAGGGCGGAGGCTGTCCGCCGACCGTTCGAACCTGATCCGGGTAATGCCGGCGCAGGGAGGTGTGGTGGGCGCTGCTTCCGCAGCGCCTTTCCCTTTCTCGGTCCCCCGGGTCCCGTGGAGCCTCGAGGTGAGCGGAGGGAAAGGAGGATCCATGCGGGATGAGACCGGAGAGCGTCTGGCCTCGAGTCTTGGGCTCGCCGAGGGCGCGGAATTCCCCACCCAGATGGCGGCTGCGAGAGCTGGGGTCCTCACCCCGGAGATGGCCCGGGTCGCCGCGGACGAGGGGCTCGAGCCGGAGAGGGTGAGGGAAGAGGTGGCTGCGGGCCGGCTCATCATCCCCGCCAACAAGCACCACCTAGCTATGGGGCTCAGGCCCACGGGGATAGGCCGGGTCTGCAGGGTGAAGGTTAACGTGAACATAGGAACTTCGCCCACCACCTCCTCAACCCAGGGCGAGCTTGAGAAGCTCTCCCTGGCCCTAAAGTACGGGGCGGATACCGTGATGGACCTCTCTACGGGAAGGAATCCCGATGAGACCAGAAGGGCCATCATCCGCTCCTGCCCCGTGCCCCTGGGAACCGTCCCGGTCTACCAGGCCCTGCTCAGGGTGCGCGACATCTCCGAGCTCACACCCGACCTCCTTCTTGAGGAGATCGAGAAACAGGCCGCCGACGGCGTGGACTTTATGACCGTGCATGCCGGCATCCTCCGCCGCCACCTCCCCCTCGTTTCCCACCGGGTCACGGGTATCGTCTCGAGGGGGGGCGGGATCCTCGCTCGCTGGATGGTGGACCGGGGAAGGGAGAACCCCCTGTACGAGAGGTTCGACGATATCCTGGAGATCGCCCGCCGCTACGACGTCACCCTCTCCCTGGGGGATGCGCTCAGGCCTGGCTGTCTCGCCGACGCCTCCGATGCGGCGCAGCTGGCTGAACTCCGAACCCTCGGGGAGCTTACGCTTCGAGCGTGGGAGAGGGACGTCCAGGTCATGATCGAGGGTCCCGGGCATGTTCCCATGGACCAGCTCGAGATGAACGTCAGGCTCGAGGAGGAGTGGTGCCACGGCGCTCCTTTCTACACCCTGGGGCCGCTCGTCACCGATGTGGCCCCTGGCTACGACCACATCACCTCGGCCATAGGTGCGGCCATGGTTGCCTGGTACGGGGCCTCCCTTCTCTGCTACGTCACTCCCAAGGAGCATCTCGGACTTCCCGGCCCCGAGGACGTGAGGGAGGGGCTCATAGCCTTCAAGATAGCCGCCCACGCGGCGGATGTTGCCAGGGGAAGGCCAGGGGCGCGGGCCTGGGATGACGAGATATCCAGGGCGAGGTTCGCTTTCGACTGGAACCGCCAGTTCGAGCTCGCCCTCGACCCGGAGCGCGCTCGCGCCTACCACGACGAGACCCTTCCCGACGAGCACCTCAAGACGGCTGAGTTCTGCTCCATGTGTGGGCCGAGGTTCTGCCCGATGCATAACTTCCGGGACCTCCAGGCCGTGGCCTGCCTGCCTGACGCGGGCGGGTAAGGCCCGGCGGGTTAAGGGATCGGGTCAGAGGCGAAAGAGGCGGCCCCGGGGTCCGGGGTTTACAACCCTGGTGCGACCAAGGCTCACCTCAACCCCGGCCCTCTCGTGGACGTGGCCGCAGAGGACGAGGGTTGGGCCCTCCTCGTCAACGAAGCGCCTCAAGGAGACGCTCCCGGCCCTGGCTCCCAGGGCCGTCTCTTCCAGGGGCGTGCCGGCGGGTGGGGTATGGGAGGCGAGGATGAGCCCTTCAAGCCCCCTGAACCCCTCCAGCACCTTTCCGAGCTCCTCATCGGGGACCTCGCCGGGGGTGTTGAACGGGGTGGGAGGGGAGAGGCCGACCCCCGCTACGGTGAGGTCGCCGAGCTCGTAGTGACGACCGTGGAGAGGGGTGAACCCAAACTCGGAGCAAACCCTCTCCACCTGTTCTACGGTCTCGTTGTTCCCGGGCAGGAGGTACAGCCTCTCGCCGAGGGGGGCGAGGACGGCTGCTGCCTCCTCCAGGCCCCTCCCGAAAGACGCCAGGTCGCCCAGGCATATGAAGATGTCAGCCCTGGCCCGGACTATCTCCTCAAGCACCCTCGTGTTTCGGTGGGCGTCGGTGAAGGCCAGTATCTCCACCCCGCCTCCTTCCCCATCTAGGTTAGCCTCTCGCCGCGCAGGCGGGGTTTCGTGCGGAGCGGGGACGGCGGCCCCGCCGGGGCCTCGCCCTCCGGCCAAGGGCGAGGCTGAGGGCAACGGCCACTCCGGCCCAGGGAGCTCCAGCCCCCGTGGAGGGGAGAGCGCGGGCGCGGGGACTTTCAGGGCGCTCTCCTGCGTTACTCTTTGGACTTTGGCTCGCGCCTCTGGCGCACGCGGGCTGGGAGAAGGGGGAGAGGTTGCCGGCTGCGTCCTCGCTTTGGAGGGCGAAACAGAGGGGCCTCTTCCCCGTCTCCGAGTCGAGCCGGATTGTCACCTCCTGCCGGGTCCCGGCAGGGGCTGGACGGACGCCGAGGGGCAGCTCCCTCTCCCCTCCCCAATCCTTGGGGTCGCGGGGAGGGGTTCTCGCGACCCGGAGGTGATACCTGGAGGCCTGGCCGCAGCGGCCATCTCCTCCCGGGGCCGTCCAGGCGAGCCTGTAAAGGCCGGTGCGGTCCTCCTTCGCCACGAGCTCGGCCTTAAGGTCGAGGACTGCGCCGGGGGAACTCGCGTCCCGATCCAGGTCTCCGGTGTTCCAGCCATCGTGATGGTACTCGGGCCACTGGTTACCCGAGCAGACCCCAGCCCCTGTCCTCCATGCCAGTAGCCAGCCTTCCCGGGTGACGAGGGCGACAACCCGGCTTCCATCGCCGAGGAAATCCCCGGTGGCCGGGGCGGATATCACCCATCCCCCCGTGAGCTTTGGCCACCCTGCCGGCTCGCCTGCCCCCGGGACACGGAAGGCGTGGAGGTCATAGTAGGCGCTGCCCTCCAGGACCTCAGGGGACCCGTCCCCGTCAACATCCACTGCGGCCGGGGAAGCGAAGAACTGAAGGTCGTTCACGAGGGCCGGGAACCCGGGAGCGTAAAGACCTGCCTCCACATCCCAGACAGCCAGGTGGTTCTCGGAGACCAGCTGATCTGCGGGGAGGAGAACATCGAGGGCCTTACCCAGACCTGCCGCCCCAGCTGCCAGGTAGAGTTTTCCGGCTGAGCGGAAGAAGGCCCCTCCCGACAGGGCTGCGAAAGACGGGAAGTCAAGGGAGCTCGACCCTGGTCCCGGGGAGTCCGAGGAGAGTCCTCTGTCTTTCCCGTCCGGGCCACGGCCGTATATGGAGACCCCGTTGGGGCCGAAGACGTAAGCCGGGCCCGCATGGCTGTAAAGGGCGATAGCGGGTGATCCCGAGGGCCTCCGTGCCACCACGGGCGAACCCAGGGGGCCTGTCCCGACCACCGGGAGGAGCTCGAGGAGGAGAGCGGCGGCGCGGACGGGCCACCCGGGGAGGTAGGCCTGGGCCGGAACGCCCGTCGGGTGGGGTTCTCCGGCCAGGGTTCCTTCGGGTCGGAGCGCGTAGACCCTGGTGTTCCCGGACTCGAGCACCCGGACTCGACCGAGGAGGGAAAAGGTCGGGTTTGAGGTTAGGGAGGCGTTGGGTTCCTCCGCATACTCCTCATTCACGGAGACGAGGATCTCTGGCCTTCCGTCGCCCGTGAGGTCGGAGAGGGTGGGCGGGGTCACTATCTTCGTTCCCATCTTCACCCCGGAGTCCTCTCTGAACCTCACGTGGTGGGTGACGGGGTCCACGGACTTTACTTTGTCCGGGTCCCTCAAGAGGACGGGCCACCCCGGCAAGGGGGTTCCGTCGGCTCGCCAGGCGTAGGCGTGCCTGTCGAAAGAACCGGCCAGGATCTCGAGGCGGCCATCGCCGTCCAGGTCCCCCAGGGCCGGGCCTGCGAAGAAGGCCCAGTCCAGGCGGTTCCAGTTATCCAGGCGGTGGACGGCATCGGGGAGGAGATTGGGGTCGAGGCCCGGCTCCCCGGGGGCTCTCTTCACCTTGAGGGGAAGGCGGGACTCGGCTGCAAGGGAAGAGAGGACCTCGGGATGGGAAAAGAAGTACCCGGCCTCCCTGTCCCTCCTCTGGGGGCCCGAATAGGCGGGGTCGGAGCGGACGGGGAAACCCGGAAGAGGGGCCCCCCGGTAGTTCCATGCGTACACCCTCCCCTCCATGTCGGCCGCGACCACCTCGAGATAGCCGTCCCTATCAAGATCCCCCACGGCCACCGCTCCGAGGACGGCTGCGTAGGCCGAGCTGGGGAGGGCTCCCGAGCGGAAGGCGGGAGATCCGGTATGCAGGTAGAGGGGGGTGGTATGGACAGGCCAGCCCTGGGCTTCGCTCCCGTCGGGCTTGAGGGCGTGAACCCAGCCGTCGGAGGTGCCGAAGACGAGCTCCTCGGCCCCGTCGGCATCGAGGTCAGCGAACTTCGGCCCCACCGTTGCATCCGAGGTGAGCGGCCGGGGGAAGCCGGGGAGTAGGTCGGGGTCGTGGTGGAGGAAGAGGGCGACCCTGTCTTCTCCGACAAGGCCTCTGGAGTCGGCCACCTTCAAGCGGAGGGTGAAGGAGAATCGGTCCGGGTCGGCCTGGCCCGTGAGGGGGTCCACGGGGGGGCCCTCGTGCGGGACGGCCACGGCCACGGAGGAGAGGTCGAGGGTGGCGAGCCTTCCCTCGACCGGTCTCCTTAAGATGGGCGAACGGTAGGCAAGCCTGTAATCGGCTTCGGAGGGGGCGAGCCCGGGGGCCCACGCCACCTCATAGCGGAAGGACTCGGATCTTAGAGCCCGAGCTGTCCCCCTAACCTCGACACTTCCGGCCGCCGGGTCCAGCAGGTCGAACCATCCTGGTGAGGTGATGTCCGCTTCAGGTGGGATCCTTCCTTCGGCCACCGCCTTCACGGCCCTCCAGGCGTTGACCCTGCCGTAGCCGAAGTAGGGGTCGAACCCTGGGCCTGAGGGGAAGCGGCGGGTGGGGACTGGGGCCACGACGGCGTAGTTGTATGGAGGGCCGAAGGGAGGCCTCGGCGTCGCGAAGTCGACGTCGTCTGCGGTCCGGGTCAAGACCTGATAGGCCTCATTGGCCGAGATGGGGGTTCCCAGCTCGGGGTGGGGGCGGATCGCTCCCCGCGCAGCCGCATCCATGGCAGCGGAGTAGACGAGCCCGGCGATCCCCGCGGACCTCCCTGTCGCCTCACTCGAGCAGCTGGCCGAGGGGACGGAGACGGACATCCTGGCGCCAAAGTTGGTGCACCCATTGAGATACAGGTAGCTTCTGGGCAGCATGAGGGGAACCCCTCCCTCCTCTGGGAACTTGGTCACGGAATTCACAGTGATGGCGTGGTCGTAGGTGGAGGGGTAGTTGTGGTGACCCGCCTCCTCGTCGGCGGCGGAGGCCACCACCAGAACGCCGCGGGACCAGGCATAGTCCACGGCGGCCCTGCCCAGGGCGGAGTTGTTCAGGGTTCCCAGGGCCTCCTGAACCACCTTGGCTCCGGAATCCACGGCAAAGATCACCCCCTGGGCGAAGTCGTTCGCATCGGCGATGAAGGAGTCCCCGACCCTCACCTCGAGGAGCATGCAGTTGGGGCAGGTGCCAGGGAAGCCCGAAGAGTTGTCGGCCTCGGCTGAGGAGTCCCTGCTCTCGCCGGTCCCGTGGCCGTAGGCCACCTCGTCCAGGGGGTCGTTGTCGTCCTCGAGAAAGTCCCAGCCGGAGATGTCATCGGTGTAGCCGTTTCCGTCGTCGTCGCGGCCGTCGGAGAAGGTGAAGATGAGGTCCTCGGGGTCGATGAGGCCGTTACCGTTAAGGTCGGCGGCGCGCGGGTCTTCGCAGCGGGCTGGGGCGAAGGGGTTCTGGCAGTAGTCAAGGACGTTAAAGACGCCGTCTCTATTGGGGTCGTAGAAGGTTCGGAAGAGCTTGCTTCCCTCCTTTGCCCTGGGCAGGGGCTGCCCCATCGCTGGCCTCCGGGGCGGCGGTAGCTCTCCGGGATTGAGGTAGAACTTGGTGACGAGATCCCGGATCTCGTTCGCCTCCCCCCAGCGGATGCCCGAGTCCAAAACGGCTAGAAGCACGTCCGGCCTGCCTGTGGTCACTTCCCAGGCCTTATCGACGGACGCTCCCCGCACGCCGGCGAGCTCCTGGGGGTTGCTGTCGACCGAGGGGTCGCCCGAGGGAGTGGAGGTGTACTTCCAGTAATCGCCGGAGGAGGGGGTGTAGTCGTTGGGGGTCTGGCCCGGAGCGGTGTGAGTGTAGGCGGGGTAGTCGTAGGGGTCCGTTCCAGGTGGAGGGGAGGGGTAGGGGAAAGTAGCGGCCGCGGGCGCTCCGCTGGCGAGGAGCGAGCCCGTAGCAGCCAGGACCAGCAGCCAACGGGCAGGTCTGCCCAGCACCTCACCTCCCTGGCCTGCGGAGCCCTTGCAGCCGAGCGGGTCTAGTGTTGAGGTTCGCCGAGGGCTAAGGGTTTCCTCCCCGGGTTCGGGAAGAGTACCCGGGCCATGCCGGTCAGCTCCGGTGGATGCTCCCCTTCCGCCTCCCCCAGGCCCCCTCGACCATGTGGCCGAGGGGAGCGGCGAGGCCCAGGCCGGTGAGGCTTAAAAGGGAGGAGTAGGTGGCCATTCCCCAGGAGAAATCCGGTAGCTCGAAGCGGAAGACCACCCCGTACCGGGCGAGGAAAGCAATGGCCGGAAGGGCTAGAAAGAAAGCGGACCATGCCAGAGTCTTGAGGGAGACCCGGGTGCTACCACCGGAAGCCCCGCTCCCGGCGCGCACGGCGCTGCGGCCAAGGGCGCCGAGGACGGCCGAGAGGAGAAGGGCGGCGGCGAAGGAGATGAGAAGGGTCCTCAAGATGAACCGGTTCACGTCGGCCTCGGTGTTGAAGGCGCTTAGGGAGAAGCCGCGGGTGAGGAGGGAGAGGAGGGCTAGGATGAGCCCGGCCCAGAGGGCGCCGAGACCCGCAGCGGGAGCGCGGCGGGAGGCGAGGGCGAGCACCAGGAGCCAGAGAGCGGCTATGGGGAGAAGCAGGAGGGCGCGGGTGAGGGTTTCCCTCCTTGCGCGGGAGGCGAGGGCGCGGGCGAGGAGGGCCTCGGTCCTCCTCTCGGCTGCTGCGGCCTCGGTCAGATTCCTTGGGCCGGGCTCGGTTTCCGCTACCCGGGTTCCGGAGACCGCTTCGGCCAGGGCTGCCAGGGTTGAGGCCCTCTGCGCTGAGGACCTCGCCAGGACCTCCTCGGCGAGGGAAGGGGTGATGTCCAGGGCGTCAGCGAGAATAGGATCGGTGGAGAGGGCAGGCCTCGGGAAGCCGAGGAGGGCGGCCACGGTGACGGTCGCGGAACCCTGGGGAACCTCCCCTGGGTGCGTCCCGGGTCTCACTCCCGGCCCGGCCAGCACCAGCGGTACTCTCCTCACCGCCGGCTCACCTCCCCCGTGACCGCCGGCGGGGATGTGTCCGTGGTCGGCGGTGAGCACAAGCAGGGTATCGGGGCCGAGTCGGGCGGAGAGGTCGAGGGCGAGGGAGAGGGCGGTCGCCGCGGCCTGCCTGTATTCGGGCGAGGCGCTCCCGTAGCGGTGGCCGGCCTTGTCCACGTCGGGGAGGTGCACCAGGAGGAACCCTGCCCCTCCCCGGTAAAGCTCGAGGGCGGCTTCGGCCACCCGTGTGTCCGTCGGCTCTTCCTTCTCCTGGAAGTAGGCTGCCCGCTGGATATCGGGGCCGAAGAGCCTCTCCCAGGAGGCGTCCCCTGCGAGGGCCGTGCTCATGCCGGCGGCGCGGGCGAGGCTGAAGAGGGACTCCATCCTCACGGGTCCCTTCTCCCAATTGGTTGTCACCCCCGAGACCCACTGCGGTGCCCCGGTTAAAAGGTAGGTCCAGCCGGGGAGGGAGAGGGAGGGGAGGCCTGTCCTTGCGGTGTAGAAGGCGCCTCTGGAGGCGAGGGCGCGGAAGGCGGGATCGGCGAGGGCCACATCCTCCCGGAGCCCGTCCACAACAATGAAGACGAGCTTCCTGGCGGGGGGGTCAGGGATGAGGGGTTGGCGCCGGGAAAGGGCAGGGGCCCGCTCCGCGTAAGGGCTTCTGTACCCGACCACCCCGTCCCAGGCCTTGAGGGCAAGGTATGCGGAGGCTAGGCCGAGAAGGGGAAGGGAGGCGTAGGCGATCACCTTCCTCATGGGCCGAGTCTAGTAGCGGGAGCACTTCGAGGGAAGGGTCTCGGGTTTCCAACTGCTAGGGGCGGAGGCGGCCCTGCCACTTTCCGTGGAGATGACCGGATTCGAACCGGCGACCTCCGCCTTGCAAGGGCGGCGCTCTACCACTGAGCTACATCCCCGACGGCTAGAGTCTATCCGCTCGCCGCAGGAGGGAGGAAACGCCAAACATGCTGGCTTCCCGCGCCCCGCGGGAGCGAGGAAAGGGCTCTAGATCTAGCCCCGCTGGGGCTAGGCCTCTACCCTGGCCTCCTCCCAGGTGATCTCCTCGGGAGCCTCCGGGGAGCGCTTTCTCCGAAGCAGGCCGAGGGCGAACCCTGCGGCCGCAGCCCCGAGGAAGGCGAAGAGAACCTTTCTAAGGCCTCCGCCCTTCTTCTTGGTCTCCTCCTTCTCCGGCATCTCTCACCTCCCCGGCCGGGCAAACTCATGCGCGGCTAACTCTAGCAGGAGAGGCCCGCCCCGGCCAGGCCGGATCTGGGCTTCCGGCTCGCCCGGGCCGGGAGGCCTGGGACCCCGCTTGGAACCTCCTCGGGCATCTCCTAGAATGGTCTCGCCCGAGAGCTGGTCTTGCAGCCTCTCACAGCTGGGGGGCGAGCGGTCGGGCAGGGAGAGGTCGCACAGCCCGGTCTAGTGCGCCCGCCTGCTAAGCGGGTTGGGGGTGAGAAGCCCCCTCGCGGGTTCGAATCCCGCCCTCTCCGCCCCTCCCGGGCGCCAGATGGCGCCGGCTCCGTCATGAGCGCCCGCCTCTCCGGCTTTTGGGCGGCGCCGAGGTTTTTCCCAGTTGGCCTGCCCACCTGGGAGTTGGAGGCTCCACTTTGGACTTGGAGGCCGGGTTACGGGGGTGAGATAATTCGGGTGCCTGTGACCCCGGTCTTCCCCAATGAGGGTGTGAGGAGGAACGGGGTCGGAGAGCGGTGCGCCAGTAGCTCAACTGGAGAGAGCGGCGGACTACGGATCCGCAGGCTGGGGGTTCGAGTCCCTCCTGGCGCGCGGTCTTCTCGGGTCAGACCGACCCCCTTCTAGGTTCAAGATCTAGAGGGCTTTTTCAGGGTTTAGGGGTTCTGACTTTCCCATCGGTGCCTTTGTGCGGGCGGCGGAGGCGGTGGGCGGCGGCCGCCGCGGCGAGGGCGACGAGGAGGCCCCCAGCCAGGGCCAGTTTTTTAGGGTCGGGGCCCCGTCTGGGGGGCCTCGAGGCTTCCGGCTGGCGTGGAGAGGCTAGCCCAGGGGCCGGGAAGGGCTTGGGGAGGATCCGGAGGGAGAGAGGGCCCGCCCTCACCCGGTCGACTCCGTCATCCGCCTCGAGCCAGAGGAAGTAGTCGCCGGCTGCCGGGGACCCCGCCCCCTCGGCCTCTAGCTCGACCCTGGCCTCTCCCTCGCCGGCGGGGCTTGGGCGGAATGGGCTCGCCCAGGCCGAGCGCGATATGGGGATCTGGCGAGGGAGAGGGAGATGGGGCGGGACGATAACCACCCTCACCTTGGCCGGCGAGGAGACACGGAAGGAGACGCGGAGATCGCCTCCGAGGCGGGCCTCGGAAGGGGCCGAGAGGATCTCCGCCCTAAGGAGGTCAGGGAAGCCGCTTGCCGTCTTCGGAGAGGGGCTGTCCCCCGCGCGGAGGAGCCAGGGCGCGGGCGTCTTTGGCCCTGAGGAGAGGGGGCCCACCGGTTCTATCACCACCTCCTCCAGACCGGTGGCCACTCCCACCCTGATGGTGGCAGGGGTGGGGGCGCGGGCGAGCTCCGTCTCGGAGTAGTAGCGGGAGAGGATCTCCCGATACGCGAGACCTCTCAGGGCCTTGCCCCTGGCACCCCACTGGACCATCCCCACCCCGTGCCCCCAGCCGCGGCCGGATACGAGGAGATGGCGCCCCTCGACCCTGAGGTCGAACCAGGTCGAGGGGAGGGTCTCGGGTAGCTTTCCTCGCGGCCCAGCCGGCGGGTATCTAGAGGGGTCGAGGCAGGGGGCCTCGGTGTTCAGGGCGAAGCGGAACCGAGAGACCGGAAGCTGCGTTTCTCCACCTTCCCCCTTGAGGAGGACGATCCCACCCTTCCGCTCCACCATCTCGAGGCGGCCCCCCTGCCAGAGCCCCTTTCTCCGTACCACCTCGGCCAGGTCATCCAAGGGCATGCGGAAGTCCCAGTGGGAGAGGGGGGAAGCGCCGTCGTCCTCTTCGGGCACCCCCCTCAGGTACGGGAGGGGCTCCCCCCCGAAGACTTCCTCCACGGACCTGGTCCTACCGTCGGAGGTCGAGAAGTAGAGGGCGAGGGCGGGCCTGCCGCGGTAGAGGAGGACCTCGCCCCTGGTTTCTTCCACGGCCTGGACCCACCTCTCCCCCCATGCTCCCCTTGCCACCCCGAGGCCTCTGTACACCTGGCAGGCTTCGGTGGCGCAGATGTCGTACCCGAGCCGTCTCGCTTCGGCCCCCCTCCTCTCCAGCTGGGCGAGGGCATACGTCCTGGCCGCCACCGCTTGGGCCTTGAGGGCCTCTTCTGGCCAGTCCCTGGGTACCTCGGCGAGGCCGTGGAGGTACTCCTCGAAGGGGAGTTCGAGGATGATGAAGAGGGAGCCGTCGGTATCCCTTGCCACCTTCAGGGTCCCGGCATAGGAGGCGTGGAGGGGGCGGGGCTGGAGCGGTGGGCAGACACCCGGTTTGGGGCGGAAGGTGGCGTGGACCCGGAGGAAGGAACCGGGGGCCGTGGTAAGGCGAAGAACTTCGTCTCTCGGAGGCGCAGCCCGGGCCCTCGAGGGCGAGCCCGTTAGGGTGGCCACAAAAAGAGCGGTGAGAACGCTCCCCAGGAGCCGCACCGGGCTCTCCATGCCTGGCCAAGTCTAGCCGGAGGAGGGGTGGCGTCTGGGCAGTGTGGGCGGAGAAGCGGTGGCGCCCGGGCCAGTCTAGCCCGGGTAGCAGTAGCCTTCCTTTCGTGAGGGAGAGGGATGAGGCATGGATGAGAAGGGCCCTGGAGGAGGCCTCTCTCGCCCCGGCCCACGGGGATGTGCCCGTCGGGGCCGTCATCGTGCTCGGGGATCGTCTGCTCGCCGCTGCCCACAACGAAAGGGAGAGGACGGGGGACCCCACGGCCCACGCGGAGGTTCTTGCCCTTAGGAGGGGGGCTGAGGCGCTGGGCACCTGGAGGCTCGAGGGGACCGAGCTCTTCGTCACAGTCGAACCCTGCCCCATGTGCGCGGGGGCGATTGTTGCTGCCAGGGTGGCGAGGGTGGTCTACGGATGCGCCGACCCCAAGGCGGGGGCCTGCCACAGCCTCTACAGCATATGCACGGACCCGAGGCTGAACCACAGGGCGGAGGTGGTGGGTGGGGTCCTGGCCGCGGAGGCCGCCGAGCTCCTCTCGGGGTTCTTCAGGGAGAGAAGGTAAGGCAGGGAAGGTGCCCCTGCCCGGTGGCTCCGGGAAAGGGCCGGGGTTGGGATACCGGCCCATATAATCCCGGAGGAGGGGTGGCCGAGCGGCCGAAGGCGGTCGCCTCGAAAGCGACTGGACCCTGGCGGGTCCCGGGGGTTCGAATCCCTCCCCCTCCGCTGGGCGGCCGGTGGCGGAAGGGGGTGGGGGTGGATAGCATTGGATCCGGGCCGGGTTAAGGCCTCGGAGGGTTCGCCTAGAGGACGAGGGCGCACGCCTGGAGAGCGTGTAGGCGGGTGAGACCGCCTCGTGGGTTCGAATCCCACACCCTCCGCTTCCCATCTGTCTGGCCGGCCGCGGCCCGGCCTCGAGTTCTGGGGGCTTCTTGGGGAAGCTCGAGGACTTCTACAGGGGGAGGGTGGCCCTGGTCACCGGGGCCTCCAGCGGAATCGGGAGGGCGACAGCGCGGGCCCTCGCGGCGAGGGGTGCGAGGGTGGGGCTGGTCGCGAGGAACACCGAGGCCCTGGAGGAGCTAGAGGGGGAGATCCGGGCCGCGGGAGGGGAGGCGGTAGCCGTCCCCGCCGATCTCTCCACGAGGGAAGGGTGCTTCCGGGCTGCGGGAGAGGTCCGGCGAGTCCTGGGTCCGGTGGACGTCCTCTTCAACGTGGCGGGGATCTTGAGGCGGGCCTTCCTTTTGGATGTGAACGAGGCGGACCTCGAGGAGAGCTGGCGCGTGGACGCGGCGGCCCCCCTTTGGCTTGCCCAAGCGGTCCTTCCGGAGATGCTGGAAAGGGGGTTCGGGAGGATAGTGAACGTCTCGAGCGAGCTCGGCCTGGTGGGGGGGCCGAGCTACGCCGCGTACTCCATGGCCAAATGGGCCCTCTGCGGCCTGACGGAGGTCATGAGAATGGAGCTCCGGGGCACCCCCGTACGGGTGACGGTGGTCTGTCCCACCAATGTGAGGACACCTCAGTTCGCGGAAGAAAGGGCCTGGGGACCTGTGGCGGGGCCGGCCCCGGAGAAGGCCCTCTCGCCGGAGGAGGTTGCCGAGGTGATCATCGGGGCGGCTCTCAGGTCTCCCCGGAGGGTGGTGGTAGACACCCCCTGGGGCAGATTTCTTTTCTGGCTGGCCGCTGCGCTCCCGGGAATCCGGGAGCCGGCCCTGGCTCAAGCCTTCCGAGCTGTGCTCGGGCTGCGGAAGGGCGGGTGGCCCAGGCGGGCCGCTGGAGAATCCAGCTAGACCCAGGCAGCCCTCCCTGGCCTCGGGATCCCGGGCTCTCCGAGGAGGTCGGCGGCGAGCTCCGCTCGGGTGTGGGTGTCGGGCCTCCGGACTAGAATCAGGCGGCCCCGGGAGGGATCGGCATGTACGTCTCGCTTTACAGGAAGTACAGGCCCCGCTTTTTCAGGGAGCTGGTGGGGCAGGAACCCATCGCCACCACCCTCTCCAGGCAGGTGGCGGAGGGCCGGGTGGCCCACGCTTACCTCTTCGCCGGCCCCAGAGGGACCGGGAAGACTTCCGCCGCGAGGATCCTGGCCCGGGCCGTGAACTGCGAGAGGGGTCCCGCGCCCGAGCCCTGCGGCGAGTGCCCCTCTTGCGTCGCTGTGGCCGAGGGAAGCTCCCTCGACGTGGTGGAGATAGATGCGGCCTCCCACGGTCACGTGGAGGACGCCAGGGACCTCCGGGAGAAAGCCTTCCACGCCCCCGCCTCGTCCAGGGCCAAGTTCTACATTCTGGACGAGGCCCACATGCTCTCGGGGGCGGCTTTCGACGCGCTCCTAAAGATCATGGAGGAACCCCCCGCCCACGTCTTCTTCGTCCTCGCCACCACCGCCCCGCAGAAGGTTCCCGCCACGGTGGCAGGCAGGTGCCAGAGGTTCGACTTTCGCCGAATACCCTCGGCGGCGGTGGTGGCGCGGCTGGAGGAGGTGGCGCGGGCGGAGGGATACGAAGTGGAGACCTCGGCCCTCCGCCTCATAGCTAGGCACGCGGCAGGATCTCTGAGGGACGCCCTCGCCTCCTTGGAGCAGGCGGCCGCCTACGGAGGGGGGCGGGTCGACCTCGAGGTGGCGAGGAGGCTCCTGGGGGAACCCAGTTCGGACCTTTTGGGGGAGTTCATGTCCTCCCTAGCCGCGCGCGACCTCGCCTCCCTCCTCGGGGTGGTGGCGAGGGCTGCCGCGGACGGTTGGGACTTAAGGGTTCTTGCCAGGGCCATGGTGGGCCGGCTGCGCCAGGTTTTCCTTGCCTCCCTGGCTCCTTCGGCCCTGGCTGATCTCCCGCAGGAGGAAAGGGAGGAGGCCGAGAGGGAGGCCGCGTCCTTCGAGCCCGGTTTCCTCGCCCGCGCCCTCGAGCTCCTCGCCCGCGCGGAGCAGGGGATGGGCAGGGCCCAGGACCCCCGGCTCTCCCTGGAGCTTGCTCTGGCCAGGGCCGCCCTTCCGGAGCTCGACGATTCCCCGCCCGCCCTCCTCGCCAGGGTGGAGCGGATCGAGAGGCGTCTCGGATTCCTCGCCCCGGAGAGGGTCCGCGAGGGTAGCGCCTCCCTCTCCGGGCATGAGGAGGGGCGCGTGTCCGGCTCGGGGGAGCGGACGGTCCCGGCGGCGAGGGAGGCGGCGGCCTCGGGGCCGGCGGGTGCGGGCGGCGGAGATTCCCTGCCCCTTCCCTCCCTCCATGAGGTGAAGCAGGTCTGGCCCGAGGTCCTGGAGGCGGCCAAGAGGAGGAGGAGGGTGACCCATGTCCATCTCCTCCAGGCGAGTCCGGCTGCGGTGGAAGGTGGAAGGCTGGTGCTGGAGGTGCCGGGGGACAGGATGTTCCACGCGGAGGAGCTGGCGAGGGCCGAGCACATGGCCACTTTGAAGGCCGCCCTCGAGGAGGTGCTGGGGTTCGCCCCTGAGATCACCTTCAGGCCTGGCCCCCCGGCGGGGAGGCGCAGGCCGAGGCAGGCTGAGGCTCCCGAGGTCCGAGAGGCGGGGCCGGAAAGGGAGAGGGGGGTGTCCGAAGAGAACTCGAGCGGCCGTGCGGCCCCTGGCCCCGCGGGTGAAGGGGCGGAGGGGCGGGGGGCGGGCCAAAAGGATGTGGTGGCGGATGGGGTGGGGAGCGAAAGGCGCGGGAAGCCGGTGGACCCCCTGGAGCTGCTCGTCCGGGGGCTTGGAGCCAGGCCGGTGGAGGAGGAATGAGGCCACCGGTGGGGAGGCCCGGTTGTAATCTTTTCCCGTGTTTGAGGGTCCCCTGGCCGAGCTCATCGAGGCCCTTCAGCGGCTGCCCGGGGTAGGGCCCAAGTCCGCGCAGCGCATCGCTTTCTACCTTCTTAAAAGCCCACCCTCCGCGGCCGAGGGGCTGGCCGAGGCGATACTGAACGCCCGGCGGAGGATGGGCTTCTGCCGGGTCTGCTTCAACCTGGCCGAGGGGGAGGTCTGCAGGATCTGTCAGGACCCAAGGAGGGATCCGAGGACTCTCTGCGTGGTGGAGGAACCCAAGGACACCCTTGTCCTAGAGAAGGCCGGGTTCAAGGGGAGGTATCACGTTCTCGGCGGAGTCATATCTCCCATGGACGGGATAGGTCCGGAGGATCTCCGGATAAAGGAACTCCTGGCGCGGGTGGAGGGCGGGGAGGTGGAGGAAGTAATCCTCGCCACCAATCCCAACCTCGAGGGCGAGGCCACGGCCCTCTACCTCGCGCGGGTCATCCGTCCCCTCGGGGTTAAGGTGACGAGGCTCGCCAGCGGCCTGCCTGTGGGGGCGGATCTGGAATATGCCGACGAGCTCACCTTGGGCAGGGCCCTGGAGGGGAGGAGGGAGCTCTAGCTTCTTCCCTGGCCGCGGCTGGGAAGAAAGGTCGGTGCGGAAAGAAGCATGGAGAGGCCAGGGGGGACCTTCGGCCGACTGAGCGGGTGGGCCTCGACCCACGCCTGGGCGGTGCTGGGAGCCTGGAGCCTGCTCGCGGTTGCCCTGGCTATCCTCGCCCCTCCCCTAAAGGAGGTCTCCGTCAGGGAGGAGTCAAGCTTCCTCCCCTCCGATGCCCAGAGCGTCCGCGGGGCAGTGGCCGTGGAGCGCGCCTGGCCGGGGGAGAGCCTGGCCCGGGTGGGGACCCTGGTGTTCAGCCGGCCCGGGGGGCTGACCGAGGAGGACAGGGCCTTCGTAGCGCGGGCGGTGTCCTGGCTCACCTCGCGCGATGCGCCTTCGGAGGTGGAGGGGGTGCAGTCGGCTGGGACCGCCCCCGAGCTTCGGCCGTATCTCGTCTCACAGGACGGAACCACCGAACTCGTCCTGGTGAGGTTTAGGACCTCCCCCTTCGAGCCCCATACCAACGCTGCCGTCGAGAGGATCAGGCGGGAGCTGGCGAGGGAGAGGCCCCCGGGGCTCGAGGTCCATCTCACCGGGCAGGCTGGAATAGGCGCCGACGAAGGGAGGGCTATCGAGACCGCCATCTCCCGCACCACCGCCATCACCGTCGCCCTCATCATCGTCATCCTGGTCTGGATCTACCGGTCCCCCGTCACTCCCCTGGTCTCTTTGGTGAGCATCGGGCTTGCCTACCTCGTGGCGAGGGGGGTGGTGGCCCTCCTCGCCCGTTCCGTCATGAAGGTCTCCTTCCTCGTAGAAACCATGATGGTGGTCCTGGTCTTCGGGGCCGGTACCGACTACTGCCTTTTCCTCATCTCCCGATTCCGGGAGGAGCTCGAGAGGAGGGCAGGGGAGAAGGGGATCCTGGGGATCACCATGAGCCGCCTGGCGGGGGTGATCGCCTCCAGCGCGGGGACGGTTATGGTTGCCTTCCTTACCCAGGCGGTGGCCCGCTTTGGGATGTACCGCACTGTAGGACCTGCCCTCGCTGTGGCCGTGGGGGTCACTCTTTTAGCCGGACTGAGTCTCGTTCCAGCCCTCCTCAAGGTGCTTGGCAGGTTCGCCTTCTGGCCGGCCCTGCCGGCGGGGCTCGCGGGGAACCCGGGCGGAGGGGCCGGAAGCGGGGGGCCAGGCCTCAGCTCTTTCAGCCTCCGCGCCTGGGAATGGACGGGGGCCCTGGTCAGGCGGAGACCCTGGGTTGCCCTCGTTGCGAGCCTTGCTCTCCTCGTTCCCCCGGCCCTGGTGGCGGCCAGGATCAGGAGCGACCGAGACGTGCTGCGGGAGCTCCCCGCCTCCTCCGATTCGGTCATAGGCTATAGGACCATAGCCGCGCACTTCTCGCCCGGAGCCATGTCGCCTCTGGAGGTGGTGGTCGAGTCCGACTCCCCCCTTCTTGAGGAGGCCGCCTTCTCTTCCCTGGATCTCTTCACTCAGAACGTCGCCCGCATCCCCGGCGTGGAGGGGGTTCGTTCCCTGACGAGGCCAGCCGGGGGTCCTGTCAGCCCAGCCGAGCTTGCCGGTGCCGGCCTCGGGGATGTGCCGGCCCTGCCGGCGAAGGTGAGGGAGGGAGCGGGGGGCCTAGGGCAGGCCATCGATGGGCTCTCCAGGATCCGGAGCGGGCTGGTGGAGATGGAGAAAAAACTGCCCGAACTCTCGGGCGGGCTGGGGAGGGCGCTCTCGGGGGCGGATGAGATGAGGAGGGGAATCTCCCGCATGCGGGAGGGGTTAGGGCGGGTGAGGAGCGGGGTCCTTCAGGCCAGGGATGCTGCCACCCTCCTGGCGGGCGCGGCTGACACGGCCGCCTCGAGCGTGCAAGGGGCCTGGGATGCCCTGCAAGGGATGACCGTGGGGAAGGCCGACCCCAACTACTTAAAGGCCCTGGAGGAGGTGGGGACGGCCTATGCCGCTCTCACCGGGAGGGATCCGAGGACCGGTGAGAGGGTAAGGCCTGATTACCCTGGGCTCCCTGCGAGCCTAAGACAACTCGCCTCCGGTCTGGACCAGGCGGCGTGGGCCCTCGGCCAGATAGACCAGGGTCTCGCGCAGCTGGATCGCGGTCTAGAGGAGATGGGTTCCGGTCTCGGTAAGGCCGGCCCGGGGGTGCAGGCCATGCGAGCAGGGATAGGCAGCATGGTGGGGGGTCTTGACCGGGTCATTCCAGGCCTTGCTCTCTTGAGGCAGGGGCTTGAGGAGGGCGTGGCCAAGCTTGAGAGCCTTGGTCTCCTCGAGGCCCTCGAGCGGGGGGAGATGCGGGTTCCCGTGGAGCTGGTGAGAAACGTGCCCGAAGTGCGGAAGAAGCTTTCCTACTTTCTCGCCCCGGGGGAGAGAACCACTCGCCTCTTCGTCACCCTCGGGCAGGATCCGTACTCTCCCACCTCCCTCGGGGTTCCGAAGAGGATCCTCGAGGCGGCGGATCGGTCCTTCTCCGGTGGCCCCCTGGACAGGGCGAGGGTTTACGTGACCGGGCCCTCGGCCTTCTTTGCGGACGTGGCGGACCTCGCCCGGGCGGATTCCCGGCTCATATATCCCGCCGTCGTCATCGGTGTCTTCCTCGTCCTCGTCCTCCTTCTCCGGGCCCTGCTCGCCCCGGTCTACATGGTCCTCACAGTTCTCCTCTCCTTCGCCTCCACCTTGGGAGTGACGGTCCTGGTCTTCCAGGGGATCCTCCACCGCCCGGGGGTGATCTGGTGGCTTCCGCCCATGCTCTTCATCCTGCTGGTCGCTCTCGGTGCCGACTACAACATCTTTCTTATGAGCCGGATAAGGGAGGAGGCAGCGCGGGCGGAACCGACCGAGGCGGTGGTCACGGGCTTAAAGGCAACGGGCCACGTTATCACCTCAGCCGGGATCATCCTGGCCGGTACCTTTGCTGTGCTGCTCTTGGCCCCCCTTTCAAGCCTGGTTCAGATGGGTTTCGCCACGAGCCTAGGTATCCTCACCGATACCTTCCTGGTGAGATCCCTTCTGGTCCCGGCGATATCAGTGCTGGTTGGCCGGGGCGCTTTCTGGCCGGGCCTCCGCCCTCCGTTCCGAGGGGAGGGCGGGTGAGGCCCCGGTGCCTCCTGCTAGTGAACACCAGGGCCCGGAGGAAGGAGGCCTTCATCGAGGCGGTCAGGTCGCTGGTGGGCCGAGCGCTTCTGGTAGAGCTGGCCTCGAGCCGCTCGAGGGGCGAGGGAGCCCGGTTGGCCAGGAGGGCTGCGGAGGAGGGAGTCTCCCTCGTCATCAGCCTGGGTGGGGACGGCACCCACGCCGATGCCCTCTCGGGGCTTGCCGGGACGCCTCTGCCCCTGGGTGCGCTCCCCGGTGGTTCCCTCAACCTTCTCCCGAGGCACCTCGGGGTCCCCAGGGATCCCCGGCGGGCTGTGGCCGCTCTTCTCACTGCCCTGGAGGATGGTAGGGTGATGAGGCTTCCCCTCTTCTTGGCCGCCGGGGTCCCTTTCTACCTCGGGGCAGGCGCCGGTCCGGATGCGACGGCTGTCTCGTGGCTGGAACGCGCGGGCGGGCTGAAACGGCTGCCCGGTTCGGTTGGGTACGCGGCGGCCCTCGGGGCCGCGCTCCTGGCGGGCGGGACCGGCAGGCGGCTCAGGTTCGAGACGGCGGAGGCCTGGGGGGAGGCGTCTGCTGTGGTTCTCGTGACCAGGGACCCCTACGCTTATCTCGCTGGAATCCCCTTCCATCTGGTGCCCGGGCTGCCGGCGGGCCGCCTTGACCTCCTCGCCTTTGAGGATCTCGGAGTCCTCAGCCTGCCAGGCCTCTTTTTCTCCTTGGTAAGCGGGGTCGGCTCTCACCTGGAGCGGGCTCCCGTGGCGGGCGGGAGCCTGGCCCAGGGCCTCCGGAGCGTCTTTAAGGGGCGGAAGGCGATACACCTGGAGGGCGTGAAGTGGGCGAGGCTTCAGGGCCTCTCCGGGCCCTTCCCCTTCCACGCCGACGGCGAGTGGCTCGGGGAGAGGTGGGAGGTGGAGGTGGTGGCGTCGGGGGAGGAGAGTCTGGTCCTTGCCCCGCGGCTGGCGGAGGAGGACCTCAAGGGGGCCGGGCCCGCGCGGTGGTAGGCGCAGGGGCCTGAGGGGTATGCTCGGGCGCCCCCAGAGTGCTTCTCCGTGGGCGAGGGGGAGATACGAAGCGGCTTTTCATCGTCGCGGCCGTGGCGGCCCTCGCGGTGGCGGGGGATGCTCTTGCGCGCAGGGTAGCAGCGCGGGCTCTGGCAAGGGGGGTTGCATCGGGACTCTCCGCCCGGGAGTCCTCGGCATCCATCGGGGGCTGGGCCTTCCTACCCGAAGTCGTTTCCGGCCGGGTACCCTGGGTCGAGGCTCGAGCCGAGGAGCCGCGGCCGGGTGGGTTTCCCTTCGATGCCATCCTGCTGCGGGCTGATGGCATCTCGTTCCGGCCTGAGGATGCCGTGGCTGTAGCCAGGGGGGGCGCGGCCAGAGTGAGGGTCTCGAGGCTTGCGGCCACGGGAGTTCTGGGCGAGGCCGCCCTCTCCGAGCTCCTTTCCAGGTCGCTCCCGGGGGTCTCGGTGAGGTTGGAGAGGGGAGGGGCGGAGCTCGAGGCGGTTGTGGAGCTGCCCTCGGGGGTTCGGGCTAGAGTGGCGTTTGAGGCCGCCATCGCCGTGAGGGGAGGAGCCCTCGAGATCTCTCCCGAAACGTACTCAAGACCGCCCCCACCCGGCATGGAGTCGCCGGCCAGACGTCTTCTGACCAAGAGGATCGTTCTCCCGCCTCTCTGGACGAGGTTCTCGTGGGAGGGGGTTGAGGTGAGGGAGGGGTCCCTCGCCGTCACGGTGGCCGGCAGGGACCTCACGTTCCTCGTCTCCCGCGCGGGCGTTCGGCTGGAGCTGGAGCCCGGCTGAGACCGGCCGCCCGCGCCGCGCGAGCTCTCCTCGGCTTCCAGGACTTCCGCGCTCCGGACCGCCCCGGTTCGGCCGGCTTGACAGGGGGCCTCACTATTTCTATGCTTTGTGTGCGTTTAATCCGGCAAAAGCGAGGTGGCGGTGGCGGAGACCAGGGAGGAAATCCTCGGATACCTCCGGTCGCACGGGCCCACCGAAGCTGAGGATGTGGCGGCGGCCGTGGGGGTCCATGTGAGCGTGGCCCGGCACCACCTCGAGGGCCTCGCCTCCCGCGGCCTGGTCAGGGTTGAGGTGAGGCGGAAGGGGAGGGGACGCCCCGCCAAGGTCTATCGGGCCCTTCCCTCTCCGGCCTCTCCCGAGGTGGAGGCATGGAGGAACCTGGTGCACGTGCTGGCGAGGGCCCTGGAGAGCCTGGGTGAGGAGGGGGAGGAGGCCCTTCGCCGAGCGGCAAGGGAGGAGGCGAGGCTCCGGGCGAGGAGCGGGCGGACGGATGTGGTCGCTGACGCCCTTTCACAGTTCGCACCGGAGCTTTCGCGTGCCTCGGAGGAGAAGCTTCTCCCCGGCCCCGGCCCCCTCGCCGACCTTCTCCTGGGCTTTCGCGATCTGGGCCAGGCGGTTGTGGCGGGGGCTGTGGCCGGGGCCTCGGGGGAGGCGGTGAGGGCGGAGGCGCGGGCGGTCGTGGAGCCAGGGGGAAGGATCCTCGAGGAGGTTCTTCTCCGACCGGCAGAGAGAAGGGAGCCGAGCATCTGGAAGGGTGTGGCGCCTGCGGCGAGGCCGAGGCCGAGCCGGGTTCTCAAGGGAGTGGCTCCCCTAAGGCTCGTCGAGGAGGGGTAGTGGGTCCCAGGGCTAGCCTAGTTGGTCTCCTCACGGGTTTCCTGGTGGGGCTTACGGGGGTGGGAGGGGGCTCCATGGCCACGCCCCTCCTCCTCTTCCTCGGCGTCCCCGTGGGCACGGCTGTCGGAACTGACCTGGTCATGGCAACCGCGGTCAAGGCTGCCGGTCTTACCATCCACGGGCTCGCCCGGACCCCGAAGCTTCGTCCGGCCCTCCTCCTCGCCCTCGGCAGCCTCCCCGGGGCTGCGCTGGCCAGCCAGGTGATGGCGAGAGGGAGCCTTTCTCCCTCCCTCCTTGAGCACATGGTGGGTGCGGCGGTGCTGGCCAGCGGGGCCGCAGTCGTGATGAACCTCGCCGGCGGGTTGGGGAAGGGCTTTCGCCTCCCCCTCTGGGCACTGCCCCTTCTGGGAGCGGTGGTTGGGGTGGTGGTTACCTTCACCTCCGTTGGGGCAGGCGCGCTCGTCCTGCCCCTGCTTCTCGCCACCGGCCTGGAACCGAAGGAGGCGGTCGGTACCGACATACTCCACGGGCTCCTTCTGGCAGCGGCCGCTTCCCTCGGGCACGCGTGGGGTGGGAGGGTGGACTCGGCCCTCGCGGGCTACTTGCTTGCAGGCGCCCTCCCGGGGGTGGTCGCCGGGGCCAGGCTGGCAACTCGGGCCCCCCAGCACCCGCTCCGGGTGGCCCTCGGTCTTGTGCTGGTGGTGGTTGGGGCGAGGCTGATCTAGGGTGCCGGCGCTCCGCCCGGGAGGCGATATGAGGACGGCAAGGACTCTTGGAATGGGCTCCAGGGTGCCCATCTCGAGCTGGTATCCGAGGCCCCACGGGAGAGAGGGGGAGATCCGCGAAGGGTTTCTCTCCGCCGAGGAGCTGGCGCTTTTGGCGGAGGGGCGCGCTCCCCGGATCCGGCTCTCACCGAGGGCTTTGGCGGATGCCACGGCCCTCGCTCACGGCGCCTACACTCCCCTCCGCGGTTTTCTCGGGAGGGAGGCCTGGGGAACGGTCGCCCACGAGATGCGCCTTCCCGACGGAACCCTCTGGCCCATTCCCATCGGACTCGCCCCTTTGGAGGAAGAAGTGAAGGCCCTTGGAGGCGCGGAAGAAGCCCTCCTCCTCGACCCTTCCGGCGCCCCTGTGGGGCAGCTCGTCCTGGAAGAGGTGTACAGGGTGGATCCCCTGGTCGAGGCCGAGCGGGTTTATGGAACCACCGACCCGTCCCACCCGGGGGTGGTGAGAACCTTGGAGGAGGGGCCTTTCAGGGTGGCGGGCGGGGTGAGGCTCGTGCTGCGGGACTCGGGGATCCTCACGCCCCTGGAGGTAAGGTCGGAGGCAGGCAGGAGGGGATGGAGGAGGATGGCGGGGTTCCAAACCAGGAACCCCCTCCACCGCGCCCATGAGTACCTCACCAAGGTGGCGCTCGAGGTGACGGATGGTCTCCTTCTCCACCCCTTGGTTGGCGAGACCAAGGAGGACGACGTCCCGGCGGAGGTGAGGCTCGAGTGCTACCGGGTCTTGCTCGACTTCTATTACCCCAGGAGGAGGGTGATCCTCTCGGGCTTCCCCGCGCCCATGCGGTACGCCGGCCCGAGGGAGGCCATCCTCCACGCCATCTGCCGAAAGAACTACGGGTGCACCCATTTCGTTGTGGGGCGGGATCATGCCGGGGTGGGGTCCTACTACGGGCCCTTCGACGCTCATCGTCTCCTCGAGACGCACGAGGAGGAGATCGGCATCGAGCTCCTCTACTTCGATAATGCCTTCTGGTGCAGGCGGTGCCAGTCCATGGCCACCGAGAAGACCTGCCCCCACGGGCGGGAGGAGAGGGTGAGCCTCTCGGGCACTCGGGTCAGGGCTCTGCTCAGCCGGGGCGAGGCCCCTCCTCCGGAGGTGACCAGGCCGGAGGTGGCGGAGGTGCTTCTCCGGGCCGTTGCCGGGTGGGATGGCGGGAGGCGGGATGGCTGAGATGGTTCGAGAGGGGCTCGTGGAGCAGGTGAGAGAGGAAGGGCTGCGGCTTCCCCAGCCCAGCTGGGAGCTGGTGCTCCGGAGGAACTCCATAGAGAGGCTGAAGCTAGAGAAACACCCGCTGGACATCAGGTCTGAGCTGCCTGAGCTCATCGCGAAGGGCTATGAGGCCGTCCCCGAGGAGGACATAGTCCGGCTGAACTGGTGGGGTGTCACGCACGACAAGCCCAAGGTAGGAACCTTCATGGTGAGGGTGAAGATCCCCGGGGGCCTTGTCACCCCGGCACAGCTGGCCGCCCTCGCGAGGATCTCAAGGGAGTACGGCCGTGGCTATGCGGAGCTCACCACCCGCCAGGGCATCCAGCTCCACTGGGTGCGGCTGGAGGCGCTGCCCGAGGTTCTCGAGGCTGTAGAGGCCGCCGGGCTGTCCACGGCGGGGGGCGAGGGGGACACGGTGAGGAATATCACCAGCTGCCCCGTGGCTGGCATCGATCCGGCGGAGCTCTTCGATGTGAGGCCCGTGGTGGAGGCCGCGGCCCGCTTCTTCTACGGTAACCGGGACTACTCGAACCTCCCCCGGAAGCACAAGTACACCATCTCGGCCTGTCCCGCCCAGTGCAACGCGCCCGAGATCCACGATGTGGCGCTGGTGGGCGCGGTCAAGGATGGGAGACCCGGCTTCGCTCTCAGGGTGGGCGGCGGGCTCTCAGCAACCCCGAGAATCTCGAGGGACATCGGGGTCTTTATACCCTTGGAGCCCGTGGAGGGGGTGATCGAGGTCCTCAGGGCCGTCACGGACGTCTGGCAGGAGGACCTCAGGTACCGGGTTTCGCGGGCCAAGGCGAGGATCAAGTTCATGCTCGACGATTACGGCCCCGAGGGGTTCAGGCGCCTCCTCGAGAACCGTCTGGGGGTTTGCCTGGAGGACTTTACCTGCCCCCCGCCGGTGGGGCGCGCCGATCATCTCGGGCTCCACCCCCAGAGGCAAGAGGGGTACTTCTACCTGGGGGTGCCGGTCCCCGCCGGCCGGGCCAGCGCCGACCAGCTGGAAGGCCTGGCGGAGGTGGTGGGGGAGATCGGCGGTGACGTGAGGTTCACCCGGGAGCAGAACTTCATCGTCGGCTGGGTTCCCGAGGAAAGAGTCTCCTGGCTCGAGGAGGCCCTCCGCCGGCTCGGCCTCGACCCCGAGCGGAACCCACTCTACGGTACCTCCACCGCCTGCACCAGCCACCAGTTCTGCAACTACTCCGTCGCCGAGACCAAGGAGAAGCTCGAGGAGATTCTGGCCGAGCTCGAAGAACGTTTCGGCACGCAGCTGGAGGGCCTCACCCTCTATGTGGACGGGTGTCCCCATGCCTGCGCCCATCACTGGGTCGGGGAAATAGGCCTGCAGGGAACCACCACCACCGAGGCGGCGACCGGGAGGAGGGTGGAGGCTTACAACGTTGCCCTAGGCGGCGGCTTGGGGACGCGGGCCGCCATCGGCCGGGTGGTGCTGAAGAGGGTGCCCTCCGGGGAGGTGGGGGAGGCGGTCTCGCGGCTTGTGGGGGCCTGGCTCGAGGCGAGGAAGGTGCGGGGCTCCCATTACAGCTTCCAGGACTTCTGCCGGGAGAGGACCGATGAGGAGCTGCAGGCCCTCGCCCTGGGTCGGGTGGCAGCGGAGGGGAGGGGCGCCGGAGTGGTCCTCCGGATCTTCGGGCCCTTCCTGGAGCTGGCCGGCGGGGCAGACCATCTCGAGCTCGAGGGGGGAACCGTGAGGGAGGTGCTGGAGGCCGCGCGACGCACGTACCCGGCACTGGTGGAGGCTATCCTCACTCCCGAAGGGCAGGTCTCGACGGCAGCCAACATCTACCTGGGAGAGGAGGACATTCGCTCCCTCCAGGGTCTGGAGACCCCTGTCCGCCCGGGGCAGGAGGTGGTGGTCCTGCCCGCCATGTCCGGAGGCTAACGTTGATCGAGGTGGATAGCGTGGGAAGGTCTCTGCTGCGGGGTCATGTGAGGAGGAGGGTCTCTTGAGAGAGAGGGTTGTCTTCGACGACCTGGAGATAGGTGAGATTGCCCTGGAGCTAGACGACAAGGAGCCCCAGGAGGTGGTGGCCTGGGCCCTGGAAACCTTCGGAGACCGGGTCGCGGTGGTCACCGCCCTCCAGGCGGAGGGGATGGCCGTTCTCGACATGGCGTATCGGATCCTCCCCCAGGTCCAGGTGATAACTGTGGACACGGGGAGGCTTCCCCAGGCCACCTACGCCTTTCTCGACCAGGTGAGGGAGCGATACCCGGAGGCCACCTTCCGGGTCCTCTTCCCGGACTACCGGGAGGTGGAGAAGATGGTGGCGAGGCACGGGGTGAACCTCTTCTACCGTTCCGTGGACCTCCGCCTCCTCTGCTGCCACATCAGGAAGGTGAGACCGCTGGTGAGGGCTCTGGAGGGGCTGGACGGCTGGTTCACAGGATTGAGGCGGGAGCAGTGGGCCTCCCGGGCGGCGATAAGGAAGGTGGAGCTCGATCACGACCACGGGGGGATAGTGAAGGTGAACCCCCTGGCGGACTGGACCAAGCAGGAGGTCTGGGAGTACCTGGAAGCCAACGGAGTCCCTCACCACCCCCTCTACGACCGCGGGTACTCGAGCATCGGCTGCGACCCATGCACCAGGCCCATCCAGCCCGGCGAGGACGACCGTGCCGGGAGGTGGTGGTGGGAGGTGAACGCTCCCAAGGAGTGTGGAATCCACTGCCCCATTGAGACGGGGGGTTTTGAGCACGAGGTCGAGGCCATCCTGGGGAGGGGAGCTTGAGGCAGGTCCCCGATACCGCGGAGGGATTGAGCCTCTCGGCCGAGGAGAGGGAGGTGCTCTTGGCCGGCATGGGCGCCCTCGTCCAAGAGCTAGGGGAGGAGGTCCGAGAGGCCCTGGAGGGGCTAAGGAAGAGGGTGGAGGCGGGGTTCGTCCCTAGAGAGGAGCTGGGTGCCCTCGAGGGGGTCGTCTTTCACCTCCTCGAGACCGGGGCGGTGAGAAGGACACACCGTGGCCGCGGAGAAGCGGTCCTTGCCTCGGTCTATGCGAGGACCCCAGGGGGAGCGGCCCTGGAGAGTGAGGTAGGGAAGGTGAACCGGGCCCTTGGGGCTCTTGGGGGGCGGAGGCTCGTCTCCCTCTCCATAAGAGCGAGGGGGCCCGGGAGGTTCTCCCTCTCCCTGGAACTTGAGGGGGTGGGGCTCACGCTCGAGCTCGGCAGGGAGGGACCCCGGGTGGAAAGCCTCTCCGTGGGTTAGGCTGGGCGAAGGGAAGGAAATGGCGAGGAAGGGTTTCGTGGTCTGGTTCACCGGGCTCTCGGGAGCGGGGAAGACGACGCTGGCCGAGGCCCTCGCGGGCTACCTCCGGGGGCTCGGGCTTCCCACCGAGGTCCTCGATGGTGACGTGGTCCGGAGGCACTTTAGCAAGGGGCTGGGGTTCAGCCGGGAGGACAGGGAGGAGAACATCCGCCGGGTCGCCTACGTGGCGCACCTGCTGGCGAGGAACGGGGTGGCCGTGCTCGTGGCTCTCATCTCCCCGTACCTGGAGGCGAGGAGGTACGCGAGGGAGCTCATTGGCGACTTTGTCGAGGTCCATGTGGACTGCCCTCTTGAGGTGCTGGTGGAGCGGGATGTGAAGGGCCTTTACGCCCGCGCCCTCTCGGGCGAGCTTCCCAACTTCACGGGGGTGAGCGACCCCTACGAGCCTCCCGAGAACCCTGAGGTGAGGGTGAGGACGGACCTCGAGAGCGTGGAGGAGTGCCTCGGAAGGGTGGTGGCCGCCCTTCGCGAGCGGGGTTACCTTCCCGAGCAGGACGGGGAAGGCCGGGACCTGGTGGCCGAGAAGCCGTCGGAGAGTGTGGACGGCCAGAGCCGCGGGGGTGGCCTGAGGGAGGCCCTGGGTAGAGAGGTAGCGGGTTCGGGGCGGGGAGGAGGCAGGTGTGGCTGACGGAAGGGAAAGCCCTCTCCTCACCGAGGAGCAGTTGGAGAGGTACTCAAGGCATGTCCGCCTCTCGGAGGTAGGGGTAGAGGGGCAGAGGAGGCTTCTGGACGCGAAGGTGGTCGTGGTAGGCGCTGGGGGTCTCGGGTCCCCGGCCCTTCTTTACCTGGCGGCGGCGGGGGTAGGGACCCTCGGAGTCGTTGACGGGGACAGGGTGGATCTCTCCAACCTGCAGAGGCAGGTCATCCACTTCAATCACGATCTGGGCAGATGGAAGACCCAATCGGCCAGGAGAACCATCGAGGATACCAACCCTGACGTGACCGTCGTGGAGCACAGACTTGTTCTCACCAGGGAGAACGCCCTTGAGGTGCTTGCTCCCTACAATGTCGTGATCAACGGGTCGGACAATTTCCCCACACGCTATCTCGTGAACGATGCTTGTGTCATGCTCGGTAAGCCCCTAGTGGATGCCGCCATACTCCGGTGGGAGGGGATGGCCGCGGTCTACGTGCCGGGCAAGGGCTGCTACCGTTGCGTCTTTCCTGAACCGCCTCCACCGGGCTCTGTGCCGAGCTGCGCCGAGGCGGGGATCCTCGGGGCGGTCGCGGGTCACCTCGGCACCCTCCAGGCCATTGAGGCCATTAAGCTGATCCTGGGCCTCCCATCCGAGCTTCAGGACCACCTCCTCATCTACGACGCCATCACCCCAGAGTACCGGCTCGTGGCGAGGAAGCGGGACCCGGCCTGCCCCGTCTGTGGGGAGAATCCCAGCATCACGGAACTCATCGATTACGAGGAGTTCTGCGGGGTGCCCGGAAGAAGCCACGGGGAGCCCGCCCCTATGCCCGCGCCGAGCCTAACCGGGGCCCCGGCCGCGCCCGGCGGTGCCGCGGGGGACGGAGGCCGGGTTGCGGCCCCCGAGGAAGCCCCGGCCATTGGCCCCGAAGAAGTGGAGCGGCTGCTGGCCGAGGGTGCGCAGCTCGTAGACGTGAGGGAGCCCCACGAATACAGGCAGTCCAGGATCCCTGGTTCTGTCCTGATTCCCCTGGGCAGGCTTCCGACCCGGCTCTCGGAGATAGATCGATCCCGGCCTGTCGTGGTGGTCTGCGCTGTTGGTGAGCGTTCCGCCCAGGCGGTGGAGCTCCTCAGGGCCCTTGGGCACTCCAGGGCCTACAACCTCCGGGGGGGGATAGTGGCCTGGGCGAACCTAAGGAAGCCGCTGGAGAGCGGGTAGGCCAAGAGGCCCGGGGACCCTGAGGGCTGCCGCCTGACCTTTGAGGGGCAGGTGAAGGGTGCGGAGAGCGCGTCAAAGCTCCCACGCGAAGACGAGGACCTCCCCTCTTAGCTCCAAGGAGATCTCAAACCTTTTCGCCGCGGAGAGATCGGCACCGGGAAAGACGAGCTTCCCCTTGACGTGGTGGCCTCTCATGGGCCCCTCCCACCTCTCTGGCCTCTCCACGAGTGTCCCCGCTCTCATCGTGGCGATGGCCACCAGGTCGAGGTCGAGGTTGCCGGAGTGGGTATCCAGGCTCACCTCGACCTCGAGGGGCTGCCCGGGGCGGGGCCGGGCAGGGCGGAGCCCCACCGAGATCCCCGCTGCCTCCTTCACCTGGAGGGGGAGGAACTCCTCGGCCCCCGAGGCCGGCTCGGCTGCACCCGCCTTCAGGCTCACCGTGGGCTTAGAGGGGGTTTTGGTTGACGCCGCCCCGCTCGGGGGAGGGACGCGGGAGCAGCCTGCTGCGAGGGCGAGGGCTGCGGCGAGGAGGACCTTCTTCATGGGCTGTCTCCTTCCTCCTGCCCAGCTGGGCTTGGCCTGGTGGGCATCGGGCAGGCGCCTGCAGGGCCTCGGGCCCGCGCGTCGGGCCTGACGGCCCTGAACTTGAAGAGGAGATAGGCGAGGCCTGCGGCGTTGGAGGCGACCCCAGCTGCTAGGAACCACGGCCGCCACGAGCTGAGGAACCCAGCGGCCGCTGTGAGCCCGAAGATGGGGAGGATGTCGCTAGCGTGGTGGGCGCAGCAGGCGAGCATGCCGAGGGTGGAGGTTCCCCCAGAGGCACCGATGGCGGCGCCGGCTCCTCCGCCCGGTCTTGCTCGCCCCTCGGCTCGGAGGTGGGTGAAGAGCCCGACCTGACCTCCGAGGCCGAGGGAGAAGGCCACCAGGTACGGAGCATCCCTGCCCATTTGGTCGCGGGCATGACTCCAGGACTGGGCCAGTGTGAGGACCGTGAGGTAAAGGGCGGGCAGAAGGGCCGCGGAGGCGAGACCCCAGGCGAGCGGCGGGACGGAGAAGGGACCCCTGCGAGGCGAGCTCTCCTTGCCCCCCTGGACGAGGGTGGCCAACCCCGTGATCTGTGTCCGCCCGTCTCTCTTCTGCACGCAGGCCAGGTTACTGCCGGGATTTGAAGGGGGGATGAAACCGGGAAGGCGGGGCTGTGAACGGTGGGCATGCGCTACCATGAGCCCGTGCTCCTGACTTCTCTTTTCACCAATCCCGTGAGCGTCCTCCTCTTCCTGGGGGCCGTGGTGGTGGCCATCACCGTGCATGAGTTCTCCCACGCTGCCATGGCCTTTGCCCAGGGCGATACCACCGCCAAGAGGCAAGGGAGGCTCACCCTGAACCCCCTTGCCCACCTCGACCCCCTCGGTTCCATCGCCTTCCTCTTGGCAGGTTTCGGGTGGGGGAAGCCGGTCCCCTACAACCCGTATGCCTTGAGGAACAGGAGGGCGGGGGAAATGCTGGTGGGTCTCGCGGGTCCCCTTGCGAACCTGGCCCTGGCGGTTCTGGCCGCAGCCCTCCTGGTCCGCCTCCACCCGGCGACCCTCGTGGCCGGGAGGCTCGGGGAGCGATTCCTCTGGTTCCTCTTTCAGGTAAACGTGCTTCTCGCCGTCTTTAACCTCCTCCCCCTTCCTCCCTTGGACGGGTCGAGGCTCCTCACGGGCCTTCTTCCCCCCGAGCGCAGTGCCGTTGTGCGCTTCCTGAACGAGTACGGGCTCTACATCCTCCTTGCCCTGGTCTTCCTGGGCGGTCTTAAGTTCGTGGGCCCCCTCTCCCGCGCCCTCCAGGGGCTCATCCTCAAGCTCGTGGCGGCTGGCTGAACTGGCTCGGGGCTACCTCCCACCCCGGCCAGTTCAGGGCCGCTAGAATCCGCCCGTGGCTGGGCTCCTATCGGGCGTGGAGCGCGTTCTCTCCACCTTTGTGGAGAGCGCGGGCTACCCTGCCATCTTCTTCCTCATGGCTCTGGAGAGCGCATGTATCCCGGTGCCGAGCGAGGTGGTGATGGTGGGGGCCGGCTTTTTCGTGGCCCGGGGGGATCTCTCCTTCCTCCCCGCCACCGCTGCGGGGGTCCTCGGGAACCTGGCGGGGAGTCTCGCCGCTTACTTTCTCGGGAGAACAGGGGGGAGGGGTGCGGTGGAGCGCTACGGGAGGCTGCTCCGCCTCCACCGCGGGCACCTCCTCTCGGCGGAGAAGTGGTTCGGGAGGTACGGGGGGCCGGCAGTTTTCTTCTCCCGCATGCTCCCGGTGGTGAGAACCTTCATTTCGCTTCCGGCAGGGGTGGGTAAAATGCCGGTTCTTCCTTTCTCGCTGTACACCATCACGGGCTCTCTTCCCTGGAATGCTGCCCTTGTTGGGCTCGGCGTCATTTTTGGAGCCCGGTGGAGCGTGGTTCTCCGCTACTTTCACCTGGCGACCGCGGTGGTCCTGGCTATCGTAGTTCTGGGCCTGGTCTGGGTGGGGCGGCGGCGGTCATCCGGTGGACTTTTGCCGCCCAGGCGGGCAGAACTCCATCCGGCTGGGGGATGGCCGGGCCGCACCCACCCCGAGGACGACGAGGGCCCCTCCCAGGAGCTGAGAAGAGGAGAGGCTCTGTCCGAGGAAGGCGTAGGCGAGGAGAGCAGCGGAGACGGGCTCCAGGGTTGAGACGATGCCCGCCCGCGCCGCCCCAACACCCCTGGCGAGCCCCCAGATGAACAGGAAGAAGGGGGCGGCCGTTCCCAGGGAACCGAGGTAGAGGAGGCGGGGCAGGCGTTCCAGCTGCAGGAGGGGGCCGAGGCCCCGAGGGAGGAGGAGGGCTGCCCAGAAGAGGCTCGCCACGGCGAGGCCGCCTGCTAGGCTCGGTCCCGCCCCGAGGCGGTTCGCGAGGGAGTCGGCGAGGACCATGTAGGCGGCGAAGGTGAGGGAGGCGAGGCCGGCGAGGGCGAGCCCGAGGGGGTCCGGTCTCGTGCCCCTACCCAGAACCCCGGATACGAGCGGTACCCCCGCAAGGACGAGGAGGAGCGCAACAATGACCCTGGGCCCCGGCGGCCTTCTCGCGACTAGACTCGCCCAGGCAACGACCAGGGCAGGGGAAGTGTACTGGATGGTGATGGCGACAGCCACCGGAAGCCTCCCCACCGAGGCGTAATAGGTGAGGTTGGCCATGGCCAGGTTCAGACCGAAAAGAACCAGGGCAGGCAGGTTAGCTCTGAACCGCCCGAGGTGGGCCCTGAAGTACGGGGTGGGGTTAGGGTTCAAGCGGGATCCTTCGGCCCCGGGCTGGCTTCCTCCTTCCTTTGTTTGGAACAGGAGCGCTGGCGCGACCAGGGGGAGGGCAACCCAGGCCCTGGTGGCGGCAAGAAAGAGCGCTGATACCCCCTCGTCCATGAGGGTCCTCGCCACAGTGGCGCCCGTCGCCCAGAGCAGGGCGGCCGCTGCCACCGCAAGGTAGCCGAGGCCTGTCGAGGCGCGGGCGGCGGTCCTCACTTCAAGACCTCAGGCGCCGAGCCTCTTCCTCACCGTGTCAGCAAGGACCGCCCCCTCCACCCTCCCCCTCAGCTTCGGCATGAGATAGCCCATTACCTTGCCCACGTCTCTCGGGCCCGAAGCCCCGGTTGCGGCGATGGCCTCCTCCACCAGCCTCGCCAGCTCCTCTTGCTCAAGAGGGGGAGGGAGGTAGGACTCGAGCACGGCAAGCTCTTCCTCCTCGAGCCTGGCCCTCTCTTCCTGGCCGAGAGATCGGTAGGTGGCGGCCGCTTCCCTCCTTTTCCTTGCCTCCCCCGCCAGAACCTCGAGTTCCTCCCCCGGTGTGAGGGGGCGGGCCCTCTCCACCTCGGCATTGCGAAGGGCCGTCAAGGCCAGCCTGAGCACTGAGAGGGCTGCCCGGCTCCGACTCCTCATGGCTTCCTTCAGATCCTCCTGGAGCTTCTCTCGCAGCATGCCGGTAAGCTTATCGCCTCTAAGGGGGGAAGGCGGGGAGCTTGAGGTGCTATGCTCTGCTCCAGGTGAGAGCCGTGTCTTCCCCATGGAGTCGCGAGGATATCCTCTCGTTCCTCAGGCTTCTTGCTCAGGATCGTGAGGCGGTAGGCGAGCTTCAGAAGCTCCTCCGCGATGAGGAGTTGAGGGCCCTCGGCAGCGAGGTGAGGGGCCTGGCCGCTTCCGTTCGGGAGCTCGCCGAGGCCCAGAGGAGAACCGAGGAACGCCTCGAGGCCCTCACCCTCCGGGTGGACCAGCTCGCCGAGGCCCAGAGGAGAACCGAGGAACGCCTCGAGGCCCTCACCCTCCGGGTGGACCAGCTCGCCGAGGCCCAGAGGGTCCTTGCCGAGGGCCTGAAGGAGCTCGCCGATCGCGTCGGCCGGCTGGCCGAGGCGGAGGTCCGGATGGAGGCGCGGCTAGGCCAGGTGCGGGGGGAGGTTCTGGAGCGGAGGTACGCGGACCGGGCTCCTGCCTACTTTGGCAGGCTTGCGCGGAAGGTCCGGGTGGTTCGCGCCGAGGACCTGGCTGAGATGGCCGAGGAGTGGGTGGCCGCCGGGGTCCTTTCCGAGGGTGAGGCAGAGGACCTGCTCCTTTCAGACCTGGTGCTGGTGGGGAGGGCCCGGGGGGGCAGGGGGTTTGAGGAGGGAGACGTCATCCACCTGGTGGTGGAGGTCTCGGCCGTCATAGATGTAGCCGATGTTGAGAGGGCCGCCCGCCGGGCGGCCCTCCTGGAGAGGGGGCTTAGGGCCGCCGGTGGGGAGAAGCGACCCGCGGTTCTCCCGGTGGTGGCCGGAGAGAGGATCCTCGGCCAGGCCGAGGAGGAGGCCCTGAGGCGCCGGGTCTTCTGCCTGCTGAATGGGTCCGTGATCTCTCCCGGCGGGTAGGGGTCGAGCTTCCGGGCCCGTGGCTCTCGGGTGAGAAGGAGGGTTCCTCCTTTCCGCGAACCTACGCAACGTGCGGCGTTTTGCTCTCCTCCTTCTTCTTGCCCTGGTTCTGGTCGGGCAGGGGGCGGCCCATGCCCAGATCGAGCCGCCCAAGGGCGAGGTCACCAGCCTCGCCTGCGATTCGGACCTGGCTCCGAGGAAGTGCTCGGGTTTCCTCGCAGGCTTCGACGGCACGGCTCTCGATGCGGACCTCGCCCTCCCTGCCTCGGGTCCGTACCCTCTTCTCGTCTTCGTCCATGGCTGGGGAGGGAGCAAGGGCGACGGGAAGCCCTCCCCCTCCAGCGGATACCCCGGCGACGACTTCCTCACCTCCAAGGGCTACGCTGTCCTTCGCTACTCCGCGCGGGGCTTCGGAAAGTCTTGGGGCCAGACAAACCTGGCCAGCGTGGAGGTGGAGATCAGAGACCTCCAGGCACTCGTCTCGGCAGTTGTGGACGACCCGAGATTCCGGGTCCTCCCTGAGAAAGTTGGGGTTTTCGGTGCATCCTACGGTGGAGGACACTCCTGGCTCATAGCCACCCGTCCCATCTGGACCTCGGCGAAGGGCAGGCGGGTGAGGGTGGCGGCGGTGGCGCCGATTGTTCCCTGGACGGACCTCCTCTACTCCCTGGTTCCGAACGGGTGGCCCGCAGAGTCAAGGGCACCCTTGGGGACCATGAAGCTGAGCTACGTGACGGGTCTCTTCGCGACCGGGAAGAGGCTCGACCTCGACCGCCCGTACGATAATTACATTCCCCTTCTTCCCGAGCTCTACGCCAGGGTTATGGCGGGGGAGCCCTACGAGGCGGGAGGAGTGCGGGACCCGATTCTCGAGGAGGGCTCGAGAGAGCTTACCGAGGTCCGCTCTCCCGCCTGGCAAACTGGGTGGCTTCGGGCCATCAGGAATGACCCCTCCTTGAGGACTCCCGTCTTCCAGGTCCAGGGCTGGACCGACGATCTCTTCCCGGTGACCGAGGCCCTCAGGATGTACCGCCTGGTGAAGGAGGCCGTTCCCAACTACCCCATTAAGCTCTACTTCGGGGACATCGGGCACCCCAGGGCGGCCAACAAGAAGGCCGAGCTCGATCTGGTCGAGGGGATGCTCCTCGCCTGGTTCGACTACTGGCTCAAGGGGAAGGGGCCGCACCCCTCCTTCGATGTAGTCACTTCCACGACCCTTCCGGGCGAGGTCTTCGACCCGGCCCTCCTGGTCAGGGCTGAAGGGCCGCGGGCTCTCGCCCAGGGGGAGGTGAGGCTGGAGGCCTCCGGCCCCTTCCTCCTTCTGAACCAGGCTGCCCAGCCTGGGGGGCTCGCCGCTGACCCCATCGTGCAGGCGGCCGCGGCGGAGGCAGGCCTCTCCCTGCTAGAACCCCTCGCTCCCCGCCTCGTCCAGGCGGGTTCCCTCACCCCCGGCTCGGCCAGGGTCGAGAGGCCCGTTAGGGACCTGCTCGGCCCCGGAGAGGAGAGGCTCTGGTATCTGGGGCAGGGGAGGGTGAGACTCCGGGGCAGCTTCGCGGGAACCGATGCCCAGTTCGACGTGAGACTCTGGGATCTCTTCCCGGACGGCACGCCGCGCCTGGTGGACAGGGGGACCCTCAAGTACCTCGGGAACCCCGGCCCCTTCGACGTGGAGATCGAGCTCTTCGGGAACTCCTGGGTCTTTCCCGCCGACCACACTCTGCTCCTCGAGGTCTCGAACGTGGACTTTCCCTACCTCCGTCCGAACAATCTGGCCTCCAGTACGGTCTTGGACGGGATTTCCGCGGCGCTCCCCGTGAGAAGGGCAGCTCCTTCCGGCGGGTTCTCCGGAGCCGCAGCGGGCGCCGCGCGAAGGGAGCTTCCCGCTACCGGGGCGGGTGTGGGACTCGGGGCTCTTGCCCTGGGGGGGGCGCGTTCCTCAGAAGGCGTCGGGGCGGAAGAAAGCAGCGCGCGTAGACCGAGGACGGGCTAGGCGCTCTCCCCCCTGGCCTGGAGTAGCCTCACGAGCAGCTCCACCAGTTCCCTAGGGTTGATGCTGAGGTATTCGGCGAGAAGGGCCTCGGACCGGTGGCTCTTGCCCCAGGAGATGAGCCGGGCGTAGGGCGTAGACGCCCGTCCGGGCCCCTTAAGAACCGGGTGGAAGAAGTTCACAAACTTCTCCAGGGCGAGAGCGAAGGAGGCCAGTTCGCCCGCGAGCTCCAGGGAGGGGGGGCGCCTGGACCGCACTCCGACCCACTCCCGAAGGGCCACCCCTCTAGCCCTCGCCACCCGCAGCGCCTCTTCGGCCGCGGCGCCCAGGGTTCCCGCCGCGAGGATCTGCCGGACGGAGAAGGGGAGCGCGAGAAGGCCTCGTTTCAAAACAGGACCGAGCCAGCTGCTGGCCTCTGGCGCTCCATCCTCCACCACCTCCAGCCGCACCCATCCCGACCAAACATCCTCGAGGACGAGGAGCCCCGCCGGGGGCCTAGTCTGGAGGAGCCCGATTCTCACCCATCCCGGTCCGTCAGGTGAGCAGTGCGGGGCATCTGAGATAGAGAGCCGAAGGAGGGCCACCGCCCTCCTGATGAGCAAGGCTTCCTTGGGTGCCTCGCCCCCAAGCAGCCTTGAGATGGTGGCGGGGGAAAGCGCCGTCAATGTCCTCGTCATCTTATCGTCGAGCCTCAGGACTCCACACCTCTCAAGTGCCAGAATGGCCTCGGTCATAAAGGGGGCGAGGAGCTTCCCCGAAGGCCAGCCCAGGGAAGCCCAGACCAGTCGAAGCACCCCGAGCAGCTCTTCCCCGTACCTCTTCCTTCCGCTGGCGGGCACGATCTCGAGGGAGGCAGCCCTGAGCCGCCTTGCCGCGTAGGAGCGGTTGAAGGGGAATTCCTTGAGGAGGCGGTTCAGCAGCCGCGTCTTCTCGGCCTTGCTAAGCCCCACGTAACCCGGGGCAAGCAGGGTGATGGGATTCGCCGGCCTCACCCGAAACCTGTGGGAGCTAGCCATCTCAAGTACTTTTTCGTGAGGAAAGGGGGCTTTCTTTAGGCTCCGGAGTTGCCTTGGCGGGGGAGTTGTCGTTAAGTATGGAGGCCACCGAGGTCGCCCTCCTCTCACGGGCGGTCAAGAGGGCTGAGGGAAACCGGGCGCCCAGGAGGGGGCGGGGACCGACGGAGGAAAATTAATAACGGGAGTACGCGCGGCTCGGAGAGGAGGCGCGCGGGCCGGAGGCGAGGAACCGCAGGGCCAAGACGGTCGCCTTGCCCTGCCGGGGAGCCAGTGGCGAGACCGGCCGGCCCCCTTTTGGGGGTCGGCCTTTTTGTCAGCGAGGGAGGGGAAGACCGTGTTCTGGAAGGCGATGCAGGCGGCATCCGTTGGCGTTGTCGGGGTGGTCCTCTGGGGGATGAGCGCTCTCGTCATCCTCTTCGCCCTCTCCAGGCGGAGGCCCGTTCCAGCGCCTGCCTGGCCGGAGCTTCACTTTTTCTTCCTGGTGCCCGCTCTGAACGAGGGTAAGGTGATAGGCCCCACCGTGAGGCACCTTCTATCCCTGAACCCGGCAGGAGTGGTTGTGGTGGATGACGGATCCGATGACGACACCTCCGAGAGGGTGGCTGAGATCCGCGATCCCAGAGTTCACCTCCTGAGGCGCGATCCCCCTGCGGCCCGCCAGGGGAAGGGGAGGGCCCTGAATCACGCCTGGCGGTGGCTTCTGAGCTCAGGGGTGATAGGCGGCCTAGACCTGGAGAAAGTCATCCTCTGCGTCATGGATGCCGATGGTCGGCTCTCTCCGGGCGCCCTCAGGGAGGTGACACCGTACTTCTCGGATCCCCGGGTTGGTAGCTGCCAGATAGCGGTGAGGATAAGGAACCGCGGGACAAACTTCCTCACCCTCATGCAGCACTTCGAGTTTGTGGCCTTCAACGCCCTCTGCCAGCGGGGAAGGGAGAGAACCAAGGCCCTTCAGCTGGGAGGCAACGGGCAGTTCACGCGGGCTTCGGCTCTGGCCTCCCTAGGGGAGGACCCCTGGAGCGACTGCCTCACCGAGGACATGGACCTCGGCATCCGACTGCTTCTTGCAGGGTGGGAAAATGCTTACGCGGCTACGGCCTGGGTTTCTCAGCAGGCCTTGCCCGACTTGAGCAGGCTCCTCCGGCAGCGGACCCGTTGGTTCCAGGGAACCCTCCAGTGCCTTCGTCACCTCCCTGCCATGGCGGGCTCTAGCCACCCCGGTTTCCTTGCCCGGCTCGACCTCGCCGGGATCCTGCTTTCCCCCCTTGCAATGGTGATCTCTGCCCCCTTCTTTGTTCTCGGGTACATCTGGCTCGGCCTCTGGTTGGCCGCGGGCGGGGGGCTGAGCCTTACCTACATTCTGTTCAGCTACGGCCTTGGCTTTCTCCCCGCCTTCTTCCTCTCCTACACCTTTTGGTTGGAGGAGCCCGAGGTCACCCTTGTCCAGGCCATCCTTCTCGGCCAGCTCTTCGTCTTCTACAGCTACATCTGGGTGCCGGCTGGATTCAGGGCCATCTACCGACAGCTCGCCGGCAGGTCGGGCTGGGCCAAGACGCCGAGGGTGGCGGAGCCGAATGCGGCCCCCATGGGGGTGAGGGCATGAGCAGGAGGGTGGTCGTGGTGGCCGGAACGCGGCCTGAGGCGATCAAGCTCGGGCCGGTGGTAGAGCTCCTCGAGGCAGATCCGGATCTCGAAACCTTTCTTGTCCTTACGGGACAGCACAGGGAGATTCTCGAGGAGGTCCTCGTTGTCTTCGGGCTAGAAGCCGCGAGGAACCTGGAAGTTGGGCAGCCCGGGCAGGGGCTCGGCTCTCTCACTGCGAGGTGCCTTAAGGCCCTGGACCGGACTCTAGAGGAGCTCCGGCCCGAGCTGGTCTTGGTCCAAGGGGACACGACGACGGCTTTCGCGGGGGCCCTGGCTGCCTTCTATCGCAGGATCCCCGTGGCCCATGTGGAGGCCGGCCTCCGGTCTTACGACCTCGCCTCTCCCTTTCCGGAGGAGGCCAACCGGAAGTTGATCGCGGCCATCGCCTCCCTGCACTTCCCTCCTACCCGGTGGGCCAGGGACAACCTGGTGAGGGAGGGGGTCCCTCAGAAAGAAATGGTGGTCACGGGGAACACCGTGGTAGACGCCTTGAGGAGGTACCTGTCCCGTCCCTTCGGCGGGCTCCGCCCGGAGGTCGGGAGGGCCCTCGAGGCGGCTCGGTCGAGCCCGCTGGTGCTCGTGACCACCCACAGGAGGGAGAACTGGGGTGAACCTCAGAGGCGGGTGGCGCGGGCGCTCGCGAGGGCAGCCTCCCTGTTTCCGCAGGTCCACTTCATCCTTCCCCTTCACCCCAATCCCGTGGTGAGGGAGGTCCTCGTGCCTGCGCTGGAGGGGGTGGCCAATTTCACCCTCACCGAGCCCCTGCGGTATCCCGAGTTCATTCGGATTCTGGGCTCAGCCTGGGTCGTGGTGACAGATTCCGGAGGGGTGCAGGAGGAGGCAACCAGCCTGGGCGTGCCGTGCTTGGTCTTGCGGGAGGTGACCGAGAGGCCTGAGGCCGTGGCCGTCGGGGCGGCCAGGCTGGTCGGAACAGAGGAGGAGAGGGTCCTCAGCGAACTCGTTCTCTTGCTCGGAGATGCCGAGGCGAGATGGGAGATGGCGAGGGCCAGCAGCGTCTTTGGCGATGGGCTTGCCTCCAGTCGGGTCCACGCCGCTTTGAGAAGGTTCTTTGGTCTCACCGCCGAGGGGCCGGGGGAGTTCTTCCCCGGGGACGACCTTGGCCTTGAACTCCAGTTCAGGCGGCTTGTTGCCAGTGGGGAGAGGAGGTGATGCCAGTGTATCCTGCACCTGCGCCGCTCGTGCTCCCGGCAGTGGTGGCACCCGTGGTCTCCGCTGCTCGCCTAGGGCCAACGCAGATCCTTCCCGTCACCGGGATAGCTGCGGGCATCTGGGTTCTCATCGCCCTTGGCCTCATCCTCGGTGGCCTGGTCGCGCGGTGGAAGGCGTCGCGCCCCGCCAGGAGGTCTGGCTGATGGCGGGGCGGTGGGGACCCCGGCGGGAGGAGGCTCGGAATATCCTGCCGAAGAAGGCAGGGGTCCCGGAGAGCCGCCTGCGAGCCCTCGCAGGGCTCTTCCTTGTCCTTGCCTTGCTTGGCGGCACGGCAGGAGCCAGCGCGGGGCAGGCTTCCCCTCGGGTGCTAATCCTCCACGATTCCTCCGGCCCCTGGGGATATCTCGGGGCCGAATACGCCCTCATGCTCCGGAATCTCCTCGGCCACTTCCGCGCCGCAGTGGTGAGCCAGCCCGTGTCCTCTTACTCAGCCGGCCAGATCTCGAGCTTCGATGCCGTTTTCTACGTCGGTTCCACCTATGACGAGCCCAGCTTTCTGGACGAAGCGGGCAGGGCGGCGTGGGTTGCCTTCCTTCGCGATGCCTCGAGCCCGGCTCGCCCGCTCATCTGGATCGGGCATAACCTGTGGCATCTCGCCTGGGGCTGGGACCCCGAGTGGGGGCAGGACGGGTTTGCAGGGAGGTTCGGCTTTTCCTTCCAGGGCCTGGAGGATGGAGGCTACAACCGGGTGCTTTACAAGGGTGTGGAGCTGTACAAGGCGGTGGTCGTGAACCCGGTACCCGGGGCTGACCTCACAGGGTGCAGCCCAGAGCCTGACGGCAAGCAGGACTGCTCCACCACCCTGGGAGTGGTCGCGGTGACGGACGCGTCCCGCGTCAGTGTTCTCGCCGAGGCGGTTGGCGCCCAGTCCGGGAAAAGGGCGCCCTATGTCACCCGGAGCGGGAACCTGTGGTACGTGGGGGACATCCCCTTCTCCTACATCTCTGAAGAGGATAGATACCTTGCTTTCGCCGACCTCCTCCACGACATGCTTGGCGTTGCGCACTCTGAAAAGCGCCTCGCCATGGTGCGGCTGGAGGACGTGAGCCCCATGACTCAGCCGGCGGACCTGAAGACCGTCGCCTCCCTTCTGGCGAGGTTGGGTGTGCCCTTTGGGGTGGCCGTGATCCCCGTCTGGCAGGATCCCCTGGGCTATTACTCGGCTGGAGAAAGCCTTCCCCTGGATCTCTCTCCCGTCGCGGACCTCCTCCCGCAGCTATGGGCGGGTGGCGCCTCCATCGTCCAGCACGGCACCACCCACCAGTGGGATTCCCTGCCAAACCCTTACACGGGGGCGAGCGGGGATGACTTCGAGTTCTACAGGGTTACGGAGAACGCCGACCACTCCCTCAAGTACCTGGGGCCCGTCCCCGGAGATTCCGGGGAGTGGGCGAGGGAGAGGGCTGCGAGGGGCAGGGAGGTGCTCGAAGCGTCGGGGATTCTGCCCTTCGCGTTCGAGGCTCCCCACTATGCTGCCAGCGCTACCGACTACGTTGCCATCAAGGACGTCTATCCAGTCCACTGGGGGCGGGTCATCTACTTCCCTGACCGGATTAGCGGCCGTTTCGTGGGGCAGTTCTATCCTTACGTCATCTACAGGGATGCCTACGGCCAGAAAGTTCTCCCTGAGAATCTGGGGAATGTGGAGCCCCAGGACTGGATGGGATATCCGAGAAGCCTGCCCCGGGACATCATCCGCCGGGCCGAGAAAGCGCGGGTGGTGAGGGATGGCTTTGCCAGCTTCTTCTTCCATCCATTCCTGGATCCCTCATACCTGGAAGAAGCTGTGGTTGGCATAAGGGCCCTCGGTTACACCTTTGTCTCCCCCTGCCAGGTGGCGGGGTCCTGTCCGAAGCCGTCGAAGAAGCGCGGCCCCGCGGTGAGACGGGCGGGAGGCGAAGACTAGTCGGCGGGGGCGCGTCTTCCTGAGAGCTCGAGGAGGGTGAGGAGGACCTCGAGGTTCTGGAACGAGGAGGCGTCAGGGGGCTCTTGAGTGTAGAGGCCCGAGGAGCTTCGGAAGGGCAGTATCCGCTCCTCAACCACGGAGCGCGCGAAGGCCTTCTCCCCTAAGCGCCAGGCGAGCCTCGCCAGGAGGGCATAGGAAGCGAGGTCCTCCTCCCCCGAGCCGGAACCCTCGGGGGTGTAGGCATCGTCAAGGCGACCGGAGCGGTCGAGGAGAGTCCGGTAGAAGCTGAGGATACGGAGGGCGGCACCCTCCTCACCGGCCTCTTGCAGCCTGAGGCCTATCCAGAGGCCGTGGATGGTGTCGCACGGATCCTGGCAGCTAAACCTCTCCGCTTCGGGGTCGTAAACCTGCCATGGAGGCCCACCCGGCCTGGCGGCCCGGAGGAGAATGCGGAGAGAGGCCGCAAGGACGGGCTCCCAGCGTGCGTCCAGGCGGAGAAGGGCCTTCATAGCACCGATGTCCAGGTAGGACAGGCTTATCCTCTCTCCGGGCTCAAGGGCCTGCCCTTCCCGCCAGGAGACATCATCGGGGATGAGCCCGCCACGCAAGGCAGAGAGAAGAGATCGGGAGATCTTCTCGGCGTCCTCTCGCGAGTGTGGAAGGAGGGGACCTGCGGCGAGGAGCACCCTGGCGAGCCGCAGCTCGTCAATGGGGGCCGCGGAGAGATAACCCTCTTCCGAAGCGGCGGGTCTTCCGTCTGGCGTCAGCTTCCAGCTAGAGAGGCCGGCGGGGGAGAGAAAATGGCTCCTCCAGAAGGAGTGGACGAGGCTCATGGCGCCCTTGTCTCCTAGAGCGAGGTAGGCTCCGAGGGCGAGCCCCACCGACTCCGAGGTGAGTTCGTGCCCGGTTCCCGAAAGGGAGGGTTCCTCCTGGTGGTCGGGTCTTACGTAGGAAAGGACACCCCCCTCCGCCGTTACCAGGTTTGTCAGGATGGACCCCGCAAGATCCTGGGCGAGCTCGAGGAAGGACTCCGGTGGGGAGGGGATGGTGGGAGAAACCCGCGGCTGGGGTGAGCTCTCGGTGCCGATGCCGGGACTGGGACCGCGGCTAAGGGCTCCTCTCCCCTGGCAGCCGGCAAGGACGAGGGCAAAAAATGCTGCGGTGGCCTTCCTCCGGCACATGGGGCGAGGCTAGCATTTCGGATGGTGCGGGCTCTGGGGAACCCTCATGGGCGGCGGCGGCTGGCCGAAGTAAGAAAAGAAACGCGGTCGAAGAAGCCGAAGAAGGCAGACCGAGGTCGGTTCGGAGGTGGTTGTGAAGCCCGAAGAGGTCGAGGGGAAAGAGTTCGTCGTGGGGGTACGCGGCTATGTGAGGGAGGAGGTCCAGGCCTTCCTCCGGGCTGTGGCTCGGGAGCTCGCCGAGAGGGACGCTGAGATCGAGAGGTTGCGGAGGGAGCTGGCTGCCCGAAAGGGGCTTGACCGCTCGGCGCTTATCAGGGCGGTGGGCGACGCCGTAGCCGGGGTGCTGGAAGCTGCGGATGCCGCTGCGGAGGAGACGAAGGCGAGGGCGAGGAGGGGAGCGGAGGAGATAAGAGAGAGGGGCCTCGGTTTCCTCGAGAAGTTGGCGGAGGTCCAGAGGGTGTTGGCGGAGATCATGAAGGAGGTAGAGCAGTCCCTGGACGAGATGGTTCGGGATCTGCCTGAAGCTGTGAGGGGAGGCACATCCGGCCTGGCGGAAGAGGGAGGGGGCCCCCTCTCGGGCTAGGTCTTGTTATCCTGGACGCCGGCCCGCGCCTGGACGGCCCTGAGGCGGGCCTCCACGGCCTCCTTGAGCTCCCAGACCTCGTGCTCCATGAGGTGGGCGAAGCGTCCCTGGAGCTTCAGGTATTCCCGGAGCGGAAGCCCCGCCGGAACCCTGGTCATCCTCCAGCTCCCTCCATCCACTTCCACCAGGGGGAAGACCCCCGTCTCCACGGCCAGGCGGGTTACCCTGAGCGTCTGAGAGGGGTCGTGTTTCCAGCCAGGGGGGCAGGGTGCGAGGATGTGGATGAACCGGAACCCCTTAACCCTCCTCGCCCTCCTCACCTTGGCGATGAGGTCCTCGGGGTAGGCCACGGTGGCCGTAGCGGCGTACGGAATCCCGTGGGCGGTCATGATCTCGAGGATGGGCTTTTTCGGTTCCGCCTTTGGCGCCTGAGTTGGGGTGGTGGTGGTCCAGGCCCCCCTGGGGGTGGCCGAGGAGCGCTGGATTCCCGTGTTCATGTAACCCTCGTTGTCGTAACAGAAGAAGATGATGTCCTCGTTCCTCTCGGCCGCAGCGGAGAGCGCCTGGAAGCCGATGTCGAAGGTGCCTCCATCCCCGGCCCAGGCGGCCACCACCACGTCCTCTACCCCTCTCGCATCCAGGGCAGCCCTCACCCCGGAGGCTGCGGCCGCAGCCGTCTCGAAGGGAACGTGCAAGACAGGCACCCTCACGGAGCTGTTGGGCCAGGCCCCCGCGATCACGCTCCAGCAGCTCGCAGGGATCACCAGGAACGTCCTCGGTCCCAGGCCCTTGAGCGCGTACCTCATGGCCAGGGCCGCCCCGCAGCCCGGGCAGGCGGCGTGCCCCGGCTCCAGGAGCTCGAGGGCGGTGGTCTCGTCGTCGAGGGGGATTCCCCTCGACCCCAGGGCCCCTAGTCGAGTCCCACCCATGTGACCTCCTCCCTTCCCTCGCCCTTCAGGGCCGCTTTCGCCGCCTCCTCCACCATCTCGGGAGTGACGTCCTGACCGCCCATGCCTAGAACGAACCCCGAGACCTCGGGCCCCTCCGGCGCGGGGTACAGGGCCGCCCTCACCTCCGAGGCAACGATGCCCTGGTGGCCGGGGGAGATGCTCCTCTCAAGAACAGCCACCCTTGCCGCTCCCTTGACCATCGCTGCCAGGGCCCCGGAGGGGAAGGGCCGGAACCGCCTCAGCCTCACCAGGCCTACCGCCACCCCCTGGTCCCTTAGGGAGTCCACGGCGGCGCGGGCGGTGGAGGCCGCCGTTCCCATGGCCAGGAGAAGGAGCTCGGCGCCTTCCACACGGTACCCCTCGAGGGCCGCGTAGCTTCTCCCGAAGGCTCTCGCGAACTCCTCCTCCGCCCGCGCCCACGCCTCCTCCGCCTCTGCCATGGCTCGGTGCTCGAGGGCCCTGATCCTGCCGTAGGTAGCCCCGTCGACCAGCGCCCCCATCGCGGCGGGGGAGTTGGGGTCGAGCCCGGGTCGGGGTGGGGGCGGGGGGAGAAAGGCCGCCACCTCCTCCTCGGAGGGAACCTCCAGGGGCTCTGCGGTGTGGGAGATGTAGAACCCGTCCATGCAGACCAGGCAGGGGAGGAGAACCTCCTCTGCCACCCGGTAGGCCTGCACCACGGTATCCAGGAGCTCCTGACCGCTCGCGACGTACACCTGCATCCAACCCGTGTCCCTCTGGGAGAGGGAGTCCTGGTGGTCGGGGCCGAGGACCCAGGGGGCGGCGAGGCCCCGGTTGGCGTTCACCATGACCACCGGGAGGCGCGCGCCAGCGGTCCAGTGGAGGACCTCGTGCATGAGGGCGAGGCCCTGAGAGGAAGTGGCCGAAAAGGTCCTCGCCCCTAAGGCGGAGGCCGCCATCAGGACCGAGATGGCCGAGTGCTCCGATTCCACCCTGACGAGCCTTGCCCGCATCTTCCCCTCGGAGCAGAGGTCCGCCACCCTCTCGGCCACCCCCGTGGAGGGCGTGATGGGGTAGATGGCCACCACATCGGGCTGGACCAGCCGGACCGCCTCGGCGGCAGCATAAGCCCCCGTCAGGACCTTCCTCTCTCCCACCGCCTCCTCCCGAACCTCTTCCCTGCCCTCCTCCGCTAGGGCCTCGAGGGATCTGCTAAGCCACGGGTACCATGGCCATGGCCCATCTCGGACACTCCTCAACGCAGATGCCGCACCCCTTGCAGTGGTCCTGGTCTATCTCGTACCCGCCGCCCTTTCGGGAGATGGCCACCTCCGGGCAGGAAAGGAGGCAGATATCGCAGCGGCTGCAGAGCCCGCAGGAGAAGCAGCGGGAGGCCTCTTCCTTGAGGAGCGCGGGCGGCAGGCCTAGGTTCACTTCGGCGAACCCCTCGAGGGCGTCCTCGCGGGCCAGGTGGGGCTGGGGGAGGCGCGCGGCGTGGGAGAAGCGGTGGAGCCTTATGTTTGAGAAGCCCACTTTCTCGCGGGCAGGCTCCTTCAGGGGTTCCCCCGTGAGATAGGAGTGGACTGCAAGGGCCGTTCGCGCCCCCGCTGCCAGGGCGGCTGTCACGGTTCCCCCCGACCGGGCGGCGTCTCCGCAGGCGAAGACCCCCCTTACCGGTGTCAGCCCGTGGTTGTCGGCGGGGATTTCCCCCACTGGTGAGAGGTGGAGCTCCTCGAGGAGGGTGCCCGCGGCTCCCTCCTGCCCGATGGCCACCACCACTCCATCGGCGGCGAGGAGTTCCTCGGTGCCGGGGACGAGCTCCGGTGCGAACCTCCCCTCTGGGTCGAAGACCCGGGCGCAGCGGAGGACCTCCACCCCGACCAGCTCTCCCTCCTCCACCACGAACCTCACGGGCCCCCTCCGGTGCAGGAAGCGGACTCCCTCCCTCGCGGCCTCCTCGAGCTCCTCTGGGTGGGCCGGCATCTCATCCGGGCCTTCCAGGGAGACCACCCTTACCCCCTCAGCCCCCAGCCTCAGGGCGGCCCTGGCGCAGTCCAGGGCCACGTTTCCCCCACCCACCACAACCACCTCCCTCCCGGGAGCCCGCCCCTCGCCCCGGGCAGCCTCCCTGAGGAAGGGGAGTCCGTGCCGTACTGAGGGGTGTTCCTCTCCAGGCAGACCGAGCCTCCTGGCGCGGCCCAGGCCGGGGGCGAGGACGACGGCGTCAAATTCCCGAACGAGGTCCTGGAGGGGGATATCCTTCCCCACCTCGACGGAGGTAAAGAGCTCGGGCCCGAGTACGAGGATCCTCTCGAGCTCCCTGTCCAGGACCTCCCTGGGTAGCCTGTAGGGAGGGATGCCGAAGCGGAGAAGCCCCCCGGGGGAGGGTTCCTTCTCGAACAGGCTTACCCTGTGGCCGAGGAGGAGAAGGCGGTAGGTTGCCCCGAGCCCCGCGGGGCCGCTACCGACCACCGCCACCCTCCTCCCCGTAGCCGGGGCCGGGGAGGGGGGGTCCGCCCTGCCGAGATCCGCCGCCCACCTCTCTACGGCCCTTATGGACAGAGGGTCATCGAACTTGCCCCTGTTGCATAGGTCCTCACAGGGCCTGTAGCAGACTCTCCCGGTCACCCCCGGGATGGGGTTCGTCTCGAGGAAGATGGCGAGGGCCGAGTCAGCGTCTCCCTCCACCGCTGCCTGCATGGCCCGAGGGATGGCGTTGCTCAGGGGACAGGCGGCGGTGCAGGGGGCCTGCCTCTCCACATACACCGGACGCATGTACTTCCAGACCCCCGTCCGCACCGCCCGGGTACTCCCCGTGGTGAGCAGGAGACTCGCGACCTCTCTCACCCCGCCTCCCCCATCGCCCCTATCCCACCGCCACCTGGGAGGGATCCCCCTCCCAGGTGGCCACCTCCCGGGCCGCCTCCTCCACGGCCCCCAGGTTCTTCCTTAGCTCTGGGCCCCCGAACGCGGCCCCCACCGCCTCCAGAACGCTGGAGAGTCTCACGAGGCCTGTAGCCGCTGCGAAGGCCCCGAGGATGGCGGTGTTCACGATGGGAGCACCCGCCGAGCCGAGCCCCCACGAGAGGGCGATCCTCCCGGCGTCCACGGCGGCTACCCGGAAACCCGGGAGGCCGAGGGCCCATGGCGGGGAGGGAGTATTCACCACCACCCACCCTCCCGGCTTCAGGTCCGAAGTGAGTTGGAGCATGCCGAGGAGGCTGGGATCAAGGACGACCAGGTGGTCCGGGTTCCTTATCTGGCACCGGAGATATATGGGGCGCTTATCGGCCCTGACGTAGGCTGCCACGGGGGCTCCCCTCCTCTCGACACCAAAGGTGGGGAAGGACTGGACCTCCCACCCCTCGGAGAAGAGGGCCGCGGCCAGGAGATTCGAGGCCACTACCGCCCCCTGTCCCCCCCTCCCGTGAAACCGGATCTCGAGCACTCGCCCCCCTAGCCGCCCTGGCGCCTTCGGATCCCCCTGCCTATGGCCCGTAGCCCCCCTATCCTCCTCATCCTCTCCTCAGCCAGGCGGTCCGCCGCCTCGGCTGTGGTGAGCCCCATCTCCCTCGCCGCGCGGATCACCTCCCTCAGCCTGGAGGAGACCCTCCTCACTGCCTGGGCGGCTCTCTCCGGGTCGAAACCGCCGAGCTCTGCCGCGACGTGGATGAGCCCGCCCGCGTTTATGACGTAGTCAGGCGCGTAGAGGATTCCGCGCTTGTCGAGGAGAAGAGCGTCCTCGGCGCTGAGGAGCTGGTTGTTGGCGGCCCCGGCCACGACCGGGGCCTTTATCTCGGGTATGGTCTCGGGGTTAAGGATCCCTCCCATGGCGCAGGGGCTGAAGACATCTGCCTGGACGGCGTGGATCCTGGAGGGCTCCACCACCTCCGCCCCCCACTCCTGGGCGGCGCGGGCGGCGAGGACCGGGTTCACATCCGCCACCACGATCCTCGCCCCCTCGGCGGCGAGGAGCCTTACCAGGTTTCCCCCCACCTTCCCCACTCCCTGAACGGCTACCCTCCTTCCTGCAAGGGATGCGTCTCCTGTGGCCTCCTCCAGGCAGACCTTCATCCCCTCTAGGACTCCGAGGGCCGTTGCCGGGGACGGATCCCCTGCCCCCCAGGAAGTCCCGACGACGTAAGAAGTCTCCCGGGCTATCTGATCCATGTCGGCCACGGTCATCCCTACGTCGGTGGCGGTTATGTACCTGCCCGCCAGGCCGTCCACGAAGGCTCCAAAGGCCCTTAAGAGTTCCTCGCTCTTATCCCTGGCGGGATCGCCCAGAATGACGGCCTTACCCCCGCCCAGATCCAGGCCGGCCGCGGCGGCCTTGTAGGCCATGGCCTTGGCCAGCCTGAGGACGTCGGTGAGGGCCTCCTCCTCGCTGGAGTAGGGATACATGCGGACGCCCCCGAGGGCAGGTCCGAGGGCGGTGGAGTAAACGGCGACTATGGCCTTGAGACCGGAGGACGGGTGATGGAAGAAGGCTACCTCCTGGTACCCCTCCTCCATGGCGTCGAATACCCCCACGGCGTCACCTCCTTCCGTCCCGCTCGGAGCATATCGCCGGGAGGGAGGCTCGCCAAGGGTCCAAGCCGCCCGACCTCTCATGAGGGCTTTCTTATAATCCTGGCGTGACTCCCTCGGCTTTCCTAAAGGTCTTTGAGCCGGCAGAAGCCCTGGACCCCGAGGACAGGGCGGCCTTCCGGCCGGCTACCCGGGAGCCGCCTGTGGTGTACGCGGGCGGGGGTGTGAGCCTCTCCCGGGCCCTCGCCCGCCTCGCCACCGCTGAACACCTGGGGGAGGTGAGGGAGGTGGGGGGGAGGACCTACATCTGCCCCTGGCGGCCGAGGCTCCGCGCTCTCTATGCCGTGGTCGCCCTGAGGCGGCTGCTCCCTCCGCCGGCCCTCTCCGCCATCTTCAAGCCCGAGGAGGCAGCCGTGGCCGAAGAGGAGCTCATGGGGAGGAAGGAGGTGAGGGGTCATGTCCTCCAGGCCCCCTTCCAGATCCCCTTCCACTGGTTCCTCTGCTTCGACCCCTGGGAGAGGAGGATGGAGCCAACGGTGCTGCGCGGCGGGAGGCCGGCCCCAAGGTACACGACGGCCCTGGCGTCCGCTCTAGAGCGGCTGGAGAAGGCCGGCGGGGTGCTCAAGGCCCGGCTCCCCGATCCCGAGCCAGCGGCCCGGGTCCGAGAGCTTCAGGGCTGGCTCCGGGGTTTCCACCCGGAGGCCCTGGTGGAGCTGGACTACGCAACCCTAGTGAACCTCATGGGGGAGGAAGAGGCTGGCAGGGAAAACTCCTCCCGAGACGCCTGGGAGGCGGTGGAGGCCCTGGCCAGGGGGGAGGAGGAAAGGGCTTTCTTCCACTACCGGGCTCTGGTGGAGCGCTGGTCCAGGGTTCGCTGGCTGGCCTCGTCCAATTGAGAGGCCCGAACTAGCCCACAAGGGACGCGGAGGCCTCTTTCTGAGCGCCCGGCGTGTGCGGGCGCCCGCTCATGGCTGATCCCCCTCGCGCCCTGGGGGTCAGCTTCGGCGGGTGTCCTTCCAGGGGTCGCTGCGGTCGGCCTCCGGCTCTCGCGGCAGGCTCAGGATCCGCTCTCCGACCTCGTGCGCGGCACCTCCGAGGTCCCCCCCTCGATGGTGTTCGCCCGCGACCTCCTCCACGTACAGCCCCGCGATGCCCTGGCGGACCAGCGGGCCACGCGCTAGCCCTCCCCCTCCGCGCCCACCCGGTTGTCGTCGGGGATGCAGACGTCCGTGAAGTACACCTCGTTGAGCTCCGCCGACCCCGTCATCTCCCGCAGGGGGCGGACCTCGATGCCGGGGCCCCCCCGTACTCCCGGGGCCAGAGGGGAGCGGCGTAGCCGGAGGCCCCCATGCGGCGGTTCCATTCCCAGAGGTCGAAGTGGCGGCGGGCCGCCGCGAAGGCCTCGTCGTCGCACCCCTCGATGGCCTCCATCCCCCCCTCCGGGAGGTTCTGGCGCAGCCAGTCGCGGAACTGGGCCCCGAAGGCGGCCCGCTCGGGGGTGTCGCTGATCGTCCGCTGCCGCGGGCCCCGGCTGGCGCAGGTGGCCGCCCTCGCCGGGCGCCGAGCTTTTTCTACGCCGTCGGTACCTGCACCGCGCGCCAGGTGCGCCCGCCGTCGTCGCTTCGGAGCAGCTCCGACGTCTCCGTGCACTGCTTCGGCTGCGGGCACTCCCGCCGTACCACGTACACGAAACCCTGGCTGGGGCTGGCGAACTCGATCTGTACCGCGTCACGGAGGTCCCGGCTGTCGTTCACGACTGACCACGTCCTGCCGCCGTCCCTGGAAGCCTGGAGGCCCTCCCCCAGCAAGAACCAGTTGTCGGCGTCCACGAATGACGCCATCGAGTGGCCGCCGAAGAAGATGTCGCCTCCGCGATCGGTCTTCACCGGCGCCCCTGCGGGAAGCCAGAGGTTCCCTCGATCCCCCGTCACGTAGAACTGCAGCAGGCTCGTCTCCGAGGTCTCAGAGAGTCGAGTCTGCACCGGCAGTACCCCCCGATCTGCGTCGAAGAAGACGGGAAGCGCCACGGTGGTGCGCCACGGCTTCACGGGGTGCCTTCCGGGCACGACCTGCTCCTGCCAGGTCAGCCCACCGTCTCGCGTGACGAACAACGCCCCTCCGGCCGGCCCCCCCGCCATCCAGCCGTCCTGCGGGGTGGTGAACCGGATGGCATCAGCCATCGGAATCTCCAGCCGCCGCCAGCTCTCGCCCCCGTCGGTCGTGCGGTAGAGCACACCGCGGCTGTGGGCGGACCCGCTCACCGCCTTGATCACGAGCCAGGCGTTGCGGTCGTCCAGGGAGAACAGAACGCCGCCGCCCGGATCCTCACCGCGGAGGTCGACGGCCAGCGGCCGCTCTCTCCACGTCCGACCCCCGTCGGTCGTCCTCAGCACGCTGAGCGTCGTGGGCGTGGAGGGATCGAGGAATGCAGCCAGCCAGCCCTCGGTCCGTGTCCGGAAGAACATGATGGGGCTGACCTCGTCCAGGGCCCGCCCCCGCAGACGTGGCGGCGTCACGTTCGTCCACGATCGCCCGCGGTCGGTCGTCCGCAGGACGCCGCGGTCCGCCACGAGCCATCCCGATCCGTCTCTGAAGAACCGCATCTGCAGAATGCGGGGACCGCTGGCCTGCGGAGCCCGAAGGGACTGGGAGATCTTGGAGCCCTGCCCGCACGCCCCTGCCAAAAGCGCAAGCGCAGCCACCAATGGGGCGACCCGATGGCTCTTCGCACGCACGCTCACAAACCTTACCTCCTCCCTAAAAACGGTGGGAGATCGCGTCGCCGAGACACTCAGGGTGCGCCGTCTTCGGGTCGTGGCCAGATGGATCATGCCCCCAGGCCCGGGCCACCTGCCCCAGGTTGCAGTCGTCGTCGACGTACAAGCTCTGTCCGTTGAAGCTGTGGGCGTGCTGCCCCCGGTACTGCCGCAAGCGCTGGTGCCAGTACCAGTAGCCGTCCGCGACGTACGGGTCGCCCCAAACCGTGTCCACGCACGTCCCGGCAGTGATCTGGGTGGACGAGCACCATCGCGCCATCCGCACGTTGTCCGGGCAGCGCGCGTTCCAGCACGCGCCGAGGATGAGACCGCGGATCGCTGCCGACGAGCTCGAGTACACTCCGGACCGGTCGCCCAACGCAGCGAGCCGGTCGGCCCATCCCAGAAGGAAGGCGTTCACGGCATTCCTGCACGGCGTGTTGCTTGAGTCGTAGTACTCGATGTCGACATACTCCACCGACCCCACCTCGTCGACTCCAAGGTCGGTGAGGCGGATAAACGCCCTCGTAGCGGCGTCGACGCCTTGATTGTAGGCGATGTTCGTGTCGTAGCTCATCCGGTAGGTATTCCGGGAGCACGGAGCCTGGAGCCCATCCCAGATGAAGACGATGCCCCATCCCTGGTTCCGGACGGCGTCCACCCAGCTCCGATCGGGTAGGAAGCACCCGACCCGCTGTGCCGTCTCGCCTCCGATGTAGATCCCGACCGTGTAGAGCGAGGTGCCCGCCCAAAACGCCTCGAGCTCGCCGGTGCTCATCGTGCCGCAGCGGTCGAAGCCCTGGTGGTCATCGATGTTCGCTTGCAAGTGGGCCTCGGCGCGCGAGACAGGTCCGGCCGCACCCGCCATCAACAGAGCCGAGATCAGCACGACGCAGGACCGACGCATGGCTATCCCCATCTCTAGGATGGGAAAGGCAGTTAGGGAAGGGGGGTGGGCGGCGTGAGAGCGAGGAGGCGCCGCCCACCCCTTCTCCATGCGGGCCTGGCCTTCGGCCTCCTGGTCGCGGCCGGCCTCCCTCTCCCCGCCCGCGCCGTCCAGACGGAGGAGCTCTCCCTCGAACCCTGGCCCCCGGCGGTCCAGGGGAGGAGGAGGACGGGGTTCTTCTTTGCCCTGGCTCCGGGATCTGTGGGGAGGGACTCCCTTGTGGTGGGGAACCGCTCTTCCGCTCCTATCAGGGTGAGACTCGAGGTCCAGGATGCGAGGGTCTCCGGCGGTGGCCTCGAGCATGGACCGCCGGGGGCCTTCGGAGGGGCTGGGCGCTGGGTCCGCCTGGGGGAGAGCACGCTCTCCCTCCCGCCCGGCGGGAGCAGGGTGGTTGGTCTCACCGTGGTGAGGCCGGGCTCATCCCGGGGGCCAGGGCCGTGGCTCGGCGCGGTGGTGGCCTGGGCTGAGCCCCCCGAGGGCGCTGGGGTCCAGGTGGTGGCGCGCCTCGCCCTCCTCGTAAAGGTGGTGGACTCTTCCGCCAGGGAGACCCCCGTCAGTCTAGGCGAGGTGAGGCTCCAGATCGAGGGAGGGGCTCTTCCCCGAAGGGCGGTGGTTGTGGCCAGGGTTGGAAACAACACCGACTCCCGCGTCCGCACCGATCTCGGTGGGCGGGTTCTGGGGTTCATGGTGGGTGGGCAGAGGGAGCTCCCCCGCCAGGAGCTCGAGCTCGGGCCGGCGGAGGTGAGGGAGGTGAGCCTCCCGTGGCGGCCGGGGCTGGCTGGCCTGGTAAGAGCCGAGGTGGATCTGGTCTCCGGAGAAGCGAGGGTGGCGGCCACTTCGGCCCTGGAGCTCGTGGTTCCGTGGCTGGCGCTCCTGGCGGCCCTGGCCCTCGCCCTTCCCCTGGGGGGCTGGCTCCGCCTGGCCGGGCGGCTAGGGCCCCTGGGTAAGCTCTCGAGGGCGCCCCGCCGGCTTTAGAGGTCGAGCACGGGCGCGATCGAGCAGGGGCCGCGCGGGTCTAGGCGGCTCCCGCGGCTACTCTTCTGGCTTGCTCTTCTTCCCTCACCTCATCCCTGGCGAGGAGCCAGAGGTGGCTGAGGAAGATGAGGACGCTCGCGCCCAGGGCTATCCAGGAGGGTAGGAGAAGGCTTCCCGGGTTCCAGAGGCCGTAAACCCTGAGGGGGGTGCCGCCCCCCGGTGGGGCCACCTCGGCTGCGGCGAGGATGTCCCTACCCGCCTCAGCGAATCTCACCGGTCCCGCCCTTAGAGCATCGGGGGAGACCCTCTTCCCCCTCTCCGAAAGGGCTTCCGCGGCCTTCTCCTTGGCCACCGCGAGGAAGGCCTCGACCTCGCGGGAGGTCTCCACCGGTCCCATCTTCGGGCCCGCCTCCACCCAGGGGGAGGAGGGAAAGGCGGATAAGAGCCCGGAGAAGCGGGACGCCCGGGGATCACCTGTTAGGAACACTTCCCAGTGGGGAGGGGTCCCGGTAGCCCCCTCGCCGGGCCTCGTGCCGGGGGCGCCGAAGACCCAGATGGCCGAGAGCAGGATCATCCAGCCGGAGAGGGAGACCATTAGAACCAGGTATGCCCTCCTCCTGCCGAGGACCGCCCAGAGGAGCATGTAGATACTCCCTATGAAGAGCAACACCCCCGTGAGGACGGCGATGACGCCGGTGAGGCCGGCTCCGGGCGGCCTCCCGGCCTCCGCTGCCAGCAGGGTTCCGCCCACCTGTTCACCCCCTCACTCTCTCTGGATGGACTCGATGTAGGCGACGAGGGCCTCTATAGTCTCTGGCGAGAGCCTGGTTCCCCATGGGGGCATGTCCGTCCCTGGCCTCCCGAGGGTGATGGTCTCCCTCAGCTGGTCCCGGCTGAGCCTCGAGCTCACCCGGGTGAGGTCGGGGCCGATCTGGCCACCCCGCGCGTCGGGCCCATGGCAGACGGCGCAGTTGGCGGAGAAGACGGCGCGGGCGTCGGTGGAGGTGACCAGGGGAACCTGCCGCTGGATTGTCTTGAGCCAGGCGATTATGTCGGCTATCTGCTGGTCGTTCAGGGGCCCGCCGAAGCGCACCCCGAGAGCGGGCATGGGCGTTCTCGGCCTCCCCATCTCGATGGTGAGCCTGACAAACTCCCAGACGTCGGGAACGAGCCTGTTCTTGCTGTACCTCTGGTAGACCGTGGTGAGGTCGGGGGCGGCCCACTGCTTTCCCTGGAAGCCGCCGGGGACGAGCCCTCCCTCAGCGTTCGGGCCGTGGCACTGGGCGCAGTTGAAGCCCGTGGGCCCGTAAAGGAGCTTACCCCTCTCCACGGCCTGGGCCTCGAGCCTCCTCTCCTCCGAGCGCATCCTCACCGGCTCCAGCAGGAAGTAAGCGGGGAGAAAGAGGGCCATGAAGAGGGTGGTGAGAAAGCCCAGGGCCCTCCAGCGGAGGATGATCCGGCTGTCCAGCTCTTCATCGGAGGGGCCGGGTCTCGAGGCTGGCGGGACCTCGGGCAGGCGCCTCGGCCTCCACCGAGCGGCCCTCCAGGCCACGGCCACTATGGCTGCGAGGACGGCCGCGCCTAGGGCGAGGGCGAGAGCAGCTCGGCTCATCCCTCCTCCTGCATGGACAAACTCCTCTGGGCCTTCCTCTCCGCTCTCCGGCGGTTACCCCTTCAAGCTGTCAGGTGGCGATGGTGACGCAGTGAGGCCCCTGGGGCGGCTGCTGTATCGTGTCCGTGCCCCTAGGTGGGCCGATAACCACGGTCCCCGTGTCCACTATGACCCGGTCTCCCTGGAGTGTCACCGGGAAGCGGTCCATCCCCCTGGGGGCCGGCCCCGCCTGCCACTCTCCCGCCAGGTTGTACTTGGACCCGTGGCAGGGGCACTCGAACCACTGGCTCGAGACACAGAACGGAACACGGCAGCCCAGGTGAGGGCAGCGCTGGTAAAGGGCCATGACGCCTCCGGCAGCCACCCCTTCTCTCGCGTACCGGTCTTTTGGGTCTTGGCCCCCCGGGTAGGGGACGAGGTAGAAGCGGCCCTCGGGGTGATAGAAGGGCTGGTTTGAGGATTTGATCTGTTCGAGGATGTCCTTGAGGCTGCCCGCCTCGATCTTCCCGCCAAAACCGCCCCTGAGGTTGGGCCAGAGATAGGCGGCGCTGGCCACGGCGAAATCGAAGAGGGAGAGAAGGAAGGCTCCGAGGAACCCCGCTCGGATGAAGGCCCTCCTCTCCACCGTGACCCCTAGGTCGAGGGGGCGAGAGAACTCGGGTACACCCCCTGCCGGTTCCACCCTGGCCTCGCTCCTTTTCTGCCCCGCCCGGACCACGAGGTAGACCCAGACTCCCACCGCCACGAGGCTCGCCGCCAGGACCACCCAGGCTGCTAGCACGGTCTCCTCCCTCCAGTCCCTCTCAGAGCTCGAAGAAGAGGCCCTGGGACCAGGGCCAGACCCAGTTGAACCCGGGCCCCCTGAAGAAAGACCCGATGATGACCAGGGTCGCCCAGAACATGAGGAACATGGTGAAGAGGATGATGGCGAGCTTCCTCCTTTCCGGCCTCGCACTGGGGTTCTTGTCCATGTAAGGGATGGCCATGAGGAAGAGGATTCCGAGGCCGGGTATGGTTACCCCGGCCACCTGGGGGTGGAAGTAGTGGAGGAGCTCCTGGAGCCCCAGGAAGTACCAGGGGGCTTTGGAGGGGTTCGGGGTGAGGTTAGGGTTGGCCAGCTCCCTCAGGGGGGCGTTCACGAAGGTCGAGAAGATAAGGAGTCCGGCAAGGACGATGAGGGCGGCTAGGAACTCCTCCATGAACAGATGGGGCCAGGTGTTGGCCTTGTCTTCAGCCTTTGGCTCCACCTTCTGGATGGCCTCGGGCCGAACTACTCCGAGGAAACGCTGGGTTCGGGCTCCGGGGGCCGCGACTTCGGCCTCCGTGGCCGGCAACGTCGCCACCCTGGAAGGTCTCTCTGCCACGGGGCCGGCGGGGGCGGTTTCTCGGGGTTGCCCGGCTCCGGCGGGAGCGGCCCTGGGGAGGCCGGAGGGGACCTCCCCGGAGGGGACCTCGGGGGGTGGCGGCGGTGTGGGGGCCACTCCTGCCTCCGATGCCTTCCTCTTCCGCACCGCCGCGCTCTTGGCCAGGGCCCTGGCCACGCGCTCCGGGGTCCCCCTGGCGATCTCGCGCCGGTAGACCTCCTCATCCATCTCCACGTGGACCCTGCGGCCCTTCTCTTCTGCCATGCTCGCCTCCCGGCCCGGTACTAGAGGGGTCCGGAGATGCCCCCGTCCTTCCTGATCCTCCAGAAGTGGACGGCCATGAAGATGACGGCGAGGAAGGGCAGGGCGAGGACGTGCAGGACGTACCAGCGGATGAGGGTCTCGGGGCCTACCTCCACGCTACCGAGGAGAAGAAACTTAACCTGCTTACCCAGGATGGGGGTGTACCCCATCATGGAAGTCCCCACCGTGACGGCCCAGAGGGCCAGCTGGTCCCAGGGGAGGAGGTAGCCCGTGAAGGAGAGGAGGAGGGTGAGAACGAGAAGGACCACCCCGACCACCCAGTTGAACTCGCGCGGCGGCTTGTAGGCGCCGTGGTAGAAGACCCTCGCCATGTGCAGAAAGACGGTGAACACCATGAGGTGAGCACCCCAGCGGTGGAGGTTCCTCACAAGCTGGCCGAAGACGATGGAGGTGGAGAGGGCCTGCATGTCGCTGTAGGCGATCGCCGAGCCTGCCTGGGCGTAGGGGCGGTAGAAGAACATGAGGTAAATCCCGGTGATGGTGAGGAGAATGAAAAGGAAAAAGGAGAGGCCTCCTAGACAGAAGGTGTAGGTGAACTTGAGACCGTGCCTCTTCACCTTCACCGGGTGGAGGTGGTAGAGGACGTTGTTCATGGTCGCCAAAGCGCGGTCGCGGCTGGTGTCCCGGTACCCCTTCCGGTAGACGGAGCCCGGTCGGAAGATGGACTTCCAGACCTGGGTGTCCCTCACCCGGTCCAGGGCTTCGATGGCCTTCCCCACCCTGGTGAGGACACCTCCCCTTGTGGCCACCGGCTACCTCCCCCTGGCCGAGGCCTCGCCGAACCTGGCGAAGTAAAGGGCGTCGCTGGGGCAGCGTTCCACGCAGATGCCGCAGCGGGTGCAGGCCTCGTCGTCGATGAGGAACAGGGCTTCGGCCTCGCCATGCCTCACGAGCTCCCCCTGGTCCTGGTTGACCGCTGCGGGTGAGACCATCCATATGGCGTTCCAGGGACAGACGTCCTCACAGGCCCGGCAGAGGATGCAGAGGTCAGGCTCGAGGGCTATGTGCCTTTTAGCCTTGACCTTCTTGACAAGCCAGTCGGGGTCCACGGGGACGAGGGAGTAGTCGCTCCAGACCGGCACCCTCGGCCCGGAGCTCACCTGTACCCTCCTCCCCGGGGCCTCTCCTCGCCGGGGGCGAGTTCGACGGGGTGCCGCCTCTGCCAAGCGAGGGCCGCCACCACCGCCGCCACGAAGCCCATCCCCTGGATCCCGGTGGCGACGGCGTCGGCCATGGCCGCCCTTATGCCGCCGGTCCACTGGAGCCGAGCTGCTGCCAGGTAAAGCCACCAGCTGGGAAGAACGGCGAAGATAAAGAGGCCCGGAGCAGCGAGGGCTAGAGCCGCGAGGCCCGCTCTCAGCCAGCCCGACGCGAAGACCCTCATGCCAGGCGGATTCTATTGGTGAACCCAGGCGGGGGCAAATGGAGAGTAATTTCCTCAGCTATCCTTCGCGCCGCCGGAACCGAGCCTGAAGCTGGTGGCTGGTAGAGTGCGGGCATGGTGAAGAAGGTCGCGAGGGGCAGCTCGAGAGGAAGGGGGATCCCCCTACAGGCCTTGGGGAGTCTCCTTCTTCTCCTCCTCACCGCAGGCTGTGGAGGGCGGGGCTTCCTTCCCGAGGGCAGGGCGATTCCCGCCGCAGAGGGAAAGGCCCGGGTGGAGCTCATCCCCCCGGGGCAGAGGCGGCCCGCGCCGAGCCTCGCCGGAGAGGAGGTGAGGGGAGGCAGGGTGGAGCTCCGGGCGGGGAGGGTGGCGCTGGTGAACTTCTGGGCTTCCTGGTGCGGTCCCTGCCGGAGGGAGCAGCCGGAGCTGGTGAGGCTTTTCGCCAGGTACGGGGAGAGGGTATTCTTCCTCGGTGTGAACGTTCGGGATTCCCGCGAGAACGCCCGCGCCTACCTGGACGAGTTCTCCGTCCCCTATCCCAGTCTCTTCGACCCCGCCGCCCGCTCCGCTGCGGCCTTTGCGGTCCCCGCCATCCCCACCACCTACCTGGTGGACGCCAAAGGGCGGATAGCGGCGAGGATAGTGGGGGCGAGCACTGAGGAGGAGCTTGCTCCCCTCCTCGACTCCCTTCTCGCGGAGGGGGGTTAGGTGGGGCGGGGGCCTCTGATTGGCCTGCTTCAGGCGGGCGAGGAGAGGCCGTGGACGGTGTGAGCCCGTTTCTCGCCTTTGCAGCTGGGGCCGTCTCCTTCGTTTCACCCTGCGTCCTTCCCCTCATCCCCGGCTACATCTCCTACGCCTCGGGTATTGCCGCGGCGGAGCTGACATCCGGTGGGAAGCTCAGGAACCGGGCAGTTTTTGGAACCCTCCTCTTCGTCGCGGGGTTTGTCACGGTCTTTGCCTTGCTCGGTGTGGGGGCGGGTGCCTTGGGGGGCTGGCTCCTTTCGGTCAGCCCCGCGGCGCTCAGGGTCGGCAGCGGGGCGCTTGTGGCCCTCATGGGCCTCGTTTTTATGGGTCTCGGCCCAAGTCTGCTCTTCAGGGAGGTTGGCCCGGCGGGCCTGAGGGCAGGCCTCACCTCCCTAGGGGTCTTCGGGGCTTACCCCTTGGGGCTCGCCTTCGGGCTCGGCTGGACGCCCTGCGTCGGGCCGACCCTGGCAGCTATCTTCGCCCTAGCGGCTAGGGAGGGCTCCGCTGCGAGGGGCTCTCTCCTTCTCACCGTCTACGGCCTCGGGCTGGGGCTTCCCTTCGTCCTGACCTCCCTCGCTCTCGACCGTTTCCTTCCCAGGTTGAGACGGCTTCAGCCGCTGGCCCCCTGGGTGGAGAGGGTTGGCGGGGCCCTCCTCTTCCTCATCGGGCTGCTTATGGCCGCCGGCATCTGGGACCAGGTTCTTGCCCCCTTGAGAAAGCTGATCTCGGGTTTCACCCCGCCCATCTAGGTGACGAGCGAGATGCTCTCCGGGCCGAGGCGAGGCGGATCCCATCTTCTGAGGAGGGCGTGGTCGCGGCTGAGAAGGATGTCCACGGCTGTGGTGCTTCTCTTGCTTCTCGGATCGGGGGCCTCTCTGGGGAGCTTCTTCCCGCAGCGCTCCCTGAACCCGGCCGCCGTGGACGCCTACTTCCTCCGCCACCCGGCCCTCGCCCCTTACCTCGACGCCCTGGGCCTCTTCGACGTTTTCGGCGCCTGGTGGTTCTGGACCATCGCTCTTCTCCTGGGGATCTCCCTCATGGGCTGTCTGCTGCCCCGCCTCCGGGCATACCTGAGAGCGCTAAAGCACCGTCCGGGACCTCGGGAGGCCGGGCCTCTCCCCGCCTTTCTCGTGACGGGCCCCTCAGGGGCGGCTCCCGGGGAGGTTCTGGACAGGGCAGGCCGCATCCTCACGAGACGGGGGTACAGAGTGGCAAGGGGTGATGGGTGGGTCGCTGCGGAGAAGGGCTTCCTGAGAGAGGCGGGGAGCCTCCTTTTCCACGCCAGCCTCCTGGCACTCGTCGGCAGCTTCGTGCTGGGCAGGGCCTGGGGGTTCCAGGGTCAGGCCGCCATCGTGGAGGGGGATGAGTGGCAGGACGCGCGGGTTAACTACGACTTCATAAGGGAGGGGCGCTTCTTCTCCGGCCGTTTCCCCGACTTCCTCCTCAAGGTGGAGGATTTCACCGTTACCTACCACCCCAGCGGGTTGCCCGAGGACTTCCGGACCCGCCTTGAGGTGGTGGAAGGAGGGAGGAGGCGGGAGGTGGTGGTTAGGGTAAACCACCCCCTCGAGGTTGCTGGGGTCAAGGTGTACCAGGCTTCCTACGGGTGGGCTCCGGTCATCAGGGTGAGTCAGGGGGAGAGGGTGCTTGCGGGGGGACCCGTGGTCTTCATCACCGACCCCCGCACGGGGGTGGCCAGGGGGGTGGTGAAGGTCCCGGGGGCCCGGCCGGAACAGGTGGGTCTGGAGCTCTTTCTCCTCCCTGACCCGCAGGTGGTCGAGGGGGTCGGTTTGGTGAACGCATCGCCCCTACCCGAGCACCCGATCCTCCTGTTCCGCCTGTATGCCGGGGATCTCGGCCTGAACGTGCCCCAGAGTGTCTTCTCCCTGGACAAGAGGGGGCTTCGGCCCGCCGGAGACGGCTTCGTCCCCTTGGGAGGAGAGAAGGAGGTTGCGGGGGTGAGGGTGGCCTTCCCGGAGCTCAAGGAGTACACGGTTCTCGCCCTCACTCGGGACCCCGGACGGAAGTGGGCCCTCCTCTTCGCCCTCCTCGGTCTGGCTGGCCTCCTGCCCGGCTTGTATGTGGCGAGGAGACGGGTCTGGGTGAGGGTGTCCGAGCGGGACGGGGCCTGGCTTGTGGAGGTGGCGGCGAGTCCTGGAGGGGAGAGGGCCGAGGAGGAGTACAGGCGCGTGGCAGCCGGGCTCCTCGGTGCCGAGAAGGTTGCGGTTTCGGGGAGGGGTTAGACTTTCCCAGGGCTGCAAGGCCGGGCGGATCTTTCGTCACCGGGAGGTGGAAGTGGCTGAAGGTCTTTCGAGTCTGCTCTTTTTTGCCGCCCTGGGCGCCTATCTTCTCTCCATGCTTGCCTACTCCCTCGCTCTGGGGCTGAGAAAGGGAGCGGCCTGGGGTGCGGGGAGGGGGCTTGCTCTGGTTGGCGCCCTTGCCCATCTCGGCTCCGTGGTGTTTAGGGGTCTCGCGGCGGGGAGGGTTCCGTGGGGAAATATGTACGAGTACTCCTCCCTCCTCGGCCTTCTTCTCGTCGTGTCCTTCCTCGTTTTAGGCAGGGGCAGCCTGAAGAGCGTGGGCGCTTTCGTCATGGGGGGAGCTGTGCTCACCCTGGCGGCGGGGAGGATCCTCTACGTACCGCCCGGACCCCTCGTTCCGGCCCTCGCGAGCTACTGGCTGAAAGTGCATGTTCTTGCGGCTGTGGGTGGATCCGCCGTCCTCGGCCTCTCTTTCTTTCCGTCGGCCCTGTTTCTGGTGCTGGAGTGGGTGAGGAGGAGGGCGAGGCACGGGGTCCTCGTGGGTGCGGGGGGCGCGGGGATCGAGGCGGGAGACGAGGGGGGTCTGCTCGGAGCGCTCCCTTCCTCGGAGCTCCTGGACAGGGCCGCCCTCGCTCTGGTGAAGATCGGCTTTCCCATCTGGACCTTCTCCATCCTGGCCGGAGCCCTCTGGGCGGAGGAGGCCTGGGGGAGGTACTGGGGTTGGGATCCCAAGGAGACCTGGTCTCTGGTGACCTGGCTGCTTTACGCTGCCTACCTGCATGCCCGTTCGTCCAGGGGGTGGAGGGGGACTCGGGCCGCAGCCCTTAACATGGTGGCCTTTGCCTCCCTGCTTTTCACCTACTATGCGGTGAACCTTTGGATCTCAGGCCTGCATTCCTACGCCGGGGTGTAGGCCATTTCCCACCGGAGGGGTCCGGTTTGACACTGCTTGTTCGGAGGGGGTAAGAAACGCGGCCGGCCTCCGGGGCCTCTAGGGTGAAGGAGCGACTGGGTGGCTAGGGATGCTCGAAGCTCGGCGGGGGAGGTGAGCGTGGGCCTCCTTGTCTTCGGTGTCCTCGCTCTCCTCGCTTTGGGGGCCTCGGCCACCTTACTCCTTCCCGTGTCGGACCCTGCCAACTCGGCGCGGGCGAGGGGTGAGCCCCGGAACTACTCGCCGGTGGCCCTTGAGGGGAGGCAGGTTTACTTCAGGGAGGGCTGTGCCTACTGCCACACCCAACTGGTGAGGGATACCCTGGCCGACTCCTATCTCGGGCCCACCCCATCCCAGCCTGGCGAGTACCTGGGAGCGGTGCCGGTTCTCGCGGGAGCTGAGAGGGTAGGGCCGGACCTCTCCTGCGTCGGCGATCGCTTCGAGAAGGAGGATGACATTCTCGCCTTCCTTAAGAACCCAAGGGATCCCGCCTTCCGCCGCGCCGCCTCCATCATGCCCTCCTACTCCTGGCTGCCCGGCACCGAGCTCCAGGCCCTCGCCTCTTACCTCAAGTCCCTCTCTTGCCGGAAGTAGGCACCGGATGCCCGCGGTTGGCTTGGTACTGGGGAGCAGGAGATGAGAAAGGAGAGCGGCGATGAAAGGGAAGTGGCTCCGGGTGTGAAGGAGGTGAAGGGGAGGGTGAGCCCGTGGCTCACCGCCTTTTACCTTGCCGTCTCCATCTGGGGCGTCTGGTTCCTTGTCTACCACTCTTCCGGCATCCCAGGAACCTTCGGTAAGGGGGCGGCCAGCCCCGCCGCTCTAGCTGCGGCCCCGGGGGCTTCTCCCACGGCGGCTCCCCCGGGTGGGGAAGGGGCCCTCCTTAGCAGGGGGAAGGAGGTCTTCGACGCCAACTGTGCCTCCTGTCACGGCCCGGGGGGAACCGGCGGGGTCGGTCCTGCCTTCGTTGGCGGAAAGGTGAAGGTCTGCTTCCCCACCGCTGAGGAGCAGCTTGCCTTCGTCAAGGTGGGTACCCAGCAGAGGAAGGGCGCTCGGTATGGAGCTGCCGACTCCTGCGTGGCGAGGCTGGGCGATATGCCCTCCTGGGGAGGGGTCCTCTCTGAGGAGGAGCTTAGAGCCGTGGTGGCCTATACCAGGAACCTCTGAGGAGGAACCTCTTATAAGGCCTTGGCCGCCTAGCTCTCTAGAGGCGGACCCGCTTCGAGCCGCTGGCTAGCCGTAGGAGCTCCCTCTCGTCCTCGGCTACGAAGGAAGTCCGGCAGGTGAGGCAGATGACGCGGTGGTACACGCGCCCCTCGCACCTTATATCCGGCTCCCTCTTGAGGTTCCCCCCGCAGAGCCAGCAGCGGGCTGGGAAGGCCACCCGGGACTGCCGCTCGCGGGTGCCGTTTGTCGTCATCTCCCACCTCCACCCTTTTGAACGCCGGCTCCTGCTGGGAGTTACGGCGGGAGCCCCGTTCACGATCAGGGCAAGGGCGGGTGTTTTCTTCTGGCCCGATGGTGTCATTTCGCTGCCCGGACTCCCCACCCGTCAGGGTGGGGGAGCATAGCGCCACCGGGTCGCGGGGCCTAAAGGGGTGCTCCGGTTCTGGCCGGGGGCCGTCGGGGTCGGTGCTAGACTCCGCCCGTGGCCTTTAGGGACCTCCGGGAGTTCCTGGACGCCCTCCGGCGCCGTGGGGAGCTTCACGAGGTGAAAGCGCCGGTCAGTCCCGAGCTGGAGATAACCGAGATAACCGAGAGGGTTGTGAAGGCCGGGGGGCCGGCCTTGTTCTTCACCAACGTGCAGGGGTACCCGGGGATTCCCGTGCTCACCGGGGCCTTCGCGAGTGAGGGGAGGATGTCCCTGGCCCTTGGCGTTTCCACCCTGGACAAGGCCGGGGAGAAGGTAAGGGAGCTTCTGGAAATGGAGCCCCCCCGGGGCATACTGGATAAGGTGAGGGCCCTGGCTAGACTCCGGCCCCTGGCCGCCATGGCCCCGAGGGTGGTGAGGGGCGGGCCCTGCAAGGAGGTGAGGCAGGAGCACCCCGACGTCCTCGCCTTTCCGCTCCTCAAGTGCTGGCCGCGGGACGGCGGCAGGTACATCACCCTTCCCCTCGTCATCACGAGGGACCCAGTCACGGGCAGGAGGAATGTGGGCATGTACAGGCTCCAGGCTTTCGACGGGAGAACCCTTGGGATGCACTGGCAGGCCCATAAGGACGCTACCTCCCACCACGCCCGCGCCGAGTCCAGGGCCTCCCGCCTCGAGGTTGCCGTGGCCGTCGGGTGCGACCCGGTTCTCACCTATGCAGCCTCGGCTCCCCTGCCCGGAGTGGACGAGTTCGCCTTCGCCGGCTTCCTCAGAGGAGAGCCTGTGGAGCTGGTGAAGGCAGACACGGTGGAGCTTGAGGTTCCCGCCGCCGCCGAAATTGTCATCGAGGGGTACGTGGAGCCGGGAGAGAGGCGTCTCGAGGGGCCCTTCGGCGACCACACTGGGTACTACTCCCTGGCCGAGCCCTACCCCGTGATGCACGTCACGCGGATCACGCACAGAAGGGACCCCATCTACCACACCACGGTAGTGGGCCGACCCCCCATGGAGGACTACTGGCTGGGCAAGGCCACGGAGAGGATCTTCCTGCCCCTGATTCGCTTCCTCCTCCCGGAGGTGGTGGACATCGACATGCCCGCCGAGGGCGTCTTCCACAACTGCGTCCTCGTCTCCATTGAGAAGAGATACCCCATGCACGCTAGAAAGGTGATGTACGCCCTCTGGGGTCTCGGGCTTTTGAGCCTCGCCCGGCTCATTGTGGTCTTCGACGCCGATGTAGATGTCCACAATCACTCCGAGGCCGCCTGGAGGGCCTTCAACAACGTGGATCCCGCCCGGGATCTCATCATCGCCGAGGGACCTGTGGATGCTCTCGACCACTCTGCCCCCCAACCCCTCTGGGGCTCGAAACTCGGTGTGGACGCCACGCGGAAGTGGAGGGAGGAGGGGCACCCCCGGGAGTGGCCACCGGATGTCGTGATGGACCCCGAGGTGAAAAGGAGGGTGACGGAGAGGTGGGAGGAGCTGGGCCTCGCTTCCCTCCTGCCGCCCCCCGTCCTCCAGGGGCGGGGCCTTGAGGTTTAGGAAGGGGGCTCGACTGGCCAGAGGGGGTTTTGTTTCGAAGCCCGCCCAAAGGTTGGCGAGGAAGGCGGGGAGCTTCTCCAGGGCCATCGCTCTGGAGCACTCGGTTTTCGCCCTCCCCTTCGCCTACCTCTCCGCCCTGGTGGCGGCCGGGGGCTGGCCGGGGCTCGCGACCATGTTCTGGATAACCGTGGCCATGGTGGGGGCCCGGTCCTTTGCCATGGCCGTAAACCGCCTGGCCGATCGAGACCTCGATGCCCGGAACCCCCGGACTCGGGGAAGGGCCTTGGTGACCGGGGAGCTCGGGGTAGGGGAGTTCCTCGCCTTCACCCTGGTGAGCCTTGGAGTGTTCCTCGTCGCCGTCTATAGGCTTCCCCGCATCACCCACTACCTTTGGCCCTTTGCTCTGGTTCCCCTCGCGGTCTACCCCTACCTGAAGCGGTTCACCTGGCTCACCCACCTCGGCCTCGCGGTGGCCCAGGCCGTGGGGCCGGTGGGAGCCTGGCTGGCTGTGACGGGGTCCTGGTCGTGGACGCCCGTCCTTCTCGGGGCTGCGGTCGGGATCTGGGTTGGGGGGTTCGACATCATTTACTCCCTGCAGGATCTCGAGGTGGACAGGGCCACGGGGGTGCATTCCATCCCGGCCCGGTTCGGAGTGGGCCCTGCCCTCGCCGTGGCCCGAGGCTGGCATGCTGTTTCCCTGGGGCTTCTCTCCGCCTTCGCCTGGGCCACGGGCAGGGGTTGGATCTGGTGGGTGGGGACGGCGGTGGTGGCGGCGGCCCTCGCGGTGGAACACTCCCTGGTGAGGCCGGGGGATCTCTCCCGGGTGGGCGCCGCTTTCTTCACGGCCAACGGCTTCATCGCCGTTGCCATGCTTGTCTTCGGAGCCGCCGACGTCTTCCTCGGTGCCGGTCCGGGATAGGTCCTGGGGTGGGTGGGGAAGGTGGCCGGTGAGGTTCGAGCCGGGAGGCCGGGAGCCCCTCCGCTGGTGGTCGCGGCTACGGGTGCAAGCGGAGCTCCTTACACCAGGCGGCTCCTGGCGGCCCTCTTCGAGATGGGGGTGGCTGTTGATCTCATTCTCTCCGAAGCTGCCCTCGCTGTCATCAGGGAGGAGGAGGGGGTGGACCTCACCTTGGAGCCGACGACCGAGGGGATCTTCTCCTGGGTGGGCAGGACGGCTCCGGAGGGGGGCCTCCGCGTTCACCCGAACTCGGACCTGACGGCGGGGCCTTCGAGCGGGACTTACCCTACCCGGGGTATGGTGATCTGTCCCTGCTCCACCGGGACCCTCGCCTCTGTCGCTCAGGGTGTCTCTAGGGACCTTATAGGCAGGGCCGCCGACGTAACCCTCAAGGAGAGAAGGCCCCTGGTCTTGGTGGTGAGGGAGACTCCCCTCTCCCGGGTCCACATCGAGAACATGCTCCGGGCCCACGATGCGGGGGCCTGCGTGCTGCCTGCGAGCCCGGGCTTCTACCACCACCCAAGAAGCGTGGAGGATCTGGTTGAGTTCGTCGTGGCGAGGGTGCTTTCCCGGCTCGGCCTGGAGCAGCGGCTTCTTCCCGGCTGGAAGGCGGAGTGGGAGGGAGAGGGGTGAGGGCTCCGCGCGAGGGGGGCGGCGGGACGGAGGGGAGGGAGCGGGCCTGGGTGGCAGCGTTTCCCTCGCCCCTGGGGGAGAGGTGGGTGGCCTGGACCTCTAAGGGTGTTCTGGCTTTGGCAGAGAGTCTTGAGGAGGCAGTGTCCCATGCCAGCAGACTCGGACTGGCGAGCTCCCCCGGGGAGCGTGAGGCGGCCCCGCCGGGTCTTGCCCGGGCCCTGGAGCGGGGGTGGGCGATGCCGGGCGAGGTGGAGCTGGACATGCGGGGTCTTCCGGCCTTCACCCGGAGGGTCTACCGCGCTCTTTTAGAGGTCCCACCGGGGTCCACGACGACCTACGGGGAGCTCGCAAGGAGGCTCGGGAGGCCGCGGGCAGCTAGGGCGGTGGGGCGTGCCCTCAGCGCCAATCGTCTCGCCCCTCTCGTCCCCTGCCACCGTGTGGTCGGTAGGGAGGGACCTGGCGGGTACAGCCCGGGTGGGCTCGAGAAGAAGCTCCTCCTTCAGGCCCTGGAGCTCCAGGCCCTGGGAGGGGGACCGGAGAGGCCCGGGGGTTCCTTTCCTCCTTGGCAAAAACTACCTTGCCCCTGAGGACGCACCCCTTCTTCCCGGGTTCACATTCCCCCCCTAGGAGGGCGCAGTCTCCAGCTACCTCGAACCGGCACCCCCAGGTGCTCACTCTCCACTCTCCCCTGGCTCCCGCTGGATCATAAAGGTGAGACCCCGGGGTCAAGGCTCGGGCGAGGCGAGCTCCACCAGTTCGGCTCCGGCCAGGGCCTTGTCCACCAGGGCGTCCACCTCGAGCCTGGCCTCTACCCGCTTTACCTCCTCGAGGCTGGCTCTAGTTGCCGGCCTCCTCGGGACAAAGAGCGTGCAGCAGTCCTGGACTGGGCGGGTGGATATCTCGAGGGTCCCCAGGACCCTCGCCTCCTCGACGATCTCGAGCTTGTCCCGGCCGATGTTGGGCCTGAAGACAGGGAGGTCCGAAGCCTCCTCCACGACGGCGAGGTTCTCCAGGGTCTGGGATGCCACCTGGCCAAGGGAGTCCCCCGTGACCAGGGCGAGGGCCCCCTCGGTCCGGGCCAGCCGAGCCGCGATCCGGAGCATGAAGCGCCTGTAAAGGACGACCCTGAGCCCCTCGGGGCCTGCGAGAACCACCTCCCTCTGGAGGTCGCCAATGGGCACGAGCCAGAGGCGACCGCCAAGCCCCCAGGAGGCGAGGACCCGCGCGCAGTCCAGGGCCTGCTGCCGGGAGGAGCGGTCGGTGTAGGGCTCACCGTGGAAATGAACCAGGACCACCCGGGCTCCTCTCCGCATCATCCTCCAGGCCGCCACAGGGGAGTCGATCCCGCCGGAAAGGAGGGCCAGCACCTTCCCCGAGACCCCGACGGGCAGCCCGCCTGGGCCGGGGAGCCTGGCCGAGTGGACCAGGGCGGTCCTGGCGAGGGCCTCCACCCAGATGGTTAGCTCCGGGGAGGAGAGGTTCACTCGCTTCCCGGTGGCCTCCTTCACATCCTTCCCCACCCTCTCGTTCAGGGCCTGGCCTCCGAGGGGGAACTGGGGTTCGGCTCGCTTGGCCCTCACCGCGAAGGAGGCAGCAGGGGAGGCTCGGGCCAGGGCCACGGCCGCCTCGGAGATGGCCTCGGGGTCCGCGGGGACCCGGAGGGCCGGCGCGAACCACGCAAGTCCAAACACCCTGGAGGCCCGCTGGAGCACGAGATCGGTCCCGGCGGGAGGGTTGGCAAGCCCGGTCTCCGGAGGGCCGAGGGGAACCAGGATCCTCCTGGCGAGGAGCTGGGGACGGCCCGCCCGGGTACCCTGCAGGGCCCTGGATAGGTTGGAAAGCAGGGCTCCTTCAAAGACCGCCCTGTTCCTGCCCTTAAGGGCCACCTCATGATAGTGGGCGAGGAGGACCCAGCCGGCTTCCCCTGTCATGCCTGGCTCCGGCACCAAGGGTACACCCAGCCGCGGCGGCAATTGGGTCCCGGGCGGAGCGGGTGTAGCATTTGAACCCGTGCGCCCTGGGAACTCCGCGGAACGCGCTCCTCTGGGGGTTCCCCAGACTGGGCTCGCCGGCCGCGAGCTCAAGAGCCTGGAGGGGAAGCTGGAGAGGGGAGAGAGGCTGGGTTTCCTGGATGGGCTTCTCCTCTACCTCGCTTACCCCCTGCTTCCCCTCGGGATGCTGGCCAGGAAGAAAAAGATGGCCTTGAGCGGAGAGAGGGTTTTCTTCAATGTGAACCGCCACCTCAACCTCACCAACATCTGCCGGGCTTCCTGCGCCTACTGCGGGTTTGCCAGGCGCCGGCGGGACCCCGATGCCTATGCCATGACCCCGGAAGAGGCCGTGGCTCACGCCTGCGCCACCGCCCCTCCCGGGCTCACCGAGCTCCACATCACCGGCGGCCTCCACCCTGGCCTCCGCCTCCGCTACTACCTCGAGGTCTTCCGTGCCCTCCGCGAGGCCCTGCCCGGGGTGGGGTTAAAGGCCTTCACCGCCGTGGAGGTGGACTATCTCGCCTCCCGGGAGGGGATGTCCGTGGAGGCCGTCCTTGAGAGGCTGCGGGAGGAGGGGGTGATTTCCCTGGCAGGCGGAGGGGCGGAGATCTTTCACCCCAGGGTGAGGAGGCTCGTCGTCGACCATGAGGTGGACTGGGAGAGGTGGTCCTGCGTTCACCGGGCCGCCCACAGGATGGGAATGAAGACCCCGGCGACCATGCTCTACGGGCATATCGAGGGGGTTGCGGACAGGGTGGACCATGTCCTCAGGCTCCGCGCCCTCCAGGACGAGACTGGGGGCCTCGAGGTCTTCATTCCCTTGAGGTTCCAGCCCGCGGCGCGCCTCTCCCACATTCCCATGGCCTCGGCCGCGGAGGCCCTGCGCGTCTTCGCCGTCTCCCGCCTCCTCCTGGACAACGTTCCGCACCTTAAGGTCTTCTGGGTTATGCACGGGGTCTCCCTCGCCCAGCTCGCCCTCGGGTTCGGTGCGGATGATCTGGACGGAACGGTGGTGGAGTACAGGATCACCAAGGACCCGAGCGGCCAGACCCCTTCCCAGCTCTCCCGAGAGGAGCTGGTGGAGCTCATAAGGGAAGCGGGTTGGCAGCCGGCGGAGAGGGACACCCACTACCGGGTCCTCTGGGAGGGGAGCGAGGGGGATGCGGCGAGGCCCCGCGCGGGGCCTGGTGGTGGCTCTGAGCAGCTCCACGCCCCTGGCGCTGCCCTGGTGGGGGAGGGGGCGTAGTGCGTCCACCGCGCCTCGGGCACATCCAGTACCTGAACTGCTATCCCCTTTACTTCGGCCTGGTGGAGAAGAAAGTCCTCCTCGACGTGGAGCTAGTGAAGGGGACTCCTGCAGAGCTTGCCCGTAGGCTGAGGAAGGGTTCTCTCGACCTGGCCCCCGTTCCATCCATGGAGTACCTGGTCCGGCCCGAGAAGTACTTTCTCCTGCCCGACCTCTGCGTTTCCTCCCACGGCGCCGCCAAGAGCATCCTTCTCGTGAGCAAGGTGAGGGCGGAGCGGATAGCGGGGCCCGTGGCCCTCTCCAACACCTCTCTAACCTCGGCGGTCCTGGTCAGGATCTTGCTGGATGAGGTCTGGGGGGTGAGGCCAGCAAGCTTCCGCTCCCCTCCGAACCTTCCCAGGATGCTCGAGGAGGCCGAGGCCGCCCTTCTCATCGGCGATGAAGCCCTGAGGCTCCAGGCCTCCCTCCCCCCCGGTCTGCACGTTTACGACCTGGGTGAGATCTGGCAGGAGTTCACCGGTCTACCCATGGTGTTCGCGGTCTGGGCCGTGAGGAGGGAGTTCGCCAGGGCCGAGCCCGGGCTCCTGAAAGAGGTGGCCGAGGCCCTCAGGGTCTCCCTCTCCTTCGGCCTGAAGCATCTTGAGGAGGCGGCCCTCAAGGCCTCCAGGTGGGAACCTTTCAGCCCCGGCTTTGTCGAGGCCTACTTCAGGGGTCTCGGCTACTCCTTCGGGGAGGCGGAGAGGAAGGGGCTCCTCCTCTTCGCGGAGAAGGCGGCAGCTAGGGGGTACCTGAGGAGAGTGCCCGAGCTGGAGCTGGTGGAGGTGGAGGATGGCGCGGGCTGACCCGGCGGCCTCCCGGGTGCTTGCGGAGGCCGTCTCGGGAGAGAGGATCGGTGCCGAGGAGGCGCTTCTCCTCCTGGAACGGGCCGACTTCATGGAGCTAGGCGAGGCGGCCGGGGAGGTGAGGCGGAGGCGTCACGGGTGGTTCGCCACCTTCATGGTGGACAGGAACATCAACTACACGAACGTCTGCGTCACGGCCTGCCGCTTCTGCGCCTTCTATCGCCCGCCCTCCTCGCCCGAGGCCTGGACCCTCTCCCACGATGAGGTGGTGAGGAGAGTAGGGGAGGCAGTTTCCATGGGTGCCACCCAGGTCATGATTCAGGGTGGCCACCATCCTGAACTGAGGATCGAGTGGTACGAGGAGCTTTTCTCCAGGGTGAAGGCGGCGTATCCCCAGGTGACCATCCACTCCCTCGGTCCCTCCGAGGTGGTCCACATCTCCCGGATCTCGGGGCTCGAGGTCGAGGAGACCCTGAGGCGGCTCAAGCAGGCAGGGCTCGATTCCCTGCCCGGCTCGGGGGCGGAGATCCTGGTGGACAGGGTGAGGAAGCTGGTCTCGCCCCTCAAGGAGAGCGCGGGGAAATGGCTCGAGGTGATGGAGCGAGCCCACTCCCTCGGGATCCGGACCACGGCCACCATGATGATGGGACACCTGGAGACCCCCGGGGAGAGGGTGGAGCATCTTGCCCGGGTGAGGGAGGTGCAGGACAGGACCGGGGGCTTCAGGGCCTTCATACCCTGGACCTACCAGCCAGTCAGGGTCCTCGGGGGGAGGAAGGCCTCGGGGCTCTCCTACCTCCGCCTGGTGGCTACGGCCCGGCTCTTTCTCGACAACTTTGAGCACATCCAGGGTTCCTGGCTGACTACCGGAAAGGACGTGGGACAGGCCAGTCTGCACTTTGGTGCCGACGACCTCGGTAGCGTGATGCTGGAGGAGAACGTGGTGAGGGCGGCTGGGGCGGGGGAACGATCCAGCGTGGAGGAGCTGGTGAGGCTTATCAGAGAGGCGGGGTTCAGGCCCGCCCAGAGGGACACGGAGTACAGGAAGATCAGGGTCTTCTAGGGCCTCAGGGGTAGCGGCTCGGTCCTGCCGGGCCCCGGCGGGCCCTTGCGGGCTCCGCGGGTGTATGCTCGGCCCATGGAAGGGCAGGAAGAGGGCTGGAGGGAGGAGCTCGCTGCCGAGCTCCTCCGGGAGGCCTGGAGGGCAACGGAAGAGGGCGACGAGGGCAGAGCCGAGAGCCTCCTCAGACAGGCGAGTGTTCTCCTTCCCGAGTCGGCCGCTCCCCTGGTCGGGATATCCCAGATAGAGGCGGGCAGGGGCAGGTTCGAGGAGGCCCTCAAGGTTGCGGCCAGGGCATGTGTGGTGGAGCCCGGGTCGGCCAGGGCGTGGATGAACCGGGGCTTCATCGCCCTGGCCTGGGGGGAGTACAGGGAGGCTGCGGAGTCCCTGGAGAGGGGCCTGGCGCTTGGCGGGGAAGAGCTGGGGCAGCTTGTTCAGGTTGGAGCTGACGCCCTTAGGTTCTTGCGGGAGGTGAGCTCCTTCGTGGCCGGGCTGGACCGGGCGGGCGTCCTCGCGGTGCTGGCGGAGGGGATCGCGGCCGGCGTCGGGGAGGAGCGCCTCCTCTCTCTGCCCAGGGGGGAGGAGGTTCTCGAGCTCCTTAGGGGCTGGAGCGGGGCGATGGAAGAGGCTCCTTCCCTGGTCAGAGGAGACCCCCTAGACTACGTCCCCGTGCTTAGGGAGGGTGCTGTGGCCGGTTTCCGGCTGGCGGCGGTGGAGGGAGCGGACTTCCTGCCTTACCTGGTCCTGGCGGCCCGGATTCCCGACCGGCGCACCGAGGCCATGCTCACTGCCGTGGCCGAGGACCCGGAGATCCCCGAGCAGGCCAGGGAGGCTCTCGTAGGCCTCCTCCGGGAGGAGATGGGCGGGGGTTAGCCCGCGGCGGTGCCGTGGGCAAGGTCCTCTTCCAGGCAGAGGCCGTGGTCGCCTCCGCCGAGCGCTGGTGGAGGCGGGGCGGGCTCCTCGTGGAGACCACCACCGGGAGGGTCTGCGCGGTGGGAGAGGGTGGCCTTCTGGAGCGGGCCCATCCCGGGGTGGAAGTGGTCCGGTTTCCAAGGGGTGTCCTCCTGCCGGGGCTGGTGAACGCGCACTCCCACGCCGAGTACACCCTCCTTGGGAACAAGGCTCGGGGAGACGGCTTCCCGGCCTGGCTGGAGAGGGTGGTTCGGGCCAACAGGGAGGAGAGGAGCGGGGAGTTCTGGCTCGCCTCCGCCAGGGTTGGGCTGGGGAGGCTGCTCAAGTCCGGAGTGACCTGTGTGGGGGAGGTGGTGACGCGGGGCGCCTCTCTCCAGGCGGCAGCCGAGATCGGCATGAGGGGAGTCTTCTTCCTCGAGCTGGTGGGTGTGGCAAGGGGCGGGGAAGGAGCGGCCCTGGCTGAGCTGGAGAGGCGGGTTGCGCGGGCGCGCGAGTTCGCGAGCGGCAGGGAGGGATTCCTCCTCGGCCTCTCCCCCCACTCCTGCTACTCCCTGAGCAGACGAGCTCTGGAAGGAGCGGCGGAGCTGGCCAGGAGGGAGGGCCTCCCCCTCTGTGTTCACGTAGCGGAAAGCCGGGAGGAGGCCGCGGGTTGCCGGGGAGAGGAGAACCCCCTCGGCTGCTTTGCCGGGGCCCTCCTCCCGACCGAGTTCTCCCGGGGTGAGGTGACGGGCGGGGTGGTGGATTATCTGGAGAGCACGGGTGTTCTCGGCCCCGGTTGCCTTGCCGCCCACTGCGTCCACCTCGCTCCCGAGGAGGTGCGGAGGCTCGGGGCTGGCGGGTCTGCCGTCTGCTTCTGCCCGGGCAGCAACCTCGCCATCGGGGTGGGGGTTCCGCGGGTGGTGGAGTTCGTGAGCTCCGGTGCGGCCCTCGCGGTGGGAACGGACAGCCTTCTCTCTAACGAGGGGTTGGATCTTTTTCGGGAGGCCCGGCTCCTCGGTTCCCTGGCGCCTTCCCTCTCGGAGCAGAGGCTCTTTGCCCTCATGACGGAGGAGGGCGCCCGCGCCCTCGGCCTCGGCGAGACCGTTGGCCGTCTGGAGGAGGGGTTCCTCGCCGACTTCTTCCTCCTCGACGTGGACCCCCTCGACCCTGTGAGGGCGGCTGTGCGGGAGGGGAGCCCCGAGGTGGTGCTGGCTGTGGCCCTTGGCGGGCGGCTGGTCTGGGAGGCCCCAGGGCTCCGGTAGGCCCTGGCGCCGCTCCCCGGCCCGAGCTCCTCCAAAGCCTCCACGAGCCGCGCGAGGTCGAGGCTGGCGTACCCACGCACCAGGACATTGCCGAAGCCGGGGAGGTGCTCCAGGCTCCGGACCAGCTCGGCGTGGTCATGGCCTCGCGGCCTGGCTTTCAGGGACCATGCCCGGGCTCTGGCGTATCCTCTCGGCGTGCCCGGAGAGGAGAGGAGGAAAAGCCTAGTCTGGGGAGGGCCGCGGAGGGTGGCAGCTTCGGTTAGGGGCATGTTTGAGGCTGCCACTCCCGCCTATGACCGGCTGAACCGCCTCACCTCCCTCGGCATGGACTGCAGATGGCGGAGGAGGGCTGCCCGGGAGGTACCCCCGGGCTCCAGAGTCCTGGACATAGGGACGGGCACGGGGGAGATGGCGCGGGCCCTCCGCGAGAGGGGTTGTCGGGTGGTGGGGGTGGACTTCTCCCCCTCCATGCTCCTCTCGGCCAGGAGGAAGCTGGGCAGTGGTGTGGGGCTCGCGGTGGCCGATGCCAGCCACCTCCCCTTCCTCCCCGCCAGCTTCGACTCGGTCGCCATGAGCTTCGTTTTCAGGAACCTGGAGGACCCCGGGAGGGTTCTGGCCGAGATCGGGAGGGTGCTAAGGCCCTGGGGGAGCCTGGTGGTGCTGGAGTTCGCCCCTCCCTCAGGCCCTCTGGCTCTTCTGGCCAGAGCGTGGATAAGACTGGGAGTGCCTCTTCTCGGGAGGCTCTTCAGCCCCGTGCCCGGGGCCTACCGGTACCTTTCCGAGACCGTCCTCACCTTCTTCCCACCCCGGAAACTCCTGGAGCTCATGGGGAACCTGGGGTGGAGGGCGAGGGTGGCGGGGAGGCTCGCCGCGGGCTCCGTCGTAGTTTATGTGGCCACCAGGATTCCAGGACTAAGGGAGGATGGGGTTGCCCCGCGTTGAGGTGGAGGCCCTGGTGATTGGGGGCGGACCGGGTGGTTCCTCCGCCGCTTACCACCTCGCCAGGGCCGGGGTCAGGGTGCTTCTAATCGAGAAAGAGAGGTTTCCGAGGGAGAAGGTTTGCGGCGACGGTCTCACCCCTAGAGCGGTCCGCGCTCTCGAGGCGATGGGCATACGCTCCGAGGCCAAGGACTTCTTTCGAGTTGAGGGGCTCCGGATAAGGGGGGGAGATGTGGTCCTCGAGTTCCCGTGGCCCTCGCTGCCGGGGATCCCCCCCTACGGCCTGGTGGCGGAGAGGGCGCGGCTCGACTCCCTCCTGCTGGCCAGGGCGAGGCAGGCAGGGGCCGAGGTCTGGGAAGGAGCGAGGGCCCTCTGCCTGCTGAGGGATGGAGAGGAAGGGCCAGTGGCGGGGGCGAGGGTAGCAGTGGATGGAGAGCCGGTCGAGGCAAGGGCGGGGGTGGTTGTCGCGGCTTGCGGTGCAGGCTCGGCCCTGGTCCGAGATCCCCTCCCGGAAAGGGACCCCGCTGCGCCGGTGGGGGTTGCAGCCAGGGCCTACTATCCCTCCGGCTCCCCCCCTCGCTGGTTGGAGAGCTTTCTCGACCTCCGGGCTTCGGGCCGAGCTCTCCCAGGGTACGGGTGGATCTTTCCCCTGCCGGGGGGGAGGGTGAACGTCGGGGTTGGGCTCCTTGCCCGCCCCCGGCCCTCGTCCCTGAAGGGACTTCTCGCCTCCTGGGTGGCGACGCTCCCCTCCGAGTTTGGGGTGGAGCCCCGTCCGCTCGAGCCTCCCAGGAGCGGGCCCCTCCCGATGGGGGGAACCAGGCCCCCCGCTGCCCCGGGGCTTCTGCTGGTGGGGGACGCGGCGGGCATGGTGAATCCCTTCACCGGTGAGGGGATCGCTTACGCGCTGGAGTCGGGAGCTCTGGCCGCCATGGTGGCGAGGGAGGCGGTGAGAAGCGGGCAGCCCGGCCTGGCGCGGCTCTACCGCCGGCTCCTCAAGGACAGATACGGAGGGTACTTCACCATGGGCCGGATTTTTCTCAAGGTCCTGGCGGCACCCCGTGTGATGGACCTGGCCACCCGCTACGGCCTTCCCAGGCGGCGGCTGATGTACTCCCTCTTTAAGGTCATGGCGAACCTCTTCGGTCCCGAGTTCGGGAGGGAGGAAGGCATCCTCGAGAGGGTCTCCGCTTACTTCAAGGAGCACCTGCCTCCCCCTCCGGCCTTCTCCGGGTAGGGTCTATAAAGCCTCGGGTTTCCTGACTGCCTGGGGGAGCGGCTGCGTGCAATCCTGCACAAGGCGCGATAGGATTTGCCCCGCATGCCCGGGCCGGCTACCGTGGCGGTTTGCGGGCGGTCCGGCTTGGATGTCGGAGCCCTTGGCTCTGGAACTCGGCAGGAGGGAGCTTGCTCGCTGACTGGGCGCCCGTTGGGGTGATGTTCGCCCTGGCCGCTGTGTTTGCCACGGGCAGCGTGGTTATGGCCCGCCTCATCTCCCCCATGAAGCGAAACCCGATAAAGGAGGGGCCCTACGAGTGCGGCATGGAACCCCTCTCCCTGCCCCAGGACAGGCTGGCCGTGAAGTTCTACCGCACCGCCCTCCTCTTCGTCATCTTCGACGTGGAGGCCGTTTTCCTCTATCCCTGGGCGGTGGTCCTGAGGCAGCTGGGAACCCTTGCCTGGGCGGAGATGGCCGTCTTCGTGGCCTTCCTGGCCGCCGCCTACGCTTACGTCTGGCGAGAGGGAGGGCTCGAGTGGGAGAGGTGAGGCAGCGCCCGAGGGAGGGCATCACCCCGCCGCCTTGGGGAATCCTCCTCACCACGGTGGAGAAGGCGGTGGCTTGGGCTAGGTCCCGCTCCGTCTGGCCCGTCACCTTTGGCCTGGCCTGCTGCGCCATCGAGATGATGTCCACTGGTAGCCCCCGGTATGACCTGGCCCGCTTCGGGATGGAGGTTTTCCGGGCCTCCCCCCGTCAGGCGGACCTCATGATCGTGGCGGGGCGGGTCTCGCAGAAGATGGCACCCATCGTTCGCCGCCTCTATGACCAGATGCCTGAGCCCAAGTGGGTCATTTCCATGGGGGCCTGCGCCTCCTCAGGGGGCATGTTCAACAACTACGCCATAGTCCAGGGGGTGGACGAGGTGATCCCCGTCGACGTCTACGTCCCCGGTTGCCCACCCAGGCCGGAGCAGCTCCTCGATGGGGTCCTCATGCTCAGGGAGAAGATTGCCAGGGAAGGGGGGAAGCTGGCTTGGCGTCGGTAGGGACTGGGCTCCGAGAGGAGCTTCTCCATGCCCTGCCCGGAGTCCCGCTCGAGGTGAGGGAGGAGAAGGGGGAGGATGTGGTGGAGACCACCAGGGAGGGGCTCCTCCCGGTCATGCTCTACCTGAAGACGAGGGAGGAGAACCCACTAGACTTCCTCGAGGACATCGCCGTGGTTGACTGGTTCCCTCGGGAGCCCCGGTTCCAGGTTTCCTACCAGGTGTCCTCTCTCTCGAGCGGCAGCTCCGTTAGGGTGGTGGTGAGGGTGCCGTCGGAGGACCCCCGGGTTCCGAGCCTCACCCAGCTCTGGCCCGGAGCCAACTGGCTCGAGCGGGAGCAGTACGACTTCTTCGGCGTGGTCTTCGAGGGACACCCAGATCTTAGAAGGATCATCATGCCGGAGGACTGGGAGGGCCACCCCCAGCGCAAGGACTACCCGTTGGGCGGGGTGAGGGTGGAGTTCAGGAGCGGCCTCGTCCCTCCCCCCGATGCCCGGAGGAGGGAGGCCTAGTGGAGGAAGGGAGGGAGGTCTACCTCCACGGCGGTGACGCCGAGGTTCTCGGGGAATTCAAGGAAGGGCACCTTGTGGTGAACATGGGTCCTCAGCACCCTTCCACCCATGGGGTGCTCAGGATCGTCCTCGAGCTGGACGGGGAGAGGGTGGTCTCCGCGGAGCCTGTCATCGGGTACCTGCATACGGGGATCGAGAAGAACTGCGAGTACAGGAACTGGGTCCAGGCGGTCACCTTCGTCACCAGGATGGACTACCTTGCTCCCCTCTTCAACGAGCTCGCCTACTGCCTGGCCGTGGAGAGGCTCCTCGGCATCGAGCCCCCGCCCAGGGCCCAGGTTCTCCGGGTCCTCCTCACCGAACTGAACCGCATCTCGAGCCATCTGGTCTGGCTTGCGACCACCGCCGGTGAGCTGGGGTCCATGGGGATGTCCCTGATGCTCTACGGGTTCAGGGAGAGGGAGGACATCCTTGACGTCTTTGAGATGGCCTCGGGGCTGAGGATGAACCACGCCTACTTCCGACCCGGGGGACTTGCTGCGGACCTCCCCCCCGAAGCGGAGGAGAAGGTACGGGCCATCCTCAAGACCTTCCCCACCCGCTTCGACGAGTACGAGGCGATGCTCTCGGAGAACCCCATATGGCTCGAGAGGACGAAGGGGGTGGGGATCCTCCCTGCCGAGGAGGCTCTCTCCCTCGGGGTTACCGGGCCGAACCTGAGGGCTTCAGGGGTCCCGTTCGACGTGCGGAAGGTGCGGCCCTACTCGGGGCTTGAGTCCTACCAGTTCGAGATCCCAGTGGGGGAAGTGGGCGACGTCTATGACAGGTACTGGGTGAGGATGCGAGAGATGCGGGAGTCCCTGCGCATCGTTGCTCAGGCTCTTGAGAGGCTCGAGCCGGGGCCCATCATGGTGGAGGACCCGAAAATAGCCTGGCCGGCGCGGCTGGCCGTGGGACCCGACGGCCTCGGAAATGACCCCCTGTACCTTAGGAAGATCATGGCGGAGAGCATGGAAGCCCTCATTCACCACTTCAAGCTCGTGACGGAGGGTTTCCATGTCCCGGCCGGAGAGGTGTTTGTGGCCGTAGAGTCCCCCAGGGGCCTCCTCGGGTACCGGGTGGTCTCGGACGGCGGGACGAGACCCTACAGGGTTAGGGTGAGGGAACCGAGCTTCGTCAATCTCCAGGCTCTGCCTGTGGTTGCCAGGGGAGGGCTTGTGGCCGACCTGGTGGCGGCTGCTGCCAGTCTGGATCCCGTGATGGGAGGGGTGGACCGGTGAGCGCTGGGCCTTTCGGAGAGGAGTTCCGGGAGAGAGCCAGAGGAGTGGTGGCCCGCTACCCCGAGCCCCGCTCGGCTCTCCTCCCCCTCCTCTTCCTCGCCATGGCCGAGGAGGGGTACGTCTCGGAGAGGGGCCTTAAGGAGGTGGCGGGCCTGCTTGGAGTGAGCCCGGCTGAGGTCCTGGCGGCTGCCAGCTTTTACACCATGGTGAAGAGGAGGCCGACGGGCAGGTTCATTCTCTCCCTCTGCACCAATGTTGGCTGTCTTCTCAGGGGGGCGGGAGAGGTCCTCGCGGCCATCAGGGACGAGCTGGGGGTCGAGGAGGGGACGACGGCGGGGGGAGAGGTCACCCTGGAGACCGTGGAGTGCCTCGGCGCCTGCGACCAGGCACCCCTCGTCCAGGTGAACTACTTCACCTATCCTAGACTCACTCCGCAGCAAGCCAGGGCTCTGGCAAGGGATCTTCTCCGAGGGGACCCCCCGCCCAGGGCCGACGGGAGGCGCCCCATGCCCTTGAAGGAGACCTATCTAGCCCTGGCCGGTTTCCGGGATGGCGCGCTCACCTCTTCCCGGGGTCCCTCTGGGGGGGTTGTGGGGAGGTAGGTTGGAGAGGATTCTCACGGCGCGCTGGGGAGAGCCTTCCCCCGTCGGTCTCGACCGGTACGTCGAGACCGGCGGTTACCGGGGCCTGGAGAAGGTGGTTCGGGAAATGACCCCTTCCCAGGTGGTGGAGATGGTGAAGGCCTCGGGGCTCCGCGGCCGGGGCGGGGCAGGCTTTCCGGCCGGGGTCAAGTGGGGCTTCGTTCCGAGGGACCGCTACCCCCACTATCTCGTCGTCAATTTCGATGAAGGGGAGCCTGGAACCTTCAAGGACAGGGAGCTGGTCGAGAGGGATCCTCATCTGGTGGTGGAGGGGATAGCCATCGCTGCGTACGCCATAGAGGCAAGGCAGGCCTTTGTCTACGTGAGGGGCGAGTTCCTCGAGCCGGGCTGGGTTCTCCAGCGGGCGCTGGAGGAGGCTAGGGAGGCAGGGTATCTAGGGCCGCGGGTGATGGGTACCGATTTCTCCCTCGAGGTGGTGGTCCACCGGGGGGCCGGGGCCTACGTCTGCGGGGAGGAGACGGCTCTCCTCGAGTCCCTGGAGGGGAGGCGTGGCCAACCGAGGATGCGTCCTCCCTTCCCTGCCACCCACGGCCTGTACAACCAGCCCACGGTGGTCCAGAACGTGGAGACCCTGGCCAATCTCCACTTCATCGCGGTACGCGGACCGGACTGGTACGCGTCCATCGGTCCGCCCAAGAGTCCGGGTCCCAAGATCTTTTGCGTCTCGGGTGAGGTGGAGAGACCCGGGAATTACGAGGCCCCCATGGGAACCCCCGCCCGAACCCTCATCGAGGAGTGCGCCGGCGGGGTTCTGGGTGGAAGGAGGCTAAAGGCCTTCACTCCCGGGGGGAGCTCCACGCCCCTGCTGCCCGCCTCCCTGGTCGACACGCCCATGGACTTCGAGTCAGTGGCTGCTGCCGGCTCCATGCTGGGCACGGGGGCCATGATCGTCCTCTCCGATGCCACCTGCGTGGTGGGGGCGGTTAGGAGGTGGGTCGAGTTCTACGTCCACGAGAGCTGCGGAAAGTGCACTCCGTGCAGGGAGGGAAACCCCTGGATGGCCCAGATCTTCAGGCGGCTGGAAGAGGGGGAGGGCAGGAAGGAGGACCTGCCGCTTCTCGAGTCCATCACGGCGGGCATGTTCGGGCGCTGCTTCTGCGCCTTTGGGGATGGGGCGGTCTCCCCCGTGGTCTCCAGCCTCCGCCATTTCAGGGAGGAGTTCGAGGAGCATGTGGCCCTGGGCGGTTGCCCCTTGAGGGTTGGGACGGGGAGGAGGGCTTGAGCCAGGAGGTCCGGCTCACCATAGACGGCCGCGAAGTGGTGGTCCCTGCGGGGACCCTGGTGATTAGGGCCGCCGAGCGGCTTGGCATCTACATCCCTCGGTTCTGCGACCATCCCTACTTGGAGCCCATGGGGGCCTGCAGGACATGCATGGTGGAGATAGAGGGCCAGAGGAGACCGGTCACCTCCTGCACAACCCCCGTGGCTGAAGGAATGGTGGTCCACACCTCGAGCCCGATGGCGAGGGCCGCTCAGGAAGCAGCCATAGAGTTCCTCCTCACCAACCACCCGCTGGACTGCCCCTACTGCGATAGGGGAGGCGAGTGCCCCCTCCAGGACCAGACCCTCGCCTACGGACCCGGCGGGAGCAGGTACGCGGAGCCGAGGAGGCGGTTTCTACCGAAGCCGCTCCGGATCTCCCCCCTCATTCTGCTCGACAGGGAGAGGTGCGTGCAGTGTGCCCGCTGCGTGAGGTTCACCGCTGAGGTGGCTGGGGAGCCAGACCTAGTCTTCACAGAACGGGGGGCGAGACAGCAGGTGAGCATCGCTCCCGGGGTCGAGATCGGCCCACCCTTCTCCGGGAACGTGGTGCAGATCTGCCCGGTGGGTGCCCTCACCTCCACCACCTACCGGTTCCGGGCTCGCCCCTTCGATCTGAGTTCCGCCACGGGGGTCTGCCCTCTCTGCGCTTCGGGGTGCAGGGTGAGGGTGGATGCGCGGGCGGGAAGGATCGTGAGGCATCTGGCGGAGGAGGACCCCAGCACCAACTTGGCCTGGATCTGCGACAGGGGCCGGTATGCCCACTTCTTCCTCGACCATCCCTCCCGGGTCGTCGAGCCCATGGTGAGGAAGGAGGGGGAGCTGGTGGCCGTGGGCTGGGAGGAGGCCCTGGAGGCCGTGGCCGAGAGGGCTCTTGAGGTGAAGGGAGGTAAGTATCCGGTCCCGGCCGCCGCCCTTGGCGGTGCGCACCTGGCCGATCAGGACGCCCTCGCTCTCTCGCGGGTCTTCCGTGAGCTGGTCGGGGTGGGGAACCTGGACGCCGGGGTGGGAATGTCGGACCCCTCCTGCCTCCTCCCCCTCTACTTCGGGGAGGTTGGCTACGCCGATCTGGACGGGGCCGAGAGGGTGCTCTTGGTCGGGCTCGACCCCAGGGAAGAGCTACCCATTCTCTTTCTCCGACTGAGGCAGGCCTGGCGGAAGAGGGGGCTTGTGGTGATGGCGGTAGGTCCGCGGTTCACCTCCGGGGCCTATCTCCCCTCCCGGTTCCTGGGTGCGCCCCCCTCTGGGGTTGGGGAGGAGCTCGGGCGCCTTCGCGGTGAGCTCGGTCCGGGAGACGTGGTTCTTGTGGGGGAGGAGGCCCTTTCCTGGAGGGGCGCGGCCGAGGCTGCTCTGGAGTTGGCCGGCGGGGTGGGGGCGAAGATTGCTCTCGCCCCGAGGAGAGGGAATCTCAGGGGGGCCATAAGGGCTGGCCTCCACCCCGGGCTCCTTCCAGGCCCGAGGGGGTCCGGGGAGGTGGGGCTTGCCAGGAGGGAGGTGCTGGACGCCGCCTCCCGGGGTGACCTCGGGCTGCTCTGGATAGTAGGGGAGGACCCAAGGCGCTGGCCCGGATGGAGGGAGGCCCTGGAGGGAGCCGGGTTCGTGGTGGTCCAGGACATACTCGTCCCTCCCGAGGTTCTGAGCCTGGCCGACGTGGTTCTCCCCGCCGCCGGGTACGCCGAGCGGAAGGGCACCATCACCGGATGGGACGGCGTGAGAAGGCCCCTGCCCGCGCTCCGCGAGCCCCCCGGCCTTTGCCTTCCCGACTATGAGATCCTCTCCTACCTCGCTGAGCTGGCCGGGATGAGCCTACCCACGGGGCTGGAGGCGTGGGAGGAGGAGCTACAGGGCGTCTCGGCTCAGGCCCCTCGGGTTTCCCTGGCGGGGGCAGGCGGTGCGGGGGGCGGGAGGCGGGGGTTGGAGGCCTTTGTGGCGAGGCCCCTTCTCGCCGGAAGGGCGCTCACAGGATCGGGCCCTCTGGAGGCTCTTGCGGCCCGCGCTGTCGTGGAGGTCTCCCCCGACACCGCGGCTGCCCTCGGGCTAGAGGAGGGGATGCCGGCGAGGGTGAGAACGGAGGCGGGGGAAGCCCTTCTACCCTGGCGCGCTTCCGCCGCCGTTGCCCCGGGGGTCATCTACCTGCCGGCGGGCGTCCCGGGTCTGCCTGCCGTGGCGGAGTCGGGGTGGGAGGTGGAGGTCGGGAGGGGGGAGGCCGGACGTGCTTGAGTGGCTTCTGGCTCTGGTGAAAGCCGTCGTCCTCCTCGCCTTCCTTCTGGTCGCGCTGGTTCTGGCCGTCTGGGCGGAGAGGAAGATCCTGGCGGACATGCAGTCCAGGGTAGGCCCGAACCGGGCCGGGCCCTGGGGAATACTTCAGACCCTTGCCGATGGGCTTAAGCTCATGACCAAGGAGGTGGTGGTCCCGAAGGAAACGGACCGGCTCCTTTACTATCTCGCCCCCCTCCTCGCTGCCGTCCCGGCGTTTCTTTCCTTTTCCGTCATTCCCTTTGGACCCCCCGTGAGGGTCGTCGGAAGGGAGGTGAGCCTGCAGCTTGCCGACCCCCCCGTCGGGGTCCTCCTCGTGGTAGCTGTCGGGTCTGTGGCCATTTACGGTGTCATCCTCGCGGGGTGGGCCTCGGGCAGCAACTACCCCCTCCTCGGCTCCCTCCGGGCCGGGGCTCAGCTCATCTCCTACGAGCTGGCCATGACCCTGGCCCTCGCCTCGGTCCTCGTGTATGCCGGTTCCCTCCGGGTCTCGGAGATAGTGGAGGCCCAGGCGGGGATCTGGTTCTTCCTTCCCCAGCTCCCCGCCTTCCTCATCTTCCTCGTGGCTTCCCTGGCCGAGGCGAGCCGTCCCCCCTTCGATCTGCCGGAGGCCGAGAGCGAGCTGGTAGCCGGGTACCACACGGAGTACTCGGGGGCTCCCTTCATGCTCTTTTACCTAGCCGAATATCTACACGCCCTCTCGGCCTCCGCGGTAGGGGTGACTCTTTTCTTCGGCGGCTGGAGGGGGCCGATGCTGCCGGTGGCGAGACCCGTCTGGGGTCCCTTCTGGTTCCTGGCCAAGGTGGTTCTCTTCGTCTTCGTCTTCATATGGCTGAGGGCGAGTCTTCCGCGGTTCCGCTATGACCAGCTCATGCGCATCGGGTGGAAGATTCTCCTCCCCTTCTCCATGGGGTGGCTCCTCCTGAGCTCGGCTCTGGTCGCCCTTCCCATCCCGAGGGTCCTGCTCTTCAGGGCGGGATTGGTTGGGCTCGTGGTTCTGGCCCTGATCTGGCTTCTCTCCCCTCTCTTCACGAGGGCGAGGAGGACGGGGGAGGGAGGCTAGGGTGCTGGGGGAGTTGGTTCGGGGGCTTGGGGTCACCCTGAGGCACATCTTCAGGCCCAGGGTTACGGTGGAGTATCCCGAGAAGAGGAGGCCCCTGCCCGCCAGGGTTCATGGCAGACACGTCCTGAACCGCTGGCCGGACGGGCTTGAGAAGTGCGTCGGCTGCGAGCTCTGCGCCTGGGTGTGCCCGGCGGACGCCATATTCGTGGAGGCGGGGGAGAACACGCCCGAGGCGAGGTACTCGCCGGGGGAGAGGTATGCGACGAGATACGAGATTAACTACCTCCGGTGCATTTTCTGCGGCCTCTGTGTGGAGGCCTGCCCCACCAGGGCCCTCACCATGACGGCCGAGACCAGGCTATCTGTGGCCACCCGAGAGGACGCCATCTACACCAAGGAGATGCTCCTGGTGCCGCTCCCCGACGGGCTGCCGCCCGTGCCACGGAGGGATGAGGGTCCTGCCGGTGATTACTACGAGTACTACCGCTCCTACGTTAGGGGGTTCCAGGCAGTCCCTGTGGGGTTGCCTGTGGCCGCTGCCGGCGGGGTGGAGGTTCTTCAGGCGGGGGGAAGCACCTCGGAGGGTGCCGAGGCTCATGAGGGGTCGGGGCAGGAGGTGAGCTAGGGTGATCTTCTGGTTCCTCGCCCCCCTGGCTCTGGGTTCGGCTCTGGCCCTCCTGGTCTCGAGGCACCCCGTGAGGGCCGCCATGGCTTTCGCCGCGAACCTTGGGGTTCTCGCCCTCCTGTACCTCGTCCTCGGTGCGGAGCTGCTCGCTCTGGTCCAGATCATCGTGTACGCGGGGGCCGTGGTGGTCCTTTTCCTCTTCGTCATCATGGCGATCGGGACCGACAGGCCCGAGCCCTTCCTGGAGACCTTGAAAGCTCAAAGACCGCTGGCCGCGGGGGTCCTGTTGCTGCTCGCGGTTGGTCTGGGTCTTGCGGTCCTCGGGCTTGGCGGGCAGGTCTTCCCGGAGGGAGCCGCTGGCTCCGTGAGGGAGCTAGGTTCCCTCATCTTCTCCACCTACCTGCTACCCTTCGAGGCGACCTCCGTGGTATTCCTTGCCGCCGCTGTGGCTGCCCTGTCCTTGTCAGGGAAGAGGAGGGGAGGGTGACGCCCGGCCCCTTCCACTACCTTCTCCTCTCCGGCCTCCTCATGGCCCTGGGTGCGGCGACTGTGCTCCTCAGGAGGAACGCCATCCTCATGTTCATGGGGGTGGAGGTGATGCTGAACTCGGCCAACCTGGCCTTCGTTGCCTTCTCCAGGTACCTGGGGAGCCTTGAGGGCCAGGCTGTTGCCCTTTTCTCCATGGTTGTGGCCGCCGCCGAAGTGGTAGTCGGGCTGGCTCTTATTGTGGCCGTCGTCCGCCACCTCGGCACAGCCAGCGCCGACGAGCTCAGGCTTCTCAGGAGGTGAGGTGAGAGGCGGAACCCTTCCCCTCTGGCTCGTGCCTGGCTTTCCTCTGGCTGTCGCCCTCTGGCTGCTGGCGAGCGGGGGTAGGCCGAGGAGATACGCGGGGCATCTCGCCTCCCTTGCGGTGGGCCTCTCGGCCGCCGTCTCTCTTCTCCTGCTGATCTGGTTCCCATCCCGCGGCACCGCCCTGGAGAGGCTCGCCTCATGGGTGGTGGCCGGGGACTTCCGGGTGGATCTCGCCCTCCGTCTGGACCAGCTCTCGGCCGTAATGGCGGCCACGGTCTCCGTGGTGGGGTTCCTCATCCACGTCTACTCCATCGGGTACATGCACGGCGATCCTCGCTACCCTCGCTACTTCGCCTTCCTCAACCTCTTCGTGGCGGCCATGCTCACTTTGGTCCTCGCGGACAACTTCCTCCTCCTCTACCTCGGCTGGGAGGGCGTGGGACTCTGCTCCTACCTCCTTATCGGGTTCTGGTTCGAGCGGCCGGCGGCCGCAGCCGCAGCCAAGAAAGCCTTCGTCGTGACGCGCCTTGGGGACGTTGGGTTCGCCCTCGGAGTCGCAGCCATCTTCGCTTTCCTCGGGAGCCTGTCCTACGGCGAGGTGCTGGAGGGGGCGCGGGAGCTCAGTCCCTTCCAGGCGAGCCTCATCGCCTTTCTCCTTTTTGCGGGGGCGGTTGGGAAGTCCGCTCAGTTCCCGCTACACGTCTGGCTTCCCGACGCCATGGAGGGTCCGACGCCGGTCTCCGCCCTGATCCACGCGGCCACCATGGTGACGGCGGGAGTGTATCTGGTGGTGAGGGCCCATCCGATCTTCGAGCGAGCCCTGGCGGCCCTGCCGGTGGTGGCGGCGGTGGGAGCCTGGACCGCCATCTTCGCTGCGGTCCAGGCGTGTGCTCAGAGGGACATGAAGAGGGTCCTGGCCTATTCCACCGTGAGCCAGCTCGGGTACATGTTCCTAGGGGCGGGGGTGGGGGCCTACTCCCAGGCCATCTTTCACCTGGTGACCCACGCTCTCTTCAAGGCCACCCTCTTTCTCGGGGTGGGGAGCGTTATGCACGGCACCGGCGGGGAGACCGACCTGGACCGGCTGGGGGGGGTGCTCCCGCGGATGAGGCTGACCGCCCTCGCCTTCGGAGCGGGATGGCTGGCCCTGGCAGGCGTGCCTCCTTTCTCGGGCTTCGTGAGCAAGGACGCGATCCTTGCCTCGGCCCTGGCCGAGGGTAGGGGGTTCCTCTGGGCCGTAGGAGTGGCCACGGCGCTCGTCACCGCGTACTACTCCTCCCGGCTCTTCTTCCTCACCTTCCTCGGGAGGCCGAGGGGAAGCGGTCATCCCCATGAGTCCCCTCCCGTAATGGTTGTTCCCCTCTCTCTGCTCGGCGCCGGAGCGGTGGTGGGGGGAGCCCTCGGCTGGGGCGGGAGGGGCCTGCTTCAGGGCTTTCTCGCCCCTCTCCTCGGGGAGGCCCGCGCCGAGGAGATCGGCTTGCCGGCCATCCTGCCGGTGGTGGCGGCGGTGGTGGGGATCTTCCTAGCCTGGGTGGTCTACGCCTCGGGCCGTGTCGACTGGGTCGGCCTGCGGGAGAGGCTCGGACTCCTTTACCGGGCTCCGGCTTCCCGCTTCTACTTCGACGAGCTCTACGGTAACCTGGTCGTGCTTCCCTCCAAGCTGGCCGCGGCCGTCCTTGCCTTCGGCTTCGACCTGAGGGTGGTGGACGGTGCGGTGAATGGGGTTGGATCCGCCGCCGTGAGCGTATCCAGGTTGGTGAGGAGGGTCCAGACCGGCTCCCTGCGGAACTACGCTCTAGGTCTCGCCGCGGGGTTCCTTGGCCTTCTCGCCCTCTTCCTCTCCCGGGGGTGGTCCCTTTGAGGCTTGGGCTCCTATCCCTCCTCATCTTCCTCCCCCTCCTGGGGGCCCTCATAGTCGCGGTTCTCCCCGCGGAGGAGGAGAGAGGGGGCCGGAAAGCGAAGGCGGCGAGCCTTTTCATCTCCCTGGTGGAGCTGGTTCTGGCCCTGACTCTCTGGGCCCGGTTCCGGCCCGGGCAGGGTTTTCAGATGGTGGAGGAGGCCCGCTGGGTGGGGCTCTGGGGTGCCCGGTACGTGGTTGGGGTTGACGGCATCTCCTTGCCCCTGGTGGTCCTCACCGCTATCCTCGTCCCCCTCGGCATCCTCGGGTCATGGGGGATCAAGAACGCCAAGGGCTTCTGCCTCGTGATGCTGGTGCTTGAGGCCGGGATGCTCGGGGTCTTTCTCGCCCTCGACCTCCTCCTCTTTTACGTCTTCTGGGAGGGGATGCTTTTCCCCATGTACTTCCTGATAGGGGCCTGGGGGTACGAAAGGAGGATCTACGCCGCGGTCAAGTTCTTTCTGTACACGCTGCTCGGAGGAGTCATCATGCTGGTGGGCATCATCGCCCTGTACTTCCTGCATCTAAAGGCCACCGGAGTCGGGACCTTCGACCTGCGAGAGCTTCTCTCCTTCACTCCCGCCCGCGCGGCCCAACTCTGGCTCTTCGCCGCCTTCCTCGCCGCCTTCGCCATAAAGGTGCCCATCTTCCCGCTCCACACCTGGCTGCCCGACGCCCACACGGAGGCACCCACGGCCGGGAGCGTGCTCCTCGCCGGAATCCTGCTGAAGATGGGGGTCTACGGCCTCCTCCGGTTCAACCTCACCCTCTTCCCCGAGGCCGCCCGAACCTTCAGGCCCATCCTGGCCCTTCTGGGGCTCGTGGGAATCCTTTACGGGGGGGCCGTCTCGGCCATGCAGCAGGACCTCAAGCGCCTGGTGGCCTACTCCTCCGTGGCCCACATGGGTTACTCGGTGCTGGGGGTGGCCCTCGCCACTGCTCTCTCCCTGGAGGGCGCCTACTTCGTCCTCATCGCTCACGGGCTGGCCACGGGAACCCTCTTCTTCCTGGTGGGGATGCTTTACGAGAGAAAGCACACCCGGCTCATCGCCGATTACGGTGGTGTGGCGGGAGCCCTCCCTGTCCTCTCCGGCTTCTTCCTCATGGCCGCCCTCGCCTCTCTCGGTCTTCCGGGCCTTGCCAACTTTGTGGGGGAGGTCCTGGTGATCCTCGGGACCTACCGGGTGGAACCCGCCCTCGCGGTGGGGGCTGCCTTCGGGGTCCTCCTCGCTGCTGTCTACATGCTCTGGGCGTACGAGAGGGTGTTCCACGGCCCCCTGAGGCACCCCGAGGACGCGGGTCTGGCTGACGCGAGCCTGAGGGAGAGGGTGGTGGTTGTCCCTCTCCTTATTCTCCTCTTGATCCTCGGGTTCTTCCCCAGGCTCGTGCTGGACAGAGCCGGTCCCTCCCTGGAGACAGTGCGGGAGCGGGTCGGTCTCGCTCGGGTGGAGGCGGGGCCGGCGGGAGGGATCGGGCTTGGCCTGGAGGCGGGTGAGTGATGCCGGGGCTTGCCGGAACCCTCATGACGCCCGAGGCCTGGATGGCCCTGGCTCCCGCCCTCAGCCTGGTTGCCGCGGGCGTGGTGGTTCTGCTGGCGGGGTCCGGGTCGAGAAGGCCGGAGAGTCAACTCCTCCTCTCCCTCCTCGGTTTGGGAGCTGCCGGTTTCTTCCTCGGGAGGCGGGCGGGAGTGACCGGGCTCGTCCTTTCGGGGGCCCTCGCCCTCGACCCCCTGGGGCGATTTGCCGGGATGGTGGTGGTGGTCGCAGCAGGCCTCTCGCTTCTTTTCGCCCCCGCCTACTTGAGGGCCAGGGGGTTGGTCAGGCCCGAGTACTTCGCCCTGGTTCTCTTTGCGACCGCCGGGATGGTTCTCCTTGCCGGTGCCAGCGATCTCGTCAGCATCTTCCTCTCCCTGGAGGTTCTTTCCCTTTGCCTGTATGCACTGGCTGCCTTCGCGACGGGCCGGGCCAGCTCCCTGGAGGCGGGGCTTAAGTACCTAGTGCTCGGGGCCTTCAGCTCGGCCATCTTCCTGTACGGGGCGGCTTTGGCCTACGGGGCGACCGGCGCCACCGCCCTGCACCGGCTGGGCGAGGCAGCCTGGGGAGCGCTGGACCCGCGGGTTCTCCTGGCGGGGCTCGCCCTTCTCGCGGGTGGGCTGGCCTTTAAGGTGGGGGCCGTACCCTTCCAGTTCTGGCTCCCCGACGTCTACCAGGGGGCACCCACGCCGGTCACCGCGTTCATGGCCTCCGGCACCAAGGTCGCTGCCTTCGCGGCTCTCCTCCGCCTGCTTTACGTGGCCTTTCCCTCTGCCCGCTGGGATTGGAGGCTCGCGGCCGAGGTCGCCGCCTGGGCCAGCATGTTCGGGGGCGCCTTCCTCGCCCTCACCCAGACCGATGTGAAGAGGATGCTGGCCTACTCCTCCGTGGCCCATGCGGGTTTCCTTCTTGTGGGCGTGTCGGGTGGGACCAGGCTCGGGGTCTCGGGGGTCCTCTTCTACCTCTCCGTCTACATCCTGGCCGTGGTGGGCGCCTTCGGTGTTCTGGCCTTGGCTGGCCTCCGCCCGGAGGAGCGGTGGGACCTGCGCTCCCTGGCGGGGCTGGGGAGGAGGAACCCGGTCCTCGGGGGGGCCTTCGCAGTCTTCCTCCTCTCCCTGGCGGGGATACCTCCAACGTCAGGGTTCATGGCCAAGTTCTACGTCTTCGGCGCTGCCCTCTCGGCTGGGCAGACCCCCCTGGTGCTCGGGGCCGTTCTGGCCAGTGCTGTGGCGGCTTTCGCTTACATACGGGTGGTGGTCGCCCTGTTCCTCGAAGAGGGGGAGGCTGAGGTGCCCGGGGTTCCGGGCCTTTTCGCCGTCGCCCTGGGGCTCGCAGCCTTCTTTGTCCTGGCCTTGGGGGTTATGCCCGGGGGCCTCATGGATATCGCGGCCGCCTCCTCGCTTTTTGCGGCGGGGGGCATGTGAGGCGACGCCGGCGCCGTTAGCATGGGGCCATGGGCGTCTGGGACACCGTCCGGGAGAGTCTCGGCGAGGGGGTCGTGAGCCTCCTGGCCAGGGTGGAGGAGGTCCTTGAGCGGGCAGCCGGATCCGAGGAGGGGTTCGTATCGCAGGTCACTCACCATCTGCTCCAGGCGGGAGGGAAGAGGCTCCGCCCCGCCCTGGTCATCCTGGCGGGCCAGTTCGGGCAGGCCGACCGCGAGGCGCTGGTCAAGGGGGCGGCCGCCATCGAGCTCACCCATATGGCCACCCTCTGTCACGACGACGTCATCGACGAGGGGGTCACCAGGAGAGGCAGGCCGAGCGTGAATGCCCTCTGGGGGAACTCGGTGGCCGTCATGGCGGGGGATTTTCTCTTCGCCCGCGCCGCCGCCCTCGCGGCAGAGCTCGGCCCCGAGGCTGTGCACCTTCTTGCCACGACCATGAGCACCCTCTGCGAGGGCCAGGTGAGGGAGCTGGCGAGCAAGGGGAGTACCGCCCGTACCCTCCAGGAGTATCTGGAGACCATAAGGAAGAAGACGGCCTCCCTCATGTCCGCCTCCTGCCTCCTGGGGGCTTCCCTGGCGCGGGCGGAGGAGGAGGTTAGGAGGGTCCTGGGGGCCTACGGGGAGCTCTTCGGTATGGCCTTCCAGATCTCCGATGACGCCCTCGACATGGTGGGCAGCGAGGAGGAGCTGAAGAAGCCCCCCGGCTCGGACGTGAGAGAGGGCGTCTACACGCTCCCCCTCATTCTCGCCCTCCAGACTCCCCAAGGCCGCGAGCTCCGGGAGATCCTGGCCGAGGGACCCCCGGGGCCGGAGGGGGCCCGGAGGGTGGTGGAATTGGTGGTGGCCTCGGGGGTGATGGGGGAGGTGGTGAGGGTGGCCGAGGAATATGCGGAGCGGGCAGTGGCGAGTCTTGCCTCCCTCCCTGCTTCCCCCGCCCGGGAGGTCTTGGCGCGTCTGGCCAGGTTTGTGCTGGAGAGGATGGCGGGGGCCTAGACGCCGGGGCTGAGATCCCGGGCTCAGGGGGGAGGCGCCTCGTTCACAATGGAACGGCTTCTAATCCCCTTCCCAGCTTCTGTTAGAATCCGGGTCCGGCTAGAGAAGACCTGTTCGGAGAGGAAGCGTGCCCGGGTATTTTGAGACCAACGGAACTATCCTCGCCTTCTCTGTAGCGGCCGTGGGTTTCGTGGCCGCCGCTCTCCTGCTGAACCGCCTTCTCCGGCCCTCCCGCCCTTATGCAATGAAGCTCACCACCTACGAGTGCGGCATGGACCCCGTGGGGACTGGGTGGAGCCAAACCCACGTCCGCTACTATCTCTATGCCTTCCTCTTCGTCGCCTTCGATGTGGAGAGCATATTCATCTTCCCCTGGGCCGTGGTGTACGACAGGCTTGGCGTGTACGGGTTGGTGTCAATGGGCATCTTTGTTCTGGTCCTCGCCCTCGGCATCCTCTACGCCTGGCGGAAGGGGGTGCTCAGGTGGGTCTAGTGGAAAGGTTGGACTTTCCACAGCCCATCAGGTTCCTCCTGAACTGGGGCCGGAAGTACTCCCTCTGGGTCATGAACTTCGGGCTCGCCTGCTGCGCCATCGAGCTCATAGCCACCTCCACCTCCAGGCACGACTTCATAAGGCTGGGGGTGATTCCCTTTGCCCACGGCCCCCGCCAGGCGGACTTCCTCATCGTGGCCGGAACCCTTACGGACAAGATGGCCCCGGCTCTTAAGCGTGTGTATGACCAGATACCCGAGCCCAAGTACGTCATATCCTTCGGCTCCTGCGCCAACTGCGGTGGCCCGTACTGGGACTCGTACTCGGTGACCAAGGGAGTGGACCAGATCATTCCCGTGGATGTCTATGTCCCCGGATGCCCTCCGAGACCCGAGGCGCTCCTCGAGGGCATCCTCAAGCTTCAGAAGAAGATCGAGACGGAATCTCTAGCCAAGAGGTACAGTGGGACTCGCGCCTGACGAGCTGGCCGCGAGGCTCCAGGACCGCTTCGGCGAGGCTGTCCTGGGATGGGAGGAGAACTTCGGGGAGGCGGTGGTGAGGGTCCTCCCCGGTGCCCTCCGGGAGGTCGCCACTTTTCTCAAGGAGACCCCCGACCTCGCTTTCGACTTCTTTGACTTCGCCACCGCCGTTGACAGGGAGGAGGCGGGTTTCGAGCTGGTGGTGGAGATCGCCTCCTTGAGCCTCGGCCACAGGTTGCGCCTGAAGGCCCTGCTGCCTAGGGAGGATCCGAGGGCTCCATCCCTCACCCCCGTGTGGGCGGGGGCCAACTGGCACGAGAGGGAGACGGCGGAAATGTTCGGGATAACCTTCGAGGGACACCCGAACCTCGCCAAGCTCCTCCTCCCTGAGGAGTTCGAGGGGCATCCCCTGAGGAAGGACTTCGTGCTTATGGCCAGGGAGGCCAAGCCCTGGCCCGGTGCGAAGGAGCCTGGAGGCCACGAGTGAGGGGCAGGGAGGTGACAGAGGGGACCATCCAGAGGCTGCCGGGTGGCCCCGGAGAGGGCGTTGAGGTGGTCCTCCGGGGCGACCTCGCCACCGAGGAGATGGTGCTGAACATCGGGCCCCAGCACCCCTCCACCCACGGGGTGCTCCGGGTGGTGATAACCCTGGATGGGGAGAGGATAGTCGAGGCCGAGCCCGTCATCGGGTACATGCACCGGGGTTTCGAGAAGCTGGCTGAGGTCCGTGACTACCACCAGATCATCGTCCTGGTGAACCGGCACGACTGGCTCTCCGCCTTCTGCAACGAGATCGGCGTGGCCATGGCCGTGGAGCGCCTCATGGGGCTGGAGGTGCCGGAGAGGGCCCAGTGGCTCCGGGTCCTCCTGGCCGAGTGGAACCGGGTCCTCAATCACCTTGTTTTCATCGGCTCCTTCGGGCTGGAGCTGGGAGCCATGACCCCCATCTTCTACGCCTTCCGCGAGCGCGAGGTAATCCAGGAGTTCTTTGAGATGGCCACGGGCGGAAGGCTTCACGTCCACTTCAATCGGGTGGGCGGGCTCAAGGAGGACCTGCCCAAAGGGTTCATGAAAAAGAGCGAGCAGGCCCTTCGGCTCGTCCGCTCCCGCCTCGCCGACTACGAGGACCTCCTCCTTGGCAGCGAGATCTTCCAGGCGAGAACGAGGGGGATAGGGGTGATTCCTCCCGAGCTCGCCAAGGAATACGGCGTGACGGGCCCCATCCTCCAGGCCTCGGGGGTCCCCGAGGACGCCAGGAAGACCTCGCCCTACCTCGTTTACGAGAAGCTCGAGTTCGATGTCCCTGTGGGTAAGACGGGCGATGCGTGGGAGCGGTTCTGGGTTCTGCTGGAGAGGGTGAGGCAGTCCCTCCGCATCATCGAACAGGTTCATGAGGGACTGCCGTCGGGACCGGTGCGGGCCAGGGTGCCCAAGACCATCAAGGCGCCCGAGGGTGAGATTTACGTGCGGACCGAGAACCCTCTGGGCCAGCTGGGGTACTACCTGGTCTCCAGGGGAGGGCAGCAACCCTGGAGGCTGAAGATGCGCACGGCGAGCTTCTCCAACGTGAGCATCCTTCCCGCCATTCTTAAAGGGGCCCTCATCCCTGACCTCGTGGCCATCATGGGAAGCATCTTCTTCGTCGTGGGGGACGTGGACCGGTGATGGAGGGGGTAGTAGTCCTGGCCAGGTCTGCCTGGGGGATCCTCCTCCTCAAGCTCATTGCCATCCTCGGCCTCTACTTGGTCGCAACCCTCGTGGTCGGATATGCCGAACACAAGGTCCTCGCTCACATGCAGGCCAGGCTCGGCCCCATGTACGCGGGACGGTTCCATGGCTGGGCTCAGCTCATAGCCGACGGCCTCAAGTTCCTCCAGAAGGAGGATGTGATTCCAAGGGCCGCTGACAAGTGGGTCTTTTCCCTGGCCCCGGTGATGGTAGTGGTCCCCGGCATCATGCTCTACGCTGTGATCCCCTGGGGCAAGGGGCTGGCCGGGTTCTCTAGCGACGTCTCCCTTTTCTACGCCCTCGCCATCTCTGCCATCTCCGTGGTGGGGGTCCTAATGGCGGGGTGGGCGAGTGCGAACAAGTTCTCGCTGATAGGTGCCCTGAGGTCCGCCGCCCAGCTCATAGCCTACGAGCTCCCCCTGGTCCTGGCGGCGGCGGCCGTGGCGCTCCAGGCAGGGAGCGCCTCTCTTGAGGGAATCGTTGAGGCGCAGCGCCTCCCCTTCATCCTTGCCGGCCAGGAGCTCGGCTTCTTCATCTTCCTCATGGCCTCCATGGCTGAGCTCTCGCGAACTCCCCTGGACATGCCCATAGCGGACTCGGAGATAATCGCCGGCGCCTACACCGAGTACACGGGTATGCGCTATGTCCTTTTCCTCCTTGCTGAGTATGCCGGGATGTTCGGGCTTGCGGCCCTTGGGGCCGTGCTCTTCCTTGGTGGGTGGCGGGGGCCGGGGTTCCCCGGGGTCCTCTGGACTCTCGTCAAGGCGGGGGCCCTCACCTTCATCATGATCTGGTTCCGGGCCACCTACCCTAGGATCCGTGAGGACCAGCTCCAGAAGATGGCCTGGGCCTGGCTGGTTCCCCTCTCCCTTGCGAACCTGATGGGAACGGCCGCCTTCAAGCTTCTGTTCTAGGAGGCGGGATGGGTCTGCGGGTGCCGGGTTCGGGGCTGCTCAAAGGGCTGGGTGTGACTCTAAGGACGTTCCTTCGTCCCTCGGTGACCCAGGAGTATCCCGACGAGAAGCCGTCCCTGCCCGCCCGCTCTCGAGGGGTCATCGCTCTTAAGGAGGAGAACTGCACGGTCTGCATGGCCTGCGCCCGCGCCTGCCCGGACTGGTGCATCTACATCGAGAGCCACAAGGAGGTGGTCCCGCCAAAGGAACCCGGGGCGAGGCCGAGGACGAGAAACGTCCTGGATAGGTTCGCTATCGACTTTGCCCTCTGCATGTACTGCGGTTTGTGTGTGGAGGCCTGCCCCTTTGACGCCCTCTTCTGGGCGCCTTACTTCGAGTACTCCACCTACGAGGTGAAGCAGCTCCTTCATGAGAAGGAGACCCTCGGGCGTTGGATGGCCTATGTCCCTCCTCCCGACCCCCTGGAGGACGGGGCTGAGCAGCCCAAAGAGCTTGAGGCCGGGGCGAGGCCTGCCCGGAGCCCGGCGCGGACGGAGGAGCCGGCCCGTCGGGGACCTTCTGGGCCAACCGACGAGGCGGGGGTTCGGGAGGCCGCCTCGGGAGCGGGAAGAGCGCCGGAGGCCGTCCCTCCCGTCAGGACCGTACCGGAGGAAGCGCCCGGCGAGCCTAAGGCCGCCGAGGGGGCGCGGGAGCACCGGGAGGTCGGTATGGACGAGGAGGTCTACCAGGCGGAAATAGCCAAGGGAACTCCCGAGAGGGTCGCCAGGGCCAAGGCGAAGAGCGCGTGGATGAGGAAGCAGAAGGAGGGGAGGGGAGAATGAACCCCGGCGAGGTGTTCTTCTTCCTCTTCGGGGCCGCTGTCCTTGTCTCCGCCTTTTTCGTGGTGACGGCTACCAACGTTGTCAGGGCCGCCCTCTGGCTGGTCGGAGCGCTCCTCGGCGTGGCCGCCCTCTACCTTCTGCTCGGCGCCGGCTTCCTCGGGTGGGTTCAGGTGCTCGTGTACGTGGGCGCCATCGTCGTTCTCATCCTCTTCGGCCTCATGGTGACCCGGGCTCCCATCGGGAGGCAGAGGCTCGAGACGGGGGAGTGGTGGCTCGGGGCAGGCGTCTCCCTCGTCCTACTTCTCCTCCTCTCCTTCATCGCTGCCAGGGCCTTCCCCGGGGCCCGGATATCCCTGGAGGGTTCCGCCCTGACCGGCACGGGGCTCGGGATCTTCAACCCCCGGTACGTCCTTCCCTTCGAGCTTGTCTCCCTTCTCCTTCTTGCGGCCCTGGTCGGTGCGATTCTTCTGGCCAGGAGGGAGCAGTGAGTCTCCCCCTCCACTTTCCCCTGGTGCTCGCGGCTGCCCTGTTCGCCCTGGGGGCCTATGCCGTAGTGGCGAGGAGAAACGGGGTCCTGGTCCTCATGGGAGTGGAACTCATGCTGAACGCGGTGAACCTGAACCTGGTGAGCTTCTGGGCGTATCTGCGAGACAGCCTCCTGGCTGGACAGGTGTTCGCCCTCTTCGTGGTGGCCGTGGCCGCCGCCGAGGTCGGTGTGGGTCTGGCCATAGTCATCCTCCTGTTCAGGACCAGGGAGACGGCCAGTTTCGAGGAGGCCGATCTTTTCAGGTGGTGAGGGGGTGTCGGGTTTGGACTTCTACCGTATAGCGTGGCTCATCCCGATTCTACCTCTCATCGGTTCCTTCCTCGTGCTTTTCATTGGAAAGAGGACTCCCGGCAGGGGAGCGCCCATTGCCATCCTCGGGGTGGCCGCCTCCCTCCTCCTCTCCCTCGGGGTCTTCTTCGAGATGATTGGGGGGCGCGGAGTCTACGAAAGGGAGTGGCACTGGCTCAGCATAGGTCCGGCGGAGCTCGGGATCGGGGTGAGGGTGGACGGGCTCGCCTCGGTCATGTTCGTGGTCGTGACCGTTGTATCCCTTGCGGTCCACGTGTACTCCATGGGCTACATGCATGGGGACAAGCGATACACCTGGTATTTCGCGGCCCTCTCCCTATTCACCGGCTCCATGCTGAATCTGGTGGTTGCGCCCAATCTCATTCAGCTGCTGGTGGGGTGGGAGCTGGTCGGTATCTGCTCCTACCTCCTCATCGGGCACTGGTGGGAGGAGAAGGCCAACTCGGACGCGGCCATCAAGGCCTTCATAACTACCAAGAGCGGGGATGTGGGCTTCGTGCTGGGGGTGGCCCTTCTTTTTGGCGCGACCCACACCTTTAACATGAGGGAGATCCAGGAGCTCGCAGTGGCCGGGGAGATCCCCCGGGCTCTGGTCACGGCCGGGGCCGTCCTTCTTTTCTTCGGTGCCATAGGCAAGTCCGCCCAGTTCCCCCTGCACGTCTGGCTGCCCGACGCCATGGCCGGCCCCACGCCGGTATCTGCCCTTATCCACGCGGCGACTATGGTCACGGCCGGTGTGTACATGGTCGCCCGCCTCTTCGAGCTCTTCGCGTCATCGGGGGCGGCCCTCAAGGAAGTTGCCCTTGTGGGGGCGGTGACCATGCTCATCGCCGCCCTCCTCGCCATGGTCCAGGACGACATAAAGAAGGTTCTCGCCTACTCCACCATCTCCCAGCTCGCCTACATGATGGCCGGGGTTGGCCTCGGGGGGCCCGCGGCCGGCGTGTTCCATCTCTACACTCAGGGCTTCACCAAGAGCCTTCTCTTCCTTGGGGCCGGGAGCCTAATCCACGCCGTTCACTCCAACAACCTCTCGGAGATGGGGGGGCTCCGGAGGGTTATGCCCGTCACCTACGCCACCTTCCTCGTGGGGACCCTCGGAATGGCCGGTATCCCGCCGCTCGCCTCCTTCTGGAGCAAGGATGAGATCATCGGTGCCGCCGCGAGGGCGGGGGGAGGCGTCGGCCAGGTGGTGTTCGTGGCGGCCGTCGTCACCGCCTTTCTCACCGCCTTTTACATGGGCCGCGCTCTCTTCCTCGCCTTCGAGGGCGAGTACAGGGGCCACGGACACCCAGAGGAGTCACCGCCGGTGATGACAGGGCCCCTGGTGGTCCTCGCCGTGCTCGCGGCCGTGGCGGGGCTTGTGGGAGCCCCGTTCGTGGGCGCCTTTTCCAGGTGGCTGGAGGGCGCCGGCGCTGAGGCTCACCCCGTGGAGCCGGGAGTTCTGGCCCTCTCCGTGGGCGTGGCTGTCCTCGGGCTCCTCGCTGCCTGGAGGGTCTACGGGCGAGGGGCACCCGCCCGAGACCCCACCCTGTCTCTCGGGTTCCTCACGCGGGTTCTGGTGAACAAGTACTACCTGGATGATCTTTACCTCAAGGGCATAGTCCGGCCGGTGCAGTATCCCGTGGCCAGAGCGGTCTACTGGACAAATCAGAGGATTCTCGACGGCGCTGTGAACGGAGCTGCCATCTTGGCCAGGGTTTTCAGCCGGTTCCTCTACGACACCGTGGACCAGCTTGGCGTGGACGGTGCTGTTAACGGGGCCGGGAGGCTCGTGGGCGGCCTGGGCAGGGCCCTTAGGGCACTGCAGTGGGGCAGGGTCCAGAGGTACGCCGCGGCCGCCCTGGCCGGTGCGGCCGTCCTTGCCCTCCTCGCCCTCCTCAAGGTGTAGGGCGGTGGAGGCGGTTTTTCCTGGAGGGTTGGGTCTTTCGAGGAGGAGATGGGCATGTGGATAGAGAGGTGGGCTCTCACCCTGGCTGTGGTGGTACCCCTTGTTGGTGCAGGGGTGGTAGCCCTTCTCCCGAGAGAAAGGGAGGCCCTGGCCAAGGGGATGGGCGTGGTGGTTTCCGGTGTAGCCCTCCTCTTCGGGCTTCTTGCTCTCACGCGCTACGACTTCTCCCTCGGCGGGATGCAGCTCGAGCTGAAGCTCCCCTGGATAAGGACGGTGGGAGCCAGTTACCACGTAGGGGTCGACGGCATCTCCCTCCCGCTCTTCGTGCTCACCCTTCTCCTCACCTTCCTCTGCGCCGTCTACACCCTTAGGTGGATGCCGGAGGGAGGTTCCGCCAAGGCCTTCACCGCCCTGGTTCTCCTCCTGGAGACGGGGATGGCCGGCACCTTCATCGCCCTCGACCTCATCCTCTTCTTCGTCTTCTGGGAGCTGGTGCTGGTACCCATGTACTTCCTGATAGCCATATGGGGCATGGAGAACCGCGTGTACGCGGCCATCAAGTTCTTCCTCTACACTGTCTTTGGCAGCGTCTTCATGCTCCTTGGTTTCCTCGCCCTGTACTTCAGGGCCTCCCCCCACACCTTCGACGTTGTGGAGCTTGTGAGGATGGGTAGCTCTGGGGCTTTCCCCAGGGCCTTCCAGAACCTGGTCTTCCTCGGCCTCTTTCTGGGTTTCGCCATAAAGGTCCCCATGTGGCCCTTCCACACCTGGCTTCCTGATGCCCACACCGAGGCTCCCACGGTGGGGAGCGTTCTGCTGGCAGGGATCCTCCTTAAGATGGGAACCTACGGGTTTGTCCGCCTGGCCCTTCCTATTCTTCCCGAGGCCTCCAGGGACTGGGCACCCCTTATCGGGGTGCTGGCAGCCATAGCCATCGTGTACGGCGCCCTCTGCTGTCTGGCCCAGAGGGACCTGAAGCGACTCATCGCCTTCTCCTCCGTGGGGCATATGGGTTTCGTCATGCTCGGCATCTCGACCCTATCCAGGGTGGGGGTGAACGCTGCCGTTTACGGCATGGTGGCGCACGGGGTGATCACGGGGATGCTCTTCTTCCTGGCTGGATCCATAAAGGATCGCTACCACGTAAGGGAGATCCAGGAGATAGGCGGGGGCATGCTGGCGAAGCTTCCTTACCTCGGCGGGGTCCTCGCCTACGCCGCCATCGCCTCTCTGGGCCTCCCCGGGCTCGCCGGCTTCTGGGGGGAAGTCTTCTCCCTCCTTGCTGCCTTTAACCCCGCCCCAGGGCTGCCCCTGGGGCTTTACAGGGGTCTGGCGGTGGCAGGGGCCGTGGGGACGGTCCTCACGGCGGGGTACTTTCTCTGGATGCTCCAGAGGGTGAACCTCGGGAGTGTCCCCGAGAGGTGGATCGCAAAACCCATGCCCGACGTGGTGTTGACAGAATGGGTGGCCTGGGCCCCTCTCCTCGTCCTCATCCTCGCCCTCGGGGTCTACCCTGTCCTGGTCTTCGGGGTCACCAACCCCGCTGTCACGACCTTCCTGGCCCTCGGGAGGTGAGGGGTGAAGGTTGACCTCTCGGCTCTGGCCGCTCCCCTGGCTGTCGGCAGCGGGGGAGTGGTCGTCCTCGTCGTCGACTCCCTCCTCCCATCCTCGGTCTTGAGGGCCGCCAGGCGATGGGTGGCAGCAGGGATCTCCCTCGCCGCGATGGCCCTCGCAGGGTGGTTCGTTGGGAGAGCGGGGACTCCCGGGGAGACCCTGGGTGGCGCCTATGTCCTGGATAGCTTCTCCCTTTACCTTCAGGGCTTCTTTCTTGTCGCGGGGGCGGTAGTGGTTCTGGTCTCTTTGGGAGGGCTTGGTGACGAGACGCCGCCGGGGGAGTTCTTCTTCCTTCTGCTTACCTCCCTCACGGGCATGCTCACGGTTCCGGCCTCCCGGGACTTGCTACTGCTTTTCATAGCCGTGGAGACAGCCAGCGCTCCTGCCTTCGTTCTGGCGGGGCTTGAGAGGAAGGATGCCCGGTCAGCGGAGGCCTCCCTCAAGTTCTTCCTGGTGGGCGTGGTGAGCGCCGCCATAATGCTCTTCGGCATGTCCTGGCTTTACGGGTGGGCGGGGAGCACCGGCCTCGCGGAGATAGCAAGGGCGGTCGGAGCTCGCCCGCGGGACCCATTCCTGCTCGCGGCGCTCTTCTTCGTCATGGTCGGTTTCGGGTTCAAGGTCTCGGCCGTCCCCTTCCATTTCTGGGCTCCTGACACCTACGAGGGAGCGCCGGTGCCCGTGGCTGCCTTTCTCTCGGTGGCGAGCAAGACGGCCGGGTTTGCGGGCCTCGCCGTCCTCTGCTTCTTTGCCTTCCAGGCCGCTGCAGGTTTCTGGGCCCCCCTGGTGGCGGCGGCCAGCGTGGTCACGATGAGCCTCGGGAACGTGGTGGCCCTCTGGCAGAGGAACGTGGTGAGGATGCTTGCCTACTCCTCCATTGCGCAGGCCGGCTACATGCTCCTCCCTCTTGCTCTGGTGGGGCGGGGTGAGGCCACGGATGGCCAGGCCCTCTCAGCTCTCCTGCTTTATGTCGCTATCTACGCTGCAGCCAACCTGGGGGCCTTCGCTGTGGTCTCGGCCGTGAAGAGGCAGGAGGGCGGGGTCTTCTTCTCCGATTTCTCCGGTCTCGGTCGGAGGTCTCCCTTCCTGGGCGTGGCCATGACCGCCTTCCTGGTCTCCCTTGCCGGCATACCGCCCCTTGCTGGCTTCTTCGGTAAGCTCCTCATCTTCCTTGTGGCCATCCGTTCGGGGGCGGTCTGGCTCGCCGTCGTGATGGTGTTGAACAGTGTGGTCTCCATCTTTTACTACGTGGCGGTGGCCAAGGAGATGTGGCTCCCGGAGCCTGCCGGCGGGGCCTTTCGGCTCTCTCCGTCCCTGGCTCTGGCGGTTTCGGCGGCTGCCCTCGTCGTGATGGGTCTGGTCCTCTGGCCGGACGCTCTCCTCGCTCTGCCGCCCTCGGCGGTCCTCGCCTCGCCCTAGCGGCTTTCGGCTCGAGCGAGGAGGAGCCGGTCCTTCCGGGCTAAGGGGATCTCCTCCCCCCGAGGATCGGGGTCGCCCAGCCGCGCTCGGCTTCCGCGAGCAAGGGGGGACCGAAGTTGTGCTAATTTCTGACCAGCTTGGTCTTGTTTCTTCTCTCCGGCAGGTGCGCGGTTCTCGGGAGGAAGGAGGCGCGGTGGACGCCGAGGCCAAGAAGAGGGCTCTCAGGATGATCTCCTACGGGCTTTATGTCGTGACCGCCCGAAGAGGGGAGGAGCTCGCGGGGGGGACTGTGAACTGGCTCACCCAGGCTTCCTTCGTACCCCCCCTCGTGGCAGTGGCCCTCCGGGCCGAGAGCCACCTCAGGGACGTGGTGGAGGGAGCGGGGGCCTTCGCTGTGAACCTCCTGGGCTCCGGTCAGAAGGCCCTTGCTCAGGACTTCTTCAGGCCGAGCCGGGCTGAGGGACCCTTCCTCAACGACCACCCCTTCCGGCCGGGTCCCGCCACGGGCTCGCCCATCCTGGAGGAGGTCCCGGCATGGTTCGAGGCTCGGGTGAAGGAGATTCTGGCCGCCGGCGACCATCATCTTTTCCTGGGTGAGGTGGTGGAGGCGGGGGTGGCAGACCCCACCGCAAGGCCCCTGGAGATGTCGGCCACGGGCTGGCACTACGGCGGCTAGCCCTTCCCCCGGGCTCCAAGGGTACTTCGCTCGGGCCCAAGGGGCCCGCGTTTCCTCCCGCAACCAGGAAGGGGGGAGGCTCGTTTTATCAAATGGATACTCTGGGATGAGGGCCTGGATCGCTGCCGCTCTCGGTCTTGTTCTCGGGTTCTCTGCTGCCGTGGCGGCCGCGGCTGATCCCCTTCCCCTCCCGCCCCTCAACCTGCTTGCTCCTTCGCCGACACCGACTTCCGAGCCCACGCCCTCGCCCCAGCCGGCGCCACGCAAAGAGAGGGCAGTGGAAAGGCCCCCCACTCCCGCCCAGAGTCCCAGGCAGGAGGTGGCTCTGCCCAATCCCCTTCCCCCTCCGGGTCTTTCCGGCGCGAGGGAGCCGCAGGGGCCGGTGAGGAGGACGGACCCCTTGCTCTCCTACATCCCCGAGCTCCAGTCCCTTGGGGTTGACCCCGGTCTGGCGGCGAGAAGAATCCTAGCTCCCTTCCCCGTTGCCGCCCCTGCCTGGTATCTGGACGACTGGCACGCTCCCAGGCTGAACCCCTATCCCCACCTTCACACGGGGACGGACATCTTCGCTGCTGAGGGTAGTCCCGTGGTGGCCTCGGCATCGGGGGTGGTGGCCAGGCTGGCAGAGGAGTACCTCGGGGGCATCGTCCTCTACCTCGCCGGGGATGACGGGGTGGTCTACTACTACGCACACCTCTCCGGGTATGCGCCCGGTATTGAGGAGGGGAAGAGGGTGGCCCCGGGCGATCTGGTGGCCTTCGTTGGGAACACGGGGGACGCCCAGGGCGGCCCGGCCCACCTCCATTTTCAGGTTCATCCAGGGGGAGGCCTACCGGTCTCCCCCGTACCCCTCCTGGACTCCTGGCTCGCCGGAGCTCCCTCCCGGGCCCGGGCCATGCTGGAGGAGGCGAGGTCCCGGGCCTGGTGGCGGTGGGAGATTCTGTTCCCGCTTCGCCTGGTGACGGAGACCCTGGCGGATGGCCCGCCCCCCGAGGCCCTGGCGAGGCTTGATGAGATCCGGGCGGAGAGGCTTGCGCAGCTCCTTCCGGAGGAGGACCGGGAGGCCTTTGAGGGCTCTGGTCTACCCGTTCTGGCCGCGGGCTGATTCAGACAGGCCGCCTCCCTGCCAGGATGGGGCCCGGGTTCTGGGGCCTCAGGCTGGGCTGTCTGGCGATGGATTCTAGACGAGGAGGGAGTACCCCCCGTCCACAACCAGGACCTGGCCCCGGACCATCTCGGCCTCGGGGGAGAGGAGGAAGATCACGCAGGCCGCCACGTCCTCCGGCATGACCAGCCGCCCTGCCGGCGTTCGCTCCCGGGCTGTGGCGAGCATTTCGTCACCGCGAGGGAAGTGCCGGAGGGCGTCAGTGGGCACAACGCCGGCGGAGACACCGTTCACTCTTATCCCGAGAGGTGCCAGTTCCACCGCGAGGTAGCGCACGAGGGCCTCGAGGGCCGCCTTGGAGGCCCCCACGGCGGCGTAGTCGGGGAGGACCCGTTGGGAACCGAGACTGGAGATGGCCACCACCGCCCCTCCCCTCGGCATGAGTCTGGCTGCCTCCCGCGCTCCCAGGAGGAGGGCGCGGGCGTTCACCGCCATGGTCCAGTCAAAGTGCCTGGCCTCGAGCTCGAGGGAGGGTCTGAGCACTCCGCTGGCCGCATTGGAGACGAAGTAATCGACCCGCCCGAACCTCTCCTCGGCGGCCCCGAAGAGCTTTCTTATTCCCTCTTCATCACCGAGGTGGACGCGGACCGATATGGCCTCCGCCCCCAGTTCGAAAAGTCTTTTCTCCGCCTCCCTGGCAGCCTCCACGTTTCGCCAGTAGCCGAGGACGAGGTTGGCCCCCTCCCTGGCAAGCCTCTCTGCGACGGCCCTTCCTATGCCCCGCGTCCCCCCAGTTATGAGGGCGACCTTGCCCTGGAAGGCGCCGCCTCCGGAGGAGGGAGGGGTCGCAGAGCCCACCTACCCCGCCCTCCCAAGGACCAGAGAGGCGTTCTGACCGCCGAACCCGAAGGAGTTGTTCACGGCGACCCTCACCTCGCAGGCTCTCGGTTCCCCCACTACCACGTCAAGCGGGCAGTCGGGGTCCTTCTCCTCGCAGTTGAGGGTGGGGGGGATGAGGCCCGTCACGATGCTGAACACGGTCACCGCCGTCTCCACTGCACCCGCTGCCCCCAGCAGGTGGCCGAGGGCTCCCTTCGGCGCTGTGACCGGGATCTTCTCCGCCCTATCCCCGAACACCGCGAGGATGGCCTTGGCCTCGGCCACGTCCCCTAAGGGGGTTCCCGTGGCGTGGGCGTTTATGTGGTCCACCTCCTCAGGGGAGACACCTGCGTCTTGGAGGGCCCTCTGCATGGCGCGGGCCGCGCCCGTCCCTTCCGGGTGGGGGGCGGTTAGGTGGTGGGCGTCGGCGGAGGCTCCGTAGCCCAGAACCTCCGCGTAGATCCTGGCCGACCTGGCCCTGGCGTGCTCCTCCGACTCGAGAAGGAGGATCCCCGCCCCCTCCCCCATGACGAAGCCGTCCCGGGCCCTGTCGAAGGGCCGGCTGGCGCGGGCCGGGTCATCGTTGCGGGTGGAGAGGGCCCTCATGTTGCAGAAGGAGGCAAGGCTTAAGGGCGTGATGCTCGCCTCCGATCCCCCCGCGAAGCAGACCTCAGCCTCTCCGGCGGCCACGAGGCGGAAAGCCTCCCCTATGGCGTGAGCCCCGGAGGCGCAGGCGGTGACCACGCACATGTTGGGACCCATGGCTCCCAGCGCTATGGCCACCTGCCCCGCTGCCATGTTGGGGATCATGGCGGGAACCGTGAAGGGGCTTACCCGGCCCGGGCCTTTCTCTAGGAGAACCTGGTGCTGCGCCTCCAGAGTGGCCAGGCCGCCTATCCCGGTCCCCATCACCACCCCCGCATCTCTGAGATCGCCTCCCTCGAGCCCCGCGTCCTTCCGGGCGAGCTCCGCCGCGACCAGCGAGAGCTGGACAAAGCGGTCCATGTGCCGGAGGGTCCTGTGGTCCAGCCAAGCTGTGAGGTCCTGGTTAACCTCCGCGGCGATCTGAACCGGGAAGGGAGAGGGGTCGAATCGACTTATCCTGCCGACACCGCTCTCGCCTCGGACAAGACGCCAGAACATCTCCTCGCCGATGCCGAGGGGGGTAACTAGGCCTACGCCGGTTACGAAGACCCTCCGTCGGCCCCCGCGCGGCAGACGACCTCCTGGCTGACCGCCGGCGCCAGACCCGCCCTCCCCTTCGTCCGGCCGCATCCCTTGACGGAAACCCGGGACCAAGGGCACCTCCTACGCAGCGAGGCCCAGCTTAGTCAGGATGGTGGAGAGGGCATCCCCCACGGTCCTTATGGACTCGAGCTCCTCGTCGGGGACGTACACTCCCATCTCTTCCTGCACGGCCATGAGGAGCTCCACCACGGAGAGGGAGTCCATCTTGAGGTCATCCTGGAAGTCTTGGTCCAGGCGGACCTCCTCCGGCGCCACCCCGGCCTCCTCGGCCACGAGCTCCATGAACCTTTTCTCCACTTCTTCCCTGGTCATCTTCACCTCCTTCTCAACCCTTCCCACAGGTCTTGCCCGAAGAGGCAGGACCACTTTTCTCCCTTCACGCCCCCTCGCCCGTCTCCACCCCGGGCCTGGGGGAGAGGATCCGTAAAGCCCTAGCCAGCCAGGCCTTGAGCTCGAGCCGGTGCACGACACCATCCAGATACCCCCGGGCTAGCCAGAACTCGGCCCGCTGGAATCCTTGGGGGAGCTTCTCCCCCACTGTCTGCTCAATCACCCTCGGCCCGGTGAAACCGATGAGGGCTCCGGGCTCCGCCACGGCCACATCGGCCAGGGCGGCGAAGCTCGCCGCCACCCCTCCTGTGGTCGGGTCCGTGAGGATGGCGAGATGGGGTGTGGCGGACCTGGCCAGGTCCAGGCAGGCCTGGGTCGTCCTGGCCATCTGCACCAGGGCCACGGCTCCCTCCTGCATCCGGGCTCCGCCCGAGGCGGTCACGCTCACGAGGGGAATTCGCCTCTTGATGGCGAACTCGGCGGCGCGGGCGAACCGCTCCCCCACCGCCCAGCCCATGCTCCCCCCCATGAATCCGAAGTCCATGACGGCGAGGACCGCTTCGGCCCCCCCCACTCTCGCCACCCCCACCACCATGGCTTCCTCGAGCCCGCTTCCTTCCCTCGCCCGCTCCAGAACCTCCTGGTAGGGAGGGGGCCCGGGAAAGGCCAGGGGATCCGAGCCGACCACTCCATGGGCGATCTCTCTGAAGGTTCCCTCATCGGCCAGGAGCCTCACCCGCTCCAAAGCCCGCAGGCGGGTGTGGTATGAGCAGCACGGGGTCACCCCCCAGTCCTTCCTCACCCGCGGCTCCCAGACGAGCCTCCCGCAACCGGGGCATGTCATCCAGGGCGAAGGTCCGGGCGAAGCCAGTGCTGTCATGCCCCCAGCCCTCCGTCCACCCTGAGGACAGTTCCGGTGATGTAGCTAGCCCCCGGAGAGGCGAGGAAGGCCACGGCCTCGGCTACTTCCTCCGGAGTCCCCCACCTGCCCTGGGGTATGGCGGAGAGGCTCGCCTGCTTCACCTTCTCCGGCAGGCTTGCCGTCATGGCCGTCTCTATGTAGCCGGGGGCCACCACATTGACCGTGATCGGGCGGGAACCCACCTCCCTCGCCAGGCTCTTGGCCATTCCCACAAGGCCTGCCTTGGCGGCTGCGTAGTTGGTCTGACCCGGGTTCCCTCTCAGGCCCGCGACGGACCCCACCAGGACTATCCTCCCCCGCCCCAGCCGGAGCATGCCTCTTAAGGATCTCCTCGCGAAGAACCAGGCTCCGGAGAGGTTCAACCTCACCACGTCCTCGAACTCCTCGGGGCGCATGAGGATGCTGAGGCCATCCCGCACCTTCCCGACTGCCCAAACAGCCACCTCCGCGAGCCCAAAAGCCTCCTCCGCCCGGGAGAAAAGGGTCTCCGCCCCCTCCGGGCGGCTCATGTCAGCCTGGACCACCAGGGCTTCCCCCCCGGCCTCGACGACCTCCCTCTCCGCCCTCCTGGCCTCCTCCAGGTGGTTGTGGAAGCCTATGACCACAGCCATGCCGTCCCTGGCGAGCCGTACGGCACAGGCCCTGCCAATGCCACCGGACCCCCCGGCCACTACCGCGACGCGCCTTCCCACCTCACCACCTCCAGACAAGGGAACCGTAGGTGAAGCCTCCGCCGAAGGCGGAGAAGAGGAGGAGGGCACCGGGCTTTAGCCGCCCTGCCTTCCAGGCTTCCCATAGGGCGAGGGGAACCGAGGCCGCTCCGGTGTTCCCGAGCCTGTCTATGTTCACGACCCACTTCTCCTCAGGGATGCCGAGCCTTCTGCCGACGGCCTCGAGAATTCTCAGGTTGGCTTGGTGGGGGAGGAAGAGATCCACTTCCTCTGGGGAGAGGTCAGATTCCTTGAGGGCCTCCCTGGCGGTGGCCTCCATGCCCTCCACGGCCAGGCGGAAGACCTCGCGCCCCTGCATCTTTATGAAGTGGAGCCGGGCCGCCACCGTCTCCTCGCTGGCAGGCTGGGCGGACCCACCCGCGGGGACCTCGAGGAGCCTCTCCCCTGACCCGTCCAGCCTGAAGGAGAGGCCGAGGGGCCCACCTTCTCCCCCTCCTTCCAGGACCACCGCCCCTGCGCCGTCGGCGAAGAGCACGCAGGTGTTCCGGTCAGTCCAGTCGGTGATCCTCGAGAGGGTCTCGGCTCCCACCACCAGCGCCCGGCGGGCCGTGCCCGCAGCGAGCTGGGAGGCGGCCACTGCAAGGGCGAAGAGGAACCCGGAGCAGGCGGCGTTCAGGTCGAAGCCCCAGGCCCTGTCGGCCCCGAGGGCATGCTGCAGCCGCGCTGCCGTGCAGGGAATGAGCTTGTCCGGGCTGGTGGTAGCGAGGACCACGAGGTCAAGCTCGGAAGGGGTGAGGCCCGCCTCCTGGAGGGCGGCGCGGGCGGCTCCGAGGGCCAGGTGGGAGGTGGCCTCGCCGGGGCTGGCGATGCGCCGCTCTCTAATGCCCGTCCTGGTCCGGATCCACTCGTCGGAGGTGTCCACCATGGTCTCGAGCTCGGCGTTGGTGAGGACCCTCTCGGGCAGGCACGCCCCGACGCCCGTGACCCTCACGCCTCCTCCTCCACCTCTACCTCGAGCAGGGGTTCCCCCGCCTCAGCTCTGGCCCCCTCGGGGACGAGGACCTTCACCACCCTCCCCTCCACCTCCGAGATCACCTCTACGGCCACCTTCATGGACTCCACCACCGCCACGGTCTGTCCCTTCCTCACCCTTCCTCCGGGCTCGGCCGCGATCCCGGCCTGGGAGTAGCTCACCCTTCCGCTCACGGGGGAGACGATCAGGCTCCCCCCAGGGGCCTGTCTCTCCCTCGCCCTCCTCAGAACCAGTCGGAACCCCTCCCCCCGGACTTCGAGCTCTTCGGCCCCGAGGGCCCTTAAGCCGAGGAGAAGGGCGCGCGCCACCTCTTCTGCACCTGCCTCCATCACGGCGAGCGGAGGGAGGGTGCCGGGAAGGGGGCCGGCCTGTCCGCCCCTGCCCGCCCCCGCCTTTCCGGCGGGCCCCCCGGATGAGGCCGGCCCCCCACCTGGCTCCGGCTGGCGGCGAACTCCTCCAGCCAGGAAGTGCTCACCCTTCTCTCGCGGAAGTCCGGGTGGGTGAGGACCTCCCTGAGGAGGGGCAGGTTCGTCTCCACGCCAACCACTTCCGTCTCTTCCAGCGCCCGCGCCAGCCTGCCAAGGGCCTCCTCTCTGTCGCGCCCCCTGGCGACCACCTTGAAGAGGAGGGGGTCGTAGAAGGGGGTGACCTGGCTCCCGGCTTCTATGGCCTCGTCCACCCTGACTCCAGGGCCTCCGGGAAGGCGTAGGCGAGTAACCCATCCTGCGCAAGGCAGGAAGCCCGCTTCCGCGGACTCGGCATTCACCCTGGCCTCCAGAGCCGCCCCCCGCTCGGGCAGGAGCGCCGGCCTTCTGCTTCCTAAACCTCCCCCTCCGGCCCAGCCGGCCAGTCCGAGACACTCCTCGAGACCGAGGCCTCTAGCCGCGCCGAGCTGCGCCCTCACCAGGTCCAGGCCGGTGACCTCCTCGGTGACGGTGTGCTCCACCTGCAGTCTGGGGTTAACTTCGAGGAAGAAAAGACGGCCGCCGTGCAGGAGGAACTCCACAGTGGCTAGGCCCACGAGGCCGGCCTCCTCCAGCAGGCGGAGGGCACCCTCTGCCGCGAGCTCCAGTTCCCCCTCTGGTATCTCTGCCGGGGCCTCTTCCAGCACCTTCTGGAACCGGCGCTGCAGGGTGCAGTCCCTCGTCCCGAGGAGAGCGGCCTCTCCCGAGGCCGTCCGGAGGAACTGGAGTTCCACGTGGCGCGCCCCCTCGAGGAGCCGCTCCACGTAGACCGAGGAGGACCCGGTGGCAAGCCTCGCCTCCGCTTGGGCCAGCCGGACCGCCTCTTCCGCCTCCTCCCAGCCCCTGACCGGCTTCATGCCCCGCCCGCCCCCGCCCCTCTCGGCCTTTATGAGGGCAGGGAGTCCGATCCGGCGGAGGGCCCTCAGGACCTCACCGGGATCCCTCGCCGCCTCCCCGGTCCCCAGGATCTCGAGGCCCGCGTCCCGGGCGAGCCGGAGGGTGGCGGCCTTCTCCCCCAGAAGCTCGAGGGCCTCGGGGGCGGGCCCCACGAAGGTTATCCCTGCCCACCGGCAGGCCTCTGCCAGCTCGGGGCTCTCCGCCAGGAAACCGTAACCGGGGTGGAGGGCATCGCAGCCTGTGGCGAGGGCGGCTGAGACAACCCTGGCCGGATCCATGTAGGAGGAGGCCGGGTTCTCCGGCCCCAGGGTGATGGTGGCCGTGGCGAGCCGAGCCGCTGGTCCCCGGTCTCCCCAGGCGTGCCCCAGGACCACCTCAAGACCCATCTCCCTTGCGGCCCTCGCCACCCTGAGGGCGGCATCGCCCCGGTTGGGTATGAAGAGCCTCTTCACGCTGACTCCTCCCCCGGCTGGGCCGCTTCCCCTGCCGGGGTGCCCTCCGGTCCCTTTCCCTCCAGCTCCCGGAGGGTTCGGGCGAGGCCGAGACACTCCTCGAGGGACCCGGCCGTGAAGACGTGCACCCCGGTTAGGAACCTTTTGGCCATCCTTGCCAGAACACCCCCCGGACCCACCTCCACCAGGGCGCTCGCCCCCATTTTCAGGAGCTTCTGAAGAGCCTCCCACCACCTCACCGGGGAGACGAGCTGGCGGAGGAGGTCCTCAGGTCTCACGCGCCCGCCCTCGTAAGTCTCGGCTGTGGCGGAGCTCACCACGGGCAGCCGGGCGGTGGAGAAGCGGATTCGGGTGAGGGCCTTCTCGAGCACGGGGAGGGCGGGTTCCATGAGGGGGGTGTGGTACGCGGCCCCCACCTTTAGCCTCACCTTCCTCACCTCGCGCGGGAGGGACGCTTCGGCCCTTGCCAGGGCCTCCTCCCTGCCCGCCAGGACCACCTCCTCAGGGGAGTTGGTGTTGGCCACCCACACGCCTTGTCCGGCGGCGGCCTCTGCTGCGAGGGGTGCTGTCGGGCCGAGCAGGGCCGTCATCCCCCCTGGGTTCAGCTCCGCCGCTCTCTCGCACCCCTCTCCTCTTGCTCTAACTGCCTCCAGGCCTTCTTCGGGGGAGAGAGCGCCCGCGGCCACCAGGGCGGTGTACTCCCCCAGGCTGTGTCCGGAGACCATGACGGCATCCACCCCAAGGGACCGCAGGACCTCCAGGTACCCGAGGGAGACAGCGAAGAGGGCAGGCTGGAGCAGGGAGGGACGGGTCGAGGTGACCTCAGTAGGGTTCAGACCGAGAACCGCCTCTGCCCGCTTTAGCACGGCCTGCCCCGGAGTGCCCGCCAGGTCGGCGCCCATGCCTGGGCGCTGACTCCCCTGGCCGGGAAAGAGGAAGGCCACCCTCATGCTTCCTCCGAAACCAGGGCGACCGTCTCTCCCCATCCGACCGAGTCCCCCGCCCTTCTAACCGGGAGGATCCGGCCAGAGCTCGGGGCCGTGAGCGGGATGACCCTCCCCAGGCTCTCCACCCTGGCCACCTCATCGCCCTTCTCCACGCGGGCGCCCTCCGCAGCCATCCAGGACAGAACACCGGGTTCCGGGGAGAGGATCCGCGGGGTGCGGTCGGGCAGGATGGCCCTCCTCTCCCCGTCCGCCTCGAGCTCCCCCTCCTCATCCGGCCGGAGGAGCGCCCTCAAGCTCTCCACCAAGGCCTCCAGTTCTGCCCTCACTCCCGGTCCGCTACCGCTGAGGAAGGTCACGGGCGAGGTGCGAGGAGCCACCGACGGGACCCGAGGGGACCTCTCCTCTCCAGCCGCCGGCTCCCGCCTGCATGCCGCCTTCTGGGAGGAGCATCTGGGCAGCGTCCCCAGCCCTTCTCCAGACCTCCCTCCGCCTTGCGAGACGCACCTCCTCGGGGAGGGAGCTGAGCTCGTCCAAGCCTTCCAGGATGGCGCGGCCGAGGTGCCTCCCAAAGGCCTCGGCCTCCAGGGGCGGGTCCGGCAGGAGCCTGTGGCAGACCCCGAGGGCCTGACACGCCGGGGCGCCCGGGAGAAGGGCTTCGGCGGCCCGCTCGGCCAGGGTGGGGTCACGCCAGAGGATGCTCGAACAACCCTCAGGCGAGATGACGGAAAAGGTGGCGCCCTCGAGCATGATGAGGAGGTCCGTCGCGGTCAGAGCCATGGCCCCGCCCGAGCCCCCCTCACCGAAGACTAGGGCGAGGGTCGGAGTGGGTGCAGAAAGGAAGGCCATGATGCACTGGGCGATGGCCCAGGCCTGGCCCTCCTCCTCGGCCTGCCTGCCGGGGAAGGCCCCGGGGGTGTCCACCAAGGAGATGAGGGGCAGGCGGAGCCTGGAAGCGAGGATCGCGGCCCTGGCCGCCTTCCTGTATCCGGCTGCCGAGGGCATGCCCCAGCGGGAGCGGCTGGAGGCGAGGCCCCTTCCCTTCTCGGTTCCCACGACGACGACCCGTCTCTGCTCCATAAGGCCGACCCCGGCCAGGAGGGCCGGGTCGTCGCTGGCCTGCCGGTCCCCGCGGAGGGGGAGGAAGTCGTCGAGGAGGTAGGGGAGGAACTCCCCGAGCCTGGGGCGCCTGGGATCCCTGGCCCTCTGGACAGCACCCCACCCGGCCGGGGTGACCACCTCCCTCACCAGCTCCCTTGCCGTGGCCAACCTGGCAGCACCTCCCTTTCCTCTCGACCGATCCGAACTCTTTTGACCCACCCTCCCCTCCGCCCGTTACTCCCACCCGTCTTGGTGTACGCTGATTGCCCCTGAGGGCCTCGTTCTTGAAAGGAGGGGTGTGGGTAAAGGAGACAGGAAGGTCGTCCGCTGGAGGCGGGACAGGCAGAGGAAGAAGAAGGCGAGGGAGAAGAGGAAGAGGCTCGCGGCCAGCCAGGGGGGGAGGGTTTGAAAGGGGCCCGGCGGTGTTCTATGCTTGCTTCGGCCCCTGTCCGGGGGGGTGCCCGAGTGGCCAAAGGGAGCGGTCTGTAAAATCGCCGGCGTGTGCCTACGCAGGTTCGAATCCTGCCCCCCCCACTGGAGGCCGAAACGGGCTGGCGTAACTCAGGCGGCAGAGTACCTCCATGGTAAGGAGGAAGTCGTGGGTTCGAGTCCCACCGCCAGCTCTCGAGAAGGGCGGTGTAGCTCAGCGGTAGAGCACCCGGCTCATAATCGGGGCGTCGGGGGTTCGAATCCCCCCACCGCTACTTGAGCTGGTAGCGATGGGAAGAGGGCCGGCGCAGGAGGACACATGGCCAAGCAGAAGTTCGAGAGGAAAAAGCCCCACGTGAACATAGGGACCATAGGTCATATAGACCACGGCAAGACCACCCTCACCTCCGCCATCACCAAGGTCCTCGCCAAAAGGGTCCCCGGGAACTCCTTCGTCCCCTTCGAGCAGATAGACAAGGCCCCCGAGGAGAAGGCGAGGGGCATAACCATAGCCATAGCCCATGTGGAGTACGAGACCGAGCGCCGGCACTATGCCCACGTGGACTGCCCCGGGCACGTGGACTACATAAAGAACATGATCACCGGGGCGGCCCAGATGGACGGGGCCATCCTTGTGGTCGCCGCCAACGACGGCCCCATGCCCCAGACCAGGGAGCACGTCCTCCTCGCCCGCCAGGTGGGCGTCCCCTACATCGTGGTCTTCCTAAACAAGGTGGACATGGTGGACGACCCCGAGCTCCTCGATCTTGTGGAGCTCGAGGTGAGGGAGCTCCTCACCTCCTACGAGTTCCCCGGGGAGGAGGTGCCTGTTGTGAGGGGCAGCGCCTTGAAGGCCCTGGAGGAGGACCCCGAGGCCGAGGAAGCCATCTTGAAGCTCATGGAGGCTGTGGACACCTTCATCCCCGAGCCCATCCGGGAGGTGGACAAGCCCTTCCTCATGCCCATAGAGGACGTCTTCTCCATAACCGGGAGGGGGACCGTGGTCACCGGGAGGGTGGAGAGGGGGAGGATACGCCCGGGGGAGGAGGTGGAGATAGTCGGCCTCGGCCAGAAGAAGAAGACCGTGGCCACCTCCATAGAGATGTTCAGGAAGGTCCTGGACGAGGGGGTGGCCGGGGACAACATAGGGATCCTCCTCCGGGGGGTGGACAAGGACGAGGTGGAGAGGGGGATGGTGGTGGCTGCCCCCGGGAGCATAACCCCCCACACCCGCTTCACCGCCCAGGTCTACGTCCTCTCCAAGGAGGAGGGGGGGAGGCACACCCCCTTCTTCCCCGGCTACCGCCCCCAGTTCTACTTCCGCACCACCGACGTGACCGGCACCATCAGGCTGCCCGAGGGTGTGGAGATGGTGATGCCCGGGGACAACACCGAGATGTCTGTGGAGCTCATCTCCCCCATCGCCATGGAGGAGGGGCTCCGCTTCGCCATCCGTGAGGGGGGCCGCACCGTGGGCGCCGGGCGAGTGGTGAAGATCCTGGAGTAGCCGTGGCGGGGGGTAACCGAGTGACCGTTACTCTCGCCTGCACGGAGTGCAGGCGGAGAAACTATACCAGCGAGAAGAACCGCCTGAACGACAGGGAGCGTCTCGAGCTGCGGAAGTTCTGCCCGTGGTGCGGGAAGCACACGCAGCACCGGGAAGTCAGGTAGGGTAGGTCCTCCCGCGCGGAACCCCATCTCCCGTTCCGCGGCTCAAGTCCCTCTTGCAGTGTCCGCCTGGGCGTGGTACTTACGGACGGTCGACCCGCGGGTCGAGAGAACGGAAGGAGGGAAGGTGGGCAGGCTCGACGGGAAGGTGGCGATAATCACCGGGGCCGGGAGGGGCATAGGGAGGGCGACGGCCCTCCGGTTTGCCCGCGAGGGGGCGGCGGTGGTTGTGAACGACGTGGACAAGGAGCCCGCCGAGGAGACCGCAGCGGAGATCCTTTCCTGGGGCGGGAGGGCCGTGGTCTCCCTGGACAACACGGTGGACCTCGAGGCCGCGAGGAGGTTGGTCCAGCTTGCCGTGGATGCCTTCGGCAAGCTCGACATCCTCATCAACAATGCGGGGATCACAAGGGACAGGACATTTCACAACATGACCGACGAGCTCTGGGACTTTGTTCTGGACGTGAACCTCAAGACGGCGTTCCACACGACCCTGGCGGCCATGCCGTACATGCGGGAGGTGGCGAAGAGGGAGCTCCAGGAGAAGGGGGCCGTCTCTTACCACAGAAAGATCCACTTCACGAGCTCCGTGGCGGCTCTCATGGGGAATCCCGGGCAGGCGAACTACAGCGCCGCCAAGGGCGCGCTCATAGCCCTCACCAAGACCCTCGCGAAGGAGCTTGCCCCCTTCAGGATCAACGTGAACTGCGTGGCCCCTGGGTTCATCGAGACCAGGCTCACGGCCGAGAAGGAGGAGGGGGGAGAGATCGGGATACCCAAGCCCATAAGGGATATGGCCATCGCGACCATCCCCATCGGCAGGACTGGCAAGCCCGAGGACGTTGCCAATGCCCATCTCTTCCTCGCCAGCGAGGAGGCGGACTTCATCACCGGCCACGTGCTCGTGGTCTCGGGTGGGCAGTGGATGTAGGAGGTGTTGGGATGCCTCTAAACCGGTCCCTGGTGGGGAAGGAGTACCCTCCCGCCCCCGCCTACGAGGTTTGCCGCGAAAAGATAAGGGAGTTTGCGACAGCCGTGGGGGAGGATGACCCTGTTTTCTTCCAGGAGGAGGCGGCGAGATCGGCCGGGTTCCCGGATCTTGTCGCCCCTCCCACCTTCGCTGTGGTCGTGGCCACTCGAGCGGTGGCAGCGGCCGTGGCCGATCCCTCCCTTGGCCTGGACTACTCCCGCGTGGTCCACGGCGAGCAGGAGTTCCGCTGGCGTCGGCCGATCATCGCCGGGGATAGGCTTGTGGCCAGGGCCAGGGTGGCGGATGTGGCCGCGAGAGGAAGGAATGAGCTCCTCACCGTGGACACCGAGATATCCACGGAGACCGGGGAGGAGGTTTGTCTCGCCAGGATGACCCTGGTCTCCCGGGGTACCGCCCCTGGCTCCGAGGAAGGGAGGTGAGGAACGTGGCCTGGACGGTGGGGGAGGAGATGCCCCCTCTGGAGAAGAAGGTGGAGAAAGTCAATCTGGTCATGTATGCAGGAGCCTCCGGTGATTTCAACCCCATTCACTGGGACGACGAGTTCGCCCGCGCCGTGGGCCTCCCTGGCGTGATAGCCCACGGCATGTACACCATGGCCCAGGCCGCCCGGGCGCTCACGAGGTTCGCCGGGGGTGTGGGAAGGCTCCGGTCCATGAAGGTCCGGTTCTCAGCCATGGTGCGGCCGGGCGACACCCTCACGGTGAAGGGGAGGGTGGCTGAGGTCCTCCCCGACGGCAACGCGCGGGTCGAGTTCTGGGCGGAGATCCAGGACGGAACGCGGGTCCTTTCTGGTGGGGAGGCTGTCCTAGCCTAGGGTGCGCGGCGGGGCCACTCAGGCTCACCACCGGCCGCGCCCTCGGGCACCGAGCCGACGCGCCGCGGCGGCCCGCGGGGCCTTTGGCACGTCGCCAGCTGCACCTGGGCCAGGGTGGGCGTGGATGGCATGCTGTAACCTTGATCGCCGTGACCGGGTCGAACTGGGCGGGCTGAGGCATGGATCTCCCCCTGGAGCTGGTGGAGCGATGCCGGGCGGGGGATCGGCGGGCCTTTGAGGAGCTGGTGCGGGAGACCCACGGAGCGGTGTATGGGCTGGCCCTCCGGATCCTCGGCGACAGGGAGGAGGCGGAGGACGTCACGCAGGAGGTTTACCTGCGCGTATGGAGGGGGATAAAGGGGTTCCGGGGAGATTCGTCCTTCGGGACCTGGCTTTACAGGGTCGCGGCGAACGTGGCGCTGAACGCCCTGAAGGCCAGGAGGAGGCTGGGAGGCATCGCCGCTCAGCTGCCTGAGGAGTCCTGGGAGGAGGAGGGGAAGGTTCTGGCGAAGCTCGAAGCGGAGAGGCTGGAGTCCCTCATCTCCCGCCTCCCGCCCTCCCAGAGGGCGGTCCTGGTTCTGAGGGACATCTATGATCTGGGCGGCGAGGAAGTAGCCCGTATGCTCGGGATATCTCCAGGGGCGGTCAAGGTTCGCCTCTTCAGGGCGAGACAGAGGCTTAGGGAACTTGCTGGCGGAGAGGGTGGAGGAGGCTAGAGGATGCAGGGTTGCCCGGAGGTGAGGGCGCTGCTCCCGGGCGCGGCTGGGGGGGAGCTGGATCCGGAGCAGGAGAGGCTGGTCCGGTCTCACGCGCTCGTCTGCGATGAATGCGCCCGGGAACTCGAGGACTTTTCCCAGCTCAGGGGCTTCCTCCGCCACCTCCCTGACCCCGCTCCGCCTCCCGGCCTGGCCGAGAAGGTGCTGGACTTTGTCTGGAAGGAGGAGGCCAGGCGGCAGGTGCGGAGGGGCGCCTATGTGGTCGCCGCCTCCTCCCTGGGAGCCGCCTTTCTAGGTGCTGTCCTCGGGTGGGCGGCCAGGGCGAGCCTGGCCAGGTCCGAGAAGGCAGCGGGCTGAGTCCTTTGCGTCCCCAATTCAGCCGGGCCTATACTGGGCTCGTCCTGAAGGGCCGTAGCTCAACCAGGCAGAGCGCCGGTCTCCAAAACCGGTGGTTGGGGGTTCAAATCCCTCCGGCCCTGCTGGAGGTGGCGTGAACAGGGAGATAAAGAGGCTGATGGCGAGGAGGCAGCCGCTTGCGGCACCGCGGCCGGCGCCGCCGGTGGCGAGGAAGAGACCGCCCGCGCGCCAGTACCTCAGGGAGGTGAGGGCCGAGCTCTCCCGTGTGGTCTGGCCTACCAGGAGAGAGCTGGTCAGCTATGCGGGTATCGTCCTTCTCACCCTGGTGGTGCTCACCGCCATCGTCTTCGGTCTTGATACCCTCTTTGTTCAGCTGGCCTCGCTGGTCTTCGGGAAGTAGGCTCTGACCCGGCTTTCACGTCATGGATCAGACGAAAGAGGTAGGTAGGGAAGAAGACCGTCACCGGGAGGCGGAGGAGAGGGCCGCCGGCGCGGCGCGCGGGCGGTGGTACGTGGTCCACACCTACGCTGGTTACGAAAACAAGGTCAAGGCCAACCTGGAGCAGCGCATAGCCTCCATGGGGATGCAGGAGAAGATCTTCGAGGTCGTCATTCCCACCGAGGACGTGGTGCAGATCAAGGGTGGTAAGAGGCAGCTCGTGAAGCAGAAGGTGTTTCCCGGTTATCTCCTGGTACGTATGGAGATGGACGACCAGTCCTGGTTCGTGGTGCGAACCACTCCGGGGGTGACCTCCTTTGTGGGGGCTGGCGCGCGACCAACCCCCCTCTCCGATGAGGAGGTGGCGAAGATTCTCGAGAGGAAACCGCCGGAGAAGCTGAAGCCGAGGCTCGAGTTCGAGGAGGGGGCAACGGTCCGGGTGACCTCGGGCCCTCTCGCCAATCTCACGGGCACGGTGGCAGAGATCAACCCCGACCAGGGGAAGCTCAGGGTCCTCTTAAACATCTTCGGCCGGGAAACCCCGGTGGAGCTCACCTTCGACCAGGTGGCGAGGGCCTAGTGAGGAGGGTGAGGTGGCGAGGAAGAGGGTGATGGCTGTGGTGAGGCTCCAGCTCCCGGCTGGGCAGGCCACCCCGGCTCCCCCTGTGGGGCCCGCCCTCGGGCAGCACGGAGTCAACATCATGGAGTTCTGCCGGCAGTACAACGCTGCCACCGCATCCCAGCAGGGCGCCGTGGTTCCTGTGGAGATCACCATCTACGAGGACAGAAGCTTCACCTTTGTGACCAAGACCCCTCCCGCCTCTTTCCTCCTTAAGAGGGCGGCCGGAGTTGAGAAAGGGTCGAGCCAGGCGGGCAGGGTGAAGGTGGGTACCGTCACCCGGTCGCAGCTGCGCGAGATAGCTGAGCTCAAGCTCCCGGACCTTAACACCCGGGACGTGGAGAAGGCCATGCGGATCATTGAGGGTACGGCCAGAAGCATGGGGATTCAGGTGGTGGAGGGGTAGGTGAAGAGGGGCAAGAGGTACCGGCAGGCGGCGGCCCTGGTGGACAGGGAGAGGCTTTACTCCCCGGCTGAAGCCGTTCGTCTGGTGAAGGAGACAGCCACAGCACGCTTTGACGAGACAGTGGAGGTGGCCTTCCGGCTCGGGGTGGACCCGAGGAAGGCGGACCAGGTGGTGAGGGGTACCGTCTCCCTGCCGCATGGAACGGGAAAGCAGGTGAGGGTGGCCGTCTTCGCGGCCGGGGAGAAGGCCAGGGAGGCTCTGGAGGCTGGCGCGGATGTGGTGGGTGCCCAGGACCTGGTCGAGAAGGTACAGCAGGGCTTCCTCGACTTTGACGCTGCTGTGGCTACCCCGGAGATGATGCCGGCCGTCGGGAGGCTCGGGAAGATTCTGGGGCCTAGGGGGTTGATGCCGAACCCCAAGGCCGGTACGGTCACTAGCGAGGTAGGGAAGGCGATCAGGGAGATAAAAGCGGGAAGGGTGGAGTACCGCACTGACAGATATGGCAACGTCCATCTGGTCATCGGGAAGGCCTCCTTCAGCCCCAGGCAGCTGCTGGAGAACTTCCTCGCCGCTTGCGAGGAGATCGTTCGAGCGAAGCCCGCGGCGGCCAAGGGGAAGTACATAAGGCGGGTCACGGTCTCCACCTCCATGGGGCCGGGGATTAGGGTGGATCCTGCGAGGCTCCGGGAGATCCCAGAAGAGCTGGCGTCGTGAGCGGTGGGAGGCCGGCGGAGCGGAGGGCCCGGGGGTAGTTTGACTCGCCCCTCTCGCCGTGGCTATTCTCTCGTTGCCGAAGACAGCAGGTGCCTCTGGGCCTAAGTGCTCGGGAGACCGGGCAGCCTGCCGAGGCGGTGGCCCGCTGTCCGGCGGGCTTTTCTGGTTTTCCCGGGCCCTGAGGTGAAAGGCCTTCCGAGGAGGTGTCGTGCCGGGTAGGGAGAGGCCCAGGGAAGAGAAGGTCAGGGAGGTGGAGGAGCTGGCGGCGGCGATGGCCACCGCTAGCGGGATCTTCTTCTTCGATTACCGGAGGATGACGGTCTCCTCCCTGGCGGAGTTGCGCTCCTCCCTTTCGGAGGCTGGTGGGGCTGCCAAGGTGGCGAAGAACACCCTGCTGGCGCTGGCCGCCGCAAGAGTCGGGCTGGACGTGCAGGGCTTCCTGGAGGGTCCCACCCTGGTGGTGAGGGCAGGCGAGGACCCCGCTTCTGTGGCGCGGGTCCTCTCCGAGGCCGTCCGGGCGGGTCAGCCCCTGGTCTTCAAGGGTGCGGTTGTGGAGGGGGTGAGGATCCTCGGACCGGAAGGGCTGAGGACCGTGGCCGGCCTCGGGTCCAGGAAGGAGGTACTAGGGAGGGTGGCGGGTGCCGTGAGGGGGGTTCTGGCGCGGGCGGCAGCCAGCCTGGCAGCCCCCCTGGCACAGGTGCCTTTGCTGGTAAGAGTGGTGGAGGCGGGGGGAAGCGGCGCGTCTGGCGGGTGATCCCGGCTACCGTTCTGAACTCATCCCTAAGAGGATCGGAGAGGTCTCCATGCGGGAAGGAGGAGAAGGTGGGGAAGCTCAGCACTGAGGAGTTGATCGAGGCTTTCAAGAGCATGACCCTGATGGAGCTCGCCGAGTTCGTCAAGGCCTTCGAGGAGACCTTCGGCGTGAGCGCGGCAGCGGTGGCCGCGCCCGTGGCGGCTCCTGCAGCAGCGCCGGCGGCGGCTGAGGTGGAGGAGGAGAAGACCGAGTTCGACGTGATTCTTGTATCCGCGGGGGAGAAGAAGATCCAGGTGATCAAGGAGGTGAGGGCCCTTACCAACCTCGGCCTCAAAGAGGCCAAGGACCTGGTGGAAGCGGCCCCGAAACCGGTCCTAGAGAAGGTGGACAAGAAGACGGCGGAGAAAGCCAAGGCCCAGCTCGAATCCGCAGGAGCTACTGTAGAGGTGAAGTAGGGGCCCTCCAACGGCGCCTCTTTGACCCCGGGTCCCTTCCCGGCTACACTGTGGTTTTGCTTTCATGTTGCGTTCCAAGCGGTCGGTTCCCCGTAGGAGCGGCAGGATCCGTTAGGAGGTGGGCTCGTCTTGGCTGAGGTGCGTCCGCGCCCCCTTAGGGTAAGGAAGAGCTTCGCCCGTATACCCGAGATCCTAGAACCCCCCGACCTCATAAGCGTCCAGAGAGAGTCCTTTCAGCACTTTCTCACCGAGGGCCTGGCTGAGGTCCTGAGGGAGGCTTCCCCCATACGAGACTACACGGAGAGGCTGGAGCTCTGGTTCGGCCGGCACGAGGTGGGCGAGCCGAAGCACACACCCGAAGAATGCCGGGAAAAGGACATGACGTACTCCGCTCCCCTCACCGTCGAGTGCGAGTTCAGGAACAGGGAGACGGGGGAGATAAAGACCCAGCGGGTCTTCCTCGGCGATCTGCCTATCATGACCGAGGAGGGGACCTTCATCATCAACGGGACCGAGAGGGTAGTCGTCTCCCAGCTGGTCCGCTCTCCTGGCGTCTACTACAGCCGGGTCGTGGACAAGACCACCGATAAAGAGCTGTATGGGTGCCGCTTTGTTCCCTCCCACGGAGCCTGGCTCGAGTTTGACGTGGACAAGAGGGACACCGTGGGGGTGAGGATCGACCGGAAGAGGAGGGCGCTGGTTACCGTCCTCCTCCGGGCTCTTGGCTTTGGTTCCGAGGAGATCCTCGACCTCTTTGACGGTTCCCCTCTCATCCGGGAGACCCTCGAGAGGGACCACGTGACGTCCAAGGAGGAAGCCCTGGTCGAGATCTACCGTCGCGCCAAGCCCGGGGAACAGGCGACGCCGGAGTCGGGTGAGGCGTACCTCGAGGCCACCTACTTCACGGAGCGCCGCTACGACCTGGCCAGGGTCGGAAGGTACAAGCTCAACAAGAAACTCGAGCCCGTCTTCCGCGACCTTGCGGAGAAGCTTGGTAAGGAGCTCCCGCCGCCCCTTGAGGTGACAGTACTGGTGCCCGAGGACCTCGTGGCGGCCGCCGTCTACCTCGTTCGTCTCCAGGAGGGACAGGAAGGCTACGCCGTGGACGATGTGGACCACTTCGGGAACCGTCGGGCCCGGACGGTGGGGGAGCTCATCCAGGACCGTGTGAGGGTAGGGCTGGCCAGGATGGAGCGGGTGGTCAAGGAGAGAATGAGCACCCTCGACGTGGATGCCATGACCCCCCAGAGCCTGGTGAACCCCAGGCCCATCGTCTCTGCCCTCCGCGAGTTCTTCGGCACCTCGCAGCTCTCCCAGTTCATGGACCAGACCAACCCCCTGGCCGGGCTCACCCACAAGCGGCGTCTCTCGGCCCTCGGCCCCGGCGGCCTTTCCCGGGAGAGGGCGGGGTTTGAGGTGAGGGATGTCCACCCCTCCCACTACGGCAGGATGTGTCCCATCGAGACCCCCGAGGGGCCGAACATCGGCCTCATAGGCAGCCTCTCCACCTACGCCCGAATAAACAGGTACGGTTTCATCGAGACCCCTTATAGGAAAGTGGTGGGCGGGAAGGTCACCGGCGAGATTGTGTACCTCACCGCCGACGAGGCCGACAAGTACATCATCGCCCAGGCCAACACCCCCGTGGCTGAGGACGGGACCATTCTCGAATCCAAGGTGCTCTGCCGTGCCGGGGGAGGGGAGGTGATCTACGCCGATCCCGGTGAGGTGGATTTCATGGACGTCTCCCCCAAGCAGATCGTCTCCGTGGCCGCTGCGCTCATCCCCTTCCTTGAGCACGATGATGCCAACCGCGCCCTCATGGGTGCCAACATGCAGCGCCAGGCTGTCCCCCTCATAAAGCCAGAGGCGCCCCTGGTCGGGACGGGTCTCGAGTTCAGGGCTGCGGTGGACGCAGGGGACGTCATCTTGGCCAGGAGGCGGGGGGTTGTGGAGGAGGTGGACGCCACCCGAGTGGTGGTGAGGACCGATGAGGGAGAGAGAGACGAATACCGGCTGCCCAAGTTCGTCCGCTCCAATCAGGGAACCTGCATCAACTTCCGCCCCATAGTCTCTGAGGGAGAGAGGGTTGATGCCGGCCAGCCTCTGGCCGACGGCCCCTCCACGGACCGAGGTGAGCTCGCCTTGGGGAAGAACCTTCTGGTCGCCTTCCTCCCCCTGGAGGGCCACAACTATGAGGACGCCATCGTGGTGAGCGAGAGGCTCGTCCGGGAGGATGTCCTCTCCTCCATCCACATCGAGGAGTACGAGGTGGATGCGAGGGAGACCAAGCTCGGAGCCGAGGAGATCACCCGTGACATACCGAACGTCTCCGAGGAGGTCCTGAAGGACCTGGATGAGAGGGGCATTGTCCGAATCGGGGCCGAGGTGGGCCCAGGGGATGTTCTGGTGGGCAAGGTGACCCCGAAGGGGGAGACCGAACTCACTCCCGAGGAGCGCCTGCTCAGGGCCATCTTCGGGGAGAAGGCCAGAGAGGTGAGGGACACCTCCCTCAAGGTCCCCCACGGAGAGGGGGGCAAGGTCATCGGGGTTCGGGTCTTCAGTAGGGACCAGGGCGACGATCTCCCTCCGGGGGTGAATCAGCTGGTGAGGGTTTACGTCGCTAGGTGGAGGAAGGTCCAGGAGGGAGATAAGCTCGCTGGAAGGCACGGGAACAAGGGGGTCATCGCGAAGATCCTCCCCGTCGAGGACATGCCTCACCTGGCGGACGGGACCCCCGTTGACATCGTGCTCAACCCCCTTGGTGTTCCGAGCAGGATGAACCTGGGGCAGATCCTCGAGACCCACCTGGGATGGGCTGCGAGATGGGGCTGGCAAGAGAACGGAACCCGGCTGGAGGGCCCCGTGCATGTGGCGAGCCCCGTCTTTGATGGGGCCAGGGAGGAGGAGATATTCGGGCTCCTCCGGGACTACAACCCAAGCCCCGACGGGCTGAAGCTGGTGGCCCCGGACGGGAAGGCCATTCTTTACGACGGGAAGACGGGGGAACCTTTCGACCAGCCGGTGACCGTGGGCTACATATACATGATGAAACTGATCCACCTGGTAGAGGACAAGATCCACGCCCGGTCCACGGGGCCCTATTCCATGATCACCCAGCAGCCCCTAGGCGGGAAGGCCCAGTTCGGAGGCCAGAGGTTTGGCGAGATGGAGGTCTGGGCCCTGGAGGCCTATGGGGCCGCCTACGCGCTGCAGGAGCTCCTCACCTATAAGAGCGACGATGTCCTGGGCAGGGTGAAGGTGTACGAGGCCATCATCAAGGGGGAGAACATCCCCGAGCCCGGTATACCCGAGTCCTTCAAGGTGCTGGTCAAGGAGATGCAGGCCCTCGGCCTCTCCGTCGAGGTCCTGACTGCCGAGGGGAAGGAGGTAGAGCTAAGAGAGGTCGAGGAGGAGGTGTACTCAGGCGCTGAGCAGTTGGGCATAGCCCTTTCGCGGCGGGAGGCTCCGCCTCCCGTGGCTGAGCTCTGAGTCGGAGGGGTGAGCGTGGTCCCGGAGAGCTTCTTCGAGAGCATAAGGATCGGGCTGGCCACGGCGGATCAGATACGCCGGTGGTCTCACGGGGAGGTGAAGAAGCCGGAGACCATCAACTACAGGACCCTGAGACCCGAGAGGGATGGTCTCTTTTGCGAGAGGATCTTCGGTCCTACCAGGGACTGGGAGTGTGCCTGCGGGCGCTACAAGAGGGTGCGGTTCAAGGGGGTCGTCTGCGAGAGGTGTGGGGTCGAGGTCACCCGCTCCAAGGTGAGGCGGGAGAGGATGGGCCATATCGAGCTGGCAGCCCCCGTGGTTCACATCTGGTTCTTCAAGGGCGGCCCCTCCCGCCTTGGCTACATGCTGGACATGTCCTCCAAGGACGTGGAGAAGGTGATCTACTTTGCATCCCCTGTGGTCACCTGGGTGGACACCAAGGCGAGGGATGCGGCCATTCCCAAGGTTGAGGCGGAGATAGCCCAGGAGAAAAGGGAGGTCGAGGCGGAGAGGGATGCCCGGGTGCAGCATCTCCTCCGGACCCTGGAGGAGAGCATCGCCAGGCTCGAGGGGGAGAAGGCCAGATCCAGCCAGATTCAGGCGGAGAAGAGGCGGGTCGAGGAGGAGATCCGGAAGGCCCACGAGGAGGCCGGCCGCCGCCTGGCCTATCTCGACAATCTCCTCCACACCTTCGTGAATCTCGCACCCCGTCAGGTCATCGACGACGATCAGATCTACAGGGACCTCCGGGAGAGGTGGGGAGAGTTCTTCCGGGCGGGGATCGGGGCCGAGGCTATTAGGGAGCTCCTTTCCTCCATGGATTTCGCTGCTGAGGCCGAGGCTCTGAGGGAGGCCATCAAGAATGGCAAGGGCCAGAAGAGGCTTCGGGCCATCAAGCGCCTGAAGGTGATTGCTCCCTTTGCCAAGGGGCAGAGCAACCCCCTGGCCATCGTGATGGACGTCCTGCCCGTGCTCCCTCCCGACCTCCGCCCCATGGTTCAGCTGGACGGCGGCAGGTTCGCCACGAGCGACCTGAACGACCTCTACCGCAGGGTGATAAACAGGAACAACCGTCTGAAGCGCCTGCTGGAGCTCGGAGCTCCCGAGGTCATCATCAACAACGAGAAGAGAATGCTCCAGGAGGCCGTTGACGCCCTCCTGGATAACTCGAGGAGGCCAAGGCCCGTCATGGGGGCGGGGAATCGACCCCTGAAAAGCCTCTCCGACATGCTCAAGGGCAAGCAGGGTCGGTTCCGCCAGAACCTCCTGGGCAAGAGGGTGGACTACTCTGGACGGTCCGTCATTGTGGTCGGGCCCGAGCTCAAGCTTCACCAGTGCGGGCTCCCGAAGCAGATGGCCCTGGAGCTCTTCAAGCCCTTTGTCATGCAGCGTCTCCTCGAGCTGGGGCTGGCGGGGAATGTTAAGGCCGCCAAGAGGATGGTGGAGAGAGCCAGGCCGCAGGTCTGGGACGTGCTGGAGGAGGTCATAAAGGAGCACCCGGTCCTCCTGAACCGGGCCCCCACCCTCCACCGGCTAGGGATTCAGGCTTTCGAGCCTGTCCTGGTGGAGGGGAAGGCGATAAGGATCCACCCCCTGGTCTGCCCTGCGTACAACGCCGATTTTGACGGCGACCAGATGGCGGTACACGTCCCCCTCTCGCCCGAGGCTCAAGCTGAGGCGAGAATCCTCATGCTCTCCAGCAACAATCTTCTCTCCCCGGCCCACGGCAAGCCTCTGGTCACACCCACCCAGGACATGGTCCTGGGTTCCTGGTACCTCACCATCGAGGTGCCCGGCGCGAAGGGGGAGGGGAGGGTCTTCGCCAGCCCGGAAGAGGCTCTCCTCGCCTACGACTTTGGGCAGGTGGATCTCCATGCCAGGGTGAAGGTGCGGATGCACCGGGCCGGCGGGGATGGGCGGTGGGAGCTTGTGGAGACCACCGTGGGGAGAATTATCTTTAACTCCGTCCTCCCCGAGGACTTCCCTTACCAGAACGGTCCCGTCGGCAAGAAGGAGCTGGGTCAGTTGGTGGACGCCTGCATCCGCAGGTATCCAAGGGCGAGGGTGGTGGAGATCCTGGATGGGCTTAAGGACCTGGGCTTCAAGTACGCCACCAAGGCGGGGATAACCATAGCCCTTGAGGATGTTCAGACCCCCCCGGAGAAGAACGAGATCCTGGAGAAGTACGAGAAGAGAGCAGAGCGAGTGGAGGCTAGCTACCGCAAGGGAATTATCACCGACGACGAAAGGCGCCAGGAGCTCATAGAGATCTGGACCGAGGCAACTGAAGAGGTGAGGGAGGCCATGGAGGCCAACTTCACCCCTCTGAACCCCATCTACATGATGGCCGTCTCCGGAGCGAGGGGGAACCTCACCCAGGTGAGACAGATAGCGGCCATGCGGGGGTTGGTGGCGAACCCCAAGGGGGAGATCATTCCCAGGCCCATCAAGGCTAACTTCAGGGAGGGCCTTTCCGTCCTCGAGTACTTCATCTCCACCCATGGAGCGAGGAAGGGCCTGGCTGACACCGCCCTCCGTACTGCCGACTCGGGATACCTCACCAGGCGCCTGGTGGATGTGGCCCAGGAGGTCCTGGTCCGGGAGGAGGACTGCGGTACGGAGAAGGGCATACCCATCCAGGTCACCGTCCCGGACCCGCGGAATCCTGAGGCGAGGCGCCCTGCAGAGTATCTGGACACTCGGCTGGTGGGCCGGGTCCTGGCGGAGCCGGCGGTGGCCCGGGACGGGAGGATGGTGCTCCCGGCCGGGAAGGAGCTCGGCGAGGAGGATGTGGCCACCCTGGTGGCCGCGGGCGTCGAAAAGGTGAAGGCCAGGTCCGTGCTGACCTGCGACTCGAGGCTCGGGGTCTGCGCCATGTGCTACGGCACGAGCCTGGCCACGGGCAAGCTGGTGGAGGTGGGCGAGGCTGTGGGGATCATAGCCGCCCAGTCCATCGGCGAGCCCGGGACCCAGCTCACGATGCGCACTTTCCACACCGGGGGAATAGCCGCCACCGACATCACCCATGGGCTCCCGCGCGTGGTGGAGCTCTTTGAAGCCAGGAGGCCGAAGGGGGAGGCGGTCATAGCCGAGGTTTCCGGGGTTGTGCATGTGGAGGAGGACGAGAAGGGGAAGCGGGTGGTGGTTACCCCCAAGGACGGAGAGCCGGTTGTCCATACGGTCCCGAGGAGGGCGAGGCTGCTGGTCTCCGAGGGGGAGACCATCCGGGCCGGGCAGAAGCTGACGGAAGGGTCCATATACCCCCAGGAGCTCCTCCGGATCATGGGCCCCCAGGCGGTCATGCTCCACCTGGTCGAGGAGGTCCTGGCCGTGTACAGGAGCCAGGGGGTGGAGATCCACGACAAGCATGTCGAGGTAATAGTCCGGCAGATGATGCGCCGGGTCTCGGTGGTGGAACCCGGCGACACGGAGTTCCTCCCCGGCCAGCTGGTGGACAGGAAGGTCTTTGAGGAGGCGAACAGGAAGATCCTGGAGCGGGGCGGGGAGCCGGCCACGGCGCGGCCCATGCTCCTCGGGATAACCAAGGCGGCCCTGGCCACCGACTCCTGGCTCGCGGCGGCAAGCTTCCAGGAGACCACCCGGGTCCTGACGGACGTTGCCATGGAGGGCAGGACCGACCCCCTCATGGGCCTCAAGGAGAACGTCGTTATCGGGAGGCTGGTGCCTGCCGGAACTGGGATGGCGAGGTACAGGAACCTCAGGGTGGTGGTGAAGGAGGCCGAGGGGGTGCCGGCAGGGGGCGGCGCGGAGCAGGAGGGCCTCGAGGCTCTGGTCTGAGGCGTCTGGTTTGACACAGCCTCACGAGACCAATAGTCTTTAGTTCTGCGCCTCAGGCGACCGGGGCATCCGGCACAAGGTTTCCTGCCGCCCCGGCCTTCGGCCGGGGCTACCCGGGAGAGTGGTTCTGGGAGGAGTGTGCCTTTCTGCCGTGTGTGCGGCGAAGGAGGTTGTTCTTGCCAACGGTACAGCAGTTAGTGAAAGGAGCCCGGGAGAAGAAGGCGAGGAAGACGAAGACCCCCGCCCTGCAGGGGTCACCGCAGCGTCGGGGTGTCTGCACCCGGGTCTTCACCACCACTCCCAAAAAACCGAACTCCGCCCTAAGGAAAGTGGCGAGGGTGAGGCTTACGGGAGGGCAGGAGGTCACCGCGTACATCCCGGGCATCGGCCACAACCTGCAGGAACACTCCATAGTCCTGGTTCGTGGGGGAAGGGTGAAGGATCTTCCAGGCATCAGGTACAAGGTGGTGAGGGGAGCGCTGGACGCGGCTGGGGTGAAGGACAGGAGGAAGGCGCGCTCCCTTTACGGGGCAAAGAGACCCAAGTGAGCGAGGGATAGTCCATGGGGAGGAAGGGGCCGGCTCCGCGGAGGGAGATAGCACCCGACCCGCTCTACGGGAGCGTCCTCGTGGCACAGCTTGTGAACAAGGTGATGAGGGACGGGAAGAAGACCTTGGCCCAAAAGATAGTCTGGAGCGCCCTGGAGGAGGCGAAGAAAAGGACGGGTCTAGAGCCGGTTCAGGTACTGAAGAAGGCCGTAGACCAGGCCAGGCCCACTCTGGAAGTGCGCTCCCGGAGGGTGGGTGGAGCCACTTACCAGGTTCCCGTGGAGGTACCCTCGAGGAGGGGAGTCTCCATGGCGCTTCGTTGGATCGTGAGGGCCGCCAGGGAGAGGCGGGGTCGGAGCATGGTGGAGAAGCTCTCGGCAGAGCTGGTGGACGCGGTGAACGGTGTGGGTGGGGCCGTCAGGAAGAAGGAGGAGCTTCACAAGATGGCCGAGGCCAATAAGGCCTTCGCCCACTATCGGTGGTGATCGAAGTGGCCTCCACGAGGACAGGAACGGGTGAGAAGGGGGAGCGCGCCCGAGTGAGGCGCGGGGAAGACGACCCCGTTTTCCGGCAGTTCCCCATGGTCAGGACCCGGAACATAGGGATCCTGGCCCACATTGACGCTGGCAAGACCACCACCACCGAGCGGATCCTTTACTACACCGGGAAGACCTACAAGGTGGGGGAAGTGGACGAGGGAACCGCCGTTATGGACTGGATGCCCCAGGAGAGGGAGAGGGGCATCACCATAACCTCCGCGGCCACCTCCTGCCTCTGGAAGGACCACTGGATAAACATCATCGACACCCCTGGGCACGTCGACTTCACCGTGGAGGTGGAGAGGAGCCTCCGGGTGCTTGACGGTGCCGTCGCCATCTTCGAAGCCGTGGCGGGGGTCCAGCCGCAGACGGAGGCGGTCTGGCGGCAGGCCAACCGTTACGGTGTCCCCCGGGTCTGCTTCGTGAACAAGATGGACCGGGTGGGCGCGGACTTCTTCCGCACGGTGAGGATGGTGAGGGAGAGGCTCGGGGCAAACGCCGTGCCCATCCAGGTCCCGTGGGGGTCCGAGGACTCCTTCTGCGGCGTGGTGGACCTCATCGAGATGAGGGCTCTCCGCTGGCCCGAGGAGGGCCTGGGAGAGACCTTCGAGGTCCTTCCTGTCCCCCCCGAGCTCCTTCCTCTCGCCAGGGAGTGGAGGGGTAGGCTCTTCGAGGCCCTGGCCGAAGTGGATGATCATCTCCTGGCCATGTTCGTCGAGGGGGAGGAGCCCGCTCCGGAGGAGCTGAGGAGGGCTCTGCGCCAGGCGACTCTGAAGATGCAGGTCTTTCCGGTGCTGGCTGGTGCCTCCCTCAAAAACAAGGGGGTGCAGCCCCTTCTCGACGCCATTGTGGCCTACCTGCCGTCGCCCCTGGACATGCCCAGCGTGAGGGGGATGAACCCCGGTAACGGGAAGACCGAGGAGCGGTCCCCCGAGGACTCGGAACCCTTGACGGCCCTGGCTTTCAAGGTCATGAGCGATCCATACGTGGGCCGGCTCACGTACCTCAGGATCTACTCGGGTACCCTGGCTGCTGGCCGGGCTGTGCTGAACGCGAGCCGCTCGAAAAAGGAGAGGGTCTCGCGGGTTCTGAGGATGCACGCCGACTACCGGGAGGACGTGGAGGCGGCCTTCTCGGGGGACATTGTGGCTGTGGTGGGGCTGAAGCAGACTTTCACCGGCGACACCCTCACCGACCCTTCCTACCCCATCATCCTGGAGCCGCCGAGCTTCCCGGAGCCCGTGATATCCGTGGCCATCGAGCCGAAGAGTGCCGCGGACCAGGACAAGCTCTCCGACGCCTTGAGGAAGCTTGCCGAGGAAGACCCGACCTTCAAGGTGAGGGTGGATGATGAGACGGGCCAGACGGTCATCTCTGGCATGGGCGAGCTCCACCTCGAGGTTCTGGTGGACAGGCTGATGCGAGACTTCGGGGTCGAGGCGCGGGTGGGTAGGCCCCAGGTGGCTTACCGGGAGACGGTGCGGCGCGCCGTAAGGGGAGTGGAGGGGAAGTACATCAGGCAGACCGGAGGAAGAGGCCAGTACGGCCACGTGGTTTTAGACGTTGAGCCGGCAGCGGCCGGGACCGGCCTCGCCTTTGAGTCGCGCATCGCGGGCGGGGTCATCCCGAAGGAGTTTATCCCGGCCATAGAGGCCGGGGTGAGGGAGGCTATGGAGACAGGTGTTCTCGCCGGCTACCCCGTGGTAGACCTCAAGGTAACCCTGACCGATGGTTCCTACCACGAGGTGGACTCCTCGGATATAGCTTTCAAGATTGCGGGTTCCGTGGCGCTCAAGGAGGCGGTGAAGAGGGCGGATCCGATCCTCCTCGAGCCGGTTATGGAGGTCGAGGTGGTCACCCCCGATGAGTACATGGGGGAGGTGCTCCAGGATCTCACGGGCCGCAGGGGGAGGATCGAGAGTATAGATGTGGCTGCAGGTGGGGGGAGGGAGATCCGAGCCCTGGTCCCCCTGGCCGAGATGTTCGGGTACGCCACAGACCTGCGGTCGAGGACGCAGGGAAGGGCCAGCTACGTGATGCGCTTCCACTCGTATCAGGAGGCCCCGCCTGCGGTCACCGAGGAGATCCTCGCCAGGTCCCGGCCGGCGGACAGGTAGACAGGAGGACACATGGCCAAGCAGAAGTTCGAGAGGAAAAAGCCCCACGTGAACATAGGGACCATAGGTCATATAGACCACGGCAAGACCACCCTCACCTCCGCCATCACCAAGGTCCTCGCCAAAAGGGTCCCCGGGAACTCCTTCGTCCCCTTCGAGCAGATAGACAAGGCCCCCGAGGAGAAGGCGAGGGGCATAACCATAGCCATAGCCCATGTGGAGTACGAGACCGAGCGCCGGCACTATGCCCACGTGGACTGCCCCGGGCACGTGGACTACATAAAGAACATGATCACCGGGGCGGCCCAGATGGACGGGGCCATCCTTGTGGTCGCCGCCAACGACGGCCCCATGCCCCAGACCAGGGAGCACGTCCTCCTCGCCCGCCAGGTGGGCGTCCCCTACATCGTGGTCTTCCTAAACAAGGTGGACATGGTGGACGACCCCGAGCTCCTCGATCTTGTGGAGCTCGAGGTGAGGGAGCTCCTCACCTCCTACGAGTTCCCCGGGGAGGAGGTGCCTGTTGTGAGGGGCAGCGCCTTGAAGGCCCTGGAGGAGGACCCCGAGGCCGAGGAAGCCATCTTGAAGCTCATGGAGGCTGTGGACACCTTCATCCCCGAGCCCATCCGGGAGGTGGACAAGCCCTTCCTCATGCCCATAGAGGACGTCTTCTCCATAACCGGGAGGGGGACCGTGGTCACCGGGAGGGTGGAGAGGGGGAGGATACGCCCGGGGGAGGAGGTGGAGATAGTCGGCCTCGGCCAGAAGAAGAAGACCGTGGCCACCTCCATAGAGATGTTCAGGAAGGTCCTGGACGAGGGGGTGGCCGGGGACAACATAGGGATCCTCCTCCGGGGGGTGGACAAGGACGAGGTGGAGAGGGGGATGGTGGTGGCTGCCCCCGGGAGCATAACCCCCCACACCCGCTTCACCGCCCAGGTCTACGTCCTCTCCAAGGAGGAGGGGGGGAGGCACACCCCCTTCTTCCCCGGCTACCGCCCCCAGTTCTACTTCCGCACCACCGACGTGACCGGCACCATCAGGCTGCCCGAGGGTGTGGAGATGGTGATGCCCGGGGACAACACCGAGATGTCTGTGGAGCTCATCTCCCCCATCGCCATGGAGGAGGGGCTCCGCTTCGCCATCCGTGAGGGGGGCCGCACCGTGGGCGCCGGGCGAGTGGTGAAACTCCTGGAGTAGCCGTGGCGGGGGGTAGGGGAAGGGCATGAAGATCCGGATCAAGCTGAAAGCCTACGACCACCGGGTGGTGGACCAGTCGGCCCGGAGGATAGCCGAGGCCGCTGCCAGGACCGGAGCCAGGGTTGCTGGCCCCCTTCCCCTTCCCACCAAGCGCTCCGTTTACGTCGTGATCCGCTCTCCCCATAAGCACAAGGACTCGAGGGAGGAGTTCCAGATGCTGGTCCACCGGCGCCTCATTGACATCTACGACCCGACTCCAAAGACCGTAGACCAGCTGCAGCGGCTCGACGTTCCGGCCGGAGTGGACATCGAGATAAAGGCGACCTGAGATGGGCGGTACTCCGAGGACAAAGGGGATACTCGGGGTGAAGCTGGGGATGACCCAGATCTTCGCCGAGGACGGGCGCGTGGTGCCCGTGACCGTGGTGAGGGCCGGTCCCTGTCGGGTGACCCAGGTGAGGACGCCCGAGAGGGACGGGTACTCGGCCGTGCAGCTCGCCTTCGGCGAGCTCAAACCTTCCAGGGTGAATAAGCCGATGGCGGGCCATTTTGCCCGGGCCGGTGTTTCTCCCGCCAGGCACCTGGTGGAGCTAAGGGTTCCCGATACCTCGGGATTCTTCCTCGGCCAGGAGATCAGGGCGGACATCTTCTCCCAGGGTGAGCTGGTGGACGTCACCGGGGTTTCCAAGGGGAAGGGTTTCGCCGGGGTTATGAAGCGGCACGGTTTTGCGGGAGCCCCTGCCTCCCACGGAACCGAGAGGAAGCACAGGACCCCCGGGGCCATAGGGGCCTGCTCCACCCCGGGGCGCGTGCTCAAGGGAATGAGGATGGCTGGGCATATGGGTCACCGCAGGGTCACTGTGCTCGGCCTCAGGGTGGAGGCGGTCGAGACCGAGGCTGATCTTCTCTACCTAAGGGGGGCCGTGCCCGGTCCCAAGGGGGGGCTCGTCATGGTGAGGGCCTCGGTGAAGGGAGGCCAGAGTGGCCAGGGTTGAGGTTCTCTCCGCCTCGGGCGGTGTGGTGGGGGAGGTGGACCTTATCCCTGAGCTCTTCGAGAGGGAGCCGAACCTTCCCCTCGTTCACGAGGTGGTCAGGGCGCAGCTGGCCGCGGCTAGGGCGGGTACCCACTCAACCCTGAGGCGGGGCGAGGTGCGGGGAGGAGGTCGGAAGCCCTGGAGGCAGAAGGGAACGGGCCGCGCCCGCCACGGGAGCATCAGGGCTCCCCAGTGGAGAGGAGGAGGGGTTGTTTGGGGTCCCAAGCCCAGGGACTACTCCTTCAAGGTGAACAAGAAGGCGAGGAGGCTTGCGCTCGCTTCGGCCCTGAGCCTCAGGGCGCGGGAAGGGGGGATTCGGGTCTTTGATGCCTTTGAAGCGGACCGGCCGAGGACCAAGGAGGGAGCGGCCCTTCTGGAGAAGCTTGGGGCCAAGGGGCGGGTCCTTGTGGTCCTCACCAGGGAGGAGGAGATCACCTACCTATCCCTCCGAAACCTGGCTCGCGTCCACATCATCCCCGCTGACCAGCTCAATGTCTATGACGTCATGGTCGCCGAGACTGTCGTCTTCTCCCGGGCCGCCCTAGAGGAGGTGAGCTCCAGGTGGGCTCCATCCGAGGCGGAGGGGGAAGCGGGAGCCGTGGGCGCGGGTGAGGTCGGTGCGGGCGAGGGCATGGAAGCTGGGGAGGGGAGTTAGCAGGTGGACCCGCACGAGGTCATCATCCGACCTGTCATATCCGAGAAGAGCTACGGGCTGATGGAGAGGGGACAGTACTGCTTCGTGGTCCACCCCAATGCCACCAAGCCCGAGATTCGAAGGGCCGTGGAGACCCTTTTCGGGGTGAAGGTCCGGAGAGTGAACACCCTCTGGCGGAAGGGGAAAGTGAAGCGGCACCGTCTTTACACGGGGAAGAGGGCGGACCAGAAGAGGGCCATTGTCACCCTCGCTCCCGGCCAGACCATCGAGGTTTTCGAGAAGGGGTGAGCTGTGGGCGTCAGGGTCTATAAGCCAACGAGCCCGGGCAGAAGGGGGATGAGCGGCTACGACTTCTCCGAGATAACCAAGGGGGAGCCGGAGAAGTCCCTCACCGAACCCCTGAAGAAGACGGGGGGGAGAAACTCCCAGGGCCGGATCACTGTGCGCCACCGGGGTGGCGGACACAAGCGGCGATACCGTGTCATGGACTTCCGTCGCGACAAGGACGGTATCCCGGCCCGGGTGGCGGCCATCGAGTATGACCCCAACCGCACCGCGAGAATCGCCTTGCTGCACTACGCGGACGGGGAGAAGAGGTACATCCTCTGTCCCAAGGGCGTCCAGGTGGGAGATGTCCTGAGATCGGGCCCGGATGCGGAGATAAGGCCTGGCAACGCCCTGCCCTTGGAGCGGATACCCCTCGGCTCCATCGTGCACGCGGTGGAGCTGAAGCCCGGCGGGGGAGCCAGGATCGCGCGGAGCGCCGGGACGGGATGCCAGGTGCTGGCCAGGGAAGGGAAGTTCGTCCACCTGAAGCTCCCCTCCGGGGAGATACGTCTGGTTCACGCTGCCTGCAAGGCGACCCTAGGGGAGGTGGGCAACGCCGAGCACGAGCTCGTGAGTTGGGGGAAGGCGGGAAGAAAGAGGTGGCTGGGGTGGCGCCCCTCTGTCAGGGGGGTCGCGATGAACCCTGTAGACCACCCCCTCGGGGGAGGGGAGGGAAGAAGCTCGGGGGGAAGGCCTGCTTGCAGCCCCTGGGGTAAGGTGGAGAAACCCACCCGCAAGAAGAAGAAGCCGTCGGGGAAGTACATCCTGAAAAGGAGGGAGCGGTAGCTGTGGGACGGTCGCTCAAGAAGGGGCCCTTCGTAGATGAGCACCTCCTCGAGAAGATCCGGCGCATGAATGAGCGGGGGGAGAGGAAGGTGATAAGAACCTGGTCGAGGAGGTCGACCATCACGCCGGAGATGGTGGGTCACACCATCGCGGTCCACGATGGCAGGAAGCACGTCCCCGTGTACATAACCGAAGCCATGGTGGGACACAAGCTCGGGGAGTTCGCCCTCACCCGCTCCTTCCGCTCCCACGGTCATCACACCGAGCGCTCCACGGCGAAGAAGTGAGGAGGGCGAGGTGGCCGAAGCCAGGGCGGTTCACAGATACCTCAGGGCCTCCCCGTACAAGGTGAGGAGGGTGGTGAACCTCATAAGGGGGAAGCCCCTGGTGGAGGCCGAGAGGATCCTTAGGTTCAGCCCTCACCGGGCGGCCAGGCCGGTGCTCAAGGTTCTCGAGAGCGCTGCGGCCAATGCCGTCACGACCAAGGGGTTGGTCCGAGAGCGACTTTACGTGGCCAGGGCCTACGTCGACGAGGGGCCCACCTTGAAGAGGTGGAGGCCGCGGGCACTGGGGAGGGCCTACAGGATAAGGAAGCGCACCAGCCACGTCACCGTCGTCCTGGGGGAGATGATGGTGGAAGGGGGGAGGTGAAATGGGTCAGAAGGTCCACCCCTACGGTTTCCGCCTCGGTATCGTCGCTGACTGGAAGAGCCGGTGGTTTGCGTCCATGCCCGAGTTCAGGAAAGTCCTCCTGGAGGATCTCGCCATCAGGGACCAGATCAGGCGGAGCATGCCGCGGGCGGGAATCTCCCGCGTGGACATCGAGAGGACGGGGGAGAGGATACGGGTGGACATACACACGGCCCGCCCGGGAGTCGTGATTGGGCGGGGCGGCAGGGAGATCAACCAGCTCCGGGACTACCTGGCCAGCTTCACCGGCAAACCCGTTACCCTGAACGTCCTCGAGGTGAAGCAACCGGAGCTGGACGCGGCCATTCTGGCCCAGAGCGTGGCCGAGCAGCTCGAGGGGAGGGTTAGCTTCCGGCGGGCCATGCGCCGGGCCGTGCAGACGGCCATGAAGGCCGGGGCGAAGGGAGTGCGGGTGCAGGTGGCGGGGAGGCTCGGCGGCGCGGAGATGTCCAGGAGGGAGTGGTACCGGGAGGGGCGGGTCCCCCTCGGGACCATCCGCGCCGACATCGATTTCGCAAGGGCCGAGGCCAGGACTACATATGGCGTGATAGGTGTGAAGGTCTGGGTCTACCGGGGCGACATCCTTCCCTCCAGGGAGGAGCTGGAGGCGGAGAGAGCCCGGGCCAGGGCCAGGGCGGCCGTCAAGGTCGAGGCTGGGGACATCTCCTAGGGGGAAGCCATGCTCATGCCGAGGAAGGTGAAGCACCGCAAGCAGCACATGGGGAGACTGCGCCTTAGGGCCAAGGGAGGGACGAGGGTTGCCTTCGGAGAGTTCGGGCTCCAGGCCCTGGAGCCGGCCTGGGTGACGGCTCGTCAGATAGAGGCAGCCCGTGTCGCCATGACCAGGTATGTGCGGAGGGGCGGGAAGGTGTGGGTGTGCGTGTTCCCTGACCGGCCCATCACCAAGAAACCTCAGGAGACCAGGATGGGGAGCGGAAAGGGGAACGTGGAGTACTGGGCTGCAAAGGTGGGGGCGGGGCGCATCCTGTTCGAGCTGGCAGGCGTTGGCGAGGAGGTGGCCCGAGAGGCCATGAGGAGGGCGGCGGCCAAGCTCCCCATGGCCTGTCGGGTGGTGAAACGGGAGAGCTGGGGGGCGGCATGACCCGCGCGAGCGAACTCAGAGCGTTGAGCACGGAGGAGCTGAGGGCGAGGCTGGAGAGGACGAGGAGGGAGCACCTGGAGCTCAGGTTTAAGTTCGCCACCGGGCAGCTGGGCAAGCCCGACAGCCTCAGGAAGGTCCGGAGAGAGGTGGCGAGGATACTCACGCTCCTCAGGGAGAGGGAGCTGGCCGGTGAGGGTGAGGGATGAGCCGGAGAGGGATGAGGAAGACCCAGGTGGGCCGAGTGGTCAGCGATAAGATGCAGAAGACCGTGGTCGTAGCGGTGGAGACCACCTTTAGGCATCCTCTGTACGGGAAGGTTCTGAGGAGGACCGAGAAGTACTACGCCCACGATGAGGAGGAGAGGGCCCGCATGGGTGACAAGGTTCTCATCGCCGAGACGCGGCCCCTCTCGAAGCTGAAGCGTTGGCGGGTTGTGGAGGTGTTGGAGAGGGCGGAATGATCCAGCAGGAGTCGAGGCTGGTGGTGGCAGACAATACCGGGGCCAAGGAGCTCCTCTGTATCCGTGTTCTGGGGGGTTCCAAGCGGCGGTATGGCCGGATCGGCGACTTGATAGTCGCCTCGGTCAAGGACGCGGTTCCCGGCGCCTCCGTCAAGAAAGGCGACATAGTGAGGGCCGTCGTGGTGAGGACGGCGAAGGAGATGAGGCGCCCTGACGGGACTTACATCAAGTTCGATGAGAACGCCGCCGTCCTCGTGAACGAGCAGATGAACCCGAGGGGGACCAGGATCTTCGGACCTGTGGGGCGGGAGCTCAGGGAGAAGAAGTTTATGAAGCTGGTCTCCCTGGCGCCGGAGGTGATCTAGGTGCGCCCCAGGCTCCACGTGAGGCGGGGGGACACGGTACTCGTCCTTGCAGGGAAGGACCGGGGGAAGCGCGGGAAGGTGATACGGGCCATCCCATCCGAGCAAAGGGTTGTGGTGGAGGGGATTAACCGCGTCAAGAAGCATGTTAGGCCGAGCAAGAAGAACCCCCAGGGGGGGATCATAGAGCAGGAGGCTCCCATCCATGCCTCCAACGTGCAGGTGGTCTGCCCCTCCTGCTCGCAGCCGACGCGGGTGGGGCACACCTTCCAGGGAAAGGAGAAGTTCAGGGTCTGCAAGAAGTGCGGAGCGAGGCTGTGAAGGAGCAGGACGGGTACGTGCCGCGCCTTAAGAAGAAGTACAGGGAGGAGGTGGTCCCGGCCCTCATGAAGGAGCTGGGGTACACCAACCCCATGCAGGTTCCGAGGCTGGTGAAGGTGGTCGTGAACATGGGGGTCGGTGAAGCTATACGGGACCCGAGGGTTCTCGAGGGCGCGGTGAGGGATCTTTCCCTGATAACCGGTCAGAGGCCGCTGGTCACCAAGGCCAGGAAGTCCATCGCGGCCTTCAAGGTGAGGAAGGGCATGAGCATCGGGGCTAAGGTCACCCTTAGGGGGGACAGGATGTGGGAGTTCCTGGACCGCACTCTCTCCCTGGCTCTCCCGCGCATCCGCGACTTCCGTGGCCTGCCCGCGGAGAGCTTCGACGGACGAGGCAACTACACCTTCGGCATTCCGGAGCAGACAGTGTATCCCGAGGTCCGGTACGACCAGGTGGTTCAGCCCCAGGGCATGGACGTGACGGTGGTGACCACGGCCAGGAGTGATGGCGAGGCCGAGGCGCTGCTGAGGGCCCTCGGCTTTCCCTTCAGAAGGGGGTAGCTGGTGACGCGGAAGGCTCTGATGGAGAAGGCGAAAAAGGTGCCGAAGTTCCCGGTGCGTCAGAGGAACCGGTGCCAGAGGTGTGGGCGCCCTCGCGCCGTCTACCGCGACTTTGGCCTCTGCCGCATATGCTTTAGGGAGCTGGCGCTCCAGGGCGAGATACCGGGAATTGTCAAGGCGAGCTGGTGATGGGTGTTCTCATCGCGGATCCCATATCCGACATGCTGGCGAGGATAAGGAATGCCCAGATGGCCAGGAAAGGGACGGTGGAGATGCCGTACTCGCGCCTCAAGGCTGAAGTGGCCAGGGTCCTGGCGGAGGAGGGCTTCATCCGAGGCTACCGGGTGGAGCCGGGGAAGCCGGCGAACACCTTGGTGGTGGAGCTCAAGTACGGGCCCGGGAAGGAGCCCGCCATTGCTGGGCTTAAGCCCGTGAGTAAGCCGGGGAGAAGGGTCTACTCCAGGCTTGAGGACCTCCCCAGGGTCAGGGGGGGTCTGGGTGTGGCCATCCTCTCGACCTCCCGGGGTGTCATGACCGACCGGGAGGCCAGGCGGCTGCGGGTCGGCGGAGAGGTCCTCTGCTACGTCTGGTAGCCATGTCCAGGATTGGCCAGAGACCGGTTTCCATACCCCAGGGCGTCTCCGTGGAGGTGGGGGAGGAGGTCGTGGTGAGGGGACCCAAGGGAGAGCTCAGGTACTCCCCCCCTCCCGGAATCCGGGTGAGCGTCGAGGATGGCCACCTGAGGGTGAGCCGGGATGGCGACACCCGGACCATGAGGGCCCTGCACGGCCTCGCGCGGGCGCTCATCGCGAATATGGTGGAGGGCGTGAGCCGGGGGTTTGAGAAGACCCTGGAGATAGTGGGGGTCGGGTACAGGGCAGCCCTGAAGGGGGAGGGGGAAATAGAGCTCTCCCTTGGGTTCTCCCACCCCGTAGTGGTTAGGGCGCCTGCGGGTGTCAGCTTTGAGGTACCCGGTCCCAACCGGGTGGTGGTGAGGGGGGCCGACAAGCAGCTGGTGGGACAGGTGGCGGCGGAGATAAGGAAGCTGAGACCGCCCGAACCATACAAGGGTAAGGGCATCAGGTACCTTGGGGAACAGATCAGGCGGAAGGCCGGGAAGGCGGGCCGGTGAGGACTGTGGTTCTGGCCAATCCCAAAAAGAAGAGGGAGGCGAGGAGAAGAAGGCACCTCAGGGTGAGGAAGAGGGTCTTTGGAACCCCTGAGCGCCCTCGCCTGGCGGTCTACAAGTCCCTCAAGCACATCTACGCTCAGGTAATTGACGACACCTCGGGCAGGACCCTGGTAGCCGCCTCTTCCCTAGACCGGGAGGCGAGAGCGGAGCTTAAGGGAACCAAGACCGAGAGGGCTAGGCAGGTTGGTCGTCTTTTGGGCAGGAGGGCTCTGGCCGCCGGGATCGAGAAGGTCGTCTTTGATAGGGGCGGGTTCAGCTACCACGGGCGGGTGGCTGCCCTGGCAGAGGGTGCCAGGGAGGTCGGGCTCGCGTTCTAGCGGGAGGAGGTGGCTTGTCCTCCATAGGGGAGCTTGAGGAAAGGGTGGTCCACATAAACCGCGTGGCCAAGGTTGTGGCCGGCGGGAGGAGGTTCAAGTTTGCCGCCGTGGTCGTCGTGGGGGACAGGGCGGGCCGGGTTGGCGTTGGCTACGGCAAGGCTCGGGAGGTCCCGGCCGCCATCCAGAAGGCGGTGGAGGCGGCGAAGAAGAGCATGGTCAAGGTGGAGATGCTGGGGAGGACCATCCCCCATCCGGTGGTGGGGGAGCACGGCGCCGCCCGGGTTTTGCTCAAGCCGGCCTCTCCGGGAACGGGTGTGATTGCCGGCGGTGCGGTCCGGGCCGTAGTGGAGTGTGCCGGGATACAGGATGTGCTTGCCAAGAGCCTGGGAAGCGACAACCCTGTGAACGTGGTGAAGGCAGCCATGAACGGGCTCCGCTCCTTGAGGGGACCTGAGAAGGTAGCTTCCCTAAGGGGGAAGAGGCTCGAGGAGGTCGCTCCGAGGCCCGTGGTGGAGCTGGTGAGAGCGGCTGAGTGAGGGGGTTTTCGGTGGCGGGGAAGATCAAGATCAGGCAGGTAAGGGGGGCCGCCGGGAAGACCCCTAGGCAGAGGGCGACCCTGAGGGCCCTCGGCCTCGGCCGTGTGGGCAGGGAAGTGGTGAAGGAGGACAGGCCGGAGATACGTGGGATGATTCGGGTTGTCTCCCACCTGGTGGAGGTGGTGCAGGAGTGATCAGGGTTCACCACCTGAAGCCCGCTCCCGGCTCCCGGAAGGACCCCAAGAGACTGGGAAGGGGGAGGCGGGCCGGGGGTGGGAAGACGGCCGGACGCGGGACCAAAGGTACCGGTGCCAGGGGACGGGTGAGGCCGGGGTTTGAGGGAGGCCAGATGCCCCTGGCCCGCCGGATCCCCTCGAAGAAGGGGTTTGACGCACCGGGGAGGATGGAGTACTCACCGGTGAACGTGGAGAGGCTTGTCGTCTTCCCCTCCGGGTCCGTTGTCGGGCCCGAGGAGCTTGTGGCGAGGGGTCTTGCAAAGAAGGGGATGCCCGTGAAGATCCTGGGTAGGGGCGATCTGGATCGTCCCCTCACGGTGAGGGCACACGCCTTTTCTGCGTCGGCTTCCGTCAAGATCCTGGCTGCCGGCGGGCGGGTGGAGGTGGTCTAGTTGGGTTCCTTCTTTCAGGCCGTGAGGAACGCCTTCCGCCTTCCCGACCTCAGGAAGAGAATCCTCTTCACCCTCTTCATCATCGCCGTGTACAGGCTCGGTTCCCACATCCCCGTTCCGGGGGTGGACCTCGCGGCGGTGAGGGAGCTCGCGGCCAGGGCAAAGGCCGGCGGTATCTACGCCATGATCAACCTCTTCAGCGGAGGGGCGCTCACCAACTTCGCCGTCTTCGCCCTGGGAATCATGCCGTACATCACTGCCAGCATCATCATGCAGCTGCTTACAGTGGTCATCCCCCGCCTCGAGCAGCTCCAGAAGGAAGGGGAGGTGGGTTACAGAAAGATCGTCCAGTACACGCGTTACGTTACCGTCGTTCTCGCCCTCCTCCAGTCCTCCGGGCTCGTCGTCATGGCCCACCAGGGTCAGCTGCTGCAGGGGGTGGCGATCGTTCCCGACAGGTACTTCAAGCCGGGCTGGATAGCCTTCATGGTCCTGGTGCTCACGGCGGGAACCGCCCTCATCATGTGGCTTGGGGAGCTCATCACCCAGCGGGGTCTTGGTAACGGGATGAGCATCCTCATCTTCGTGAGCGTCATATCTTCCTTCCCGGGGGAGGGGAGCGCCATCCTGGCGCAGACGGGCCCGGTGCGCTCTGCCTTCCTCCTCCTCCTCGGCCTCGCCATCGTCTTCGCCGTGGTCCTGGTGGAGCAGGGTCAGAGGAGGGTGGAGGTCCAGTACGCCAAGAGGATCGTGGGGAGGCGTGTTTACGGAGGCCAGAGGACCTACATACCCATCAAGGTGAACCAGGCGGGCGTCATCCCCATCATTTTCGCAGCCAGCCTTCTTTATCTGCCGGTCCTGGCTGCCACCATCGTACAGTGGAGGCCCTTCACGGAGTTCGTCAACAACTACCTCTCCCGCGGGTCGGGTCCCCTTTACATCTTGCTCTACTTCGTCCTCGTGGTTTTCTTCACCTACTTTTACACCGCCATCACCTTCAACCCAGTGGACGTGGCGGATCAGATAAAGAAGTACGGGGGGTTCATACCCGGGGTGAGACCGGGCCAGCCCACCGCCGAGTACCTGGAGCACATCCTCTCCCGAATCACCCTTCCGGGCTCCCTCTACCTCGCCGCGGTCGCGGTTCTCCCCTACGTCTTCCTTGGGATCTGGAACATCCAGCGGTTCCCCTTCGGGGGCACCGCCGTCCTTATAGCGGTGGGGGTGGCCCTGGAGACCATGAAGCAGCTGGAGGCTCAGCTCCTCATGAGGCACTACGAGGGGTTCGTGAAATGAAGAAGGTTGTGCTACTGGGGCCGCCCGGGGCGGGCAAGGGAACCCAGGCAGCGCGGCTGGCTGGGATCCTTGGGGTGCCGCACATCTCTACGGGGGACATCTTCAGGGAGAACATTGCCGCCGGCACCGAGCTCGGCAGGATAGCTAAAGAGTATGTAGAGAAGGGGGAGCTCGTTCCCGACGAGGTCGTCGTGGGTATGGTGCGGGAGCGTCTCTCCCGGGCCGATGCGGCCGGCGGGTACATTCTGGACGGATTCCCGAGAACGCTGGCCCAGGCAGAGGCCCTTGAAGTAGCGGGAGAGCTCGCTCCCGAGGTGGCGGTGCTGCTCGAGCTTCCCGAGGAGGAGGTGGTGGCCCGCCTCTCGGGAAGGTGGACCTGCCCGCGTTGCCAGCGCGTATATCACGAGAGGAATAACCCTCCTCGAAACCCAGGGATCTGCGACGACGACGGTGAGGCTCTCATCCAGAGGGAGGACGACAGACCCGAGACGATCCGGCGGCGGCTGGCCGTTTACCGAGAGCAGACCGAACCCTTGCTCGAGTACTACCGGGCCCGGGGAAGGCTCAGGGTTGTGGACGGTGGCGGGCCCATCGAGGAGGTCACCTGCCGCATCTCGGAAGCCACGGGCGGGTCCTCATGATAGTCACCAAGACCAGGAGGGAGCTGGAGAGGATGAGGCGGGCGGGTTCTCTCCTGGCGGAGGTCCTGGCCGAGGTGGTGGCCCGGGTGGAGCCCGGGGTGACCACGGCCAGACTTGACAAGGTGTGCGAGACCGCCATCCTCAAGCGCGGTGCGAGGCCTTCGTTCAAAGGGTACCGGGGCTTTCCGGCCTCCCTTTGCGCCTCCGTGAACGAGGAGGTGGTTCACGGGATACCCGGTCCTCGGCGTCTTAAAGAGGGCGATATCGTCTCCCTGGACTTCGGGGTCTGCCTCGATGGCTACCATGCCGATGCGGCCGTGACGGTGGCTGTCGGGGAGGTGGATGAGGAGGCGAGAAGGCTCCTGGAGACGACGGAGAGGGCTCTGGCTGCGGGGGTGATGGAGTGCCTGCCCGGGAAACGGGTGGGGGATATCTCCCACGCCATCCAGGTTGTGGCCGAGGCGGCGGGTTTCTCTCCCGTGAGGGAGTATGTAGGGCACGGCATTGGTAGGGAGCTGCACGAGGACCCCCCCGTTCCCAACTACGGCCCGCCTGGGAGGGGGCCGGTGCTGGTGGAGGGAATGACGCTCGCGCTTGAACCCATGGTGAATGCGGGAGGCCCCGAGACCAGGGTTCTCGGGGACGGGTGGACGGTGGTGAGCTCTGATGGGAGCCTCTCCGCTCACTTCGAGCACACCGTGGCTGTGACCTCCGACGGCCCCTGGGTTCTCACCCTGCCCGAGGGGGAGGGGCTTGAGGACTGGCTCAAGAGGGTGGCATAGGCCGTATGGGGAAGAAGGGCAAGAAGAAGCAGAAGGCAGGGGAAGAAGGGAGGCAGCCCAAGGAGGGTGTGGTCGAGGTGGAGGGAGTGGTCGTGGAACCCCTGCCGAACGCCATGTTCCGGGTGGAGATCCCCGGGGGCCACAGGGTTCTCGCCCATATCTCGGGTAGAATGCGTATGCATTACATTCGGATCCTCCCCGGAGACAGGGTTCTGGTGGAGCTCTCTCCCTATGATCTAACCAGGGGGAGGATCGTGTACCGGCTGGGGTAGGAGGCGAGATGAAGGTCCGACCGTCGGTGAAAAGGATATGCGCAAAGTGCAAGGTTATAAGGAGACACGGACGGGTCATGGTGGTCTGCCCCAACCCCAGGCATAAGCAGAGGCAGGGGTAGGAGGGGGCTGTGGCCAGGATAGCTGGGGTCGAGCTTCCCAGGTCGAAGCCGGTGGGGATCTCCCTCACCTACATCTACGGCATAGGCCGATCCAAGGCCCTGGAGATCTGCAGGAACACCGGGGTCGACCCCCAGACGAGGACGGACAAGCTCACCGATGACGAGGTGGTGAGGATCCGCACCTACATCGATCAGAACCTCAAGGTGGAGGGGGAGCTCCGGCGCGAGGTGGCCCAGAACATCAGACGAAAGGTGGAGATCGGGTGCTACCAGGGGGTGAGGCACCGCAGAGGCCTCCCCGTGAGGGGCCAGCGCACCCACACCAATGCGAGGACCAGGAAGGGCCCGAGGAAGACGGTGGGCGTGAAGAGGAAGAAGCGGGGTCCCAGGTAGTGGGGGCTCCGTCGGGAGGTGAGTGTGGCGGAGAAGGGGAAGGGCTCGAAGAAGCCGCGGAAGAAGGAGAAGAAGAATGTTCAGCATGCCCTGGCCAGGATCAAGTCGACGTTCAACAACACCATAGTCACCATCACCGATCTCGAGGGGAACACCCTGGCCTGGGCGAGCGGCGGTACTGTCGGGTTCAAGGGTTCCAGGAAGTCCACCCCCTTCGCCGCGCAGCTCGCGGCGGAGCAGGTGGCCCGGAAGGCAAAGGAGCACGGGGTGAAGAAGGTCGAGGTCCTGGTGAAGGGGCCCGGGGCCGGCAGGGAGACGGCCATCAGGGCCCTCCAGGCTGCGGGTCTCGAGGTCCTCTCCATAAGGGACGTGACTCCCGTCCCCCACAACGGCTGCAGGCCTCCTAAGAGGAGAAGGGTGTAGGGGGTTCGCCTTGGCTAGGTACACGGGGCCCGTTTGCCGTCTCTGCCGGAGGGAGAGGGTGAAGCTCTACCTTAAGGGCGTGAAATGCGACACGCCCAAGTGCCCCCTGGAGAAGAGGCCTTTCCCTCCTGGCCAGCACGGGAGGAACCGGGGTAGGGAGACTCAGTACCTGCTGCAGCTAAGGGAGAAGCAAAAGGCCAGGAGGTACTACGGTGTTCTCGAGAGGCAGTTCAGGAGGGTGTACGAGGAGGCGGCCCGGACCCGTGGGATAACCGGGGAAACCCTCCTCAAGCTTCTCGAGACCCGCCTCGACAATGTGGTGTACCGGGCTGGGCTGGCTCTCTCCCGGCCCCAGGCCAGACAGCTGGTTCGCCACCGGCACTTCGAGGTGGACGGAAGGGTTGTGGACATTCCTTCCTACCGGGTGAGGCCGGGTCAGGTGGTGAGGGTGCGGGAGGGTTACCGGGACCTCTTCCCCTTCATCCAGGCGGTGAAGCTGACCGAGAGAAGAGGGGTTCCCTCCTGGCTTGACGTGGACAAGGAAGCCATGACGGTGAGGGTGATCTCGGAACCCAGAAGGGAGGAGATTGACGCCCCCGTCCAGGAGGGGCTCATAGTGGAGCTCTACTCCAAGTGAGGCGGGGCTTTTTCCCAAGGGAGAGGTGATGGCTTTGCTGGCGGTAACGAGACCCACCATCAGAGAGGAAGAGATACACCCGAGGAGGTCGCGGTTCGTTGCGGAACCCCTGGAGCCGGGTTTTGGGACCACCCTGGGGGTGGCGCTCAGGCGAACCCTGCTCTCCTCCATTCCCGGCGCTGCTCCCACCTCCATAAGGATCGACGGCGTCCTGCACGAGTTCTCCACCATCCCCGGGGTGAAGGAGGATGTGGTTGAGATCATCCTCAACCTCAAGGAGCTCGTGCTGAGGAAGGAGGGGGAGGAGCCTTCGACCCTGTATCTCAGGGCCCGGGGTCCGGCGGAGGTGAAGGCCGAAGACATCCTCTGTCCTGCCGGAGTGGAGGTGGTCAACCCCGACCTGCACATCGCCACCCTGAATGCCAGGGGACGGCTGGAGATGGAGATCTGGGTGGAGAAGGGTAAGGGGTATGCCACGGCCGAGCAGAACAAGAAGGAGAAGATGCCGACGGGGGCCATCCCCGTGGACTCCATCTTCACCCCGGTAAGGAAGGTTGCCTACAACGTGGAGGCCACGAGGGTGGGGCAGGTTACCAACTACGACAGGCTCGTGCTGGACGTGGAGACCAACGGTGCCGTGAGCCCCAGGGAGGCACTCACCATGGCGGGTTCCGTCCTGGTTGATCTCTTCCAGCTGGTGGCTTCCTTCGGTGAGGTGGTGGAGGAGACGCCGGCAGTGGTGGAGCCGCCCGAGTACTCCCTCCCCATCAAGGAGCTGAATCTCTCCGTGAGGGCCTACAACTGTCTGATGAGGGAGGGGATTCGCACCATCGGCGACCTGGTGAGGATGAGCGAGCAGGACTTGCTCCTCATCAAGAACTTCGGGGAGAAGTCAGTGGAGGAGGTGAAGGCGCGCCTGGCCGAGAAGGGCCTTTCCCTGAAGGGCTAGGCCATCTCGCGGGCGACCCTCCCGCTGGGGAAGGGAGAGGAAGGTCATGCCAGAGCCGAAAAAAGGACCCCGGCTTGGCGGTAGCCCTTCTCACCAGAAGGCCATCCTCGCCAACCTCACATCGGACCTCTTTCGTCACGGCAGGGTGGTGACCACGGAGGCGAAGGCGAGAATGCTCCGCCCCTTCGCGGAGAGGCTTGTGAGCCTCGGGAAGAAGGGGGATCTCGCTTCCCTGAGAAGGGCCGCCAGGGTCGTGAGGGACAAGGAGGTTCTGAGAAAGCTCTTCAGGGAGATCGCGCCGGGGTTCGCAAACCGGCCAGGGGGCTACACGAGGGTCCTGAAGATTGGTCCGAGGAAGGGAGACGGCGCGCCTCTCGCTCTGGTGGAGCTTGTGGAGAGGGAAAGGGTGGAGGAGAAGAAGGAGGCTGCCCCCAGGCGGCGGTGGCGCCTCAGGTCGAGGGGAGAGGCTCGCCCCGAGTCCTAGGCCGCGGGTAGGCCAAGGAAGGTGATGGGGGAAGGGGAAGGGGCGGGCCGGATCTGGGCCCTCCTTCTCTGCTATGACGGGACGTTCTTTCGCGGCTTTGCTCGTCAGCCGGGGCAGAGAACCGTTCAGGGGGTGCTTGAGGCGGCCCTCTCCTCGATTTTTGGGGAGGATGTGCGGGTTGCGGTGGCCGGCCGTACCGACGCGGGGGTCCATGCCCTGGGGCAGGTGGTCTCCTTCCTTCCGCCCCGGCCCCGGCCTGCCCTCGGCGAGACGGTCCGCGCTCTGAGATCCGTCCTCCCCCAGGACCTCTCGGTGCTGGCCGGGGCGGAGGCCCCCCCTGGCTTCCACGCGAGGCGTTCGGCCCTTAGCCGCACCTACGTCTACCAGGTGCTCCTTGGGGGTGGTGGGGCCCTGAGACCCTTTCTCTCGAGGTACGCGTGGGTGAGGGAGGGCAGGGTGGACCTGGAGGCCATCTACCAGGTGGGTTCCAGGCTGGTGGGGAAGGGGCGCTGGGACGCTCTGGCGAGGAGGACCTCGGAGTCGAGGGAGAGGACGATCTTCTCGGTCAGGGTGCGTGCGAGACCGCCCCTTCTCTGGCTCGAGGTTCAGGGCGACTCCTTCGCCCGGGGCATGGTGAGGAGAATGGCCGGGGCCCTGGTGGCGGTGGGCGAGGGCAGGGCCCGCCCCGGGGAGGTGCTGCAGGCCCTGGAGAGGGGGGAGAGGGGAGCACTCCCCCCGACGGCTCCCCCCCAGGGCCTTTTCCTCGCCCGCGTCTTCTATGGCGATCTTGACCCCTTTAGAGGTCTTACCGGCGCGCGAGTCCTGCCTTTCGGATTTCCGCTGGTACTTGGTGGCGACCTCGCCGGGTGGTAGAGTGCCAGGGGGCTCGTGCTCCCTCGTGAGGCTAAGGACGGCGGGGAGAGGGAAGGAGGAGCAAGTGCAGGGTTATAGCTACTCCGGCGCGTCTGGTGAGGGAGGAGGTTACGGGGGCGCCGGCGCGGGCGGCGCGGGCTTGCAGCCGAACGTCGCCGGCCTCCTCTGCTACCTCCTCGGCTGGATCACTGGGCTCATCTTCCTCCTCATTGAGAAGGAGAACCGGTTTGTCCGTTTCCACGCGGCCCAGTCCATCCTTTTCAGCCTCGGGTTGGGAGTGCTCTGGATAGCTCTGGCCATATTCTTCGGGATCCTCTCGATCATTCCGGGCATCCGCGTCCTCGGCGCCCTCCTCAGCTTCCTCGCCTACGCCGTGCTCGGCATAGGAGGCCTCGTCCTCTGGATCCTCCTCATGGTCCGAGCATATCAGGGCCAGCGCTGGGAGCTGCCGGTGGTGGGGGCCATGGCCGCCCGCTGGGCGGGTTAGAGGACGAACTTTTGCGCCCACCCAGGGCGGAGGGGTAGGATTCCCTTTCGCTGTGGGAACTTATCAGCCGCGAAAGGGCGAGATCGAGAGACGCTGGTGGCTCGTGGATGCCGACGGGGAGGTCCTGGGTCGGCTCGCGAGCCGGGTGGCCACCCTTCTCAGGGGCAAGCACAAGCCGCAGTTCGTCCCCTACCTCGACGTGGGGGACTTCGTGGTGGTGGTAAACGCTTCGCGGGTGAGGCTTACGGGCAGGAAGCTGGAGCAGAAGTTCCTTTACCGCCACTCCGGGTACCCTGGCGGGCTGAAGGCCGTGAGCTACCGGGACCTCCTCGCCAGGAGGCCGGAGGAGGCTGTGAGGAGGGCGGTCAAGGGGATGCTGCCGAGAGGGCCCCTGGGTAGGAAGCTCCTCCGGAAGCTCAAGGTCTACCCGGGGCCCACCCATCCACACCAGGCCCAGCGCCCGGAGCCGCTGCGTCTCGGGGGGGAATAGGTGGAGGAGATCGCAAGGGAAGCGCAGGAGGCTCAGGGCGGTTCTTCCGCTGCTGACTCTTTCTCCGAGAGGCAGCAGACGGCGGAGGGGGTTCTCGGGTGGCCGGCGGAGGAGGCGAGGGCCGGAGGAGGTCCGGGCGGTGAGCCAGGTGGGGAAGGGGCTGTGGCCGCTGCCACCGGGCGGCGGAAGGAGGCGGTGGCACGAGCCCGGCTTCTGCCAGGTTCCGGGAAGATCGTGGTGAACGGGCGTACCCTGGAGGAGTACATCCCGGCCCTCGGGGTGAGGGCCCGGGTTCTCGAGGTCTTCAGGGTGGTGCCCGTAAGGGAGAGGTTTGACATTTTCGTAAAGGTCGAGGGAGGGGGGATCGGAGGGCAGGCGGGGGCGGTGAGGCATGCCCTTGCCCGGTGCCTCGCGGGTCTGGACGAGACCTACCGGGCCTCCCTGAAGAAGGCGGGCCTGCTCACCCGGGACCCCCGGGCCAAGGAGCGGAGGAAGTACGGGTTGAAGAAGGCGAGGAAGGCTCCCCAGTACACCAAGCGCTAGCCTTCCCTCGCTTCCAATCTTGGGATCCTTCTCACGCAGGGCCGGAGGCGGTCATGCCCGGGCTTTTCGGTACCGACGGAGTGAGGGGAGTGGCCAACAGGGACCTCACCCCCGAGCTCTGCCTCGGCCTCGGTCTCGCTCTCGGGTCTGTCATAGGCGGAAAGGGGGGAGGAAGGGTGCTGGTTACCAGGGACACGCGGGTTTCCGGCTCCATGCTGGAGGCGGCCCTCGCGGCTGGCCTGGCCGCCACCGGTCTCGAGGTTGGTCTCCTCGGGGTGATGCCCACCCCTGCCCTGGCTCTGCTTGTCCGGGAGGAGGGCTGCCTGGCGGGGGCCGTGGTCTCCGCCTCCCACAACCCGCCTGCCGAGAATGGAGTGAAGTTTGTCGGTCCCGAGGGGTTCAAGCTGGAGGATGCGCTTGAGGAGGAGGTAGAGCAGGTTCTTTCCAGAGGGGAGTACAGGAGGGCTGCGGCCACCAAGGCGGGGAGGATAAGGCGGGTGAGGGGAGCGGGGAAGAGGTACCTCCAGCTGGTCCTCACCCGAGTGGGGGCGGAGCTTAAAGGCATGAAGGTTGTCGCGGATGCCGCCAACGGTGCAGCCTTCAGGCTGGGGCCTGAGGCCCTCGCGAGGGCAGGGGCGGAGGTGAGGGCGGTTGCTGTCTCCGGCCGCGGGGAGAGGATAAATGTGGGGACTGGAGCTACCCAGCCCGGGTTCCTCAGCACGAGGGTGGTGAAGCTAGGAGCCGATGCTGGGGTGGCCTGGGACGGAGACGCAGACCGTTGCGTCCTCGTGGACGAGGAGGGGTGGGTCCACGATGGCGATTCCATCCTCGCCCTTGCCGCCGAGACACTGTCCCGGAGAGGAGAGCTCGGGGCCGGGGTGGCCATAACTGTCATGTCTAATGCGGGCCTTAGGCGGTTCCTTCGGGAGAGGGGAATCCCCTTCTACGAGACGCCGGTGGGAGACAGGTACGTGGCCGAGGCCATAAGGCAGAAGGGCCTCGGGCTCGGCGGGGAGCAGTCCGGGCATGTGGTCTTCCCCCGCCTCTCTCCCACCGGCGATGGCATCCTCACCGCCCTATGGGTTCTGGGGGAGCTCGCCTCTTCGGGCCGGCCCGTCTCATATCTGAGGTCCCTTTTCAGGCGGAGCCCGCAGGTGCTCCTGAACGTGGAGCACGGCGGGAGGAGGGGGGTTCTGGAGGGGGTCGCCGTGCGGGAGAAGATAGAGGAGTGGACCGAGCGGCTGGGGGAGGAGGGGAGGGTGCTCGTGAGGGAGTCGGGGACGGAACCCCTCGTCCGAGTGATGGTGGAGGCTCCCACCGAGGAGCTCGCCTCGCGCGCGGCCGAGGAGATCGCCCAGGTGGTGAGGGAGAGCTTGGGAAGGAGCTGAAGTGTGCGGGATCGTGGGGTACACCGGCCGCGGACCCGCCCTCGGGCCCCTCCTTGTGGGCCTTAGGAACCTCGAGTACCGGGGCTATGACTCGGCCGGCCTCGCCCTCCTCGACTCGGGCCGCCTGGTTGTGGTGAAGAGGGCGGGGAAGATCTCCGAGCTCGAACAGGCCCTCGCGGGGGTGCCCGGCTCGGCTGCGGTGGGGGTGGCCCATACGCGCTGGGCCACCCATGGGATCCCCAACGAGAGGAACGCTCACCCTCACGCGGACTGCTCCGGAGAGGTGGTCATCGTTCACAACGGGATCATCGAGAACTACCGCGAGCTCCGGGAGGAGCTGGAAGCAAGGGGGCACGTCTTCGTCTCCGAGACCGACAGTGAGGTCATCGCCCACCTTATCGAGGAGGAGAAGGGGGCCGGCCTGGCCGAGGCCGTGAGAAGGGCGGCGCGGCGGATGGAGGGAGCCTTCGCGGTGGCTGCCCTGTCTGCCAGGGAACCGGGGCTTCTGGTGGGTGTGAGGAGGGATGCGCCTTTACTCGCCGGATTGGCCGAGGATGCCGGCCTTCTGGCCTCCGCCGTCACGGCCCTGCTTCCCTACACCCGGAGGGTCCTCGCCCTTGGCCAGGACGAGGTCGCAGAAGTCAGCCCTGGCCGGATCCGCCTCACCGATCTTGAGGGCAGGGTGATAGAGCGGGAGGCGGAGGAGGTGAGCTGGACCCAGGAGGCTGCGGAGAAGGGCGGTTACCCCGACTTCATGCTCAAGGAGATTTACGAGCAACCCCAGGCCGTGAGGGATACCCTGGCTGGGAGGGTGGCGGGAGGCCGGGTTGTCCTCGACGAGCTCCGCGTGGGAGAGGATGAGGTGAGGGCCGTTGACAAGGTCTTCGCTGTTGCCTGCGGAACCTCCTACCACGCGGGTCTGGTTGCCAAGTACCTGGTGGAGAAGTGGGCCAGGGTACCCGTGGAGGTGGAGGTAGCCTCAGAGTTCAGGTACAGGGACCCCGTCCTCGGTCCTCGCTCTCTGGTGCTGGCTATAAGCCAGTCGGGGGAGACGGCCGACACCCTGGCGGCAGCGAGGCATGCGGCTGGGCAGGGGGCCAGGGTTGTGGCCGTCACCAACGTCGTGGGCAGCGCCCTCGCCCTCGAGGCCGATGCTGTCCTCTACACCCGGGCCGGGCTTGAGATCGGGGTGGCGGCCACCAAGACCTTCGCGGCTCAGCTCGCTGCGGTAAGTCTTTTTACCCTCTGGATGGCGGGGGTCCGTGGTGTCCTTGGGCAAGAAGAGATCCTCGCCCTCCTCGGGAGGCTGAGGGAGCTGCCCCGGGCGGTGGAAGGCGCCCTGGAGACCAGGGCCTCCCTCGGCCCGCTGGAGGAGCGGATCCTCACCGCCGGAGGCGCTCTCTTCCTCGGGCGGAATGTGGGGTACCCGGTCGCCCTGGAAGGTGCCCTCAAACTCAAGGAGATCTCCTACCTGCACGCCGAGGGATTCCCTGCGGGGGAGATGAAACACGGTCCCATCGCCCTCGTGGAGCCGGGATTTCCTGTGGTGGGTGTGGCCACGGGGGGACCTACCCACCCCAAGCTCCTCTCCAACCTGGAGGAGGTGAGAGCGAGGGGGGCGTGGGTGGCGGTGGTGGCGAGGGAGGGGGAGGAGGTGCCGGAGGATCTGGCTGAGGTGGTGGTGAGGGTTCCCTCCCTGGATCCCTATTTCACCCCAGCCGCTGCGGTGGTTCCCCTTCAGCTCCTCGCTTACGGCGTCGCCAAGGCGAGGGGTTGCGACGTGGACAAGCCCCGGAACCTGGCGAAGAGCGTCACGGTGGAGTGATCAGGCTTTGAGGGTGGTTGGGGTCGGTCTGGATGCAGCGGATGTGGGGAGGGTGGCGAGGGCCCTGGCTCGTGCCGGGTTCGAGGAGAGGGTTTTCACGGAAGGTGAGAGGGCGTACTGCCGGAGCCGCGGCGTGCCCGAGGAGCACTTCGCTGCCAGGTTCGCCGCCAAGGAGGCTGTGGCAAAGGCCCTGGGTACCGGCGTCCTCGCCTTGGGGCTGAAGAGCATCGAGGTCCTGGGATCCGCCCCACCGAGACTGCGGCTCTCGGGGAGGGCGAGGGAAGTGGCAGAGGAGAGGGGCGTGAAGGAGTGGTTCCTTTCCCTCACCACCGAGGCGGGTCTGGCTCTGGCCCTGGCGGTGGCGGTGGGTGATGCTCCCTCCGGGGGCGCTTCCGAACCGGGCGCGGGAGGGGGGCTGTGAAGCCCATCCTCACCTCTACGGAGGTGAGGGCTGCCGATGCCGGGGCTGCCGAGAGGGGGGTGGGTGTGGCCCGGCTGATGGAGGCGGCGGGCCGCGCCGTGGCCCTCTGGTGCCGGAGGTTCCTCGGGGGGGCCTACGGCCGGAGGGTGGTGATCCTCGCGGGCAGGGGAAACAACGCGGGGGATGGTTTTGTGGCCGCCCGGTATCTCTCGGTATGGGGGGCGGGGGTAGAGGTCTGGCTCCTCGGGGACCCGGAAAGGATGGCCGGGGAGCCGCGAGAGAACCTCGACCGTCTGGTCGAGATGGGCGTCCCTGTCCGCGGGTACCGGCGGGAGGCTTTCGCCGCGGCCCTCGCCCGCTCCGACCTTGTCGTGGATGCGGTCTTCGGAACGGGATTGAAGGGAGCGCCGACGGGGGAGGCGGCGGAGGCCATCTCCTGCTTGAACGCGTCGGGCAGGGCGGTCGTAGCTGTGGACGTCCCCTCCGGCGTGGACGCGGATACGGGAGCGGTCCCCGGAGAGGCGGTAAGGGCCTCCCTTACAGTGACCCTGGCCTGCCTCAAGCCTGGGCTGGTGCAGTACCCCGGTGCATCCTTCGCCGGCAGGGTGGAGGTGGAGGACATCGGTATCCCCCCTGACCTCATCGTCTCCAGCCTTCACCTGGTTGAGGAGGAGGATGTGAGGAGGGTCGTGGGAGGGAGGCGGCCCGAGATGCACAAGGGGGAAGCGGGCAGGGTCCTTGTGGTGGCGGGATCCCCGGGCTTCACGGGGGCGGCCGCCATGGCCTCGGAGGCCGCCGTGAGAACCGGCGCGGGTCTCGTGACCCTGGCGGTGGCGGCCAGTCTCAACCCCATCCTCGAGGTGAAGCTCACGGAGGCCATGACCTGGCCCCTCCCCGAGAGCGAAGGCCGGCTTGGTCCCGAGGCCCTGGCGGAGCTCCTCAGGAGGGTTCAGGAGTTCGATGCCCTCCTTGTGGGGCCGGGCCTTGGCAGGTGGGAAGGGACCCGGGAACTGGTTCTCGGCCTGCTGGAGAGGGCTCCCCTCCCGGCGGTGGTCGATGCAGATGGGCTGAACCTCCTGGCCGAGGTGGGAGGGCCGAAAAGGAGGCCGTGGCCAACAGTGTACACGCCCCACCCGGGCGAGTTTGCCCGGCTCACCGGAGGCTCCGTGGCCGAAGTCCAGTCTGACCGCGTGGGCCAGGCCAGGAGGGCCGCCTCGGAATGGGGCGGTGTCGTGGTTCTCAAGGGTGCAAGGACAGTGGTGGCGGCTCCCGATGGGCGGGCCACCATAAACCCAACGGGCAACCCGGGCCTCGCCTCGGGTGGAACCGGGGACGTTCTCGCCGGCATCATCGCTGCCTTCCTGGCCAGGGGGATACCGGCTTTCGAGGCGGCCTGGGCCGGGGTCTACCTCCACGGCCTCGCGGGCGACCTCTGCTATGAAGTCCTCGAGCCTGCGCCGGTGCCGGCGAGCCTTCTGCTAGACTCTCTCGGGCCTGCCCTGGCCAGGATAGGCGGTGGAAGCCGGCATGGAGAATTACAGGCCCGCCTGGGCTGAAGTTGACCTCTCCGCCCTGGCCGGGAACGTCCGCTACCTGAAGTCCCTGCTCCAGGATGGGGTGCGGCTGCTTGCTGTGGTCAAGGCCGACGCCTATGGTCACGGCGCTATCCCGGTCTCCAGGGCTGCCCTTGGAGCAGGCGCCGATTGGCTCGGGGTCGCCACCGTGGAGGAGGGGCTCGAGCTCCGCAGGGCAGGGGTGGTAGCGAGGATCCTTGTTCTGGCCGAGCCGCCTCCGGGCGCGGCGCGGGCGGTGGTGGAAGGAGGACTCACCCCGACTGTCTACACCCCCGGGGGAGTATCGGCCCTCGGAAAGGCCGCCGCGGAGGCCGGCGTGAGGCTCCCCGTCCACCTCAAGGTCGACACGGGGATGAGAAGGGTCGGGGTTCCCTCAGAGGCCGCGGGGGAGGCCGCTAGGTTCGTGCTGAAAGAGCCCCACCTCGAGCTGGAAGGGGTCTTCACCCATTTCGCTGTTGCCGACGATCCCTTCCACCCCTTCCTTAAGGTGCAGGTGGAGAGGTTCCGGCGGGCGGTGGAGGAGGTGAGGTCCGTCGGGGCCGATCCCCCTCTCGTACACGCTGCCAACTCCGCCGCAACCCTCGCCCGACCCGACCTCCACTTCGACATGGTCCGTCCGGGCCTCGCCCTCTACGGGGTCTCTCCCGCCCCGGGGCTCCCGGGCTCGGAGGGGCTCCGTCCAGTCCTCTCCCTCAAGGCTCGGGTGGTTCTCTCCAAAAGAGTTGAGGCCGGCGAAGGGATCTCCTACGGTCTCCGCTACCTTCTGAAGAGGCCCGCAAGGTTGGTGACGGTGCCCCTCGGGTATGCCGACGGGGTGATGAGGGCCTTCTGGGAGAAGGGGGAGGTGCTCATCAGGGGGAGGAGGTGGCCCGTGGCTGGGGTGGTCTGTATGGACCTCTTCATGGTGGATGTGGGTGAGGAGGAGGTGGAGGCAGGGGAGGAGGTGGTGGTCATAGGCAGCCAGGGCGGGGAGAGGATCGATGCGTGGGAGCATGCGGCCGCCTGCGGCACCATCCCCTATGAGGTGCTGACGAGGATAGGCCCCCGCGTTCCCAGGGTCTACCTGGAGGGCTAGATTTGCGCGGGACGGGCGGACTCTGGCGATGGGCAACCCTGGCCTTTTTCCTCGCGGCGGGCCTCTCGAGCTGCGCCCGGGGGGCGGGCCGCGCGGGCGGGGCCGTGTCTCCGGCGGGGGGCGGGGGAGGGTCACCGGCGGCGGGTCCAGCGGGATCTCCCACCCCTGCGGCGGGGCCTGTCTCGCCGGGGGGCGCGGGCGGGGTTCCCGTGCACGGGCCCACCACCTTCACCCAGGGAGTCTGGACCTTGAGGCTCGGGGTGGAACCGGGAAGGGTTCCCCAGGGAGGAAGGGTAAGGATCGTACTGGAGGTGAGGAACGCCTCGGGCACGGTCCAGAGCCTCACCTTCCCCTCGGGCCAGTCCTACGATTTCTGGGTGACCAGCGAGGATGGAGCTGAGGTCTGGCGGTGGTCCAGGGAGAGGTACTTCACCCAGGCCGTGAGGAAGGTTGAGGTGGGGCCGGGGCAGGAGCTCCGCTTCGAGGAGGTTTGGGAGGCGGAGGTAACGCCCGGCAGGTACCTGGTGGCCGGGAAGTGCACCGCTGCTGAGCTGGGTCAGGTTCTCACGGCTTTCCTGGAGGTGACGGGTTGAGGGGGGATTGGGTTCTCCCGAGGGCCCTGGCCGCTGCGGGAGGCGCCATGGTTGGCCTGGCTGCCGAGTCCCGGCTGGCGTCGAGGCTCCGGGATGCCCCCGACCCCGAGGCCGGGGAGCCCTTCGGTCGCCTCCAGGGGAAGCCCATCCACGTGATATCGGCGGATGGCACCGGGATCTTGGGGGATGAGATGGGGGAGGGCGAGGCTGTCGTCTTCTCCCACGGTCTCGGCCTCTCCCGGCACGCCTGGCACTATCCGCGGGCCTACCTCGAGGGGTTCCGCCGCATCTTCTATGACCAGCGGGGGCACGGCGACTCCGGCGACGGCCCGCGCTCCCTGGGGGCTCTGGGGGAGGACCTTCTGGCTATGGCTGAGGCCGCAGGGGGGATGGTGCATCTTGTCGGACACAGTATGGGGGGGATCGCGATCCTCGCAGCGGCCAGGGTGGAGCCGGGTTTCTTCAGGGAGAGGGTCGGGGCCGTGGTGCTGGTGTCCACGGCTGCCCAGAGCCCCCTTACAACCGTGCCGCCTGCCCTCCGGCGGGCCCTTCTCAGCGCCTGCGCGGCGGCGGTCAGGTCGGGGGGGGTGAGGAGGCTGAGGGGGGGCGGGACAGACCTGGGTTTCTTTCTCACCAGGCTTCTCGGGTTTGGGAAGGACCCCTCCCCTTCTCAGGTTGCCTTCGTCTGCAGGCTGCTGGCCGAGGTGGCCCCCGAGGTCGAGGCCGAGTTCCTCCGGGCCCTCGCCGACTTCGACTTGAGGGAGGTGCTCCGGAGGATCTCCAACCCTCTCCTGGTGGCTGTGGGGACGGAGGACAGGCTGACCCCTCCCCGGCACAGCGAGGAGATGGTGGCCCTCGCTGGGAGGGGAAGGCTCCTCAGGCTGTATGGGGCGGGCCACATGGCTCCCATGGAGAGGCATGTCATCTTTAACGCTGAGCTTTCCGCGTTCTTGAGGAGGGGATGAGAAGGCCGGGGTGGCGTTGGGGTTCCTCTCCGACGTGCCTGGGGTGAAGGTGGGCCACTGGCAGGACGAGACTGGCCTCACGGGGTGCACTGTCGTTCTTCCCCCTCCAGGTACCGTGGGGGGTGTTGCGGTTCTCGGAGGTGCTCCGGGAACCAGGGAGACGGAGCTGCTTCGGCCGGGGACCTGGGTGGAGGAGGTGAGCGCCCTCCTCCTCACCGGAGGAAGCGCCTTCGGTCTGGCGGCGGCGGAGGGTGTGGTCCGGTGGTGCGAGGAACGGGGGATAGGCCACGAGACCGGGGTGGCGAGGGTGCCCATAGTTCCCGCCGCTGTCATCTTCGATCTCTCCATAGGTGACTCGCGGGCGAGGCCTGGGCCCGAGGCGGGATATGCTGCCGCCTCGGCCGCCTCCGAGGACACCAGGGAGGGGAACGTGGGGGCCGGGATGGGCGCCACTGTGGGTAAGTGGGCAGGGCTGGAGTGGAGGACCAAGGGGGGGCTGGGGCAGGCCTCGAGAAGGGTGGGGGATGTGGTGGTGGCCGCCCTTGCCGTGGTGAACGCCGTGGGCGACGTCCTTGGGGAGGACGGAAGGGTTTTGGCGGGTGCGAGGAAGCCGGGGACCGCCTCTCTGGAAGGGGTAGCCCTCGGCTGGCCTGGGGCTTCTGGGGGTGGCGGGGCGCGGGGGGCGGGAGGAGTGCCTCCTGAGCCCGGAACCACCCTGGCCGTGGTGGCGACCAATGCTGGGCTCGACAAGGCCGGGGCGAACCGGGTGGCGAGGGAGGCCGCGGCGGGCCTGGCCAGGGCGGTAAAGCCCGTCTTCAGCCGGTTCGATGGGGATCTCGTCTTTGTCCTGGCCACGGGGGAAGTGCAGACTCACACCCTGGTCGGCCTGGTCGCGGCCGAGGTGGTGGCGGAGGCTGTGCGGAGGGGGGTGCTGGCCGCGAGCTCCGTGCCGGGAGCACCCGCCGCCAGGGACCTGGGCTCAGCGGCCTTCATGTAGAAGGCGGGCAGAACGCCGGCCCTGCGCCGCGGAGGTGGGGATGAACCAGGTGAGGGAGAGGCTCGAAAGCCTGAGGCGGGAGGTGGGCCGGTGCAGGAAGTGCCCCCTCTGGCAGGGGAGAACCCAGACCGTGTTCGGCGTCGGGAGGGTCCCGGCCGACCTCATGCTGGTGGGAGAGGCTCCCGGGTTCCACGAGGATAGGATGGGAGAGCCCTTCGTCGGGGCCGCAGGCCAGCTCCTAACCCGGCTCCTGGCCGAGGCCGGCCTTCCCAGGACCGAGGTGTACATAGCCAACGTGCTTAAGTGCCGGCCTCCGGGGAACCGGGACCCCCTGCCGGAGGAGGTGGAGGCCTGCCTGCCTTACCTTAAGGAGCAGGTGGAGCTGGTGAACCCCAGGGTTCTGGTGGCCCTCGGGGTTCACGCCGCCCGCGCCCTCCTCGGCAGGCCTGTCTCCATCTCCCGCGTGAGGGGGCAGAGGCTTGAGGCCCTTGGGAGAGCGCTGGTTCCCACCTATCATCCCGCCGCTGCTCTGAGGGGAACGGGGGCTGCTGAGGCCATCGGGGAGGACCTCCGCCTCGCCCGCGGGCTCCTCGAGGAGACGAGGAAGGCCGTGTCCGTTCTGGACCCCCCCGAGCAGCTCGGCCTCTTCTAGTGGGGCTGCGGGCGGGGGTCCGGGCGCGGCGCCGAGAGGTTCGCCCTGGGGTGGGGCCGGAGGGTGGTCGGGCGGGGGCGAGCCCGGGCAGTCTGGAGGGAAGGGAGGCTGTCTGTCCGCGCTCGAGGTGTTCTCGGCGGGTCCTGAGGAGACCATGGCCGTGGGGGAGGCCGTGGGCTCCCTCGCCCTGCCGGGAGATGTGGTTCTGGTCCAGGGAGAGCTCGGAGCCGGGAAGACCACCTTCGTCCGGGGGGCGGCCAGGGCTCTTGGGGTGAAGGAGAAGGTATCGAGCCCCTCCTTCGTCCTGGTGAGGCAGTATCGGGGGAGCTTTCCCGTGCTCCACGTGGATGTATACCGGTTGGAGAGGTTCCAGGAGGTGATCGACCTCGGCCTCGAAGACATCCTGGACCCCCAGGCTGTGGTTTTCGTTGAGTGGGGAGAGGTGGTGGAGCCCCTCTTCCCGGAGGTCCACCTCAAGGTGGTGCTCGAGGTGGAGGGGGGGTACAGGAGAATTCGGATCGTCCCCTCGGCCGGGGCCTGGGCGGGGAGGTGGGAGGCCCTTGCGGCCAGACTTGGGAGGGAGGGTAAGTGCTCGTCCTCGGGATAGAGACCTCCACCCCCCAGGTGAGCGTGGCCGTCGGGAGCGAGGAGGGCATCCTCGCCAGCTGCCTGCTGGGGAGGGGAAGGAGCCATGTGGAGTTCGTCGCCCCTGCCATTTCCTTCGCCCTCTCCAGGGCCGGAGTGGAGCTGAGGAGGCTTGCGGGGGTGGCCGTGAGCACAGGTCCGGGGCTCTTCACCGGGCTCCGAGTCGGGGTCGCCGCCGCCAGGGCTCTCGCCCAGGCCCTGGACCTTCCCCTCATCGGCATCCCATCCCTGGATCTCCTCGCCTACCGGGTCCGCTTCGCCTCCCGCCTGGTGTGCGCGGCCATAGACGCCAAGAGAGGTGAGGTGTACGCTGGCCTCTACAGGCCCGTCCCCGGCGGGATGCAGAGGGTGGGGGAGTTCAGGCTCTGGAGTCCGGCGAGCCTCGCCGCCGAGCTGGACGCCACGGGTGAGGACGTGCTTCTCGTGGGTGACGGGTTCCTCGTCCACCGCCGGGCCTTCCTCGGCTTGGAGAGGGCCGAGTGGGTCTCCCCGGCCATGTCCTTCCCGAGCGCCGAGGTCCTGGTGGAGCTCGCCGTCCCCAGGCTCCACCGGGAGGAGTACTCGAGCCCTTTTGAGGTCCGCCCCATCTACCTGAGGAAGTCAGATGCAGAGATAGCCTGGGAGAAAGCGAGGAGGTAGCGGGGCGGAAAGAGGGAGCAGGGGGTCCGGCCGGGAGGGTCGGCCTCGGGGGTATCGAAAGGAGGCTTAGATGCCTGGTGGAAGGGGGAGGGAGGTCCTTTTCGGAACCCTCCAAGAGGAGGGAGTGGAGGTCATTTTCGGGAACCCGGGAACCACCGAGCTCCCCATCTACGACGAGCTCGTGGTGAGGTCCGAGTTCCGCCTCGTCATGGGACTCCAGGAGGGCGCTGTGGTGGCCATGGCCGATGGGTATGCCAGGGTGACGGGAAGGCCCTCCTTCATCACGCTCCACGTGGCACCCGGCCTTGCCAATGGCCTCGGGAACGTGTACAACGCCTGGCGCTCCCGGGTCCCCCTGGTGGTCACCGCGGGCCAGCAGGACACCCGCCACCTCCACCAGGAACCTCTCCTCTCGGCAGACCTGGCCGCCCTGGCCAGGCCCGTGACTAAGGCCTCCTTTGAGGTTAGAAGACCGGAGGAGCTCGGACCCTTCCTCTGGCGGGCCTTCCGCCTGGCTGCCACGCCCACCCGGGGCCCTTGTTTCGTTTCCATCCCCCCCGACATCCTCGAGGCTCAAGTTGGCGATGAGGCCCCGCCCCGGCGGGCCCCCGCGCCAGGGCTCGGGCCGGGCGGGAGGGAGGAGCTCGAGGAGATCGCCCGCGCGCTCACCGCGGCAGAGCGCCCCCTCCTCGTTCTCGGGGGGGAGGTGGCGAGGGTGGCCCCTGAGGCGGTGGCGCTGGCTGAGGCCCTCGGGGCGAGGGTCATGGACGAGGTCCTTCCTGCCGTCTCCCCTTTTCCCAGGGACCACCCCCTTTACTCCGGCTTTCTCCCACCCGTCCACACCGGGGTTAGACACGCTCTCTCCCAGGCCGATGTGGTCCTCGGGGTCTCGGCCGAGCTCGTCTACCCCATGTACTACTCACCCGTCTCTCCCATTCCCGAGGGGGTGAGGGTGTTCCGGGTGACCGAGGACCCTTCTTTCGCAGCGAAGGAGCTCCAGGGCGAGGTCACCGTGGTGGGGGATGCAGGGGCCGTCATCGGCCGTCTGGTCGAGCTCGTAAGGCAGATGGGCGGACCGGACCTGGCAGGGCGAGCGCGGGCCAGGATGGAGGAGGCGGCGAGGCTTAAGGAGGAGAGCATCGCTCAGGCCAGGGCCGGGCTCGGTGAGGCAGGCGGGGAGTTCCTCCCTCCCGGTCCCGCTTGCCTTGCCATCTCGGAGGCCCTCCCCAGGGGATGCCTCGTCTTCGACGAGTCCGTGAGCCTTATAGGCAGGTTCCACCCGTGGCTACGGTCGGGCCCGGGGGAGTACCACTTCGCCCGGGGAGGGGGTCTCGGATGGGGGATGGGCGCTGCCGCGGGGGCGAAGTTGGCGGATCGAGAGAGGCCCGTGGTGGCGCTGGTGGGCGACGGGAGCGCCTGCTATGCGCCGCAGGCCCTCTGGACCGCTGCCCACGAGGGCCTCGGCGTGGTGGTGATAATCCTTAACAACCGCGAGTATCAGATCCTAAAACACGGGGCCCTCTCCATGGCCGGGTTCGCCGCCAAGGAAAAGGTCTTCCCCGGCATGGACATCACCTCCCCCGAGGTGAACTTCGAGGGACTGGCCAGGGCTTTTGGTGCGGGCTACTCGAGGGCGGAGAGGCTCGAAGATATAGGAACCCTCATCCGGCAGGCCCTAGGTGCTCGGGGTCCCTGGGTGGTGGAGGTTCCCATCCAGGGACTCCAGGTGTGAGGGCAGCCCACCTCTCTTCTGAACCCGGCTTCGAGAAGGTCCTTCTGAACCCGGCTTCGAGAAGGTCTGGTCGGGGCGGTTCCGAAGAGCCCTACGGAGCCTCTCTCCCTCCTGGCCAGGGTGGCTCGCGAGGGCGAGGAAGCTTCGAAGGCGCGGGTCCCAGGGGGAGAGCTCGCCTCCCCTCACGGCCTCAGCTACCCTCTCGATAGCGATCTGCCTCGCCTCGTACCTCTCGGGCGAGGCGAAGGCGCCGAGAGCGCCGGTGGCGGCGAGCACCGTCTCGGGGAGATCGGCCCTGCCTCCGCCTTCCAGCTGGGATCGGGCCCTTGAGGAGGAGAGCCAGCGGAGGCTAGTTGGGAGCTCGATGTGGATCACGCGGGGGCGGAACTCCCTGTTCTCCGGTCTTGCCATGAAGGCTTCAATCTCTTCCCTTCCCCACCCGCCCCTTGGTGCGACCAGCAAAACCGCCCTGGAGAAGAGGGCGCTCAGGGCGGCGTCTCTCTCCCGGTAGTACCTCGGGTCGAAGATCTGGAAGACCTTGTCGGCCCCGACCACGAAGGCGATCTCGGCCTCGGGCAGCCGGTCTCGGGCGGCGAAGGCCTGCTCGAAGTAGAGCCCCCGGTTGGTGAGGGCCAAGCCGCCTGGCCTTCCCGAGAGGAGGTGCGCGAGGACCGCCCGGTCCACATGGGAGAGGCCTGCTTGCTCCTCCTTCTCGACGATCCTGGTGGCCAGAACCCACCAGACCTCCGGCCACCCTGCCTCCCTGGCGGCCCGCTCGAGGGCGAGGTGGGCCTCGGTAGGGGGGTTGAAGGACCCCGGAAGGAGGGCGAGCCGCCTACCAGGGCTGGTCCCGCAGGAGAAGGGGACGAGCCTCGGTCTAGGATCGCGGGAAAGGTCCTCCAGGGTCCTGAGGATGGAGAGGAGAAGGGGGGGCGAGAGGAGGGAGAAGAGGACCTCCTGGCTGGGGAGGCTCTCGGATCCGAGGGCCACAGCCCGAGGGGCTTCCCGACTAGCCCTGCCTAAGCTGTTCCTTGAGGACCCTCTTCAGCACCTTCCCGGCCTCGGAGACGGGGATGGACTCGACGAAGACGAGCCGCCTCAACTTCTTGTACGCTGCCACCCTCGAGTTCACGTAATCCATGAGGGCCTCCTCACTCACCTCCACCCCCGCCTTCCTTACCACCACGGCCGCGGGTATCTCACCGGCCTCGGGGTCGGGAAGCCCCACCACGGCCGCGCTCGCCACAGCCGGGTGAGTAAAGAGGATCTCCTCAAGTTCTCGCGGATAAACGTTGTACCCCTTGTAGATGAGCATGTCCTTCTTCCGATCCACTATGTAGAGGTAGCCCTCCTCGTCCATCCGGCCTATGTCCCCGGTGTACACCCATCCCTCCCGTAGGACCTCGGCCGTCTCCCTCGGCCTACCGAGATAACCCTGCATGACCTGGGGGCCGCGGATGGCGATCTCCCCCGGTTCCCCGGTGGGCACCTCTTTCTCTCCCGTCTCGAGGTCCACCACCTTCACCTCGGTGTCGAAGACCGGAATCCCCACGGACCCCACCTTTCTCGTCCCCGACCGGTTGGCCGGGTTTGCTGTCGCCCCCATGGTCACCTCGGTGAGGCCGTAGGCCTCGAGGACCACGGCCTGGGGGAAAGCAGCCCTGAGCCGCTCGAGGAGCTCCACGGGAAGGGGGGCTGCGCCGGAGGCGATAAGGCGGACGGAGCTCCAGTTCTGCTCGAGGAAAGAGGGGTTCTGGAGGAGAGCGATGAAGAGGGGGGGAGCTCCCCCGATGGTGGTGGCCCCCTCTCGGGCCGCATCTTGTATGTAGGCGGCGGGATCGAAGCGGGGATGCACCACCATCCTGGTGGCACCGTAAACGGGTATGTTGAGGTAACCCACGGTTCCCATGGCGTGGAACCAGGGGACGACGATGACGGCCCTTCCCTCGCCCTCCATCCCCTGCCCCGGGTACTCCCATCCCTCCGTCGGGGGCTGGTACTCCTCGACCGTCTCGAAGTACTCCCCTGTCCAGATGGGCCTTCCCGAGGACTGCCAGTGGGCGTACTGCAGCACGTTGGTGACGACATTCAGGTGGGTGAGCATCACCCCCTTGGGAACCCCTGTCGTCCCTCCGGTGTAGGCGAGGTGCGCCAGGTCCTGTCCGGGTTCCACCTCCTCGGGGCGCTCCAGGGGAGGGGACTCGAGGAGCTTCCGGAAGGACCTCACATCTCCCAGGCCGCCCACATCGAGGGGCTCACCGCCGGGCAGGGCCTCACTCACCGAGGTGAGGACCACCTCCTTCACAGGGCTCCTCTCCACCGCCTCCCGCACGTTCCCCCAGAGGAGGTCGAGGCCGACGAAGACGCGGGCGGCTGAGTCCTGGAGCTGCCGCTCCACCTCACCGGGGGCGAGAAGGGGCGAGACCGGCGAGAAGACGGCCCCCGCGTAAAGCAGCCCGTAGTAGGCGACGAAGAACTGCCAGGAGTTGGGGAGGTGGAGGGCGACCACATCACCCCTCCCCACCCCCATGGCCTTCAGAGACGATGCGAAGGAGAGGGCCTCCTCCCTGAGCTTCCCGTAGGTGTGCTCTCCTCCGAGAAAGACAAGACCCGCCTTCTCCGGGTATTTCCTTGCTGTGCTCTCGAGGAAGGCATAGACGGGAACCTCAGGGTACTCGAGGCTCCGCGGGAGACCCACGGGCCATCGGGCGAACCAGGCTTTCTCCTGCATCTTCCCCCCTTTCTCCCCCTTCTTTGGCCTTCCCTCGACCTCCCGGTCTACTCTGCTCTCCCTCTGGCCTTTTCTCGGGCTGGCCTCGGTTTGGCACCTCGCCTCGGCGCGAGCATAGCCGAGGCCTCACCGGCAGGGAAGGTCCCCGGGTTCCGAAGGCCGAGGAGCGGCGCGGAACCCCGGGACTCTCCCCCGCGGCGCACGCCCCCCAAGGCCCCGAGAAGGCGGCGGAATCCGGGGCCCTGGGGAGGGAGGGCCGGTAGAATCGGGCGGGTTTAGCTTGCGGAGGAGGTCTGGGTCCCCGTTGGGTCCCGGTGAAAAGGAGGCCGGATGGGTAGGAGTGTTCTTGTGGGGGCGGCGCGGACTCCGGTCGGGCGTTTCGGCGGAGGCCTCCAGGGGCTCCCCGCGGTGGAGCTCGGGGCCATCGCCCTCCGTGAGGCCCTGCTCCGATCCGGGGTGGAGGGCTCGGCCGTGGAGTACGTCATCATGGGCCATGTGCTCCAGGCCGGGCAGGGCCAGATCACGGCGAGGCAGGCGGCGGTGAAGGCGGGGATTCCCATGGAGGTTCCGGCCCTCACCGTGAACAAGGTCTGCATCTCCGGCCTGGCTGCTGTTGCCCTCGCCGACCAGCTTATCCGCGCAGGGGAGGTCTCCCTTGTGGCGGCCGGGGGGATGGAGTCCATGTCCGGTGCGCCCTATCTCCTCCCGAGAGCGCGGTGGGGCCTGCGCATGGGGAGCGCGGAGCTGGTGGACGCCATGGTCCACGACGGGCTCTGGTGCGCCTTCTTGGGAAAGCACATGGGGGAGCTCTCCGATGAGGTGAACCGGAAACTCGGGATAGGCCGGGAAGAGCAGGACGCGTGGGCCTTGAGGAGCCACCAGCGGGCGCATGCCGCCTGGGAGGAGGGGCGGTTCAAGGAGGAGGTCGTCGCCGTCGAGGTGCCGGGGCAAAGGCAGAGGGTGGTGGTGGAGCGGGATGAGGGGATCCGCCCCGAGACCAGCCTGGAGGCCCTGGCCGGGCTGAGGCCCGCCTTCCTCCCGGACGGAACCATCACGGCCGGGAATGCTTCTCAGATCTCCGACGGGGCGGCCGCCCTGGTGGTGGCCTCAGAGGAGAGGGCGCGGGCGGAGGGTCTCCCCGTGCTGGCCAGGATCCTCGCCCACGGGATGGTGGCCGGTCCCGACCCGACCCTCCATCACCAGCCCGCCGGCGCCATCAAGAAGGCCCTGGAGAAGCTGGGGATGAAGCCGGGGGACCTGAATCTCGTCGAGATAAACGAGGCCTTCGCGGCGGTGGCCCTCCACTCCACCCGCCTTCTCGGGGTCTCTGAGGAGGTGGTGAATGTTAACGGAGGGGCGGTGGCCCTCGGTCACCCCATCGGAGCCTCGGGGGCGCGGATCCTTGTTACCTTGGTTCACGAGCTCCGGCGCCGAGGTGGGGGAATCGCGGCCGCGGCCCTCTGCGGCGGAGGCGGGCAGGGGGACGCCCTCGTCCTCGAGGTCCTACCGGGCTAGGTAAAGGGGGCAGCTCTAGGCTGCCCGTTTCTGCTCGCGGGCCGGCTTGCCGAGGGCGAGGAGTCGGAGCAAGCGGCGCGGTCGGGGAAGAAGGCCAGCAGTTCCCTCGGATAGACCTGAACCAGCTCTTCTATGGGCTCCCGCCTCGCGCACGGCGAGCCCGGTGGAAGCCCACTCATACGCCTTGACCTAGTCCCCGGGGGGGGCTACGGTGCTCGGTGGCGGGGGTGAGAGATGGCGGGAGGAGGAGGGATGGAAGGTTCGGCTGACGCTGCAAGCAGACAGAGAGGGCTGGGCACGGAGGGGCTTAGGAGGCAACATTGGCTAAGGTAAGAGCGATAGCAGGTGTCATGCTGGCGGGGGCTCTTCTTTCGGGTTGCCTCGGGAGGGGTGGCAAGGGCGGCGGGGCGGGCCCTCCCGCGCCTAGTCCAAGCCCGACCGGGCTAGAGCGTCCATCCCCCCTAGCCGGTGGCGCGTTCCCGGGCGTGCCGCTTCCGCCGGGTGCGGTGCTAAAGAGCTCTGTCTCGTTGGGCACGGTGCCGATACCGGTGCCTGTGCAGGTCCCTGGGAGCTTCGGTAAGTGGGAGGCTAAGACCTACACGGTTCCCTTGCGGCCACGCGAGGTGACGCGCTTTTACAAGGAGCAGATGGGCAAGGCCTGGACAGTGATCTTCAGCGCCGAGGGGCAGGAGCCTCAATACAGCGCGACCCTCATGTTCCAGGGGACGGAGGGAGGGCGCGCGGTGGTGGTTGTGCAGGTGGGACCGGAGGCGGCCGAGGGCACAATCCTCGCTGTAGTCCGCGGCATCCAGGGCTAAGGGTTTTCAGGGAATAACGTTTCCCGGGGCCTGGGCGGGAGAGCTGCCCACGGAAGGCCCTGCTCGGGTCCTACTGACCCTTACGTCGCCTTGGTGCAGTCGGGGTTGACCTGTCACCTCGCGACGCTGCGGGCGGCCTCCAGGAGGAGCCGGGAGCGCCCGCCCAGGGAGTTCAGAAAGATCGAGGTGACCGAGGCCACCATGGCCACCATGGCCCAAACGGGATGAACGAGACCGGTGGCGGCCAGGGGAACCCCGATCCCGTTGAAGGCAAAGGCGAGAGCGACGTTCCTCCGAACCCGAGTGTAGGCGTCGCGGCTCACCCGGAGGGCCTCCAGCACCAGGGAGAGGTCGTCGCGGACGAGGATCACGTCGGCGGACTCGATGGCGGTGTCGGTGCCCCGGCCCATGGCGATCCCAACATCGGCCTGCATGAGGGCGGGGGCGTCGTTGTGGCCGTCCCCCACCACCATGGCGCGGGCGCCCTCGCGCTGCAGGCGCCGGACGAGCTCGGCCTTGCCCCCCGGCAGGATCTCCGCGTGGACCTCCTCGATCCCGAGAATCCGGGCGAGGGCGCGGGCGGCCCCCGTGTTGTCTCCGGTTACGAGGATCGTGCGGACCCCCTCCTCGCGAAGGGCTCGCACCACGGAGGGGGCCTCCGGACGCACCACGTCGCCGAGGGCGATCGCTCCGAGAGGCCTCCTCCCCTCAGCAACCAAGACCACCGTGAGACCCTCCGCTTCGAGCTCGCGGACTCTAGACGCGACGGGGTCTGGGTCGACCCCAGAGTCAGCGAGGAAGCCTGTCCGCCCGACCATCACCTCCCGCCCCAGAACCTTCGCCTTCACTCCTAGGCCCGCCACGGAGCTGAACTCGGAGGCTTCATGAATGGGGAGGCCGGGCTCGCGGGCAGCGGCCACGATGGCCCTGGCCAGGGGATGCTCGGAGGGAAACTCGGCCGCGGCCGCCAGGGCGAGGAGTTCCTCCTCGGCGACTCCCGGGGTGGGCTCCACCAGCTGCACCCGGGGGCGGCCCAGGGTTAGGGTTCCTGTCTTGTCCAGCACCGCGACCCTCACCGACCGCAGGGTCTGAAAGGCCTCCCCTGTCCGCATGAGGATGCCCCGACGCGCGGCCTCCCCCGCGCCCCGCACGATGGCAAGGGGGGCGGCTATCCCTACCGCGCAGGGGTAGCCCATCACGAGGGTGGAGAGGGCTGCGAAGACGGCTCGGCGGGGGTCCGGTCCTCCACCTGCCACCGCTGGCCCCACGAGCCAGGAGGCGAGGGCGAGAAAGGAGAGCCCGAGGACGGCCGGTGTGTAGACGAGAAGGATGCGGTCGACAAGGTGAAGAATGCCCGGCTTGAGCGCCCGGGCCTCCTCCACGTGGCGGATGACCCGGGCCAGAAAACTCTCGGATGCCGGCGCGGTGGCCTCGATGAGGAGGCTGCCGGAGAGGTTTATAGACCCCGCCACCACCGGGTCGCCCACTGACCGCTCCATGGGCATCGGCTCGCCGGTGACAAGAGAGAGGTCGAGCGAGGAGAACCCTTCCCGGACGCGCCCGTCCACGGGTACCCGCTCGCCGGGGCGAACTCTGATGAGATCCCCCACCCGAACCTCCTCTACGGGGACCTCTTCTTCCTCCCCGTCTCGAACCAGGTGGGCGAGGTCCGGCTGGAGATCGAGGAGCTTCTGCACGGCCTGACTGCTTCTCGTCTTCACGAGCAATGCGAGCCACTCGGAGAAGGTGTGATAGGTGACGACGAATACGGAAACAGAGAAGAAGGCTGCCGTAGGGTAGCCCGGGAGGATCCCCGTGAGCCCGACGGCGCCCCCCGCGATCCCCGCCAGGGCCCCCGCCTCGAGGAGGACGTGCTGGTTGAGAACGCCGCGTCGGACCGCCTGAAGGGCCATGCGCAGAAAGTGCGGGGCGAGGGCGAAGACAGTCACCAGGGCAAGGAGTGCGGTGATCCGGGATGTCGCCGGTTCCTCAAGGAAGCCAGTGGCCCTGAGAAGCAGGGCGAGAACCCCGGCCCCACCACCCCGCCGAGCCGGGCAATCTCCGCGGGTCCCCAAGGTGAGAGGATGGCGGAGGTGAGGGCAGCCATGGCCCCGGCCGCTGCAGCCGAAACCAGAAGGGAGAGGGGCCGACCCGGGGATGCCATCAGCCCCACGGCCATGAGGCTAGCCGCCACGGCCACCAAGAGCCGGCCCCGCTCGCGGGCCAGGGCCCGCTCGTCCTCCTCGAAGGGGCGGATCTTCCGTGGGTCCTGGAGGGTGTAACCGAGGTCTCGGACCATCTTCGCGATCCGGTCGGGTCTCGCCAGGGCGGGGTCGTAATCGACGAGGATCTGTTCGTGGGTGAGGCTTACGGCCACGCTCTTGACGCCGGGGATCCGGCGGAGGGCGCGCTCCAGGGACCCGGTGCAGAGGGAGCAGTGGAGGCCCGCGATCCGCCCGCGGATCCGCCGCAGCCCCCCGCGGTGGCTCGGCTCTTCCACCCACGTCGGGCCGACGATGCCGCTCTTGCCTGTCTTGGCCACCCCTCGCCCTCCTCCCTCTTGCACCCACCTCCGGATTCGGCACCTTCTCCCCAAGGGTGCGCCTGCGGCCTCAAGGGCCCGCCTCCGGTTAATGGGCCACCTCCGGCCTCATGGCCAGCGTGCGGCCCCAGGGCCGCCTCGCCTTTATCAGGGCCGCGCAGTCGGTCGGGCTCACCTTGGGAGAGATCCGGGAGATCCTCGCTTTGAAGGGCCGCGGGGAGGCACCCTGCGCCTACGTGGCCGGTCTCATCCATCGCCATGCCCGGGAACTCGAGGAGCGCGTTCGCGCCCTGGAGCGCCTCCGGAGGGACCTCGAGCGCCTGGCCCGGAGGGCAGCGGAGCTCCCGCGCCGCCCGCCTGACCCGGCCTCCCTCTGCCACATAATTGAGACCGCGGCCGCGAGCCGCCCCGGGCGTCCGCCCGCGCTCCGCAGGGGTCTTCGCCGAGGAGGGCCGAGTTGACAGGGGCGGGCCGGGGGTCTAGCGTGCCGGCGATGCGTCGCCCTTGGGCCCGTGGCGTTGCGGTCTTTGCTCTTGCCGTCGTTGCGGCCGGTTGCGGAAGGATCGCCCCAGGGCGCCCTGCGATGGGCGGGACCAACCGTGCTGCTGGGGGTGGGGCCAGCCAGCGGTCGCAGGTTCCGCAGGCACCCGCGGTCGGCCAGGAGGGCCTGCCGCCCGCTGCCTACTCCCCGGCTTCCCCTCCACCGGCTTGGCCGGGCCCCCTTCCCTATCCCATTGTCATCGCTGACGAGGGGAACAACCGGATCCTCGAGGTGACGCCGGACAAGCGAATCGTGTGGGAGTTTCCCGGCCCGGGAGGGCTCCGCGAGGGCGAGCACTTCCGTGGCGACGACGACGTTTTCTTCACCCCGGGCGGCAGGACCCTCATCACCAACGAGGAGGAGTGGGGAACCATCGTCGAAGTCGACTACTACAGCCGCCGCATCGTCTGGACATACGGGCACTACGGCGTGCTCCGCTACGGTGACGGCTACCTCAACTACCCCGACGATGCCTATCGGCTGCCCGACGGCACGACCATCGTCGCCGACATCCGCAATTGCCGGGAGCTCTTCATCAGCCCGGACAGGAGGATCATCCGGCAGTGGGGCCAGCAGCAGGCAGGCGGCCGCGGATCCTGCCCCCGGAACGACCCGCCGCGGTATCTCGGTTCGCCCAACGGCGATCAGCCGCAACCGGACGGCAGCATCCTCCTCTCGCTTATCAACGGGAACCGGGTGGCGCTCGTCTCCAGCGAGGGGCGCCTGCTCTGGTCGGCCAGGGTTCCCTACACCGACCCGACCCACTACGTCTCCGATGCCCAGCTCCTCCCGGACGGCCGCGTGCTCACGGCCATCTACGGCAGGCCCGGCCGGATTGTCATCTTCGATCCGCACACCGGCAGGGTGGACTGGCTGTACTCGGTGGCCTCCGGCGCGGGCGCCCTCGATCACCCGTCCCTGGCCGTGCGGCTGCCGAACGGGAACATCATCGCCAACGACGACCACCGCCACCGCGTCGTGGTCATCGACCCGAGGACCAAGAAGATCGTCTGGCAGTACGGGGTGACGGACGTTCCGGGAAGGTCGCCCGGGTTCCTGAACACCCCCGACGGCCTAGACCTGGACGTGTACCGCGACTGGCGCGGCTGGCTCGAGGCGCACCCCGGCTTCGGTGTGGCCGGGATTCCGAGCGGGCATGCTGGGCGCGGGAGGGATGCCTCAGGTTGACCTTCGAACCCGGGGGTTATGTGAGGTG
>JBBINU010000005.1:290205-296662 GCA_037443725.1 Actinomycetota bacterium | reverse complement strand
CCACTGGAAGGTGGGGACCCCAAAGGGGCAGGCCATAAGGCAGTACCGGCAGCCCACGCACCTCTTGGCGTCATAGACCACAGGCCCGGCGGGCGACTTCTGGAGGGCCTTGACGAAGCAGGCCGATGCGCAGGCCGGCTCGAGGCAGTGGAGGCACTGCCTCTTGAGGAACCTCTCCCTCCCTTCCACCTCCACCGTCCTCACGACGGTCCAGTTGGTGGAGGCGAGGGAGGCGCGGGGTCCGAGGCCGGGCTGCTCCGATTTCCAGTCGAGCCCCCACTGGAGCTTGCAGGCCGTGACACACGCGCCGCAGCCAATGCACCGGGTGATGTCGATGAGCATGGCCGGGTCCCGGGCGTGCTCCTCTGCGATCTCCCGCACCCCCTTGGCTGCCTTCCCCAGGGCGAGAGGAGGGGCCGCCGCTGCCACACCGGCGAGGCCCATGACCTCGAGGAACCGCCTCCTTCCCAGGTCCACCGCGGGCCGCCCCTCTCTCCTTCCAGCTCCTTCCCTTCCCACCGCTTCCTCCCTTCGGGCCGGCCTCGCCGCTCCCGTCACCCCTGGACCTCGACCACGGCGAGGGTTTGCCCCCGTGGGTCCGTGACGTGCACGGCGCAGGCCATGCAGGGGTCGAAGGAGTGGACGGTCCTCAGGATCTCCAGGGGCTTCCCGGGGTCCGCCAGGGGCGTACCCGCGAGGGCGGCCTCCACGGCTCCGGGCCTCCCCCTGGCGTCCCTGGGGGAGAGGTTCCACGTGCTAGGCACCACGGCCTGGTACCTCTCGATCTTCTGCTCCCTGATGACCACCCAGTGCCCGAGGGCACCCCTGGGGGCCTCCATGGTCCCGAACCCCCTGGCCTCCTTTGGCCAGGTCGAAGGGTCCCACCCCTTCCCTGCGTGGATCTTCCTTTCTCCAGCCTTTACCGCCTGGGTGAGCTGGTCCAGGAGGGTTGGTATGAGCTCGGCCACGTATAGCGTCTCTATTCCCCGGGCCGCCGTCCTGCCCAGGGTGGAGAAGAGGGCGGCGGGAGGGGCCCCGAGCCTGGCGAGGGCGGCGTCCACCAGTTCCTTTACTCGCTTCACTCCGGAGGCGTAGGCCACAAGGACCCGGGCCAGGGGCCCTACCTCCATCGCCTCCCCCTCGTACCTTGGAGCCTTGAGCCAGGAGTACTTCCCCTCCGCGGCGAGCTCCTCGTAAGGAGGTCTCGGGCCCGTGTACCTCGGCCTGGTCTCGCCCTCCCAGGGGTGGCGGGGGCCCTCTCCATCCTCGTACCAGGAGCGCGCCACGTCCTCGGTGACCTTCTTCTGGTCGAAGGGGTGGACCCTGGAGAGGTCCTTCCCCTTTATCACCCCGGCGGGGAAGGCATAGCTCTTGGGGTCCCCCGAGGGGTCCATGGGGAGTTCGCCATAGACCAGGTAGTTGCCGACCCCTCCTCCGATGCCAGCCCAGTCCTTGTAGAAGGAGGCCACTGCCAGCAGATCGGGCAGGTACACCTGCTCCACGAACTCCTTCGCCCTTCCCGCGAGGGACCGGAGGAGGGCGATCTTCTCGGCATCTAGGCTGGCCGAGGAGTTGGGGTCTACAGGAAGGGCCATCCCACCCACGAGGAAGGTTTGGAGGAGCGGGTTCTTCCCCCCGAGGATGGCGTGGGCCTTGATCACCTCCCTCTGCCAGTCCAGAGCCGCGAGGTAATGGTGGACCGCGAGGAGGTTCGCCTCGGGCGGGAGCCTGTAAGCGGGGTGGCCCCAGTAGGCGTTGGCGAAGGGGCCGAGCTGTCCGGAGGCGACGAAAGCCTGGAGCTTCTCCTTGAGGGCCTTGAGGGCAGCGGGAGAGTTCCCCGGCCACTCCGAGATGCTCCTCCCGAGGGCGGCTGCGGCTCCGGGGTCGGCCTTGAGGGCTTGGGTTATGTCCACCCAGTCGAGGGCGTGGAGGTGGTAGAAGTGGACCACGTGGTCCTGAACGTACTGGAAGGCGGTGATGAGGTTCCTCAAGATCTGAGCGAGGGGAGGGGGCTTGATGCCGAGGGCATCCTCCACAGCCCGAACGCTTGCCAGGGCATGGACCATGGTGCAGACGTTGCAGATCCTCTGGGTGAAGATCCAGGCATCCCTCGGGTCCCTGCCTTTCAGGATGATCTCGAAGCCGCGGAACATGGTCCCTGAGGAGTAGGCCTCGGATACTCTGCCGTCCGCGATCTGCGCCTCGATCCTCAGGTGCCCTTCGATTCTGGTTACGGGGTCTATAACGAGCTTTGCCACCTGAACCTCCCTCTTGTCACGAGCCCTCTCGGGCTGGGGTCTCCGCCGCCTTCTTCCTCTGCCTCTTCAAGGCCGCCGTACCTGCCCCCGCGGCCACGGCCGCTCCGGCGGCTGCCAGCCCGGCGCTGAGGTAGGGGAGGGGCCTTGCGGACCTGGTAGTGGCGGGGAGGAATCCCTCGCCCATCCAGCGGTAGAAGGGAGTGGAGGTGTCCCAGAATCCCGGCTCGGTGCAGGCGATGCACGGATGGCCCGCCCCCACGGGCCAGGAGGTCCCCTCGTTCCAGCCCACCTGCGGACAGTTGTGGTGGGCCCGGGGTCCCTTGCAACCCATCTTATATAGGCACCATCCGGCCCGGTGCCCGTCGTCCCCCCACTCCTCCACGAACCGTCCGGTGTCGAAGTACCCTCGGCGCGGACAGTTGTCGTGGACAAGGTGACCGTAGGCGAAGAGAGGTCGGCCGAGGTCGTCTGCGGCCGGGAGCTCTCCGAAGGTAAGGAAATGGGCGATGGCCGCCGCCAGGTTCACGGCGTTCACGGAGCAGCCCGGAAGGTTCAGGACGGGCTTGTCCTTCACGATGTCCCTCACGCCCACCGCACCGGTGGGGTTGGGAGCCGCTGCCGGGAGGCCGCCGAAGGCGGCACAGGTTCCGACGGCGATGACGGCTGCCGCTCCGGAGGCTGTCTCCTTGAGGATCTCGACGGCGGTCTTCCCGCCCACCGTGCAGTAGATCCCCCCTTCCGCCGTGGGTATGGAACCCTCCACCACGACTAGGTATCTGCCTCGGTACTTCTCCATCGTCTGGAGCCTCGAGGCCTCGGCGTTCTTGCCGGCGGGGGCCATGATGGTCTCGTGGTAGTCGAGGGAGATGAGGTCGAGGACGAGCTCGGCAGCGCTGGGATGGCTCGCGCGGAGAAGGGACTCGGTGTCCCCAGCGCAGTCCTGGAACTCCAGCCAGATCACGGGGGTTCTCCCGGACTGACTGAGGGCCTCCGCCACTCGCCGGGTGTACCGGAGGGGGAGGGCCATGGCCGCCGTCAGGAGCGAGCAGGCCCTGAGGAAGTCCCGCCGGGTCATCCCCCTCGCGGGGGGCGCGCCAGGAGGGGAGTTCCCCCTACTGCGGCGGCTTAGCGTGTTGGGACTGTGGCTCAGCACGTTTGGACCGTGGGTCAGCGTCTCGGGCCCGGGGATATCCACCATACCTCCCACCTTTCCAACGACCTACTACCGCCGGAGGGTACGTGAAACACTTCACTCATCTCCCGCGGGTCGAATCTACCCGTAGGAGCCATCCCATTCCACCCGATGTGGTCGGTCGTAGAATGGCTTGAGACTAGGTTAACTATCTATGCGGGCTGGACGGATGCCCTAGGTCGGCCGCCTACCGGGCCCCACTTGGGGTGGGCCGTCAGGCGGTGAATCAGGGGCATGAAGAGGCACGAGGGGCAGAATGCCCCTCGTGCCCTTGTGCGCCGCTCTGCCTACCAGCCGGACTTGCTCCATCCTGATGGAGCGGAGGCGTTCGTGGGGCAGCTTGTGTCCTTTGCGTAGTAGGTGCCCGCGTCCGTGCCTGTGGCGATGTCGAAGAGGAGGAAGACAGTACCCGACTTGCTCTTCGCGCCGATGCAGACGGCGTCTGTGCTTCCTGAGACGCTTAGGCTGACCCCAACTTCGCGGTTCCAGGCCTGGGCAGTAGTCGGTGCGTTCGTGTAGACGAGGCTCGGCTCAATGGCTTGGAGGTCGGCGGCGGTCTCTGTGTACGCCTGGTTGTCCGTGTAGAACGTTTTCTCAGCCGTGAGGGCGTTCCTGATGTTCGACTGGGCCTGCTTGTCCTGGGCCCGCTTCCGCGCCCCGAGGAAGGTCGGGATGGCGATGGCCAGAAGGATACCGATGATGAGCACCACCACCATCAGCTCGATGAGGGTGAAGCCCTCGTCCTTCCTCTCCAGGCGCTCCCGCATGGCCTTGAGCATCCCTCTCTCACCTCCTTTCCCTCTGGGATGCGGGTCTTCCTGCAGCTGTCGACCCGCTCGCGCTTGTTATCGGAGGAAGAGCCTGCGGGCTTTAGCCCCTGGGAGGTGGGCGCCCGGCCGGGTCCTGGGAAGCGCCTTCCGTGGCAGCGCCTGGGGCCGGGTGCAGAAGGCCCCGGCGCAGGAAGAAAGAACTTCCGCCCGGCGACAGCCTGCCCGGGTGGGGGCGGGCGTTCTCCGGTTCCTACCCTCCCAGAATGGACCGAGCCCTCTCGGTGTCGTCGGCCGTTAAGACCAGCCGCTTCCTGCCTGCCGACTCCCCGAGCACGTAGCAGGATTCGATGTTCACTCCAGCGGCCCCTAGCTTCCCCGCGGTGGCGGCCAGCTGGCCCGGCCTGTCCTCAACCTCCACCACAAGGCCTTCCTTCATGCCCTCCACCGTTATCCCGGCCCCTTCGAGGGCCCTCCTGGCCGCTTCTGCGTCCTCTACGAGGAACCTCACCCCGAATCCCTGGGGCATGCTGAAGGCTGCCACGGCCAGGATGTTTATCCCCGCATCTCCGAGGGCCTTGCTCGCCCCAGCCAGGGTTCCGGGCCTGTCCTCAAGGGTGAAACGCAGCTCCCAGGCCACGACCGCTCCTTTCTCCCGTTGCCCCCGCCGTTCCGCCCGGGCTCTCTCTACCACGCCCGGGCTCTCTCTACCACGCCGCGGGCCTCTCTGTCACGCCCGGGCTCTCTCTACCACGCCGCGCCGCCGTCAAGAAGGGCCCCACCCTTTGCCCCGAGAAAGGCGGGGGCCGAGGGCCGGACGCGTTCAGCCCGGGGTCGGCGGCGACCACTGGCAGGGCGGGCCGGGAGGCCAGGGGAAGAGGCCCTCGGGGTAGAAACACCCCGAACCCCCAACCCCGGGAACGCACCAGCCGCCGACAGGCATAGGAGGGGGCCACGAGAGTTTCTCGACCTCACCCACCCGCAAGATCCTCTCGGCCCCGGACCTGTTCCCCCACTCATCCTCCAACCCCCCCTCGGGTATGACGACCTCCTCCCCCGCTGCCACCCTCCGAGGGAGGCGGGCTTCGTAGGTCCGGGTGGCAGGGTCGTACCGGGCGATGCCCTCGAGGTTCCCCAGGCGGAACCTGAGGACCCCTCCCCTCGGCTCAACCTGGCGGTCGAGCAGGTTCACCGCCGGATCCGGGGCGGGCAGGGCTGCGTGGAAGCGGAGGAGAGCCCCTCCCTCCTCGGCCACGACTCCTCGGACCACAAGGGCCTTGGACCCCGCCACGCGGAAAGGCCTCGAGTGAAGGGTGTAGCTGGCGCTGGTCACCTTGAACCTGTAGGTGCCGGTGGGGAAATCCTGGGGGATGTCGAAGGACGCGGTGTAAGTGGAGGAGGAGGGGTCGAAACGCCAGACGAAGCCTAGGCCGAGGTCGTTTGCGGCCTCCACCCAGGCGTCGGCTCGAGCGGGGTGTTTAGGGCCGAGGGAGGCCGACGCGAGAAGGGCGAGGGCGAGGAGGGCGCGCCTCCAGCGGCGGTATGCCAGGGCTCCGGCGAGGATCAGGAGGTACAGAGCGAGGAGGCCGTAGCCTGTGACGGGTAGTTCCCTAGTGACCGCGGGCTTGGGCGCCTCTCCTGCCAGCCGCTCCAGGGAGACGAAGGGTGAGTCGAGGGGTCTGTCTTTCCCCCCTGCCCCGCCCTTCCAGGAGAAACGGACAACCTCGAGCCGCTCGACCTCCTCAGGGGGCTCGGCCGCAACCTCCCCTGGGGCTCCGCCGTCTCCCGTGAGGGCCGGGGCGGGGCCGAGGGAGGGCGCCGAGAGCTCCGCCTCGGGTGGGGGATCGGGGAGTCCGGAGAGGAGCCTTTCCGCCAGATCCGAGAAGACCCGTACTGTGAGCTCCCCCTGCCACTTACCCCAGACCGTGTGGCCTCCTTCGTAGTGCTGCTGGTCGTGCTCCTCGGGCGTGGTGAAGTACCCAGTGTACTCCTGGGCGAGGCCGACCACGACCACGTGTCTCACCCCTTTTTGGGAGGTTCCGGCCCCGACCACGGCCGAAGCTATCCGCCTCCCCAGCTCCACTGTGGGCTCCCCCGGGACGGTGGCAAGAACTGCCTCGCCCACGCGGAAGAGGGAGAAGGGGACCGCCTTTGGGTGCGGGGCAGGCGCCGCCACAAGTTTTCTGCGCCGGGGTGGCCCCTGGACTCTAGGGCTTCCTCGAACCGCCTCTCGGCGGCGC
>JBBINU010000005.1:277954-290105 GCA_037443725.1 Actinomycetota bacterium | reverse complement strand
GCGCCGGGGTGGCCCCTGGACTCTAGGGCTTCCTCGAACCGCCTCTCGGCGGCGCCGGCCCAGTCGGCGGAGTAGACATCGTTGGCGGGTGGGAATGCCGTGTTGTGCGCGGAGAACCTGGCTAGAGCGGCCATGGGTTCCCTCTTCCTGCCCCGGAGGGCGTCCACCCGGAGGACATAGAGGTCGGGGTCTATGGTGTGTAGCGCCCCATCGGGATCGGAAGTCGGGCAGGCGGTGTGGGGGTCCAGGTCGAGGCCGTGGTTGGCGAGGTGGGCCTCGATGCTTCTGTTGAGGTTTGCTCCCACCAGCTCCGCCCTTGCCCAGCCGGCTGCCGCGGGCCTTAGGGAGGAGGCAGCTCTCCTGACCGCGAGGGCGATCCTGTCGGCGAGGAAGGCAAGGATGTCCTCTCCCCCCTGAGAGGCGGCGCACCTAAGGGCTGCAGCGGGGTCCGGGGCGTCCGGTGAGATACTGCAGGGGAGGATCCTCAAGTCAGGCCCGGCGTGCGTGTGGGTCGCGGCCAGGAGGACCGTTCTCCAGTCGAGCCCGAGGTCAGTCAGGCGTGCCGCCACGGCCCTCTGGAGGGCCCCACTCGGCGACATGAGGTCCACCGAGACAAGGGCAAGCTTCCTCTCCTGCCTAGCAAGCACCACGGCCCTGGCCTTAAGTCTCGAGGCCACGCCCCAAGAGAAGATGTCCGGCCTCACATAGCCGTCAAAATTTCTCCCCAGGTCGGGTGTGATGTCGGCGACTCCAACCCCGGCGAAGAGCGCTCCCCCTCCACCTGCTGAGACCGGAGAAGCGGAGAAGACGAGGGCGAGGATGAAGGCTGCACTCGTGAGAACTCCCCACCTGGCCACGGGGCACCTCCCGGCTTCCAGATGGCGCCCTCCGGGCGCTGCCAGGAGAGTTCGCGCTCGCCCTGGGGGTTCCTTCAGGCCAGGCTTCCTGCCTGGCGCCTTCAGTCTGTCCGCGCCAGGTGCCCCAGGAGGAGAAGGTTCCAGAGTTGAGGCCTCTCGACGTGGCAAGCGTGGCCAGCCCCGGGAACGACAACGGCCTCAGCGCCCCTGATGGAGGAGGCGACCTCTAGTGCCTCGGCCGGCGGGTTCAGGGTGTCCTCCCCACCCACCACTACAAGGCAGGGAGAGGCTATACGGCTTAGAAGAGGTCCGGTGTCGAGATCGAGGAGGGCCCGGAGGAGCCAGGTGACGGACACCAGGTCGAGGAGGCCGTACCTCTGCTCCAGGACCGGTAGGAGCTGCTGGTTCTCCTGGATCCAGCGGCCAGAGAAGATGTCCGGGAGGGAGACGCGGAAGAGCTCTCCTGGGCCTAGGGAGCAGGCATACAGCCAGGAGCTCGCTAGAGCCCGCGTTCTTGGGCCGGCCCGGACCGCGGGGGATGAAAGAAAGAGGCTCGCCGCCCGCTCCGGGTATTCCGCGGCAAAGACGAGGGCCACTGCCGTTCCGAAGGAAGTAGCCGCCAGGTGGGCGCGACCGATCTCCAGGCCGTCGAGGAGGTGCAGTAGGTCGCGGACGTGGGCTTCCACGGGATAAGGTCCCCGAAGTGGGGTCGAGCTACCCTGTCCCCTCATGTCGTAGGTGAGAACGCGGTAGCGGCCTACGAGGGCGGGTAACTGCAAGGCCCAAGAGGAGGTGTCCATGAGAACCCCGTTTATGAGGACCACCACAGGGGCCCCGGGCTCCCCCGCCCAGCTGTAGTGTATGCTCCCCCCTTCGAGGTGCAGGACCGGCATGGCCCCTCCGGCGCGCGGTCAGGGCATGCGCAGTGCCACTCCCGCCTGGTTGTACCCCACGCCTGAACCTACCATCACGAGGAGGTCGCCGCTGCGCACCTTTCCCTGCTGGATGGCGTCGTGGAGTGCCATGGGTATGCAGGCTGAGCCCGTGTAGCCCCACTTGTCCATGATCCAGTGGGTTCGGGAGAGAGGGAGGCCGAGGTCCTCCATGACCTTCACGATGGTGGGGAGGCGGACCTGGGTAAAGATGGCCATATCGATGTCCTGAACCGTAAACCCGCCTCGCTCGGCCAGAAGTCGCACGTGGCGAGGCCAGTTGACCTCGTTCACCTCGGGCGGGTAGCGTTGGATGATCCTCACCCTGGTCCTCCCTGCCCGAACGGATTCACAGGTGGCCGGCTCGTATGTGGCCCCGGAGTATATGCCCCAATACCCGTGGTAGCTCCCGTCGGCGAAAAAGACGGAGGAGATGAAGCCGGGTCTTGACTCTGGGGCCATGACCACGGCGCCCGCCCCATCCCCGTAGAAAAAGGTGGCCGGGTCTTTCGGGTCAGCCAACTTGCTCATCATGTACGCGCCGACCACCAGTACGCGGCGCACCCAGGGGTTCGTAGCGATCATCCCGGAGGCCACGGCCACGCCGGTGGCAAAGGAGGCGCAGGCGCAGCCGATGTCGAAGGTTCCCGCATTTTTTGCCCCTATCTTGTGCTGCACGACGACAGAGGTGGAGGGCGTGATGTAGTCGGGTGTGTCCGTCCCCACCATTATGAGATCGAGCTCTTCTGCCCTGACCCCCGCCGACGAGAGGGCTTCCTTGGCTGCAAGGGCTGCGAGATCCGAGGCCGCCCACTCCCTCGGCGCGTACCATCTCCTTTCTATCCCGCTGGATTCCCTGAACTTCTCGATAACCTCTTCGAGCTCCGGGGCGACCCACGTCTTCAGCTCCTCGTTGGTGACCTCCTTCTCGGGCAGGAAGATCCCGGTCCCCACGATCGCGCCGTATCTCTGCATCTCGGCCTCCCGATTTTGCACCTAGGTCCCGACCACTATTCCGCCATCCACCCTGAGGACCGCGCCGTGAACATAAGAGGCATCGTCCGAGGCGAGCCAGAGATAGGCCCTGGCGACATCTTCAGGTGTGCCCAGGCGGCCCAGGGGCGTCCTAGCCTTCATGGCTTCCAGCACCTTTTCAGGCATCTTCGCTGTCATGCTAGTGAGGATGAAGCCGGGGGCCACGGCGTTGACACGGATGCCAAAGCGTCCGAGCTCACGTGCCCAGACCTTGGTCATCCCCACCACACCTGCCTTGGTGGCGACGTAGTTGGTCTGCCCGAAGTTCCCGTCCAGGCCCACCACGGAGGAGGCGCTCAGAATCACCCCGGAGCCCTGGCGGATCATGACCGGTGCCACCGCCCGCGTACAGTTGAATACACCTTTCAGGTTCACTGCCATCACCAGGTCGAAGTCCTCGTCGGACATGCGCCCCAGCGTTTCGCCATCCTTTGCCTTCACCAGCTGGGCGTCGCGTGTGATGCCGGCGTTGTTCACGAGGACATCGATGCGACCGAAGGTCTCGACCACCTCGCTCACGGCCCGATCCACCTCGGCGGCCTTGGAGACGTCTACCCTCCATGCCCTGGCTCTTGCCCCAAGGGTCCTGCACTCGTCGGCGACGGCCTCGGCCGGTTCCGGGCGAACGTCAAAGATGGCTACGGCTGCGTCCTCCCGGGCGAAGGCCAGACACGTGGCGCGCCCTATGCCGTCCCCTCCGCCGGTTACCAGAACCACCTTACTGCTGAACCTGGCCATGGCACCCCCTATTCTGAAGGTGTTACCTGAATCATAATTCATCCACCACTTTCTGCCAAGCTTTTGCCTTGACTGGGCAGAGACCATTTGTTAGATGAATCGGCAGTCGAAAGGAGATCCGTGGGTTGGTGGCTGGAGCGCAGGGCTGCCCTGAGTCCTGGCCGGGTAGCGGTGATAGACAGCGTCTCCGGTCTGGCCCTGACCTATCGTGGCTTCAACGAGCGCGTGAACCGTGTGGCGTGGTGGCTGTCGCGGGTTCTCGGGGTGAAGAAGGGAGACCGGGTGGCCGTTCTGGCAAGGAACTGCCAGGAGTATCTCGACACCTGGTTTGCCTGCGGGAAGCTCGGGGCTATGCTGGTGAACCTGAACTGGCGGCTCGCCGTGCCCGAGCTGGCTGTGGCTGTCTCCGACGCGGAACCTCGGGTTCTCGTGTACGGTGCGGAGTTTCTGGAGGAGGTCCGGGCCCTTGAGGAGAGGATGCAGGGTGTGGAGTTCTGGGTTGCCCTGCGGGAAAGGGCTTCCAGAGGGCACCAGGAGTTCAGGGAGGCCCTGGAGTGTCCGGCCAACCCGCCGCAGGGCGAACGGCCTCGCCTGGAGGACCCCTGGGTTATCTGCTACACGGGCGGGAGCACGGGTGTCCCCAAGGGCGTGATCCTCACCCACGGCAACGTGCTCTGGAACGCCGTGAACACAATAGCGGGCTGGGGGCTGCGGCCCGACGACATTGCTGTCCTAGATGCCCCTCTCTTCCACACGGGGGGCATGAACGTCTTCACGTCTCCCCTCCTCTACCTCGGAGGTTCGATCATCCTCTGCCCCACCTTCGATCCGGACCGACTCTTCGACCTCCTAGAGAATCCGGGGTTCACGCTGTACTTCGCCGTGCCCACCATGTTCCTCGCCCTTCAGGAGCACCCCCGATGGCCGGATGCCGACTTCTCCCGCTGCCGGATCGTCATTAGCGGGGGAGCGCCCTGCCCACCCTCTATCTACGAGAGGTTCTGGGAAAGGGGAGTCCCCTTCAGGCAGGGGTACGGACTGACCGAGGCGGGCCCCAACAATTTCGGGATGCCCGAGGAGGAGGTCCGGAGAAAGCCGGGCTCCGTGGGATCACCCCTACCGCACGTCGAGGTCAGGGTAGTGGGGGAGGCGGGAGGGGAGTGCCCGCCCGGGGAGGTGGGAGAGCTGCTCATAAGGGGACCCCATGTGACTCCCGGGTACTGGCGGAACCCCGAGGCCACCGCCGAGGCTTTGCGGGGCGGGTGGCTCCACACAGGCGACCTGGCCAGAGTTGATGAGGATGGCCACCACTACATCGTGGGCAGGAAGAAGGAAATGTTCATCTCGGGAGGGGAGAACGTGTACCCGGCGGAGGTCGAGGGCGTGCTCAAGGGTCACCCGGGTGTCGCGTCCGCGGCTGTCATAGGTGTCCCCGACCCGAGATGGGGGGAGGTGGGCCTGGCGGTGGTGGTCCCCTCTCGACCCGGGCTCTCGGAGGAGGAGCTCAGGGCCTATTTGAGGGAGAGGCTTGCCGCGTACAAGGTCCCTCGGCGGTTCGTGTTTGTGGAGAGCCTCCCCCTGACAGGAGCGGGAAAAATAGACAGGCGCCGCCTCAAGGAGAAGTACGCCAGGGAAGAACACGCGGGAGGGTAGGGACTCCTTTGGGCGAGCCCGAGCCCTGGCCCGTGGGCCAGGGCACCGGGGCTAGAAGCCTGGCGTGCAGGTGGAGGTCTGTCGCCAGTAGACTGTGTCCCCTCTGGGCGTCGCGGTGTAAACGTTCAGGAGATACCCGGCTATCCTTCCCCTGGAGTAGTCCACGCGGCAGAGGGGTGGCTCGGTGACGGCGTATCCTCCGAGGAACATCCCAGCCAGTTTGTTCCTGGTGCAGTCGGGTCCGCAGTCTAGAAGGAGCCGGTGGAAGCTCTTCATGGCGAGCCAGACAATCCAGTCGATGTCGTTGGGGGTTTTGTTTGGCCTGTACTTCCTGAAGGCTTCCTGCATGCGCTTGATCTCCGGATACCAGGGAGTCGACGTGTCCTGCGGATCGTAGGCGGGAGTGACCCATACGGCCCGGGCAGGCGGGAACTTCTTCATCGTGCTCCCGAAGGTTTCTGTGGTGAGGTTGAAGCCGTAGCCCATGTAGACGGGGTAGTACTGCTGGCTGTCTGACTCCAGGATCCACCTCCCCATGGCTAGGGCGTTCATGTTGAGGAAGACCACCTCTGCCTTGCTGTTCTTCATGGCGAGAACCTTGTCGGTCAGAACATCGTTGTTGTTGGCTATGGCCACCTGGGGAATGGACTTCGGGTCCACTCCGTGGCGGGCGAGCTCAACCACGAAGGCCCTGTTGGCGCCTCGCCAGTTCTCGCTGTCCACGTAGGCCACCCCCACCTTCTTGCCTGGATAGTCCCGGAGGGTGAGCTGAGCAAGGACCCTTCCGACTGTCTCTATGCTGGGGGAGCCGCTCCAGCTGAACTTCTTGTCGAGGGCACCCTCCTCTGTGGCCATGCTGTACAGGTAGAGCATGCGGTTCTGCTCGGCCCAGTTCCTCACGTTAGGCACCTGGTCGAAGCCGATCCCCCCAACCAGGAAAAAGGGGTTCTGCTCCTTACACGCCGCCGCCGCCTGTACTGCTCCGTTCCCGGTGTACTGGTCGTCCTGCCAGTCGAAGACCACCTTCCGGCCGTAGATACCTCCTGAATCGTTCAGCATTCGCCAGTAGACTCCGAAGTCCTCCTCGTTGTTGTTGAAGACGGCCCCGAGGGTGAGAGCGGCGTGGCCACAAAGGGTAATCTGGGTGTCCGTTATGCCTATCCTGTCCTCAGCCGGGGTGAAGAGGTTGGCCACGGGGTAGGTCTTCCCCCCAGGCGGCTGCCATGGGGACCCGCTCCCACCTGAGCCCGCCCGCGTGGCTCCTCCCCCGGGTCGCCCCGGTGAGGTGAGGGTTCCGGGGCTCGCGCCGGGGGAGGAGAGGAGCTCCTCCGCAGGCCCGAGCTCTCCCGGGCTTGCCTCCACACCGCCTGTCCCATAGGTGGGGAGAGACTGTGGATGGGGACCTACACCCCTCCGCCCCAGGACGGCCAGGACCGAGGCGATGAGGATGAGCGCACTTCCGGCCAGGAGGACCTTTCTCTGCCGCCTGGTCCCGTAGCTCTCCACCGCCGGCCTCCCAAAACCTGAGTCACCTATCACATTATCGACCCGGCCGTTGGCGTGTCAAGCCTTCAAACTAGATATTTGCGTTGCCCGAAGCAGGCCCTTTCTGTATCCTGAATCACTAGCCGCCTAGCGGCCAGCCTCGGGCCAGAACCCATCGGGCAGGAGGGTGGTTTGGGACAGGCTCTTGTGGCGGGTGCTTCTACGGGGGTCATCTACGGGCTCTTCGCCCTGGGTCTGAGCCTGGTCTACAAGACGACCAGAGTTCTGAACTTCGCCCAGGGGGAGTTCGGAACGCTCGCTGCTTACGTGGCATGGCAGGCGGTGGTGGTCTGGCGCTTGGGATGGGCAGTGGGAGCTCTCCTGGCGATAGCGTCCGCGCTGACGGTGGCCCTCGTATTCGAGAGGCTGGTGGTGAGACGGATGATGACGGCATCGCGGATGTCCTTAACGGTAGCCACGGCAGGCCTGGCCTACCTCCTGTTCGCCCTGGAGCTAAAGGTCTGGGGTCCGAGCCCAGAGGTCCTGCCGCCCCCCGTCCGGGGTGCCGGCCTCGAAGTGGCGGGGTTCTTCATAAGCCCCGTGAGGCTCGTCGCGCTGGCGGCCGGCGCCGTGGTGGGTCTTTTCTTCTGGATCCTTTTCAGGCGGACCCGGTTTGGCCTGGCGGTTCTGGCCACCGCCCACGACCCCGTCTCCGTGCGTCTGTTCGGGGTTCCGATGGCCCGGGTCTCCGCCTTCTCCTGGGGCGCGGCGGGCGTCCTTGGTGCGGTGGGCGGGGTCATCATCGCCCCTGCCCTGGGGGCTTTCTACCCCTTCGCCCTCACGTTCCTCTTTGTGAGGTCTCTTGCGGCGGCCCTGGTGGGCGGGATCACGAGTCTGCCGGGGGCCTTCTTCGGGGGGGTCCTTGTAGGGGTGCTAGAGGCCCTCCTCAACCGGGTCCTGCCTCGGTCCGGGGTGCCGGAGGTGGGGGTTCTCGTCGTAGTGCTCCTCGTACTTCTGTTGAGGCCGCAAGGGATTATGGGGAGGCGGAAGTGAAGGGAGGGCGGGGAACACGCCTTGGCGAGGACTTCGGCCCTGCCGCCCTTGTCATCCTCGTCTTCCTCCCGTCCGTTCTGGGAAGGGCTGCCCCCTGGCTCCTTGGGGAGTTCCGCGCCCTCATGCTCGGCTTCGGAGTGTCCTTCGCCATGGGAGCCCTCGCCCTCAACCTCCTCATGGGCTATGCGGGACAGATCTCCCTCGGCCACGCCGCCTTCGTGGGGGTGGGAGCGTACTCTGCCGGTATAGCCTCGACCAAACTGGGCTTGCCTTTTCCTGCCGGGCAGGTTGCCGGTGCCGTCGTGGGAGGCCTCGTCGCCCTTCTCGTCGGCGTCCCGGCCCTGCGGGTGAGAGGACTGTACCTCGCCGTGGCCACCGTGGCCTTCGCCGCTGCCATGCAGGTGATGGTCTTCCGGATTCCGGCCATCAGTGGTGGACAGGCGGGCCTCCCCATCCCTCCGCCCTCTCTTCTCGGCTTCAGTTTGGCCAAACCCTACGACTACCTTTCGCTCCTCCTTGGGGCCCTTGTGGGGCTCTGGTTGCTGGACCGGAACCTCACCCGCTCCAAGGTCGGCAGGGCCCTCTTTGCCATCAGGGAAGCGGAGGACTTGGCCGCATCCTTCGGGATAGATGTCACGCGGTACAAGCTTCTCGCCTTCCTCCTGGCTGGAATCTTCGCGGGCCTTGCGGGAAGCCTGTATGGCCCCCTGCTCGGCCTTGCCCAGGCCGACGCCTTCGGCTTTGAAGTCTCCCTCTTCTACCTCATTCTGGTTGTGGTGGGGGGGATGGGGCACAGGGGTGGTGTCCTTGCCGCTTCGGTTCTCTTCGCTGTCCTGCCCAGGGTGCTTCAGGTTCTCAAAGGATGGGACCTCCTGGCCGGCTCTGTCCTTCTCATCTACACCATCGCAAGAAATCCCGGCGGTCTTGCAGGCGCCTTTATTGAGGCGAGAAGGAGGAGGAAAAAGGGGAGGCCGCCCAAGGACGGGCATGGCCCCCTTCCACGGCTTGTCCTGCCCCGGGTCCGGCCTGGAGAGTGGCGGGAACCGGGGGGCGAGGCTGCCCTACTTGAAGTGAGCGACCTGCACTACAGCTACGGAGGGGTGAAAGCTGTCGCCGGCATGGACCTCGAGGTCTGGCAGGGACAGATAGTCGGCGTCATCGGGCCGAACGGCGCGGGAAAGACCACCCTGCTCAACTGCGTCTCCGGCCTGCTCGTGCCAGAGAGGGGGAAGATCTCGTTCCGGGGAGTCGAGATAACGCGCGTCCCGGCTCACCTCCGGGCGGAGCTCGGGATAAGGAGGACCTTCCAGGTGCCGGGGGTCCTGGGGAACCTGTCTGTACTGGAGAACTTTCTCGTCGCCCAGCACTTGGCCGCCGGGTACAGCACCCTGGAGGCCCTTGCGCGCACAAGCAGGGTGCGTTCCGTGGAGGCAGAGCTCAAGGAGAGGGCAATGTTCGCCCTGGCGGCTCTGGGGCTCGCCGACAGGGCAGAGGATCCCGTGAGGTCGCTCTCGGGGGGCCAGCAGCGCCTTGTGGAGCTCGGATGCGTGCTGGTCTCCGCCCCCACTCTGATTCTGCTGGACGAACCCTCAGCAGGGATGAGCCCGGCGGCCTCAGAGGAGCTGGCGGAGCGGCTTGTGGAGCTGAAGCGGGAGCTGGGGAGGACCTTGCTTGTCGTGGAACACCACATCCCGCTGGTGGTCGCCGTTTGCGACAAGGTCTTCGTCATGGCCGAGGGGAGGCTCCTGGCCGGGGGGGCGCCTAGGGAGGTACTTAAGAACCCCGCTGTGGTCGATGCCTATCTGGGGGGGACCCTTGCTAGAGCTGGAGGGTGACGCAGTGAGCAGGGCCGCAGCTCCTGTGTCTGACGCGGAGTTCGTCCTCGAGGTGGAGGACCTGGTTGTTGGGTTTGGTGCCAACCAGGTCCTGCACGGCGTGAGCTTCTCGCTGCCGAGGGGCTCCTTCGCTACCCTCCTCGGGCTGAACGGCGCCGGGAAGTCCGTCACCCTCCAGTGCATCTCCGGGCTGATCAAGCCCTGGTCCGGGCGGATACGCGTGAACGGGGCGGAGGTTCAGGACCTGGAGCCGGAGGAGAGGGCGGCTCTAGGTCTCGCCCACGTGCCTCAGGGGCGGGCCATCTTTCCCGACCTTACGGTCGAAGAGAATCTGAGGCTCGGGGGATACCTCATACGAAGGAGGTCGGATTGGCTGCGCGCTAGGGATGGGGCTCTTGAGGTCTTCCCAGAACTGGCTGGATTGCTCGGTAGGCCGGCGGGGAGCCTCTCCGGCGGTCAGCAGGTGATGGTCTCGGTGGCGCGGGCGCTTGTGGGTGCTCCCAAGCTCATCCTAGTCGACGAGCCGACTCAAGGGCTGGCGCCCCGCGCTGTGGAAGCCCTGAAGGAGGCCCTGAGCAGGGTGAACCGACAGGGGAGCACGGTCCTTCTGGTTGAGCACAATGTGGCTTTCGCTCTGAGCCTGGCCCGCCTCGGCTACGTGATGCAGATGGGGAGGATTGTCTACCAGGGGAGGGCCGAGGAGCTGAGTAGGGCCCGTCTTGCGTCCCTGCTCGGGATTGGGGAGCTCCTCGGTGCGAGGCCGCGGCTGCAGCAGCGGAAGCGCCGCCTCTAGGGAAGAGCGATTCACGACAGCCTGCAGCCGAGTCCTGACCTCGTCCTGGTATGATGAGCGGCGGCTGGTGAATCATGAACCATGGCTAGGGCTGAAGCGGTGCCGAGAGGCGTACGGGCTGCAGAGCCTGCTCTCACGAAGGGGCAAAGGACGCGCCTGAGACTTCTTGAGGCGGCCGAGGCTGTCTTCGGCGAGAAGGGCTACTACGAGGCCTCCGTGGTGGAAATAACGCAGCGGGCGAGGGTGGCCCCGGGGACGTTCTACGTCTATTTCCCGAGCAAGAAGGCCATCTTCACTGAACTTGTGAGGACGCGAGGGCACGAGATGCGCCGTGCTCTTCACGAGGCCACCGCAGGTCTTTCCAGCAGGGCCGAGATAGAGGAAGCCGGCTTTAAAACCTTCTTGGCATGGGTGAGGAAGCATCCGGCCATATACCGCATAGTGAGGCAGGCGGAGTATGTGGATCGCGAGGTCTTCCAGGAATGGTACCGGAAGCTCGCGGCGGAGTACTCCCGGGGCCTCAAGGCCGCCGCCCGCGCGGGTGAGATTGACGTGAAAGATATCGAGGCGGCCGTGTACGTGCTCATGGGCATGGGGGACTTCTTCGGCATGCGCTTCGTCCTCTGGGACGGGCGGATTCCGCGGAGAGCCTTCCAGACGCTGATGGACTTCGTCCTGAGGGGGCTGGGTGTCAGTGCGACAAGGGGCAAACCTCTGAAGCCCGGGGCTCCAAAACACCGACGTCGCCGGGCTTGACGCGCTCCCGGGCGAGAGATAGCATGTGAACTGAACCAGCTTTCACCTTGCCGGAGGGAGGCGGTGGGGAGGTATACGCGTCTCAGGGTCCGAGTTCGTGTGCTTGTCATCTTTGGGCTCTGGGCGGCTCTCTCTCCGGCTGGCGTGGCCCGTGGAGACGAGGGGGTCCTCTTCGAGAACCCCGACTGGAGCGGGCACCCGGGAGCTGTGCGGTTCGCCCGGGACTTCCGGCCACCTCCGGACTCGGACTGGGGGTATCCCATCGGCGGGTTCGGGGGTGAGAGACGGGGCAAGCCCCTCGCTCGCACCCCCGTGATCCTCGTCCACGGCAACGGGGAGGACGCCACCTTCTGGGAAGCGGAGGAGAACCCTCCCACAGTGGTGAACGTGAGGGAGAGGTTGAGGCGAGCCGGATACTCCGACCAGGAAGTCTGGGCCCTCTCCTACAACGGAGAGAGGTGCGGGACCAACGCTTGCCAGACCTCCGCGGGCGCGAACACCCTGGACCTCTTCAATTTCGTTCAGGCCGTGAGGGAGTACACGGGTGCGTACCACGTGGACATAGTAGCTCACTCCCTCGGCGTCGTGGTCGTTCGCCGGGCTATGTATGAGCATCCTGAGATGTACTCCTGGGTGGAGGAGTTCGTCGCGGCTGCGGGCCCGAACCACGGCACCACCGTTTGCCGGGGGGCTGAGAACGTCTCCCGGGCCTGCTACGAGATAGCCCCCGGGACCGCCTGGCTCGAGGAGCTGAACGGTCCGGGCGGTTCCAGGGAGACCCCTGGTCCTACCAGGTACATGACCATCTACGAAGGGACAGGCACAGTGGACACCTACTACGCCGGGCCGGATGCACAGAGCCCTGCTCTCAAAGGAGCGGAGAACCGCATACTACCCCTCACTCCCCACTACACGCTGGCCAGAGGGGAGGAGGCCTTCCGGACCTACCTGCCCTTTCTCCTCTCCAGGAACGACCCCTACGGGAGGTTTCTGCCTGTGGCCACCGAGTCCCCG
>JBBINU010000005.1:0-277854 GCA_037443725.1 Actinomycetota bacterium | reverse complement strand
GCCTGTGGCCACCGAGTCCCCGGGGGTCAGGGCCCCCGCCTCCCAGCTGGGCGCCGCCTCCCCAAGCCGTCAGGCCCCCGGGGTGGGCACGCTCCCGAGGACCGGAGGCCTCTTCCCGCCCCTCTTCCCGGCTCTCTTCCTCCTCATTCTCTTGGGTGTGCTTCTGCGTTGCTAGGCGGAGGAAACCTGATGGCCCCTCGGGCCAAGGCAAGCAGATATTTCCTGTCCTCTGCAGCTCGCGTGGGCGCGGCAGGATTTGAACCTACGACCTCCTGCGTGTGAAGCAGGCGCTCTCCCACTGAGCTACGCGCCCTTTAGATTCAAAGAAAAGCTAACAAAGGCCTGGGCCGGCTGCAAGTCGAGCTGCGGGTGGGTGTCTCCTGCGGGCTCGGCTGAATTCTTTCACCCAGCTGGTTCTTCCCCGCCGGGGGTCAGTACTTTTTTACTTCTTCTGGGAGCAGCTGGCGCGGGCCACGACCCTGCCCGGGCTTCCTTGGGTTCCGCGGACTACAAGAACCTCCATGTCGGCGCCGATGCCTTGACCGAGGAGGGCAAGGGCGCAGCCCTGGGTGAGCTCGAGCGGCTCGGAGACGGAGACGAGCTCGCTTCCCCGGATCACCCTTATGAAGTAGGCCTCCCCAGGGCCGGGCTCCTCCAGCCCGCAGATGCTCACTGCCGACCGGGTGGCCCCGAGGAATAGAGCCCCCTTCATCCACCCCTTCTCCTCGGGGGAAAAGCTGCAGATCTGGGTGGCCTGGGAGAGGGTTCCCGCGAGCGTCGCCCCGTCAGTGGGGAGGGAGGAGACCCTCGCAGCTAGCTTCAGCACCAGTAGGAGCAGGGCGAGGCAGCCCAGGGCCAGCGCGAGGCGCGAGACCCAACGGGGTCGGGGGTGGCGGCCGGGCAGACCAAGGCTCTGAAGCCCTTCACCCCCACCCCTCGCGAGCTCCTCCCTTACCCTGGCAGGTGCCGGCACCAGGGGCAGGGCCCAGCAGAGAGAGGCCGCCGCCCGCGCCCACTCACCCACCGCCTCCTCGCACTCCCTGCACCCCTTCAAGTGGGCGAGGAAGTCCTCTTCTTCCTCGGGCTCGAGGCCACCCAGAACGAAGGCGGCTCCCGCTCGGCCTCTACCAGGGTGCCCGTCTTGCCCGGAGGCGAAGGTTAGCTGTCCCACCTTCTCCAGGGCGGACCCGAGAGCTCCCAGCACCTCCTCGGGACTCCTCCCTTTAACTGCCGCGAGCTCGCGGACGGTCCGTCCACCGAGGAAACACCCGGCCAGGGTCCATCTCTCCTCGGAGCCAAGGCGCCCCAGGGCAAGCCTCACCTCCGCCGCCTTGGCAGGGGCCCCCGAGGGGGGGGCTTCCAGCACAAAAGAGACCGGGCGGCATGCCCTTGACCCGAGCTCCCGCCGGAGCGTTACAAGCAGGTGTAGAAGGGGGTCGAACCTGGAAGCCAGGAGGGAGGAGGCCTCAGCCGCGAGGGATGCAAAGGATTTGCTCACAGCCTCCTCCGCCCTCCCCGGCTGGCCGCAGATGGCCAGGGCCAGGCTGTGCAGGGGGAGGGAGTACCTGTCGTAGAGGGAGAGGAGGGCCTCACTGTCTCCTTCTGCGACGAGGGCGAGGAGGGAAGCGTCCGAGAGGCGCGCCTCCACGCCCATGACCACCCCCTCGCTCTCAACCCAACCCTAGTCTCGGGAAAGCCGGTGGAGAAGGGCTATACGCCCCATCCAGGACCCCAATCCCCTACTTCGGTGTACTTATAGCCCTGGCTCTAGAACACCGTGTAAAGGAAGGATTACGCCCAGGCTCTCTCCCTAGTTCGGCGCACCTAGGGTCGCCTCACCCGAATGGGCGGCGGGGCGGATTGGGTGTCTCCTTGGCTACCTGCCTGTCCAGGGAACCCCCGGGGCTCCGGGGGCGGGAGGGTAGTCCGGTGGGCCCTCCTGGAGAGCGCGGGAGAAACGGGCCAGAGCGTCCTCCACGGCCCTGTTGAAAGTACCCGGGGGGAACTCGCCGTCCGGGCCCCTCTCGCCGGCGGGCACACCCGTGGCGATCTCTATGGCCTCCTCCACTCTCTCCACAGCCCAAATGTGGAACCTTCCTTCCTCCACGGCTTTCCTCACTTCTGCCTTGAGGGCCAGGTCCGGCACGTTCTTCCTGGGGATGATCACACCCTGGGAACCCGTGAGACCTCTGGCGGCGCAGAGGTCGAAGAAACCCTCGATCTTCTCGTTCACCGCTCCCACCGGCTGCACGTCACCGTGCTGGTTGATGGAGCCTGTCACAGCCACCCCCTGGTCCAGGGGAACTCCCGAGATCTCGGAGAGGAGGGCGAGAAGCTCGGCCACGCTGGCCGAGTCCCCCTCCACGCCCGCGTAGGACTGCTCGAAGCAGAGGCTGGCCGTGATGGAGAGGGGTCTTTCCCTGGCGTACTGCCTCCGGAGGTAACCGGCGATGATGAGGACCCCCTTGTCGTAGATGCCGCCCGAGAGCCTCGCCTCCCGCTCCACGTTGATGATCCCGGCCCTACCCGGGGAGGCCGAGGCGGTTATCCGCGTGGGCTTTCCGAAGCTCGAGTCCCCCAGGTCGTACACGGAGAGACCGTTTATCCTCCCCACCCGGAACCCCTCTGTCTCGATGAGGATGAGATCCTCCTGGATGGCCTCCTTCACCTTGGCCTCGAGAAGGCCGTGCCGCTCCCGCCTAGCCTCGAGAGCCCTCTCGACCTCCTCCCGGCCGACCGTCCCCTTCCCCTCCCTCCTCGCTATAAAGGAGGCCTCCCGTAGGACGTCCGCCACCTCCGAGAACCGGGCCGAGATCTTCCCCCTCCTCCCGGCCTCCCTGGTGCCGAAGCCCACCAGAGCGGAGAGGCCGTCGGCGGTGACGTGGAGGAGGCCCTCGTCCCTTACTATCCTCGCCACCACCCGGGCGTAGTACTCGAGGGCCCGGCTGTCCGTCTCCATGACCGCGTCAAACTCGGCCTTCACCTTGAAGATCTTGGAGAAGTCGGGGTCCCTCTCGAGGAGCAGGTAGTAGAGGAAGGGGGTTCCCACCAGAGCCACCTTCACCTTTACCGGGATGGGTTCCGGCTTTAGGAAGCTCGGTCCCGGGAAGAAGGCGGACCACGGTGCCTGGATCTCGAGGAGCCCGGACTTGAGGGTTCGCTTCAGCCCTTCCCAAGACCCCGGCTCCAGCAAGAGATCTATGGCGGAGAGGACAAGGAAACCACCATCGGCAGCGAGGACAGAGCCGGCCTTCACGTTCATGTGGGTGGGGGGAGGGCCGGGAAGGCCTACCCGCTCCACGGTCCCGAAGAGGTTCGTGTAGGAGGGGTGGTTCTCGAAGACCACGGGAGCACCTGAACCCGGCTCCCTGGAAACGAGAACGTTTACGCGGTAGGCCTTAAGCCTCTCTTCGAAGGCCTCCTTCCCTCCCGAGGCGAGCTCCTCGAACCCGGCCACCAGGTCCTCCCTGAGCTCCTCGAGGTACCTGGTGAGTTCCTCAACCCTGAAAGCCTCCCTTATCTCCGCAAGGAGCGGCTCCACCAGGGTTGCCAGGGTCCTCCTCAGGACCTCTCGGAAGGCGGATTCGGCCTCCCTGGCGGCCTCCCTCACCGAGCGCATCACCTCGTTCAGCGCCTCGTGGTACAGGGCATGCTTGGTCCTGAGGCTCTCCACCACGCTGGTGGGGATGAGGCCGCGAGAAGCCAGGCTCTCAAGCTCTTCCAGGGGGACAGGCCTTCCCTCCCAGACCGGAAGGACCTCGGGCCTTACCATCCCTCCGGCCTCCATCTGAACCAGGGCGAAACCGTCCTCCTTGAGAGAGCGCTCCAACTGCTCGAGGAGGGCCCTCTGCCTCTCCGCCACCTTCCTTGTGAGCTCCTCCCGGGCTGCCTCTATGGCCTTGTCCTCGAGGATGGAGGGGGCCCTCCGGCGTACCGCGTCCACCAGTCCTTCCATCCGCCTCGCCAGGGCCGGGCCCTGGCCCGGCGGGAGGGTGATGAGGCGAGGGCGGTCGGGGTCGGAGAAGTTCTTCACAAGCACTCTGTCGGGGGGCGTGGGGAGGGAGGGGGCTAGGCGGGAGAGGAGAAGTCGGACCGCCGTGCTCCGCCCGGTCCCGGTGGCACCGGCCAGGAAGATGTTGTAGCCGGGCGCGTCCAGGGTGAACCCGAGCTCCAGGGCGGCCATCCCTCTCTCCTGGCAGAGGACCGTGTCGGCCGGCTCGACCTCGGCAGTGCTGGGAAATGGGAAGGCCTCCGGCGGTATCTCGGGGAAAAGGTCCCGGGACGAGAGGGCGAGCCTCTCCCTCGTCCCCCTCACGGGCTACCTGCCCCTGCCCGAGTGCCCGGGAGCGCTCCTGGCTTCTGAGCTGTCGAGGGCAAGACCGCGGCGGAGGAGGGCCACAGCGAACTCGGCGGCCTCCTCCGCGGAGGCTCCCTTCTCCACCACCTCCCGGGCGAGGTAGTCCACCATGCCTAAGATGGCGCGGGCCGCCAGCTCAGGGTCGACCTGCCTCGCCTCTCCAGCGGAGGCAGCCGCCCGATAGGTGGAGGCGAGCTCCCTGGCGAAGCGGGACATGATCTCTTTTCTTACCTTCTGGAACTGGGGCTCCTCCCAGGGCACGTCCTGGAAGTAGGCCTTGAAGAGGTGGGGGCGGATCCCGGCCATGATCACCCCCTTCCTCACGGCCTCCTCTAGCCTCCTCATTGGGCTCGAGTGCTCGAGGGCCGCAGCCCGGACCTCCCTCCTGAAGGCGTCCGAGACCTCCTCGAGGACGGCGAGGAAGAGATCCTTCTTGGAGGGGAAGTACCAGTACGCCGTCCCCTTGGCTATGCCGGCCCGGGCGACCACCTCGCCCATGGTGGCGGCGTGGTAACCCTTCTTGGCGAAGACCTTTATGGCTGCCCTTATGATCGATTTCCGCCTCTCCTCGGCCCTCGGGGAGGACGCCCGCGCCGTCCTTCCGGTTCGGTTCCTGGCAGCCTCAGGGGTCCCGCGGCTTCCCCGGCGGCCCGCCTCCCTCCCAGCCCTCGACACGGTCGTGGTTTTTCTCGTCATGCCAGGCCTTTCCTCTCGACCCTTTCTTGACTTTCCTTTCGGTCACCTTCGACCGAAGGTTCGATGCATAGGTTACTCCGAGATGACCGGTCCGGGCCGGAACTCCGGGAAAGGCGCTAGGCGGAGAGGCTCCTAGCCACGATCTCCCTCATTATCTCCGAGGTTCCCCCTCCTATCGGACCCAGACGCGCGTCGCGCCAGGCCCTCTGGACGGGGTACTCCATCATGTATCCGTATCCTCCGTGTACCTGGAGGGCTTCATCCGCTGCCAGGAAAGCCACCTCCGTGGCGTAAGCCTTGGCCATGGCCGCCTCCTTAAGGCACGGTTGGCCCGCCAGGTAGAGCCTTAGAACGTGATAGGTGAGGCGTTTGGCTTCCTCTATGGCGGTCACGAGGTCGGCGAAACGGTGCCGCCAGCTCTGGAACTTCCCCACGGGCCTGCCGAAAGCCTCCCTGGTAAGGGAGTACTCCTTAGCGGACCGGTACACCCGCTCTGCCCCCGCCACAGCGCCGAGGGCCATAACCAGCCTCTCCCAGACGAAATTCTCCACCAGGTAGTAGAAGCCCCTTCCCTCCTCGCCGATGAGATTCTCCTCGGGCACGAAACAGTCCTCGAACACCAGCTCCCCCGTCTGGGAGGTCCGCCAGCCCAGGGTTCTTATTCTTCTCCTTGAGAACCCCGGGGTACCGGCCTCGAGAAGGAAGAGGCTGATCCCCTCGTGGCCGGGGCCGGGGGAGGTTCTGGCCGCCACCACCACAGCGTCGGCCCAAGCGCCATTGGTGATGAAGACCTTAGTGCCGCGGAGGAGATACCCGCCCTCCACCCTCTCGGCCCTGGTCTTGATGGCCGCCACGTCCGAACCGGCCTCGGGCTCGGTCACGGCCAGGGCTCCGATGATCTCCCCGGCCAGGGCGGGGGGAAGCCACCTCTGGCGCTGCTCCTCCGACCCGAACCGGTAGAGGTAAAGGGTGAAGAGGTCCTTCTGAGCGCCGATGGAGGCCGCTACCCCTCCCGATCCCGCCCCCGCGAGCTCCTCCGTGAGGACGGCGTCGGCGAGGATCCCCTTGGCCTCCCTGCCTTCCTCGGCCTGCCCCCCGTACTTCTCCGGGTACTTGAGGCCGAAGAAACCGAGTTCCCCCACGCGCCGCATCACCTCCCTGGGGAAGGCCTCGGCCCTCTCCCACTCCTCCGCGTGGGGGGCGAGCTCCTTCTCGACGAAGGCGCGGGCGGCCCGGCGGAACTCCTCCTCTTCCTCTCCGAAAAGCTCGTACGGGATCTCCACGGCCATCAGAACCCCTCCAGCTTCCCTATGACCTCGCGCATGATCTCATCGGTTCCGCCCCCGATGCGGGAGAGTCGCGCGTCCCGCCAGGCCCTCTGCACCGGGAACTCCATGGAGTATCCGTAGGCTCCGAAGACCTGCAGGCAGGCGTCGGCTACCTCGAAGGAGAGCCTTCCCGCCGAGAGCTTGGCCATGGAGATCTCCCTTACCGGGTACTCTCCCTTGTTCACCAGCCATGCCGCCCAGTACACGAGCTGCCGGGAGGCCTCTATCCTGATGGCGAGGTCGGCGAGGCGGTGGGCCAGGGCCTGATGGCGGATGAGGGGGACCCCGAAGGCCTTCCTCTCTCTGGCGTAGGCCACGGTCCGGTCCAGCAGGATTTGGGCTCCCGCCACCATGCCCGCTGAGCCGACCAGCCTCTCCCCCTGGAGTTCCCACATGATGTGGTAGAAGCCCTTCCCCTCCTCCCCGAGAACCTTGGAGGCGGGTACCCTTACCTCATCCAGGACGAGCTCCGCCGTGTCCGATGCCCTCATCCCAACCTTCTCGAGCTTCCTCGCCACGGTGAACCCGGGAAGGCCCTTGTCCACCAGGAAGACATTGAAGCCCTGCTCGGTGCGGGCGAGGAGGGTGCAGAAGTCGGCCCTGACCCCGTTGGTGATGAAGATCTTCCTGCCCGTTATCACCCAGTCGGATCCGTCCCTCCTGGCGAAGGTGGAAATGCGCTGGACGTCCGAACCGGCCCCGGGCTCGGTGATGCCGAGGCAGGAGATCTTCTCCCCCCTTATGGCCGGGGCCAGGTACTCCTCCTTCTGTTCCCTGGTGCCGAACCTCTCGATGGGGGGGGTGGCCATGTCGGTGTGGACCTCCACGGCCATGGCCACCGAGCCCGACTCGCATCTCGCCATCTCCTCGGCAAGGACGATCTCACAGAAGTAGTCCCCTCCCTGCCCTCCGTACTCGACGGGGTAGTGGAGTCCGAGGAACCCGAGCTCCCCCATGCGCCTGAAGACCCAGTCGGGGAAGTCTCCTGCCTCGTCCCACTCGGTGGCGTGGGGGGCGAGCTCCTTCTCCACGAAGCTCCTCAGGGATTGCCTGAGGGCCTCGTGCTCGGGGGTGAAGACGGTAGTGTCCACCCTCGCTTCCACCTCAACCACCTCTCACCTCCCCATCATAGGGAGGCAGCCGCATGATCCTCCTGGCCTCATCGGGTGTGGCCACCTCCCTCCCGGCGTCCCTCACCATCCTGGAGGCCTTCTCCACCAGCTCACCGTTGCTCCGCGCCATGACCCCCGGGGAGAGGTAGAAGTTGTCCTCAAGGCCGACCCTCACGTGCCCCCCCATGCTCACGGCGGCGGCAATCAGGGGCCACTGGGCCAGGGATATCCCGATGACCTGCCAGTCGGAGTCAGGAGGAAGCTGGGACGCCATGTGGGCAAGGTTGGCGGTGGTTGCGGGAATGCCTCCAAGGACCCCGAGGATGAGGGAGAAGTGGAGGGGGGGCTTGAGGATTCCCATGTCCAGGAGGGGTCGCGTGTTCCCTATGTGGCCCACATCGAAGCACTCGAGCTCGGGCTTGACCCCGGCCTCGTTCATGACCTGGAGGAAGTAAATGATGTCGGAGAAGGGATTGGCGAAAACGAAGTCGTAAATGAACTGCTTTCTCGAGTCCGAGAAGATGGCGTAGTTCATGGAGCCCATGTTCAGGGCGGCCACCTCCGGTCGGAGGGCGGGCACCTGATGGATCCGCCTCTCCCGCTCCACGCCCACAGCCCCCGTGGAGAAGTTGATGATTATGTCCGGAACCTCGGCGAGGATGGCTTCCTTTATGTTCTTGTAGTCTTCCACGTCGAAGGAGGGGGTCCCGTCCGGCTTCCTCGCGTGGATGTGGACCATGGCTGCGCCTGCCTCGTAGGCCCGGCGCGCTTCCGCGGCGTACTCCTCCGGGGTGTATGGAATGGCTGGGCACTGCTGCCTGTTCGCCGCCACCCCTGAAAGGGCACAGGTGATGTAGCACTTATCCTGGAGCCCCATGGCCTCCTCCCGTCCTCGACCCACGGGTCGAGAGTATATCCCTTCCAGTGCTCCGTCAAGGCGGGAAGCCTCCCGGCGGTCGCGCCGGGCGGCGGGCCAGGCGGAGGCCAGATGCGGAGCTAGGCTCTACCCAGCAGAGTTGGCCTGGGCGGCTTATGCAGCCAGCAGTAATCGGAGCGGTTGTAGATGGAGAGGACCGTGTTGCAGCCTTCGAACTTGCAAACCCGCCCCTTCTTATACCGCCTGTTTCGGCGCGGGAGCGCCGTCACCAGCTTGCCCTTGAGTTCGGGCATGCCTCACCTCCCTCTTCGGGCCGGATGAGGACCCGGCAGCATGTGGCCCCCTCAGCCTGGCAGGACTCGACCTCCACCTTGACCGGGGCCGAGCAGGCCGCCTCCAGGACGCCCTCCCAGAGACCCAGGTCCATCGCGCAGATGAGCCCGGGATGGGCCTCGGCCACTCCGCGGAAGGGGCAGTTGTGGGCGGTGACCACCGCGAGCTCCCCGCTGGCCAGCTCCACGCTGGTGAGATAGCCGAGGCCTCCGAGGGCCTTAAGGGCCTCCGTGACGGCCTGGGGCAGGGACCGGCCCTTCCTGGAGCGGCGGGTGGGGCGCCTGGCCGGAGCGGCCTGCCGTGCCCTACCCCGGGTATCGGGCCTTCCCCTCGCCACGTGCAGCCCAAAGGACCTGGCCGTCGCTCTTATCGCCTGGGTGCTCAGCCCCGCTCCGGCCAGGACCTCGGCCATGAGGCGGGAGAGGAAGTCATAGCTTCGGGGTGGGAAGGAGAGGAGGAGCTCCTCTCCGCTGAGGTAGTAGACCTTGGCACTCCTGCCTCTCTGACCGGCACGTCTTTCCGCGGGGGCGGAGCGGAGAAATCCCTGCTGTTCCAACCTCTCCAGGCGGAATCTCGCGGTCGTCCGGGGGAGGGAAAGGGCCTCTGCTGCCTCGTCCACGGTGATCCCGCCTCTTCTCGCCACGGCAGACAGGAGGGAGAGGGTCGGTTCCTGTAGGAGCGGAGCCAGCTTCCCCTGCTGCACGCGCCAAGCATAGGAGGATTTAGACAAAAAAGCAACTTTAATGTCCTATCCCTTCTGCCCTTTCCTTGGACCGCCGATCCGGCTCGGGACCTATGGGCCTTCCGAACACGGCGGGCCGCCCGGTGGGGCGGTGGACCGGAAGAGCCCGGCTGCGGTAGGCCGACCCGTCTTCGCATGGGTGCCGGACGGAGGGGTCTGCTTTGACACCCCCAGGGGAGGCTGGTAGTTTTGTTGCCCCGGGGAAGGCGAGAGGGCGCTTAGCTCAGAGGGAGAGCGCCTCCTTGACGCGGAGGAGGTCAGAGGTTCGAGTCCTCTAGCGCCCACGCAGCGGCTGGCCGTCACTCACTCGGCCGCCGGGCATCCCCAGGGCTCAGCCAGGACTCTTCTCATGAAGCCCTATCATCTCCCCGACTGGACAGGAGCCGGGGGTGGTCCTTGGCGGGAGTGCGTGAGGAGTTGGACGCGGGCCACTGGGGGATCGAGCCCCTTCCCGAGGATAAGAGGCCGCTCACGGGGGTCGACCTAGCGGTTCTCTGGGGTGATCTGGCCATCGGTCTCCTCGTGCTGGTGGCCGGAGGCCTCCTAGTTCCCGCCCTCTCGCTGCCCCGGGCCATCCTGGCCGCCCTTCTGGGTTCGGCTGTGGGCTGCGCCCTTCTGGCTCTCGGAGGTCTCGCCGGCAGCCAGGATGCGGTGCCCACCATGGCTCTTCTTCGTTCCTTCCTCGGTGTCCGGGGTTCCTGGGTACCCACGATCCTCAACGTTCTCCAGCTTGTTGGGTGGACGGCCTTTGAGTTCTGGGCCATGGCCACCGTGGCGGCGGCCGTCTCGGAGAGGCTCTTCGGATTCTCCGGGTTTGTTTTCTGGCTTCTTGCGGTGACCGCCGTGGTGACCCTCCTCACCCTCTGGGGGCCCCTCGGCGTGGTGAGGAAGTGGATGGAGCGGTTCAGCTTCTGGGCCGTTCTGGCCATAGCGGGATTGCTCAGCGCCGCTCTGGTGCTGAAGGGGCTCGGTCCGGCGTGGAGAAGGCCGGGGGAAGGGGGGCTGAGTTTCGCCATCGGCATGGACCTGGTCATCGCGATGCCCATCTCGTGGCTCCCCCTGGTTGCCGATTACAACCGGTTCTCGAGATCGGCCAAGGGCTCCTTCTGGGGCACCTACATTGGATATCTCCTAGGGAACGTTTGGTTCTACGTGCTCGGGGCCGTCCTCGTCCTGGCCGGCCCGGGGGCTGAGGCGAGCCCCCGGGGGATGGCGCTTGGGGTGCTGGCTTTGGGTGGCGCGGGCGTGGTCGGAGCCCTTTTCCTCCTCGGCCTGCTGGTGGGAGAGACGGATCAGGCCTTCGCCGATGTCTACTCCACGGCCGTGAGCCTGAGGAACATCTTCCCCTCGGCCAACGGGAAGATGCTTGTGGTTGCAGTCTCGGCGGTGAGCGCTCTCCTCGCTGCGTTCCTCTCCATGGACCGGTATGAGCTCTTCCTCCTCCTTATCGGGAGCGTCTTTGTACCCCTCTTCGGGGCCTGGACAGCCGAGCACTTCGTACTCGGGCGGGGACAGGCGGAGAGACCCGCGGCCCCGGGGATGCGCCCGGCTTCCCTCCTCCCGTGGACCGCCGGCTTCGCTCTCTACCACTGGATCGCTCCGACAGGGCCGGGCTGGTGGGTCGGGCTGGCCGGAAGAATCTTCGGCACCCCCCTTTCAGAGAAGCTGGGTTGGCTCGGGGCCTCCATCCCCTCCTTCTTCCTCGCCTTCCTTCTCTCCCTGCTCATGGGGGCCGGAGGGGAAAGGAGAAGGGGGATCTCGAGAAAGTTGGCTCCCTGAGCCTCCCGCGGCCGGGGGCGGGGTATCATCGGGCGGGTCGTCTCCAGAGTTCGGGAGTTCTCGGGAGGTTCCGTCAGGTGATGGGAGCTTTTGCGGTGAAGGTCGGCGGGCGGGTTGTCCAGGTGGAGGCGGGGGCGCGGGCGGAGGATGCTCTGGCCGCTGCAGGCCTGCTCGGCCGGGATGTGGTGGCGGCGAGGGTGGATGGGGTTCTCAGGGATCTCTCCACCCCCCTTCACGATGGGGCCGCTGTGGAGCCGGTGGATGTGAGGGAGCCCGAGGGGCTCGAAGTGCTCCGCCACTCCACCGCCCATGTGCTCGCCCAGGCCGTGGTGGATCTCTTTCCGGGGGCGGCGTACGCCATTGGACCCCCGGTTGAGGACGGCTTCTACTACGACTTCGACCTCCCAAGACCCCTGACCGAGGAGGATCTTGGCCGCATTGAGGCGAGGATGAGGGAGATCATCTCCGAGGACCAGCCCTTCAGGCGGGAGGAGCTCAGCCCCACCCAGGCCCTCAGCCTCTTCCAGGGCCAGCCCTATAAGCAGGAGATCATAAGGTCCCTGGACGAGGGGGAGGGGGCGTCGGGGGATAGGGTGTCCGTCTACTGGAACGGGCGCTTCGTCGACCTCTGCCGCGGGCCGCACCTCCCCTCCACCGGGAGGATCCCTGCCTTCAGGCTGCTCAGGGTCGCGGGGGCCTACTGGAGGGGGGACGAGCGGAACCCCATGCTCCAGAGGGTTTACGGCACCGCCTGGCCGAGCGTGGAGGAGCTCGAGGCCTACCTCGCCCGCCTCGAGGAGGCGGCCAGGAGGGACCACAGGCGCCTCGGGAGGGAGCTGGACCTCTTCTCCATCCCCGAGGAGCTCGGGGCCGGGCTGGTCCTCTGGCACCCCAAGGGGGCCATCGTCAGGGGTGAGATCGAGTCCTATCTCAGGCAGGCCCACCTCCGCCGGGGCTACCTGCCCGTCTACACACCGCATGTGGGGAGGGCGTGGCTCTGGGAGACCTCGGGCCACCTCCGCTTCTATCGGGACCTCATGTACCCGGGAATGGATTCGGGCGCGGGCGAGTACTTCGTGAAGCCCATGAACTGTCCCTTCCACGTCCTCATCTACAAGTCGAAGACCCGCTCCTACCGCGACCTGCCCTTAAGGCTCTTCGAGCTCGGGACGGTGTATCGCTTCGAGAGGTCCGGGGTGCTCCACGGCCTCCTGAGGGCCAGGGGGTTCACCCAGGACGACTCCCATATCTTCTGCACCAGGGAGCAGCTGGTCGGGGAGATCCTTGGGGTGTTTGAGTTCGCCCTGGAGGTCTACAGGAAGTTCGGGTTTGAGGGGCTGCAGGTCGCCCTCTCCACCCGTGCCGAGAAGTCCATAGGTACGGAGGAGATGTGGGCCGAGGCCACCGAGACCCTGAGGAGGGCCCTGGAGAAGAGCGGCCTTCCCTTCACCATGGCCGAGGGGGAGGGGGCGTTCTACGGACCCAAGGTGGACATCCACGTGAGGGACGCCATCGGGCGGTTCTGGCAGCTCACCACGGTCCAGGTGGACTTCGCTCTCCCCGAGCGGTTCGACCTCGAGTACGTGGGCGCCGACAACAGGAGGCACAGACCGGTCATGGTTCACCGGGCCCTTCTGGGAAGCCTGGAGAGGTTCTTCGGGGTCTTAATCGAGCACTACGCCGGTGCCTTCCCGCTCTGGCTCGCCCCGGTGCAGGCGGTGGTGGTGCCCGTGGCCTCCCGCCACGAGGAGCACGCAAGGCAGGTTGCCTCCCGTCTGGCCTCCCTGGGGCTTAGGGTGGAGGTGGACGAGGCGAGGGAGACGGTGCAGGCGAAGATACGTCGGGCGCAGCTGGCCAAGGTTCCCTACACGCTGGTAGTGGGGGACGCGGAGGTGGCCACCGGCACCCTCTCGGTGAGGACCAGGGAGGGCCAGGACCTTCGGGGAATTCCGTGGGAGGAGTTCCTGGCCAGGATCCGCGAGGGTCTGGAGGGCGGTTGATTCTCATGCAACTCCTTTGGAGGCCCTGGAGGATGAATTACATCGCGGGGGCTCTCGCGGGAGGGGAGGGGTGCTTCCTCTGCGAGGCCCAGGCTGCCCGGGAGGATGAGGCGAGGTTCCTCGTAGCCAGGGGGAAGCGTTCCTTCGTAATCCTGAACATCTACCCCTACAACACCGGCCACCTCATGGTGGCTCCCTACCGGCACGTGGCCGAGCTCGAGAAGCTGGACGAGGAAGAAGGGCAGGATCTGTTTCACTGGGTGGTGAGGGCCGTGGCGGCGCTTAAGCGCGCCATGAGCCCCCACGGTTTCAACGTGGGTATGAACCTCGGAGCGGCGGCCGGGGCAGGGCTACCGGGACACCTCCACATCCATGTGGTGCCGCGGTGGACGGGGGACACAAACTTCATGCCCATCCTGGGCGAGACCAAGGTTCTCCCCGAGCTTCTCCAGGACACATATGAGAGGCTCGCCCCTCTTCTCAAGGGGGAGGCTGACTCGCTGGAGGGCGAAGGAGGGGAGCCGTGGCCGTGAGGCAGGTGGGCTTCATCGGGTTAGGAAGGATGGGAAACCCCATGGCGAGGAGGCTCCTCCAGGCAGGCTACAGGCTTGTGGTGCATAACCGGACCCGCGCGCGGGCTGACCCCCTCTTGAGGGAAGGGGCCCTCTGGGCCGCGAGCCCGGCTGAGGCAGCGGCCGAGGCCGAGGTGGTGGTGGTCATGGTCTCGGATTCGGAGGCCAGCCGGGAGGTGGTGGCCGGGCCCTGGGGGGTTCTCGGAGGAGCCAGGCAGGGATGCGTGGTGGCGAACACCAGCACCATCTCGCCTCGGGTCTCCCTCGAGCTGGCTCGAGCTGCAGGAGAGAAGGGGGTCGGTTACCTCGATGCGCCGGTGGTGGGTAGCGTGCTTCCGGCCAGCCGCGGGGAGCTCGTGGTGTACGTGGGAGGGGAGGGGCAAGCCCTGGAGCGGGCCAGAGACGTCCTCGAGGTGTTCGGTGAGGTGCGGCACGTTGGGGGCTCGGGGATGGGGCTCGCCGTGAAGCTTGCCGTGAACCTCCTCCTCGGAGTAGGGGTACATGCTCTGGGGGAGGCCTTCTCCCTGGCTACCCGGTCTGGGCTGGAGCCTGGCACCTTTTGGCAGCTCGTGCAGGACCTGCCCGTCCTTTCCCAGTCGCAGAAAGCGAAAGGGCCGCTCGTTGTAAAGGGGGAATTCCCCACCAACTTTGCCCTGAAGCACATGGAGAAGGACCTCGCCCTCGCCCTGGAGCTTGCCCGCACCTCAGGGGCGGCCACGCCCCTTGCCGCCGCAGCTCACCAGGGTTTCCTGGCCGCCCGCGCCGCCGGCCTCGGGGAGGCGGACTACTCGGCCGTGGGGGCCTGGATCATGGGGCTCGAAGGAAAGGGGCGTCTAGCCAGCGGGGCCTCGTCCCTCCCCCGAGGTTCTGGGGCGCAGGGCGGACCTGGCCAGGGGGAGGAGGGCCCTGGGGCCCCGTAGTGGGCGAAAGGCTTGAGCCTCCTGCTCCAGCCAGGACACTTCCTCCGGGGATAGGCGTATCTTGGCTGCTTCGGCGTTCGCCTCTAGCTGGGCGACGCTGGCTGCTCCGGGGATCGCCACCACGCAGGGCTTCCTTATCACCCACGCCAGGGCGATCTGGGCGGGGCTGGCGCTATGGGCCCTCGCTATCTCTCTCAGGGCAGAGAAGAGCCCTGCCGCCCTTTTCAGGTTCTCCGAGAGAAACAGCGGGTTTCCTCTCCTCACAGCCCCTCGAGGGGGGTAGTTGGGTGAGTATCGGGCGGAGAGGAAGCCCTGGCAGAGGGGGCTGTAGGCGATGATGACCCTCCCCCCCTTCTCGGCATGGGGTATGAGCTCGGCCTCGGCCTCCCGCTGAACCAGGCTGTAAGGAACCTGGTTGGAGATGACCTTTTCGCCCAGGGCTTCCTCCGCTTTCTTCCACGCGGAAAGGGAGAAATTGCTCACGCCTACCTCAGCCACCTTCCCGTCTTCCTTGAGCTCCCTCATCTCCCTCATAAGGAGGGGGATGGGAAAGACGGGGTTGGGCCAGTGCACCTGGTAGAGGTGGATGCGGTCTTTTCCCAGCCGCATCAGGCTCTTCTCCGCCCTGCTCCGAACGTAGCCAGGTAAAGGAAAGACTGGGAGCAGCTTGGTGGCCACCACGGCTCCCTCGCCGCCGGCCTCCCTCAGGGCCTCTCCCAGGATCCTCTCGGACCTGCCGAGACCGTAGACCTCGGCTGTATCGAAGAGGTTGATCCCGAGCTCCAGGGCTCTCTTCACGATGGCCCTGGCTTCCTTCTCGGCGTACTGCCTCCCGTAGCCCCACTCCCTCGAGCCGAACTGCCATGTCCCGAGGCCTATCCTGGAGATGCGGAGGCTCCCGACCTGAACGTACTCCAAGCCCTTCCTTTCCCCAAAAAGGACTTCTTCCGGCCGGGAATTCTAGGGCTCTCCCACTCCGGGCGCTCTCGGCGGTGTCCTTTAGGGCCAGCAGCCACCCTGCGAGCCAGCTGAGAGGAGCAGGCCCCCCCCAGCCTCCCAGGTGCTCTCAGTCTCCCCTGGCTCGGTCTCCTCACCGATGAGGAGCACCGGGCAGGGCGCTTCCCGGAGGATCTTCCTCACCACCCTAGCCCTGCCGGGAGCGGCCTGCCTCTTCCATGTAAGGATGAGGAGGTCCCCCAGGTAATGGCGGGTGGCCTGCAGGATGGCGCGGGCGGGGGAGCCTGTCTCCAGGACCACGGTGGCCTTCACCCCCCGGGAAAGGTGGCAGAAGCGGCGCTCGAACTCTCTCCTCCAGGCGAGCCAGTCGTGGTGGCCGTGGTCAACAAAGCGAGGGGGCTCCAGGGTTCCGGGAGGTTTGGGCCTGCCCTCCGGGCCAGCCCCCGAGGGGAGCACGTGGACCAGGAGGACCTCGGCTCCCGTGGCGACGGCGACAGTGTCCGCCAGGTCAACGCCGGGGGCAGGAAGGGGAGTGGCTTCATGAGCCACGATCACCCGCCGGGGACGCTTAGGAACCCTGACCCCGGGTCTCACGGCGAGCACGGCTGCGGCCTGGGAGGCAGCGGCCAGGATTCGGGCGGGGCTCCAGCCGGGAGGGAGGTCAGCTGGCTCAAGTAGCCAGCCCAGCCCCATCCCGAGGGGGCGAGCTCGGCCGAGGGCCGAAGCTGGGATCACTCGGACCGGAAGCCGCATCCCGAAGCCCCTCTCTTCCCCCCCGATCAAGCTCTTGGGCCCTCTCCCAGGCTCCTGCCCGCCGGACCCAGGTCACCCGACCGGGTCCGATGAGGCTCGGGGGCTGGCTGCCCACTCCCATTCTCGCCCTGCTGTCCAGAGTGATGGAAATGGCCTCCTGCCTCGCCTTCACCGTCACCCTGGTTCCCCGCCACAGCAGGGTGAAGCAGAGCTCTTCCCAGCCGGGGGGGAGCTTCGGGTCGAGGAGGATTGCGTCTTCTGCCACCCGGAGTCCTCCGAAGCCCCTCACCACTGTCTGCCACATCCCTCCCATGGATCCCAGGTGGACGCCGAGGGCCGCGTTGGCCATGCTGTTCCCAAGATCCACCGAGGCGGCCATGCGGAGGTAGGAAAGGGCCTCGTCAAGCCGGCCGAGGCGTGCGGCGAGGGCGGCGTGGACCGGCGGTGAGAGGGAGCTACCGTGGCAGGTTCGGGGCTCGTAGTAGGCGTAGTTGGCGGCGAGAAGGTCGTCATCCATGGCCTCAGGAAGGAGGAAGGGGATCATGAGCACGTCGGCTTGCTTGATGAGCTGGGAGCGGGCGAGCCTTTTCAGCCCCAGGACGGCCTCCCCCGCAAAGGGGCGCTCGTGAAGGTCGGTGGCGAGCACGTCCTTGAGGGCAAAATACCCCCGGAACTGTTCGTAAACCCCTGACTCGGGGTGGGGCTCGGGCACGAGACCCGAGGCCACCCTCTCCATCTTCGCGAGCTCCTTCGCGCGAAGTCCCAGGCGCCGGCTGAGGGCCCTCCAGGCCGCCGGGTCCATGCCCGAGAGGAGCTCGGCCACCTCCGCTCCCTTCCTCAGGTTCCAGGCGGCGGCCGCGTTGGTGAAGGCGTCGTCGGTGACCCCCTCGTGGTACTCGTCGGGCCCGATGACCTTGCGGATGTGGTACCTCCCGTCCCTTCCGAGGGTGGCCCTGGACGTCCAGAACCTGGCCGTCTCCAGGATGATCTCTGCCCCCTCGGCGAGGAGCCACTCCTCATCCCGGGTGGCCTCCCAGTAGAACCAGGCAGCCCAGGCAACATCGGCCGAGATGTGGTGCTCCTGCTCCCCCGTGCGAATTGGGAAGGGCTTGCCGTCGGGCCCGATCCCGGTGGGGGGGGTTACGTCCTCGCCCGTGTCCGCCGCTTCCCAGGGGTAGAGGGCTCCGCGGAAGCCGTGGCGGCGGGCGCGGGCGCGGGCGGCCGGGAGCGTCCGGTAGCGGAAGGAGAGAAGGGCTCGGGCTGCCTCTGGCCAGGTGAAGGCGTAAAAGGGGAGCACGAAGACTTCGGTGTCCCAGAAGACGTGGCCGTGGTATCCGGGGCCCGTAAGACCTCGTGCACCCACGGAGGTGGACTTCTCCTCAGGGTCCACAGCCGATATCAGGTGGTAGAGGGCGAACCTGAGGGCCTGCTGGAGGCGGTCGTCCCCGACCACCCGGATGTCTGAGGATCGCCACCTCCGTCTCCACTCAGCTTCGTGCTCGGCCCGGAGGACAGCCGGGCCTGCCTGCACCGCTTCCTCAAGCTCCCTCTCGACTCTTTCCTCCACAGCCGGCCCGGTGCCGCGGCACGCAGAAAGGACGCGTGCAAGCCTGCCCTCCTCTTCGCTGGTCTGGATGGCGAAGATTCCCGGGGTTCCCCCTCGAGGCCTTACCTCCACCCTCACCCCCCTCCCGCGCGCCTCGGCACGGACGGTCTCGGCGGCGGGGTGGAGAGTGACCACGGGGATGGAATCCGAAAGGAGCCCGGGGACGCTGTCGGATTCGAGCTCCGCCTGGAGGAGGGAGAGCCCTCTCCTTCTGAGGGAGGCCATGCGGAGGGACCGGAAGCGGGCCTCCCTGCCACTGGGAAGGCGGTGCCTCCACAGACGGAAGAGTATCCCCCTCCTCATGTCCAGAACCCTTGTGTGCTCGATCACGCTACCCCTGTCCAGATCGAGCCGCTCCCCTGCCACTCTGGGTTCCAGGTGCACCCAGTCGGGGCCCGGAACGAGGACGGGCTGGGCTCCTTCCGCCTCCGGCCGGCCGAAAAGGCCGGCGAGATAGGTAGCGGGGCGGGACTCCTCGGCACCCTCCTCCAGGGACCCCCGCGTCCCCATCCTCCCGTTGGATACAGTGAACCAGGATTCCCGGTCCGCCTCGGCGTTCGGGTCATATCCTTCTGACGTCAGGCACCACCTCGGGTCCGGCCAGGGCTCGGGGAAGGCCCTCACCTCTTCCGCGAGCCTCCGGAGCACCTGGACAGTCGTTTCCGGCCCACCTCCGAGGGGGAGGACGGGATCCGGAACGCCCTCAGGCTCGAGCCCCACGGAGACGAAGACGAACCGGCCGCCTGCTGCCAGCCCCTCACCGCTTGCTGCCAGCCCTTCGAGGAGGAAGAAGTCAGGACCTGGCAGCCCGCCCAGGGGTCCGAACTCATCGGCCAGGGTCAGCATCCCTTCGGGTTCATCCTCACCGAGGAGGGCCTCCAGGGCAAGGCGGGCGAGGTCCCCCTTGGTCGCGAGGCTGAGCCTGAGGTGAGGTAGCTCGGGGAGAACCCGGAGCCTTGCACCGACTCTGGCGGCCTCGTCCCTTACCATCCCGGCTATCTGGTGAAGGCCGGCGAGACCGGTCCTGGCCAACCTCTCCGCGAGGGCGGAGAGGAGATGTGGTCGCTTGGTGGGTTCCGTCGGGAGGTCAGGGGCGAGATTCAGGAGGACGCCCGCCGGGAAGGGCGCGAGCTCGGTCCTCATACCCCCCTCCGCGAGGGCCTGCCTTACCCTGGCACCAACCCCCTTCACGGCCTCAAGTTCGTTGGGGTCGACGGGTTTCTCCAGAAGGACGTGGGTCCCGCTGCGGTTCAGCCGAAGGAGCCCAGGGAAGGCGAGGGACGCGATGAAGATGCCGCCAGGACCTCGGGGCTCGGGAAGTTCTGAGGCTACCTCGGCGGGGTCGGACTCGGCCAGGATTACGAGGTCGACTCCGAGCCGGTTCAGGTGTTCCAGGCAGGAGAGGAGTTCCGGCGGAAGGCCACGGGGGCCGCGGGCGGTCCCCTCCCAGTCGAGCAGGACGGTCCTGACTTGTGCAAGGGGGGGCAGGGGCAAGGCCTAGCCTCCAGTCAGGGTCCTGTTGGGGCCGGGCGCCGCCCGTCCGGCGGGAGGCCTAGCGGCCTTCTTTTTGAGCGGAGGCTCGCCGCCTTCCATACGGCGCGGAAGCTTACACCAGAGCACCGACAAGTTCTGGGCGGACCGCGAGGATTGCAAGGGCCCCTTTACCCGGGCCCGGGATGCGGTAGGGCGGTTCCTTGAAGCAGGCCTCAGACGGTCGCCTTCGGCCCTGCCGTGGACCTCCGGCCGCTCTGCCTCTTCGGGGCCGAAAGCGGCTGGGTAATCCCCCGGAGGATGAAGTCCAGGGCGGCACCGGCAATCTCCTCCACGGGGACCGCCTGCTCCACCGCGGTGAGGCGGCGGAAGGCCAGCTGTCCCAGGAGAGCCGCGATCATGTAGGCTGCGAGATCGAGGTCAAGGGGTCTTAGCAGTCCTCTCTTGGCTGCGTGCTCGAGGTCGTGGCGGATGAGGCGAACGAACCGTCCGTATATCTCCACGAGCTTCTTCTCGAAGCTAGGCCCGAGGGCGTAAGCGTCCCGGAAGAGGAGCCTTGCCACGGACTGGTCTTCATCGAAGAAACGCAGGGTCTCCTCCAGTCCTATCCTGAGGCGCTCGAGGGGGTTGGGGGTGGCCGTTACGGCCCTGGCTATCCTCTCCTTCAGAGCCTCGGCCTCGGCCTCCATGAGGGCCTCGAAGAGGGCCATCTTATTCGGGAAGTACCAGTAGGGAACGCCGTACGAGACCCCTGCCTCCCTCGCCACATCCCCCATGGTGGCGCCGTAATACCCCTTCCTCGCGAAGACCTTCTTCGCGGCCTCCAGGATCTGGGTGCGGCGGGCGGCCTTTTTCTCTTCTGCGGAGGGCCTGGCCATGGCCGTATTCTGCCACGGCCCGCCCGATCAGAGATCCTTTTTTGAGACCTTACCCGTAGGGGTAACGGGGAGGTGGTCTCTGAACTCCACCTCCCTCGGAACCTTAAAGGGGGCAAGCCTCTCGGAGCAGAAGGCCTGGAGCTCCTCGGCGGTGAGGGAGGCCCCAGGCTTCAGGGCCACTATGGCCTTGGGGATCTGGCCCCGCCTCGGGTCCGGTGCTCCCACCACCGCCACCCCTCTAGGACGCCCGACTCCTTTCCGGTGAACTCGCTCCTCCAGCTCCGGCCCACCTCCGGGGGGTCCGGGGTGACCAGAACGGGAGGGGAAGGGGTGCTCTCCTCGGTCCTGGAAACTGGCCCGTACTTCGCGAACACCCGGGAGTAGGTAAGGTAGACGCCTCCCGGCCCGGCGAGGAAACGGCCGGACTCCGTGTGGTCCTGGGAGTACCTCCTCTCGAGGGTGGCTTCGCACCCGCCTGCCCTCCGCTCCCAGGTGCTCACCACGAGGGTGTGCTCTGCAGGTAGGGCCCTCCTCTCCTTGATGGGCCCCTTTTCCCCCTCTTCCCAACCATCCGAAGCGTAGAGCCAGGTGCCCGGCTGCGGAAGCAGGCAACCGACGGGCGAGGGGCTGGGGAGGGCCCTCCTCCCCGGGGTTCCCCTTGCTCTGGGGAGGTTCGGGCCTGGGGCGGGGATTGCCCCAGGGAGGAGGGCTGCCTGAGGGCTCGAAGGCGCTGAGGATGGGCCGGGGCTGGGTCCCCCCTCCCCCCTGGTGGGCCTAGCGCACGAGACGAGGACGAGGGCGAGGAGGAGGGGGAGGCTCCCCCTGCACAGGATCTCCCGCCCCACCTCGGTCCTCCCTTCGGTCACCACCATGGCCGCTCGTAGCTGTGGACCCGGCCGGCCTCATCGAAGTCCCAGCACTGCCACGAGTTGAAGATGTCCTTCCAGCCGCCATCCTTCCACTGGAGGAACTCCGCACACTTCACCCCGTCGTGGTTCCCGGGCAGGTAAGTGAGGGATCCAGTTAGATCCGCCTTGAACTCCCTTAAGGTCTCGAGGGCCTGGATCAGCCTCTCCCTTGTGAGATCGGGTCCCACCCGCCGCAGCCCCTCCACGAAGACCTGGGCCGCGGTCCAGGAGATCTCCCACGCCGAGGCCACGTTCGTTCCGGGGAAGTACCGATGGAGGGTGGTGACGTACCTCCTCGCCCCCGGATGGTCGGGGTGAACGGAGGGAACCAGCTGGCTCTCCACATCGCCTACGGTCATCTTCTCCAGGTGCTCCCTGAGGGGAGCCACGGCCTGCTCGTCGGCCATACCGATGACGACGATGGGCGGATTCCAGCCCTGCCTGATCATAGCCTGGACCAGGCGGGTGGTGTTCCCGGGATCCAGGATGGCGGCAATCAGGTCCGCCTGATCCTGGTAATGCCAGCGGAGAACGTAGGGGGTGTAGTCGGGGGTGGCTATGTTCACCTTCTCCACCCTGATGGGCTCGACCCCGCAGACCTCCTTGAAGGCCCTGAGGCCCTCCCTTATGGCCGGATCCACGTATGGGACGTCGAGGACGACCACCAGGGGCCGCTTGACCTTCCCAAGCTGGCCGGTGGACTCCGCTGCCCGGAGCCCCTTCTCGCTGCAGGCCACCTTGGCCACCCCCCACGCGGCCTTTGGATAGTTCGCCTGGGTCGGAAAGGAAACCTGGGGGCCGAAGGAGGAGGGGAGGCCGAGCCCTCCCACCACTGGGACCCCCTTCTCCTCGAGGTATCCGATGGTCTCAGCTTCGGTGAGGGGGGCCATCCAGCCCACCATGGCGAACACCCTGTCCTGCTCGACGAGCTTTCGCACCGACGAGCTTTCGCACCAGGGAGCGGCCGGTGGTGGCATCCATCATGTCGTCGTAGGCAACGAGCTCGAGTTTCCGGCCCCATACGCCTCCCGCCTCGTTCACCATGTTGAAGTAGGCCTTCACTGACCTCTCCGCGGGCCTCGCGTCCCAGGGGCCCGACTCGGAAAAGACTGCCCCCACCCGAATAACCCCACCTGCAGGGACGCTGCTATCTTGCCGGTTCCTCCTTCCTGCTGCTCGGGAGGGTTCCTTCCGCGAAGCCGACTCCCGACCGGGAGCAAGGAGCGCGGTGCCGCCCGCCGAACCCCCGTCGCTTCCAGCCTCCCCGGCCTCGGGCGCCGAGGCGAGAAAGTTCCGTCGCCCGGGACCCCCGGGGGTTAGCTCCTTCACGAGGGTCCAGGCAAAGAGGAGCCCGAGGGCCACATTCAGCGCGATGAAACGCCTGACCCATGGATCGAGGCCCCCGTTTCCCCGTGCACCTATCATCCCCCATGCCCGCCGTTGAGGAGCTTTCTCGACTGACGGGTCGAACAAGTGCTATCTAGTGCCTTCGAGCTAGTCAAGAACTCCTGGCCGGCCCGCTCCGCCCAATGCCGGTACCCCTCGGGTTCTCGGCCGACTCCCCGGTCGGCAGGTCGCGGAGGAGGCGGGGTAGATGACCCAGCCCCCGGCACTCGGAGCGCGGGTTAGGAAGCTCTCACCATCCACGTGATGGAGGAGGCCCGAGGAGCCCCCCCGGTGGCCGTTCTCGACTTGGATGCCGGGATGAGCCTCCCAACGGGGGGAGTGTCTCTCGGGGCGGAGCTGGCGAAGGCGGTGGCCTTCCGGGCCGCGAACTAAAGCCGGCTCGGGCCGGCATTGGAAAGGGCGCGCCGGGAGGGACTCGAACCCCCGACCCGCGGATTAGAAGTCCGCCGCTCTGTCCGCCTGAGCTACCGGCGCGTCATCGGGTGGCTGGCCTTCACGATTCTGCCCTTCCCAGGCCGGGGGTGCAAGGGGCGAGGCCAGGGGGTCTAGGAACCGTGGCCGGGTGGGACCTCACTCCGCGTGGTGGTGGTGGGCGCGGGTGGCTATAGCCTCCTCAACCTTCGCTGTCTCCTCTGGCGAGAGGAGGTCGAGAAGGGGGAAGAGGACCTCCTCCTCTTTCCTGAAGTGCAGGGCGAGGAGGCCGGCGAGCCTGTCCAGGGCCCGCTGGGCGGCTCTCCGCTTCTCCCGGGTCGGTTCGGAATCCAGGGCTGCCCTGAGCTGGGCAACGAGCTCCGAGATGTCTTCGTGGTCGGCGGACATGGTCGCCGTGGGCCTACCGGCCGCGCGGACCACCTCATCCAGGGCGGGGTAGAGGTGGTCTTCTTCGGTGCGGGCGTGAGGGAGGAGTACTTCTTCGAGGAAGGAGAGGACAGAGCGGAGCCGCGAAAGGTAGTCCCTCTCATCCAGCTCGACCAGCTGGTCGGCGAGGCTCTCCAGGTGCCCGAAGTGGGGGAGGAGGTCCTGGTGTTCTCGATGCAGCCTCTCCTTGAGGGTTTTCGGCCCTTGGTCCATCGGGGGCCAGGGTGTTCTGGCTGTTTCCCCTTCGGGCGGCCGGCCTTGGGGCCCTCCTGAGGAGACCACATGCAGCAAGTGGAGTCCGGCCTTTCCCGCCCTGACCCCGCGCCTTTCCCCTGCGGGGATCCCCACGACATCCCCGGCTGTCACAGCCACCGGGCCCCGGCCGACCCAGATCTCTCCCGTACCCCTGAGGACGGCCATGACCACGTCGAGGCCGGGGGAGTGGAGGTCAATGGTCTCTCCAGGGGCGAGGTTCACGAGCACCGCCCGGAAGTGCTCGGACTCGAGGAGGGGGGTGCGGCTCTGTCCCTTCTGGAGGGACGCCTGCCCCAGCCGTACAACCTTGGCCGCCATGGTTCTTGGAAGCATTTATACAACGACTCTGGTTTGAACGTCTGAGACAGCAAATCCCTCGGCGGACCGGGCCCGTAAGTTCTGCCTCGCTGGGGCATTCTGGGTCACCCGCCGGCTCCCCTCTGTTCCTCTTCAGGGCAATCCTGGCCACTAAGAGGAGCAGGAGAAGCGTGGGTAGGTGGGAGGGGTTGCCCGTGTAGGCCAGAGGGCGCCCCGTGGGGCCTGGACCTGGTTCCAGAGGGGTGGGCGGATGGGGGGTGGTGGTTTCCGGGGCCTGACCGGTCTCCGTTGGCCGGGAGCTTTCCCCTGGGGAGCTCCTGGCTGGGGCTCCCTCACCCGCGGAGGCCGGGACCCGACCGCGGCCTGCCTCTCGTGGCGGACCTGCCGTCCTTGGGGGTCGGGAGAGAAGAAGAGCTGCGGATGCTGCCACAAGGAGCGCTGCTGCGCCGAGCCCCCATGGCCGCCAGTCCCTCACTCCCCCTCCCCTCCCAGCGCAGCAGGCCCGTCCCCCGGGCCCGAGCCCGGGAGGAGAATCCCCATGGCCAACCTGCGAGAGCGGGCGACGGGAATCGAACCCGCACCGCGAGCTTGGAAGGCTCGAGCTCTACCATTGAGCTACGCCCGCTCGCCGTCGGGGCGGCCGGATTTGAACCGGCGACCGCGTGCCCCCAAAGCACGTGCGCTATCCGCTGCGCCACGCCCCGGGCAGCCACATTTTAGCGTCGGGCAGGGGTCGCCCGGGCGGGGGAAGGTGAGATCTGCGCGCCAGGTGGGGCCCCTGGGAGCAGGCCCCGGGTCCTTGCGGGAGGCCGAGCCGCTCGCCCGCCCTGCCCCGTCGGCGCTGGCCCTTATAATCCGCCGGGCAGGTCGGGTTCGGCCTGGCGGGAGGGGCGCGATTGGGAGCAGGCGCGAGCGGAGGAGTGGTGTGGAGGTACGAACTGAGCTTCTCGGGCCGACCCGGGCGAGGCTTCTCGTAAGGCTGGGAGCGACGGACCTCAGGGAGGCTGAGGACAGGGTGATGCGGAGGCTCTCGGCAACCCTGAAGGTTCCTGGGTTCCGCCCCGGTAGGATCCCCGCCCCCGTGATTGAGGCACGCCTTGGGAGGAGGGCGGTGGCTGAGGAGGTGAGGGAGGAGGCCCTCGGTCTCTTCCTGCCCCGGGCCATCGAGGCCGAGGGCCTCGCCGCGGTCGGTCCCGCCAGCGTGAAGGTGAGCTCCTTCGAGGACAGGCAGTCCCTCGAGTTCCAGGCCGAGGTGGACGTAAAGCCCGAGGTGGTCCTCCCCGACCTCTCAAGCCTCGAGGTGGAGGCGCCTTCCACGGAGCCGGAACCCGGGGAGGTGGAGGCCGCTCTAGAGAGGCTCAGGGAGAGGTTCGGCCGGCTCCAGCCCGTGTCCAGGCCGGCTGCCAGGGGCGACTTTGTCCTCATGGATATCCGCGCCTACCAGCACGACCAGGAAGTTCCGGGGACCTCGGCTCGGGACCTGGGCTACCTTCTGGGCTCGGAGATGATCGTGCCGGAGCTGGACCGGGCTCTGGAGGGGGCGAGAAGCGGCGACATCCTCAAGTTCAACGCCGTGCTGCCTCCCGGGTTCGGGGAGTGGGCGGGCAGGGAGGTGACCTTCCAGGTTCTGGTGAAGGAGGTGAAGGAGCGGGTCCTTCCACCCCTCGATGACGATTTCGCAAGGACCGCATCGGAGTTCGAGACCGTGGAGGAGCTCAAGGCCGACATATATAGGAGGATACGGGAGGTGAAGGAGGAGAGGTACCAGCGGGAGTTGGAGAGAAGGGCCTTATCCACGCTACTTGAGGCTGTAGAGGTTCCCCTGCCCGAGTCCATGGTGGAGCGGGAGCTGGACTACAGGTCGAGAAGGTTTGGGGCGGAGCTGGGGCAGGTTGGGATCGATCTTGATGAGTACACCCGCGCCACCGGCCGGACTCCAGAGGAAGTGAGGGAGGGCCTTCGGGAGGAGGCGAGGGTGGCGGTGAAGGCCAGGCTTCTCCTGGAGGAGCTGGCCAGGCAGGAGCAGATAGAGGTGAGCGAGGAAGAAGTGGAGGAGGAGATAGCGAGGAGGGCGGAGGCGAGGGGTGCGGAGCCCGATGAGTACCGGAGGGAACTGGAGCGAAGGGGGGCCCTGGGCCTCGTGGCCGGTGATATCATCCTCTCGAAGGCCTTACAGGTGCTTGCCTCCCGGGTTACCGTGAAGGGGACGGGAGCCGGCGTTCTCCAGGCCCGGGAAGAGGGGAGTGCCCCGGAGGGGAAAGCATGAGGGACTACCTGGTGCCCATCGTGATCGAGCAGACGAGCCGGGGAGAGAGGTCTTTTGACATCTACTCTCGCCTCCTCAAGGAGCGCATCGTCTTCCTCGGCACCGAGATCGACGACCATGTGGCCAACCTGGTCATGGCCCAGCTTCTGCATCTCGAAAGCGAAGATCCGGAAAAGGACATCTACCTCTACATAAACTCGCCAGGCGGTTCCATCACGGCCATGTTCGCCATCTATGACACCATGCAGTACATAAGGCCGGATGTCTCGACAATCTGTATGGGGCAGGCGGCGAGCGCCGCGGCGGTGCTGCTAGCAGCGGGGGCACCCGGGAAGAGGTTCGCTCTTCCGCACGCCCGGGTCTTGATTCACCAGCCCCACGGCACGGCTGGGGGGCAGGCCGTGGATATCCAGATCCAGGCCAGAGAGATCCTGAGGTACCGGGAGCTCCTTGACGAGATCCTGGCAAAGCACACCGGCCAGCCCCTGGAGAAGATCAGGAAGGACACGGACAGGGACTTCATCATGACTGCGGAGGAGGCCAAGGAGTACGGACTGGTGGACCAGGTGATCACCAGTAGGAAGGGGGCCCTGGTCAAAGAAGTCAAGGAGGCGGCTGCCAGGGGCTAGGGGATCCAGCCCTGGTGGGTGGGGGAGGCCGGGATGGCCAAGTTCAGCGAGGGAGACCACCTGAAGTGCAGCTTCTGCGGCAAGTCCCAGAAGCAGGTAAAGAAGCTCATCGCCGGGCCCGGCGTCTACATCTGCGACGAGTGTGTGGAACTCTGTAATGAGATCATAGAGGAGGAGGCGGAGACACCCCACCTCAGGTATGAGGACCTGCCGCGGCCCAAGGAGATCTACGAGTACCTGTCGGACTACGTGATCGGGCAGGAGCAGGCCAAGAAGATTCTCTCGGTGGCTGTGTACAACCACTACAAGAGGGTTCAATACGGGGCTTACAAGGATCCCGAGGTCGAGCTCCAGAAGTCCAACATCCTCATCCTTGGCCCCACTGGTTCGGGGAAGACCCTCCTGGCGCAGACCTTGGCAAAGATGCTCAACGTGCCCTTCGCCATAGCAGATGCGACGGCCCTTACAGAGGCCGGCTACGTGGGCGAGGATGTGGAGAACATCCTCCTCAAGCTGATACAGGCGGCTGACTACGACGTGAAGAGGGCCGAGACGGGGATCGTGTACATAGACGAGGTGGATAAGATCGCGCGAAAGTCTGAGAACCCTTCCATCACGAGGGACGTCTCGGGCGAAGGCGTTCAGCAGGCCCTCCTCAAGATCCTTGAGGGCACCGTGGCTTCCGTTCCACCCCAGGGGGGGAGGAAACACCCCCATCAGGAGTTCATTCAGATAGACACTACCAACATCCTCTTCATCTGCGGCGGTGCCTTCGCTGGGCTCGAGAAGATCATCGAGGCCCGCATCGGGAAGAAAGGGGTGGGCTTCGGGGCTGACGTGAGGAAGCCTGAGGAGAAGGATCTCGGAGAGATACTCTCGCAGGTCATGCCGGAGGACCTCATCAAGTACGGCATGATCCCAGAGTTCATCGGTCGTCTGCCCGTGGTCACCTGGGTCCACAGTCTCGATAAGAGGGACTTGGTCAGGATCCTAACGGAACCGAAGAACGCTCTAGTGAAACAGTTCAGGAAGATGTTTGAGCTGGACGGGGTGGATCTCGTCTTCACCGAGGATGCCCTGGACGCCGTGGCCGAGGAGGCCCTGAAGCGGGGCACGGGGGCGAGGGCGCTCCGGTCCATTCTGGAGGCGGCTCTCCTCGAGATCATGTATGAACTTCCGTCCCGTCAGGACATCGCGAGATGTGTGGTGACGAGGGACGCCATTCAGGGGAAGGCCTCACCCGTGGTCATACCCAAGGGGGCGGAGGCCACGGGGCGGAAGGAGAGGTCCGCCTGAGGGCGGGCGGGTCGGCTTTGGCTCGCCGGGAGGATCTGCCCAAGGTCTACGACCCCAGGGCCGTCGAGGCCAAACGTTACGCGCGTTGGGAGGAGCTCGGCTACTTCCGGGCGGAGCCTGGGGGTTCCCGCCCACCCTTCTCGATAGTCATGCCTCCGCCCAACGTGACGGGCTCCCTTCACATGGGGCACGCCCTGGACAACGTGATCCAGGACGTACTTATCAGGAGAAGGAGGATGCAGGGGTATGCGGCCCTCTGGCTCCCCGGGACGGACCATGCGGGGATAGCCACCCAGGCCGTTGTGGAGAGGGAGCTTGCCAGGGAGGGCCTAACCAGGCACGAGCTCGGCAGGGAGCTTTTCCTGGAGCGGGTCTGGAACTGGAAGGAGAGGGCTCAGGCCCGCATAGTGGAGCAGCTGAAGCGTCTCGGCTCCTCCGCTGACTGGTCGAGGGAGAGGTTCACGCTGGATGAGGGGTGCTCCCGGGCCGTCACGGAGGTGTTCGTGCGGCTGTACGAGGAGGGCCTCATCTACAGGGGTGAGCGGATCATCAACTGGTGTCCACGGTGCCTCACTGCCCTCTCGGATATAGAGGTGGAGCACAGGGAGGTGGAGGGGGAGCTCGTGACCGTTGCCTATCCCCTGGCGGATGGCTCCGGGGAGATAAGAATCGCTACCACCAGGGTGGAGACCATGCTCGCAGACACGGGCGTGGCTGTCCACCCTGCCGACCCGAGGTACGCGGGGCTCGTCGGGAAGGAGGCGGTCCTTCCGCTGGTCGGCAGGGTCCTCCCCATCCTGGCTGACGAGGGCGTCGATCCGGAGTTTGGGACGGGGGCGGTGAAAGTCACTCCTGCCCACGACCCGCTGGACTTCGAGATAGGCCAGAGGCATGGCCTGCCCAAGGTGGACATCTTCACCCCCGATGCCAGGGTCTCTGATGCCGGTGGCGCCTTCCGCGGGATGGACAGGTACGAGGCGAGAAGGGCTGTCTTCAGGGCTCTCGAAGAGGGAGGGTACTTACGGGGTGTGGTGAGGCCGTATCTCCACGCCGTCGGGCACTGCTACCGCTGCGGGACAGAGGTGGAGCCTCGCCTCTCGACGCAGTGGTTCGTTAGGGTGGAGCCTCTCGCCAGGGCCGCCGTGGAGGCCGTGCGGGAGGGCAGGGTCCGGTTCTTCCCCGAGCGCTGGTCCAAGGTCTTCTTCGACTGGATGGAAGGCCTCAAGGACTGGTGCATCTCGAGGCAGATCTGGTGGGGCCACCGCATCCCCGCCTGGTACTGCGAGGGGTGCGGGGAGGTTGTGGTGGCCAGAGAGGAGCCGGCCTCCTGCCCACGGTGCTCAGGGGCCCTCCGGCAGGACGAGGACGTCCTCGATACCTGGTTCTCTAGCGCTCTTTGGCCCTTCTCCACCCTGGGCTGGCCCGAGGCCACGCCGGACCTCGCCTTCTTCTACCCCACCAGCGTTCTGGTGACCGGGTACGACATCATCACCTTCTGGGTCTCTCGGATGATCATGATGGGTCTGCACTTCGTCGGGGATGTCCCCTTCAGGCACGTCGCCATCCACGGGCTGGTGAGGGACTGGCGCGGGAAGAAGATGTCCAAGAGCTTCGGAAACGTGATAGACCCCCTGGAGATGGTGGAACGGTACGGGGCTGACGCGCTCCGTTTCACTCTGGCGCGGTCGGCCACGCCTGGGCAGGATGTGCCTTTGGCTGAGGAGTGGGTGGAGGGGAGCCGGAACTTCATGAACAAGATCTGGAACGCCGCCCGGTTTGTGCTCATGAACCGGGCGGGAGAGAGCTCGGCAGAGCCTCCGGGAGAAAGGGGCCTGGCGGAGAGGTGGATCCTGTCCAGGCTGGCGCGGGCGGGGGCCCGGGCCGACGAGGCCTACGAGTCGTACGATCTGGCCGAGGCGGCCCGAGTCCTCCACCACTTCTTCTGGAGCGAGTACTGCGACTGGTATCTGGAGGTGGCCAAGGTAGCCATGGCCAGAGGTGATGGCGAGGCGGCGCGGGCCAGGAAGACCCTCCTCTTCGTTTTGGACCAGGCCCTGAGGCTTCTTCATCCCCTCGTGCCGTTCATAGCTGATGAGATCTGGACCCGCCTGACGGGCGGGGAGACTGTAGCCACGGCCTCCTGGCCTACGGGGCTGGAGGCCTTCCTCGACCCCGTGGCCGAGGATGAGTTCGAGACAGTGCAGAAGACGGTGGTGGCCATAAGGAAGTTCAGGCAGGATCACGGGATTGCCCCCACCGCCCGTCTCGACGTGACCTTCCGCGCTGAGGAAGCTTCCGAGAGGGTCCTCGCGGAGGCCGCAGAGATGGTGTCCCGCCTTGCTGGCCTCGCCAGGTTCTCCCCCGGCAGCACCGAAGGCAGGGCCAAGCTCCACGTCCGGGCCGGCCTTGAGCTGGGGGTCGCGGTGGAGGGCTTCCTGGACGTCGGGAGGGAGATAGCCAGGCTTAGAAGAGAGGAGGAGGAGCTGGAGGCCGAGGCTTATAGGGTCCGGGCCCGGCTGGGGCAGCCGGGCTTTCTGGCCAAGGCTCCGCCCGAGGTGGTGGAGGGAACCAGAAGGAGGCTGGCCGAGGCGGAGGAAGGACTGGCCAGAGTGAGGCAGCTCCTGGCAGAGCTGGAAGGGCTTCAGCCTTGATGAGGGGAAAGCAGGGAGGGGAGGGCCCCTGCTTCTCCCAGGCCCTCCGGGCGCTGAGGCAGAGGGTGCCGACGCGGATCGGCCCCAGCCTCGAGAGGATAAGGGCGCTTACTGCCCTCCTGGACGAGCCGCAACTTTCCTACCCTTCCATCCACATCACAGGGACTAACGGGAAGACCACCACGGCAAGGGTGGTGGCGCGCCTGCTCGAGGCTTCGGGATTGACCACGGGTCTTTACACCTCGCCTCACCTGGAGAGCGTGACTGAGAGACTGGCCTACTGCGGAGAGCCCATCTCTCAGGAGGAGTTTGCCTTCACCCTGAGCTACCTTGAGCCCTACCTCGCCTGTGTGGACGGGCTTACCGAGATCCCCGTAACCTACTTCGAGGTCCTGACCGCCATGGCCTTTGTCTGGTTCCAGGAAAGGGCGGTGGATGTGGGCGTCTTCGAGGTGGGGATGGGGGGGAGATGGGATGCCACGAACCTGGTTCGGGGGGAGGTGGCGGTCTTCTGCGCCGTCGGGTTGGACCATCCGGAGCTGGGGAGCACTCCCGAGGAGGTGGCGTGGGAGAAGGCGGGGATCTTGAAGCCGGGTTGCGTGGGCATAAGCGCGAGGCAGGAGCCGGGGGTTCTAGGAGTTCTGAGGCGGGCTGCAGAGGATCTCGGGGTTCCTCTCTGGGTGGAGGGAGAGGACTTCGCCGTGGAGGGGCGGAGTCTCGCCGTGGGGGGCCAGGTGCTCGACATCCGCACCCCCGGAGCGAGATACGAGGAGGTTTATCTTCCCCTCTTCGGCCTGCACCAGGCCCAGAACGCCTGCCTGGCCGTAGCGGCTGCTGAGGCTTTCTTCGGAGGGAGGGCCCTCTCCCAGGAGGTCGTGGAGGAGGCCTTTGCAGCGGTGAGCTCCCCCGGGAGGCTGGAGGTATTCTCTCGCCACCCGTTGGTGGTGCTAGACGGGGCCCACAACCCCATGGGGGCAAGGGCCTTCGCGAGTTCCGTGAAGGAGGCCTTCGCTTGGGACAGGGGGTTCCTGGTTCTCGGCATCCTCGGCGACAAAGACATCCCGGGGATACTCAGGGAGGTTCTCGGCCTCGCAGAGGTGGTTGTGGTGACTAGGAACACGAACCCGCGTTCGGCTCCTCCTGAAATCCTCGCGAAGGAGGTGAGGCGGGCGGCACCCTCCTCCGGTGTCGTGGTGGAGACCGTCCCCGACGTCCCTTCGGCTCTGGAAGCTGTGATCGGGGCTGCGGGGGAGACCGACGCGATCCTCGTGACCGGCTCCCTCTACACCGTGGGCGAGGCCAGATCCTATCTCAGGCTCCGAGGCGAGCTCGGTCCCGAGAGAGCCAGGAGGGCCTGGGAGGAAAGGAGGGAGTGAGGGGCAGATGGCCGGAACCGAGCAGACCCTTGTGATCATCAAGCCAGATGCGGTGCGTCGCGGGCTGGTGGGGGAGATCATTTCCCGCATGGAGAGAAAGGGCCTGAGGCTTAAGGAGATGAAGCTCCTCCGTCTCCCGCGGGAGCTGGCTGAAGAGCACTACGCAGAGCACAGAGAGAAGCCTTTCTTCCGGACCCTCGTGGAGTTCATCACCTCCGGTGAGTGCGTGGTGGCGGTGGTGGAAGGTGAAGGAGCCATTCAGGCCGTGCGGGCCCTCATGGGCCCGACGGACCCCCTGGCTGCCCCGCCCGGCACCATCCGGGGGGACTTCGGCCTGGAGATCACCGCCAATCTCGTGCACGGCTCCGATTCTCCGGAGTCGGCCAGGAGGGAAATAGCTCTCTTCTTTCCCGAACTCGCTCTGGCCAGGGTATCTGAGTGAGCTGAGGGGCGGGAAAGCCCTCCGGAGCCGGGTGGAAGTGTCACAGGGCGGGGCTATCGTGGCGCGGGCCCCGTGGAGGTACTCGTGTGGTAAGTCTCGAAGGCCTCCCGGCCGGCGCCCGTCCTCGGGAGAGACTCCTTGCCCTGGGGGCCGAGTCCCTCTCCGATGTGGAGCTCCTCGCTCTCGTTCTGGGCAGCGGGGTCCCGGGCGTATCCGCCCTGGAGGTGGCCTTCAGGCTCCTAAGCTCCTTCGGGAGCCTGGCAGGAGTGGCCAGGGCCGGGGTTCCCGGTCTTCTCCAGCATGGAGGAGTCGGGCCTGCTCGGGCCGCGCGGGTGCTGGCCGCCCTGGAGCTGGGTAGGCGGCTCCTCCGCCCCCAGGGGAGGGCAAGGATTCGCGGACCTGCCGATGCTGCCCGTTTTCTCCTCCCCCTCCTGGCGGGAAGGGAGAGGGAGAGGTCCTTGGCCCTCATCCTCAACACGAAAAACGAGGTGATAAGTGAGGTGGAGGTGGGCGAGGGGGGTCCTGACCACGCCCCCATGGAGCCCCTGGTGATCCTGAGGGCCACGCTCGTAAGGGGCGGGACCGGAGTGCTTGTCGGTCACAATCACCCCTCCGGGGACCCAGAGCCCAGCCGCGAGGATGTGGAGGTGACCCGGAGGCTCGAGATGGCTGCGAGGGTCGTTGGGGTCCGTTTCCTCGACCACCTGGTGGTGGGGGACGGCCGGTGGGTCAGCCTCCGCGAGCGCGGGGTTCTGGGGCCTACCTGAACAACGACGGTCCGGATCCTCTCCGCCACGCGGGATGTACAATGCAGCGGACCCTTGGCGACCTGGAGGTGGGATGTTGGATGCAGCCTTCCAGTTCCTCGGAAGAGACATGGCGGTGGACCTGGGTACTTCCAACACGCTGGTCTACGTTCGAGGCCGGGGGGTGGTTCTGAACGAACCCTCGGTGGTGGCGGTGAACGTTAGGACCGGGGCGGTTCTAGCCGTTGGCCTCGAGGCTAAGAGGATGATCGGGCGCACTCCCGCCCATATCCAGGCCATCCGCCCCCTGAAGGACGGGGTCATAGCCGACTTTGACATCACCGAGAAAATGCTCCGCTACTTCATCCAGAAGGTTCACAGGAGGCGGTGGCTGGCCAGGCCGAGGGTTGTGGTGGCGGTCCCATCGGGGATCACCGGGGTCGAGCAGAGAGCCGTGGAGGAAGCCTGTCTGCAGGCGGGAGCCAGGGCCGCCTACATCATTGAGGAACCCATGGCCGCCGCTATCGGGGCCTCCCTCCCGGTTCACGAGCCTGCCGGCAACATGGTGGTCGACGTGGGGGGAGGCACCACCGAGGTGGCCGTGATCTCCCTGGGCGGGATAGTCACCTCCCAGTCCATCAGGGTGGGGGGGGATGAGTTTGACGAGGCCATCATCCAGTACATAAAGAAGGAGTACTCCCTCATGCTCGGGGAGAGGACCGCGGAGGAGATCAAGATGGCCATCGGCTCGGCCTTCCCGACCAAGGAGGAGCTGCACGCTGAGATCAGGGGAAGGGACCTGGTCACCGGTCTTCCGAAGACCATAGTCGTTTCAGGGGAGGAGATAAGGAAGGCCATCGAGGAGCCTGTCTCGGCGGTGGTGGACGCGGTGAAGAACACCCTGGACAAGACGCCGCCCGAGCTCGCCGCGGACATCATGGAGCGGGGGATAGTCCTGACCGGCGGAGGCGCCCTCCTGCGCGGCCTGGACGAGAGGCTGAAGCACGAGACGGGCATGCCTATTCACGTGAGCGAGAACCCCCTCACCGATGTGGTGCTGGGGGCGGGCAGGTGTTTAGAGGAGTTCGAGGCCTTGAGGAGGGTACTCATCTCCTCCACCCGCATGTGAGGGAGGCCACTCCCCGGCGGGGTTGCCCGGTCCCGACTGGGGGGCGTGGGCGGTGAAGGAGCGGGGGAGGGGACGGGTCGCCCTCGCCTCCGCCTTGGCCGTGGCGCTTCTCCTCCTGAATCTCGAGTACAGATCCGGTGGCGATACCGCCGCCCGCCTCCGAGGTGAGTTGGGCAGCGTGGTTGCGGCCATGGTGGGGGTCGCGGAAAGGGTGGCATCGCCCGTGGTGGGTGCGGTCTCCCGCGTGGCCCAGGCGTTCTCAGCAGCCCGCGAGAACGCCCGGCTTCGAGGGGAGCTGCGCGAGCTCGAGGGCAAGGTCCTTGGGGTCCAGGATCTTGAGAGGGAGAACCAGCGCCTCCGCCAGCTCCTGGAGATGCGGGGTAGGGTGCAGGTGCGTACCATCGGGGCGCGTGTCCTCGGTCTTCTTCCCTCGGGTTTCGAGTGGGTGGCGCTGGCGGATGCCGGTTCGCGGGACGGAGTCCAGACGGAGGCTGCTGTCATAGGCCCTGAGGGTCTGGTGGGGAAGGTGATCTCCGTGGGTCCGTCCTCCTCCAGGGTGAGGCTTGTGATAGATCCCGAGAGCACCGTCTCCGTCAGGGACGCCCGCTCGGGGGAACTTGGCCTGGCCCGAGGGATGGGGAAGGAGGGCCTCACGGTTGAGTTCGTTAGCGGAAAGGCGGATGTCTTGCCAGGCGACCTCCTGGTGACCACCGGGTACGAAGGAAGCCCCTTTCCGGGCGGGATACCCGTTGCCACCGTGGAAAGCGTCGGTCGGGGGTCGTCCCTTGGGAGGACTGCTAGGGCGAGGCCCGTGGCTGAGCTGAGCAGGCTTGACGTGGTCGTGGTCGTCCTCGGGGGACCGAGATGAGAAGGGTCCTGGTTCTGCTCGCGGCGGGTCTCGTCCTGGCCGTCATGGGCCTTCTCGGCTCCAGAGTCCTGGGAGGCCTCCCCGCGGACCCCCTGCTTGTACTGGCCTGTGTGGTGGGAGCGGTGGAGGGGGCGGCCACGGGGGCGCGGGCGGGGCTGCTGCTCGGTGTGGTGGCGGACCTCCTGGCCCCTCCACCCCTCGGCCTCAGGGCCGGCGTCTACGCTGTTCTGGGTTTCCTCTCTGGCAGGGCCGGAAGCTGGCTGGAACTAGAGGGTGCGGTGAGCCAGGCGGCCTTCGGCGGGATCTCCCATGCGGTGGGGGCGGCCCTCGTCGGCTTTGCCTCGTTCCTTCTAGGAAGAGCCCTTCCCCCTTTTAAGGAGATCCTGGTCGGCCTCGTTCAGGGCTCCGTCTACGCGGGGCTCTTCGCACCCGTCCTCTTTTACGCCGTCCGCCCTCTCACGTCTCGGCTCGGAAAGGGGGCGTTTTGGAGGCGGGTGCTGGTGCGGGAAGGGTGAGGGGGATGGAAGGTGAGCGCCGTGTCTGACCCCCATCTCACCAGGGTGAGGGTGCTCAGGGCTGCTGTGGCTGTCGCCGTGGCCATCCTTGCCACTCGCCTCTGGTACCTCCAGGTCCTGGAAGGGGGGTACTACAGGCAGGCCGCCCTCACCAACATGGTGAAGCTCGTCTACCTGCCTGCTCCGAGGGGAAGGATTCTCGACCGTACCGGCCGTCCCCTGGCGGACGTGAGGCCTAGCTGGGTTGTCCGGGTCTCCCGAGACCCCCTGCCCGGCCAGGAGATCCTGAACCGGCTCGCCGGCGTCCTCGGGATCACACCGGAGGAACTCAAGAGAAGGCTGGACCAGGCCTCTGCGCGCCTGCCTGGATACGCCCCCGCCGTGGTGGCCCAGGATGTACCCGAGGAGAAGGTCTTCTACCTTGCCGAGCATGAGGACGAGTTCCCAGGTGTGGAGGCAGACACCGTGCCTGTCCGGACGTATGCACTGGGATCCCTCGCTGCTAACGTCCTCGGATACGTGGGGGAGATCGGGAAGGAAGGGCTCGAGGCCATGAGGGCGCGGGGCCTCGACTACAGGCCGGGTGACGTGGTGGGCCAGTACGGTCTTGAGGCCCAGTACGAGACCGACCTCCACGGCAAGAGGGGAACCTTGAAGCTCCTGGTGAACGCAGCGGGACGGGTTCTGAGGGAGCTCGGGAGAGAGGACCCCGTGCCCGGGAACGACCTCGTCCTCACCCTGGACGGCCGGATTCAGGCGCTGGCTGAGGAAAGCCTGGACCAGACCCTCGAGGCCGCGAGGTCCGTGTACGACCGCGATTCGGGCAAGCGGCTTGCTGCCACCGGCGGCGCGGTGGTGGTGCTGGACCCGAAGACGGGTGGGGTTCTCGCCCTAGCCTCGAGGCCCACCTTCGATCCCAACGAGTTCGTGCTGGGCATGTCGGCGGAGAGGTGGAAGGCCCTGACGGAGGGACCCGAGCGGCCCCTCTTTGACAGGGCGGTGGCAGCCGCGCTGCCTCCCGGGAGTACTTTCAAGGTGGTGACGGCCGCGGCGGCCCTGTCTTCGGAGGTTTTCACCCCGTCCACCACCGTGAAGTGCCCGGGGTTCTTCAAGCTGGGAAACCAGACCTTCAGGGACTGGCTGCCTTCCGGCCACGGATCCGTGAGCCTCCGTGCGGCCCTGGTAGAGTCCTGCGACGTCTACTTCTACACAGCGGGTTCGCGCCTGTACGAGTTGGACGAGAAGAGGGGTGCCGGTCCGGGTGGGCCGGAGGACGCCCTTCCTGCCATGGCTCGGGCCTTCGGGTTCGGGAGACCGACGGGTATAGACCTCCCGGAGGAGCAGAGCGGTCTGGTGCCGGACAGGGCGTGGCTCAGGCAGCAGTGGGAGAGAAACAGGGCCCGCTGGTGCCGGGAGTACGCCGAGAGACCCAGCAGGGAGACGGAAGAGAGGTGCCTAAGGGGGTGGCGCTGGTACCCCGGGTACTCCGTGAACATGGCCATAGGCCAGGGGGATCTGGCCGTCACCCCGTTGCAGCTGGCCGTGGCCTATGCTGCTCTGGCCAATGGGGGTACCATCTACAGGCCTCACCTCGTCCAGAAGGTGGTTTCCCCCTCCGGGGCGGTGATCCGCGAGGTCACGCCGAAGGTTGGGGGAACCCTCCCGGTCCCTCCCTCGGCCCTGGCAGCCATCCGCGCATCCCTGGCCGGGGTAACCCGGCCTCCCGGCACCGCTGCCGGCGCCTTCCTCGGGTTCCCCCTGGACAGGATTCCGGTGGCCGGCAAGACAGGGACGGCGGAGAGGCAGGGGAAGCAGCCGACCTCGTGGTTCGCGGCCTTTGCACCGGCGGATGACCCGCAGTATGTGGTGGTGGCCATGGTGGAGGAGGGCGGTCATGGGGCGGAGACGGCGGCGCCCCTCGTCCGCCGCGTGCTTCAGGGCATCTTCGGTCTCGAGCCGACGCCCGTAGTTCCTGGGGCCCGGGCCGACTAGGAGGTGGGGTGGACAGGGATAGGGTGCGGGAACTCGCGAGGGTGGACCCGGCCATGGTGGCTGCCGCCCTCCTCCTTGTGGGGGTGGGTCTCACCGCCATCTACTCGGCCACCCGGGGGCGCCTACTGGAGGCGGGGACCCCGCCCACGCTCTACCTTAAGAGGCAGGCCATCTACGCGGCCCTCGGGCTGGCGGTGGGGGTTCTTCTCACCGTGGTGGACTACAGACGGCTCAAGGCCTATGCTCCGGCGGTCTATGCCCTCTCCGTCCTGCTGCTTCTCCTCGTCCTCACGCCCGTTGGTGCGAGGAGACTCGGGGCCCAGCGCTGGATAGATGTGGGCATCTTTCAGATTCAGCCGTCAGAGCTGGCCAAGGTCTCAACCACCCTCGCCCTCGCGGCCTGGCTGGCTGATTCTCCCCCCGGTTCCCGAAGGGGCCTGGTGGGGGCCATCGGGCTGGTGGGTCTCCCGGCCCTCCTCACTTTCTTCCAGCCGGATCTCGGAACCGTTCTGGTTTTCATGGCCGTCCTAGTGGTGGCCGTCTTCCTTTGGGGGGTGAGGCTCAGGACTATGCTGCTGCTGGCGGTAACCGGCCTTGCCCTGGGGCTGGTGGCCCTCCGGGTGGGACTCATCCACGACTACCAGCTGGCCAGACTCAGGGCCTTCCTGGACCCCAGCTCGGACCCGGAGAGGGCCGGCTACAACCTGGAGCAGTCCCTGATAACCATAGGATCGGGGGGGCTTACGGGGAAGGGCCTTTTTCGCGGAACCCAGACCAACCTCTCCTTCGTCCCCGTCCAGCACACTGACTTCATCTTTACTGTCATCGCCGAGGAGGGGGGTTTTGTCGCTGCCGCCGGTGTCCTCATCCTCTTCCTGGTGCTCATCAATCGGGTCCTCAAGGCCACCGCAGTGGCCAGGGATCCCTTCGGACGCCTCCTGGCTGGCGGTGTTGCCGCCATTCTCGCGTTCCAGCTAAGCGTGAACGCTGGGATGACCATGGGCCTGGCCCCCATAACGGGGATTCCCCTCCCCTTCGTCTCCTACGGGGGTTCCAGCATGGTGGCGAGCTTTGCATCCCTCGGCCTGGTGGGGAGCATCACTGCCCATCGCCTCCCGCGCAGGCCGGCCGGGAGGAGGTGAGGGGAGAGTCTTTTAGGGGGTGAAGTGGCACGACGCAGAAGGAGAAGAAAGGGGAAGCGGAGCGAGCAGGAGCCCGGGCTTGGGGTTGAGACGGCTCCCACCAGGAGGCCCGGGAGGAGAAGGAGGAAACCCCCGGCGGTGAAGCCCGAGGAGAGGCTAATGCTCATCGCGGGGGCGAGGGACGAGCCTCAGGTCTCCATCCTCGAGGGCGGGGTCCTGGTGGAGCACTACGTCTCGGGTCCTACCTCCACTCTGGTGGGGAGCATCTTCCTCGGAAGAGTCCAGAACGTTCTTCCTGGGATGGAGGCCGCCTTCGTCGACATCGGCCTGGGCAAGAACGCCATTCTCCACAGGGGTGAGCTCCTCTTCGACGCTAGCGACCTGGAGGGGGAGCCCCCCAGGATCGAGCAGGCCTTGAGGCGTGGGCAGGCCGTGCTTGTCCAGGTGACCAAGGAGCCCATGGGTAGCAAGGGGGCGCGCCTCACACAGCTGGTGACCCTGGCCGGGCGGAACCTCGTCCTCATTCCCGGCGCCTCGGCTGTGGGGGTCTCTCGCCGCCTCCCCGATGAGGAGCGGAGCAGGCTGCGGAAGCTCGCCCAGGAGATCCGTCCCGAGGGTTTCGGGCTCATAGTGAGGACGGCGGCGGCCGGGATCCCCCGCGAGGAGCTGGCCAGCGAGATGGAGGAGCTGGTGGCTGAGTGGAGGGAGGTGGAGGCGAGGGCCAAGCGGGTGAGGGCTCCTGCACTGGTGAGGGAGGAACCCGACCTGCTGCGCAGGGTCCTTAGGGATCTGCTTCGCCACGACATATCCCGGGTGGTCGTCGAGGATGACGGGGTGTTTCAGGAGGTGGAGGCCTACCTCTCCCACGCCTCACCCGAACTGGCGAGAAGGGTAGAGAGGTATGTTGGGGAGATACCCCTTCTTCAGGCTTACCGGGTCACGGAAGAGCTGAGAAAGGTCTTGGAGAGGCGGGTGTGGCTCCCCTCGGGCGGCCATGTGGTGATCGACCCGACCGAGGCCATGACCGTCATAGACGTGAACACCGGGAAGTACGTGGGAAGGACTGCCCTGGAAGAGACGGTCTTCAGGACCAACCTGGAGGCAGCGGACGAGATCCCGCGCCTCCTTCGCCTCCTCGATATTGGGGGCATCATCGTGGTTGACTTCATAGACATGGAGGACGAGTCCAACAGGGAAGCCGTCCTCCGGCGTTTCCTCGCAAACCTCGCCAAGGACAGGGCAACCACCCAGGTCTTCGGGATGAGCCCGCTGGGGTTGGTGGAGATGACCCGGAAGAGGGTCTCCGGTGGGCTCCTCGAGAGCCTCTCCCGGCCGTGCCCCTCTTGCCAGGGGCGCGGCTTCATGCTCCAGGAGGGAGCCGGGCCCGGCTAGGGGCGGCGGGACCGCCGGGGCTGCGAGGGGAGGGGTTCCCCTCTCCGCTCCGGCGCGGAGCGGGCGGTGGCGAGGGGGACGAGGATTCTCACCTCCGTCCCCACTCCCGGTAGCGAGGTGAGAGTGAGGCTCCCACCCAGCATCTCCGCTCTCTCCCGCATTCCCTTGATCCCGAAGGAGGTGCTCTTCTCTGCCTCGGACGGGTCGAAGCCGCGTCCGTCGTCGGCCACGGCCACCTCCACGCCTTCCTTCACCTTCACCACCCGCACCCTGGCGAGCCTTGCACCCGAGTGTTTCCTCACATTGGTGAGGGCCTCCTGGACGATGCGGTATATGGCGGTCTCGACGTGGGCCGGGAGACGGATCTCCTCCGCATGCACCTGTATCTGCATTCCGGACTCCTCAGCCACCCTCGCGGCCAGGGTGCGCAGGGCTGGTGCGAGACCGAGGTCGTCGAGGGCGGAGGGCCTCAAGTTGTAGATGGCAGCCCGGGCTTCCTCCAGGGCCTCCTCTATCCTCATCCTGGCCGCCTGGAGGGTCTCCCTGGCTCCCTGGGGATCTGTCTCGATAAGGGCCTCCAGAGCCTGGAGCTGGTACCAGGCGCCTATGAGCTGCTGGGTGACGCCGTCGTGGATCTCCCCTGCGACCCTCCGCCTCTCCTCCTCTTGGGCCTCTATGGTCTTGCGAACCAGCTCCTCCAGGGTCCTCTCCTTGGCCCGGAGGGCTTCGAAGAGCTCCGTGTTTTCCAGGGCGCCGGCGATGAGCGAGGCGGTGTGCGACACGAGGTTCAAGTCATCCACGGTGAACTCCCTCTCGCCTCGGGAGTAGACGTTCAGGGCCCCCACGAGCCTACCCATTCGGGAGACCACGGGGACGGAGATCATGGACTCGAAAGCCTCGGGTATCTGCGGAACCCGCTTGAACCTGGGGTCGCGGGTGGCTCCCCGGGGGATGATGACAGGCTTGTGGGTGAGGGCGGCCCACCCCGCCACGCCCTCGCCGAGGTCGAGGCAGACCTCACCTATGGCGGCCTCGTACCCCGGGGTCGCGCCCCTCAGTACGAGCTTTCTCTTTTGGCTGTCCCAAAGGTAGAGAAAGCAGGCGTCGCACCGGGTCGCCCGGGAGACCAGCCTCACCGTCGAGTTCAGTATGTCCTCAAGAGCGAGGGAGGAGGTGACGGTCTCTATGATCTCGTAGAGAACCTGGGGGTCGAGAAAGCGCTCAGCGGTGGCCAACTCCACCCTCTTGGTCTAGGAAAGAAGGCCTTCCCTGAGAGCGATGGAGACAGCATGGGCCCTGTCCTCGGCCCCGAGCTTCTTGAGGATGCTTTTCATGTGAGTCCTCACCGTCTCTTCCCCTATGAAGAGGCGTTCAGCGATCTTCTGATTGGAGAGGCCGTCCACCACTCCCCGGAGTACCTCGAGCTCCCGGTGGGAGAGGCCGTACCTGTTCTTTCCCTTCTCCCCCCTGGCTACCCTCATAGCGAGGCGGCCGGAGAGGGACGGGTCCACGACCACCTCACCCTCCATGACCTGCTGGAACGCCCTCGCCAGGTCCTCGTCGGTGGCCTTCTTGAGCAGGTAACCGCGGGCCCCACAGCGGAGGGCTTCCAGAACGTACTGCTCGTCCTCGTACACGGTGAGAACCACCGTCTTTACCTCAGGCACCCGCTCCTGCAAGAGCCGGCAGAGCTCGAGGCCGGAGTCGCGCCCGAGCCGAACGTCCACGACGGCGACGTCGGGGCGGAGCCTTTCCGCCCCGACCAGGGCCTCTTCCTTGCTGGAGGCTTCCCCGACAACCTCGACACCGGGCTGCCGCCGGAGCATGGCGCGGAGGCCCTCCCTCACCACTCGGTGATCGTCAACGATTAGGATCCTGATGGGTCTGGTGGACACCGACTCCTCCTCGCCTCCGGGCCTGTCTTTTGAAAGGATTATAGGTGGGCGGGGACTGGCCCCGGCCGAGGCAGCGGACGGCCAGACCGAGGAGGGGAAATGCTTGCGGTCATCGCCTTCCTGATCGGCCTTGTTCTTCTCCTGGCCATCGTGGTTGTTCTCGGGCGGCGGAAGGCGCCGCCCCTCACCGAGGCGGGGCCTTCCCCCCTTGACCTTTTCATCGAGATGGGGAGGGTAGCCCCTCCACTGGTCGGGATGGAGGTGGAGGGGGATGTGGCGAGGGTGACCTTCGACGCCACCTGCCCGGAGGAACCCCAGGGCCGCCTGGAGGAGCTGCTCTGGCGGGAGGCGACCAGGGAGTTGGCGGCCTCGGGGAGGGCTGGCGGGGTGAGGACTCTCGAGGTCTGGGCCTTCCGCACCGTCGCGGGCCAGAGGCGACCCCACATGGTGAGGAGAGGGGCGTTCGAGGCCATCACGGCACCGCCGCCCGTTCCTCCCCCGAGGAGGGAGAGGACTCCGGGCGTCCCCGCCCTGGAGGAGCGGGTTTCCGTTCGCCCCGGGGTGGCTCCCGCGGAGGAGGCCCTTCCACCCCCTCCCATCGCCAGCGAGCTTGTCCTTCCGGATTCCCTCAGGGCGGAGCTGGAGCGGTCCGGAGAGAACCCGGAGGAGGTGGGGATCGAGGAGCTCGTCGAGGCCCTCCTCAGGCTTGAGGGATACAGCCTCTCCCCCTTGGCGGGGACGGAGGGAAAGGACTGGCTTGCCAGGAAGGGAAGGTCCACGGTGTTCGTGAGGGCCGTTCGCTGGACGGGACCGGGCGCCTATCTCGAGCCCAGGTCCGTCTCCCGCTTCCTCCTGGGCTTCGTGGAGAGCGGTGCAGAGAGGGGGATCCTCTTCACGGACGCCTTCCTCCCCCCTGAGGAACTCGCCAGGGCAAGGAAAGATCCGCGGGTGAGGCTAGTTTCCCGGGCCGGTCTCCAGGAGATCCTCGACGGCCTCGCTCTAGCTGGGAGGTAGCCTTATAGGGGCTCCCCCGCCTCCTGTATGAGGTCGGCCACGGTGGCTGTGTTCAGCCTTATAAGGTCCTCGGCTCTCATGCGCACGCTGGCCGTGTGGGTACCGCCTGGGAAGACGAGCATGGGCGAGGAGGCCAAACGGCGATCCACGTACACCGCTGCATTGGCCAAGGGGCCCAGGGGGGGCACCGCGCCGAGGTCGAACTCGGGGAAGTCATCTGCCATCTCCGCCTCCGTGGCGAGCCGGAGAGTCCTTTCTCCCGATGCCTGCTTGAGTTTCTTGAGGTCGAGCCTCCTCCCTCCTGGAATCACCGCCAGCATGTACTGGGAGGGACCCCGCACCACCAAGGTTTTGGCCACCTCGTCAGCGTCTATCCCGAGAGCTCTCGCCTCCTCCAGGGAGGAAAAGGTCTCGGCGTGGGTGATGACGTCGAAGGGAACGCCGGAGGCCTCAAGTAAAGCGCGGACTTTCTCCTTAACCGCCAAGCTCCACCTCCCATCCCGCCCGCTGCCGCGCCCTTCAAGCTCCGGGGCGCCCGGGCCGATGCTATCCGCGAGTCAGCTATGCCGACAACCCCTTCCAGGGGCTGTACGCCCCCGGGGTATCGGGGGGTTGACTTGTGACGAGGGGGACTTAGAATGGTTGGGTCTCGGGAGCCGAGGTCGTCCGAGGGCGGCCTGAGAAGGACCTAAGGTGCTCGCCTGCCGCAGGTGGCCAGGACTGCGGCCCGAGAGCCCCCAGGGAGGGCCCGGGAGATCCCGGGCGATGAGCGATGCTTGGAAGCGAGTTCAGCTGGCAGGAAAAGGCCAAGTGTCTCGGGATGGACCCCGAGATCTTCTTCCCTCCCACCGAGGAGGAGGCGTGGCGCGCGAAGGAGGTCTGCCGCGGGTGTCCGGTGCGGAGGGAGTGCCTGGAGTTCGCCCTCAAGTACGGAGAGCGGTACGGCGTGTGGGGGGGCTTCTCGGAGCAGGAGAGAAAGGCCCTCTTTCGCGAGCTCGCTTCAACAGGGGTGACGACTGAGGCATTGAGGCGGGTCGTGGAGAGGGCCGTGGAGCAGGCCGAGCGGAGGGAAGCCGCCCAGGAGAAGGCTAGGCGCGCCGAGGAAGGAAGTGAGGCCGGGGCCAGGGAGCGGTGCGCGGGTCGCTCGGCCTCGGGTTAGCCTGGATCCTTCAACCCCCCTCCCTTGCCAATAGGTCATGGATGCGGTGGCGGATCGCGAAGGCGGCTGCCTCGACGCGGTTATCGAAGCCCAGCTTGGTGAGGATCCGGCTCACGTAGTTCCGGACGGTCTTCTCCGCGAGGTATAGCTCGGCCGCGATCTCCCGGTTCGTCTTCCCCTCCGCGACCCTCCCGAGGATCTCGAGCTCGAGGCGGGAGAGGCCCCGGAAGGCGGCCTCCCTCGAGGTTCTCCCCTCCACCTCCAGCCTGGAGAGGACCGCCCGGGTGACTGCGGGATCCAAGATGGCCTCTCCCCGCGCGAGGGCCTCCAGGGCCTGGAGGAGTTCTTGGCTCCCGGCCCTCTTCAGGACGTAGCCAGCGGCGCCCGCCTGCACTGCCCCGGTTACGAAGTCGTCGTCCGCGTAGGCTGTGAGGATGAGGACCTGGGTATCGGGGTGCCGGGTCCTTATCTCTCTGCAGGCCTCGATGCCGCTGGAGTCCGGGAGCCTCACGTCCAGCACGACCAGATCTGGCCGGGTGAGGTCCACCAGGCGGAGGGCCTCCTCGGCTGTGGAGGCCTCCCCCACCAGCTCGAAGTTGGGGTTCCCCCGCAGCAGGAGCCGCAAGCCCATGCGAACCACCTCATGGTCGTCGACGACGAGGACCCGTAGAGGTCTCATCCCTCCTCCCTGGGTCGGGGGAGCAGGAGCCGTACCGTGGTCCCCTGCCCGGGGGCGCTTTCTATCTCCAGATCCCCTCCGAGGAGCCTTGCCCGCTCCCTCATGCTCCTCAGGCCCACACCGGGTCCGGTACCCGGGGGGATACCGTTGCCATCGTCCCTCACCTGAACCACTATCCTCCCTTCCCCGGCCAGCGCCTCAACCCAGGCCTGCTTCGCGCGGGAGTGCCGCACCACGTTGCTGAGGGCCTCCGAGAGGATGGCCGCTACCTGACCTGCGGTCTCGGCGTCTACCCGGAGATCGGGCACCTCGATGTGGGTTCCCACCTCCAAGGCTGCTGCGAAGCGCGGGTCCTTCACCACTTCCCGGACGAGCTCTCCCAGGGTCGAGGGACCTGAGAGTAGATGGGAGGTGCTTAGGAGGAGGCGCATATCTTCGGTGGCGCGGTCCAGGATGAGCAGCATGTCGTCGAGGAGCTGGGAGGCAGCGGGAGGCAGCCCCTTTTCTTCTTTGATGGCCTGGGCGAGAAGGCCTGCCGCATAGAGCTGCTGAAGGGTCCTGTCGTGCAGTTCCCTCCTTATCCTCTCCCTCTCCAGGGCCAGGATATTGGCCTGCTCCATGGCCTCCAGACGCCTCTCCACCTCCATGTCGAAGACCTCGAGGGATCGGACCATGGCGACCAGGAGGACGAGGCCGAGGATGGAGCGGAAGATCGGAGCAGGGAAGCCCAGCTCGGCGAGGAGGGCCTCGTTCAGCACGTTTCCAGGGAAGAAAGGGACCCTCGGAACCACGAGCCCCCCCACCAGGGCGTAGCCCGCGGTGGCGATCCCCGCCACTCTGAGGCTCCTAACCACTTGGGGAGCCTCCAGGGGGGCGATGTTCCGTCTGGCGTGGGCCCGGAGAGCGTAGGCGCTCAACAACCCTCCGGGGAGCCCAAGGAGGTAGCGGGCGAGGGCGCTGGCCTGCGGGTGCCAGCTGGCGAGGGAAGGGGACCAGGTAAGTCCCAGAAAGACGGGCCCCAGAGCCCAGAGTAGAAGGAGGGTGGAAGGCAGGTAACGGAGGGGCCGGAGGCGCTCGGGCAGAGGCTCGAGGAGCCGTATGGCGAATTGGAGGAGGAAGCCGAAGGAGAGCCCGAGGAGGAGAACCTGTAAGACCCGGAAGAAGTCCACCGCCGGGGCGGGCAGGTAGGTGGCCTGGACGGGAATAAAGACATCCCCCTATTCGTGAAGGCCGTGGGATACCCCGAAGGCGGCCAGCCATGGCAGGCAATGGGCGATGCGGAGCCTGCTGTAATGGGCGCTCTGCAGGGCGAGGATCACGCCCAGGGTAAAGAAGACCTGACCGTAGATGGCGTATACGACGACCTGATTAGATTGAAAAAAGGTCCTTAGCGCATCGCTCACATCATGATGCTAACCGGGGCCGGGGGAACGGGGTACGGGTGTCCTCGGGAGGAAGGACAAATGCCCCTGTCAGGACGGGAAGGTCGCCGCCGATACTCTGGGTTGCCGGACGGGTGAAAAGGAGGTTGGGGTGTCGCTCACGCCAAGGGAATGGTGGGGAATAGTGCACGGCATGGGCCTCGGGGCGGTGTTCCTCCTTGCCTTCGCCGGTGGGCTGGCGGGGCTCTGGAGCTTCCGGGCTGAGCTCATAACCCCGGAAGGGGTGAGGGAGAGGCTCCGGAGGCTCGTGGCCGGTACCTGGGTGATGGCGGTGACCGCATGGGTGACGGTGGTCACGGGTACCTACATCGTTTACCCCTGGTACAGGGCGAAGCCGCCCAAGGGGGCCGATCTAACCCTCTACCCCAGGGCCTACCTGCTCAGCCAGCCTGCCCTGAAGGCATGGCACACCTTCGGGATGGAGTGGAAGGAGCACATAGCCTGGGTGGCCCCGATCCTAGCCACCGCTGTCGCCTACGTGGTGGCCAGGTACCGGAGGCAGCTGGCCGAAGAAGACCGGGTCCGCTGGGCCCTCATTGTCTTCTTCGTCCTGGCCTTCGCCACGGCTGGAGTTGCGGGCCTTCTGGGGGCCCTCATAACCAAGGCCGCCCCCATCAGGTGAGGAGGTGAGGCAGGTGAGCGAGAGGGTGGTCTCCGAGAGGCAGACCGAGGGAAAGGTCGCCGGGAGGGTGCCAACGGGAGTGGCGGGTGCTGCTCTTTTTGCCTCAGCTCTCGGCGTCTTCCTGCTCGGCCTTCTCACCTTCGTCTCCGAGGTCTCCGAGGGTTTCGCCGCGGCCCTCAACTTTTACAAGCCGGCGGGGCCCCTCAGCGGGAAGACAACCCTGGCGGTGGTCGGCTGGTTGGTTGCCTGGGGGGTTCTTCACGGGGCGTGGCGGGGGAGGGATGTGAAATTCCCCGCGGTTTTCGCGGCCAGCCTTGTCCTGGTGGGACTCGGCCTCTTGCTTATGTTCCCGCCCTTCTTCGAGATCTTCGCCGGTTAGTTCCGATGGGAAGCCGGGGACCCCGCCCGTCGGGGTCTCCGGCTTTTTCCACCCGTATGCAGAAGGCCCAGCCGTGGGGAATGGTTCGGGCGGAGCCGGCAGCCGCGACCCTCGATCCGTCGGGCTCCTGGCCCAGGAGGAGCAGGAGGGATCCCGGCCTGATTCCCCAGGAGTCCAGGGTCTTCATGCTCTCTGCCTCGAGCTCCAACCGCTCCACAAACCTGACCACGCGATAGCGACCGGGGGTCGCCTGGTCCAAGGAGAGAAGGGGGTCGGTGCGGGGTGCCTCTCCCGGGGCTGGGATGGGGTTGCCGTGGGGGCAGGAGGCGGGGTCGCCGAGGGTCTTGGCCAGCCGCTCCTCCAGGGTGGGGGAGACGTGGTGCTCTAGCCTGGCGGCTTCCTCGTGCGCTGCGTACCAAGGTATACCCAGCAGGTCCGTGAGAAGGCGCTCAAGGAGCCGGTGTCGGCGGACCGCGGCCAGGGCCGCCTCTCGCCCGGTTCGGGTGAATTCAAGGGTCCTTCCGGCCCGGATGAGGCCCTCCCTGGCGAGCTTCTGGGTCAGCTCAGTCACGGCCGGTGCGGACACCCGGAGCCTCTCCGCCAGGCGAGCTCTGAAGGGAGGCACCCCTTCCTCCATGAGCTCCCAGAGGGCCTGGAGGTACTCCCCCTCGGCAGGAGTGACCTCGGAAGGAAGGGAGGCCGGTCTATCGCGTCGTGCCATTGTGACGAAACTACATACTACCCCAAGGGCGAGGAGCGGGTGCGGGAGCCGGCTTGCGGTGCGTGCTTTCCCCTGGGCAGGAGGGAGGCCCGGGTGAGGACCAGCACTCCGGCGTAGATGGCGATATCCCCGGGGCTGTAGACCGCCCGCGCGATAGGCAAGGGGATGAAGTCACCGAGGAAAGGTAGGCGCGTACCCTCCTCCATGAGCAGGTGCTTTCCCGAAGGGGAGCCGGGGAGGAGCTCCCCCGCCCTTCCCACCAGCTCCAGGGCGCCTGCCGAGACCGGCATCCTTCCGTTGGCCGCGATCACCGCCAGGTTGAGGAGGGTGCCGAGGATGATGAGGCCCATTCCCCTGTGCAGCCGGTTCGCGCAGGCGAAGGTGAGAATGAGGAGGTAGGAAGCGAGGAGGATGAGGGAGGCCAGGGGCGGGGGCATGCGCAGGGCTGCGGCGAGCTGTAGGAGGAGGGCTAGGAAGACCGTCCACGGCATGCGGAACCTGAAGGTCTCGAGGTTCCTGAAGCTCCCCCCGCCGAGGAGCCCCGCCGCCACCCCCACCAGGACGCAGGCGAGAAATAACACGGAGGAAATGGTACCCGGAGGGGCCGGGATCGGCCGACAGCTCTGGTATAGTCATAGTGCTCTCGACCACTCAGTCGAGAAAAATCCGGGGGGCATCAAGGGAGGGGTGAGATGGAGTCGGGGTCTGAGGTGCTGGTGGAGAGGAGAGGGGATGTCGTCTGGCTCACCATAAACCGCCCCGAGGCGAGGAACGCCATGAACGCGGCGGTGGTTAAGGGTCTCCTTTCGGCGGTGAGGGGGGCCGGGAGCGAGCCAGGAGTCCGCGCGCTGGTCCTGACTGGGGCAGGGGAGAGGGCTTTCTCTGCCGGAGGGGACCTGGGGGGTTTCTCCACCGAGGCTTCCCGAATCGACCTGCATTACGAGCGAAAGCTCCTGGCCGAGCTCGTCCTGGCCCTGAGGGATCTGCCCTTCCCCACGCTGGCGAGGGTGAACGGCCACGCCCTGGGAGGGGGTTTCGGGCTTGTCCTCGCCTGCGACCTGGCTGTCGCCTCGGAGGGGGCCGAACTGGGGACACCCGAGGTGAGGGTAGGCCTCTGGCCTTACATCATAAGCGCCCTGGTCTTGAGGGCGCTGCCGGAGAAGAAGGCCATGGAGCTCATGATGACGGGAGGGCGGATCTCCGCGCAGGAGGCCCTCGCCCTCGGGCTGGTGAACCGCGTCGTTCCCCGGGAGGAGCTGGACAAGGCGGTGGAAGAGATGCTCGAGGCCGTCCTCTCGAAAAGCCCCGTGGTCCTTAGGCTGGGCAAGGAGTCCTTCTATGCCGCGAGGGAGATGGAGCTGCGCGAGGCCCTAGCCTATCTCTCCTCCATGCTGACGGTGGGTCTCGAGGTGGAGGATGCCGTGGAGGGAGTCCTGGCCTTCCTCGAGAAAAGGGAGCCCCGGTGGCGCGGGCGTTAGGTCGGGAGGGGGTGAATAGGGATGCAGGCGGAGGCCAGACAGGATTTCGCGATGAGGGAGCTTGTCAGGGAGCTGGCGGAGAAGAAAGAAAAGTTTCTCGGAATGGGCGGGCCTGAGAAGGTCGCCCAACAGCATGCCAAGGGAAAACTCGCGGTGAGGGAGAGGCTCGACCTCCTGTTCGATAAGGGCACCTTCACCGAGTACGGACTCCTGGCGCACGCCCAGCCGAGCGTTGCCCCGGCCCTGGCGGGGAAGTGGACTCCGGCGGATGGGGTGGTGACCGGCATCGGGGATGTGGACGGGAGAAAGGCCGCGATCATAGCCTACGACTTCACCGTGATGGCGGGATCCATGGGGATGATCGGTGAACTCAAGGCCGCGAGGATGCGAGAGCTCGCTCTCCGGCTCCGAATTCCCCTCATTTGGCTGCTCGACTCGGCGGGAGCGAGGATCCAGGAGACCGCCGGCTCCACCTTCGCCAGGGCGGGACACCTCTTCAGGGAAGAGGTGGTGATGAGCGGGGTGGTGCCTCTGGTGGCCGCCATGATGGGCCCCTGTGCGGCGGGGACGGCATACATTCCAGGCCTGGCTGACTTCGTGCCCATGGTGAAGGGGACCTCTTCGATGGCCCTCGGCGGTTCTCATCTGGTGAGGGCGGCCGTCGGGGAGGAGGTCTCCGACGAAGAGATGGGCGGCTCGGCCGTGCACACCAGGATCAGCGGTGTGGCTGACCTCGAGGTTCCCGACGACAAGACCTGCATTCAGGTGATCAAGGAGTACCTGTCGTTCTTCCCCTCCCACAACCAGGAGCCGCCCCCCGTGAAGGAGACAGGGGATCCCGTTGACCGGCGCTGCCCCGAGCTCTACGACATAGTCCCCACCAACCAGAGGCGGGCCTATGACGTGCGCAAAGTGATCCGGGCTGTGGTGGACGAGGGCTACTTCTTTGAGATGAAGCCCGAGTGGGCAAAGAACGTGGTGACGGGGTTCGCGCGCTTCGGGGGGATACCCGCGGGCATAGTTGCCTCCCAGCCCATGGTCATGGGGGGGGCCCTGGACGTGAACGCCTCTGACAAGGTTGCCCGTTTCGTCTGGCTCTGCGACGCCTTCGGAATACCCCTGGTCTTCCTCATGGACGTACCTGGGTTCCTGGTGGGTTCCCAGGTGGAGAGGGAGGGCATCATAAGGCACGGCTCTAAGATGCTCTTCGCCGTGTCCGAGGCAACGGTTCCCAAGGTTACCGTGGTGCTTCGCAAGGGATACGGGGCAGGCTACTTCGTGATGAACGGTGCGGCCTACGAGCCCGACTACGTAGTCGCGTGGCCCACGGCGGAGATTTCCGTGATGGGTCCCGAGGGGGCGGTGAACATAATCTTCCGCAAGGAGATAGAGGCGGCCCCCGAGGGCGAGCGGGAGAGGATAAGGGAGGAGAGGATCCGCCAGATCCGGGAGGCCATCAATCCCTATCTTGCTGCGGGATGGGCGGGAGTGGACGACATCATCGACCCCGCCGATACTCGCTTCGCCATCTGGCGTGGGTTGACCCTGGGCAACCGGAGGGTCCTCGAGAGGCCCTGGAAGAAGCACGGGGTCCTGCCGGTGTAGAGCGGAGGGCGGTTCATGACTGAGGTGCGGGCGGAGATGGTGGCCAACGTCTGGAAGGTGGTGGCGGAGCCAGGCGCCGAGGTCCAGGCGGGAGAGGTTCTGGTGGTGCTGGAATCCATGAAGATGGAGATTCCTGTGGAGGCTCCCGTCTCCGGAAAGGTGATCGAGGTGCGGGTGAAGGAGGGCGACGTCGTTCAGGACGGAGACGTGGTGGCGGTGATCGGATGAGCCTCGTCGAGGTGGGCCGGCGGGGCGGCGTTGCCTGGCTTCTGTTGAACCGGCCGGAGAAGGGGAATGCCCTGAGCGCTGCTCTGGCCGGGGAACTCGCGGGGGCGGCGCGGGAGCTCGCCTCGGACCCGCATGTGGGGGCCGTCGTTCTCTCCGCCAGAGGGAAGCATTTCTGTTCGGGGGCGGACCTTTCCCCTGCCGAGGGTGAGGACGCCCTGGGAGGAGGGGAGGGTTTTGCCGGGAAGCTGGTGGACGCTTTGGTGGCCCTCGAGGGGATCCCGGTTCCGGTGGTGGCTGCAGCCAGAGGAGCCGTTCTCGGATTCGGGGTTCAGCTGCTCCTGGCTGCCGATCTCAGGATTGTGACCGAGGAAACGAGGATCGGGGTTCCCGCTTCCCGCCTGGGGCTCGTCATTAACCTGGAGGGCGCTGCCAGGCTCCTGCTGGAGTTGGGTTCTGCCCGGGCTGCAGAGGTCCTTCTCGCCGGCAGAGAGCTCTCCGGCCGGGAAGCGGCGGCTCTCGGCCTCGTCACCCGGGCCGTGCCCGAGGAGACGCTGGAGGAGGAGGCCGGGAGGGTGGCCGAAGAACTCGCCTCTCTGCCCGCGGCTGCCATCAGGGGGAACAAGGCGGCCCTCCGGGCGGTCCTTTTCCGGCTCCTGCCCCGGAGGGAGAACGACCGAGACCTCTTCCAGAGCCTCGATGCTCTGGCCCTACGGGCCCTAGAGGAGCGTCGGAGGAGGGCCTAAGGGCCCTACGGTTTCGCCTCCTCCTCGCCGAGCAACTTCCACACCCCGGGCAGAAGCCCGGCTGCCGCCAGCAGCTTGAGGGTGTCCCCGGGGATGAAGGGGAAAAGACCCGCTGCGAGCACAGCCACGAGGACGCCCGTGTGATACTTGGCGGCCAGGGCGGCCCCGGCTGTGGCCGCGAGCCAGGGAAGGCCGACCGCGTATATGGCGACCTCACCCAGGAGCATCGCGGCTGCCGTTCGGAGGGGGCTCCTGTCCCACCCCCTCTCAGCCAGGCGGCCAGTCACCCAGGCGGCCAGGATGAAGCCGAGCAGGTATCCGCCTGTGGGGCCCGCGAGGACCTTTAAGCCAGACGCCCCGCCCGCAAAGACCGGAAGGCCGAGAAGGCCTTCGAGTAGATAGAGGGAGAGGGAGAGGGCTCCCCTGTAAGCACCGAGAGCTGCACCTACCAGCAGGACGCCGAAGGTCTGTCCCGTGATGGGTACGGGCGTAAAGGGGAGGGGGATCCTGATTCTCGCGGCCAGGGCGACGAGGACGCTTCCGGCGAGGACCACACCTACCTCCCGGAGGACCCTGGCTACGAGGCCCGAAGGGACGGGGACTATCCTGGCTGCCAAGGTTTCTGCCCTCCCCACACGCACCTCCTCTCCCTGGTGACACCCACCACTTCGACCCCGTCGCAGAGGCTAAGGTTTCTGCCCTTCCCGCGCGCGCCTTCTGGCACGGCCCGGGCACCCCCCTTGGACTCCTTTTCGCCAGGGCTCTGCGGGGCTGAGGTATTTTACGGGTGTGGCCGGGCTAAAGGACATCCTGAGAGACTGGACCTCCCTCTCCGCTTTCGAGATCGACCACCTACACCGGCTGGTCGCCGAGTGGCAGGTCTTTGCCGACCTTTCCTTTGCTGACCTGCTGCTCGTGGTGAGGAGGAGGGACGGGAGGCTAGTGGTGGCGGCTCAGGCCAGGCCGCATCCGGCCCAGACCATCTACCGAGACGACCAGGTGGGAAGGGAAGCCAGGCCGGAGGAGGCGGCGGGGGTGACCCGGGCGTTTCTCGAGAGAAGGATTGTGCGCGAAGGGGACCCGGTCTGGGAGGGGGACCTCCCGGTGAGGAAGGAGTACGTTCCCGTCAGGTGCGGCCCGAACTATGTGGGAGCGGTGGTTAGGGCCACGGCCCTCTCCTTCGCCCGCGTACCCGGCCAGCTGGAATCCACCTACCTCGAAGCCGCTGCGGAGCTTGCTGCCATGATTGCCGAGGGCAGCTTTCCCTATCCGGCGGAGGCGGTGGAGAGGGAGATGGCTCCGAGGGTAGGAGACGGCCTACTCAAGCTCGACGCCGAGGGCAGGGTGGTGTACGGGAGCCCCAACGCGGTCAGTGCCTATCGGCGTCTGGGGGTTAGTCAGAACGTGACCGGAGAGTTCCTCAAGGAGGTGGGCATCGACGAGGAGCCCATCCTTGAGTCCCTCAAGGCAGGGATGCCCTGCGAGACGGAGGTGGAGTCGGGGGGCACGGTGGTGCTCAAGCGCTTGCTCCCTCTACTGTCTAGAGGGAGGGTCACTGGGGCCTTGCTGCTCGTGAGGGACGTCTCGGAACTGCGCCAGAGGGAACGAATGCTGCTTGTGAAAGATGCCACTATAAGGGAGATCCACCACAGGGTGAAGAACAACCTCCAGATGGTGGCGAGCCTCCTACGCCTGCAGAAGAGGCGGCTCACCTCCCAGGAAGCGAGGGAGGCTCTGGAGGAAAGTGTGAGGCGGATAACGAGCATCGCCCTGGTCCACGAGACCCTCTCCGAGGATGCCAGGGAGAGTGTGGACTTCGACCGGGTGCTGAGAAGGATGACGGCCGCAGTGGTGGAGGGGATGACCTCTCGTGAGGAGCCGGTGAGGGTGGAGGTCCTGGGTAGGGCCGGAGAGCTCCCCGCAGCTGTGGCCACCCCTCTCGCGCTCGTCGTTTCCGAGCTGGTTCAGAACTCCCTCCAGCACGGCTTGGCGGGCCGTGCCGGCGAGGTGCTGGTCTCGGTGACGAGGGGCCCGTCCTGGCTTCACCTGGTGGTCGAGGACGACGGGGTCGGCCTTCCCCCGGACTTCACTCTCGAGAGAGGGGCTCGCCTGGGGCTTCAGATAGTGAGGACCCTGGTCGAGGGCGAGCTGGGCGGAACCCTCGTCCTGGTAAGGGCAGAGGGAGGCCGCACCAGAGCTGAGGTACATCTTCCTTCCATCTGACGCTGGCCTCCGCCATCAGGGGGTGCTGGCCGTGACGGTGGCCTCCGCCTTCAAGGGGTGCTGGCGGGTGCCGGCCCGAGGGCGGGGGCCTCCTGTGGGAGGGGGAGTCGGGCCCGGAGGGCGAAGGCAGAGATCCCGGCGGCCAGGGCCAGAGCGAGGAGGGCGGTCCAGAGAAAGCGGAGCTGCCCGGGAGGCTCTGGGCGGGGCCTGGGGGGAGGAAAGAAGTACTCGGGTTCTAGCCTCACCGCCATCCTCCGGCGCGGGCGTCCGCCTGCCACCTCCTCCTCACGGCCCTCCTTTCCTGTTCGGTGAGGCCCCCCCAGACTCCGTACTCCTGTTCGGTCCAGAGAGCCCACTCCAGGCACTCCAACCTCACGGAGCACCTCCGGCAGACAGCCTTGGCCTCCTCTGCCTGAAGGCTTGCCTCAAGCCCCGTGCCCACCGGGAAGAAGAGCTCGGGGTCCTCCTCCCTGCAGGCTGCCTTCTCCCTCCAATCCATACGCTTGCCTCCGGGAGCCGGCGGCGGATTGTATGTCCGCGCCTCTGTGACATCAAGCACGTAAGGCCCGCCCTCAGGGCCGCCTCTCAGGCAAGAACCAAGAGGGCTTCTCTGGCCACACCCAGGGGGAGCTCCAGCACCTCTCCGAGGTAGTCCCCGTCGAGTTGGAAGGGAGCAGGGCGGGAGGCTCGAACGGTGGCGGAGTCCAGATTCCGGAAGTATCGGACGTGTCTGTGCTTGATGTGCCGGGCCTGGGTGAAGATCTGGAGGAGACTGCGAACGGTCCTGAAGAGGCCGAGGGATCTGAAACCTATGGCGTCCAGGCCTCCCTCGAGATTCGCATCCGGGCAGAGCCTTAGGGGTCGGTTCCGGAGATAGGTCCAGACCCCGACCTTGCAGGCCATCACCGTGAAGAGGTCCTCCACGGGCTCAGCCCCGGGGATCTCAAGGGTGAGGGAGGGGGTTCGCCGATCAAACTCGGTGAAGAAAACCCGGAAGGCCTGGAGAATGAAGGTCCCCTGGGGTGCAATCCTCTTTGAGCTCGGCCTCTCCTCTACCGCCCTCACCACGGCCGCGTCAAAGCCGACCCCGGCGCAGAAAAAGAAGTACCTTCCGCCCGCCCTGCCCAGGTTCACCCTCCTCCACTCCCGAGCCTGCCATCTCGAGAGCAGAAACCCGGCGGCATCCGCCACGTCCGTGGGGATGCCGAGGACCCGAGCTACCACGTTGGTGGAACCGCCCGGCAGTATCCCCAGGGCCGTCTCCGAGCCCACCAGCCCGTTCAGGGCCTCGTTCACCGTCCCGTCGCCGCCCAGGGCAGCTACCAGCGCGTATCCCTCTTCCGCCGCCTGCCTCGCCAGCCAGGTTGCGTGCCCTCTGGCCTTGGTCTCCACCAGCTCCAGGCGGAAGTCGGAAGAAAGAGCCTTGGCTATGAGGGACTTCTTCCAGGGGGTGACGGAGGTAGCGTCGGGATTCACGATGAGAAGCGCCCTGTCCACGCCAAGACCATACCGGCGGCCTCGGAGGCCGGCAAGGAGGTGGCTGGTGCGGAGGTCTCGGACCCGATCCGAAGGGGCCTTATAATCGCGGCGGTTGCTCCCGCGGGCTGGAGGGTCGGCGTCGCTTGTTTAGGAGGTGAGATGGGGACGGTGAAACTTCCCTTCCAGGAGGGGCAGAAGTTCTTCGAGGTGCGGCTGGAATCCATCGGGGGGCTCGGAGCCCACCTGGCGGGGATGCTCTTGGCTGAAGCGGGTGTGCTCGGGATGGGACTGAACGGCGCCCACTTCTCGAGCTACGGTTCGGAGAAGAAGGGGACGCCCGTGAGGAGCTTTGTACGCTTCACCTATCCCGAGGTGGAGGTGAGGACCTCGAGCCCGGTGGACCGCCCCAACGTGGTAGCCATCTTCCACGAGGCTCTGGTGAGGACCCTCCCTGTTCTATCGGGCCTCCTTCCCGGGGGTACGGTGGTGGTAAACACCACGAGGGCACCACTGGAGGAGGCCGAGAGGTTGGGGATTCCTCGGGGCGCCTATGTTGGCACCGTTGACGCCCTCGGGATAGCGGTGGAGGAGAACACGAGGGTGAACACGGCGATGCTCGGCGCCCTCACCCGCGTCTGCTCCTTCATCGACCCCGAGGCCGTGAAGGAGAGGATCAGGGTCTTCTTCGGTGGGAAGTACCCGGCTCTGGTGGAGGCGAACGTCAGAACCTTCCAGCGCGGCTACGAGGAGCTGGAGCTCGAGCGCGTGCTGGAGGGGCCGGAACCCTCCGGCAAGTACGTGAGGCCTGAGTCTCCCTTCGGATACCTCACCCAGTGGACCGGGGGTGTGGTGCCGGCTGCCACCACCGTGGCAAGGGACCTCTCCGCCTCGAGGGAGGGGTGGCTACCGGAATTCGTGAGGGAGGAGTGCATAGACTGCGCCAAGTGCGACATGGTCTGCCCAGACTTCTGCTTCGTCTGGGAGAAGCAGACCGACGCCAAGGGGCGGACTCAGATGGTTCTCCTCGGCATCGACTACAAGTACTGCAAGGGTTGTCTCAAGTGCATCGAGGCCTGCCCCACGGACGCCCTCGCGAAGAGGAGGGAGGAGGAGGGGTGGGCCGAGGCCCACAGGGTACCCCACCGCTGGGAACCCGTGGCCGTAGGTTAGGTTCCGGCTAGGCGAAAGGGCGAGGCCCGAGCGCGTGAGGAGGTGCAAATGAGCGCCGTCGAGGCGAGGGAGATTCAAAAGCTGGAAGCCCCTGTCCAGGTCTGGGACTTCAAGAACGGCAATGAGATGGCAGCCCTAGCCGTGGGGCAGATGGACTTTCACCTCATGGGCTACTACCCGGTCACCCCTTCCACCGAGATCTCGGAGTATGTGGACGCGGACCGAGCCGAGGGAAGGAACCGCATCACCATGGTCCCGGCCGAGGGCGAGCACTCGGCGGCGGGCATCTGTTACGGGGCGAGCCTGGGCGGGGCAAGAGTCTTTAACGCCACCAGCGCCCAGGGACTCATGTACATGCTTGAACAGCTACCTGTTCAGTCGGGGACGAGGTTCCCCATGCTCATGGACCTTGCCACCCGTTCCGTCTCGGGGCCCCTGGACATCAGGTGTGACCATTCGGACCTTTACTTCACCCTGAACACGGGGTGGCTTGTCCTCCTCGCCCGGAGCCCCCAGGCCGTCTACGACATGAACATCATCGCCGTGAGGCTGGCTGAGCACCCTGACGTGAGGCTGCCGGCGATAGTCGCCTTCGATGGCTTCTTCACCTCCCACCAGAAGAGGCGGGTCCAGTACTTCAAGGACCCTCAGGTGGTGAGGGACTTTATCGGACCCCTGAGGCCCCTTTACACGGCCCTGGACCCGAGGAACCCCATCACCATAGGGGCCTACATGAACGACTTGGATCTCATCAACAACCGCTACCAGCTACACCTGGCCATGGAGGCTGCCCGCCAGGTCTACCCCAGGGTGGCGGAGGAGTACGCGCGGATCTCCGGTCGGTACTACCCTCCCGTGGACCTATACCGGATGGATGACGCGGAGGTGGCGCTCTTCGCGCTGAACACGGCCGCAGAGACGGCCAAGGATGCCTGCGACGAGCTCCGGGCTAAAGGGCTGCGGGTGGGAGTCATCTCCCCCAACCTTCTCCGGCCTTTCCCGGGAGATGAGATTCGCTCCGCCCTGGCCAGGGTGAAGGTGGTCCTCGTGGCCGAGAGGGCGGATTCCTACGGGTCCCGAGGGGGGAACCTCACTCACGAGGTCCGCTCGGCCCTTTACGACCTTCCTGAGAGGCCCCTGGTCCTTTCGAGGGTGTACGGGCTTGGGGGGAAGGAGTTCTACACCGACGACGCTCTTGCCCTTTTCCGGCAGGCCCTTGACGCTCTCGAGGGGAGGGAGGTGCCGGCCTTTGATTACTTCGGGCACAGCCCGGGCGACCCTGCCAGAGCCCTGAAGCCGGGGCTGCCCCCCATTCCCACGGAGGCCGTCTCCGGGAGGATCAGGGTGGAGCCGAAGGAGGGGGGCCTAGAGGTGAAGACCCCTCCCATCAGGCTGCTCACGGAGGTCCCGAAGAGGCTTGCCCCGGGGCACGGGGCGTGTCCGGGCTGCGGCATTTTCCCGGCCGTTGACCAGTTCCTCAAGGGCATCGAGGGGGACGTGGTCGTCCTGTACCAGACGGGCTGCGCGGAGATAGTTACCTCCGGTTTCCCCTTCAGCTCCCACCGGGTGACCTACATCCACAATCTTTTCCAGAACGGCGCCGCCACCCTGGCCGGGCTGGTCGAAGTGTATCTCGAAAAGAAAAGAAGGGGGGAACTCCCGGAGGACGAGGACATTACCTTCATCATGGTCACCGGCGACGGCGGCATGGACATCGGGATGGGGAGCGCCCTGGGAGCGGCCATCCGGAATCACCGGCTCATCATCCTCGAGTACGACAACCAGGGTTACATGAACACCGGACACCAGCTCTCTTACTCCACTCCCTTCGGGCACAAGACCAATACCTCCAATGTGGGCCCCTTCGAGCACGGCAAGTCCTTCCACCACAAGGACACCCCCCTCATCATGGCTTCTACCCACATTCCCTACGTGTTCACGGCCGTGGAGACCCTCGACGCCGACGTGGTAAAGAAGGCTGCCAAGGCCCAGTGGTACGCCAAGCACGAGGGACTCGTCTACGGGAAGATGCTCATAGCCTGTCCGCTCAACTGGAAGAGCGAGGAGAGGCTGGGAAGGGAGATAGTGCAGGCGGCGGTGGACTGCTGCTTCTTCCCGCTCTACGAGATCGAGCGGGGGAAGACGAGGATCACGTACGACCCCGAGGAAAAGGGGAAGAGGATCCCCGTGGCGGAGTGGCTGAAGCTCATGGGAAAGAGCCGCCACCTGCTGAAGCCCGAGTACAAGGCCGAGCTCGAGGCCCTCGAGGCCGAGATCGAGCGGAGGTGGAGGAGGCTCAAGGCCCTTCACGCTCACCCGGAGCTCTAGCCAGCGCGCTCCCGAGGAGGGGCCCGCGAGGGCCCCTCCTCTTCTCGGGCGCGGCTCCCCGGTCCGGATGGGGCTCCTACAATGCCCCGTGTGAGCGGGCACGCGGAGAGTGTCCTTAAGGGCAAGGGCTACAGGATGACCCGGCAGCGGAGGGCCATCTGGGAGATCCTCCGCACCAGCGGCGGGCACCTCTCAGCGGAGGAGATCCTGGAGGCTCTGGCGGACCGGTTTCCGGGCGTCAACCTATCCACGGTCTACAGGAACCTTGAGGTGCTGAGGAGGGAAGGGCTGGTGAGGGAGACGGGGCTAGGCCACCGTCACCGGCACTACGAGGTCGGCCCCGAGCACCATCACTTGGTCTGCAGGGGCTGCGGGGCCGTCATCCACCTGGCTGCCGTGGAGATCCCATCCGCCCTGGAACTCGCCGGGGCCCACGGATTTGAAGTGGAGGAGACCAGCCTCACTGTTTTCGGCCGCTGTCGGAGTTGCCGGGAGAGGAAATGAGGCTCCCCGGAGGCAGGAAGGCTAGGTACGCGCTGGTATCCCTTGCGGTGAACCTGGGTCTGGTAGTGGGCAAGGGCGCGGCGGCCGCTCTCACCGGGAGCGTTGCGGTCCTGGCGGACGCCGCCGATTCCCTCCTCGATCTCTTCTCTTCCCTCCTTGCGCTGGTGGGCGTGGTCCTCGGGGGGAGGCCTGCTGACGAGACCCACTCCTACGGGCACGGCCGGTTCGAGACGGCGGCCGCCCTGCTTCAGGTGGCCCTGATCGCCCTCACCGCTCTTGGGATCGGGGTCGAGGCGGTCCTCCGCCTCAGGAGAGGGGTGGGTGCGGCCATCTCGCCCCTCGCCCCGGCCGCGGTTCTCGTGGGAGTCTTGGTCGCGCTGGCCATGGGCGTGTTTCTGAGACACGCGGCCCGGGAGGTTGGGGGAAGCGCGGCTCTCGAGGCCGACGCCCTGCATTTCCTGGGAGACCTCTGGGCCAAGCTGGCTGCCGCCCTCGGGTTGGTCCTCGCCAGCCGTGGGGTATGGTGGGCGGACCCCGGGGGGGCCATGATGGTGACCATGGGGATGGTGCTGGCCGCCGGAAAGAGGGGATGGAGGCACCTGGGGGAGCTCACGGACAGAGCCCCGCCTGCCGAGGTGATGGGTGTGGCCGCGCAGGCGATATCCTCCGTCCCCGATGTGGTCCGTTTCCACGACCTAAGGGGTAGAACCTCCGGGGGTAAGCTCTTTCTTGACGTGTGTGTGGAGGTGAGGCCGGGTCTAAGCCTCGAGGATGCCCACCTCGTCTCCGAGGAGGTGGAGAGGAGGCTGAAGGGGACCCTCGGGGAGGCCGTGGACGTGGTGGTGCACATCGAGCCCTTCGGGCACGACTCGCCAGGGCCTTCGGCAGGGGGTGAGGCCGGATGAGGGTGAGGCTTCGAAACCCCGAGCGGGTGATCGAGGTGGCGGGGGTGAGGGATGTCAGGGCCCTCCTTGCCCACCTCGGGATCATCCCGGAGACGGTCCTGGTGATAAGGGGGGGAGAGCTTCTCACCCCAGAGGAGGCCCTGGACGAGGCCGATGAGGTGGAGATAAGGCCCGTGGTCTCGGGAGGGCGGCGGTGAGGTGCAGAAGGTGCGGGGGGAAGGCCGTGGTGGCTGTGAGAAGGCATAACGCGGCCTTCTGCAAGGAGTGCTTCCTCACCTACTTCCGGGTCCAGGTGGAGAGAGCTGTGCGGGAACACAGGATGTTCGGGCCGAAGGACAGGGTGGCCGTGGCTGTCTCCGGCGGAAAGGACTCCCTCGCTCTCTGGGACGTCCTCGCTGAGTTGGGACAGGCTAGCGTCGGGGTCCACCTGGATCTGGGCATAGGCGAGTATTCGAGGAGGTCCCGGAAGGTGGTGGAGGAGTTCGCCATGGCCCGGGGTCTCCCCCTTGAGGTCGTGGATATCGAGGGTGAGTTCGGGTTTGGGATTCCCGAGGCGGCGAGAGGGCCCCGGCCGGCCTGCTCCGTCTGCGGTCTCACGAAAAGGTATGCGCTGAATCGGGTGGCCAGGGAGAAAGGCTTCACCGTGCTGGCCACCGGCCACAACATGGACGACGAGGCCGCTACCCTCCTGGGAAACGTTCTCCGCTGGGAGGGGGAGTATCTAGCCCGCCAGGGACCGGTCCTCGAGGCCGGTCCCGGATTCGTGAAACGGGTGAAGCCCCTCTGGCGCCTCTCGGAGATGGAGACCGCAGCCTACGCCTTCCTCCGGGGGATCGAGTACGTGGTGGAGGAGTGTCCCCTGGTAAGCGGGAACACCCAGCTAAAGGCGAAGGAAGCTCTAGCCCTGCTCGAGGATTTCTCACCCGGGACTAAACAGTCCTTCCTCGCGGCCTTCCTCGAGAGGGGAAAACCCGCTTTCCGGGCGACCCCCGTCTACCTGGCGCCGTGTTCCAGGTGTGGTGAGCCCACCACGGGGGAGGTCTGCGCCTTCTGCCGGGCCCGGTCCGGCATCCTGGCCAGGCGGGAAAGGGCGAGGGCGGGAGCTTGAGCCGAGGCGCTCTGCCCCTCGGGGAGGGGGAGAAGGTGCTCCTGGCCGACCCGGCCGGGAGAAAGTACCTGGTGACGCTGAAGCCCGGAGGGTGGTTCCACTCCCACCTCGGGGCTCTCCCCCACGACAAGCTCATCGGAGCCGAGGAGGGATCGCGGGTGGAAACCTCCAGTGGGGTGCCCCTCCTCGCCTTCCGTCCGGGGCTCGAGGATTATGTCCTCAAGATGCCGAGGGGGGCCCAAATCCTCTATCCCAAGGACATGGGGGCTCTTCTCCTTATGGCGGATCTGGGCCCGGGGGCGAGGGTGGTCGAAGCCGGTGCAGGTTCTGGGGCCCTCACCCTCTACCTCCTGAGGGCTGTGGGCCCCGATGGGAGGGTCATCTCCTACGAGGTCAGGGAGGACTTTGCCTCCCGGGCCCTCGAGAACGTGCGGGCCTTCATGGGCGGGATCCCGGGGAACTGGGAGCTAAGGGTGGCCGATGTCTTTCAGGGCGTTCCGGAGGAGGGGCTGGATGCGTTCCTCTTGGATCTCCCCGAGCCCTGGAGGGCGGTGGGGGTGGCGGCGCGGGCCCTCCGCCCCGGAGGGCGCTTTGTCTGCTATCTCCCTACCGTCGTGCAGGTCAGGACTGTGGTGGAGGCTCTCCGGTCCTCGGGGGAGTTCGCTCTGGTGGAGACCCGGGAGGTTCTGGAGAGGCATTGGCAGGTGGAGGGGCAGAGCGTGCGCCCGCGGCAGACCATGGTGGGGCACACCGCTTTCCTCACCGCCGCCAGGAGGCTGAGCCAGGCCAGGAATCCCCCGGATGGCGGCCCTTAACCTGGGGCCTCCGGGGGCGATCTTAGTAGGGTGGTGCAGGGACCGTTGTAGTATAGGTTTCGCGCCAGCAGGGAGCCGGCGGCGAGGCTCGAGGAGGTGGGTCCGATGGGCAGGACGCCTGAGGACCCGGACAGGATACTCCGGTACGAAAAGGAAGTGGCGGAGCTCCAGGGTCAGGTTCGCTTCCTTGAGGAGGAGGTGGCCCACCTGAGGAGGAGGCTGCAGGAGCAGCCCCGCCAGATCCAGATGCTCCAGCAGAAGCTGGCCGAGACCAGGGAGCAGCTCGCCAGAACCTTGGAGCAGAATGAGAAGCTCGCGGCAACCCTGAGGGAGGCGAGGGAGCAGCTCACTGCCCTCAAAGAAGAGGTGGAAAAGCTCACGGCACCCCCCTCGGGCTACGGTGTCTTCCTCGATGCCAACGAGGACGGCACGGTGAACGTGCTGACTGCCGGGAGGAAGATGAGGGTGGCCCTGCATCCCGCCATCGACCCCTCCTCCCTCGCCTACGGCCAGGAGGTCATCCTTAACGAGGCGATGGTGGTGGTGGGGGTGAAGGGCTTCGAGAACCAGGGAGAGGTGGTCACCCTCAAGGACCTCCTCTCTCCGGACAGGGCGATTGTGGTCACCGGGGTGGACGAGGAAAGGGTGGCCAGGCTGGCCCAGCCCCTGCGGGGGGTCCCCCTCAGGGCCGGAGACTCCCTCCTCTACGACCCCAAGAGCGGGTATGTGCTGGAGAGACTCCCCAAGCCTGAGGTGGACGAACTGGTCCTGGAGGAGATACCGGACGTCACTTACGACGACATCGGGGGGCTTGCGGAACAGATAGAGGCGATAAGGGACGCAGTGGAGCTTCCCTATCTGCACGCAAATCTGTTCGAAGAGCACCGCCTGAAGCCACCCAAGGGGGTCCTCCTGTACGGCCCGCCGGGGTGCGGGAAGACCCTAATAGCCAAGGCTGTGGCCAACTCGCTGGCCAGAAGGGTGGCGGAGGCCACTGGGAACTCGGAGGCGAGGAGCTACTTCCTGAACGTAAAGGGGCCTGAGCTCCTGAACAAGTACGTGGGGGAGACGGAGAGGCACATCCGCCTCATCTTCCAGCGGGCGAAGGAGAAGAGCAGGGAGGGATTCCCGGTCATAGTCTTCTTCGACGAGATGGACTCCATCTTCAGGACTAGGGGGACGGGGATTTCCTCGGACGTGGAAACCACCATAGTTCCCCAGCTCCTCGCCGAGATAGACGGGGTGGAGAGCCTCAGGAACGTGGTGGTCATCGGGGCCAGCAACCGCGAGGACCTGATCGACCCCGCCATTCTCAGGCCCGGAAGGCTCGACGTGAAGATCAAGATAGACCGTCCCGACAAGGAGGCGGCCAAGGACATCTTCTCCAAGTACCTCAAGCCCGATCTCCCCATCCACCCGGAGGAGCTCGAGAAGCACGGTGGGGACCCTGTCAAGGCTGTGGGGGCCATGATCGATGAGATTGTGGAGAGAATGTACGAGGCCAGCGAGGAGAACCGGTTCCTTGAGGTCACCTACGCCAGTGGAGATAAGGAGGTTCTGTACTTCAGGGACTTCAACTCGGGTGCCATGATCGAGTCCATCGTTTCCAGGGCGAAGAAGAAGGCGATCAAGAGGTTCCTGGCCACTGGAGAGAAGGGGATAAAGCTCCAGGACCTGGTGGAAGCCTACAAGGAAGAGTTCAGGGAGAACGAAGATCTTCCGAACACCACCAACCCTGACGACTGGGCCCGGGTCTCTGGGAAGAAGGGCGAGCGCATAGTCTACGTCCGCACCCTCATGGGGGCCTCGAGGGAGGCGAGCCGGGCCGTGGAGCGGGTCCCCACCGGCCAGTACCTCTGAGAGAACCCGGGGCTGGTGTGGCCGTCCCCAAGGTAGTCGGGCTCGAGACCGAGTACGGGATATCTAGCCCCGGAAGGCCGGACCTGAACCCCTCCCTGCTCAGTGCCCTCCTGGTCACTTCCTTCGTGGGACCGGGTCAGAGGGCCCGCTGGGACTTCGAGGGAGAGCACCCGACCAGGGACGCGCGGGGCTTTGAAAGGCCGAGGGAGGAGGGAGCGGAGGAGGAGACCGGGCTGGCCAGCGTGATCCTAACCAACGGGGCCAGGTACTACGTGGACCACGCTCACCCCGAGTACTCCACGCCGGAGTGCGCCGATCCCAGGACCCTGGTCGTGCATGACAAGGCCGGGGAGAGGATTCTTGAGGCCTCGGCCGCCCTGGTCCCCATGATCCACGAGGGGGTCGGGAGGGTCGTGGTCTACAAGAACAACACCGACGGGAAAGGTGCCTCTTACGGATGTCACGAAAACTACCTGGTGGACAGGGCGACCCCCTTCCCCCGCATTGTGAGGGATCTCATGCCCTTCCTTGTAACCAGGCAGGTCTTTACGGGCTCCGGCAGGCTTGGGGGGGCTGGCGACCCACCCTTCCAGATATCCCAGAGGGCTGAGTTCTTCGAGGCCGAGGTCGGGCTCGAGACCACCCTGAAGAGGCCGATCATCAACACTCGGGACGAGCCCCACGCCGACCCGGACAAGTACCGCCGCCTCCATGTCATCGTGGGCGATGCCAACATGAGCGAGCTGGCCACCTATCTAAAGGTGGGATCCACCGCTTTGGTGCTCCTCCTCATCGAGGAGGACCTTCTCGGGCAGGATCTCTCGCTGGAGTCGCCGGTCGAGGCCCTGCACCGGGTCTCCCGGGACCTCTCCCTGAAGGAGACCTACTCCTTGAAGGACGGAAGGAAGATGAGGGCCCTGGACTTCCAGTGGAGCTACCTGGAGGCGTCCGCCGAGTATGTCGAGGCAAGGGGGGAGCCTCCCTGGGGCAAGGAGGTTCTCTCCCTCTGGGAGAGGACGCTGGTGGGTTTGGAACGGGACCCCTGGGAACTCTCAGACACCCTCGACTGGGTGGCCAAGCTCCGCCTTCTCCAGGAGTATCGGGAGCGGAGAGGGATTGCCTGGGGGGATGCGCGGCTCGCCCTCATCGACCTCCAGTATCACGACGTTAGGAGGGAGAAAGGCCTTTACTACAGGCTCCTCGCGGCTGGCAGGATGAGGAGGCTGGTCACGGAGGAGGAGGTTGTCAGGGCCACCCGGGAGCCCCCCGCCGAGACGAGGGCGTACTTCAGGGGTGCCTGCCTCGAGCGCTTTCCCACAGCTGTCTCCTCGGCATCGTGGGACTCGGTAACCTTCGATGTGGGGGAGGAGGCCCTGAAGAGGGTGCCCATGCCGGAGCCCCTTCGGGGGAACAAGGCACTGGTGGGTCCACTCCTGGAGAAAGCGAGAGACGCCGCGGAACTTCTCACCCTCCTCGGGTCCTGAAGGGCGGGCCCGCTTCGTTGGACAGGGAGGGCTTCTGCTATGTTTTATCTGGCCGGGGGGAGAGGAAGGAGGTAGGGGTGGCCAGGACGGCAGGAGAAAGGAGGAGGGAGGCACCCTCCAGACAGACCGAGGCGCCTGCCACCGAGGAGAAGGTGGGCACCTCGGAGAGGGTGGAGAGGCTGAAGAAGGACATAGACGAACTCCTCGACGAGATCGACGAGGTCCTTGAGGAGAACGCCGAGGAGTTCGTCCGAAGCTACGTTCAGAAGGGCGGGGAGTAAGGGTTGCTTCGCTGGCTGGCGGAGCTTCCTGCGGGCAGCGGGTTCCTCGAGCTGGTCCAGGCAAGCCTGGGGAGGCCCTTGGTGCCCGTTCCACCGGCAGGCCAGGTGGAGGTTCCCACGGCCACAACGATTCTCGCCCTCAAGTACCGCGAGGGCGTTGTGGTGGCGGGCGACAGACGGGCCGTGGAGGGGTTCACCGTCTCCAGCCGGGACATTGAGAAGGTGTTCCCGGCCGATTCCCACTCGGCCATCGCCATAGCGGGCGCTGCCGGGCCCAGCCTAGAGGTGGTGCGCCTGTTCCAGACCGAGCTCGAGCACTACGAGAAGCTCGAGAACACCAGCCTCTCCCTGGAGGGGAAGAGCAACCGACTGGGTCAGATCATAAGGGCGAACTTTGCCGCGGCCCTGCAGGGGCTTGTCGTCCTCCCCCTCTTCGCCGGTTACGACCTGCGGAGGGGAGAGGGGAGGATCTTCCGGTACGACGTCACGGGGGGTAGGTACGAGGAGGCAGAGTTTCACGCGGACGGGTCGGGGGGGAGGGATGCGCGGGCGGTGCTGAGGAGGCTCTGGAGGCCTGGCCTCGGCCGGGAGGAGGCGATAAGGGTGGCCCTGGAGGCCCTCCTGGATGCGGCCGAGGTGGACCTCGGGACTGGCGGGCCCGACCTGGTGAGGGGGATCTACCCGGTGGTGGCCACCGTCGATGCGCGCGGGTACAGGAGGGTCCCAGACCAGGAGGTGGCGGCTTTGGTCAGGGAGATCCTTGCGGCTAAAGGGAAGGGTGGTGAGGGCTGATGCCCTTCCCCTTCTACGTGGCGCCGGAACAGTTCATGAAGGACCGGGCCGATTACGCCCGGAAGGGGATCGCCCGCGGCAAGGCCATCCTCGCTCTGGTCTACCGGGATGGGGTAGTCCTGGTGGCGGAGAACCCGTCGGCCAGCCTCCACAAGATCTCCGAGATCTACGACCGGATCGCCTTCGCTGCTGTGGGCAAGTACAACGAGTTCGAGGTTCTCAGGGTGGCCGGGGTGAGATACGCGGACCTCCGCGGGTACTCTTACGGCCGGGAGGATGTTACCGCCCGTTCCCTGGCCAATGCCTATTCTCAGACTCTCGGCACTGTCTTCACCCAGGAGATGAAGCCCTACGAGGTCGAGCTCCTCGTGGCCGAGGTTGGTCAGGAGCCCGGGCAGGCTTCCCTCTTCCACATTATGTTCGACGGAAGTATCACCGACGAGCAGGGGTTTGCCGCCATGGGGGGGCAGGCCGAGGAGATCTATCGCTGGCTCAAGGAGCACTATCGGCCCGATCAGAGCCTTAACGAGGCAGTCCGCCTCGGCGTGCGCGCTCTAAGGGAAGTGGGCGGGAAGCCCATCGACGCGGGCCAGCTGGAGGTGGCGTGCTTGGACAGAAACCTCGGCAGGCGCACCTTCAGGCGGCTCACTAGCGAGGAGATCGCCTCCTATCTTGCGGAGGAGGCGGGGGACTCAACCGGGAGCCCCCGTAGGGAGTGAGCCGAGGCGGTCTCCGCGAGGGTCCTCTTCGCTTCGAAGGGGACGCCTTGTACCTCCTGGATCAGCGCTTCCTTCCTCACCAGGTCAGGTACCTCAAGCTGGGGTCGGCAGCGGAGGTGGCGGAGGCCATAAGGAGCATGGCCGTTCGGGGGGCGCCCCTTATAGGGGTTGCTGCCGCTTACGGGATGGCCCTGGCGGCTCTTGCGGCTGCTGGTAGGGATAGGGACGAGCTTCTGGCAGAGCTGGAGGAGGCCGGCAGGGTCCTGGCGAGCTCGCGACCGACCGCGGTGAACTTGGCGCGGGCGGTGGAGAGGGTGCTGGAGGAGGCCCGTAGGGCTGGGGAGGATGGCGTGGTCGGTCGAGTCCTCGCTTGCGCCAGGCGCATCGAGCAGGAGGAGGAGGAGGCTTCGCGGAGGATGGCGAGGCACGGGGCTAACATCCTCCCCTCCGGGCCTGTCCTCACCATCTGCAACACAGGTTCGCTGGCGGCTGGAGGGGAGGGGACGGCTCTGGGTGTGATCCTTGAAGCCTGGAGGATGGGAAAGGTCACCGAGGTGCTGGTTCTCGAGACCCGGCCCCTCCTCCAGGGGTCAAGGCTCACTGCCTGGGAGCTCGGCATGAGGGGCGTTCCCTACAGGGTCCTGGCGGATGGGGCGGCCGGCCTTGCTCTCTGCCGCGGGATGGTTTCCTCCGTGGTAGTCGGGGCCGACCGGATCTCGGCTTCCGGAGATGTGGCCAACAAGGTGGGGACCTACCCCCTGGCGGTGGTCGCCAGGCGGCACGGGGTGCCCTTCTACGTGGTGGCTCCCACCTCCACTCTGGACCTCGCGAGCCCCGCCGGGGAGGCGATACCCATCGAGGAGAGAGGGGAGGAGGAGGTGCTAGGTTTTGCCGGCGCGCGGGCGGCGCCGGAAGGCGCCAGGGCATGGAACCCGGCCTTTGATATCACTCCGGCGGAGCTTGTCTCCGCCCTCATCACCGAGGTCGGGGTGATCTCCCCCCCGCTGTCTCAAGGGCTGGCGGCCCTTGGGGGCTCAAGGGTTCAGGAGAAGGGACGGCTCGGAGCCCGCCTCGCTCCGGAGTAGCCGGGCAGATAGCTCCAGCACTGCCACGCCTCGTACCCGGGGTAGAAGCGCCACCTCGCCCCGTCCCACTGGAGGAGCTCTACGCAGGTTACAGCGTCATGATTCTCGGGCGTATAGGTGAGGGGCGCCGTCAGGTCTGTCTTGAACTCCCGAAGCGTGTTCAGGGCGGCAACCAGCTTCTCCCGGGTGAGGTCCGGTCCTGCTCGCTTCAGCCCCTCCACGAAGACCTGGGCCGCGGTCCACGAGATCTCCGCGTCCGAGGCGACTGTGACTCCCGGGTAGTAACGGTGGAGGGTCTTCACGTACCTCTCGCCCCCCGGGTGGCCGGGGTGGGCTCGGGGCACGAGCTCGCTCTCCACGGTGACCGCTCCCTTCAAGGCCTCCGCCACTTGTCTGTTGTGCTCTTCCGAGGCCCCACCGATGACCACCACGTGAGGGTGGTAGCCCTGGCGTTGCATGGCCTGGAACATCCGGACGTAGCTCATGGGGTCCATGGCCGCGACAATGCTGTCTATGCCATCGAACTTCCACTGGATCACCAGGGAGTCGTAGCTGGGGTTGGCGGTGGAGACCTTGTCCACCCGGGCAGGCGTGGCGTTGCACTGCTGCTTGAGACCCCGGATGGCGCCATCCACAGCCTGGAGCATGAAGGGCAGGTCCGCCACCACCCCCGCGGATTTCTTCCACCCCTCCTTCGCGCTCATCTCGCAGAGGTAGATGGCGACCCCGAGGCCTGCCTGGGCGAGGTTGGCCATGGTGGGGAAGGAGAGGGGCGACTCGAACTCCTCGGGAACCCCGAGCCCGCCTATGACCGGCACCCCCTGCTGGTGGAAGTACCTGGCCGCCCTCGGCTCGCTGAAGGGGGCGAGCCACCCTACGATGGCGAAGACCTTCTCCCTTTCTACCAGCTGCCGCGCGCACTGATCTCCGCGGGTAGCGTCGCCACCATCGTCGCAGACGGCGAGTTCCAGTTTCTTGCCGTATATGCCGCCCTGCTCGTTCACGGCTTGGAAGTAGGCTCGGACGGAGTACTCAGCAGGCCTAGCGTCAAAGGCGCCGGTCTCGCTGAAGATGGCCCCCAGCTTGATGCTCCCACCCGTGATGCCCGTCTTCTCCTCGGCCTGCCCCCTCTTCACCGGTCCCAGGGTGGGAAGCCGCCCGGGCCCCTCGGCAGACCCCTGCCCGGAAGCCCCCGCTCCCGTCCCGGCCCCTTGCTCGGCCCCCGCCGTCCCTTCCTCCCCCGCCATGCCGGTGGCTACCTGCGAGCTGGCGCCTCCTCCCCTCCCTCCGCCCGAGAGGTCCCAGACCAGGGCGAAGGCAAACACCAGGCTGAGGACGAGGCTCGTCACGGCCAGAGTCTTGAAGGTGCGTTCCGGGTTCATCACCAGATATATACACGCCTTGCCCGGGCCTCTCCTGCCCGGATCGCTAGAATGGCCGGCGTGACGGTCCTTAGGGTGGAAGGCGGGAAGAGGCTTTCGGGCAGGGTGGCGGTTTCGGGCGCGAAGAACAGCGCCCTCAAGGTCCTGGCCGCCTCCCTCCTCGCCCCAGGCGCCCACAGGTTCCATCGGATACCCCGGATCCTCGATGTCGAGACCATGGTTATGGTCCTTGAAGAGCTGGGAGCCCGGGTGGAGTGGGGGGAACCTCTCGTGGTGGACACGGCCGGCGTCAGCCGGATCGAGGCCCCCTACGAGTTGGTCCAGAGGATGAGGGCCTCCATCCTGGTTCTCGGGCCACTCCTCGCCAGGTTCGGAAGGGCGCGGGTGGCCATGCCAGGGGGGTGCAATCTCGGGCCGCGCCGGCTCGACCTGCACTTCAAGGGGTTGGCTGCTCTCGGAGCCGAGGTTAGGGTGGCCCGCGGATACATCGAGGCGAGGGCGGTGAGGCTGAGGGGCGCCCATATAGTTCTCGACTACCCCAGCGTGGGGGCAACGGAAAACCTCCTCATGGCCTCGGTGCTGGCCGAAGGGGAAACGGTGATAGAGAACGCGGCCAGGGAGCCAGAGGTGGTGGACCTCGCCTCCTACCTCGCGAGAATGGGGGCGAGGGTGGAGGGGGCGGGCACGGGGTTCATCAGGGTCGAGGGGGTGGAGCGGCTCCTCCCTGGAGAACACGCCGTCATCCCGGACAGGATAGAGGCGGGTACCTACGCCCTGGCCGCTGCGGCCACCGGGGGAGAGGTGCTTCTGGACAGGTGTGTCCCGGGGCACCTTGGCATCTTCCTGGCCAAGCTGGAGGAGAGCGGAGCGGAGGTGGAGGTGCTGCCCGGCGGGGTGAGGGTGAGAGGGCCAGACAGGCCCCTCCCCACGGACATCGCCACCCTTCCGTACCCGGGGTTCCCCACGGACCTGATGCCGCCCTTCGTGGCCTACCTGGCGCGGGCGAGGGGGATGAGCATCGTCACGGAGAACGTGTTCGAGAATCGTTTTGCCTTTGTTGAGGAGCTGGCCAGGATGGGGGCCTCTGTCCGGACCGAGGGGCACCACGCTCTGGTCACGGGGGTAGAGGTCCTAACCGGTGCTCCCGTGCGCGCCCCGGACATTCGGGCAGGAGCAGCCCTCGTGGTGGCAGCCCTCGCGGCTGAGGGGGAGACACTCATATCCGGGATGGAGCACGTTGATCGGGGCTACGAGGACCTCGAGGCAAAGCTGGAGGGACTCGGGGCCGTGGTGCGGAGGGAGGAGGTCTCCGGCTGACCCGTTGGTCGGGGCGGGCCCCGTTCCGGGGCAGTAGAATCCGTAGGGCGCCCGGTCTTGCCGGGCGACGAGGAGGGGAGGAGGCCCCGGCGGTCGGGGCCCGGAGGAAGGAGGGTTCATGCCCCTTTTCCCTAGCGAAGACTGGCTCCAGGAGTACGTTTCCCGGATCAACTCGAGTGAGGCATATCGGGAGGCGGCGAAGGGGTGGGAGGGCGACATCACCTTCGTCTTCGAGGCCGAGCCCGATAAGGGAGTCCCGCAGGACATCTTCGCCTGGCTCGACCTCTGGCACGGGGAGTGCCGGCAGGCCAGGATCGTCCCCGCCGAGGAGGGAGAGAAAGCAGCCTTCGTGATAAGGGCTCCTTACTCCAGGTGGAAGCAGGTGATCAAGAAGGAACTCGACCCCATAAAGGCGATGATGACGGGGAAGATGCGTCTCAAGGGCCATCTCCCCACCATTGTCCGGTACGTGAAGGCCGCGAACGAGCTGGTTAACCTGGCGGGTTCCGTTCCCACCGAATTCGTGGACGAGCGGGGGTAGCCTGGACCCATGGGACTCGGGAGGGCCGCTCTCGGTCTTCTGGAGGCGGCCTCGGCCGGCGACAGGAGGGCTCTTGCGCGCCTTCTCACCTTCATCGAGGAGTCGGACCCCGAGGAGCTGGGAGAGGCCCTGGCCGAGCTCGGCAGGAGGTCGGGGAGGAAGGGATGGGTGGGCATCACCGGTCCACCGGGGGCCGGGAAGAGCAGCCTGACGGCCGCACTCATATCGAGGCTAAGAGAGGGCGGCAAGAGCGTGGCGGTGCTCGCCGTTGACCCCACCTCTCCCCTCTCGGGGGGGGCGCTCCTGGGGGATAGGGTGAGGATGCAACTCCACGCCACCGACCCCGGCGTCTTCATCCGGTCCATGGCCAGCCGCGGCCATCTGGGCGGGCTTGCCAGTGCGGCCAGTGTGGCCGCGAGGGCTCTGGAGGCCGCCGGGTTCGACGTGGTTCTGGTGGAGACGGTGGGCGTGGGGCAGGGCGAGGTGGAGGTGGCTGAGGTGGCCGAGACCACCGTGGTGGTGCTCGGACCCGGGGCGGGGGACCACGTCCAGATGTTCAAGGCGGGCCTCCTTGAGGTGGCCGACGTCTTCTGCGTGAACAAGGCGGACCTGCCCGGCGCGGCGGATGTGGCCAGGGAGATCGAGCAGATGCTGGATCTCGGCCCCGCCCGGGGCTGGCGCCCCCCGGTGCTCCTGGCCTCTGCCCTGACCGGCCAGGGCATCCTCGAGCTGTGGGAAGCGGTGAGCGCGCACCGCAGATATCTCGAGGAGAGCGGCGAGGTGGAGAGGAGGCGGAGGTCCAGGGTGGCGAGGGAGATAGCCGAGCTTGCCCTCGGTAGACTCCGGGCTTTCCTGGACGGCGAATTCCGGGGGGAACTGGACAGCCTGGCGGAGCGGGTGGTGAGGGGAGAGACGGATTTCGCCTCGGCCGCCCGCGCCCTGGCGCGGGCGGCCTTCGGGGCGGAGTCAGGCGGCAGGAGGTGACGGTGTCATCCCGCGAGGGCTGGGAGCGGTTGGTGGCCGAGTGGGAGGAGCGGTGGGGGAGCCAGGCGGGGCACCGGGAGACCCTCTCGGGGATACCTCTCAAGCCCTTTTACACACCCCTGGACGTAAGGGATGACGAGTTGGGCCGGGTAGGAGTCCCCGGTGTCTACCCGTTCACCCGCGGCATCTATCCCACCATGTACCGAGGGCGGCTCTGGACCATGCGGCAGTTCGCCGGGTTCGGCACGGCCAGGGAGACCAACCAGAGATACAAGTTCCTTCTGGAGCAGGGGCAGACTGGTCTCTCCGTCGCCTTCGACATGCCCACCCTCATGGGTCGGGATTCTGATGACCCTCGATCCCTCGGGGAAGTGGGAAAGTGCGGCGTGGCCGTGGACTCCCTCGCGGATATGGAGGTGCTCTTCGAAGGGATACCGCTGGGGGAGATAACGGTCTCTATGACTATTTCGGGGCCGGCCGCGGTGATCTTCGCCTTTTACTTGGCCGTCGCTGAGAAACAGGGAGTTCCCTTCGACCGCCTGGACGGCACTGCCCAGACCGACATCCTCAAGGAATACATCGCACAGAAAGAGTTCATCTTCCCTCCCCGGCCTCATCTCCGGCTCATCGCGGACATGATGGAGTTCTGTGTCAGCCGCTGTCCCAAGTATCACCCGATCAGCGTTTCCGGTTACCACATCAGGGAGGCTGGCTCCACCGCCGTCCAGGAGCTCGCCTTCACCCTGGCGGACGGTTTCGCCTACGTGGAGTTAGGTCTCGCCCGCGGTCTCCCGGTGGACTCCTTCGCACCCCAACTCTCCTTCTTCTTCAACGCCCACATCGACTTCTTCGAGGAGATTGCGAAGTTCAGAGCGGCCAGAAGGATCTGGGCGCGCTGGATGAGGGAGCACTTCGGGGCCGAGAACCCGCGCTCCTGGACCCTCCGATTCCACACCCAGACGGCGGGGTGCTCTCTCACCGCCCAGCAGCCCGAGAACAACATCGTGAGGACGGCTGTGGAGGCCCTCGCGGCGGTCCTCGGCGGCACCCAGTCCCTCCACACCAATTCCCTGGACGAGGTGTACGCCCTCCCCACCGAGCGGGCCGTCGAGATAGCCCTTAGAACCCAACAGATCATCGCTTACGAGACCGGGGTGGCGAATGTGATTGACCCCCTTGGGGGAAGCTGGTTCGTGGAGGCCCTCACGGACAGAATGGAGGAGGAGGCTGAGGCCTACTTCGCGCGCATAAGGGAGATGGGGGCTGGCAGCTTCCTCGAGGGTGTGCTTGCCGGCATTGAGAACGGTTTCTTCCAACGGGAGATCGCCGAGGCGGCCTACCGCCAACAGCTAAAGGAGGAGCGCGGAGAGAAGGTGGTGGTGGGGGTGAATCGATTCCGGAAGGAGGAGGAGCCCCCCATCGAGCTCCTCAAGATCGGCCCGGAGGTCGAGGAGGCGCAGGTGGAAGCGGTCCGTCACCTCAGGGCTACCAGGGATGGCGGGAGGGTGAAGGAGTCCCTCGAGGAGCTGCGTAGAGCGGCCCTGGGGAAGGAGAACCTCATTCCCTATCTCCTTGACGCTGCCCGAGCGTATGCCACAGAGGGGGAGATTGTTGGGGTGCTCCGGGAGGTGTTCGGAGAGTACCGGGAGGAGCCGGTGGTTTAGGCAGGAGAGGGGTTGAGATGGGGGAATTCGTTTCTCTTCAGGTGGACGAGGAGGGTGTGGCCACCATAAGGCTGGACCGTCCCCCGGTGAACGCTCTGAACGCAGAGGTGGCGAGGGAGCTTCAGGAAGCCGCGGAGAGGGCGTGGGAGGACCCAGGTGTGAAGGCGGTGGTGGTGTGGGGAGGGGAGAAGGTCTTCGCCGCGGGGGCAGACATAAAGGAAATGGTGGAGGCCACACCGGCAAGTGTCGCCATGCACGTGGGTCCGCTGGTTAGGGCCTTCGAGGTTCTTGCCTCCTTGCCCAAGGTGGTTGTGGCGGCCATCAACGGCTATGCCCTCGGGGGAGGGCTGGAACTCGCCCTCTGCGCTGACTTTCGCGTGGCGGCGGAGGATGCCCAGTTGGGCCAGCCCGAGATCAAGCTGGGAATCATCCCCGGGGCGGGGGGGACCCAGCGTCTGCCGCGGCTGGTGGGTCCCGCCAGGGCCAAGGACATCATCTTTTCCGGGCGATTCGTGCCGGCCCGGGAGGCCCTGGAGATTGGCCTGGTGGACGCCGTCTACCCCGCGGATCAGGTTTATCCCGAGGCCAGGAAGCTCGCCGCGAGCTACGCGCGGGGTCCGCTCCTCGCCCTCCGGGCTGCCAAGATCGCTGTGGACGCTGCCCTCGGGACGGATCTGGCCACAGGGCTGGCCCTCGAAAGAGAGCTCTTTCAGGCCCTCTTCGCCACCGAGGACCAGAAGGAGGGGATGCGATCCTTCCTGGAGAGGGGTCCGGGTAAGGCGGAGTTCCGGGGGCGGTGAGGGGAGCGGCGTTGGAAGGTGTGGAGGTCGACCCGAAACGGGCCAATATCCTCTTCCACGACTGGGAGGCCTCCCGTTACGACGGGAAGTGGTCGATCTCTTTTGACGACCGCTGCACCGCCTACGCTCTGGGGCGCCTGAAGAAGGTTCTGGGTTCCGAGGGGCGGTGGGGGCGGGTCCTGGAGGTGGGCGGGGGGACTGGCTTCTTCGGCCTGAATCTTTGGAGAGGGGGAAGGCTCGAGAAGTTGGTGGCCACGGACATCTCCCGCGGAATGCTCGAGGTCTACCGAGGGAACGCTTTAGCCCTGGGGGCGCCCGTGCAGTGTGTGGGGGCTGATGCCGAGAGGCTTCCTTTTGCCGATGCCTCCTTCGACTCTGTCCTGGGCCATGCTGTCCTGCACCACCTCCCCGCGCCTCAGTTCGCCTTCGCGGAGTTCTTCAGGGCTCTAAGACCTGGCGGGGTGCTGGTTCTGGCCGGAGAACCCAGTCGAGACGGACAGATCGTGGCCGGGGTGGGGAAGAGGGTCGGGGCTGCCCTCGGTCGCACGGTCTCTAGACTCACCGGTAGGAACGGCCCTGCGGTGGAGGAGGATGAGCGGGCGCGCCTCGAGCCCCTGGTGGACCTCCACACCTTCAGCCCGGGGGATCTCGTGAGGCTGGCCCGGGAGGCCGGTTTTGAGGGGGTGAGGGTGGGGCGGGAGGAGCTACTCTCGAGCTTCTGGGGGTGGGCCGTCCGTTCCTTCCAGGCCACCTCGGGGATGAGACCCACCCCGGCCCTGGCATACCTCTCTTACTGGGCCTACCTCACCCTGTTCCGGGTGGACGAGCTCATGTGCCCGATCTTGAGGGGCAGGGGTTACTACAACCTGCTCCTTACTGCAAGGAAGCCGGAGGACTGAGGGTGAAAGGGCGGAGGGGCTCCCTGGATGTGCTCCGCTCCCTCTGGTCCAGGGGCCTGCTTGCCCCCTCCTACTGGAAGTACTGGTGGCGTCTGGTCAAGTTCAAGCTGAAAAACCCCCACATTATTACCCTGGGGCCTGTCTTTCTCGGCAAAACAGCAGAGGTGTACTGCAGGAAGGGATACGGAAGGATGGTGATCGGCCGCTGGGTCCACATAGGGGAGGGGAACGCCATCCGATGCCACGAGGGGAACCTCCGCATCGGGGACAAGGTGGTCTTCGGAGCCAACAACACTGTCAACGTCTACCTGGATCTAGAGATAGGGGACGAGACCATCATCGCCGACTGGGTCTACATCTGCGACTTCGACCACCGTTATGCCGACCCCGACGTGCCCATACGCAAACAGGGCATAGTGAAGAGCCCTGTGCGGATTGGTCGGGATGTCTGGATAGGGGAGAAGTGCACCATTCTGAGGGGGGTGGATGTGGGGGACGGATCCGTGATTGGGGCCCATACAGTGGTGAACCGAGACGTGCCCCCCTACTCGGTGGCGGTAGGGAATCCCGCCAAGGTCGTGAAGAGGCGCGGCGGTGCTGCGCCGAACCGGCCGGTGGCCTCAGGACCTTAGACTCCCGCGATCAGCCGGACGGTGGCCCAGAGGAAGGGGGGGAGGCGGCGGGAGAGTACCGAGTCCAGCCTCGAGGTGGCTGCCAGCACGGCGTCCAGAAGCCTCCAGGTGCTAAGGCTTGGTAGCTCCTGGGAGAGCCAGTATCTCAGCGCCAGGGGGGGAAGGGTCAGGCTTTGCCCGGGAAGCTCCCTGGACCAGGAGAACCCGGCCTCCCTGGCAAGCCGAGCGAGCTCGCCGGGGGCGAAGGTGTGGAGGTTGGCCGCGATGGCGGTGAGTTCCCAGAAATCCCTTTCCGCTATGGCCTCGAGTCTTTCCCGCCCGAGGGACGTCCGGACAGCCCTGAGGAGCCGAACCAGGGGTAGAAAGGCTCTCACGATGAGGGAGGGAAGGAGCTCACCCCAGGGGGTGGGCTCGGACAGGAAGACCGCAACTCCACCCTCGGCTGTCACCCTTCTCACCTCGGCCAGGGCGGAACGGACGTCCGGCAGGTGGTGCAGGACCCCCTGGCAGACCACGAGAGGGAAGGAGGCGCTAAGGAAGGGAAGGCGCTCCGCGTCCCCCACGACCAGGTCGGCCGCGGTGGCCTGGCTCCTCAGGTTCTCATCGCAGACCCGGAGCATGCCGGGGGAGAGGTCCACCCCCACCGCCCTCACGCCGGTGAGGGCGAGGTTCACCAGGACCCATCCGGTCCCGCACCCGAGATCCAGGATCCTGCCGGGTGGCACGGGTCGGCCCAGGCACTCCTCCAGCTCTTTCCGGAGCCTCCTTGCAGAGGCATGGGAGAAGCGCACCCCGAACCTCCGGTCGTACTGGGTCGCTTCGTGGTCGTGGTAGACGCGGTTTAAGGTCTTGGGGTCCAAGGCTTGGACCTATCCCGCTGGCACCACCCGAGGAGCGCCAGCTGGGGACGGGAAGACCAACCTGAACCTCCTCCCCGACTCGAGAGAGCTCCTCAGGGCCTCCTCCTCTTGGATAGCTCGCTCGTAAACGGAGAGGACCTTCCTGGCCGTGGCCTCCCAGGAGAAGTCCCGTGCCAGGGTCTGTCTGGCCAGGAGGGTGAGCCTGGAAGCGAGGTTCCTGTCCTCCACGACCCGGACGATGGCGCGGGCGAGGCTGGCCGGGTCGCCGGGGGGGAAGCGGAGCCCCGTTAGGCCATGTCTTACGATCTCCCTGAGACCCCCCGTGTCCGCGGCCACCACCGGGGTTCCGGCCGCCATGGTCTCGAGAGCCACCAGGCCGAAGGGTTCGTAGAGGGAAGGGACGACGGCCACGTCGGCGGCGGCGTAGAGCCTCCTCAGGTCGTCGTCGTGGAGGAAACCCAGGAAGGAGACCCGGTCGGAGATGCCCAGACGCTGGCTTAACCTCTCCAGCTCGGCCAGGTGCCTGCCTGCTCCGGCCACGAAGAAGCGGGCGGGGAAGCGCTCGAGCACCAGAGGAAAGGCCTCGAGCACGGTCTGGACTCCCTTCTCGTACTCGAGCCTTCCAGCGAAGACCACAATCTTCTCCTCGGGGCGGGCGAGGCGTCGACGGAACTCTTCGGTGTCGGGGGGCGGGGCGAAGGACTCCAGGTTCACGCCGCCCGGGACCACATCCACCTTCTCGGGCGGAAGCTGGAAGATGGTGGTCACCTCGTCCTTCATGTACTGGCTGCAAGTGATGACCCTTCTCGCCTCGAAGGTGAGCCACCACTCAGCCTGGTGGATGGTCTGCTGCAGGGGTCCGGGGAGGTGCCCCTGGTGCCTGCCGTACTCGGTGGCATGGATCGTTGCCACCAGCGGCAGCTCGTAGAGTTCCTTCAGAGCCGCGCTGGCGTAGGCGACGAGCCAGTCGTGGGCGTGGATGAGAAGCGGCCTCTCCTCCCTCATCAGGGCCACGCATCGCTGGAGGAGGGCGATATTGAACTGGAGGGCCCAGGGAAGGATGTCCTCCACGGGGATCCGGGGGGGGTACTCATCGACCCTGTGGATCAGGACCCCCGCCCTCACCTCGTCGGCGGGGGCTTCGGGATGACCCCTGGTCACTACGTGAACCCTGGTACCCAGTGAGGCAAGGGCCTCTGCCAACCTGTGGACGTGCCGCCCGAGCCCCCCTACTATCCGGGGCGGGTATTCCCAGGAGAGAATGAGAACACTCACTCCACGCACCTCCTGCAAGACGATCCGGGAACTTGTAGCATTTGGTCGACCATGCGGTCAATTCCTAAGGGCCTGAAGATCAGGAGGCTCATTCTCCCTACGCCCTTCGCGGTGGGTCCTGTCAACTGCTATCTCCTGGACTGGGACCCCCTCACGCTGGTGGATGCGGGAGCCAACACTGTGGAGGCGGAGAGCACCCTGAGGCTCCGGCTGGGAAAGGCCTCCCGAGTCCTCGAGGAGGTCGGAAGGGTTCTCATAACCCACGCCCATCCGGACCACTTCGGCCTGGCGGCTCTCGTCCAGGAAACCTCGGGAGCCAGCGTGTACGTGGGCTGGAAGGAGGTGAGCCTCCTCCAGGGAGGTGTTGCCTGGCTCGAACTCGGCCGACTCCTCCTCAGGGTGGGGGTGCCTGGGGAGGTTCTTCTTGAGATGGCATCCATGGGTAAGGCAGAGACCCGGGGGAGGCCTCTCCACCCCAAGGTGGAGAGGGTGGAGGCGGTAAGGGAGGGGGACGTCATCAAGTTCAGCTCCAGGACCCTTAAAGTCCTGGAGACCCCGGGACATACCGGGGGTCACGTCTGCTACTACGAGCCCTCCTCCGGAATTCTCTTCTCCGGAGACACCCTCCTCCCCACCATCACGCCCAATCCCCTGCTCGAGGCCGAGAAGGGGGGTAGGCGGAGGAGCCTGGTGGAGTTCATCGCCACCCTCAAGCGCCTGCTCGAGATGGACCTACGTCTCGTCCTTCCGGGACACGGTCCGCCAATAAGGGATTCCCGGGCTCTCATCTCAAGACTCCTCCACCACCACGAGAAGAGGAAGGAAAAAATCGCTTCCTTCCTCGACAGGGAAGGGAAGACCGCCTACCGGCTTGCTCGTGAGGTGTTCCGAGGGGCAAAGGGGGCCGAGCTCTTCCTCGCCGTTTCGGAGGTTGTTGCCCACCTCGACCTCCTCATCGAGGAGGGGAGGGCCATCGAGACGGAGCAGGACGGGCTCATCACCTTCAGGCTGGCCTAACGGGAGCTTCGGCCCTCCTCCCTTCCCTCACGAGAAGGGCGGTTCCGAGGGCCACCAGAACCAGGCTGGCCACCTGTGCGGAGGAAAAGGGCCCCAGGAGGTTCCTTATGCCATCCAGCCTCCAGAACTCCACCACGAACCTCTCGGCCCCTAGGAGCACGAGGGCGGCACCGAAGACCCGGGCGGGCGCAAGGCGCCGGAGAAGCCAAAGGAGGAGGAGAGCGGAGAGGCCTGTGGCCAGGGCCTCAAAGATCTGCGTGGGGATGACCCGCACCACAGCGTCCTGTGGCAACCCCTGAAGTCTGGGTGCGAGGAAGGGGTAGTTGAGGAGGAGATCCCCCACCCGCGTGGGGGGAGTCCCCTTGGGGAAGGCCATCCCTATCCAGGAGGAGGTGGGGAGGCCGTAGTCGTCGCCGTTGAGGAGGCAGCCTATCCTGCCTATAGCCTGTCCCAGCGCGATGGATGGGGCCAGGGCGCCAGCCACGACCCCGGCCGGGAGCTTCTTCCGCAGCACCACGTTGAGACAGGCCAGAGCCCCCCCTGCGAGCCCTCCGTACCAGACGAGACCACCTGTGGTGATGGCCAGGACCTCCAAGGGGCGGGCGGCGTAATAGTCCAGGTGGCCGAGGACGAAAACGGTCCTCGCCCCGAGAATTCCCCCGATGACAGCAGCGACCACGAGATCCCCCACCAGTTCCCTGGGGAGCCCGAAGCGCGGGAAGAGCCTCCCCGCCAGCGCTGCGGCAGCCAAGAAACCCAGGGCTACCATGACACCGTAGCTCCTCAGCTGGTAGAACCCGAGATCCAGAAGGACCGGGTGCATTCCTTTCCTCCCTTCTAGTTACCCCGCCCGGGTATCATACAGCCCTGCCCTTCAGGGCTTTGGGGGTGGGCGGATCTGAGGAAGGAAGCGGCCTCGGTGGGGTCCAGAATGTTGATGGGGATTCCAGCGCCGAGCTCAAAGGAGCCTATCCCGGTCACCCTCGGCACCACGTGGATGTGCCAGTGGAAAGGTCCCCGACCTCCGTGGGGGGCGGTATGGAGCCAAAGGTTGTAGGGGGGGTCTCGGAGGGCCCTCTCCACGAGGCCGAAGAGGTCGGCGAGGGCGGCGCCTAGCTCTTCTGCGCTCCGGGGCTCGATCTCCTCGAAGCGCGGCTGGTGGGAGCGGGGGGCAAGGAGGAGCTCGAAGGGATAGCCCGAGGCGAAGGGGGCGACCACGAGGAACCCTTCCTCCTTCAGCACCACGCGAACTCCCTCTCTCTCCTCCTCTTCCAGGAGTCGGCAGAGGAGGCACTCCCCCCTCCTCCTGGCGTACCGGGCTATGTTTTCGGCCTCCCCTTGGAGGAGAGGGGGGAGAGACGGGGTGGAGACAATCTGGGAGTGGGGGTGGGTAACGGAGGCTCCCGCGCCCCGGCCGTGGTTAACTATGACTAGGCTCGCCCTAATTCGAGGGTGGGAGGCGTGGGCTAGGATCCGCGCCTGCCATGCCCGCACGACCTTTCCGGAGGTCTCGGCACCGAGGCTTGGGAAGCCGCCGCGGTGGTCAGGGCCGTGAACGACCACCTCGTGAAAGCCGAAGGCTGGCGTCTTCCAGTGGGTTCCCACGCGCCTCAGGCGAGGCTCGCGATCGGGCAGAAAGGCCGGGTACCGATTTGCGAAGACGCGCACTTCCCACCCGGGAGCAGTTGGGTCGTCCCGGGAGGAGGGGAAGGAGAGGAGCTCAGGCGGGGTGAGCCCCTCCCTGCCGGGGCAAAAGGGGCACGCCTCCGCGGTGTCCTCCCGGATCTGGCTGCGGGCAAAGGCCTGGGGCCGGGTCGCCCTCTTCGGTGCTACTACCACCCACCGGCCTGAGAGGGGATCCCGGCGCAGCTCCGCCATTCTCGAGGCGGACCCCTTCACCCTTGGACTCCTCTTCGCTCTAAGGGAGCCTGAAGGTGGGAGAGGGGATGGCGAGGGAAGCCGCGGGAAGTGCGGGCCGCCTCCTCCCTGGCCGGGCTTCTCCGAGCCGGGTCGGTGGAGAGGAGATCCCTGGCGAGGCGGGCGTGGGTGCGGAACCGGGCTCTACCGAACTCTGCTGCCCTTCCGCGGGTAACCATGAAGGCCCAGTCGCTCGCCTGGGCGAGCATGATCTGCCTGCACGCCTCCTCCAGGTCTTCGGCGGGGGCTCCCTGGCTGCTCTGAAGCGCTTGCAGCAGGCCCTTCTCCAGGTCCCCCACTTCCTCCCAGAAGGCTCCCGCCTCACCTTCTAGCCAGGGGGCGAGACCCTCTTCGGCCCAGGAGGGAGCGGCCCTCAAAGCTCCCCTGCCGCATTCAGCCGCCTCCGAAGCGTGGAGGAGGAGCACATCCTCTTCCTCCAGGGCCGGCAGGAGGTGGCGGAGGAAGTAGGGGCCCTCGAACCACCAGTGCCCGAGGAGCTCGGTGTCAAGGGCGAGGGTGAGGGGACCGCGCCAAGCCTCAGCCCTCTCTCTCACAGCCCGGGCGAAGCTTCTGGCATCCTCCTCCACCTTGGCCAGGGCCTTCCCAGGGTCGTACGGCGGGTGGTACCCGGACCCAATGGCCCTCGTCTTCAGCCCCGTGTAGGAGTCGGCCATCCAGAAGTCCCGGTAGGCGGGGGAGGAGGGGTACCCCCTGGGGGACCAGACCAGCTCCCTCAACTCCCTCGATTCCACCAGGGCCTTTACCCCGCCCACCTGCCCTGCTCTACCCTCCCCGGCCAGACAGGTCACCTCCACTCCCGCCTCGGCCAGAAGCTCCTCCACTCCGGGAGTGTATCCGCACTCCGGCAGCCAGATCCCCCTCGGTCTTGCTCCGAAGGCAAGGAGGTGGTGCACGACACCGCCCAATACCTGAGCGCGTCGGAAGGGAGTGGTGGTGAGGAGGGGGAGGAAGGGGTGAGTGAGGGGTTCGGACCAGAGCTCCACGGCTCCGTCCCTGGCGAGGGAGGCGAACCCAGCCACGAGTCCCCCTTCCCGGACGAGGGCTGCAGCCTCCTCCGCCAGAGAAGAGTAGAGGCGGTGGTAGAAGGCCCCCAGGGCCCGTTCCTGCTCCTCGTACTCCCCGCGGTACTCCGAAGTGTGCCTCTCGGCCCTTAAGATGGCCTGCCCGAGCCAGTAGAGGAAGGAGCGGAGAACAGCAGGATCGGCCCACTGCTCTGCCAGGACGGGGCTGATGGCCACCGTCACTCCCCGGTATCCCGCTCTGGCCAGCTCCTCCAGGGTAATCAGGACTCTCAGATGGCTTTCGGCCATGGCCTGATAAAGCCACTCCTCTCCCACGGGCCAAGTCCCTGTCCCGCGCAGGAGGGGGAGGTGCGTGTGGAGGAGTATCGCGAGAATGGGTCGGCCCACGGCCCCGCTACCCCGGCTCTGCCACGGCCAGCAGGTCCACTCCCTCGTCTGGGGACGAGATGACGAAGTCCTCGGCCCGAACCCTGGTCACCACCGCCCAGAGATCCTGCGGCCAGGCCTCGGGGGGTGAGGCGAGAAGGAGGTCGGGCAGGGGGGAGCCGAGGTGAGCCTCGGCCCGCCGGAGGGCTTGACCGTGGGCGAGCCCGGCGATGCGGAAGCGGGGGAAGGCCCTTGCCAAGAGCTCTTCCAGCTCGCTGGAAAGGAGCTCTCGGGCGTGGAAGGGGTTGCGGACGGGCGGAGAGAGGAGCCGGTTAGGCGTGGAGAGGAGGAGGCGCCCCCCGGGCAGGAGGACCCTAGCCGCCTCCCGTAGGAAGGCCTCCGGATCCCAGAGGTGCTCGAGAACCTGGAGGGCGACGACGGCGGCCAGGCAGCGGCCACGGACAGGTAGGGAGACCGCGTTGGCCTGGATGACGGGGTAGCCGTAGCGCCAGCGGGCGTGGAAGACGACCCGCGGGTCGAGATCGAGACCCACAGGAACCCTGCGCCCGGTTGCGAGGGTGGCCAGCCCGTACCCCTCTCCGCAGCCCACGTCGAGGCAGGGGCCTTCGGGCGGGAGCAGGCTCCTGGCCCAGAGGTAGGCTGCCTCGTGCCTGCGGAACCAGTAGTTTTCATGGGGGATCCCCGGCAGCGTTCTCTCGCCGGTTAGCTCGAGGCTTCCTGGCTGCCAGCGCACGGGCGGATTGTATCGGCTCGGAGTGCTCCAATGGAGTTGATGCCAGCGGGCCAAGGGGGTATAGGTAACCGGGACCGGGCGAGCCCGCTCCCGGGGGTGTCTCGGAGAAGGAGGGAGAGTGGAGATCGTAGTCCTAGCCAAAAGGGTCCCCGACACTGCCGCCGAGAAGAGACTCGACCCGGAGGACAAGACTCTTGACAGGGAGGGCGTCGAGAGCATTCTCAACCCCATGGACGAGTATGCGCTGGAGGAGGCCCTCCGGATAAAGGAGTCCAGAGGGGGTGGGGACACGGTGACGGTCCTCCTCATGGGTCCCGACTCTGCGGTCGGGGCGATAAGGAAGGCCCTCTCCATGGGAGCTGACAGGGCGGTCCATGTGAGGGATGCTTCCATCCACGGCTCCGATGCCATGGCCACCGCTTACGTGCTCGCCCAGGCCTTGAGGAAGGTGCCGGCCGACATAATCCTGGCGGGGGCCGAGTCCACGGATTCGAGAACCTCCCTGGTTCCGGCGGCGGTCGCCGAGTTCCTGGGGCTTCCCTCCCTCACCTACGCCAAGAAGGTTGAGGTCGGCGAGGGCGTGGTCAGGGTGCACAGGGAGACCGAGGTGGGGTACGAGGAGTGCGAGGCTGCCCTGCCCGCAGTGGTCTCTGTGGTGAAGGGGATAAACGAACCCAGGTACCCCTCTTTCAAGGGGATCATGGCGGCCAAGAGCAAGCCTGTTGAGGCCCTGGATCTCGCCTCCATAGGGGCGGACGCTTCCCGGGTGGGCCTGGCGGGCTCCCGTACAGAGGTCCTCTCCTTCCAGCCGCGTCCCCCCAGGCAGAAGGGGGAGGTGGTGAAGGACGAGGGGGATGGCGGCGTGAAGCTCGCCGACTTTCTCCAGCAGAGGAAGTTCATCTAGCTTCGCCCGAGAAAGCCCGGGAGGACCGGGTTCCGAGGCAAAGGAGGTCTGGAAGTGGCCGGAGTCTGGGTTCTCGTAGACCACGAGGCCGGAAACGTGAGGAAGGTGAGCGTGGAGATGCTCACCAGGGCCAGGCAGCTCGCAAGGGAGCTTGGCCAGATGGTGAGCGCCGTATTCCTCGGAAGCGGGTACGAGAGAGCAAGGGAGAGGATAGCGAGGTTCGGGCCGGATAGGGTCCTCATCTCTGAGGATCCGGTCTTCGAGGAGACGGTGACCGTGGCCCAGGTGGATACCCTTGAGGCCCTCCTCAAGGAGGAGGGGCCTGAGGTGGTGATGGGCTCCTCGGTCCCCTTCACCAAGGACGTCCTGAGCAGGCTGGCAGCCAGGCTCGGGGTGGGGGTTCTCGCCGATGTGGTGGACCTGAACCTTGAGGACGGACGGCTGGTGGGAACCATAAGCGCCTTCGGAGGGGCGACCACCGTGCGGGCGGCTCTCAAGAGCAGTCCGCAGCTCATCCTGGTAAAGCCCAACTCCTTTGTGCCTGAGGAGGCTCCGAGCTCACCTGAGGAGAGGCGTGTTTCCGCCACCGTCTCCGAGCTCGGGAGGCGGGCCAGGGTTCTCGGGCGCGTGGTGCAAAGGGCCCAGGAGAGGCCGGCGGTGGAGGAGGCGGCGGTGGTGGTCTCCGGGGGTAGGGGTCTCGGGGGGCCCGAGGCCTTCAGGATGCTGGAGGAGCTGGCGGACCTCCTGGGCGGGGCGGTGGGCGCCTCCAGGGCCGCTGTGGACGCGGGCTGGTACCCCCACACCCATCAGGTGGGCCAGACGGGGAAGATAGTCTCGCCCCAGCTCTACATGGCCATCGGCATCTCCGGGGCGATCCAGCACCGGGCCGGGATGCAAACTTCCAAGACCATCGTGGCGGTGAACAAGGATCCCGAGGCCCCCATCTTCTCCATCTGCGATTTCGGAGTGGTGGGGGACCTCTTCAAGGTGATCCCGGGGCTGATTGAGGAGATCAAGAGGAGGAAGGGGGCCTAGATAGGGTCCTCCCTCTCTTCCCCCTTCAGGGCCGGGGTGTCCTGGGATCGGCTGGACCCGGCGCGGCGGTCCCAGGTCCTCAGGGGCTCCCTTCTCCGGCACCTTAGGATCGAGGTGGGTCCGCACTCCCCATTCTGGTCCGCCCGCGCCGCCGAGGCCGGGGTGGAGCTCTCCAGGGCTTCCCCAGAGGACCTGGGCAGGATTCGGCCCCTCGGTGCCTGGGAGCTCGGACCAGGGGTGAGGGGTGAGACTCTACTTAAGGTGGGCCTGGGTGGGTTTCTTCGCGGGGTTCCGAGGCCGATCCTGTGGAGAACGGCCCTGGCCGTACTGGACCACGGAGAGAAGGCCAAGTGGTGGGAGGTGGAGAGGGTCTACAGGCCCCTCAGGTTCCTCCCGTGGAGGGACGGGAGGTGGGAGTTCCTTCTCGGCTTCTCCTGGGAGGACCTGGCCTTGCAGGGGCGGGCCGGCGCCCGGGCCTGGAGGGTGATGGGCCTCGGGACCGGGGGCCTTGCCCTCTCCCTCCTCGACCCTGCGGAGGATCCCTCCCTCTTCTGGACCGTCCACCAGGCCGCTGAGGGGGCGGGGCTCTCTCTCGTCCATGCTCGGCTGGGCGGAGCCCTGGCGGGTTTGAGGCCCAGGCTGATACTGGTGCCTGAAGGGGGCGAGGCGGCCCTCGAGGAGGCCCTGAGCCGAGGGGTGGACCCGAGGGAGCTGGAGGCTTTGGTAGTGGCAGCGAGGTCCTGGCCCCCCAGGTTCGAGCGTCCCGCTGCGCTGGCAAGAGCTGGGGTGTCCTCGAGGGTTTTCGCTCTCTGGCTTCCCCCGGGGGGAAGGGTGGTCTACGCCCACTGCGGGGGTGGGGGGGCGGGGCTGGGGCCGCACCTTTACCCCGACATGGAACTCGTGGAGGTCTGGCGCGAGGGGGAGGAGGGGTACGCCGGCCCCGATGTTCTTGAGGAAGCGGAGGGCGAGGTCCTGCTCACAGGGGTTTCCTTCCGCGGAGGGATCCTCCTCAGGTACCGCTCGGGGTCGCGTTTCTCCGGGGTTGTTCGGAAGGGGACCTGTCCCGGGTGTGGGAGGGCCGTCTGGAGGCTCGAGGGGGAGGTGAGACCTGGGGCATGGAGGAAGCAGGTACCCGGCCTGGGGGAGGTGGATCTCAGGGCCCTGGCCTGGGCCGCCTCCACCTCCGGAGTGGGGGAGTGGAGCTTCGTCCGGGGCCGAAGGCCCCGGCTTGAGGCGAGCGGAGACCCGGCGGCCCTCGAGGCGTTCCGCGGGAGGCTCCGGGCCCTCGGGTACGGGGAGCTCGCCGGAACCCTGGACCGCCGAGGTCCGGGCGGGTCGTAGGCGGGTTTCCCCTTGGGGAGGGCTCCGGGGTTGGGGTGTCCCCGGGCGGCCGGGGCGAGGGCGGGACCGGGTCCGGACACTGGTACCCTTATGACCGTGGGGCGCGTATACCTGGATCACGCAGCCACCTCACCCCTCCGGCCCGAGGCTGCCGAGGCCATGGCCCCCTACCTGGCGGGCAGCTTCGGCAATGCGGCCAGCCTCCACTCCTTTGGGCGGGAGGCTAGAAAGGCGCTGGAGGAGGCAAGGGAGGAGGTGGCGAGGGCGGTTGGGGCCGATCCCGGTGAGATCTACTTCACCTCTTCCGGCACGGAAGCGGACAACTGGGCCATCAAGGGGGTGCTCTTTGCCGCCAGGGAGAGGCGGGCCCTGGTGGTCTCCGCCGTCGAGCACAAGGCGGTGCTGGAGCCCGCCCGCTGGATGGCCTCGAGAGGATTTGAGCTCCGGATCCTTCCGGTGGACCGGGATGGGAGAGTGAGGAGAGAGGCTCTGGAGAGGCTCCTCGACCCCGGGGTCGCCCTCGTCTCGGTGATGCTCGTGAACAACGAGGTGGGCACAGTCCAGCCGGTGCGAGAGGTGGCGGAGGCGGCGAGAGAGGTGGGGGCCCTGGTCCACACCGATGCCGTGCAGGCCCTCGGGAATCTGGAGGTGGATCTCGGGTCCCTCGGGGTCGACCTGGCCAGCTTTTCCGCTCACAAGATCGGAGGACCGAAAGGGGTGGGTGCTCTCTGGGTTAGAAGGGGAGTGAGGTTGGAACTCCTCCTGCACGGGGGAGGGCAGGAGAGGGGTATGCGCTCGGGTACCTCCAACGTGGCCGGGGCTGTCGGTTTTGCCGCCGCCGTGAAGGCGGCCATGGCGGACTTCCCGGAGCGGGTCTCCCGGCTTGAGGCTCTCCGGTCCAGGCTGGTCCAGGGGGTGACCTCGCGGCTGGAGGGGGTGAGGGTGAACGGGGATCCAGACGGGCATCACCCCGGCATCCTCAGCCTGAGCGTGGAGGGGGTGGACGCCGAGAGCCTCCTCCTCGCCCTGGACGCCAGGGGCGTGGCCTGCTCTACGGGTTCAGCCTGCACCTCGGGCGCGCCAGAGCCCTCTCACGTCCTCCAGGCCATGGGTCTCGGTGCGGTGGCTCGGTCAACCCTGAGGTTCTCGCTGGGCTGGAACACCACGGCAGAGGACGTGGACCTGGCAACTCAGGCCCTGGTAGAGGCCGTGGAGAGGCTGAGGGGGAGGTAGGGTGCCAAGGGCCCTGGTTGCCATGAGTGGCGGGGTGGATAGCTCCGTGGCTGCCGCCCTTCTGGTGGAGGCGGGCTGGGAGGTGGTCGGGGTCCACTTCAAGCAGGTGGAGGAGGGGACCCATCCGGCCTCCTGTTGCAGCCTGGAGGCTGCGGAGCTTGCCGGAGAGGTAGCCGCTCGCCTCTCCATCCCCTTCTACGTTTGGGATCTGAAGGAGTCCTTTGCCAGGCAGGTCATCGCTTCCACCATCTCCGGCTATCTCCAGGGCCTCACTCCCAACCCTTGCCTTCTCTGCAACCGCTCGGTCCGCTTCGGCCTCGCCCTTGAGAGAGCGAAGGCCCTCGGTTTCGACGCCCTGGCCACCGGGCACTACGCGCGGGTGGTGAGGACGGAGCGGGGGCCGAGACTCGCCAGGGGAGCCGATCGGCGGCACGACCAGTCCTACATGCTGGCGGCGCTGGCCCCGCGGGTTCTCGAGGACCTGGTCTTTCCCCTGGGCGGGATGGCTAAGGAGGAGGTGAGGGGGGAGGCGCGCCGGAGGGGCCTGCCCAACTGGGGGAGGCGCGACTCGCAGGACCTCTGTTTCCTTCCGCTGCTCCGCCGGGCCCTGGAGCGGATGCCCCCCCGGGCCCTGAGGGAAGAGGGCGGGAGGGTCCTCGGGAGCCTGGGAGTTCCGGTCACGGTGGGACAGAGGAGGGGGCTCGGGCTGCCCGAAGGGCACTACGTGCTTGAGGTGAGGGCAGGGGAGGTCGTGGTCGGACGGGAGGAGGGCCTCTTTAGGAAGGAGCTTCTCCTGGACGAGGTCTTCCTCTGGGAGCCTCTCGAGCGGCTCGAGGGCTCCAGGGCCTGCACCCGGTATCGGAGCCAGGAGGTACCGGTCTCCTGGGTAGGGTGGGAGGGGCCCTTTCTCGATGTGGTCCTTGGGGAGCCCGCGAGGGCCGCTGCGCCTGGTCAGTACCTGGTGTTCTATATGGGAGAGCTGGTCGCTGGGGGAGGGAGGATAGTCCTGGCTCGATGATCTCGGTTGGAGGAGGGTGGCTGTGGGCGCCCCGGAAGAGGCGAAGCGCAGGGCCGAGGAGCTGAGGCGAGCCATTGCCTATCACGACTACCGGTACTATGTGCTCGCGGCCCCGGAGATCTCCGATGCCGAGTATGACGAGCTGGTGAGGGAACTCCGGTCTCTGGAGGAGAAATACCCCGAGCTGGTGACACCGGACTCCCCCACCCAGAGGGTCGGACCTCCTCCCGACGCTGCCTTTGCGCCCGTTCGGCACAGGGCGCGCATGTTCAGCCTGGACAATGCCTTCAGCCGGGAGGAGCTGGAGGAGTGGGAGAGGCGGCTCGGGAGGTTCCTGGAGGAGAGGCTGGGCCCCGGCGATCGCCAGGTGGCCTATGCCGCCGAGCTCAAGGTGGATGGCGTGGCGGTGGCCCTCACCTACGAGGGAGGAAGGCTGGTCAAGGCCGCCACTAGGGGAGACGGGGTTGTGGGCGAGGACATCACGGCCAACGTCAAGACCCTGAGGGGAGTACCCCTGAGGCTGCTGGACCCCTTGCCCCCTGAGGTGGTGGAGGTGAGGGGGGAAGTGTACATGCCCGTGGCCTCCTTCGAGGCCCTGAACCGCGAGATAGGGGAGAAGGGCCAGCCCCTCTTCGCCAACCCCAGGAACGCCGCTGCGGGCTCTCTCAGGCAGAAGGACCCGAGGGTGACGGCGGGCAGGGACCTGAGGCTAATCGTGCATGGCGTGGGGTACGTGGAGGGGAGAACCTTCTCCCGCCACCTTGAGGCCCTCGAGTGGGCTGCCGAGGCAGGGCTTCCCACGAGCCCGCATAACAGGCTCTGCGCCGACCTCGAGGAGGTCTGGGAGTACTGCCGGGAGTGGCAGGAGAGGAAGGAGGTGCTTCCCTACGAGGTGGATGGGGTGGTGGTGAAGGTTGACTCCCTCGAGCTGCAGGAGGCCCTGGGCTACACTGCCAAGGCTCCGCGCTGGGCCGTGGCCTACAAGTTCCCCGCCGAAGAGCGGGTCACACGAGTTCTCGACATCAGGGTGAACGTGGGGCGAACCGGCGCAGTGACCCCCTTCGCTGTCCTCGAACCCGTGAGGGTGGGCGGGGCCACGGTCTCCCTTGCCACCCTCCACAACGAGGATGAGATCAGGAGGAAGGATATACGCATCGGCGACTGGGTGGTGGTGAGGAGGGCGGGGGAGGTCATCCCTGAGGTGGTGGCTCCCATCCCCTCCCGCAGGACGGGGGAGGAGCGAGAGTTCCAGATGCCTTCCCACTGCCCCTCCTGCGGAGCCGAGATAGTGAGGCCCCCCGGGGAGAAGGTGGCCCGATGCACTGGGGCGAGCTGCCCCTCCCAGCTGCTCGAGCGGATCTTCCACTTCGCTTCCCGGGGGGCCATGGACATCGAGCACCTTGGGTACCAGACCATATCGGCCCTAATAGAAAAGGGCGTGCTAAAGGACGTGGCTGACATCTACTCCATCAGGCCCGAGGATCTCCTCGGGATCCAGGGGTTCAAGGACAAGGCCATAAAGAACCTCCTTTCGGCGATAGAGGCCTCCAAGAACCGCCCCCTGGCCCGGCTTCTCACCGCCCTCGGGATCAGGCATGTGGGAGGTGGGGTGGCTGAGATCCTCGCTGCCCATTACAGGTCCCTTGACCGGCTGGCCGAGGCCAGCGAGGAGGAGCTTGCCGCCATACCCGGCATAGGGCCGACCATAGCCTCGAGCGTCGCCTCCTTCTTCAGGAACCCCAAGAACCGCGAGGTGGTGGAGAAGCTGAAGAGGGCGGGGGTAAGGACGGAGGAGGTCGAGGAAGGCGAGGCTCCCGTCGGTCCTCTCGCGGGGCGAACCTTCGTGATAACCGGGACCCTGGCTTCCATGAGCAGGGCGGAGGCATGGGAACGGATCAAGGCTCTGGGCGGGAAGGTGAGCGAGAGCGTCTCCTCCCGCACCGACTACTTGGTGGTGGGGGAGGGGCCGGGGTCGAAGCTGGAGAAGGCGAGAAAGCTCGGGGTGAGGACCATAGGGGAGGAGGAGTTTCTCAGGCTCCTCCGCGGAGAGGCTGTGTAGACTCTCGCGCCGGCCGGATTGTGAGGGGCGATGGGACAGGTGGTGAGCCGTGAGGTGGTCCTGCATGTGGCCCGCCTGGCGAGGATCGCCCTTTCCCAAGAGGAAGTGGAGACCTACACGCGCCAGCTGGGAGGGATCCTCGAGCACGTGGCGAGGATAAGGGCTCTGGATCTCTCAGGTGTTCCCCCCACCAGCCATCCCTTGAGGCTCGGGAACGTCCTCCGTGAGGACCTGCCCCGGGAGGGGCTCCCGAAGGAGAAGGCCCTCTCCACTGCCCCCGAGAGGGAAGGGGACTACTTCCGCGTGCCCCGGGTGGTGGAGGAGTGAACCGCGGAAGCCTCCACAGGATGAGGGCCTGGGAGCTCTCCCGCCTGCTGGCCCGGGGTGAGGTTTCCTCGAGGGAGGTGGTGGAGGCCTTCCTCGCCCGCATCGAGGAGGCGGAACCCGAGGTGAGGGCGTTCATCACCCTCACCCCTGATCTTGCCCTCTCTCAGGCGGCGAGGGTGGACGAGGCGCGGGCGAGGGGGGAGAACCTCCACCCGCTGGCCGGGATACCCGTGGCAGTCAAGGACGTCATCTGCACGGATGGCGTGAGAACCACCTGTGCATCCAGGATTCTTGAGAACTTCGTCCCTCCCTACGACGCCACCGTCGTGAGGAGACTCCGGGAGGTGGGGACCCCTCTCCTTGGCAAGACCAATATGGACGAGTTCGCCATGGGCTCCTCCACCGAGAATTCGGCCTTCCATCCCACCATGAACCCCTGGGATCTTGAGAGGGTTCCCGGGGGCTCCTCGGGTGGGTCAGCGGCGGCTGTCGCCGCTGGGGAGGCGCCCCTCGCCCTGGGGAGCGATACTGGAGGCTCCATCCGCCAGCCTGCAGCCCTTTGCGGGATAGTGGGGTTGAAGCCCACCTACGGCCTAGTCTCCCGTTACGGGCTCGTGGCCTTTGCCTCCTCCCTGGATCAGATAGGGCCCATGGCGGGGTGTGTAATGGATGTGGCCCTGCTCCTTTCGGTCATCGCCGGCCACGACCCCATGGACAGCACGTCCGCTCCGCTCCCGGCCCCGGATTATCTCTCCTCCCTGGAAGAGGGTGTGGAGGGGGTGAGGTTCGGGCTTGTCCGCGAGTTCATGGGAGAGGGGATCCAGAGAGGGGTGAGGCGGGCCGTGGAGGCGGCGGCGGAGGGGCTGGCGCGGGCGGGTGCCCAGGTAGAGGAAGTCTCCCTCCCCGCTCTCGAGTACGCTCTCCCCGCCTATTACATCATCGCCCCTGCGGAGGCCTCCTCCAACCTAGCCAGATACGATGGGGTGAGGTGGGGGCTACGGGCCGAGGGCTCCAGGGACGTGGTGGAGATGCAGATGAGGACGAGGGCAAAGGGTTTTGGTCCCGAGGTGAAGCGGAGGATTCTGCTCGGCACCTTCGCCCTCTCCGCCGGCTACTACGAGGCCTGGTACGGGCAGGCGCAGAGGGTGAGAACCCTCGTAGCAGAGGAGTTCAGGCGCGCATACGAGCGAGTCGAGCTGCTCCTCTCGCCCACCTCCCCCACCACCGCTTTCAGGCTCGGGGAGAGGAGCGAGGACCCCCTTGCCATGTACCTCTCAGACGTCTGCACCATTCCGTCGAACCTCGCGGGAGCACCGGCGGTGAGCGTCCCGTGCGGCTTGGCTGAGGAGGATGGTCTTCCCGTGGGGCTCCAGATCCTCGGCCCGCCCTTCTCCGAACCCCTAATCCTGCGGGCAGCTCGGGCCATCGAGGACCTTTTCCCGGGGGCGAGGCCGGCCCCCCTCGGCGGTGGTGTGAGGCCCGTACCCCTTTCGGGAGGGGAGGGAGTGTGAAGGCCGGCGAGTTCAGAACCTCCATCGGCCTCGAGATCCACGTGGAGCTCTCCACCGCCACCAAGCTCTTCTGCTCCTGCCCCAACAGGTTTGGGGCGCCGCCCAACACGCTGGTCTGCCCCGTGTGTCTGGGGGAGCCGGGCAGCCTCCCGGTGCTGAACGCGAGGGCGCTGGAGTACGCCTTGAGGATCGGCCTCGCCCTCGGAGCCGAGGTGGCTCCGAGGGCTCTCTTCCACAGGAAGAACTACTTCTACCCGGACATGCCGAAGAACTTCCAGATCTCCCAGTACGACCTCCCCCTGTGCCGAGGGGGAAGCCTCACGCTGGAGACCCCTGAGGGGGAAAAGGTGGTAGGCATCGAGAGGATCCATCTCGAGGAAGATACAGGCAAGACCCTTCATCCGGGGGAGACGGGGCGGATCTACGAGGCCACCTACGCTCTTCTCGACTACAACAGGGCCGGGGTCCCCCTGGTGGAAGTGGTGACACGACCTGAGATCTCCTCCCCTGAGGAGGCAAGACTCTTTGTGGCGGAGCTGAGAGAGGTCCTCCTCGCCCTCGGGGTCTCCGACGCCAGGATGGAGGAGGGGTCTTTGAGGGTGGACAGCAACATCTCGGTGGGGATCGAGGGGAGGATGGGAACCAAGGTCGAGGTGAAGAACCTGAACTCCCTCCGTTCCCTCCGGCGAGCCCTGGAGTACGAGGAGAGAAGGCAGAAGGAGATCCTCAGCGCAGGCGGCGAGGTGGTTCAGGAGACGCGCCACTTCGACGAGAGGAGCGGCACCACTGTCAGCTTGAGGGCAAAGGAAGAAGCCTTTGACTACAGGTACTTCCCCGAGCCGGACCTGGTGCCCGTGGAGCCCGACCCCGGCTGGATTAAAGACCTGCGGGCCTCCCTTCCCGAGCTGCCCAGGGAGCGGAGAGCGAGGCTCGCCTCCCTTTACGGGCTTTCCCGGCAGGAGGCTGCCCTCCTGGTCTCCACCCCCGGGCTCGCTGTCATCTTTGAGGACGCCGTGCGGGAGGGAGCAAACGCCAGGTCGGCTTATAACTGGCTCTCCGGGGAGTTCTTGGGGCTTTGCAATGCCAGGGGCGTCGAGCCCGGGGAGTCCGGCTTGACGGGAAGGGCGCTTGCGCAGCTGCTCCGGTTTGTGGAGAGGGGAGCCATCAACCTAAGGCAGGCTAAGGAGGTCCTGGCCGAGATGCTCGAAACGGGCCGGGATCCTCAGGAGATAGTGGAGGAGCGGGGTCTCAGCCAGCTCACGGATCTCGCCTTCCTCAAGGATCTGGCGAGGAAGGTGGTGGAGAACCATCCCGAGGAGGCTCGGAGGTATCGCGCGGGTCAGGTGAAGGTTCTCTCCTTCCTTGTGGGGCAGGCCATGAGGCTGAGCGAGGGCAGGGCCAATCCCGCGCTTCTCAAGCAGGCACTGGAGGAGGTTCTTAAGGGGCAGGGGGCTGTTTGACGCGCTAAGCTGGGGCTGCGATAATGCGCTTTACTGTGAAAGCGACGGGAAGCTGGCTGGTACTTATTGGGATGTAGCGCGCGGGCGGGGGCTCGCGCGCTGGACCTCTCGCACCGCCGAGAGGTCTTTGCTTTATGGGGGAGTTCGAATCGGGAGGGGCGTTTCGTGCCGGCCCCCGGCGCGGTGGAGGGAGAAATGGAACTGAGAAGCCGAAGGGTACTGGCGGGCCTCGAGAGGGCACCCCACCGCTCCCTTTTCAAGGCCATGGGGTACACCGACGAGGAGCTCTCGCGCCCCTTGGTGGCTGTGGTGGGCTCGGCCAACGAGATCATCCCGGGCCACATCCATCTCGACCACGTGGTCGAGGCCGTGAAGGCCGGGATTAGGTCGGCCGGGGGCACCCCGGTTGAGATCTCCACCATAGGCGTGGACGACGGCATCGCCATGGGGCACTTCGGGATGCGGTATTCCCTCCCATCTCGGGAGGTGATCGCTGACTCCGTGGAGATTGTCCTCGAGGCCCATGCCTTCGACGCTGCCGTCCTCGTACCCAACTGCGACAAGATCACTCCCGGGATGCTCATGGCGGCGGCCAGGGTGAACATCCCCACGGTGGTGGTGACTGGAGGGCCTATGCTGGCGGGGCGGTACCGCGGTGAGGCCCTCGACCTTTCCACCGTCTTCGAGGCGGTGGGTGCCGTCCAGGCCGGCAGAATGGATGCGGAGGAGCTCCGGGTTATCGAGGACCTAGCCTGCCCCACCTGTGGCTCCTGCTCGGGAATGTTCACTGCCAACTCCATGAACGTCCTGGCCGAGGCCGTGGGGATGGCCCTGCCGGGAAACGGAACCATTCCCGCCGTCTACGCCGAAAGGCTGCGCCTGGCGAAGCAGGCTGGTGTGGCCGTGATGCGTCTCCTGGAGCGCGGGATAAGGCCGCGGGACATCCTGACCGAGGCCGCCTTTACCAATGCTCTCACCGTCGACATGGCCGTGGGCTGCTCCACCAACACCCTCCTACATCTCACCGCCATAGCCCATGAGGCGGGGGTGGAGCTTGACCTTCGAGCAGTGAACTCCATCTCCGAGAGGACGCCGAGGCTCGCCGCGATAAGGCCCGTGGGACCCCACCACCTCGAGGACTTTCACGAGGCCGGAGGGGTTCCTGGCCTGATGAAGCAGCTGCTCGAGGCCGGGCTGATCGACCCCGAGCCCATGACTGTCCTGGGCAAGCCCCTGGGCGAGGTCCTCTCCGGGGCGAAGGTGAAGGATCCCAGAGTGATAAGGCCCCTCTCCGATCCCTACGAGCCGTCGGGCGGACTCACCGTTCTCTTCGGGAACCTGGCCCCCGAGGGTGCGGTTGTGAAGAGCGGTGCCGTGGCTCCCTCTATGCGGCGTTTCACGGGGCGCGCCAGGGTCTTCGACTCCGAGGACGCGGCCGTCGCCGCCATCGCCTCGGGCCGGATCCAGCCGGGGGACGCAGTGATCATCAGGTACGAGGGGCCGAAAGGCGGGCCCGGCATGCCGGAGATGCTCGCTCCCACTTCCATGATTGCAGGGCGGGGGCTCGGGGAGTCGGTGGCCCTCCTCACGGACGGGAGGTTCTCGGGTGCCACCAGGGGAGCCTGCGTGGGGCACATCTCCCCCGAAGCTGCGGAGGGAGGCCCCATCGCCTTGGTGCAGGAGGGGGATCTGGTGACCGTGGATATACCCGCGAGGGAGGTGAGGCTGGAGGTGGGGGAGGAGGAGCTGCGGAGGAGGCGGGAGGCCTGGAGACCGCCTCCCCCCCGAGTCGAGAGAGGTTATCTCGGGAGGTATGCCAGGCACGTGACCTCGGCGGCCCGGGGAGCGGTGCTCGAGGCGCGTTGAGGGGAAAGGCGGTGGAGGATGAGGATGACAGGAGCCCAGGCTCTGATAAAGAGTCTGGAGATGGAAGGGGTTGAGGTCATCTTCGGCATACCCGGCGGGGCCATTCTCCCCGCTTACGACCCCCTGCTGGACTCACCCATCCGGCACATCCTGGTCCGGCACGAGCAGGGAGCGGCCCACGCGGCGGACGGGTACGCTCAGGCCACGGGAAGGGTGGGAGTGTGCATGGCCACCTCCGGGCCGGGGGCAACCAACCTCATGACCGGGATCGCCAGCGCCTTCATGGACTCCGTCCCCGTGGTGGCCATAACCGGCCAGGTCCCAACCACCTCTGTGGGGAACGACGCCTTTCAGGAGGCTGACGTCACCGGGGTGAGCATGCCCATCACCAAGCACAACTACCTCGTCACCAGCGCCCAGGACATTCCCGCCGTCGTGATGGAGGCCTTCCACATCGCCTCCACGGGGAGGCCCGGTCCAGTCCTGGTGGACCTCCCCAAAGATGTGCTCCAGAGCCAGATGACGTGGTACTGGCCAGACTCGGTGGATCTGCCTGGATACCGCCCCGTCTACAAGGGGAATGCCAGGCAGATCCGGGAGGCTGTGAAGCTCATGCTCTCCTCTAGGCGTCCGGTGATCTATGCGGGGGGAGGGTGCATCAAGAGCGGGGCCTCCGAGGAGGTGAGGCGGCTCGCCGAACTCCTGGGGGCTCCCGTTGTCACCACCCTCATGGCCCGCGGCCTCATTCCCGACGATCACCCTCTCTGCCTTGGCATGCCAGGGATGCACGGGACCTATGCTGCCGTCACATCCATGCAACGTTCGGACCTCCTCATCGCCCTTGGAACCCGCTTCGACGACCGGGTTACCGGGAAGCTCTCCGCCTTCGCTCCCGGAGCCAAGGTGATCCACGTGGACATCGACCCGGCGGAGATCGGGAAGAACCGCGCTGCGGACGTGCCCATAGTGGGCGATGTCAAGACCGTCCTCAAGGACCTCCTACCCCTGCTGGATCGGGAGATACAGGCCCGCGGCAAACCCGACCTCCGGCCGTGGCTCGCCCAGATCCGGGAGTGGCAAGCCCGGTATCCCCTCCGGTATGAACAGGACCCCTCCGGGCCCATAAAGCCGCAGTTCTTCATAGAGAAGCTCTTCCAGGCCACCAAGGGTGACGCGATCTACGTGGCCGGAGTCGGTCAGCACCAGATGTGGGCGAGCCAGTACATAAGGTTCAAGAGACCGCGGTCTTGGGTGAACTCGGGGGGCCTCGGCGCCATGGGGTTTGGCCTCCCCGCGGCCATGGGTGCCAAGGTGGGCCGCCCCGATGAGATGGTGATCCTCATAGATGGTGACGGTTCCTTCCAGATGACCGCGCAGGAGCTGGCCACCTGCAGGCTGGAGGGGATACCGGTGAAGGCCTTCATCATCAATAACGGCCACCTCGGTATGGTGAGACAGTGGCAGGAACTCTTTTACGAGGAGCGTTACTCGGCGGTGCACCTCACCTTTGACTGCCCTGACTACGTGAAGCTGGCCGAGGCCTACGGCTGTGTGGGGCTTCGGTGCGAGACCCCCGACGAGGTGGAAGGGGTGATCGAGAAGGCCCTTAACATCGAGGATCTGCCGGTCGTGGTGGATGTGAGGGTGGACCCCTGGGAGAAGGTCTTCCCCATGGTTCCTGCGGGGGCCTCCAATGACGACATCATCCTGGGGCCGTCCAGAAGGGAGAGAGAGGGGAAGGAGGAGGCGGCATGAGGGGTGTTGCCGGGGCGGGGGGTGGAGGTCCCCGGGAAGCAGGAAGGAGGTAGGTTGAGGCACACCATCTCCGTTCTGGTGGAGAACAAGCCGCGGGTGCTCGCTCGGGTCTCGGGGCTCTTCGCCCGGCGGGGCTTCAACATCGAGTCCCTGGCGGTGGGAACCACGGAGAGGCGGGAGATCTCCCGGATGACCATCGTGGTGGATGTGGAGTCGAAGCCCCTGGAGCAGGTCACCAAGCAGCTGAACAAGCTCATAAACGTCATAAAGGTTCAGGAGCTCGAGCCTGGGGCTTCCGTCGAAAGGGAGCTGCTGCTTGTGAAGGTGAAGGCGGAGCCGGGCAGGCGGGCTGAGATCATGGAGCTGGTCGACATCTTCCGGGGGAAGGTTGTGGATGTGGGGAGAGAAACCTTGATCGTGGAGGCCACTGGCGACCCGGAGAAGCTTGAGGCCCTCGTGGACCTTCTCCGGCCCTATGGGATCAAGGAGCTGGTGAGGACGGGGAGGGTGGCGCTAGCAAGGGGGTCAAAGTGGCAGCCCGAGCGGGCTGAGAGGGCCACCCGGGGTGCTGCCTAGGGGAGCGAAAGGGGGATGAGTTGGCCAGGATCTTCTATGACTCCGATGCGGACCTCGGGGCCCTCCAGGGGAGGACTGTGGCGGTGCTGGGATACGGAAGCCAGGGGCACGCCCACGCTCTCAACCTGAAGGACTCCGGTATCGAGGTGCGGGTCGGCCTCTACCCCGGCTCTCCCTCTTGGCAGAGGGCGGAGGGAGACGGGCTCAAGGTCCTCACGGTGAGGGAGGCGGCGGAGGAGGGGGACATCATCGCCTTCCTCCTCCCCGATCAGGTGCACCGAGCCGTGTACGAGGAGTCTGTAAGGCCTGCGTTGAGCTCCGGGAAGGCCCTGCTCTTCGCCCACGGTTTCAACATCCACTACCACCAGGTCACACCCCCCGCCGACGTGGACGTCATCATGGTTGCGCCGAAGGCCCCGGGACACCTGGTTCGGAGGATGTACACGGAAGGGCTCGGAACGCCGGCCCTGCTCGCGGTTCACCAGGATGCCTCGGGGAGGGCCAGGGAGCTGGCCATGGCCTATGCGAAGGCCATCGGCGCCACCAGGGCGGGGGTTATCGAGACCACATTCCAGGAGGAGACCGAGACTGACCTCTTCGGGGAGCAGGCGGTTCTGTGTGGCGGAGTTACTTCCCTCGTCAAGGCTGGGTTTGAGACTTTGGTGGAGGCCGGCTACCAGCCGGAGGTGGCCTACTTCGAGTGCCTGCACGAGCTCAAGCTCATTGTGGACCTGATGTACGAGGGGGGCCTGGCATGGATGCGGTACAGCATCTCGGACACGGCGGAGTACGGGGATTACACCCGAGGCCCTCGGGTCGTGGGGGAGAAGGTGAAGGAGGAGATGAGGAGGATCCTGGAGGAGGTTCGGTCGGGCGCCTTCGCCACCGAGTGGATCCTCGAGAACCAGGCCGGGAGGCCCCGTTTTCTGGCCCTCCGCGAAAGGGAACGGGGCCACCTCATCGAGAAGGTTGGCGCGGAGCTAAGGGCAATGATGCCCTGGCTTCGCCGGCGCTGAGGAATTTTGTGAGTCGGGGCACGAGAAGGTACCATTCCTGCCCGTCGGTGGCGGAAAGGAGGTAGGGTGAGAAGGCCGGAGATCCTCATGACCCCTGGGCCCACCCCTGTACCCCCGGAGGTGCTCTTGGCCCAGGCCAGCCCGATCGTCTATCACCGGGGGCCGGGGTACGGAGCCCTCCTCAGGGAGGTGACCGAGGGCCTCAAGTACGTGCTTCAGACCGAGAATGATGTTGTCGTGTACACCTCTTCCGGGACGGGCGGGATGGAGTCGGCCGTGGCGAACCTCTTCTCCCCCGGGGACAGGGTGCTTGTCGTCTCCGTGGGTTACTTCGGCGATCGGTTCGTTCAGATTTGCAAGGCCTACGGCCTGGATGTGCGAGTTCTCGAGTACCAGTGGGGCCAGGTCGCGAGGGCCGAGGACCTCGCGCGGGCGCTGGAAAGGGAGGGGCCGGTCAAGGCCGTTCTTTGCCAGCACTCCGAGACCTCCACTGGGGTCGTGAACGACGTGGCGGCCCTCGGCGCCGTGTGCAGGGAGGCCGGTGTACCCCTGGTGGTGGACGCCATCTCGGGAGTGGGCGCCGTGGAGCTGAAGACCGATGCCTGGGGGGTGGATGTCGCCATCGGGGCCTCCCAGAAGGCCCTCATGGGCTCCCCCGGCATAGCCTTCCTCTCGGTAAGCCCGAAGGCGTGGGAGATGGCCGCGGAGAGCCGCTGTCCCAAGTTCTACTTCTCGTGGGAGAAGACCCTCGAGGCCTATCGCCGCCCCGACCCGGAGAGCCCCTTCACTCCTGCCGTCTCGGTCCTGCTCGGGGTGAGGGAGGCCTTGAGGATGATCCGGGAGGAGGGGCTTGAGGCCGTGCTCGAGCGTCACGCCCTCCTCTCCAGGGCGACCAAGGAAGGCGTGAGGGCCCTCGGGCTCGAGCTCTTCGGCGAGCATCCGGAAAGGAGCCACGCGGTGACGGCTGTGCGGGTGCCTGAGGGACTCGACGGGAAGGCCATCGTTCGGGAGGTCCGGCGGAGGTACGGGGTGATCCTGGCGGGAGGCCAGGGACCGCTCGCCGGAAAGATATTCCGCATCGGCCACCTGGGTTACTACGACGGGCTGGACGTTGTGAGGGCCCTCTCCGCTCTGGAGCTCACCCTGGAACATCTAGGTTACCCTGTGAAGAGGGGGTCGGCCGTGGGGGCCGCTGAGGAGGTGCTGGCAAGAGGCTAGGAGGAGGCTTGGACAAGAAGCCTCGGGTCCTCGTAGCTGAGAAGATAGCCGCGAGCGCCATAACCCTTCTGGAGGAAGGGGGGGTCGAGGTTCGCGTGCAGACGGGCCTCTCCAGGGAGGAGCTCCTGGGGGCTGTGGCGGAAGTGGACGCCCTGGTGGTGAGGAGCCAGACCAGGGTGGACCGGGAGCTCCTGAGCGCGGGCCGGCGTCTCAGGGTGGTGGGGCGAGCGGGGATTGGCGTTGACAACATAGACGTGGAGGCCGCGACCCGCCTCGGTATCCTCGTGGTGAATGCTCCCCAGTCTAACGTGGTCTCCGCCGCCGAGCACACCCTCGGGCTCCTGCTGGCCCTGGCGCGGAAGATCACTCTTGCGGACCGCTCGCTCAGGTCCGGGCGGTGGGAGAGGGAGAGGTTCGAGGGGGTGGAGCTGAACGGAAAGGTGATGGGCATTGTGGGCCTGGGGAGGGTGGGCACCCTCGTGGCCCAGCGGGCGAGCGCCTTCGGGATGCGCATCATCGCCTATGACCCCTACGTGCCGGAGGCGAGGGCGGCCAGGCTGGGCATACGCCTCCTCCCTTTGGAACAGGTCCTGAGGGAGGCGGACGTGGTCTCCGTGCACGTGCCCAAGACGCCCGAGACGGTGGGGCTCTTGGGCGAGAGGGAGCTCTCCCTCATGAAACCCGGGGCCCTCCTGGTGAATACGGCCCGCGGCGGCATCGTGGACGAGGAAGCCCTATACAGGGCCCTCAGGGAGGGCAGGATAGGGGGAGCTGCTCTGGACGTGTTTGCCAGGGAGCCCTGCACCTCGAGTCCCCTTTTCGAACTGGAGAACGTGGTGGTCACTCCGCATCTGGGGGCGTCCACTCGGGAGGCCCAGGACAAGGCGGGCAGAGCTGTGGCGGAGCAGGTGCTCCTGGCGCTCAAGGGCGAGTTCGTGCCCTACGCGGTGAACGTAGAGGCCGCCAGCGAGCTGCCCGAGACCCTCAAGGCCTTCCTAGGACTCGCGGAGAGGCTTGGGAGGGTGTTCACGGCCCTGGCTGGCTCCAGGGTTGAGCAGGTGGAGGTGGAGTATCACGGTGAGGTGGCGGCCCAGGACACCAGGGTCCTGACGGTGGCGGCTCTCAAGGGGATTCTGGCTCCCGTGGTGGAGGAGCCGGTGACCTTCGTGAACGCGCCGGTCATAGCCAGGGAGAGGGGACTTGCGGTGAGGGAGGCGCGCTCCGCCGAGTCCAGGGACTACGTGAGCTTGATGGTTCTCCGCGGGCTGACCCAGGCCGGTGAGGTGGACGTTGCGGGAACGGTGGTGGGACCCGGGAGGAGGGAGAGGTTCGTCCGGATCCTCGGTTTCGAGATGGACATGAGCCCCGCCAGGTACATGGTCTTCTTCCGCTACGAGGACAGGCCCGGGGTGATCGGGAAGGTGGGAAGCATCCTCGGGCGGGAGGGAATCAACATAGCCTTCATGCAGGTTGGGAGGATGGACAGGGGCGGCGATGCCCTCATGGGCCTCACCGTGGACAGCCCCATACCTCCGGAGGTCCTGGAGGAGATCGTAGAGGCCGTAGGGATGAAGGACGCTCGGGCAGTGACCCTGGAGGGGCTACCGGCATGAGCCTTTCCCGGAGAAGGTGGGGAGCCGCACCCGCCCTCGTCCTTAGTTGCCGCCCGCGGCCTGGCCCGGGCCGCGGGCGGCCGGAAGGAAGGGCAGGCGAGTGCTGGGTGCGGAAGGAGGAGCGGTGTCTGAGGGAAAGGTACTCATCTTCGACACAACCCTGAGGGACGGGGAGCAGGCTCCCGGGATAACCCTCACTCCCAGGGAGAAGCTGGAGATCGCAGAGCAGCTGGCCCGTCTCGGAGTCGACATCATTGAGGCGGGTTTCCCCATCACCTCCCCCGGGGATTTCGAGGCCGTGAAGCTCATCGCGACGGAGGTGAGGGGTCCGGTGATGGCCGCCCTCGCCCGCTGCGATCCAAAGGACATAGAGATGGCCTGGGAGGCCCTGCGCAGGTCCGAGCGTCCCAGGATCCATGTGTTCATATCCACCAGCGACGTCCACATGACCCACATGCTCCGCAAGGGAGAGGAGGAGGTTCTCGAGCAGGCTGTGGAGGGAGTTCGGCTGGCGAGAAACTTCTGCCCCGATGTGGAGTTTAGCCCCCAGGATGCCACCCGAACCCGGCCCGAGTTCCTCTATCGGGTGGTGAGGGCGGCCATTGAGGCTGGGGCGACCACTGTGAACATTCCTGACACCGTGGGCTACGCGCTCCCCCACGAGTTCGCCTGGCTCATAAGGTCCATCAGGGAGAACGTCCCAGAGGTGGAAGGCGTCACCCTCTCTGTCCACTGTCACAACGACCTCGGTCTGGCCGTTGCCAACTCCATCGCCGCCTTAAGGGAAGGGGCGAGGCAGGTGGAGGTCGCGGTGAACGGTATCGGAGAGCGGGCGGGGAACTGCTCCCTTGAGGAAGTCGTGATGATCCTGAAGACCCGGAAGGACCTGCTCGGCCTGGAATGCGGCGTGAACACCCGGGAGATAGCCAGGACCTCTCGGCTCGTCTCCAAGCTCACCGGGTATCCCGTCCAGCCCAACAAGGCCGTGGTGGGGGCGAACGCCTTCGCCCATGAGAGCGGCATTCACCAGCACGGGGTCCTGATGGAGAGGAGCACCTACGAGATCATGACCGCCGAGGAGCTGGGCTTTGTGGGCGGGCAGATAGTTCTGGGGAAGCACTCGGGCAGGCACGCCTTCGCCAAGGCCCTGGAGGACATGGGCTACAGGCTTCCCAGGGAGGTTCTCGACCGCGTCTTCGCCCGATTCAAAGAGCTGGCGGACAGGAAGATATCCATGACCCAGATGGACCTGGAGGCCCTCGTTGCTGACGAGGTGGGAGGAGGATGGGAGGGGGACCTCACTCTCGAGTCCCTGGAGGTGCACGGTGGCACGGGCGTAACCCCTGAGGCGAGGGTTGGTCTCCGCCGGGGTGAGGTGCTGCTGGAGGCGAGGGCCACCGGGGATGGCATGATAGACGCCGCCTGCCGGGCCATATCGGAGGCGGCCGGGTTCAAGGGGGAGCTGGTCTCCTTCCACGTGAGCGCCGTGACGGGTGGCGCCGACGCCCTGGGCGACGTCACGGTCCAGGTGGACGTGGAGGGCAACCGCTACACCGGTCGCGGCGTCTCCACCGATGTGGTGGAGGCCAGCGCCCGCGCGTTCCTGGCGGCCGTGAACCGTGCGGCCAGGGCTACCGCCCGGGGGCAGCGCGGGGCCACGCCCTGACGGACCGGTTTGGTGGGGAAGGAGGCCTGCCTGTGGCCATGACGGTGGCGGAGAAGATAATCGCCCGGCACGCCGGGCTGGAGCGGGTGGAGCCGGGCCAGATAGTCTCGGCCAGGGTGGACCTGGCGATGGGGAACGATGTCACCACCCCCGTGGCGGTGGAACGCTTCCGGGAGATGGGGGCGGGGAGGGTTTTCGATCCCGAGAAGGTGGCCATAGTCCTCTCCCACTTCGTGCCCGCCAAGGACATCCCCTCGTCTCAGCTGGCCAGGGTGTGCAGGGAGTTCGCGAGGGAGCAGCGGATCAGGTGGTTCTTCGAGGTGGGTAAAGGGGGGATCGAGCATGTCCTCCTTCCCGAGATGGGCCTTGTGGCTCCGGGGGACCTGGTGATCGGCGCCGACTCCCACTCCTGCACCTACGGCGCCCTGGGGGCCTTTGCGACGGGCGTCGGATCCACCGATCTCGCCGCCGTCCTGGCCCTGGGTGAGATATGGCTTCGGGTCCCGGAGACCCTGAGGGTGGTCTGGAGGGGGAGGCCGGGCCCCTGGGTCATGGGGAAGGACATGGCCCTCGCCCTCATCGCCAAGATCGGCGACGATGGGGCCAGGTACATGTGCGTGGAGCACGTGGGCGAAGGGGTGGAGGCCCTCTCCATGGACTCCCGCCTCACCCTCTCCAACATGGCCATTGAGGCTGGAGCGAAGGCCGGGATCATCCCCGCGGACTCGAGGACCCTCGAGTACGTGGCCGAGAGGCAGAGGGCGAGCGGGCTGGAGAGGGAAGTGGAGCCAGTGGTGAGCGATCCGGACGCCACCTTCGCCGGAGTGGTTGAGCTTGATCTCTCGGAGCTCGGCCCTCAGGTCGCCGCCCCCTTTCTTCCCTCCAACTCTGGGCCTGTCCAGCAGCTCGCGGGCACCCCCGTGGACCAGGTCTTCATAGGGTCCTGCACTAACGGGAAGCTCGAGGACTTGAGGGTGGCGGCGGCGGTGCTTAAGGGGAGGAAAGTCCACCCGAGCATCCGGTGTATCGTGATCCCCGCCACCCAGCGGGTCTTCCAGAGGGCCCTGGAGGAGGGGCTCATTGCCATCTTTCTCGAGGCGGGGTGCCAGGTGGAGGGACCCACCTGCGGTCCTTGTCTTGGGGGCTACGCGGGAGTGCTCGGTCCGGGAGAGAGGTGCCTCTCCACCTCTAACCGCAACTACAGGGGAAGGATGGGTCATCCCGAGGCCGAGGTGTACCTGGCGAACCCCGCCGTGGCTGCGGCGACCGCCGTGGCGGGCCAGATAGTTCATCCCGACGACGTATTGAGCTAGGAGGTGATGTGCGCTTCGAGGGTAGGGCCTGGGTCTTCGGCGACCACATCGATACCGACGTGATCATCCCCGCCCGTTACCTGGTCTCCACGGACCCGGCAGAGCTCTCCCGGCACTGCATGGAGCCTCTGGACCCGGAGTTTCCCGCCAAGGTGAGACCGGGGGATATCCTCGTGGCTGGAGAGAACTTCGGGTCCGGCTCCTCCCGCGAACACGCCCCCATGGCCATCAAGGGGCTGGGGGTCGGTTGCGTGGTGGCTGCCTCCTTCGCCCGCATTTTCTTCCGGAATGCGCTGAACATAGGTCTTGCCGTTGTGGAGTGTCCGGAGGCCGTGGCGGGCACGGAGACCGGGGACCTTCTTCGGGTGGACCCCCTTGCCGGTGAGGTGGCCAACCTTTCCCGGGGCGAGGTCTGGTGGGCTCGCCCCTACCCCGAGTTCCTGGTTCATCTCATCCAGGAAGGGGGCCTCGTCCCTTATGTCCGCGGGAGGCTGGGAGTGCGCTGATGGGGTCGGGCAGGAGCTACCGTGTGGCGGTCATTCCGGGCGACGGCATCGGCCCGGAGGTGGTGGCCGAGGGGCTCAAGGTCGGCTCCGCTGCCGCCGAGTGCTGTGGCTTCGAGCTCAGGGTGGACCTTTTCGATCTCGGCGCCGAGCGGTACCTGAGAAGCGGCGAGGTGCTTCCCCGCACCGTCCTGGACGAGATCCAGTCCTATGACGCCATCTACCTGGGAGCTGTGGGAGACCCCAGGGTTCCTCCCGGCATTCTGGAGAAGGGAATCCTCATCGCCCTCCGGCGCGGCCTCGACCTTTCGGTCAATGTGAGACCGGTGAGGACCTTCCCGGGCGTTCGGAGCCCCCTGGCTGACCGGGGAGCGGACCTGGTGGTGGTGCGGGAGAACACGGAGGGCCTGTACGCGGGGGCGGGAGGGGTCCTGGAACGCGGGGGAAGGCTCGAGGTGGCCCTGGAGGAGAGCGTGAACACGAGGAAGGCGGCGGAGCGGTGTGCCAGGTACGCCTTCGCGCTGGCGGAGAAGAGGAAGAAGCAGGGGAAACCGGGGAAGGTCACCCTGGTGCACAAGGCCAATGTACTCACCCACGCAGGGCGCCTCTGGGAAGAGGTCTTCGCCGAGGTGGGAGAGGCGTTCCCGGGTGTGGAGAAGGAGTACATGCACGTGGACGCGGCAGCCATGTTCTTCGTCACCGACCCCTCCAGGTTCGATGTGGTCCTCACCGACAACCTCTTCGGAGACATCCTCTCGGATCTTGGCGCCGGCCTTGTTGGAGGCCTCGGTTTCGCCCCCAGTGCCAATCTCAACCTGGAGGGGGTCTATCCCTCTCTTTTCGAACCTGTTCACGGCTCGGCTCCGGACATAGCCGGGACGGGGAAGGCAAATCCCATCGCCGCCATTCTCTCCTTCGCCCTTCTTCTGGAGCACATGGGAGAGGAGGGGGCGGCCATGAGGATCGAGGAGGCCTGCCGACAGGCCCTTTCCAGGATGGCAGAAGGGGGAGGTGCGGGGACGTGGACTACCGCAGAGATGGGGGATGCGGTGGCCTCCGCCCTCCGGGGGGCGGAAGGAGGTGGCGATGCCCATAACCGAGGGTAAGTTCATCTGGATGGACGGGGAGCTGGTGGAGTGGGCCGAAGCTAGGGTCCACATCCTTACCCCGACCCTTCACTACGGCTGGGGGGTCTTCGAGGGCATCCGCGCCTACGAGACGCGGCAGGGTCCTGCCGTCTTCCGCCTCACCGACCACATCCGCCGACTCTTCCGCTCGGCCAGGATGTACCTGCTCCAGATCCCTTACAGCGTGGAAGATCTGGTGGAGGCCACCAAAGAGGTAGTGAGGGCCAACGGGTTCCGGTCCTGCTACATAAGGCCCATCGTGTATCTCGGGTACGGCGAGATGGGCCTGAACCCCCTTCCCTCCCCCACCCGGGTGGCCATTGCTGCCTGGCCCTGGGGTGCCTACCTCGGTGAGGAGGGCATAAGAAGGGGGGTGAGGGCGAAGGTCTCTTCCTTCCGGAGGAACGAGTGGAACGCCATTCCTCCGGCGGGCAAGGCCACCGGCCAGTACATCAACTCGAGCCTCGCCAAGGTGGAGGCCGTGAAGGCCGGGTACGACGAGGCCATACTCCTGAACGCCCAGGGCAAGGTGGCCGACGGTTCCGGGGAAAACATCTTCCTCGTCAGGGACGGGGTCCTCTACACCCCTCCCCTTCACGCGGGTCCCCTCGCTGGCATCACGAGGGACTGTGTCATCACCATTGCCAGGGACCTCGGGATCCCGGTAAGGGAGGAGGAGCTGGTCAGGTCCGACCTGTACACGGCGGACGAGCTCTTCTTTACCGGAACCGCTGCCGAGATAGTTCCCATCCGGGAGGTGGACGACAGGCCGATCCCGGAGCCCTGGCCCATGGTGAGAAAGATCCAGGAGGTGTTCTTCCGGGCTGTCCGCGGCGAGGAGGAGCGCTATGCCCACTGGTGCGAGCATGTCTAGGGTGGTCATCTACGACACCACCTTGAGGGACGGGGCCCAGAGGGCCGGTCTCTCCTTGAGCCTGGAGGACAAGGTCCGCATCGCTTACCTCCTGGACGAGCTCGGTGTGGACTACATTGAGGGTGGGTGGCCCGGGGCGAATCCCAAGGATACCGAGTTCTTCGAGAGGGCGAGATCCATGAGCTTCCGGAAGGCCACCCTCACCGCCTTCGGCATGACCCGGAGGCCGGAGGGGAGGGCCGAGGATGACGAGGGGCTTCGCGCGCTCCTCGATTCTGGGGCCCCAGTCGCATGCATTGTGGGAAAGGCCTGGGACCTCCACGTGACCAAGGCCCTAAGGACCACCCTGGATGAGAACCTGAAGATGGTGGAGGAGTCCTGTCGGTACCTGGTCTCCCGGGGCCTCGAGGTCTTCTTCGACGCCGAGCACTTCTTCGACGGATTTAGGAGGAACCCGTCCTACGCCATGAAGGTACTTCGGGCTGCCCTCGAGGGCGGGGCCAGCTGCCTTGTCCTCTGCGACACCAACGGGGGGAGCCTCCCGCACGAGGTCGGACCCGTGGTGCGGAAGGTGAGGGAGGAGACGGGAGCCCCCATTGGCGTCCACTTCCACAACGACTCTGAGTCCGCCGTGGCCAACTCGCTGGTGGCTGTGGCCGAGGGGGCTGTGCATGTGCAGGGAACCGCGAACGGCTACGGAGAGCGTTGCGGCAACGCCAACCTCATGAGCATAATCCCCGCCCTAGTACTCAAGATGGGGATCCCCGTGGTCCCGCCGGAAAAGCTCGTGCGGCTAACGGAGATATCCCACCACATCGCGGAGATAGCGAACATCACGCCCGATCCTCACCAGCCCTACGTAGGGCACAACGCCTTCGCCCACAAGGGAGGGCTGCACGTCTCGGCGGTGGCCAGGTTCAGGGACGCTTACAACCACATCCCCCCCGAGAGTGTGGGCAACACCCCGAGGCTCATCGTCTCCGAGTTGGCCGGAAGGGCCACCGTCCAGATGCTCGCCCGGGACTTGGCCCGGGAGCTTGCGGATGACCCCAGGCTGGCCAGGCGCGTACTGGACAAGGTGAAGGAGCTTGAGAACCGAGGCTACCACTTTGAGGCGGCCGACGGTTCCTTCGAGCTGCTGCTGAGGAGGGAGGCGGGCCAGGTTCCCGAGTTCTTCCGGCTGGAGAGCTTCCGCGTCATAGTGGAGAAGGAGGAGGGGAAGGCTGCGACGGCTGAGGCCACCGTGAAGGTCTGGGCGAAGGGGGAGCGGATCATCGCCACCGCCGAGGGGAATGGCCCTGTGAACGCCCTGGACCGGGCCCTCAGGCAGGCCCTCGGCCGGAGCTACCCGGGCCTCTCCAGGATCCAGCTCACCGATTACAAGGTCAGGATTCTCGACAGCTTCAAGGGAACGGGGGCCGTCACCCGCGTCCTCATAGAGTCCACGGATGGGGAGAGGACCTGGGGGACTGTGGGTGTCTCCCCCAACATCATCGAGGCCTCCTGGGAGGCCCTGGCCGATTCCATCTGCTCGGGGCTGCTCCGGGCCGAGGAGGGCCGGCTCGAGTGAGGGTGGTTCGCTTCGCTCTCGGGGGCGAGGTTCGGTTCGGCGTTCTTGAGGGGGATGAGGTTCTCCCCGCCCGGGGGGATCCCTTTGGCGCGGGGCTGCGGCCGGATGGCCGGGCCCTCCCCCTGGGAAGAGTGGTTCTCCTTCCCCCTGTGGCCCCGGGGAAGGTGGTGGGGGTTGGTCTCAACTACGCCGATCACGCCAGGGAGCTGGGCGTCCCTCCTCCGGCGGAGCCTCTTCTCTTCCTAAAGCCTCCCTCCGCCGTCGCGGCCCCTGGCAGCCCCATCTGGATCCCGCCCGGGGTGGGCCGTGTGGACCATGAGGCCGAGATGGCCGTGGTGGTCGGCCTGGAGCTCCGATGGGCCTCCCCGGCGGAGGCGGCGAGGGGCATCTTTGGCTACACGTGCGCCAACGACGTGACGGCTCGGGAGGTTCAGGCGAGGGAGGGGCAGTGGACGAGGGCCAAGGGGTACGACACCTTCTGCCCCCTCGGTCCCTGGGTTGAGACGGACCTGGACCCCGAGGACCTCGCAGTGGTGGCCAGGGTGAACGGGGAGCTGAGACAGGCGGGGACAACCCGGGAGATGGTTTTCGGCCCGGCCGAGCTCCTCTCTTTTATCTCTCGCGTGATGACCCTCCTCCCCGGAGACGTGGTCCTCACGGGAACGCCGCCCGGGGTCGGTCCGCTCGTGCCGGGGGACGTGGTGGAGGTGGAAGTGGAGGGAGTGGGAGTGCTTGCAAATCCCGTGGAGGGCGTCCATGGGTGAGGTGAGGGTGCGCTTCGCCCCCGCCCCTACCGGGGAGCTGCATGTTGGAGGAGCCAGGACCGCCCTTTACAACTGGCTCTTCGCGAGGGGAAGGGGGGGAAGGTTCATCCTCCGCATCGAGGACACGGATCCCGAGAGGTCGAGGGAGGAGTGGGTTGAGGCCATCCTGGCGAGCCTTCGCTGGCTTGGGCTGGACTGGGATGAGGGGCCTCAAGTGGGTGGGGACTTCGGCCCCTATCGCCAAAGCCTCCGGCTCGCCCTGTACAGGGAGAAGGCGGAGGAGCTCAAGGAGAGGGGCCTTGCGTACCCGTGTTACTGCACCCCGGCGGAGCTGGAGGCGAGGAGGAGGGAGGCCCTATCCCGGGGTGCTTCCCCTGGGTATGACGGGCGATGTCGGAACCTTAGTGTCGAGGAGAGGAAGGCCCTGGAGAGGGAGGGGAGAAGGCCGGCCCTGAGGTTTCGGGTTCCTCCGGGCAGGACCTCCTTTCGCGACATCATAAGGGGCGAGGTGAGCTTTTCCCACGAGGACCTCGAGGACTTCGTGATTCTCCGCTCCGACGGCCTGCCCACTTATCTCCTGGCGGCGGCGGTGGACGATGCCCTCATGCGCATCACCCACGTCATAAGGGGAGAGGACCTGCTGCCCGCCACACCTAGGCAGATCCTCCTGCTCGAGGCCATGGGGGCGAAGCCTCCCGAATACGCCCATCTGCCGCTCCTGGTGGGTCCGGACAGGCAGCCGCTATCCAAAAGGCACGGCGCCACCTCGGTGGACTGGTACAGGCAGGCGGGGTACCTGCCCGAAGCCCTCCTCAACTACCTGGCCTTGCTGGGCTGGTCTTATGACGGGGTAAGGGAGGAGTTCACCCTCGAAGAGCTGGTGAGCCTCTTCGACCTGGAGAGGGTCGGGAAGAACCCCGCCGCCTTCGACATGGACAAGCTCACGGCCTTCAATGCCAGGGCCCTTCGCCGCCTGTCGGATGCGGAGTTTGCGAGGAGGGCCCTTCCTTTCCTCGAGAGGTCGGGCCTGGGTCTTGAAGGGAGCGGGATGGAGACCCTGGAGCGGGCGGCCCCCCTTGTGAAGGAGAGGGTCTCCCGCCTCGATCAGGTCCCCTCCCTCCTCGAGTTCCTTTTCATAGAGGCTGAGTACGATGAGGAGGCGGAGAAGGTTCTTCGGGAGGCGCCGCCGGAGCTCTTACCGGCGGTGCTGGAGGCCCTTGAGGGGCTGGGGATTTGGGAGAGGGGCGCGATAGAAGCGGCTCTTAGGAGGGTCCAGCAAGAGCTCGGACTCACCCCCCGGGCTGCCTTCCAGCCAATCCGGGCGGCCGTGACCTTTAGGACCGTATCTCCGCCCCTCTTCGAGAGCGTGGAACTCCTCGGCCGGGAGAGGACGCTTAAGAGGCTGAAGACGGCGCTCGGGAGGCGCTGACCCAGGTTGCCGTTGCAGGCGCCCGCGCGGGACTATAAGATTTTTGGTGCGTTCGGGGGTCCGGTAATTGGCAGCCGACGAGGTTCTGGCCCTCGGAGTCGAGGTTCGAGTCCTCGCCCCCGAGCGGCGGCCCGGCGTGCCGGGCTTTTCTTCTGGCCCCGTCGTCTAGCGGCCTAGGACACCGCCCTCTCAAGGCGGAGACACGAGTTCGAATCTCGTCGGGGCCGCAGCACCTACCTATTCGGCTCCGATCCAGGAAGCCGTATGGGGAGAACACCCCTCTACATCCGAGGGGATGCTTGACTCGCCGAGATTTCTGTGCATATGTTTGGCGGGAAGCGTCAAATCCTTGTGGGCGCGGGGCTTCGGAGAGGAAGACGAGGAAGGAAAGGGGGTTCCATGAACAAGAGCGGCCTTGTGGCGGAGATCTCCCGGAAGGTGGGGATACCGAGGGTTCAGGCGGGGGCTGTAATAGACTCTCTGGTCGAGACGATAGAGTCGGCGGTGAAGCGGGGGGAGAAGGTGTCCCTGGTGGGCTTCGGCACCTTCGAGGCGAGGAAGAGGGCGGCGAGGAAGGCGAGGAACCCGCGGACGGGAGAGGTTGTGAGGGTGAAGCCCACCACGGTTCCCGTGTTCAGGCCCGGCGCCACCTTCAGGAGCGTCGTGGCCGGGAAGGCTGGACCCAAGAGGAAGGCAGCGCCGAAGAAGGCAGCGCCCAAGAGAAGAAAGTAGCGGGTAGAGAGGGGGGAGCGGCGTGCGCCGCTCCCCCCTCTGCTTTTCCAGCCGGGCGGCTCGCCCCCAGAGGGCTAAAGGGTGATGTGCTTCAGGCTAACCACGCGGCCCGTCTCCTCGTCGAGGAGGATGCGGACGCGCTGGGCGAAGTTGAGTCTCGCGAGCCCGCTCTCTCTGAAGGCCTCCGGTGGAAAGGCGAGCTCAGTTCCGTCATCTAGGAGAAGGAGGCCCTCCCCCGTCTCCCTGAACTCCTTCACCGTGGCCTGTACCTCCTTGAGGGCCATTTCCACCTCCTTATCTCGCGCTGCGCGGGGGCTCCGGGCCGGCCTCCGGGATCCGAAGGACAGATCTCGCAACCTTGAGGGTGTGGCCCCCCTCTGGTCTTTCGGGCGGGGTTCTAAGGAGCCGCTTTAGGTCTTCCGGGCTGTCCACGTCCTCGGCGAGACCCTCAGCCTTCCAAAGGGTCACCGGTAGCCCCGATCTCAAGGCCGAGAGGAGATGCCGCCTCGCGCTTCCCCCGCCGAAGGAGGCCGGTATGGCTAGGGGGGGCTCCCTGGCAAGGAGGTTGGTTCCCACCCCCCGGCGGTCGGGGGCGAGAAGGACCCCGGGGGCGGGGAGGTGGTCGAGGGCGTCCTTGACGGACGCGGCAGAGAGGAGCGGTAAGTCCGCGGCGAGGGCGGCCACTCCAGCGAACCCCCTTTCCTCCAGTTGCTGGCAGGCGGAGTCCACGGCGGAGTTGAGGCCGAGACCGGGGTCGGGGAGGATCTCGGCGCCGAGCTCCTTTCCCACCCCGGCTGCGTCTTTGTCGGGAGTCACCATGAAGACGGGGAGCCCCACCTCCAGGCAGGCGGAGAGGACGTCCCTGAGCATGGCTCCGGCAAGGACGGCCCGCTCCGTGGTGCCGAGCAGCCCCGCCAGTCGGGTCTTGGCACCCCGGAAACCCTTGAAGGCTACAAGAAGAGCGCGCACGGCGGGATTCTCGCGAGCTTTTTGGCAGCGGGCAAGGCGGCTCGGCGGAAGTCTAGAATGGGGCGCCTTGGGCGGTGAGCTTCTTTTCGTCCTTACCAGAGCGGTTCTCGTGCCCCCCTTGAGGACCCTCTTGGCATGGGAGGTTGAGGGGGCAGAGAGGGTTCCCCCGGAGGGGCCCTGCCTTATCGCCTCCAACCATGTGAGCTATCTTGATCCCCTGGCCATCGGGAACGTGCTGGACTGGAGAGGTAGGATACCGAGGTTCCTCGCCAAGGAGGAGCTCTTCAGAAGTCTCGCCCTCGGCTGGTTCATGAGATCCCTGAGGCAGATCCCGGTGCGGAGGGGTTCGGGGGAGAAGACCCCACTACAGGCGGCCGTGGAGGCCCTTCGCCGGGGGGAGGTGGTGGTGGTCTTCCCCGAGGGAACCATAAGCCCCCCACCGCACATCTCCCTCCTGCCCTTCAAAACAGGGGCGGTGAGGATAGCCAGGGAGGTGGGTCTGCCCGTACTCCCCCTTGGGATCTGGGGGACTCAGGCGCCCTGGAGCTTCCGGAAGGGGGTCCGGGGGAGGGTGGCGCTGGTCTTCGGGGAAGCCGAGGACGTCTCCAAAGGAAGCCCTGCGGAGGCCGCGGCTCGGCTTGCGGGGGCGGTGGGTGGGCTCGCCGCCCGGGCAAGGGAGCTTTTGGGGGGGAGGGCATGAGGGTAGCGGTGGTGGGGGCGGGCAGCTGGGGCACGGCAGCCGCTGTCCTCCTGGCAAGCAAGGGTCTTAGCATCCGGCTTTGGGCGAGGAGGCGGGAGCAGGCGGAGGAGTTGAGGGAGAGGCGGGAGAATCGCCTGTACCTTCCGGGTGTCGAGCTTCCGCCCGGGCTCGCCGTCACGGGCGAGCTGGAGGAAGCTCTCGAGGGGACGGAAGTGGTGGTTCTCGCAGTTCCCTCCCACGGCTTGAGGGAGGTGGCCAGGAGGCTCATACCCCTCCTCCCTGCCGGGTCGACCGTGGTCAGCCTCACCAAGGGTCTGGAGGAGGGATCGCTCCTCAGGATGAGCCAGGTTCTGGAGGAGGAGGGGCTGGACCCCCGGAGGATAGCGGTGCTCACTGGACCCTGTCTCGCTATCGAGGTGGCCCAGGGTCTCCCCACCGCCTGCGTGAGCGCCTCCGTTTCCCACGAGGTGGCGGCCCGCGTCCAGGCGGTGTTCTCGGCTCCCTCCTTTCGCGTGTACACCAATCCCGATGTCGTCGGTTGTGAGCTGGGCGGAGCGGTCAAGAACGTGATTGCCATAGCTGCGGGCGTGGCCGACGGGCTGGGATACGGGGAGAACGCCAAGGCAGCCCTGATAACGCGGGGTCTTGCCGAGATGGCCAGGGTGGGCGTGAGCCTCGGGGGGAACCCCCTCACCTTTTCAGGACTCGCTGGAATGGGAGACCTGGTTGCCACCTGTATAAGCAGGAAGAGCAGGAACAGGTACGTCGGGGAGGAGCTGGGGAAGGGGAGGAGCCTCCAGGAGATTCTGGCAGGCATGAGGATGGTGGCTGAGGGAGTGAAGACCTCGAGGGCCCTGCTCGACCTGGCGGCGAGGGTGGGTGTGGAGGTCCCCATCACCAGGGAGGTGGTGAGGATCCTTTATGAGGGCGGGGATCCCAGGGAGAGCGTGGCCTCCCTCATGCTGAGGCCGCCCAAGGCCGAGCTCTGGGGTGTGCCCTCCCTTTAGGGGTACGGAGGTGCCGGTGGGGTCTAGTGAAGGTGTTCGTCTCGGGAGGGGGCGGGCCGACCGCCTCCTCGGTCTTGTGGAGGACGGCCTTTACGCTCTCTCCGGGGTCTTCCTGGCAGGGGGGGCCTTGACCCTTTTTGTCAGCGCTGCCCTGGAGATAGCGAGGACTCTGGGGAGGGTGCCCGCCGCAGGGCTCGTGGTGATCGTCCTGGATCGGCTCCTCCTCGTGTTCATGCTGGCGGAACTCATGCATACGGTTCGAGTCTCCATCCGCTACCACGTGCTTGCTCCCGAGCCCTTTCTCATAGTGGGCCTGATAGCGGCCATCCGGAGGGTCCTTGTCATCTCCGCCGAGGTGGCCACGGTGAAGGGGGGGACGGAGTTCGAGAGGATGCTTGCGGAGGTGGGTGTTCTCAGCGCCTTCATCCTCGCGGTCGGTGTAACCCTGCTCCTCCTCAAGAAGGCAGGGCCCCTGGAAAGGCGATGAGAGCCGGCCCCAGTGCCCTAGCCCCTTTAGGTCCTACGGGCAGTCGATGGGGGTCCTCGGCGGGGAAGAAGCCGGCGGGGCTAGAGGTGGACCACAGGGCAGGTGAGGGTCCGCGTGATCCCCTCCACCGCCTGAATCTTGGAGACCACGAGCCGGCCCAGCTCGTCCACGTTCCTCGCCTCACACTTCACGATCACGTCGTAGGGGCCGGTCACGTCCTCCGCTGACTTCACCCCCTTTATCTTCGCCACCTCCTTGGCGACCTGCGCCGCCTTGCCGACCTCCGTCTGGATGAGGATGTAAGCAGTGACGATGGCCCACCTCCTTCCCGCCTCTTCGCTCGGGCGTAGGTTAAGCCATGCCCGTACCGGCCGGTCAAGGGTGTGTTCGGTTCCGAGCCGAAACCCTGCGCCGGGGGTGGCCTCGGAGCCTAGAATGGCGAGCGTGCGCTTCAAGGATAGGGTGGAGGCGGGGAAGAGGCTGGCCGAGGCCCTCCTCTCTCACAGGGGAGAGGACGGGGTGGTCCTGGCGATACCCCGTGGCGGCGTGGTGGTGGGGAGGGAAGTCGCCCTTGCCCTCGGTTTCGACCTGGACGTGGTGGTTCCGAGAAAGCTCGGGGCGCCCCATAATCCGGAGCTTGCCATCGGTGCCGTCGGTCCGGACGGGAGTGTCTACACAGACGAGCATCTCGTCTCCGTCCTCGGCGTGTCCTCCGAGTACATCAAGGGCCGGGTCGAAGCTGAACTGGCCGAGGCGAGAAGGAGGGAGGCTGTATACCGCAGGGGCAGGCCACCGGTTCCCATCGAGGGGAGGGTGGTGGTGGTGGTGGACGACGGGATGGCCACGGGCTCCACGGCTACCGCCGCCCTGAGGGCGGTCCGCGGGAGGGGGGCCGCCCGGGTGGTGCTGGCCGTTCCCGTTGCCCCCCCCGAGTCCCTTCGGCGGATGGCCCTCGAGGCCGACGAGGTGGTCTGCCTCCTCACTCCCGAGCCCTTCTACGCCGTGGGGGAGTGGTATGAGGAGTTCTCTCAGCTGAGTGACGAGGACGTAGTGAGGGCGCTCGAGCTGGCCGGTGCGGGGGGCGGGTGAGCTGGGAGGGGAGTCTCCGCGACCTCGGGGAGGAGGGGCTCCTCTCCATGCTCCGAAAGAGGATACCGGCGGGCCGTGGGGTCCTCCTCGGGCCTGGAGATGACGCCGCCTTGCTCGAATGGGGGAAGGAGCTCCTCTGTCTTACTACCGACATGTACGTCGAGGGGGTTCACTTCGACCTCTCCCTCCTCTCCGCCGAGGGGGTGGGTTTTCGCTGTCTGGCTGGGGCCGTGAGCGACCTCGCGGCCATGGGTGCCGAGCCCCTCGCCGTGGTCGTCGGGTTCGGGGCCCCCGGGGGGGTTCCGGCCTCCGTCTTTGGGTCCCTTCTGGAGGGCATCCTCCAGGGCTCGACCGAGTGGGACATTCCCCTGGTCGGGGGTGACCTGGTCTCCGCCCCTGTCCTCGTCTTGGGATTCACGGCGTTGGGGAGGGCGGAGAGGGGGAGGGTTTTACTCAGATCCCGAGCCGTCCCTGGGGATCTGCTCTGCGTGACGGGACCCCTGGGCGGCGCCGCCGCAGGGCTGGCTCTCCTCAAGGCCGCCAGGGACGGGGTGGAGGGCGCTTCCGAGCTCGCCTCCTCAGAGAAGGGGCGGGCGGCCATCCGGGCTCACGCGAGGCCCCGCCCCCGGCTCGGAGCCGGCAGGGTCCTTGCGGCCGCCGGGGTGACGGCTGCCATGGACGTCTCGGACGGCTTGGGCATCGATGCCTTCCGCATGGCGAGGGAGAGCGGGGTGAGGGTGGAGATAGCGTCGGAGCGGGTGCCCCTCGCTCCCGGGGTGCGGGAGGTGGCGGCTCTTCTTGGCCTTGACCCCCTCGGCCTGGCCCTTGGGGGAGGCGAGGAGTACGAGCTCCTCTTTGCTGTGGCCCCGGACCGCCTGGAGGAGGCGGAGGAGGCCCTCCGGCGGGCGGGGGAGGGGGGGCTCCTCGTGGTGGGGGAGGTTCTTCACGGGGAGGGTGCCTGGCTCCGGACCGCCGAGGGCTTGGCCGATCTTGCGAGCTTCGGGTTCGAACATTATAGATCCGGGCGGTCCGGGGGTCCGGAAGAGAGCTAGGTGGAGGCCCTCGGGGCTAGGCCCGGAGCACTTTCCCGGCCTTGAGGCAGGAGGTGCAGACAACGATCCGGCGGACCCCTCCGCCCATGCGGGCCCGGACCTTGACCGTGTTGGGAAGCCACCGCCGCTTGGTTCTTCGGTTGGAGTGGCTCACGTTGTTCCCGGAGCCCGGCCTCTTACCACAGATGGCGCAGACAGCCACGGGTGGAACCTCCTTTCCAGAACCCGCTGCATCTTATCCCTTTTAGTCCGCGGCTGCAGGCCCCCCTCGAGCTCTCGGGCGTGCCTGGAAGGGGACCCTATAATCGCGGCGGGTGGGAGCAGCTGCGGAGGAGCACGTGAAGCAGGGTGTGGCCGGATTCAAGGCCTTCATCCGCGAGTGCCTCGCAGGAGTGAGGGAGAGGAAGGAGGAGATAGATTCCCTGAATGTATTCCCCGTCCCCGACGGGGACACGGGCACCAACCTCACCCTCACCCTGGAGTCCACCGCCGAGAGTCTGGAGGGGGCAGCGGCGGAGGAGCCCGGGGAGGTGGCGCGGGCTGTAATCCAGGGCTCCCTCCTCGGTGCGAGGGGTAACTCCGGGGTCATCCTCTCGCAGATCCTGAGGGGATTAGCTGAGGCCTTCGCGAGCCGAGGGGTCCTGGATTCCCTCTGGCTCTCCCAGGGGTTGGAGAGGGCGAGAGAGCTCGCCTACCGGGCAGTTCTCAAGCCCGTGGAGGGAACCATCCTCACGGTTCTGAGAGAGGCTGCAGAGGCTGCGCGGGACGTGGCGGACTCGGACCCGGGGCGGGCGGCGCGGGCGGCCCTGGAGGCGGCTAGGCGGGCTCTGGCCAGCACCCCTCAGCTCTTGCCCGTCCTTCGGCAGGCGGGTGTGGTGGATGCAGGAGGGTTCGGGCTGGTGGTGGTGCTGGAAAGGCTGGCCCGCCTCTTCGGTGGGGACCCTGGGCGTACCGAGGTGCCGAGGGGGTTCGCTTCCCTCGGAGCCAGGACTTCGGTGGGTGTGAGGGAGGCGGGTTCCCTGGAATACAAGTTCGAGGTCGAGTACCTCCTCGAGGCAGATGAGGCAGGAGAGCTCGCCGGGGCCCTGGGAGGGCTCGGGGACTCCGTCGCCGTGGTGGGGTCTCCCGGCCTCTTCCACGTGCACGTACATACCAACCGGGTCTTCGAGGTCGTGGAGGAAGGGCGGAAGAGGGGCCGGGTCAGGGATTTGAAGATCACCTACTTTGAGGATCAGATGGCCCCATCCGAGCTCTCCCACGAGGTGCTTACGGGAGCGGCCTGCTACGTCCTGGGTGAGGGTTTGCGGCTCCTCTTCCGTAGCCTCGGTGTGGGGTCCTTTGTCAGCCCCAGTCAGGCCCTCAACCCTTCCGCGGGAGAGATTCTCCAGTCCTTGGAGAGGGCCCCCGGTAAGGGGGTGCTCTTCCTCCCGAACCATCGCGACCTTCTTCCCGCGGCCAGGCAGGCGGTGGGCCTTTCCAGCCGCCCGGCTCTACTGGTTCCGACCTACGACCCCATCCAGGGCCTTTCTGCCATGGTCGCCTACGATCCCGGGTCCCCTCTCGAAGTCAACGCTGCCGCCATGGAGGAGGCGGCCAGCAGGGTGGTGGCCCTTGCCCTGGCCAGGGCGTCCAGGGCTGTCGTGACCCCCGCAGGGAGGGCGGGTGTGGGGGAGTGGGTCGGGCTTGTCCGGGGAGAGGTGGTGAGGGTGGGTGGGAGTGCCCCCGAGCTCGCTTGTGAGCTGGTGGCGGCCAACATCGAACCCCGGCACGAGCTGCTCACCCTGATCTGGGGGGCCGAGGCCAGCCTGGAAGAGGCGGAGGCGTTGGAGGTTCGCCTCAGGGAGGCCTTCCCCCATCTGGAGCTTGAGAGCCACTGGGGCGGGCAACCCTTCCTCCCTTACCTGCTGGGGCTGGAATGAAGCCTCCCGAAGCGGGAATGAGGCGCGGGGAGGAGAAGGCGAGGGCCGGGGCGGGGGCCGGTGTTCGCCCCTCTGGCCTTGGCCTCCTCGACCTTCCGGTCTCTTCCGTGCCAGGGGTGGGTCCGGGACTGAGGTCGGCTCTGGCCGCTCTCGGGATCGAGAGTGTGGGGGACCTCCTTACCCACTTCCCCCGGCGTTACATAGACAGGAGTCAGATTCGCCCCATCTCCGCTCTGAAGGAAGGGGAGGAGCCGACGGTGGTGGCGACCGTCAGGAGCGCGGGCAGGAGAGCGCTGCGCGGCGGTAGGACCCTGGTGGAGGTCGTGGTCGGGGATGGCACAGGGTACCTCTCCCTGGTCTGGTTCAACCAGGACTGGCCGCTGGAGAGGCTGAAACCGGGTTTCACCGCTGCCTTCTCAGGTAGGGTGAGGAGGGCCTTTGGAAGGCTTCAGATGGTAAACCCATCTTACGACCTTCTCGAGGAGGGCGGGGAGCCGGTGCATACGGGCAGGCTCGTCCCGGTCCACCCGGCCACCTCTAGGCTTTCCCCTCCCAGGGTGAGAAGGATAGTGTGGAGGGCGCTGAACGCTTTCTCCCGCCGAATCCCCGATCCCCTCCCCAGGGAGCTCTCGGAGAAGTACGGCCTCCCCACTCTCGGGGACGCCCTCTGGGGGATCCACTTCCCTTCCGAGCCTCAGGCCATGGAGAGGGCCCGGGCTCGCCTCGTCTACGAGGAGCTCCTCACCCTGGAGGTTGGCCTTGCCCTCAAGAAGAAGGCGGAGGAAGAGGTGGAGGGGATAGCCCACCTACCTCGGGGGCCTCTGGTGGATGCTTTCCTCAGGCACCTGCCCTTCGAGCTAACCCGGGCCCAGAGGAGGGCCATGGAGGAGATAGCCCAGGATATGTCCCGCCCCCGGCCCATGCACCGTCTCCTCCAGGGGGAGGTTGGCTCGGGCAAAACGGCCGTGGCCGCGTTTGCCTGCGCCCTGGCGGTGCAAGGGGGTTATCAGGCGGCGGTGATGGCGCCCACGGAGGTCCTAGCTGAGCAGCACCATCGGGTATTTTCCTCCCTTCTCCAGGCAGGAGCCCCGGGGGAAAATCCCTCCCTCTTCGATCCCCCGGAGGCGCCCAGGATCGCCCTGCTCACCTCCTCTCTCCCGCCCTCCAAGCGGGAGGAGGTAAGGAGGGCTGCTGCCGAGGGTAGGGTGGATGTCGTAGTGGGGACCCACGCTCTCATCCAGGAGGGGGTGGGCTTTGCTCGTCTTGGTCTGGTGGTCATAGACGAGCAGCATAGGTTCGGCGTGCACCAGAGGGTGAAGCTTAAGGAGAAGGGCGAGCGCCCGGATGTCCTCATCATGACGGCCACCCCGATACCGAGGACCCTAGCCCTCACCCTCTACGGTGACCTGGATGTGTCCATCCTGGACGAGCTCCCCCCTGGGAGGAAGCCCGTGAAGACCCTGGTTTTTCCCTCCAGCGAGATCGGACGGGAAAAGGCTTTCAAGCTTCTCCTCGGTGAAGTGGAGCAGGGGAGGCGAGCCTATGTTGTCTGCCCGCTGGTGGAGGAGTCTCCGGATCTCGAGGCGAAGGCTGTGGAGGAGGAGGCGGAGAGACTAAAAAGCGGGCTTCTCCGCGGGCTCCGCGTTGGCCTTCTCCACGGGAGGATGAGACCTCAGGAGAAGCAGGCAACCATGGAGGCTTTCCGAAAGGGAGAGATTCAGGTCCTCGTTGCCACCACCGTGATTGAGGTGGGGGTGGATGTGCCCGAAGCCACCGTGATGCTGGTGGAGGACGCGGAGCGGTTCGGTCTTTCCCAACTCCACCAGCTGAGGGGGCGGGTGGGAAGGGGAGAGGCGCCGGGGTACTTCCTGCTCCTGGCGGACCCCAAGGTGCCCGAGGCGCAGCGGAGGTTGAAGGCCGTGGCCCGTATCTCCGACGGCTTTCGCCTGGCCGAAGAGGACCTGAGGATCAGGGGGGAGGGGGAGCTTTTCGGGCCGAGGCAGTCCGGGGTTCCCGATCTCAAGCTCGCCAGGCTGGTGGAGGATGCGGAGTGGGTCCTCCGGGCGAGGAGGGATGCTTTCGAGCTGGTCGAGAGGGATCCCCACCTCCGTTCTCACCCGCTCCTCAGGGAGGCTGTGGCGCGGCGATTCAGGGGTCTCGACGTGTCCTGGCTCGGTCACGGGTGATGGATCGTGCGGGTAGTGGGAGGAGTGGCTCGAGGGAGGCGGCTCGCTCCGGTCCCGCGCGGGGTCAGGCCCACGCCGGACAGGGTGAGGGAGGCCATCTTCTCCCACCTGGGGCGGGCAGTGGTGGGGGCCAGGGTCCTCGACCTCTTCGCCGGGACGGGCGCCCTAGGTGTCGAGGCCCTCTCGAGAGGAGCCTCCCTCGCCGTGTTCGTGGACAGGTCCGAGGCGGCCCTGAGGTGCGTCCGGGCGAACCTCGAGCGGACGGGCCTTGGGGAGCGGGCCAGGGTGGTGAGGGCAGATGCCGAGGTCTTCCTTTCCAAGGCCGCCAGGGGAGGTTGTCCGGAGGTCCCCTTCGATCTTGTTTTCCTGGACCCTCCCTATGGTGCTAACCCCGAGTGGCTCTCGGGTATCATCGCGAAGGTTCGCCCCATCGTTAAGAGCGGGGGTATTCTCGTCTTGGAGCGGCCGAGGGGCGGGGCGCTTGAGTGGCCCGAGGGGTTTTGGCCGGTGGTGAGGAAGAGGTACGGCGACACCGAGGTTCAAGTGGCAAGGATGCGGACCGGAGACCGGGCGGGGGATATCGAGGAGGTGGTAGCCCTTTGCCCGGGCACCTTCGACCCCGTGACCATGGGGCACGTGGACGTGATAGAGAGGGCCGCGAGGATCTTCCCCAGAGTTATCGTGGGCGTGCTGGAAAATCCCGCCAAGACCCCCTTTTTCAGCCTGGAGGAGCGAGCCCTCATGCTCCGGGAGGCCCTGGCCGGACTGGAAAGGGTTGAGGTGGAGACCTTTACGGGCCTCCTAGCTGACTTCTGTAGGCAGAGGGGGATCCGGGTTGTGGTGAAGGGGCTGAGGGCGGTCAGCGATTTCGAGTACGAGCTCCAGATGGCCCACATGAACCGGCGCCTGGCCGGCGTGGATACCTTCTTCCTCGTTGCCAGCCCCGAGTACTCCTACCTTTCATCGAGCATCGTGAAGGAGGTGGCGCGCTTCGGCGGCGAGATAAAGGGGCTTGTCCCGCCGGGAGTGGAAGAGAGGCTGAGGAGGAAGCTGGGAGCGGGGGATGGACACTGAGGCTCGCCTCGGCAAGATCATAGAGCTGGTGGAGACGGCCAGCCGGATCCCTTTTTCCCGTAGCGTCATTGTGGACCGGGTCTCCCTCCTCTCCCTTCTCAGGGAGGCCATGGAGTGTCTGCCGAAGGAGCTGGAGGAGGCCAGGGCGGTCGTGGCTGAACGCGAGCTCCTCCTTGAACAGGCGAGGAAGGAGGCGGAGGAGCTGAGGCGTGAGGCCCTGGAGGAGAGGAAGAGACTCCTCTCCAAGAGCGAGGTGGGCAAGGCTGCCCAGGAGGAGGCGGAGAGGATAATCCGGGAAGCTCAGGCCAGGGCCGAGGCCATAAGGGCGGAGGCCGAGGCATGGGTGGACGGGAAGCTCGCCAGCTTTGAGGCGGTCCTCCAGAAGACCCTGGCCGCCGTCGGTAGGGGGCGGGAGAAGTTGATGGGGGCGTCGGATCGGCCGGGCGGAAAGGGGGTCCAGGGGAAGGGGGGCCGCGTAGATCTGTTTGGAACGGGCGCTACCTCCGGGTCGGGACAGGGGGTGCCGGAGGGGTCCGAGGGGGAAGGAGCGGGTCCCGATTCCTTCGTGGGGGAGGGGAGTGAGGGAGTCGGCCCCGAGGTGTGAAGCCATGGAGTGGCCCTGCCGGGTGAACGTGAGTCGGGTGCTCGAGGAGGGGGAACCCCTTGCTCTGGAGGAGGTCGTGGAAAGTCCCGGCCTTTCTCTCCCCTTGGGGTTCTTGCCGGAAGGAAGGGCCATCTCCTTCCGACTGGTCCTGGATGGTGTGGAGGAAGGGGTCAGGGCGGAAGGGGAGTTGGAAGCCGAGGCGGACCTCGTCTGCTCGAGATGCCTCACGAAGTTCCGGGCCAACCTGCAGCGCCGGGTGGAGGAGATCTTCAGCGTCGGCGGCGGGGAAGAGGCTTACCGGGTGGAGGCGGGAGGCTGGATCGAGCTGGGGAGCCTCCTCCGGGATCACCTGCTCGAGGCCATGCCCTTCAGCCCTCGCTGCCGGGAGGAGTGCAAGGGGCTCTGCCCCAGCTGCGGCAAGGACCTGAACATTGGCCCCTGCTCCTGTGAGGAGCCGGCCGTGGATCCCAGATGGAGGCCGCTGGGCAGGCTCCTGGACGAGCTGGGATCTTGACCGGGGAAGGTTGGTTCCAGGAAAGAGGAGGCTGGCTTGCAGGCGCCCAAGAGAAGAAGTACCAGGTCGAGAACGAGGAAGAGGCGGGCCCATTTCAAAGCTCTCCCTCCAAGCTATGCCAGGTGCCCTCGTTGCCAGGAACCCAAGCTCCCGCATCGCATCTGCCCCAGCTGCGGCTACTACGCGGGGAGGAAGGTGCTGGAGGTCTGAGATTGGCCCTTCCCCCGGTGGCCCTGGACGCGATGGGGGGGGATCGCGCCCCCCATGAGGTCGTGCAGGGTGCCCTCGCTGCGGCGGAGGAGGGCATACCGGTGGTGCTCCTGGGTGACGGGGAGGTTCTAAAGGCAGCCGGTGGTGGGAAGTTGCCGCTGGTGGCGGCCCCCGAGAAGGTGGGGATGGGGGAGTCGGCCCTGGCGGGTGCGAGAAAGAAAGGCTCCCCGGTGAGGGTGGGCATAGAGATGCTGGCCCGGGGGGAAGCTTCGGCCTTTGTCTCAGCCGGAAACACCGGCGCGGTGGTTGCCGCTAGCTACCTCTGTCTTAAAAGGTGGGTGCGGCGCCCCGCCCTTGCGGCTGTTCTGCCCTTCCCGCGGGGCGGGGTGATCCTACTGGATGTGGGGGCTGGGGCGGATGCAAGACCCGAGGACCTCCTCGGCTTCGCCCGCCTCGGCCTCGCCTATGCCGGGGTCCTGGGTTGGGAGGGGGCGAGGGTGGGGCTCCTGAATATAGGCAGGGAGAGGGGGAAGGGCGATGCTCTCCGCAAGGAGGCGCACTCCCTCCTAGGCACATCGGGGCTCCCCTTCGTGGGAAACGTGGAGCCCGACTGGCTCCCGGAGAGGGCTGCGGAGGTGGTGGTCACCGACGGCTTCAGCGGGAACCTTGTGCTCAAGACCCTCGAGGGCGCGGTCAGCGCCTTCGCCCCGGGGAGGGTGGAGAGCTGGGAGGAGGTAGGAGGAGCCCTCCTGCTCGGTGTAGGAGGGGTGGTGGTGGTGGCCCATGGGAAGTCCAGCGCGCGGGCGGTGCAGAGGGCCCTGCGACGCGCGTGGGAGGCGGCGGTCGCGAGCCTTCCTGATGGCGTCGCCCGCGCCCTGGACGCTAGGGCCTAGAGATCCCCGTGGACCGGGCAGAGGTGTTCGAGAGGGTGCGGGCGGTAGTCGCCCGGGTGATGGAGGTGGACCCGGCCTCGGTAACCCCGGAGACGAGATTCGTAGAGGACCTAGGGACAGACTCCCTCGCCGTGATACAGATCGTGGAGGGCCTGGAGGAGGAGTTCTTCGCCGGGTCCCTGATCTTCGCCGACGAGGATTTGGAGCGGATCCAAACGGTGGGGGACGCGGTCCAGTACGTCGTTAAGGCCCTTGGCGCGTAGCAGAAAGCGTCGTCCGCACCAGGATCGTGGGGAGGGGGGCCTGCCCCACGGTGCCGCGGCACTGCTTCGGAAGCTCAGGGTGGAGATTCCCAAGGAGCTCCTGGTTCAGGCCCTGTCTCACCGTTCCTTCTGTGCCGAGAACCCGGATGCTCCGTCCAACGAGAGGCTCGAGTTCCTGGGGGACGCCGTGATAGGCCTTGCCGTTACGGACGAGCTGTTCCGGAGGGAGCCCGGTCTCTCCGAGGGTGACATGGCCAGGCTCCGGGCAGGCCTCGTCAGCATGGACTCCCTTGCCAGGGTGGCTGAGGAGATAGGCGTGGGCGAGGCCCTGCTGCTCGGAAGGGGTGAGGAGGCGACGGGGGGGAGGAAGAAGGCTAGCATTCTGGCCGACGCCATGGAGGCGCTGGTCGGTGCGGTGTACCTGGCTGCGGGATACGGCCGGGCCAAGGGACTCGTCCTCAGGCTGCTCAAAAAGGCCATGAGGGAGGCCCTGGCCCAGCCCTTTTACGGGGACTACAAGACCAGACTCCAGGAGGAGGCTGCCCGGCTGGGCAAGGAGGTGACCTACAGGCACACGTGGCGGGGGCCCGAGCACGACAGGCGTTTCACCGCAAGGGTTCTGCTAGGAGGGGAGGAAGTGGCCAGGGGGGAGGGAAGGAGCAAGAAGGAGGCCGAGCAGGCGGCCGCTAGGATCGCCCTGGAGAGGCTGGGAGGCGATGCCGGAGGCCCCTGAGGTAGAGGTTCTAAGGCGCGATCTGGCTCGGGCCCTGGACAGAGTGCGTATCGTTGCGGCTAAGGTCCTTTCCAAGAAAGGGGTCCGGGATGTTCTGGAAGGCTGGATGGAGCGGGCTCTTGAGGGAAGCATGCCGGGCCGAGCAGGCCGGGTGGGAAAGTACCTTGTGCTGGGAGAGGTGGCTCTTCACCTCGGAATGTCAGGGCAGCTCCTGCTGAGGAAGGAGGAGCCTTGCCCGGATCCCCATCTCCGCGCCGTCCTCTACCTGGAGGATGGGCGGTTCCTCATCTTCAGAGATCCCAGGGGCTTCGGGGGATTTCGGCGCTGGCCGGTGCCAACCCTCGGCCCCGATGCGCTGGGCGGGGGAGGCCTGGAGCCCGCGTATCTCGCCAGCGTCCTGGTGGGTAGGAGGGCTCCGGTCAAGGCTCTCCTCCTGGACCAGCGGATGGTGGCCGGGGTGGGGAACATCTACTCCGACGAGGCGCTCTTCCGGGCCGGTATCCACCCCAGCCGTCCAGCCGGGGCCCTCACCCGGGAGGAGGTGGCGGCTCTCTCGGCCTCTCTGCTCGCGACCATGACCCGAGCGGTGGAAGCGGGGGGGTGCACCCTCCCCGACGGTTCCTACGTCCGCCTGGATGGACTTCCCGGTGCCTTCCAGGCGGAGCTGGCCGTGTACGGGAGGGAGGGTCTGCCCTGCGTTCGCTGCGGCTCGAGGGTGGAGGTGGCACGAGTGGGCGGGCGGAGGAGTCGGTTTTGCCCAACCTGTCAGCTCTGACGGGGGTGGGCGAGGTGGTGGGGTCGGGAATGCCTGTCCGAGCCCGGGTGTTGGTCCGGGGGCTGGTGCAGGGGGTCTACTTTCGGCATCACACCCGGGAGCGGGCCCTCGCTAGGGGCGTCTCGGGATGGGTGAGGAACCTGCCCGATGGGCGCGTCGAGGCCGTGTTCGAGGGGGAGAGGGAGGCCGTGGAGGCCATGATCGAGTGGTGTCGGGTGGGGCCCCGCACGGCCCGGGTGGAAGGGGTTGAGGTTCACTGGGAAGAGCCCATTGGGGAGAAGGGCTTCCGCATCCTCCCCTAGTCCCGCCGAGCGCCTCTCCTCGTCCCGGGGCGAGCTCGCCCGAGCTCGGGAGGAGGATCAGGACTGGGCCAGGACCTCTTTGGGAGCGGGCTCGAAGAGATCCTTGACGTCCGCGTCCCTGCGGGAGAGGGCCTCCCTCTGCTCAAGGGCCTCGATTCTCTTGATGAGGGACTTCACGAGGTCCGTCAGCAGGGAGACCCTCTCTTCGAGCAGGGCAAGACGCCTATTCTGCTCGCCCTCCCCCATCCCCGTAGAACCCAGGATGGCCTTCACCGCCGCCCCTCCTCTTGGGTCACGTGCGCACGATAGCACACCGCCTCCGGCCTGAGAACCCCCTCGCCAGCCCGTCATAGTCACCTTTCGGAGGCCTGGCTGCCGCGTTCCGCGGTCTTCCTGGCCGGAGGCCTTAGAATCGGCCCGGTGCGTCTGGCCTGGGTGGAGCTGGCTGGTTTCAAGTCCTTCGCTTCGAGGACCCGGGTCCTTTTTGGTCCGGGGCTGAACTGCATAGTTGGGGCCAACGGTGCGGGCAAGAGCAACCTGGTGGACGCCGTAGTCTGGGCCCTCGGGGTCCAGGGCCTGAGGCCCCTCAGGTCCGAGGAACCGTCTGACCTGATATTCGCCGGCTCCGAGAACCGTCCCCCTGCGGGGCGCGCGGAGGTGCAGCTCGCCTTTGGGGAGGTGGAGGCGGGCCCTGAGGTCCTGGCCGATGGCATCCTGCGGGTCGGCAGGCGGGTGTACCGATCCGGGGAGGGGGTTTACCTGCTGGGCTCGCGCGAGGTGCGCCTCCTCGATGTCCAGGAGGCCCTCGCCGAGCTGGGTCTAGGCCGGGCGCTCAGGGCTGTGGTCCAGCAGGGACAGCTCGAGCAGGTGCTGCGGCTTCGCCCAGAGGAGAGGAGGACCCTGGTGGAGGAGGCTGCGGGCCTCCTCGCGCTCAAAGCCAGGAAGGAGAGGGCCGAGCGGCGCCTTGCGGCGGTGGAGGAGGGTCTGGCCAGGCTGCGGCAGAACCTTCACGAGCTCCGGAGGGCCTCGGCCTCCCTTTCGAGGCAGGCCGAGGCTGCCGTTAGGAGGGAGGAGGTGCTGGCGAGGTTGAGGGAGGCCAGGGCCCGACTCCTTCTCTCCCTCGCCTCGGCCAAGGCCAGGCAGGAGGCGGATCACCTCTCTCGTCTGGACGAGCTTTCCGCCAGAGCTCTGAAGGCGAGGGCGAGAGAGGAAAGGCTCGCAGAGGCGGTCCGAGAGGCTGAGGAGAAGGTCCGGCGTGGCGAGGCGGACGGGAGGGAGGCTTCGCGGGTTCTCTGGGATCTCGAGGAGGCGGCTCGGAGGGCCAGGCACCTCTCAAGACGCTTGGCCGAGCTGAGGCGCCTTTCTCCACCGAGCCCGCCGACCCCCCGGGGGAGAGAGGACCTGGAAGCCTCCGAGGAGGAGCTAAGGCGTGCCCGGGGCGAGCTGGCCCAGGTGGAGGCGGAGACCCTCAAGGTGGAGGAGGAGCTTGCCCTGGTCAGAGAAGACCTGGAGAGGCTGAGGAAGGAGAGGCGGGCCCAGGAGAGGGAGGTTGCCAGGGCGAGGGAAGCCCTCTGGGCAGCTTCCTCGGCCAGGGAGGTGGCTAAGCACAGGCTGGAACTCGCGCTGGAGAGGGCAGAGGCGGCCGCGGAGAGGATGGAGAGGGCCGAGAGGGCCCTTGGAGAGGCTCACTCCCTCCTGGCCCGAGTCGGCTCGGAGGTGGCCGGGACCGAGGAGCTCCTCGAGGCGGCCTCAGCGCGGCTTCGCAATGCGGAGGAGGCTGAGGGGAGGCTGATCAGGCAGGAGGCGGAGGCGGCGAGGGAACTCGCCCGGGCGTCCGAGGAGGCCGCAAGGGCGAGGTCCAGAGCGGAAGCCCTGATCTCGGCTGCCCCTTCCCTGCCATTGGGGCCGACTTCCTCTGGGGGGGTCCTTCCTTTGCCCCTCGCCATTGAGGTCGAGCCCGGGTTCGAGAGGGCCGTTTCGGCCTGGCTCGGCGAGCTCACCAGGGCTCTGGTGGCCCGCACGCCGGAGGAGGCCGTGGCGGCACTGGAGGAACTCGCCGCCAGGGGCTGCGGCGGCCTTGTCATCCACGGGACAGCCGCGGCGGGAAGGCCCCGCGAGGCCCTGCCCGGAGCCGGCGTGCAGGCCGGGGGTGAGAGCCCTCCGGGCCTCCCCCTCTCGGAGGTGGTGAGGGTGAGGGCCGAGGCCGACGGTGTGCTGGAGGGCCTCTTCAGAGGGGTGGTGGTCGTGGAGGGGCTTGAGGAAGCGAGGGAGGTGGCGAGGAGGGTTCCCGAAGCCCTGGTGGTGAGCCGGGACGGGTGGTTCTTCGGTCAAGGAGTCGTGAGGCTTCAGGACCCCGACGAGGACCTCACTGCCTTCTTCAGGTTCCAGAGCCAGGTGGAGGAGGCGGAGAAGGCCGTGGAGGCCAAGGAGAAGGAGAGGGCGGCTGCCGAGGTGCACTGGCTCGAGGTGCGAAGGAGGCTCGAGCAGGCGAGGCAGGAGGTGGCGAGGGTTCGGGGAGAGGTCTCGTCCTTGAAGGCTTCCTGCGAAGCTGCCCTCACCAGGGAGAAGGAGGCAAGGCAGCGACTGGGCGTGCTGGAGGAGGAGGTGAGGAGAGCTCGAGCGGAGTGGAGAGCTGCGGATGAGGGTGTGAAGCTAGCTAGGGATGTCCTGGAGAAGGCGGCCCGGGAAGAGGCCTTGGCCGCGGAGGCCCTGAGGAAGGCGGAGGAAAGGGCCTCTCTGGTTCCGAGCGAGAAGGAAGGAGTCCTTCTTGCCCGCGAAAGGGAGCTCGACCGCCGCCTGCGCGAGCTCGGATCCCTCCGCTCCCGCCTCTCAGCAGAGGTTGCTTCGGCGCAGGCGAGGGTTGAGAGGGCGAGGGAGGAGCGGCGGCGGGCGGAGGAGGCCAGGCGGGCCTGGGAGGCGGGGGTGGCCCATCTGGAGCAGGAAAGGGCCCGGGCGGCCAGGCTCGAACAAAGGGCTCTTGTCCTCCTTGGCGAGCTTGAAGAGATCGCGGCGGAGGCAGCTCGATTCCTGGAGGAGGCCCGGGCCAGGGCCGAGGTCGGCCTGGTCTCGCGGGGTGTATGGGAGGGGGAGCTTCTTAAAGTGAGGGAAGAGGCGGCGCGGGCCTCGGCGGAGGAAGCGGTGCTCCAGACCACGGCAGCCGAGCTTCAGCGGGAGCTGGAACAGCTCGGGCTCCGCCTCCGGCGCGACTACGGACTCGCCCTGCCGGCGGCCTCCACCACTCTCGGCGATCCGACCGAGCTCGAGGAGGAGGTGAGACGTCTCGAACAGGAGCTGGAGCTGATCGGGCCGGTGGATCCCCTCGCGCCCAGGGAGTACCAGGCCCTACAGGAGAGAATCTCCTCCCTCAAGGCCGAGTGGGACGATCTTTCCCGAGCCCGCCGGAGCCTCGTCCAGGCAGCCGAGGAAATTCATGAGAGACTGGAGGAGGAGTTCAGGCGGGCCCTTGAAGGCATTGGCGAGGCTTTCAAGAGGACCCTCTCCCTTTTCCTGCCCGGGGCTGTGGGATCCCTGGAGGTGGCCGGAGAGGGTGTGGTCATGAAGGTTGCTCTCAAGGGAGGGAGGAGGCCAAGCTCCCTGTCCGGGGGCGAGAAGAGCCTCCTCGCCCTCGCCTTCGTCCTCGCCCTCCAGGAGGAGCGGCCCGCCCCCTTCCTCCTTCTCGACGAGGTGGATGCCGCCTTGGACGAGCCCAATCTCCAGCTCTTCGTGGAGAGCCTTCTCCGGCTTGCCCAACAGAGGCAGGTTCTTGTGGTGACCCACCAGAGGGCCACCATGGAGGCCGCCCATCATCTCCACGGCGTTGTGAAGGGGCCGGACGGCAGCTCGCGGGTGTACAGCCTCGACGTGGAAGAGGCGCTCCGGATGGCCTCGTCGTCCTAGACTGGGCTCGGAGCCCGCCCGGTGTCTCGGTCATCCTTTCCGAGGAGGGCGAGGAGCCTGCTAGCGTCCCTCACGGCGGCGCCGAAGCTATCGTTGTTGAAGTAGACGTACACGTCCAGCCCGGCGGATGCCCAGGACATCACCTTCGCTGCCCACTCCTGAAGGGTCTCCGGGGAGTACCCGGCTCCGTGAAGGTCGTGGCCGCCCACGTGCATGCGGACGTAGACGAAGGGCGCGGTCACGGCCTCCAGGGCAGGGAAGCCGGGCCCGTCCGGGATGCAGAGGGCGGCCCCGTGTCTCTCCAGCACCCCGAGGACGGAGGGGGCGAGCCACCTTCCGTCCCTGAACTCGAAGGCAACCCTAAGCCCCTGAGGCAAGAGGGAGAGGAGCCTTTCCAACCGGCCAAGATCCGGTGGGAAGCGGGGAGGAAGCTGGAAAAGAACGGGGCCAAGCTTCTCCCCGAGAAGACTCGCCCTGGAGAGGAAAAGCCGGAGGGACTCCTCCGGGGAGCTCAGGCGCTTGACGTGGGTTATGAACCGGGAGGCCTTCACGGCAAAGACGAAGCTCTCGGGAACCCGCTCGGCCCAGGAGCGGAAGGCCAACTCGGGGGGGAGCCGATAGAAGCTCGCGTTTATCTCCACAGTCCTGAAGAACGTGGCGTAGTACTCGAGCTCGCGACCGGATCGGAGGCCGCAGGGGTAGAAGACCCCACCCCTCCAGTGCTGGTAGAGCCAGCCGCTGGTTCCAACCAGTATCTCTGCCGCCACCCCGCTACCCGACATGTACAATAACCCTGCCTGGCCGGGTTCCCTCGTCTTACGTGAACCCGGCGGGTGGCCCCTGTGTTGCGGGCTCCCTGTCCGTGCGGGATTTCTCTGAGCTGGAAAGAACTGGTAAGGGGGTCAGATGGTGAGACTCAGGCTGATGAGGATGGGCTCGCGGGGGAGGCCGAGCTACCGGGTGGTAGCGGCCGATTCCCGTAGCCCCAGGGACGGACGCTTTATAGAGGTGGTGGGGTGGTACAACCCCCGGAGGGAGCCCTCGGAGATTCAGATAGACCGGGAGAAGGCCCTCAAGTGGCTGAGGTGTGGAGCTCAGCCAACGGGGCCTGTCCGGAGGCTCCTGGAGATCTCCGGTGTATGGCAGGAGTTCCGGGGCGAGGCTCCCGGTTGAGGGTCCCCGGCCGAGGTAGCTCCCCGACCAGGTTCACGGTTCCATGGATACCGGCAGCCAGGAGGTCACCATGAAGGAAGTGCTGGAGTATGTCGCCAAGGCTCTGGTGGCCCGCCCGGACCAGGTCAGGGTAACCGCCCTTGAGGGAGAGAGGTCGGTGATCCTGCAGCTTCGCGTGGACCCCGAGGATGTGGGTAGGATCATCGGGAAGAACGGGCGTACGGTCAAGGCCATCCGCACCCTGATGCAGGCTGCGGCCACAAGGGCCGGAAGGAATGCCATCGTCGAGATCGTGGGGTAGACCGGATTTCCTTGCGGTCGGCAGGATAGTCAGGCCCCACGGTATCCGAGGCGAAGTCGCCGTCGAGGTCCTCACGGACGTCCGCGAGAGGATCGCTCCGGGGGCCGTTCTCTTCCTCGAGGGGGAGCGCCCGGAGCCGGTGCTTGTGGAGGGCGCCAGGCCCCATCAGGGAAGGGTTCTGGTGAAGCTGGAGGGTGTGAGGGACAGGACCTCGGCGGAGGCCTTGAGGGGGAAGCACCTCCTCGTCCCCTTCTCCCAGGCGAGGGATCTCGGGCCCGATGAGTACTGGCCCTTTGAGGTGGTGGGCATGAGGGTGCGGGTGGCCGGGCGGGAAGTGGGCGAGGTCTGTGACGTGAGGCGGGGGAAGGCCCACGACATCTGGGTGGTGAGGGGGGAAGGGGGGGAGTTCATGGTTCCCGCCGTCCGCGCCTTCCTCCTCAAGGTGGACATGGAGGCCAGGGTTGTGGAGGTGGCGGACGTCCCCGGGCTGCTCGAAGGGGGTCTGGAAGAGGCATGAGGGTAGATATCTTCACCACCGTCCCGGGCTATTTCACCTCCCCCCTTTCCCAGAGCCTGCTGGGTAAGGCCATCCAGCGGGGAATCCTCGAGGTCCATGTCCACGACCTGCATCGCTGGGGGGAGAGACACGGGAAGGTGGACGACTACCCCTTTGGGGGTGGGCCCGGGATGGTGATAAGGGCGGAACCCTTCTTCCGGGCTGTGGAGGAAGTCCTCGGGGGTGAAGACTGTCCCATCATCCTGTTGGAGCCGGCGGGTGAAAGGTTCACCCAGGAAAAGGCCTGGTCCCTAGCGCAGCAGCGCCGGATGGCCCTTCTCTGCGGGAGGTACGAGGGGGTGGACGAGAGGGTGAGGGAGCACCTGGCCACGGAGGTCATCTCCATAGGTGACTATGTTCTTCAAGGAGGGGAGGCGGCCGCGCTGGTGGTGCTTGAGGCCGTGGCGCGTCTGGTGGAGGGTGTGGTGGGCGAACCAGAGTCTCTGAAGGAGGAATCCTTCACCACGGGTCTCCTCGAATACCCTCACTACACCAGGCCGGCTGTCTTCAGGGGATGGGCCGTGCCCGAGGTGCTCCTTTCCGGAAACCATAAGGCCATCGCCAGGTGGAGGCGGGAGAGGAGCCTCGAGAGGACCCTGCGGCTCCGTCCCGACCTGCTCGAGAGGGCCGAGCTGGATCCCGAGGATGTTGCCTTTCTTTCCTCCCTCGGCTGGAAGGGGAGGGGCGGTGCGTCCGGCGCGGGCGCCTGACCGTCCCCGGTACCGCGCGGGCCATGACTGGCTGGTCGGCGGGACCGGGGTGGTATGATGCCGGCCGCCACGGAGGTGAAGGTGATGCTGGATCCGAGAGCCCCAAGCCGCCGAGAGGACATACCGGCTTTCCGCCCTGGAGATAGCGTCCGGGTGCACGTGCGCATCTCAGAAGGGGGGAGGGAACGCATCCAGGTGTTTGAGGGGACCGTGATTCGGCGGAGGGGGGGTGGTGCTGGCGAGACGTTCACCGTGAGGAAGGTCTCGTACGGCGTGGGGGTGGAGAGGACCTTCCCCCTCCACTCGCCTGTCATAGCCCGCCTGGAGGTGGTGAGGAAAGGAATGGTCAGGCGGGCCAAGCTTTACTACCTCAGGTCCAAGAGGGGGAAGGCCGCCCGGGTGCGCGAGCTCCGCGAGGGGCCGGCCGGGTCCTGATGGAGAGGGCCACCCCCTCTTCCTGGAGCAGGTCCTTCCTCCACTTTATTAGGGAGTTCCCCCTCCTTCTCCTCCTCGCTTTTGGTCTGGCTGCCCTCCTCAAGACCTTCGTTTTTCAGGCCTTTTACATCCCCTCGGGCTCCATGGAACCCACCCTGGCCGTGGGTGATAGGGTGATAGTTCTTAAGTTCATCTACAGGTTTCGGGAGCCGAGGCGGGGAGAGATCATAGTATTCACGGGGAGGACGGGGGTGGTCCCCTCGAGCAGGAGCGCGTTCCGGAGGGTGGTGGAGTTCTTCGCCGAGGGACTGGGTTTCCCCCCTCCGGGCGAGAGGGACTTCATAAAAAGGGTGATCGGTCTGCCCGGAGACGTGGTGGAGGTTCGGGAGGGCTCGGTCTTCGTGAATGGGAGTCCCTTGGAGGAGCCCTACGTCGTCTACAGGGACGGATCCTCCTTTGGGCCCGTCACAGTCCCTCAGGGCCAGTACTTTGTGATGGGCGATAACAGGCCCAACTCGTCCGACTCCCGAGGGCTGCTCGGAATGATCTCCTCCTCGCAGATCCTGGGGGAGGCGGTGGTCAGGATATGGCCTCCGTCGCGGCTGGGGGGCCTCGGGCCAGGCCCGAGACTCTCGGGTGCGGCGCGGGGACAGGCCGCCGTATGGGGATGAGAAAATTGGTCGCGCCTCGGGAGATGGGTTTCCTTGAGGAGCTCCTCTGGGAGAAGGGGTTTGTCGCTGTGGCCGGGGCCGATGAGGCGGGGAGGGGAGCCCTGGCCGGGCCACTGGTCGCGGCCGCGGTCCTCCTCAACCCAGACGCCAGGCTCACCGGCGTCAGGGACTCCAAGCTCCTCAGCCCGGTCAGGCGTGAGGAGCTGGTCGGGGTGATCGAGAAGGAGGCCCTTGCGGTGAGCGTGGCCAGGGTGGAACCGGAGGAGGTGGACGAGCTCGGGGTGGGTAGGGCAAACCTCAAGGCCCTCGGGGAGGCCCTTAGGCCGCTGGTGGAGAGAGCTGAGTTCATCCTGGTCGATGGGTTTGCTCCCGGGGGACTCAGCCGGCCCTGCCTGGGGGTGAAAAAGGGGGACAGGGTCTCGAGGGCTGTGGCCGCTGCCTCGGTCCTTGCCAAGGTGGCCCGGGACTCGATCATGCTAGAGCTGGACCTGGAGCATCCCGGTTATGGTTTTGCCAGGAACAAGGGGTACGGCACCGGCCAGCACCTGGAGGCCTTGAGGCGTCTGGGGCCGAGCCCGGTGCACCGGCGGAGCTTTTTGGAGGGGATCTGGCGTGACTCCTGAGGACCTGGAGAAGTACGAGGCCGAGCTGGAGATGCAGCTCTACAAGGAGTACCGGGACGTGCTACCCATGTTCCGCCACGTGGTGGAGACGGAACGCCGTTTCTACCTGGCCAATGAGGTCGAGGTGAAAGTGAGGAACGAGGAGAACGATGTCTTCTTCGAGGTGCTCCTGAAGGACGCCTGGGTCTGGGACATGTACCGCCCCACCCGCTTCGTCTCCAGCGTGAGGGTTCTCACCTTCCGCGATGTGAACGTGGAGGAGGTAGCCGCCCGGGACTCCTGGCCGGTGTAGGTGGGCCCTAAGGGGAGGGGAACTCTCCCCGGGCCTTAAGCTTCCCCCACCTCTTCCGGCCGCGCTCCGGCCCTGGCGCAGGTGGGGCACTTCCCTTTCACCACCAGGGTAGTGCTTTCCACCTCGGTTCCGACCTCGAGGGGGAGGCCTAGGTCCGGCGGGAGGGGGAGATCCCAGATCCTCCCGCAGGAACGACAGTAAAAGTGGGCGTGGGGGCGGAGGTTTCGTACCTCGTACCTGCCTGCACCTGATCCCACCTCGATGGTATAGGCCTCTCCGGCTTTTCCCAGGAGGGCCACGGTGTTGTACACAGTGGCGAGAGAGACCTCGGGCAGCACCTTTCTCGCCTCCCTCCAGACCGCCTCCGCGCTCGGATGGTCCAACCTGGCGAGGGCGAGGCAGACCGCCCTCCTTTGGGGGGTGGGCCTCGCCCCGGCCCTCTTTATGGCCTCCATCAGTTCCGCTGCCCTGAGGTCGGGATCCACGCCTGGATTTTAAGGACCTCTCTTCACTACGGCACGCCCCCTCCTGCGAGGGAGGCCCGGATCTCCATGACCTGCCGCGCGTGTTCCCTCTCGTGCAGAGCGATGGCGAGAAGAGCCTGCTCCAGGGTGAAGGGTTGGCCACCCAGGGTCCCTGTGAGCTCGAGGTCGAGAGGCCCGATGCGGCCGAGAAGCTCCATGGTTCTCGATCTCCAGAGCTCCATGTCAGCGAGGATCTCCTCGAGGGGGCGCGAGGTCCAGCCCGGCATCTGCCTGTCGCGGAGGGCGAGGATCTCCTCCTCACTTGGGAGGTTCACCTCCTCCCCCCTGAGGAGGCGGACAGCGCTCCCACCCCACTGCCTCTCGGCCGCCGGAAGGTGCGCGAGGACCTCCTTCACGCTCCAGCCCCCACCGGGGGGTCGGCGCACCGCCTCTTCCTCTCCGATTCCCCCGACGGCGGCGAGGAGCTCCTCCCTGGACGCCCTGAGCTCCTCGCCGATTTTCTTGATTCTCTCCTCGTGGCGCACGCCAGACCTCCTCTCATCGGAACGGGCACCGAGCTCTCTCCGTGCAGGGGCCTCCGGCCGCGCGAGCCGGGCCTCCCCGGCAAGAGCATAATCCGGGGCCACACCCCGGGCTCTTCTGGGGTTTGCGCCGGGCGGAGGGCGGTGGGAAAATCCCACCGGATCGGTGGAATTAGGAGGAGCCATGCCCGACTTCGAGATCCGGGACCTTTACGTGGAGAGGGAGGGGACTCTCATCCTCAAGGGTGTCTCCCTTTCCATCTCCCGGGGTGAGATCCACGCCCTCATGGGCCCCAACGGTTCGGGGAAGAGCACCCTGGCCCAGACCGTCATGGGACACCCGGCCTATCGTGTGGTCTCCGGGGACATTCTGCTCTTCGGGGAGTCCATCCTGGAAAAGGCACCTGAGGAGAGGGCCAGGCTCGGTCTTTTCCTTGCCTTCCAGTACCCCGCGACCATACCAGGGGTGAGTCTCTCCAACTTCCTTTTCACGGCGGAGAAGTTCCTCCGGGGTGAGGAGGCTCCTGGTGTGGTGGCCTTCAGGAAGAGGCTCATGTCGGAGCTGGCCTCCCTCGGGCTCGAACCGGACTTCGTCTCCCGCTACGTGAATGACGGTTTCTCCGGAGGGGAGAAGAAGAGGGCGGAGATAGTTCAGCTCAAGGTATTGAGACCGAAGGTGGCGATTCTGGACGAGAGCGACTCGGGCCTCGACATCGATGGCGTGAGGGCAGTCGGGGGAGCTGTGAACGCCATGGCCGGGCCGGATGTGGCTGTCCTCATGATCACCCACTACAAGAGGATCCTGGATTACGTCCGGCCACACCTGGTCCACGTGATGATGGACGGGAGGATAGTGCTGGAGGGTGGCCCCGAGCTCGCCGACGAGCTGGAGGTCCGGGGCTACTCCTGGCTTGAGGAGCAAGGGGCTGCTTTGGCCCCGGGAGGTTGAGAGATGTCGAGCTTGCCTCTGGATCTGGAGAGAACGAGGTACGCGGAGAAGTACGGGTTCCGCGACCCTGAATTCTACGTGTACAAGGCGGAGAAGGGGCTCTCCCGGAAGGTGGTGGAAGAGATCTCTGCCATGAAGGGGGAGCCCGAGTGGATGCGGCGGTTCCGGCTTAAGGCCCTTGAGATCTTCCTTTCCAAGCCGATGCCGAGCTGGGGCGCGGACCTCTCCGAGATTGACTTCTCCTCCATCACCTACTACATCCGGCCCACCGAGAAACAGGGTCGGAGCTGGGATGAGGTTCCCGAGTACATAAAGCGCACCTTCGACAGATTGGGGATCCCGGAGGCCGAGAGGAAGTATCTGGCTGGAGTCACCGCCCAGTACGAAAGCGAGGTCGTATACCACTCCATCAAGGAGGACCTGGCCAGGAGAGGGGTGGTCTTTCTCGACACCGACACCGGGCTCAAGGAGCACGAGGAGATCTTCCGTCGCTACTTCGGGAAGGTGGTCCCCCCCCAGGACAACAAGTTCGCCGCACTGAACTCAGCGGTGTGGAGCGGTGGGTCCTTCATCTACGTTCCCGCCGGGGTCCACGTTGAGATACCGCTCCAGGCCTACTTCCGAATCAATGCCCCCGCCATGGGACAGTTTGAGAGGACCCTTATCGTGGCCGAGGAGGGCTCCTTCGTGCACTATGTGGAGGGCTGCACGGCCCCCGTGTACTCCGCCGATTCCCTCCACTCCGCCGTGGTGGAGATAGTGGTGAAGCCCGGTGCGAGGGTGAGGTACACCACCATCCAGAACTGGTCCACCAACGTCTACAACCTGGTGACCAAGAGAGCTGTGGCCTATGAGGGGGCCACCATGGAGTGGGTCGACGGGAACCTCGGGTCCAAGGTCACCATGAAGTACCCGAGTGTCTGGCTGGTGGGAAAGGGGGCGAAGGGGGAGATCCTCTCCGTCGCCATGGCCGGCCCCGGCCAGCACCAGGATGCTGGAGGGAAGGTGGTACTGGCGGCCCCCGAGACCTCGGGGACGATTGTCTCTAAGAGCGTCTCCTACGGCGGGGGAAGGACGAGCTACCGAGGCCTGGTGAGGGTGGACCCTGGGGCGGAGGGGGCAAAGATAAACGTGAGGTGCGATGCCCTCATCCTGGATCCACGTTCGCGTTCGGACACCTACCCGGTGATGCAGATAGAGGAGGAGGATGTGTCTGTGGGGCATGAGGCCACCGTCTCCAAGGTCGGCGAGGAGCAACTCTTCTACCTGCGTTCCAGGGGAATACCCGAGTCCGAGGCGATGGCCATGGTGGTTCGGGGCTTCATCGAGCCGGTGGCCAAGGAGCTTCCCATGGAGTACGCCCTGGAGCTGAACCGCCTCATCTCGCTCCAGATGGAGGGGTCCGTTGGCTGAGGCGGGCCCCATCCTCTCCTTCCGCAGGAGGGCCGAGGTTTTCCTCCCCGAGGCCGGACTTCCGCGAGAGGGGGATGAGTCCTGGCGGTATACCCCCCCCGAGCCCTTCGAGTTCGAGAACCTTCTCTCGGGGGAGGCGGTCCGGGACTCAGCGGGCATAGAGGTCGAGGCGGATGGGGTGAGGTGGGGGCCGATGGAGGAAGCCCCGGGCGAGGTCCTGGCGGAGCTAGGCGGAGGCCTCGGGCCGGAGGCCGGGTTCGCGGCTGCGCTCAACGCCGCCCGGGCGAGTCTCTCCTTCCTCCTGCTGGAAAAGGGCTCCAGGGGAAGGGCGGTACTCAGGAGGAGGGGGTCGCCTCGGGCCCTTCGGGTTCTGGCTGTAACCGGTGAGGATTCCGAGCTTCAGCTGGAGCTTGTGGCTGGCGGGACAGGAAGAGAGCCCTGTCTGGACGGCCTTGAGCTCGTCCTCGGCCCCGGCTCGAGAGCTGTGGTCCTTTCCCGCGCCCGGGGCGGCGGAGCCCCCCGGCTTCAACTCCTCGGCTGCAAGCTCGCAGACGGAGCGGACCTTCTTCACCTCTCCCTCGCTACTTACCGGGGCCTGCTCCGGGAGGAGACCTCGGTCCGGCTTGAAGGTTCCCGAGGACGGGCTCTCCTGCTCGGTATGGCGCATGTGGGAGGGGGCTCGCACCACGAGTCCCGTCTCCTGGAGGAGCATGCCCGGGCGGACACCGTTAGCGAGGTTCTCTACAAGGCCACCGTGGCGCCGGGGGGGAGATCCGTGTTCCACGGGCTCATAAGGATAGAGCCCGGGGCTATCCGCTCCGATGCCTTCCAGGCCGCCCGGGCCCTGCTGCTTGCCAGGGGGGCTCGGGCCGATGCCCTGCCGGAGCTTGAGATCCTCGCCGACGAGGTGCGCTGCACGCACGCGGCTGCGGTTGGGAGGATCGACGAAGAGACCCTCTTTTACCTCAGGACCAGGGGGGTGCCGAGGGATGAGGCCGTCGCCCTAGTGGCCGAGGGGTTCTTCCGTGAGGTGGCGGACCGCCTTCCCCCCTCCCTCCCCAGGGAGGAGCTGCTGGGGCAGGTGACCGCCGGGCTGAGGGGGACCGCTCACCGGTAGGGGCTGAGAGGGGAGTGAAGGATGGAGAGAGCGGGCTGGGAACCCGGGCAAGAGCGGGTTGGCGGGGGGGAGCCGAGCCTGGACGAGATCATGGAGGCCCTGAAGGTTGTAACGGACCCCGAGATAGGGGTGAATATCGTGGACCTGGGGCTCGTCTACGGAGTGGATGTCAAGGACGGCAACGTCAATGTTCTCATGACCCTCACCACCATCGGTTGCCCCCTCACCGACTGGCTGGAGCAGATGGTCCAGATGGCTCTGGGCGGGGTGGAAGGCGTGAAGTCGGTCACGGTGGAGTGGACCTTCGATCCTCCCTGGACCCCCGATAGGCTGACCGAGGAGGGAAGGGAGCAGCTCCGGATGCTGGGTTTCGCCGTCTGATCCGGGCCCCCTTTTTCTTTCGGATCTCGATCGCCAAAGCGGTCCCTGTCCCCCTCGGGCGCTAGACTCCCCGGGAGCCGGGCCCCGGGGAGAGAGCGGTGGGACTCGAGGGGCAGCGGCGGAGCCTTGCGCCAGCTGGATTGCGCCTTGTCTTCCTCGTCCTTTTCTTGTGGGGGACGGCGGGCTATCGAGCGCTCCCGGCTTTGGGGCCGGCCCTAGCAGGGTTCCCGGCCCCTTCCCAGGGTGCCTCCCGCCCTGCATCTCCGGGTCCCGCAGGTGGGCCCCCCCGTCTATTAAGGCCCGTTCCTGGGCCGGTGGTACGGGGGTTCGAGGCCCCTCGGACCCCTTTCGGGCCGGGCCACAGGGGAATCGACCTCAGGGCAGGGCCAGGAACCCCGGTGCGGGCCGCGGCCAGGGGCCGGGTCACCTTTGCGGACAGGGTCGCCGGAGAGCTACATGTCACCATCGAGCACGATGGAGGGTTTCGAACCAGTTACTCCTTCCTCTCGAGCATACGGGTGAGGGTTGGGGAGGAGGTGGAGAGGGGGGAGGTGATAGGGGCGTCCGGTCCCGGCCATCCTGGTTCCAGCGCCCCTCCTCACCTCCACTTCGGGCTGAGGAGGGGAGAGGACTACATGGACCCCGCCCCCTACCTCCTTCCCCTTCGGGTTCGGTTAGCTCCTCTCGAGGAGGCGAGAGGCGAAGGAGGGGGAACCGGGTCCGGGAGGTGGGCGGGGGAGGCAGCCGGGGCGGAGCACGGAAGGGGCGGAAGCGAGCTCTCCTTCGGCCCCTCCCTCGCCCTGGCGAGATCCCTTGACGCCGATGGCGACTGCCGCCTCGACCCGGGAGTGGAGCCTCCCCCTCCTCCTTCCTCTGGGTACCTGGTGGCGGTTCCCGGGCTCGGGAGCGCAACGGGCAGGGGAGCGTTGGCCAGTTTCGACTTCGCCCTTCTCGGCTACCCCCGAGACCGCGTCAGGATCTACTCCTATGCGGGTCTCGGGCGTGCGAGGGCAGACGACCCAGCCCTTTCCCTGCACGCGCCTTACCGGCCGGACGAGACCACGGTCTCCCTGGAGTTATCGGCCGAACGCTTAGCCCAGCAGCTTCGGGCTCTCAAGGCGGAGGACCCCGGCGCCGAGGTGGACCTTGTCGCCCACAGCCAGGGCGGTCTGGTCGCGGCTGTATTCCTGCTCCGCCTTTACGACCCCGCCGACCCCTCCTTTCCCAGAGTGCGGTCCTTCCTCTCCTTCGACTCCCCCTTTGCCGGTGTGGAGCTCGCCCGCCTTGCCGAGGGATTCAGGATGAAGGGGAGGGTGCGTTTTCTTGCTCGAGTGGCCGGGTTCCTCGGGTATGACCCCGCCGGTCCCTCGGTGCTTCAGATGGCCGGGAGGAGGAGGCTTCCGGCGGAGCTTGAGGAGGGGTTGCCGAGGGCCCTCAGGGAGAAGGGGGTGAGGGCGGGCTCTGTGGCTGCCATAGGCGACTTGGTGGTCCCTGCCACCGCGGCCCGCCTCCCGGGTGGGGAGAGGTTTGTGGTGCGGGCGGGCCTGTTCGAAGCCCATTCCCAGGTGGTGTGCAGTCCGGAGGGGAGAGCCGTGGCGTATGGCTTTCTCTCTGGCGGAAGACCCCAGCTACCGCCCTGGAGGATGGCCGCGGCCGACCTGGTTGGGGCTGTCCTCTCGGCTGCGGAGGGCTCCGCTGTGGACGCTCTCCTCGCCCGTATGGGCGGCAGCCCGTGACCGAGCCCGGCGGAGGTTGGGTAGAATCCTCGGCGGTGCTCTTTCCACGCCGTGGCCTCGAGGAGAGGTGATGGCATGAGAGACCCCTTCAGGGAGATCGCCCGCCTCCAGCAGGAGTTCGACGAGTTCGTGGAGAGAATGTTCCGGAGGGGGCCCCTCTTCGTGGCCGGCTACTCGCCCGCATGGATCCCCAGGGCTGACGTCTACGAGCTCGATGACAGGGTCGTGGTCCTGGTGGAGCTCGCTGGGGTTGAGGCGGGGGACGTGCAGGCCACAGTGGAGGGGAGAACCCTGCGCCTCACGGGAAGCCGCTCGGAGGTGGTGAAGGAGGCCGAGGGCTGCGCCGAAGGGCGGTGTCACCAGCTGGAGATACCCTTCGGGCCTTTTGAGAAGGAGATCGCCCTCCCCGCTGACGTGGACGGGGAGAGAGCTAGCGGCCGATTCGAGCGGGGCATGCTCGTCATCATCCTGCCCAAGAGGAAAGGGCCCGCCTTCCACCACGTCCCTGTGAAGCAGGGTTGAGCGGGGAAGATGAGGGAGGGTATGGAAGGGCTCCCGGGAGGGGTTGAGGTCCCCCTTGGCGGCGGCGGTGAGGGGGAGCCTGTAGCGGTTCTAGAGGGAGGGATAGGGAAGCGTGGGGGTGAACCCCTCCCTGGGGTGCTTCCGGTCCTGCCACTTGTGGATGCCGTGGGCTTCCCCGATCTCTCCATCCCCCTCCTTGTCGGGAAGCCCCAGTCCATAAGGCTCGTGGATGACGTGGCTGCCGGCGACAGACTCCTCGTCCTGGTGGCCCAGAGGGTCCCGAGAAGGGAGGAGGAGTTCCGGCCCGGCCCTGACGACGTCTACCGGGTCGGCACGGTGGGGAGGGTGGTCCAGCTCCTCCGCCTGCCTCAGGGCGGCATGCAGGTGGTGGTCCAGGGCATCGCCCGCGCCCGGCTTCTGGAGTTCGTCTCCACCGACCCTTACCTAAGAGCCCGGGTAGAGGTGGTGGAGGACGTGGTGGAGCGGACCCCCGAGCTGGAGGCACTGGTCAGGGCGGTGACCTCCACCTTCAGGAAAGTGGCGGAGCTCGCGCCCTACATCCCCCCTCCTGTTGCGGTGGCGGTGATGAACATTCCCGACCCCGGCGACCTCGCTGACTTTCTCGCTGCCAACATGAACCTGGAGACGGCCGAGCGGCAGGAGATTCTCGAGACCTTCGATGTGAGGAGAAGGCTCGAGAGGATCCATTTCTTCCTCCAGAGGGAGCTGGAACTCCTTGAGCTGGGCAGCAAGGTCCAGAGGGAGCTCCAGGAGGAGGTGGCGAGGCAGCAGAGGGAGGCCTTCCTCCGCCGACAGCTGGAGGCCATCCGAAGGGAGCTGGGGGAGACGGACGAGAGGATGGCCGAGGTCGAGGAGCTCCGGAGGGAGCTGGAGGGAGCGGGCCTCCCCGAGGAGGCGAGGAAGGAGGCGGAGCGGGAGCTGAACCGGCTGGAGAGGCTCCCGCCGGGCTCCCCGGAGTACGGGATGATCCGCACCTACCTGGACTGGATGGTATCCCTTCCCTGGCAGACGGTGACGGAAGACAACCTCGACGTGGGGAATGCCGCCCGCATCCTGGATGAGGACCACTACAACCTCGAGAAGGTGAAGGAGAGGATCCTCGAGTTCCTGGCGGTTAGGAAGCTCAAGGCCGACCAGAGAGGGCCGATCCTCTGCTTCCTGGGGCCTCCCGGGGTGGGAAAGACCTCCCTCGGCCAGTCCATCGCCCGCGCCCTGGGCCGGAAGTTCGTGCGCATGAGCCTTGGCGGGATCCGGGATGAGGCGGAGATAAGGGGGCATCGGCGCACCTACATCGGGGCCCTGCCCGGCCGAATCATCCAGGGAATGCGGCGGGTGGGGTCGAGGAACCCCGTTTTCATGCTGGATGAGCTGGACAAGGTGGGCCTCGACTTCAGGGGAGATCCTTCGGCGGCCCTGCTCGAGGTCCTTGACCCCGAGCAGAACCACTCCTTCGTCGATAACTACCTAGGAGTCCCCTTCGACCTCTCCCGGGTTCTGTTCATCGCCACGGTGAACATGCTCGACACTGTCCCTCCCGCCCTCCGGGACAGGCTTGAGGTGATCGAGATACCCGGTTACACGGAGGAGGAAAAGGTCCAGATCGCCAGGGGTTTCATCTTCCCCAAGCAGCGGCGCGAGCACGGGCTCGGACCCGAGCACCTCGAGCTGCCCGAGGAGACCCTCCGGCAGGTCATTCGCTCCTACACCAGGGAGGCGGGGGTTAGGCAGCTGGAGAGGGAGATAGCCTCCATCTGCAGGAAGGTCGCGCGGAGGGTGGCCGCGGGTGAGGGCGGGGTCGGGCAGGTTCTCCCCGAGGAGCTCGAGAGGTATCTGGGCCCCCCGAGGTTCCCTCGGGAGGTGGCCCTTGAGGCCGACGAGGTGGGGGTGGCCACGGGGCTCGCCTGGACTCCCACGGGAGGGGAGGCTCTTGTCGTGGAAGCTTCGCTGGTTCCGGGGAGGGGGAACCTCATCCTCACCGGGCATCTTGGCGAGGTGATGAGGGAGTCCGCCCAGGCTGCCATGACGTATGCGCGGGCGCTGGCAGCCAGGGCAGGGCTCGGAGATGGGTTCCCCGAGAAAGTGGATGTCCACATCCACGTCCCGGCAGGGGCGATTCCTAAGGACGGCCCCTCTGCTGGCGTGACCATGGCGACTGCCCTCGTCTCGGCGGTGGCTGGGGTGCCGGTGAAGCGTTCCGTGGCCATGACGGGCGAGATAACTCTTAGGGGAAAGGTCCTGCCCGTCGGGGGAATCAAGGAGAAGGTGCTCGCTGCCCACAGGATAGGGGCGAGGACGGTCATCCTGCCCGAGGAGAACAGAAAGGACCTCTCGGACGTTCCGGCCGGGGTGAGGCAGGCCTTGGAGTTCGTTTTTGCGAGAACCATAGACGACGTGCTCAATGTGGCGCTGGCTGACCCCGGAAAGGTCCAGGGAAAGTTTGATAGCAATGCTGTCAAGTCATCTTAGCGGCGTGCTATAATCTCACCGCCCGCAGAGGGAGGGACCCTCCAGCGGGCCCGGAGTCCAGTGGAGAGGAGGTGAGAGCTGTGGCCATCGTGAGGAGGCACAGGGAGGGACTGGAGAGGTTCGACCCCTGGAGAGAGCTGGACGAGACGTGGCGGAGGGTGGAGAGGCTCTTCTCGGAGTTCCTGGGTGGGCCTCCGCTCTACTCCGAGAGGGCCTACGGGCCGGCCCTGGATGTCTACGAGACCGAGGACTCCGTAGTGGTGGAGGCAGAGGTGCCCGGGATGGAGGCGAAGGACATCGAGATCGAGATCGCCGATCGGCGCCTCCGCATCGCCGGGGAGGCACGGAGGGAAGAGGAGAAGGAAGGGAAGGGCTACCTCAGGAGGGAGAGGTACTTCGGGAAGATCTACCGGGAAGTCGAGCTTCCCGCCGATGTGGACCCCGAGAAGGCTAGGGCCGAGCTGAAGAACGGCGCTCTCACCCTTAGCCTCCCCAAGGTAGAGACGGCAAGGGTGAGGAAGATAAAGATCAGCTAGGTGGGGGCCGGATGACCGGGCGGGCCCCGGCGCGGGGCCTGCCCTTTTTTCTTTATCCCTGGAGGTGCAGGTAGTAGAGGCCGGGGCGGGGATTGAGGCCGGGGATGCGGGCGGACGGGTTGATCCGGCCCAGGACGTCTCCTCCGAGGAGGCTCGGGAGGAGACCGGGGCGCGTGTACCGGATGAGCCTGGCCTCCTTCAGGCCGGCCAGACTCATGGCCAGGCGGAAGGCGGTTTCCTGATCGCCGAAACCGTCCACCAGCCCCAGGGCTCTGGCCTCTTCCCCCGAGTATGGCCGGCCATCGGCAAGGGCCCTCACCTTCTCCTCGGGTATACCCCGTCCCTCCGCCACGGCCTTCACGAACTGGTCGTAGGCCTGCCGGATGAGGTTCTGGATGAGGGCCCGTTCCTCCGGGGTCATGTCCTTGAAAGGAGAACCCACATCCTTGAGGGGACCGGACTTGATGATGATGGGCTCGATGCCGAGCTTCGAGGCTAGGCCCGCAGCATTGAAGAACACTGCGATGACGCCGATGCTGCCTGTGAGGGTTGCCGGATTGGCCAGGACCCGGGTGGCTCCGGAGGCGACGTAGTACCCCCCCGAGGCGGCCTCGTCCCCCAGGGAGGCGACGACCGGCTTCCTCTCCCTGGCCTCCCTCACGGCCCGGTAGATCTCATCCGATGCCACCACCGCTCCTCCAGGGGTCTCGAGCCTGAGAAGGATGGCCTTAACCCGGGGGTCCTCCATGGCCTGGCGGATCTGGCTCACTATGGCGGCGGACCCCGTCGCCTCTCCGCCGAGAAGCCCTACTCCTCCCTCGCCTGGGACGATCTCTCCGCTAACCTGAATCAGGGCCACGGCGTCTCTGCCGGACCCCTCCAGTACCTTTTCGCCCCAGGGACGTGCCGGGCCCCCCACCCCCGCCCTGCTCACCAGGACGAGGAGGCCTATGCTCGCCAAGAGACCGGCGGTGAGGAAGCTGCCGGCCAGCCCGCCCAGGAGGAACCAGAGCCACCTCCTCGGCCTCCCCGGCCGAGCTGGGCCCGGGAGAGCCTCCATCGCGCCTCCGAGGGCAAAAGCAGCCACGGCGCGAAGATAGCAGAGTTCTCCGCCGTGGCTCTTCTCGGCTTTCTAGCTGGAGGCGGGCTGCTGAGGGAGGACCTTTACGTTTCCTGCCGAGGGGCTGAAGATGGTCTCGTGACCGTCCTCCCAGCGGACCTTGAGGCGAACCCCGGCCCGAGTCTGGAGGACCTCCAGGACGGTGCCGCTCCGCCTCAGCTGGCCGACCTTGAAGGAGTCCACCAGGATCCTGTCGCCGGGCTTGACCTCCATACCTGCCTCTCCCTCCTCCTTCCCGCTGGCTCTTTTGGGGTTAGTGTAGCGAAGATGTCCTCCGGCCGGCACCCTGATGGACCGCCCGCCAAACCCGACCGAGGTGGTAGTATTTCCTCGGTTCTTCTCGGGAGACAGAGGAGGTGCGTATGGCTCTCACCAAGGTGGAGGCGATCCCCATGAAGGAGTCCCTCCTCAAGATGGAGGGGATATCTGAGAGGACCGTGAGGGAGCATTGGAAGCTCTACGAGGGATACGTGAACAAGACCAATGAGATCCGGGAGAAGCTCGCGCAGGGATACGCCGACCTAAGCAAGGCACACCAGACCTATTCGGACTACCGGGCCCTTAAGGTGGAGCTCTCGTTCGCCTGGAGCGGCGTGAAGAACCACGAGATTTACTTCTCCAACCTGGGCGGTTCCGGGGGGGAGCCCGGCGGGCGCCTGGCCGAGCTCATCCGCAGGGACTTCGGTTCTTTTAGCGAGTGGGTGAAGGATCTTAAGGCTTCGGGCATGGCAGCCAGGGGCTGGGTCTGGCTTGCCCTGGACTACGCTGACGGGCGGCTTTACAACTACGTCGGCGACTCTCAGAACACCTACCCGATCTGGGACGCCACGCCCATCCTTGCCCTCGACACTTACGAGCACGCCTACTTCATTGACTACGGGACCAACCGAGGCGAGTATATCGAGGCCTTCCTGCACAACCTGGATTGGGAGGATGTGGCCGCCCGCCTCGAGAGCGCCATCAGGAGGTTCGAAGCCCGGTAGCTACCGGCTCCCCCGGGGAGGGGTGGGCGGCTCCCCCGGGGCCCTGCGGTAGGGAACGGGTATGTACTGGACCGTGGGTCTTCTCTGAGGGGGCTGGGGGTAGAGGCTCATGAGCTGGTGGACGGCTTCGGGCAGGTCCGTGCTGACGGGCAGGCCCAGCTCCTTGGCCTCCTCGGCTGTGATGGGGTAGTCGTGGGTCCACCTCCCCTCGGAGAGGGCCTTCGCCAGCTGTCTCGCCCTCTCCTCGCCCATGCGGTCGGCGACGAGCCGGGTGATGAAATCCTCCACCTGACGGAGGGCCTTCTCGGCTACGTCGGCCAGGATGAGGGTCCTGTCCTCCAGGTCCTCGGGTCTCTTCTTCTCCGTCGCCCGGATGATGCTGGCGGCCGGGAACTCCCCGAGCTGAGGGTCGACGGGGCCGAGGACCGCGTTCTGGTCCAGGACTATCTCGTCGGCGGCGAGGGCTATCAAGGTCCCCCCCGACATGGCGTAGTGGGGAACGAAGACGGTCACCTTTCCCGGGTGCCGTGCCAGGGCCATAGCTATCTGCTCGACTGCGAGGACGAGGCCGCCCGGGGTGTGGAGTATGAGGTCGATGGGCATGTCGGGCGGGGTGAGCCGGATGGCCCTGAGGATCTGCTCGGAGTCCTCGATGTCTATGTATCGCGTAAAGGGGATCCCGAACAGCGCTAGGGACTCCCTCCGGTGGATCAGGGTTATAACCCTGCTACCGCGTTGCTTCTCAAGGGCGCGGATGGCCTTCACCCGCTGCGCCTGAAGCACCCGGTTGGCGAGGAGAGGCTGGATGGCCGAGACCAGAAGGAGGATCCAGACAAGGTCGGCTACGCTCATTCAGTTGCCTCCAGCCCGGCTTCCCCAACGACCTTTAGCATAAGGGGGCCGGTCAGATGGTTCCAGAAGGTGGAAAGCCTCGGGCGCGAAAGAGGAGGGCAGGAAGGGATGAAGGCGGTGGTGGTGAGGGAGCTGGGAGGTCCCGAGGTTCTTCGGGTGGAGGAGGTGGATCTGCCCAGGCCTGGGCCGGGGGAGGCCAGGGTGAGGGTGAAGGCGGTCTCCCTGAATCACCTGGACATCTGGGTGAGGGCGGGAACCCCGGGGCTCCCGGCAAGCCTGCCCCGGATCCCCGGTTCTGACGCGGCGGGGGTGGTGGAGGAGGCGGGACCCGGGGCTGAGCACCTTCTCGGCCGGGAGGTGGTTCTCTACCCGGCTCTCTCCTGCGGGTGGTGCCGCGATTGCCTGGCGGGGAGGGAGAACAGGTGTCGGGAGCTGGCCGTGATCGGAGGACCCCTCGTCGACGGTACCGACAGAGAGGCCCTGGTGGTACCGGCTAGGAATCTCTTTCCCAAACCGCCTGGCCTTTCCTGGGAGGAGGCGGCCTCATTTCCCCTAGTCTTCCTTACCGCCTGGCACATGGCGAGGGTGGCGGGGTTGAGGGAGGGCGAGACCGTACTGGTGAATGCGGTGGGAAGCGGGGTGGGCTCGGCCGCGGTTCAGGTGGCGAGGCTTCTGGGGGCGAGGGTTCTCGGATCGGCGGGGGCGGCATGGAAGCTGGAAAGGGCCAGAGCCCTCGGGCTCGAGGCGGGTGTGGAGTACGGTGGGGGGCTCGAGGGGTTTGCCGAAGCCGTCATCGACCTCACGGGCGGGAAGGGGGTGGACGTCGTCCTCGACTGCGTGGGTGGGGCCCTGCTCGAGGCTTCCCTTGGGTGTCTGGCAAAGGGGGGAAGGCTCGTCAGCTGCGGCGCGACGGCCTCCGCCAGGCTGGACCTCCAGCACCGGCCGCTGTTCTCGAAAGAAATTTCGATTTTCGGAACCTACCTCGGCACCAGGGGTGAGATGCAGGAGGTGCTGGAGCGAGCTTCGGACGGGAGACTCAGGCCGGTGGTGGACAGGGTTCTCTGCCTGGAGGAGGTGGCCGAAGCCCACAGGTACCTGGAGAGCCGGCAGGTCTTCGGAAAGGTGGCTCTCAGGGTGAGCTAGAGACGGTTTTAAAAGGAACCTCGTTTATAATGGTCAGAGGCTCAAAACGGAGGCGCCTGTGAAGGTCAGGCCCCGAGGGCGATTCTGGCCGGGCTCGAGTCTCAAGCACCGGGCTCTGGCAAGCCCCGTCAGGGTGAGAATCCTTGAGGTCCTGGGGGAGGAGGGTAAGCCCCTGGATGCCTCGGATCTCGGCTCCAAGCTGGGGCTTCACCGAAACACTGTCCGCGCCCACCTGAAGGTCCTGGCCGAGGCGGGCCTGGTTCAGGCGGTGAGGGAGGAGAGGAGCGAGCCGGGGCGGCCCCGCGTCCTTTACACCGTACGCGAGAAGGCGCTGGAAGGCGTCGGCTCGGAGTACCGGCTTCTGGCCGAGGCCCTCGCAGGGTATCTCGCCGCGTCCGATCTGGACGCTGCCGCCCTCGGCCGGGAGGCCGGGAGGAGGATGGCTCAGAAGCTGGTCCTCCTTCTGGGGAGACCAGGCGGTAGGGAGGAGGCAGCCCAGGATCTCGCAGAGGTCTTCAGGCTGGCAGGGTTCTGGCCGGAGGTGGAGTCTGAGGGGGAGGAGAGGAGGATCGTCCTCCGCCGCTGCCCCTTTAAGGAGGTGGCGAGAAGCTATCCGGACGTGGTCTGTTCTGTCCACCTTGGCCTGGCCCAGGGATTTCTCGCCGAGACCGGAGGAGGGCTCAGGGTGAGGAGGCTCGAGCCCTGGGCCGGGGAGGACTACTGCCTGCTCCACCTGGAGCCCGTTTCTGTTCTTGCCGCCTCCGGGGAGGAGTGACGCCTGTGACCCGAGAGGAGGCGGCCGCAGGGGTTCCGGGGTGGACGGGGAGGATCCAAACCAGGAGGGTCTACTCACCTCCCTCTCCGGAGGAGGGCCGAAGGTTCCTGGTGGACCGCATCTGGCCGAGGGGCCTCTCCCGGGACGACCCTCGGGTGGGGGAGTGGGTGAAGGAGGTGGCTCCCAGCGACGAGCTGCGGAAGTCGTTCGGACACCGGCCTGACCGCTGGGAGGAGTTCCGGAGGAGGTACTTCGGGGAGCTGGACGCCAGGCCCGAGGCCTGGCGGGCGCTTCTGGAGGCGGCTAGGCGGGGACCCGTAACCCTGGTTTTCTCCGCCAGGGACGAGGAGAGGAACAACGCCGCGGCCCTCAAGGAGTACCTGGAGGCCAGGCTAGAGGCGGGAGGTGCTGCTTGAAGGAGGCGCGGGAGGTGAAGGGGAGGAGCGTGGCGGCGAGGGTCCTCGCAATGGCCCTCGGTGGTCTTGCCCTCCTCCTCGGCACCTGGGTCGGCTTGGGGAGGGCCGGTGCTGGGATTCCTTTCCCCCGGGGCACCTCCGGGGCCCACGGACCCCTCATGGCCCTGGGCTTCCTCGGGACCCTTATCTCGCTGGAAAGGGCGGTGGCTCTTAGGAGATCCTGGGCGTACCTGGCCCCCTTCGCCTCGGCCGTGGGCTCCCTCTCCCTCTTCCTTGGTGCTCCTCGACCTCTGGGGTGGGGAGTGCTGGTCGGCGCGGGCGCCCTTTTCCTCGCCGTCCTCGCTGTTCTGGGTCTCGTGTCGCGGGGACCCCGCCTCCCGCTGGTCCTGGCCCTCCTCGGTGGTTTCTGCTGGCCCCTCGGGGCGGGGCTTGCGGCTATCGGGAGGCCTGTCGCCGCGGCGGCCTGGTGGTTTGCGGGCTTCCTCGTCCTCACCGTGGTGGGGGAGAGGGTGGAGCTGGCCAGGATCGGGGCCGTTCCCTGGCAGGCCGCGGGGCTGCTCGCAGCTGGGGCTGCGGTCCTAGTCGGAGGCCTGGCGTTGAGTCTGGTGGTGAGGGATGGGGTGAGGGTAGCCGGGTTCGGCCTCTTTCTCTTGGGTCTCTTCCTCCTCCTCGCCGATGTGGGGAGGCGGACCTGGCACCTGGGGGGCCTGGCCAGGTTCTCGGCCGTGGCCGTCCTTGCGGGAGCGGCCTGGCTCGTGGTGGGAGGGTTGGCGTGGATCAGGTGGGGGTACCAGGTCGCCGGAGGGGCCTACGATCTCGAGCTTCACACCGTCTTCCTCGGGTTTGCTCTTTCCATGGTCTTCGGGCATGCCCCGGTGGTGGGTTCGGCCCTCCTCGGCCGGACCGTACCCTTCAGGGAGCAGAACTACCTCCACCTCCTCCTTCTCCACCTCTCCCTGGTGCTGCGTTTTCTTGGAGACCTGCTCGCTGCAAGGTACCTGGTGGCCGTTGGAACCCTCGGGAACGCCCTCGCCATCCTGATCTTCCTCGGCAGCCTGCATGGCGCGTTGCTCGCCTCAGGGAAGGCACGAAGCTAGGTGCGGCTGAGGGGCCTCTCCCGCCTGTATAACCTGGTCGCCGGTGTCTGGCTCCTGGCGGCGGCACTATCCCTGGCCCTTCCCGACCGCGTGAGGCTCGGCCGGTGGCTCCCTCTCCACCTCGCTTTAGTGGGAGCCGTATCGGTGGCCATATCCGGGAACATGCAGGCTTTTGCAGCGGGTCTCTCCTTCGCACCGGACCCGCCGAGGCCCCTCTCCCTCTCCCAGTTCTTCATGGTCAATCTCGGGTCTGCCGGGGTCACCCTGGGGATGGTCTTGGGGAGCCGGCAGCTTCTTGTGGGCGGTGGGGCCGTCTTCGCATCCGCCCTTATCCTCCTCGGGTACCTCGTTCTCTCCTCCTGGCTGCGGGGAGTGGGCCGGAAGCACACCCTGCCCCTTCTTCTCTATGGGGGAGCCATTCTTGCTGGCCTCTCCGGGGTCGGCCTCGGCCTCCTCCTGGGCGGTGCCCACCTCCCTGTCCGGCTCTGGCTCTCCCTCCGCCGTGCCCACCTCTTCCTCAACCTGCTGGGGTGGGTCTCTCTCACGATCGTGGGCACCCTGGTCATCTTTCTGCCCACCGTCCTGAGGATGCGCCCCCCGGCCTGGAGGGGGAAGGAGGCTGCGGGGCTGCTGGCCTCAGGGCTGTTGGTGGGTGCCATAGGTCTGGCGGGGGAGTGGCGGGGCGTCGCCCTGGCCGGTGTGGCCCTGCACGGCCTCGGTTCCCTGCTGGTGCTGGACTTTGGTGTGAGGAGCCTCGTGGGGAAGGGCTGGGCGCGGGCGGGGGCGGCCGGTAAGCACCTTGTCGCGGCCGTGGTGTGGTACGCCGCCGGGAGCTGGTACCTCTTCTCCGCCCTGTTCAGGGGTGGGGTGGGATTGGACTATGCCCTCCCGCGCCTCCTCGCGATGCTTGTCGGAGGGTGGATTCTCCAGTGCCTCCTCGGGGCCTGGCTCTACCTCCTGCCTGTGGGGAGGCCTGGCCTCCCCTCTTTTAGGAAGAGGTACCTGGCGGTAGCGGAGAGGGGGGCGGGCGTTGGCCTCCTCCTTCTTAACGGCGGTTTTCTTCTCCTGGCCACTGCGGGGCTCGCGGGGGTTCCGCCGTGGTTAGGGTGGGGTCTTGCTCCTCCCGGAGCGGCCTGGGTGACGGTTCGGGGATGGGTAGCGGGCTTGGCCGGAGCTCCCGGTCGGGCGGGGGCGTTGGGTGAACTTCAAGGTGGGAGGGGGGAGTGAGGGTCCTCACCGTGGATGTGGGTACGGGCACGCAGGACATTCTCCTTTTCGATCCCGATCTCGGCCTTGAGAACGCCCCGAGGCTGGTCATGCCCTCCCCCACGGTAGTGGCTGCGGGAAGGATCCGTGAGGCTACGAGAGCGGGTCTCCGGGTTGTGGTTACCGGCCTCACCGCCGGCGGGGGCCCCTGTCACTGGGCGGTCATGGAGCACCTCCGGGCGGGGCTGGAGGTTCTTGCCACCGCAGAGGCGGCCCGCACCTTCGACGACGATCTGGAGAAGGTGGAGGAGATGGGGGTGAAGCTGGTCTCGGAGGAGGAGGCCCGGGGTGCAGAGGGGGTGCGGATCCGTCTGGCGGACCTCTGGCTCGAGGAGGTGCTGGCGACCCTTGCCTCCTTCGGCGCTCCTGCCCCGGAGGCCCTGGCCGTAGCCGTCTTCGACCACGGGAACGCTCCGCCGGGGACGAGCGACCGGGTTTTCCGCTTCAGGCTTCTCCAGGGGCTCCTAGGGAAGAGGGGTGATCTGGCGGATCTCGCGTTCCGAAGGGAGGGCATCCCCGCCGAGATGACGAGGATGCAGGCGGTGGCGAGGAGTGCTCCGGAGGACCTGCCCCTCATGGTTATGGACACGGCTCCCGCGGCCGTCCTCGGGGGCCTGCAGGACCCGGCGAGGCTCCCCCCGGCCGAGGACGCGAGAAGGGTTCTGGTGAACCTCGGGAACTTCCATACCGTGGCCTACGTGGTGGAAGGGGAGAGGGTTCTTGGCTTTCTTGAACACCATACCGGTGAGCTCACACCGGCGCGGCTCTCGTTCTGGGTAAGGAGGCTCGCCAGGGGTGAGATCAGCTTCGAGGAGGTCTTCCGCGATATGGGCCACGGTGCCGCCATTCTCGCACCCTGGGAGGGGGAGGTGGCGGTGGTTGGGGTGACCGGGCCGAGGCGGGGGCTTGTCCGTGGCTCTGGCCTCATCTGCCAGGAGGTAGCTCCCTTCGGGGACCTGATGCACGCCGGGAACTACGGCCTCCTCGCCGCCTTCGCTGCGCATTTTCCCGAAGCCGCGGAGAGGATCCGAGCTTGCCTCGCTGCAACCTAGGGTGGGTTCGGCGGGGCTACCGCGGGGCGCGGGCGTGCCCACTGGCTCCCCTCCCCCTCGAGCAGGACATAGCCGTGCCTGGCGAGGTCTTCCAGGAGGGCTTTCGCGTGCTCGGGGTCTCGAGTCTCCGCCGTTATTTCCACCTCCACCTGCTCCAGGGGGAGGGTGATGCCTGTCCGCCGGTGAAGAACGGAGACGACGTTGGCGTTGGCATCGGCGATCACTTTGAGCAGGCGCTGGAGCTCCCCCGGCCTATCTACGAGGAGAGTCTTTATTAGGACGTACCTCCCGGCGGCTGAGAGGCCGTGCCGGATGACCCGGGCCAGTAGACCGGGATCGATGTTCCCGCCGCTCAGGATGAGGACGGTTCTCCCGCGGGTCCGAAGGGCACCGGAGAGGAGGGCCGCGAGGGGGAGGGCCCCCGCGCCTTCCACCACCTGCTTTGTCCGCTCGAGCAGGAGAAGGATGGAGGCAGCCACTGACTCCTCCTCCACCACCGCCAGCCCGTCCGCGTACCTCCGGACCAGGGCGAAGGTGAGGATCCCCGGCTTGGCAACGGCTGTTCCGTCGGCCAAGGTCCCGATGTGTGGGAGGCGAACCGGGCGCCCGGCCTCCAGGGAGCGCTTCATGGCCGCCGCCCCGGCCGCCTGGACGCCGTAAACCTTCACCTCCGGCCGGAGGGCCTTGACCGCGAGGCCGAGACCGGCGAGGAGTCCTCCTCCCCCCACCGCGGCTACCAGGGAGTCGAGATCCGGCACCTGCTCGAGAACTTCCAGGGCGATGCTGGCCTGACCTGCGATGACCCAGGGGTCGTCGAAGGGGTGGACCAGGTGGGCTCCGGCCTCGTCCGCGTATCTCCTCGCTGCCGCCAGGGACTCGTCGAAGCTCTTCCCCTCCAGGACCACGGTAGCACCGTACCCTCGGGTGGCCTGGACTTTGGGGAGGGAGGCGGACTCGGGCATGTAGATCCGGGCTTCGAGACCGAGCCTCCGGGCCGCCCAGGCCACCCCCTGGGCGTGGTTTCCGGCGCTCGCGGCCACTACCCTCTTCACACCCTCCTCGGCCAGGCGGGCAAGCCGGACATACGCGCCCCGCACCTTGAAGGAGCCGGTCTTCTGAAGGTGCTCCGCTTTGAGGAGAACCTCGGACCCCACCATGTTCGAGAGGGACTCCGACGCGAGCACGGGGGTTCTCCTCACCACCCCCTCAAGCTCGCGGGCGGCCCGGAACACGTCCTCGAGGGAAGGGCCCTTCACGGGCTGAGCTTACACGACGGCCGGGCCGGGATTGTCCCTCGCGGACGGGCCTCAGGAACCGCCGAACCGACTAACCGGCCGGGGGCGGCCTGTCGGTGGGCGGGGCCCTCGCCCTCGACGTATGATGCCTTTTGTGGCCTGGGCTAGGGAGAAGTGGGATGTGGTGATCGTGGGGGCCGGTCCCGCGGGTCTCTTCGCCGCCCGCGAGCTTGCTCTCCATTCCAGCCTCTCGGTCCTCTTGCTTGAGAAGGGGCCTGAGCTGGAGGAGCGGCTCGAGGGGAACTCCTCCCTAACCTCGGGCTTTGGCGGTGCGGGCGCTTTCAGCGACGGCAAGCTCACCCTTTCCCCCGCCTTCGGCGGTTGGCTCGGCGATTACCTCGGTCCCGAGGTGGAGAGGCTCATCAGCTATGTGGACGAGGTCTTCCTCGAGTTGGGCGCCCCGCAGGAGGTGCATGGAACCGACGAGGCGGCCATCGCCGAGCTAGCGAGGAAGGCCGCCCTGGCGGACATGGTCCTCTACCCCGCCCGGATAAGGCACGTGGGGACGGAACGCCTTCCCGAGATCCTTAGGAGGCTCCGGGAGAAGCTCGAGGGTAGGGTCCAGATAAGGACCCGGTCGCCCGTGGAGTCGGTGGAGGCCAGGGATGGCAGGCTCCTCGGGGTGGTCGCTGGAGGCGAGGCCATCCAGGCCCGCTACCTTGTCCTGGCCCCGGGGAGAGAAGGGGCGGACTGGTTGGATGCCGAGGCGAGACGGCTCGGCCTGACGGTGGAGAGGAACACCGTGGACATAGGGGTTCGGGTTGAGTGTCCGGCCCCCGTGATGGAGCCCCTCACCCTCCCTCTTTACGAGTCGAAACTCGTGTACCACTCCCGATCCTTCCAGGACAGGGTGAGGACTTTCTGCGTGAACCCCTATGGGGAGGTCACGGTGGAGCGGTACGAGGACGTCCTCACCGTGAACGGCCATTCCTACGCGGCCAGGAAGACCCCGAACACCAACTTCGCCCTCCTCGTGACCACCCGGTTCACCGAGCCCTTCCACGAGCCCATTGCCTACGGAAAGCACATAGCCAGGCTGGCCAACCTGCTCGGGGGTGGGATAATCGTGCAGCGCTTGGGGGACCTGCTGGAAGGCAGGAGGTCCACGCCAGAGCGGATATCCCGGGGGACGGTTGTTCCCACCCTGGCTGAGGCCACCCCCGGGGATCTAGCCTTCGTCCTTCCCCACCGCTATTTGGTGGACATCCTAGAGATGCTCGAGGCCATGGAGAAGCTCGCCCCTGGCCTGTACTCGAGGAACACCCTCCTTTACGGGGTGGAGGTGAAGTTTTACTCCGCCCGCCTCCGGCTCACTAGGGAGTTGGAGACAGAGATACGCGGGGTTTTTGGGGCCGGGGATGGGGTGGGTGTTTCCAGGGGATTGGTCCAGGCGGCCGCGAGCGGGGTCGTCGCGGCCAGGGCCATCATGGAAAGGGCGAGAAGGGGCTGAGACCCTCTCTAACGCCTCCTGAAGGTTCCCCCTCGAGGGCTACCATGACCTGGGCGGACTGGCCGGCTTGAGCCGGGAGTCGTCGAGCTCGAACTCGAGCTCGTTCACGACCCCCACCACTCCATCGAGCCTCTCTATGAAGTGCTCCACCACGTCCCTGGTGGACTTCCTGTCCACCATCCCCCTCAGGGTGACCACGCCGTCCCTCACGTCCACATGCACGGACCTGGGGTCGACCAGGAGCTTCCTGGGTAGGACGTCCTCGAGGATCTCCTGGCGGATCTCCTCGTCCCTGCGGAGGAAGACCTTGAGCACGTCGCTCCGGCTGACTATCCCCACCAGCTTCCCGTTCCGCGTAACGGGAACCCTCTTTATCCCATGCTTGCTGAGGGTCCGGGCCACCTCCTTGACGTCGGTCTCTTCATCAACCGTAACCACGGCGGGGGTCATGAGATCGCGGGCGACCAGGCCCTCCGCGCGAGAGGTTCTCTCGGCCACCTCCTCTGGACCCGAGGTGAGTAGAGAGAGGAGGCGGAACCGGGGTCTCGGCCTCTCCTCCTCTTTGGCGAGGAGGTCGGCTTCGGAGACCAGGCCGATCACCCTGACTTCCTCGTCCACCACCGGGACGGCGCTGATTCTCTTCTCCACCAGGATGGCGACGATCTCCTTGAAGGGGGTGTCCGGACCAACGGATACCGCGGGGCTCGTCATGACGTCCCGTGCCTTCATCCTTCCCCTCCCTTCTCCCTTTTCTCCCTCCAGCTGAGGAGAGGGAGGAGGTCCCGGACGGAGACCATCCCTACGACCTCTCCCCCTGAGGCGACGGGCAGGTGCCTGAACCCACCCTCGGCCATGATCATCGCCGCCTCCTCCACCTCCATCTCGGGGTCGCCAAAGACGGGGTCAGTGGTCATGTACTCCTCGACCAGTGCCTCATCGGGGTCGGCCCCCGTGGCCAGAGCCCTCAGCACGTCTCTTTCCGTTATGAGACCGACCACCCTTTCCCCTTCCTGGACGAGGAGGCTGCCGACACCCTCCTCGTCCATGAGGGACGCTGCCTGCCTCAGGGTCCGCCGGGGGGAGACGGCGACCACTCCCTTGGTCGTGACCTGTATGAGTTTCACCGCACCTCCTTCGCGTCTGAGGCTGCCAAGCACATCATGGCGGCTTGGCCTGGTCGGTGCAAGGCGAGGGAGAAGGCGGAAAGCCGAGAAGCGGGAAGCTCGGGAAAGGAATAGGCCCGGGCGCTGTGGGGAGCCGGAGCGGACGCGCCCGAGCCCGAGCGCCAAATAGAATTGCGAAAGGGATCCCCAGTACGCATCCGTAACCCTCCGCAGAGGAGGCGGGGAAAATCCCGAAGGATCTGGGGAGGATCCGGTCCCTCACCGGGGGTCGGGTATGCTCTTCTGCCCGGAAGCCCCCGGACGTTGCCCGCGGGCTTCAAGGGGTCTTGGCTTGAGGAGGTCGGCCGTGAAGGAAGTGAGCAAGGACGAGTTCCAGAGGGAGGTTCTTGAGTCCGATCTGCCCGTAGTGGTCGACTTCTGGGCTCCCTGGTGCGCCCCCTGCCTGAGGGTTGCCCCGGAGCTCGAGAAGCTCGCCCGGGAGAGGGACGGCGTCCTTAAGGTGGTCAAGGTGAATGTGGACGAGGCTCCCGAGATAGCCTCGAGCTACGGCGTGATGAGCATCCCCACCATCGCCCTGTTTCGGGGTGGTCAGTTGGTGGCGAGGGTGGTGGGAGCGCGGCCCAAGGCCGCCATTGAGAAGGGCCTCGGACTGGACTCGGCCTGATTCAGGTGGCTTCATGGCTCTGGGGGAGGCTGTACTTCTCCTCGAACCCCTCGATGGAGAGGTCCTCCAGATCCTCGAGAAGACGCGCACGGAAGCTCTCGGCCTGGTCCTCGGAGGTGAAGCTCCATGAGGAGAGGAGGTTCCCGCGCCTGAACACCTGGACGTCGTAGATGACGCCGTCGTAGCCGGCCCTGAGCCTTGTCTGAACCGAGTAAGCCTCTTTGGCCCGGGACGTCCGCGCCACGCGCAAAATCTACCAGAGCATCCCTCGGAACACGCGATGCCTGGGCTTTCCAGAGAGTGGCCCGACGGGGGGATGCTGCCATGGTCCGGACTTATGAGCTCGGGATGCCTGCCATGGAAGGAGGGTCCATGAAGTACTACACGGGCAGGGGGGACGACGGGAGCACCGGCCTTCTTTTCACCTCCCGGAGGGTGGGGAAGGACGACCCCCGGGTCGAGGTTCTCGGTGAGCTCGACGAGGCCGTGGCCGTACTGGGGCTCGCCAGGGCGGAGGTGGCAGGTGCCGGGGGGAGGTGGGAAAGGGTCGTGAGCGCCCTCCTTCACCTCCAGAAGGGCCTCTTCGTGGCCGGTGCGGAGGTGGCCACACCGGAGGAAGGGTGGGAGAGGCTCGAGGAGGGGGTGAGCCGGGTCACCCCGGCCATGGTGGCCGGTCTGGAAGAGGCCATCCAGGAGCTGGGCCCCCCGGAGCTTCCCAGGGGTTTCTTCCTTCCCGGTGAGACGCGGCAGGGCGCCTTGCTCGACCTCGCCCGGGCCGTTGTCCGGCGGGCCGAAAGGCGGCTCGTCTCGCTCGCCAGGGCAGGCGGTCTCGCGCCCGGTTCGGTCCTCCCTGCCTACCTCAACCGGGCCTCGAGCCTCCTCTGGGTTCTCGCGAGGCTGGTGGAGGGGTCCGGCCGGCCCCTCCGGGGGTAGGGGAGCTTCTCAGGGGCGGATCCCCGGGCCGAAGGGTGGTGGAGGCGCTAGAGGGTCAGGCCGTGTATTCGTGTTCGGGTCCGGGAAAGGTGCCCTCCTCAACCTCCCGAAGGAAGGCCTGGGCGGCGAGGGCGATCTCTCGGGCGAGATCCGCGAACTTCTTCACGAATCTCGGTGTGGGCCCCGGACTCAGTCCAAGCATGTCATGGAGGACGAGGACCTGGGCGTCGCAGTGGGGGCCAGCCCCTATCCCGACGGTGGGGATGGAGAGGGAGGCGGTAGCGCGGGCGGCCACATCCGACGGTATGCCCTCGAGAACCAGGGCGAAGGCGCCGGCAGCCTCCAGCTCCTTGGCATCCGCCAGCAGCCTCTCGGCCGCCTGGGGGGTTCTCGCCTGTACCCGGTACCCGCCGAAGACGTTCACGAACTGGGGGGTGAGCCCGAGGTGACCCATGACCGGGATACCCCTGGTCACAAGGGCATGAACTATTTCGGGGAAGGCCCCTTCCAGCTTCACGGCGCCCGCGCCCGCCTTGAGGAAGGCCGCTGCGTTCCTTATCGCCTCGTCCAGAGAAGCCTGGTACGACCCGAAGGGCATGTCCCCAATGATGAGGGCGTTCCTTGCCCCCCTCGCCACCGCCCTGGTGTGGTGCAGCATCTCCTCCATGGTCACGGGGATGGTGTTGGGGTAGCCGAGCATGACGTTCCCGAGGGAATCCCCCACCAGCAGGACCGGTATCCCGGCCTGGTCCAGAATGACGGCGGTGGGGTAGTCGTAGCAGGTGAGCATGGCCCAGCGCCGACCTTCGCGCTTCCACTGGACGAGCTTGGGGACGGTGATGGGCATTCTTCCTCCTTTCCTCGAGGCCCGGCGCGGCCTGCCCCGCGCCCGGCGGTCCCCTGGAACGCCTTGAGTATGGCACGGCCCGGGGAAAAGGGGGAGAGATAAGCGGCAGACTTTGGGCCTCTCTCCCGGCGACCAGGGCGCCACGCCAGGCTAGCCCCCCGCCAGGTCCTCTCTAAACCTGTTGGTTATGGGAAGGCGCCTGTCCTTCCCGAAGGCGCGGGGGGTGATCCTCACCCCCGGGGGAGCCTGCCTCCTCTTGTACTCGCTGGAGTCCACCATCCTCGCCACCCGGAGGAGAGTGGCCGGATCGAAGCCGGAGCGGGCCAGGACGGCCAGGGGTACGTCCCTCTCCACGTAGGCCTCGAGGATGGGGTCGAGGACGTCGTAGGGAGGGAGGGTGTCGGTGTCCCTCTGACCCGGGCGGAGCTCCGCCGAGGGGGGCTTGGTCAGCACCCTCTCGGGGATGACCGGGGAGATGCGGTTCCTCCACCGGGCCAACCTGTAGACGAGGGTCTTGGGGACGTCCTTTATGACAGCAAACCCGCCCGCCATGTCGCCATAGAGCGTGGCGTAGCCCGTGGCCATCTCGCTCTTGTTCCCGGTGGCGAGGACGAGGTGACCGAACTTGTTTGATATGGCCATGAGAAGGTTCCCCCGGATCCTCGCCTGAAGGTTCTCCTCGGCGACGCTGGCGGGGGTTCCGGCAAAGGTTTCCTTGAGCGCACCCAAGTAGGCGGAGAAGATCTCCTCTATGGGGATGACGCGGAACTCGATGCCGAGGCGGGTGGCCACCTCCTCGGCGTCCTCCAGGCTCTCCCTGGAGGTGTAAGGCGAGGGCATCGAGACTCCGAGAACCCTCTCGGGCCCCAGGGCATCGGCGGCGATGGTGGCCACCAGGCTCGAGTCGATCCCGCCGGAGAGGCCTACCACCACCTTTTCAAACCCGTTCTTTCTCACGTAGTCCGCGAGCCCGACGAGGAGGGCGCGGTAGATCTCCTCCTCGGGGCCGAGGCGCGGCCTCTCCTCGGGAACCAGTGGGGGTTTGGGGGAGATGGGCTCGGCGGAGACCTCCGCCAGGCTGATGCTGGGCTCGCCCCTCCTGATGCGCCGTCTGGGATCGCGGATGCGGGCCCTGAGGAGTTCCTCCTCGTCCAGGTCGACAAGGAGCAGATCCTCCCGGAACTGGGCGGCTCTCGCCAGGAGTCGGCCTGTAGGCCCAAAGACCATACTCTCCCCGTCGAAGACGAGTTCGTCCTGGCCGCCGACCATGTTCACGTAGGCGAGGGCCACCCCGGCGTCCTCCGCCCGCGTGGCCAGCATGGCCCGACGCTGCTCCCCCTTGGCCATGTGGTAGGGGCTCGCGTTTATCACCACCACGAGCTCCGCTCCCGCCTCGCCGAGGGCCTGGACGGGTCCGTCCGGGTACCACGCGTCCTCGCAGATGGCAACACCCACCCTCACTCCCGCCACCCTTGCCATGAGCAGGCCGGAACCGGGGGCGAAGTACCTCGCCTCGTCGAAGACGCCGTAATTGGGCAGGAGGTGCTTGTGGTAAACGCCGACCACCCTTCCTCCCTGGATCAGGGCGGCGGCGTTGTGGAGGGAGTCTCGCGAGTCGACGAAACCGACCACCGCTGCCGTCCGACGGGACCTTCGGGCCAGTTCCTCCAGGGCCTCCAGGTTCTCCTCCACGAAGGAGGTCTTGTAGAGAAGGTCCTCGGGAGGGTATCCGGTGATCACGAGCTCGGGGAGGGCGACGAGATCCGCGCCGGCGGCCTCGGCCTCCTCTATGGCCTTCATGACCAGGCCGGCATTACCCTGGATGTCCCCAACGGTTGGATTCACCTGTGCCAGCGCGATCCTCACGGGCTGATTCTACCCGGGCCGGAGGCACAAACCTGCCAGCGCTCGCGCGAATTTCTGGACAAGTGAGGTGGCCTTGGTCCTATACTCCTCAGCGTGCAGGGGTGCTTCCTGTTCGCGGTGGGGGAGCGTTCCCGCAGAAGGAGTCTCTCGGGTGGGGCCCGAGTGGCGCTGAGCTTGTCCCTCTGGGGTCTTCTCGCCTCCCCCGTGGCTGGGTGTGCCCGCCGCGAGGCGCCTCTGGGGGGAATTTCGTTTGAGACTCCCCGGCCCGCCCCGGAGCTCCGCCTGGAGAGCGCGGGCGGCGGGGAGTGGAGCCTCAGAGACCAGAGGGGAAAGGCGGTCCTCGTCTACTTCGGCTACACCCACTGCCCGGATATCTGCCCGGGAACCTTAAGTCTCTTCAAGCAGGTGAAGAAGGAGCTCGGCCGGGAGGCTGCCAGGACGGTCTTCGTCTTTGTCTCCGTGGACCCCGAGAGGGACACCCCCTCCGTCCTCAAGAAGTACCTTTCTTTTTTTGATCCCTCCTTTGTGGGTCTGACGGGTAGCCCTGGCCAGGTGGCCGCTGCGGCTCGAGCCTGGGGGGTAGTTGCCGAGAAAGAGAGCCCCGATCCTTCCGGGGCTTATTACGTTACTCATACCACTGCTGTCTTCCTTGTGGATCCGGAAGGGAGGCTGGTTGCCCTGTACCCCTTCGGAGTAAAGCCGGACGCCATAGCGGAGGACGTGAGGAGGGTCCTCGCTTCCTCGAGTAGCGACGGGGTTGGGGAAGGAGGTAGAGGATGAGGAAGAAGAATTGGCGGAGTCGTGGTGTAGGGAGGGTGGCTGCCACTTTCATCGGGCTCGCCCTGGCCCTGCCCCTCGCTTCCTGCGCACGGAGGCCCCCGGAGCCATCCATAAGGGTGGAGGGCGCCTGGGCGAGGGCTGTTCCGGCCCTCGCGGGCGGAGTGGGTGAAGAGATGGGTTCCCACGGGATGGCCTCTCCCGGGATGGGAGGGATGGGGATGGAGTCCCCGGTGGCGGGCGGCTCAGCAGGGGCGGCTTACCTCACCATCGTGAACGCGGGCGGGGCCCCCGATGCCCTCGTCTCGGCCAGGAGCGACGTTTGCGAGAGGGTCGAGATCCACACAGCCAGCATGGAGGGCGGGGTGATGAGGATGTCTCCCCTTCCTAGGCTCGAGATTCCAGCCGGGGGAAGGGTGGAACTCAGGCCCGGCGGCCTCCACCTCATGCTCATGGGCCTGAAGCAAGATCTGAGGCCCGGGGAGAGGTTCAGCCTCACCCTGGTCTTCCAGAGATCGGGTGCGGTGCAGGTGGAGGTGGAGGTGAGGGAGGGCTAGGGCCGGGCCAGCGACCTGCTTGAGGGGGACCTTCAGTGACCGGTCTCACTGACAATGTCGAGGGGCCTCTGCCCCGAGGCCACCCGCTTGCAGTTCTCCAAGGCGGCCCGGAGGATCCGAAGGGTGGACTCCGCGGTCACTCCTGCCATGTGGGGTGAGAGGACCACCTGGGGGAGGCCGATGAGGGGGTCACGAGGGGAGGGAGGCTCCTCCTCGAAGACGTCGAGGGCAGCCGCTCTGATCCTCCCTTCTCTTAGAGCCCTCGCCACTGCCTCCGAGTCCAGAAGAGCTCCCCGGGCAGTGTTCACCAGGATGGCACCGGGCTTCATGAGGGCGATGGTTCTCTCGTTGATGATGCCCCTCGTCTCCTCGGTTAGGGGGAGGTGGAGGCTTACGATATCGCTTTCGGCCAGGAGGTCTTCAAGGCTCCGCCACTCCACTCCGAGTTCCCCTTCCACCTCTCGAGGCGGCCTCACCACGTCGTGATAGAGGAGGCGCATCCCGAACCCCCTGGCGCGCCTCGCGAGCTCCCTGCCGATCCTTCCCAGGCCAAGGATGCCAAGGGTCTTCCCCGAGAGTTCGAAGACCCCGAGGGAGAGCATCTCTTGCTGACCCCACCTGCCTTCCTTCACCATTCGATCCCCGTCCAGGATCCTCCTGGCGGCCACACCGGCAAGCAGGAGGGCCATCTCCGCCACGGTCCCAGCTTCGGCGCCGGACGAAGCCACGGTGGCCACGGGCACCCCGGCCCGGGAGGCGGCTTCCAGATCCACGTGATCGAAGCCGTGGCCAGGAACCTGGATGAGGCGGAGGCGCGGGGCGCGGGAGATGAAGGCCTCGGTGACCCTCGCCCCCGCTGCAGCCAGCAGGAAGTCGGCCTCGGCCGCCACGGCGTCGGGGACCTCCGCTTCGTCCCGGAACGCCTTCACCTCCCAACCCTCACCAAGGAGCGAGGAGAAGGTGGCAGCTGCGAGAGAAGGATCCGCCACTGTCCTGACCAGCGCCACCAGGAGCACGAGGGGTTTATACAGGTCTGGCAGGAGACGGGCAAGGGGGTGGGAGTGCGGCCCTCCTCCTCGGGCGGGCTCGGCCGGTATGCTTGACGGTCGGACGGAGGAGCCAAGGCTCTGCCTGACGTGCCGATGTACGGCTAAGAAGAGAGAGGGGTGGGCGCTAAGGACTTCACCGTGTGCGGGTTGGCTGAGTGGTCTTCCGGCCTTTCCCTGAGGGACGTTCCCGAGCGTGTGATGGAACTGTGTCGCGCGCAGCGGCGTTCCATCCTGGGTGCTGTCGCCGCGTCACATGGGAACTCGGCTGTGGGAAGGATCACGGAGGCGGTCGCGGCCGGGGCACCCCCGGGGCCGGCTCCGCTGGTGGGGCGTGGTGAGGAGGTCGCAGTCGAGGCTGCCCTCTATACAGCGGCGGTCCATTCGGTAGCTCTTGACTATGACGACTACCTCTGCTTTGGGCACACAGGGCATTCCGCTGTGCTAGTCCCTGTTCTGCTTGCCTCGGAGACGCGGGCGCGTGCCGCCGAGCAGCTGCTAGCCCAGGTCGTTGCGAACGAGGTGGGAGCGCGGCTGGGAGGTGCCTGCCTGTTCGGTCCCCTCAATGGCCAGATGTGGTCCTTCATACACAGTGCCGGAGCAGCGCTCGCTGCCTCAAAACTCTTCGGGTTGGACGCGGAAAGGACCGCCCACGCTCTCGCTATTGCGTTGGCACAGCCACCGAGGGCAACCACTCCGGGGTTCTTTTGTGAGGATACGAAGCTCATTCTGGCCGCGGAGCCCGCCCTCTCGGGCCTGCGTGCAGCAAGGCTTGCTGCTTGCGGTGGCCGAGGACCGCTGGGCGTGCTAGATGATGATGAAGGGTTTTTTGCAGCCTTTGCTAGTGCCCCCTTGCGGGGGATGCTTAGTGGGCTGGGCGAAGCGTGGGCCAGTCTCACGCTGAGCGTAAAACCCCAGCCAGGGTGCGCCTACCTACAGACTGTGCTTGATGCGCTAAGGGGATTGGGCAGACCGGAAGCGGACGAAGTTGATCATGTGACGGTCGAAGTCAATGCGTTGACCGCGGGAATGGAGTTGCTCTCAACGGGGAAGGGTTGCCTCAGGCGGCCCAGTCTGATTGACGCGACCTTCTCGGTGCGGTGGGCGGTGGCTATCTACCTCGTGGCCGGGGAGTACGGGCCCGCTCAGCTACGGGAGGAGTGGTTAGAGGCGAACCGCAATCGTCTGGCGGAGGTTGCTTCAAAGGTGCGCATGGTCCATGACTGGGACCTAACTCGAGAGGCGATAACCGGGCTGCTGCCATTGCTGCCGTTGAAAAGCATCGCTCAAGAAATTGGGTTGCGGTCTGTGGCCCTGGCCCTACGCGACCGAAGAAGATCCTTTGCGAAGGCCCTCCGTCCTCGGGCGGCGAGGGAAACCCTCGCAGTGATGAGGCTGCTTAAGGAACTTGTCGGCAGTGAGTCCCGAAGGTTTTGGGATGCCGCGGCCGTGGAGGACGTGGTGTTTCGGTTTCCGGTTCGGGTAGATGCACGTGTTGGGGGAGGAAGGGTTCGGGTGGCTTGCGCCTCCCACAGAGGGAGTGTAGGCCATCGGTCCGTCGGGCCTGTCGAGGCGGCAAGAGAGAAGCTACGTACGGAGGCGACGCGTGTTTGGGGGCTGCCGGCGGCGACCGCGCTGGACAGGGCCATTGAGGACGATGCGGATGAGCTCTGGCAGCTCCTCGGTTGAGGTACCTGCTCTCTGGGATTCGGTCGTGGCTTGCAGCATGGAAGCTGTTAGCAATGGGCTCGACGAGCGACCAAACGGTTTTATGGCGGTCTAGTGTCGGGGCGCCAGATGCTACTTACTCCTCGACGCCGATGTAGCGCAGCACGTGGTCCAGCACGGTAGATACGTGGCGGGGATCGAATTCCCTTGCTAGCTTACGGAGGGAGCGCTGATTCTCCTGGGCTATCTCTTCTAGTAGCTGCGAGCCTTGAGGTGTCAGCCTTACCAGGACCGGTGCCTCCTGGCTTTTTCTCTTCGTTTCGACCAGGCCGAGGCGCTCGAGCCGGGCCACGAGCTGTCCTGCAGTGGCCTTGTCCGCCACGAGGTATCTGCGGAGCTTATGTAGCGGCAGCCAACCAGCCCTATCCTTCTCGCGCGAGCCCCGCAGGAAGAGCAGGGCTTGGTGCTGACGCTGGGTGAGCCCGAAGGATCGGGCTGAACCAGCGGCCACCTTCAGGATCGCCACGGCTACAATCTTAGGTTGCTTATGCTGCAGACGCGGGGCTTTTCTAGCCCGGGGGAGGACAGCTCGGCGGACGCCCGCAGCTAAGCTGCCAGAACGGATGCCCTCAGCTGCTTTGCCGCTTGAGCAAGGCGCTAAAGGCTGGGGCGGCGAGTAACGCCATAAGGAGGGGGACTGGGAGGGAGCTACCTGTCGCCGGTAGTGACTGCCGCTCTGGAGTCTTCCGCCTGTCTTCCCCAGCTAGCCAGGCAGCCCCGGTGGCAGGCCTCCCAAATATGCGCGCGCCCGGCGCGTGGCCCACTTTTTCCGATCTGTTCATGAACTCCGGGTAGGACGGCTGAGGTGACTCCCAGGTCTTCTGGGCAATGACCCGGAGTCTGGGGGCGATTTCCAGCAAGAGGTCCTCTTCTTTCCTGGCATCGGAGCTTCCGCGGTCCGGGCGGGGCGGGATCAGAAAGGGGGCTGAAGTTTGTCCACCATTCAACAATGATGCTGGGGTTTGGTCTTGCCGCCCGGCCGCCGCCGAGTTCGTCGTTCCAGACGCGCAAGGTCTTGCCGTGGGTGCGTACCACCTGGTCGACCCAGTTGATAAAGTCGAGCACCGCATCTTTCGGGTCGGACACCGGTCCGTACTTGGCTTGAGCATATTCTCGCAGACTCGGGTAAAGCGGGTACTCAGCTAAGGGCATGTACTCGTCTGCCCCTGCGTGCCAGTAGGGCCCCGGGAAAAGGGCAATAAGTTCGTCCAAGATTTCGTGGGCGAAACGTAAGGCTGCTGGATTTGTGACGTCTAGCTTGTCCTGTGCGGGCTGACCGAGCGCATTGCGAAGCTGTAGCTCAGGATGGGGTGCCAGGGCAGCTCCCATATGGCCGGGCATGTCGATCTCAGGCACCACAATGACGTGATATCGGTTTGCGAACTCTATGATTCCCCGGACTTCGTCTTTGGTCAAGTGCTGCTCTGATACGATCTCAGGATGGCTGTTGCTTTCTATGCGAAAACCCTCATTGTCCGAAAGGCGAAGGTGCAGATAGTTCAACTTGAAGTAGGCAAGCTCGCGCACGACGTCTTTGATCGAACCCGGTGATATGAACTTCCTGGCAACGTCAAGCATGAGCCCACGCTCCGGGTAGCGTGGCCAGTCTCGCACCCGACCAGCGGGCAGTTGGCGGCTTTGGTGCAGTAACTGGAGGAGCGTACGAGTTCCGTAGAAGATGCCCCGCTCTGCTCGGGCCGTTATTCTCACATAGCTCCCAATTTCGAGCTGGTAGGCTTCAGAACCGAGATTGAGGTGGGGGTCGACAGCGAGGAATACGTCCCCAGGGCCGGGGCGAGGGCCTGCGACGAGGTCAGCACGGATGCCCGCTAGCTCGCGCAGGTCGTCCGCGAGCACCTCTGCTACGTCCCGTAATGCTGGCGCTCCCCAGAAAACGACTCGTGGGTGAGGGGGGAGATCGAAGACTCCTCTTGACGGGATCCACTCCCGCACGGCAGGAATCGTGGGCAGGACGCCGATGTTTGCAGCTTCTATAGTGGGTTCTGTTGAGAAAATGCTCATCGCAGCGGCAGCGATGGCGAAGAGAAGCCCACCACGATTTTGCCTTGGGACGAGCCTGAACATTCCCGGGTCACCTCCCGCCCCTCGGACGCCAGCGTGCCTGTACCTGGCTCCGCTTGTAAGGGAGCTTACGACAGATTGGCAACCAGCTGAAAATTCCCCAGTCACCTCCCGGCCCTCGGAGGCCCCCTCCTCGGGGTCACTCGCCAGCAGTTCCCGGATCACCCTCCACTGGCCCGCGCGTCTGGCATCATGGGGGGCGTGGTGGCTGGGCGGAAGGCCTCCCTCGCCAAGTACGGCCTCGGTCCGTGGGCCGAGAGACCCCTGAGGGAGCTTGGCATCGTTCCCGAGGGTCCTCTCCCCGAATGGGGCGAGAGACTGCTCACTGCTGTCTCGAGGGCTGCCTCCCCCCGGGACGCCATCCTTTTTTTCTCCTCCCTCGCTTCATCCCGCGGCCGGAGCTGGTTGACGGCGGCGCTCAAGAGGCCAGGAGGGATTGAGCGCCTGGCCGGTCTGGCTGGCCTATCCCGCTCTCTCTCGGCTTACCTCCTCCGTCACCCGGAGGACCTCGATCTCGTCCTAGACGCGAGAAGGATCGCGGGGCCAAGATCGAGGGAGAGCCTTAAGAGAGAGGCCCTCCGTGACGTGCTGGGAGCAGCCCCCGAGGCTCGCCTCGACGCCCTCCGCCGCTTCAGGAGGCGAGAGTTTTTAAGGATTGCCCTTAGGGACCTCTCGGGCCGGGCCGACCTGCCCGAGGTGGGAAGGGAGCTTTCCTGGCTTGCCGATGCTGTCCTCGAGGCCGCCCTCGCCGCCTGCCTTGAGGAGGAGGGGAGGCAGGCAAGCTTTGCTGTGATAGCCATGGGAAAGCTCGGAGGGGAGGAGCTCAACTACTCCTCCGATATAGACCTCCTCTTCGTCTACTCCGGTGGCCCCCCCGACCCCTACCCCTGGGCCTCCCGCGTCTCCGAGCGCCTCCTCTCCTACCTCACCACCGTGACCCAGGAGGGGGCCGCCTTCCGGGTGGATCTGGATCTCCGCCCCGAGGGAAGGGACGGCCCCATCTGCCGCTCCCTCGAGAGCTACCTCTCCTACTACAACCGCTGGGCCAAGACCTGGGAGCTTCAGGCCCTCATCAAGGCGAGGCACGCCGCTGGCGACCCCTCCCTGGGCGAGGCCTTTGTAGAGGCCACCCGCCCCCTCGCCTTCCCCGACCGCCTCCCTCCCGAGGCCCTCCTTGAGGTGAGGAGGATGAAGGCGAGGCTTGAGAGGGAGGGGGCGAAGGGGAGGAGGGATCTCAAGCACGGGGCGGGAGGGATAAGGGATGTGGAGTTCGCAGTGCAGCTTCTGCAGATGGTGCACGGGCGGAGGGACCCCTCTCTCCGGGTAAGGGGAACGCTCGAGGCGCTGGAGCGGCTGGTGGACGGGGGGTACGTGGGTGAGGCGGAGGCGGAGGAGCTGGCCAGGGCCTATCGTTTCCTCAGGCGGGCTGAGCACTGTCTGCAGCTTAGGGACGAGAGGCGGGTCCACACGGTTCCTGCGGATGAGGAGGGAGAGAGGTGGGTGGCGCGGGCGCTGGGGTTTGCGGGGGGCGGGAGGGATGAGGTCGAGGTCTTCAGGGAGGTGTGGAGGGAGACCCTGGCCGTTACCCGAAGGGTCTTCGAGAAGCTCTTCTTCCGGCCGCTCCTCGACGCGGTGGCGTCTGTGCCGGCTTCCCGCGGCCTGGACGAGGAGGCGAGGGCCGAGAGGCTGAGACTGATTGGTTTTAGGAACCCCGGGCAGGCTTCGAAGACCCTCCTTTCCCTGGCGACCGGGCTCTCGCGGCGGGCCCGGGTACTCCGGGACGCCCTCCCGGTCATCCTGCCCTGGTTCGCCGAGGCCGCCGACCCTGACGTGGCCCTCACCTCCTTCGCCCAACTAGCCAGGAAGTATGGGGAGGATGCCTCCTTTCTCGCCCTGGTGAGGGAGAACCCAACCCCCGCCATGCAGCTCCTGCGCTACCTCGGTCGAGGCCAGGTGGTGGGGGATGCCATGCTCCGCTCTCCCGAGTGGATCCAGTACCTGCTGAACCCGGGTAGCCTGGACGCGCCTCCCACCAGAGAGGGCCTGGTGAAGGAGGCGCTGGCCTCCCTCGCATGGCATGCCCCCGAGGCTCGCCTCGACGCCCTCCGCCGCTTCAGGAGGCGAGAGTTTTTAAGGATTGCCCTTAGGGACCTCTCGGGCCGGGCCGACCTGCCCGAGGTGGGAAGGGAGCTTTCCTGGCTTGCCGATGCTGTCCTCGAGGCCGCCCTCGCCGCCTGCCTTGAGGAGGAGGGGAGGCAGGCAAGCTTTGCTGTGATAGCCATGGGAAAGCTCGGAGGGGAGGAGCTCAACTACTCCTCCGATATAGACCTCCTCTTCGTCTACTCCGGTGGCCCCCCCGACCCCTACCCCTGGGCCTCCCGCGTCTCCGAGCGCCTCCTCTCCTACCTCACCACCGTGACCCAGGAGGGGGCCGCCTTCCGGGTGGATCTGGATCTCCGCCCCGAGGGAAGGGACGGCCCCATCTGCCGCTCCCTCGAGAGCTACCTCTCCTACTACAACCGCTGGGCCAAGACCTGGGAGCTTCAGGCCCTCATCAAGGCGAGGCACGCCGCTGGCGACCCCTCCCTGGGCGAGGCCTTTGTAGAGGCCACCCGCCCCCTCGCCTTCCCCGACCGCCTCCCTCCCGAGGCCCTCCTTGAGGTGAGGAGGATGAAGGCGAGGCTTGAGAGGGAGAAGGTTGGGAGGCCTGCTGAGCTGGACCTTAAGTTTGGGCCGGGGGGGATCTCGGACGTCGAGTTCGCTGTGCAGCTGGCTCAGATGCGGTGGGGTGGAAGGGAGGAGCGCCTCCGGGCAAGGGGGACGTTGGACGCGCTGCGGGCCGCAGCGGAGGGGGGTTTCCTCGACGCCCGCGAGGCGAAGAACCTTGAGGAGGCGTGGAGATTTCAGGTGAGGGTTCGCTCGGCCCTCTTCTTTCTCAAGGGGCGGGCTCTCGACCTTCTCCCCTCCGTCCCCGAGGAGCAGGAGACGTTGGCGAGGTCTCTGGGCTTTCCCCCTCCCGCCAGGCAGGCCTTCATGGACCGGCTCCGGAGTGTGAGGAGGAGGGCGAGGAGCGCCTTCGAGGCTGCCTTCTACGGGTAGCGGGGGTTTGAAGACCCCCGGCGGGGGAGGGGTTTGGAACCCCCTGGGCGCCGGATCGCCCCTTCCTTGGTCGCCCGGGACGTGCTAAAAAGAAGCCCTTCTGGGTGGGGGAGAGGAGGTGGAGGTGAGGTGCGCATCCTGCGGTGGGGAGGTCCCTGAGGGCGCCTCCTTCTGTCCGAACTGTGGGGTGAGACTGGAAGGCCGGCCGACACCCGGGACACTCCCCGAGGGCCTCCCTACGGGCCCACCATCCTCCGGCTATGCCCAGCCTCCTGCCGCAGCGGTCCCTGCCCAGACCGATGGGGGCGCGGTAGCTGCCCTGGTCATTGGGATTGCCAGTTTCTTCGTCTGCCCGCTGGTCGGGGGGATTGTGGCCATCGTTTTGGGGCGGAGCTCGGAGCGGCGCATCGCGGCGAGCCGGGGTGCGCTTACAGGGGAAGGGCTGGCGCGAGCCGGCGTGATTCTTGGGTGGATAAATGTGGTCCTTGGTGCCCTTCTCATTATCATCTGGGCCGCCCTCATCGGTATCTTGGCCGGGCTCGGGAGGGACCTTTCCCGGATAGGTGTGAGGGGTGCTCTTGGACCCATGGGCGGAACCATGGCGCGGTTCACGCTGGCGGTGTGAGGGGCCTTTAGGGGCGAGCGTGGACTCGGCTGTTGGGGAGGGGCTTGGCAGGACAGTGAGGGTGGGTAGGCGGGAAACCCTCCTCCAAGAGGGTCTTCTCGCCGCTGCTGCCCTGGCTGCCGTTCTCTTTTCCCTGGCGGGCTGGGCTCCAAACCTTCCACCGTGCCCCCTCCGGGCCGTGGGGCTCGCCTGCCCCCTCTGTGGCCTCACCCGGTCCTTCCTCGCCCTGGGCCGGGGGAGGTTCTCCGAGGCCTTCCTCTCGAACCCCCTGGGGCCGCCCCTCTTTCTCGCCTTTCTTCTCTCCCTCCCATTCCTCACCTACTCCTCTCTTAGCGGGAGGAGGTTCCGGTACTCCGTTCCTCCGGCAGCGGGAAGGCTTCTTCCCCCCGTTCTCCTGGTGGCGCTGGCGGGAACCTGGGTTTACGAGCTGGCCAGGGTGGTGGGCTAGTGGCCGAGACCGTCTGCCTGGCTCACAGCCCCGATGCCGACGATGCCTTCATGTTCTGGGGGCTTGCTTCGGGCAGGGTGGAGACTCCAGGTCTCGCCTTCGAACACGTCCTAGCTGACATCGAGACCTTGAACCGCTGGGCAGCGGAGGGGAGAGCGGAGGTGACGGCCGTCTCGGCCGCCAGCTACCCGCGCTTTGCCCGTCACTATCAGCCTCTCCTGTCCGGGGCGAGCGTGGGCGAGGGGTACGGGCCGGTGGTGGTGGCCCGGGCGGGCGCCGCTGGCCTTCCGCCAAGCGCCCGAGTGGGCGTGCCTGGGAGGGGGACCACGGCTCGCCTCCTCCTCAAGCTCTGGAGGGGTGAGCTGGAGGAAGTGGAGCTCCGGTTCGACGACGTCCCGGCTGCGGTCCTCTCGGGAGCCGTAGATGCAGGAGTCCTGATCCACGAGGGGCAGCTCACCTTCATGGAGATGGGCATGGAACTCGTGGAGGACCTGGGGAGGTGGTGGTCGGAGGAGACGGGGCTTCCCCTTCCCCTCGGCCTGGTGGTGGTGAGGCGCGACCTCCCCTTGCAGGTAAGGCAGGCCATCTCCCATGCGGTCCGGGCGAGCGTTCTGGCCGCGCTCGCAAGCCGGGAGGAAGCCCTGGAGCATGCCCTCGCCTTTGGCCGGGGCCTCGATCCGGAGAGGGCCACCCGCTTCGTCGGAATGTACGTAAATCGGGAGACCCTCGAGCTCTCCCCCCGGGCCAGGGAAGGGCTCTTACTTCTTTATCGCCTTGGCTACCAGGCTGGCCTCCTCCCTGAGCCTCCCCCCCTAGATTTCGTCTAGATCTTGTGGCGAGCGCTGGGATCGCGCTGGTTCCGGGGTCGAAGCCCCGGGGTCACCCTCCGAACAGGGCCGGGAGGATCGTCTCCTTTCCGGCCAGGAAAGCCGAGCCCACGGCGAGGCTCACCAGGGCAGTGAGGAGGGAGACGGCTGCGTAGATCGAGAACCTCCTGGAGGCCGCGAGATACCCAAGGGAGCTTCCCACGGCGAGCACGGTGTTCGCTGCGACCAGGCCGGCGAGGAAGAGGCCGAGGGTGACGATACCCGGGGCAGCCCCGCCCGCGCCGGCGGCGGTGAGGAAGATCACCACCTGGGTCGGTGTCTCCGCCCCCACTCCGTGCAGCATTCCTACAACCAGGGCCGTAAGGGGGCCGTAGTTGGCGAAGGGGTCCGCAAATCGAGATCCGCTCCCACCGCTCACGGGCGCCGCGAGACGGGCGGGCCGGCGGCGCTTTCGCCCCAGCCTCTCTTCGAGCCAGAGGAAGACATTTCTAGCTCCGGAAAAAACTAGCATCCATCGGCTCTTCATCCTGAAGGCCCGGCCGTAGCGGGCCAGGGAGTACAGGACGTAGAAGCCGAGGAGGACGAGGGTGCCGCCCACAACTCTCCCCATGACCTTGTCGAGGGAGGGCGGGAGGCGCTCGCCCGCCGCAATGGCGAGAACTCCAATGGTGAACACCACCGAGGCGTGACCCAGGGCGTAGAGGGTGGCCAGGCCAAGGCCTCTTCTCCTGGAGGCTTGTGAAGAGGTGATATCCGTGATGGCAGCTATGTGGTCCCAGTCAAGACCGTGGCGGAAGCCGAGGGCCAGCGCCGAGGCGGCAAGGGCCGTGCTGAGTCCACCAGCAGCCAGGCTAAGATGCACGAGGAACGGATATCACGAGTGCGAAAAATTTGCAAAAGCCCCCTATCGCCGTTCTTTCCCAACAAAACTGCGGGCTTGCCGCCGAAGGAGAAATCCCGGTTCCCCTGGGACCAAGGGGACGCCGTCAGGGATTAGCCGAGATCCTCGGGGGAGGAACCCTCCTCCGTTGCCTGGATGCCCGCCTCCTTCAATAGGGAGAGGAGGTGGGCCAGGGCGGGGCCGAGCTTCCCCTCGACCTCGCCGGGCCCCTTTCCTCTGGCCGCCAAGGTCACTCGGATTCTCCCCTCGGGCCCAAACCGGGCGGCTCTGGACTTGACGTATACGTCGGGGTGGGAGGCCGCCACCGAGTCCACCAGGGAAGCCACGGCGGACTCATCGGTGACGCCGAGCACTAGGGTCTTCTCGAGGTAGGCACCGGCACCAAGGACGGCGACGAGAACGGGGGCGAGGGGTCCTTCGGCGATGGCCCGCATCTCTGCTGGAACGCCGGGCAGGCAAACCACTGTGCTCTTCCCCTCCTGGAGTCGGACGGCAGGGGCGCCTCCCACCGGGTTCGGGATGGGCTCGGCCCCGAGGGGGAGGTTCGCCATCTTCGCCCTGGAGGGGGTGAGCTCCGGAGAGTCCACCAGACCCTTCAAGTGGAGCTCCCTGTACCTTTCCTCCACCATGCGGAGGGCTTCGGGGTGGGGTGTGAGGGGCCGGGAGGTCGCTCTGGCCAGGGCCTCCAGGGTGAGATCGTCGGCGGTGGGTCCGAGGCCTCCGGTGGTGAGAAGGAGGTTCACCTCTCTTTCCAGCGCCCGTCTGAACTCGGCGGCGAGAACCTCAAGGCGGTCGGGGAGGACGCTTATCCTTTCCACGGACCCGCCCAGGCCGGTGATGAGGCGCGCAAGGAAGGCGGCATTGGTCTCCCTGACCATACCTGCGAGGATCTCGTTGCCTATGACTAAGATCTCGGCTGTCCTCACGCCGGGAGGATACACAGGTCAGCGCGGCGCCGCATCCCGGGGTTCATGCTCCCCCGATCACCCTCTCCTGGGTGACCACCGCGGTCACCAGGGAAAGGGGGGTCACCTCGAAGGGGGAGCCCTCCCTCGCGCATACCTTCCGAACTCGACGAAAAAGCCTTTCCGGCAGGATCTTCTCTTCACCGGCCAGAACGTAAGAGGGGACGCCAAGGGCGGCGGCGGATGCGAGCAGGGGGAAGGTACCGACCTTGTTGATGAACTCCTTCTCCCCCACGGCGTCGGCTCCGACGAGGCAGACGGTGGACTGGGCGAGGGCTCTAGCAGCCGCGGAGTCGGGGACGACCTCCGCTTCCATCCCCGCTTCCCTTAGAGCCAGGGCGGTTCTCTCCCCCTCGCCTCCGGGCTCGGAGCGGAGAACGAGAATCCTGGCGGGCCGAAGCAGCCTCAGGGCCGCCATCACCGTCGAGGACCAAGAGATGGTCGCCACCCTTTTCTCTCCCGGGAGGAGGTCGGCGAGTCTGGATGCGGGTCCCTCAACATTCCTCAGCAGGGCAAGGAGCCTTTTGAGCCTGCGAGCCCCCTTCGCCATATCCCTCGCGGAGTCCTTGAGGTACCGGCTGGCAAGGAGGACGGGTGCCATGCAGGGCTGGCCGTCCCTGAGAGTCCCGGCGGCCTCCAGCAGGAGAGGGAGGGAGCAGCTCGGCTCCACCCCCTCGAGGCTGGAGAGGATGCCGAGGGCGGCGAGGCAGGCCTTCTCAGCTATCTCCCTCGCTCCCGACTTCCTGTCCCGGGCGGCCCCCGCGAGCTCGGAAAGGAACCTCGAGGCCTCCTCCGCTGTCTCGGGCGGGCAACCGGGCGGCCCGGGCTTGGGGTTCAGAGCTTGTATCCGAGTTTTCTCAGGATGTCGTGGCGCCAGCGCTTCCCCTCCTCGTCCTCCACACCCCTCGGCTTCATGCCGTCGGCAACCCCCAGGATCGCCCTGCCCTCGCCTGTGTCGGCCACGATCACCTCGGCCGGGTTGGCGGTCGCGCAGAAGATGCGGCAGACCTCGGGCAGGCTCTTTATGGCTGGCAGGACGTTAATGGGGTAGAACCCGGGGGCGAGGAAGACGAAGAAGGAGTGGCCCGCTCCCACGGCGAGGGCGTTCTCCCTGGCGAGATCCATCATGGCCTGGTCTGTCCCGGCGAGCCGGACCAGGGCTGCCCCCGAGGATTCGCAGAAGGCAAGGCCGAACCTGATACCGGGGACGCTGGAGACGCAGGCCTCGTAGATGTCTTCCACGGTCTTGATGAAGTGGCTCATGCCGAGGATGAAGTTGACCTCGTCGGGCTTCCTCACCTTCACCGCGAGCAGCTCCATGCAGGCCCCCTTCCTCAAGCTCGCCTAGGCCCGGCCAGAGAACTTCTCCTCGTCGGCCTCCCTGGCCACCTCGGCCTCCAGGGCTTCCACCACCTCCTCCGCGTGGCCCCTGGGGTTCACGTTCCTAAACACACGGGCCACCCTTCCCTCAGGGTTCACTAGGAAGGTGGTCCTTCGAACCCCCATGGCCCTTCTCCCCCTCACAACTTTCTCTCCCCAGGCACCGTACACCTCGGCCACCTGGTGCTCGGGGTCCGAGAGGAGGGGGAAGGGAAGACCCAGCTTTTCCCTGAACCTGCGGTGCGAGGCGGGGCTATCTGAGCTGATCCCGAAGACCTGAGCTCCCAACTTGGCTACCCTGGGGTAGGCGTCGCGAAAACCCACCGCCTCGGCGGTGCACCCCGGGGTGTTGTCCCTCGGATAGAAGTAGAGAACAAGGTACCGACCCCGCTGCGAGGAGAGCCGGACCGGCTCTCCGTCCTGGTCCGGCAGCTCGAAGTCGGGGGCGAGATCCCCTTCCTCTATCAAAAGGCACCTCCTTTCCTCCCAATCCCTCCGCGCGAGACCGTACCGGCGGGGCAGGGGCGCCTTATGGTGAGTTTAGACGGCGGTTGTCCCGGGCGCACCGTCCCCTCGGGTGCTCGGGAGTGTGCGGCCAGGGGGGCTTTCGGGTGGTGTATGCTCACCCCTGCGTGCTGCGGGGGAAGGTGGAGGAGGAGATGAGAGAGCTCGGATCCCACTATCCTTACTGCTTCGGTTGCGGCGAGAAGCACCCCACGGGGTTGCACCTCAAGATGAGGGGGGAGGGGATTAGGGTCGAGGGGACTTTCAAGGTCACCGAGCACCACCAGGGAGCTCCGGGGCTAGCTCACGGGGGGATCCTCGCCTCCGCCCTGGACGAGGGGATGGGTTTTCTCATGTACCTCTTAGAGAAGCCCGCCGTTACGGCCAGGCTTGAGGTGGACTATAGGAAGCCTGTTCCTGTCGGGTCCGAGCTGCACCTGGAGGGGGAGGTGGTGAGACAGGAGGGGAGGAAGATCTGGACGCGGATGAGGGCGATAAAGGACGGTGAGGTCGCCGTGGAGGCAATGGCCCTTTACGTCACGGTCGACGCGAGCCACTTCCTTGCGCATGCCCCGCCCGAGTGGGTCGAGGCTGCGGCCAGGATGTACAACCCCTAGGCTATGTATTCAGAGCTCGGACTCGCCCTCCCAGAGCACGTGCTGTCTGTACTCCATCGGCCTGAGGACGGCGTGGGGGAGGATGCCTACCTCCAGAGCATTCTCGAGCTGCATCGCGAGATATCGCGGGCCGGGGCGGAGCTTAGCGCAAGGCTTCCTTCCCCTGCCGGCCTCGGCGAGCTCGGGCTCCTCGGATCGGAGGAGCTCCGGCTGGTGAAGAGAGATGAGCTGGCGGGGGTGGGGGAGGAGACAGATAGGCTCCTTCAGGCGGGAGAGGCGTACGTAAGGGATTTCAGGACCGATCCGGCCAGGCAGATCCTGCACGAGTCCCGGTGGTTCTTCAGGAGCTCTCTCAACCTCGACCTCGCCGAGCACCTCGTCCGGGACGTCATGGGGATCTATGAAGGCGCCCACGGCCGGCACATCGCCCTGGTGGGCGCGGTTTTCTTCGGCCTCTTTCAGCGGGTGGCCGGGGGGAGGCGGGAGGGGGGAGGCTTCGAGGCGGTGATCCCCTTCTCCAAGGGGCCCGCGAGGTATGGCGAGTTCAGGGAGGCCCTGACAAGGGCTGTGCGGGCGCTGGAAGCGGAGTTCCCGGCTGCTTCGGCGTGGCAGAGGAAGCTCGGCCTCGGCCAAGGGAAGGAGTTCGAGCTCAGAGTGGTGGTTCCCGAAGAGGCGGAGGCCCTCGCGAGAATGCTTGAGGTGGTGCGGGGTTCCGATGCCTACCTGGCCGAGGCCGCGGTCCGGAGGGGGCGCCTCCTTGTCTTCAAGCGGATCCCCACGCCGTCCTGAGCCTGGGAGAAAGCGGAGGGTGGTGATCCTCGGGGCGGGAGGGAGGGAGTTCCACAACTTCAACGTGGTATACCGGGATGACCCCCGCTACCACGTAGTGGCTTTCACAGCAGCTCAGATCCCCTTCATCGAGGGTCGCGTTTACCCCCCTTCCCTTTCCGGACCCCTTTACCCGGAAGGCATTCCCATCGTGGGCGAGGGCGACCTAGCCGGGCTTCTTTCCCTTGGAGGGGTGGACGAGGTGGTCTTTGCCTACTCCGATGTCCCCCATGAGCATGTCATGCACCTGGCCTCCCTCGCGCTCGCCAGCGGCGCCGACTTCCGGCTGCTCGGCCCGGGCTCGACGGAGCTTTCCTCAGGTCTGCCCGTCGTGGCCGTTGGGGCTGTCAGGACGGGGGCGGGTAAGTCCACCATCACCAGGAAAGTGGTGCGCCTGCTCAAGGAGGGGGGACGCCGACCCGTGGTTCTCAGGCACCCCATGGCTTATGGAGATCTCGAGAGGCAGGCAGTGCAGCGCTTCGCCTCCCTAGCCGACCTGGAGGGGGCGGAGTGCACGGTGGAAGAGAGGGAGGAGTACGAGCCGCACCTCAAGGCGGGGGTCGTCGTTTATTCCGGTGTTGACTGGGAGAGGATCCTCGGCCTGGCCGAGCGGGAGGGGGATGTGCTCGTCTGGGATGGTGGTAACAATGATCTCCCCTTTTTAAGACCGGATCTTTTCCTCGTGGCCGTAGACTGCCTCCGCGGCGGGCACGTGTCCCGATATCACCCGGGAGAGGCATCGGTGCGCAGGGCTGACGTCCTCATCCTAACCAAGGCGGACCTCGTCCCCGAGGAAGAGCTTGCCCGGTTGGAAGCAGTCCTCCGGGATCTCAATCCTAGAGCCCCCGTGCTGAGAGCGCGGCTCCGGCTACAGGTGGAACCTCCCGGGGAACTCAGGGGAAAAAGGGTGGTCGTGGTGGAGGACGGGCCCAGTGTGACCCACGGGGAGCTTGGGGAGGGGGCCGGAGCGCGGGCCGCGAGGGAGGCCGGCGCGGAGCTGGTTGACCCGAGGCCCTTCGCCAGAGGGAGTCTGGCCGAGGCCTACGCCCGGTATCCGTGGATGGGACCCGTCCTTCCCGCCATGGGCTACTCCACCTCCCAGCTCGAGGAGGTGAGGGAGGCCATCGAAGGGGCTCCCGCCGACGCGGTGGTCCTTGGAACCCCAGCGGATCTCGGATCCCTTCTCGACCTAAAAAAGCCCGTGTACCGGGTCTCCTACGAGCTGGATGAGGAGGAGCCCGGCCTCTCCCGCCACCTTTGGGAGCGGCTGGGGAGGTGAGGGTGGGGGTCGAGGCCGCCCCTGGTCTGGCTGTGCTCACTTTCTGCTCTTACAACATCGCCAGGTCGCGCCGGGCGGGAGAGGCTCTGACGCGCCTCTCGCCTGATGTGGCCTGTCTCGCCGAGGTTCCCGGAAAGAGGTGGGTAAAGGGGGTCGCCAGCTCCCTCCAGGCCAGGGTCACGTACTCCCCCACGGGCATCCTTGCCGGTGTGGCTGTGCTCTTGAGGCCGCCCCTGGCCTTCGTTGAGTGGAGGCCCATCCGGCTCCGCGGGAGGGGCCGGCCGGCGCTGCTCCTGGCCCTCGTCACCGGTGGAGGGATGAGGTTCGCCGTTGGTGCGGGGCGTCTGGGTGACCTATCCGCCGAGAGACCTGCCCAGGCGGAGGCCCTCCTGGCCGCAGTCGAGAGCTATCTGCGGCTTCACCGCTGCCCTGTGGTTCTCGGGCTCGATCTCGAGGAGGAGCCGCGTGGCAAGGCCGCCTCCCTGGTCCTGGAAAGGCTCACCGATGCTGCCAGCGTTGGAGGCTGCGCCTCCTCCGCCACCTACCGGGGGCCGAGGCCTACCAGCCGGGTGGACTACGTCCTTGCCGGAGAGGGGGTGGAGGTCCTCGGGTGCCGTGTCCCCCAGGAGGAACCCTTTATCTCGGCCTCCACCCACCTGCCCGTGCTGGCCACCCTCGCCCTCCCCAGCCGGAAGATGGTCTCCCCGTAGGTGTTCGAGGATCCGGGCCCTCTAGCTCTGCCTCAGGCCCTCGACCACCCGCTGGATGAGCCAGTCCAGCTCGACCCCGAGTTCGGAAGCGCCCCTCGCTATCTGCTCCCTGTCCACGCCGGCCGCGAAGCTCCTTTCCTTCAGTTTCTTCCTCACGCTTCTTGGCTCAAGCCCCTCCAGGCCGGTCGGGCGGACCAGGGAGACGGCCACCACGAACCCGGTGAGCTCGTCCACGGCGTAAAGGGTCTTCTCCATAAGGCTTTCCCGGGTGAGGCCCGAGATGTCGTTGTGGGCCTCCACCGCTCGGGCGAGCTCCTCAGCCCAGCCCCTCTCCCTTATAAGTGCGGCACCAGCCCTTCCGTGCTCCTCGGGGGAGGGGTGTTCCTCGAAGTCGAGGTCGTGGAGGAGCCCCGCGAGACCCCATTTCTCCTCGTCCTCCCCGTAATGCCTCGCCATCCTCCTCATCACCTTCTCCACCGCGAGGAGGTGAGCCTTAAGAGAATCCGTGCTGACGTGCTCCTCGACCAGGGCCAGGGCCTCCTCCCTCGTGGGCCACCTCGCCTCCGTCATGGTCTGCATGGTAACGGGGAGGAGAGCATGGTGCACGCGGGCGAGGGGAGAGAGTTGGGGGGAGGGAGGATCATTTTCACCGTGGGCCACTCTACCCGCAGCCTGCCTGAGCTCGTGGAACTCCTTAGGGATGGGCGCGTCCAGGCCGTGGTGGATGTGAGGCGCTTCCCCGCGTCCAGGAAGAATCCGCAGTTCGCCAGGGAAAACCTGGAGGCGGGGCTAAGAGCGGAGGGCCTCGGATACTTCTGGCTCGGAGAGGAGCTGGGTGGCTTCAGAACCGGCGGCTACCTGGCCTACTCCCTCACACAGCCCTTCCGCTCCGGCCTCGCCCGACTGGAGGAGCTGGGAGCATCCCGGCGGGTGGCCGTTCTCTGTGCCGAGCGGCTCTGGTTCAGGTGTCACCGCAGGTTCATAGCGGAAGCCCTGGCCAGGAGAGGGTGGCGGGTGATTCACCTGGTGGAAAAGGGTAAGTCCTATCCTCACCGCATTCCTCCCTCCGGTGAGGGAGGCTGACCCGGGTCCTCTGGGGGTCCCTCGCGCTCCTCCGCTGGGTTTCCGAGGGAGGAGAGGAAGCGCCGGACCCTCCAGGCAATTGCCTCTTCGCTTTCGGGGAGGGCCTCCACCCAGGGGGAGGGGAGGCGGCGGGTGAGGCTTCCGAGGCCTGAGTGGGCGCCCGCGCGCATCACGAGGACCGGGGCCGAGATGCGAGGGAGGTTCCGGTGGAGGGCCCGCTCGAGCCGGAGGAGCTCGCCCACAGCGCGCGCGGGGGCGGGGAGCCGAGGAGGGTACGGCCAGGTGAGTGGAGCGGACTTCCTCACCGTGGAGGCGAGGAGGAGAAGAGCGCGGGCAGGCGCCCTCAGGGGGGCGGGGGGATCGAGGCCCACCACCCCGTCCACGTCCGCTGGCCTCACGGCTGCGAGGAGTAGGGCGAGGAGAGCCCCCGTCCCTGCACCCACGGCAACCACGCGGGAGCAGGCTTCCCAGAGGGCGTCGAGACCCTCGGCAGCCCCGGCCAGCCAGTCCTCCCATCGGGTGGCCGCCAGGTCGTTGGGGTTGGTGCCGTGGCCCGGCAGGCGGGGACAGAGCGCGGTGAGACCGGAACCGTGGAGCTGGAGGGCGAGGCTCCTCAGCTCTGCGGGGCTCGAGGCGAGGGGGTGGAGGAGGAGAACTCCCCCCTCGCCACCGGGGAGGAATAGGGGGGAGCTTCCCGGCAGGAGCGTGCTGCCCACGGGGCCATCATAGGAGGAGTAGGTCTCCCGCGTCTGGCTCCCCTCCCAAAGGCTCTTGTGGCATAGAATCTCCCCGGTTTGCTTGAGGCCCGTCAGGGGGGGTGAGCGCTGCTCTACTGGTTGCTGAAGCACGTTCTCCTGGGCCCTCTCCTAGAGCTTATCTGGCGCCCCAGGGTGCGGGGGTTGGAGAACGTACCCCGGAAGGGGGGAGCGATCATCGCTGCGAACCACCTCTCCTTCATGGATTCCCTCTTTCTGCCCCTCAAGGTGCCGAGGAGGGTCACCTTCTTGGCCAAGGCCGAGTACTGGGACAAGCCCTGGACTCGCTGGTTCTTCAAGGGTGTCGGGCAGATCCCCGTGAGAAGGAGGGGCGGGAGGGCCTCGGAGGCCGCCCTCGAGGCCGGGGTGGAGATACTGCGGCAGGGGGGCCTCCTCGGTGTGTATCCCGAAGGCACGAGGAGCCCCGACGGAAGGCTTTACCGCGGCCACACTGGGCCCGCCCGAATGGCGTGGAAGGCGGGGGTCGTCGTGGTACCGGCGGGCATCAGGGGAACAAGGGAGGTTCTCCCGCCCGGCAGCTACCTCCCCAGGCTGGGGAGGGTGGAGGTGGTCTTCGGCCTCCCCATGGACCCCCGGGAGTACGTGGACGCCTACGGCCACCCCCTCTTCAGGAGGTTCACGGACGAGCTCATGGCGAGGATTAGGGAGCTTTCCGGCCAGGAGTACGTGGACGTCTATGCTCAGGCCGTGAAGGAGGGAAAGAGGCCAGAGAAGCCCTCCGAGCTCTTGAGGCCGCCGGCCCGTCCTTGACCTTTTTGCCCTCGCTGCCACATCGGTGCTCAGAAGCTCCGCGAGCGGTACCCTTGAGCCGTGCCCATCTGGGACGTGACAGCGGGTGCTTCTTTCCTCGTGCTGGGGGTCACCTCGGTGCTGGTCCGATCCTTTCCCTTCGCGGGGGAGATGGGGCTTGGAAGACGGCTGCCCTGGCTGGCAGCGGCGGGCTTTCTTGGAGCTGCGGCCAGGTGGTCGGCGGCCTTGGCCTGGGCGTGGGGGAGTCAGCGGCCAGCCCTAGCCCTTGCGGCGGGAACCCTGGCATCAGCCTCTAGCCTGGCCATGGCTATCTTCGGCGCCGAGGTGTACGCGGACCTCTCGCCCAGGGAGGCCTTGGCCAGGGCGGTGAGATTCATCCCGGCTGCCGTTTTTATCATCTGGGCTCTGGGTGGACTCGGGGCGCTGGTCGGGGGGAGTGGGCTCCTCGCCTGGGTCGCCCAGGGCGACCTGGCAGGCCGGGTTCTTCTTTACTTTCCCGGCGCTTCCCTTGCCGGCCTTTCCCTGCTTGCCAGGAGGGGATCGGCGCGATGGGAGAGGATGGCTCGCCTCTCGGGGCTCGCCTTCCTTGCCGACGGTTTCTTGGCCCTCTTCGTAACGGGCCCTGGAGTATCTGCCCTGAGGATCCCGGCGGGCCGCCTCGCTCCGCTCACCGCTCTCACGGGTCTGGGTGTTGCGGCGGCCTCCTTCTCCACGGTGGTGGCCTTCGGCAGGGAGAAGGGCCGGGAGGTGGAGGAGACCATGGCCAGGGCTCTGGCGAGGGAAGAGCAGGCCAGGAGGGAGGCGGAGGCCTTGAGCCAGGTGCTGGAGGAGAGGGTGAGGGAGAGGACCGAGGCGCTGGAGGCGCTCTACGAGGCAGCCATGGACGTGGCGGCCGTGAAAAGGCTGGAGACCACCCTGGCCGAGATAGCCGAGAGGGTCAGAGTCCTGGCGAGGGCTGACGGAGCCGTCGTCCTCATCCAGGAGGAGGGGCGCCTGGTTCCCCGGGCGGGGTCCGGCAGCGTGAAGGAGGCCATGGAGGCAGGGTACAGGCCGGGGTTGCTCGCCGGGGAGGAGGCCTTTCGCACCGGGCGGCTCGTGACGGCGGAGGGTGAAGCCCGACCGGGGGTGGGCTGTGAGGAGGTGGCTGTCCCTCTCGAGGTCGGGGGGGAGGTCCTGGGCTCCCTCTGTGTGGGGAAGCTCCGCCCCGCCCGGTTCCAGGATGAGGAGGTGTTTTTGGTGGAGCGGATGGCCCCCCTCGCCTCGGTGGCCCTTGCCAATGCTCGCCTCCTCTCTCTGGCCGAGGCCCTCTCCGCAGCGGAGGAGAGGGAGAGGATCGCCAGGGAGCTCCACGACGGTCTCGCGCAGGTCCTCGCCTTCATGAGCATGAAGGTTCAGGCGGCAAGGGAGTGGTTAAGCTCAGGGCAGTCGGAGAGGGCATACCTGCAGCTCGAGGAGGCAGCGCGAGCTGCCGAGGAGGCCGGGAAGGAGCTGCGCCAGGCTATCCTCGGGCTCGAGCTGGCGGGAACCATGGGATCCAGGGGCCTGGTGGAGACCGTGCGGCAGTACGGCCAGCGCCTGGAGCGCATGGGGACGGTAGAGCTGGAGGTGGTTGAACAAGACTGGCCTGGCCTGCCCCCCGCCGCCGAGCTCCACCTCTTCCGGATCGTGCAGGAGGCCGTCTCCAATGCCGTGAGGCACGGAAGGGCGCGGAGGGTGACCGTCCTTTTCGAGTCCGAGGGGTCCTCGGCTCTCCTTGAGATCAAGGACGAGGGGGAGGGTTTCGATCCTCAAGGGGTGAAGGAGGGCATGGGGCTCAGGGGGATGAGGGAAAGAGCGCGGGCGGCAGGCGGGGCGCTGGAGGTGGTCTCGGCTCCCCGCGCCGGCTGCGTTGTTAGGGTCAGGGTGGCTCGGGCGGTGGGGGGATGAGGGTTTTCATCGTAGACGACCACGTTCTGGTGAGACGGGGCATCGCCAGTCTTCTCGAGACCAGAGAGGGGTACCAGGTGGTGGGAGAAGCCTCCACCGGCGAGGAGGCTCTGGAACTGGTCCCGCAGGCCCGGCCGGATGTGGTTCTCATGGACGTGAAGATGCCGGGGATGGGGGGAATCGAGGCCGTCCGTCAGCTCCTCGAGACGCACCCGGATCTTAAGGTGGTGATGCTCTCCGTGGTCGAGGATGAGGAGGCCCTGGTGGAAGCCGTGAGGGCTGGGGCGAAGGGATACATATCCAAGAACGCCAGGGCCGAGGAGTTCTTCGAGCTCCTCGAGGCTGTGGCCACCGGGCAGGTGGCCGTCTCCAGGGCTCTGGCCGGGAGACTTCTCGAGGAATTTGTCCGGGGGCCGAGAGAGAGGGGAGGGCTGACCGAGGCCGAGAGGAAGGTCCTGGCCCTGGTGGCTGAAGGAGCCAGAAACCCCGAGATAGCGAGGCGCCTTTTCATTTCCGAGAACACTGTCAAGTATCACCTCCGGAACATCATGGCCAAGCTCCAGGCGAGGACGCGGGCGGAGGCAGTAGCGAAGGCGGTAAAGGACGGGCTCCTGCCTCCTAGGCAGGGGGAGGGACCTGGAGCCTAGCGGACCGGGGAGCCTCAGGCCCCGCGTCGCGGGTCTTCATCCCACCCTTTTGGGCGGGGACCGGTCGGAAGGGGAGCGGCGAAGACCACCCCTTGGGATAAGAGAAACGATTCTTTTGAATCTCCCGCGCAATCGCCCAGAGCCTTACCATAGCATCGGTAAGTCAAGAGAGAGAGATCACGAAAGGAGGAACTATGTCCGCCGCCAAGCTTTCCGTGGTGGTCTTCTCGGGTACCCTGGACCGGCTCGCGGCCGTCTCCATCATCGCCAGCGGGGCGGCCGCCATGGGGGTCGAGACCAATCTCTTCTTCACCTTCTGGGGCCTGGCCGCGCTCCGCAAGGACGCCCACCGGAAGTGGCGCCACATCTCCTCCGATTATGGGCAGGAAGGGTCGAACCTGGCGAAGCTCATGGAGGAGAAGAAGGTGCCCTCCTGGTTGGAGGTGCTTCGTCAGGCGAAGGATCTGGGGAGGGTGAAGGTGTACGCCTGCGCCATGGCCATGGACCTCATGGGCCTGAAGATGGAGGACCTGGAGGACGTAGTGGACGAGGTCACCGGTGTGGCCTCCTTTATAGAGACGTCCCAGGGAGGGCAGGTTCTGTTCGTGTAAGGGCTTTCGCGGGAGGGCGAAGGGAGGATGAGATGGCCATCGACGTCAAGGTAGACAAGGAAATAGACGCCCGCGGGTCCCACTGCCCTGGACCCCTCATGGAGCTGATCAGGGCCGTGAGGTCGGCAGAGGTGGGGCAGGTGATAGCGGTCCTCTCCTCTGACACCGGGTCCAAGAAGGACATACCGGCCTGGGTGGAGAAGGCCGGGCACGAGCTGGTGGGCGTGGTCGAGGAGGAGGGGTACGCCCGGTTCGTGGTGAGGAAGGCGAGGTAGCCATGGCTGCCCGTGTTGTCATCCTAGGCGGTGGTGTGGGTGGAACTCTCCTCGCGAACCTGCTTGCCTGCCGGCTCCGTGGCAGGGCCGAGGTGACGGTGGTCGACTCCACGGGTATGCACGTGTATCAGCCGGGCTACCTCTACGTCGCTCTGGACGAGGCGGATGCCCGGTGGCTCACCCGGGACGAGCGCCGCCTCCTCCGGAAGGAGGTCGAGCTGGTGGTGGAGGAGGCGGTCCATGTGGATGCCTCCGCCGGGCTGGTGAGGCTGGCCAGGGGCGGTTCCCTTCCCTATGACTACCTCGTGCTGGCCACGGGTTCCCGGATCGTAAGGGAGGAGGTCCCGGGGCTTTCCGAGGGTGCCCACGACTTCTACTCCCTGGACGGCGCCCAGCGACTGCGAGAGGCCCTCCGCCGGTTCAAGGGGGGCAAGATCGTGGTGGGGGTGGCGGGCCTACCTTACAAGTGCCCGCCGGCTCCCGTGGAGTTTGTGCTCATGCTCCACGACTATCTTTCGAAGCGGGGAGTGAGGGAGAAGACGGAGATCCACTTCCTCTCCCCTCTTAACAGGGCCTTCACCATCGAGAGCGCATCCCGCCTCGTTCAGCCCATCATGGAGGCAAAGGGGATAGTCCTCCACACTTTCGTGAACGTGGAGTCCGTCGACGCGAGCAAGGGAGAGCTCCTCTCCCTGGAGGGCGAGGTCTTCCCGTTCGATCTGGCCGTCCTCGTCCCTCCCCACCGGGGGGCAGCCGTGGTGGAGAAGTCGGGGCTGGGGGAGGATGGGGGATGGGTTCCCGTGGACAGGCACACCCTCAGGGTGGCGGGGGCGGAGAATGTGTTCGCCCTTGGGGATGCAACCAACCTCCCCATCTCGAAGAGCGGCTCCACGGCCCACTTCGAGGTGCCCGTAGTGGCCGAGCAGATCGTGGCGGAGGTGGAGGGGAGGGCTCCCACTCCGGGCAGGGCCATTTACTCCGGCAAGGTCACTTGTTTTCTGGAGACGGGCGGCGGCAGGGCCACCATCCTCCAGTTCGATTACGAGAACCCTCCCAGGCCGCCCCGGCCTAGCTTCCTCTGGCACGCCGCCAAGTGGGCCTTCAACCGCGCTTACTGGTATCTCGTTCCCGACCCGACGAAGACTCCCCTCCACCGCCTCACCCACTGCTAGCGAGCCCTCTGGCATCCCACAGCCCGGACGGTTTCCGGTGGCCGGTGGCGGCCTAGGGCCCCTTGCGTCTAACATCCCTTCGTGGCCAGAGGCACAGTTCGCAGCCGCGATGGGGCCCTCCTCGCCTACGAGGAGGCGGGTTCCGGGTTCCCCCTCCTCCTCGTCCACGGGTTTCCGCTGAACCGGAGAATGTGGGCGAAGCAGCTTTCTCTCCTGGGAAGGGGGAGGAGGGTCATCGCCGTCGACCTCAGGGGGCATGGCGAGAGCAGCGTTCCTCCGGGTGTCTCCCCGCCCTCTTTCAGCATGGAGCTCTTCGCCCGCGACCTCGCCGACCTCATGGACTTCCTCGGCCTCGACGGGATTGATCTATGCGGGCTCTCCATGGGCGGGTATGTGGCCATGGCCTTTCTCAGGAGCTACCCGGAGAGGGTGCGCTCTCTCATTCTCGCGAGCACCCGCGCCACGGCTGACCCTCCCGAGGGGGTAGAGGCCAGAAGGGCAGTGGCGGAAAGGGTCATGGCGGAGGGGATGGAGGGGCTGGCCAGGGAGATGACCCCGCGGTTGCTCGGCCCCGAGGCCCCCCGGGAGGTGGCGGAGCTGGTGGAGGAGATGATCCGAGGGACCCGCCGGGAGGTGGCCGCCGCTGACAGCTTGGCGATGGCGGCGAGGCCGGATTCGAGAGAGCTGCTGGCCAGGGCGGGGGTTCCCATCCTGGTGATCCACGGGGCGGAGGACGCCCTCGTTCCGGTGGAGCAGGCGCGGGCCATGGCCGAGAATATCCCGGGCTCCCTTTTCCGGGTCATTCCTGGGGCGGGGCACCTGCCTCCCCTGGAGGCTCCCGAGGCCTGGGCTGAGGCTGTGGGAGCGTTCCTCTCGGGCCTGGGGTAGCCGCCGTTCCGAGCTAGGATGCTGACTCTGGCGAGGGTATGGGCGGGCCCGGCCCTACAGGTGCCGGGGTTTGGGTTTTTTGAATGAAGGTCCTTCTCGACTGGATCTCCGTCCTCTGGGGGGTGCGGGGAAGGGGGAGGGCGAGGGAGATCCTCCTTCACCCCGGGCTGGAGCCCGCAGTGAGCGCTCTGGCCCTCCTCGAGGTGGAGAGGGCGGTGGAGGAGAGGGAGAGGGGGGAGGCGGCATCCCTCCTCGCCAGGCTCGGTGTTCTCCCCGTCGGCGGGGAGGAGGCAAGGCTGGCTGCCCGGTACCTCCGGGCGGCCTGGGCGGAGGGGTATCGCGTGGACCTGGTGGACGCGGCAACGGCGGCCACCGCCCTCCTTGGTTCCCTGCCCCTTCTCACCTACAACCCCCACCGGTTCCCGCAGGTGTGCGGCATGGCTCCCCTTATTCTCCTTCCCCAGGAGGTGCTGGAAGAGGGTGGTTCCATCCGTTGACTTGACGGCGTGGGGTTGCTACAAACACCAGCACCGGGGGCGGGACGGGGCCTATGTCGGAGCCAGGCGGAGAGACGGTGCGGCCCGAAGCCCTGCGGGGCGTTCGGGTTCTCGACATCACCAGGGTCATCTACGGCCCGTGGGCCGGGACCCTCCTCGCCGAGCTCGGGGCGGAGGTGATCCATGTGGAGCTTCCGGGCGCCGGGGACGTGCTGGTGAGGCCGGTGGCCCCCCGGGGGAAGCTCCCACGGAACATCTCCTCCGGGCTTCTCTGCGCCAACGCCAACAAGTACTTCGTCGCCATCGATCTCCGGAAGCCCGAGGGCGTGAACCTGGTGCGGAGGCTCGCCCTCCGCTCCGACATTCTGCTCGAAAACTTCAAGCCGGGAACCTTTGACTCGTGGGGCATCGGCTACCGGCAGCTCCGGGCCGTCCGTCCCGACCTCATCTACGTGAGCATGAGCGGCTTCGGGAACTGGGGTCCCCTTTCGGACCGGCCGAGTTACGACGCTTACGCCCAGGGGGTGACGGGGCTCGCCGAGATCACAGGGTTTCCCGGAGCCGTCGGTGTCAAGTCCTCGGCCTGGATAGGGGATTTCCTTGCGGGAACCTATGCTGCCTTTGTTGCTCTGGTGGCCCTGGTGTGGAGGAGGCGGACGGGTAAGGGTCAGTTCATCGATCTTGCCCAGACCGAGGTCCTCCTCCGCTGCATGGACTGGACCTGGCCATTCCTTGGCCTCACGGGCAGGAACCGGGCGAGATCTGGCAATCGCGACCTGGCTGCCGTGGTGGGGGCCGTGGTGCGAGCGGCCGATGCCTTCGTGGCCGTGGGTGCCCTGGAGGAGAAGGAGTTCCAGGGCCTCTGCCGTGCCATGGGCAGGGAGGACCTCCTGCCCCTGGCACCTTACCGGCTGAGAACAGCCAAGGCTCACCTCATATACGAGGGCCTTGAAGACTGGGCCCGGCGGAGAACCCTGGCCGAGCTGGAAGCCGCAGCGCGGCAGCACGGCTTCTCCGTATCCAAGGTCATGGATGCCCGGGACCTCCACTCCAGCGAGCACCTTAGATCCAGGAGGGCGGTCTGGTTCTTCGAGGACCCCCTCTGGGGCGATCTCGTCCTTCCCTTTGCTCTCAGGCTCGGGGCCACCCCTGGCAGGATCCGTTGGTCGATAAGGCCCGTCGGCTTCGACAACGAGTACGTCCTGCGAAAGATTCTGGGCCTTTCCCCCCAGGAGGTGGATGAGCTGTACCGGGAGGGTGTGGTGGGTAGGTGGGATCCGGCACTCCCCTTCGCTTCGCCCCCTCCGGACTGGGATGGGAAGAGGGGGCTTTTCTTCCGGGAGGGCACGGAGGTTCTGGAGGAGGGTCAGAGGTGAGCTGGTCGGACTGGGCCCGGGAGGCCACAGCTCCCCAGGCAGCGCGGGAGAAGCCCGAGGCCCTCGAGGGAATCCTCGTGCTTGATGTCTCCCGCTCGAGCTACGCGGGCCTTTTCTGCTCCAGTCTCCTGGCGGAGTTCGGGGCGAGAGTGGTGAGGGTCGAGCCTCCCGGGGGCGACCCGGCCCGTTTCTTCAGCCCCGAGGGGATGGAGGTGGGGGGGACGGGGCTCGCTTACCTGGTGGAGGGGAGGAACAAGGAGCATATCGTTCTTGACCTTGAGGAGGAAAGGGATCGGGCGACCCTCCGCGCCCTCTCGGCCCGGGCGGACGTGCTGGTGGAGACGGAACCTCCCGGGAGCATGGCCTCGCGGGGGCTCGGCTACGAGGATCTCAAGGCGCTAAACCCCGGGCTCATCTACCTCTCGCTGCACACCTTCGGCCAGGAGGGTCCTCTGGCGGAGGTTGCTGGGCGGGCCGGATGGAGTTGCAGCGACACCGTGACCCAGGCCGCCAGCGGCTTCGTTCACACCACGGGCCTCCCCGCAGAGTACACCGAGTTTCCCGAGGAAGCGAGGGTGCCCACGAGGATGGGAAACTGGCTCGCCTGGTACGCGGGCGGGGTCTTCGGCGCCCTGGCGGTGATGGCTGCCCTCCTCTGGCGCGAGGAGAGCAGGGAGGGGCAGGCCATAGACTTGAGCCCTGCCGAGGCCCTTATGTGCCTGAACAACTATGCCCTCCCCTACTACCACATCTCGGGGGAGGTGATGGAGAGACCGGGGAATGTGGAGCCCGCCGCCCATCCGTACTGCTACGTCAGGTGTAAGGACGGGATGGTCTTCCTCGCCGGCTACACAGATGCCAACTGGAAGGCTCTGTGCGAGATAATCGGCCGGCCGGACCTGGTGGACCGGTTTCCCACGGTGTCTTCCCGGACGGACCCCGCGGCCGTCGTAGAGATCGTGAGGGAGATAGAGAAGTTCACCATGGAGAGGACCAGGGAGGAGCTGGTGGCTATCTGGAACGCCTATCGGGGCCCGGGGGTCACCGTCTGCGGAGAGGTCCTCACGCCCATGGAGACCTCCCGCCTTTCCCACTGGTACGAGCGGGGAGCCCTCCTGCGCGTGACGGACCCCACCTACGGGGAGCTCCTTCTCCCAGGGCTTCCGGCCAAGATGAGTGAGACGCCCCCGAGGCTGAAGTGGGTGTGTCGGCCGGCGGGGGCGGACACCGAGTTTGTCCTCCTTGACCTCCTCGGTTCCCCGAGGGCGGGGGAGGCGCCGACCTTCCCGGAGGGCGCGGCCCCGGCGCCTAGGGGGGGAGCCGCCCCTGGGCGGGAAGACCTTTAGGCCCTCACCCTCGTCTCCGTGCTCCGGCCGAGGAGGGCGGCGAGGAGCTGGAGGTCCTGGGCGAGCCTCTTGGCCTCCTCCCCGCTGAGGGCCTGCGCCCCATCCACCAGGGCTCGGGTTGGCTCGGGGTGGATGTCTATCATCACCCCGTCTGCTCCGGCGGCCACCGCCGCCCGCGCCAGAGGCGGCACCAAGGCCCTCTTCCCTGAAGCGTGGGAAGGGTCCACCACCACAGGCAGATGAGAGAGGGACTGGGCCACCGGCACCGCGGAAATGTCCAGGGTGTTCCTGGTGGAGGGTTCGAAGGTCCTGATCCCCCTCTCGCAGAGGACGATCTGGAGGTTCCCCTGCTGCGCTATGTATTCGGCGGCCAGCAGCCACTCCTCGATGGTGTTGGAGAACCCCCTTTTCAGCAGGACGGGCTTCCCGGACCGCCCCACTTCCTTGAGAAGGCTGAAGTTCTGCATGTTCCTGGCCCCCACCTGGAGCATGTCGGCGTAGCTTGCAACGAGCTCTACATCCCTTGTCTCGAGAACCTCAGTGACAAAGGGGAGTCCCGTCTCCTCCCTGGCTGCGGCGAGGATCTCAAGGCCGTCCCGTCCGAGACCCTGGAAAGTGTAGGGTGAGGTGCGGGGCTTGTATGCGCCACCCCTCAGGATGTGGGCTCCGGCCTCCTTGGCCATCCGGGCGCTCTCCAGGGTCTGCTCGGCGGACTCCACGGCACAGGGACCGAGGATGAGGGTGAAGCCCCGTCTTCCGATCTCAACCCCTCCGACGTGGATGCTGCTGGGCTCGGGGTGCGACTCGGCGCTCACCAGCTTGTACGGCCGCCCTATCTGGACCACGCTCTCGACCCCGGGAAGGGCCTGGAGAGGCAGGGAGAGAAAGGTCTGGGTCTCGCCCACCAGTCCTATGATGGTCCTCTGCTTACCGCGGGAGACGAAGGCCTCACCGCCAGCTTCCTCAACGGTTCTCACGACACGGGCGATATCCTCATCTCCTGCTCCGGGCTGCATCACCACGACCATGTTTCCCCCTTTCCCTTCCAAGGGCGCACCCCTTCTTCCCGCCCTGATGCCGCCCGGACGCCCCCGGAATGTAAAAGCCCCCGGGGGCTCCCGGGGGCTCTGGGTCCTCTTTCGCCTAGGCCAGGCAGCGAACCCCAGCGCCCGCCGGGCGCCCAGGGGCATAGAACCAAAATCGCTGCCCTACCCAGACCTTCATGCGCGGGCAATCTAGCTCATCGCGCTGGGTCTGTCAACGGCTGGCCGGGCCCGTCTCACCCCTGGAGGGGTCCGCCCCCTCTCCTCCATACCCTCGCCCTCATGGGCGGCACGGGAGCTAGAGCGAACCGCTCCTCAGCCCAGGGGTCCCCGCGGCGGTGGTAGCCTCTCGCCTCCCAGTACCCGAGAACTTCCTCCTCCAGGACCTCGACACCCCTCACCCACTTCACGCTCTTCCAGGCGTAGAGGTGGGGAACCACGAGCCTCACGGGTCCGCCGTGCTCCGGAGAAAGGGGCTCCCCGTTTCTCCTGAGGGCGAAGAGAACATCGTCGCGGAGGAAGTCCTCGAGGGTTAGGTTGGCGCTGTACCCGTACTCGGCCCAGACGAGGACGTGCCTGGCCGTGGCCTTCGGACGGGCCAGTTCCAGCAAGGTCCGGCTACTCACCCCTTCCCAGAGGTTGTTGAGAACGCTGAAACGCGTGACACAGTGAAAGTCCGCCAGCACCTTCTTCCTGGGCAGGCGCGAGAACTCCTCCCACCCCAGGACCAGCTCCTCTTCCACAAGCCCGAAGACCTTGAGGTCCCAGCGGCCCGGGTCGAAAGGCGGGACGGGTCCCACGTGGAGAACGGGCCACTTCTGGCTGACGTACTGTCCCGGGGGTATTCGCCCCCTCGCCTCTTGAAGTTCCACTCTCACCCCTCCCGCAGGCCGGCGACGGACGCACCCTTACCAGGGAGAAGGATAAGTCAGGACTCTTCCCTCCCAGGTAGGAACCGGTCTGGTGCGCGGGGGCGCGGGCGGCCGAAGGTGGCCTCCTGGGAGCGCCACGCCACTCCAGCGGCCACCAGGGCGAGGCCTGCCATGAGAACCGTCGAGATCCTCACCCCCACCAGGTCCGCGAGGAATCCGTCGGCGGCCGAGGCAATGGGCCTGGTTCCGAGGAAGGCCACGGCCCAGAGGCTCATCACCCTCCCTCTGAAGTCCTCGGTGGTCGCCCTCTGAAGGTCTGTGGTGATGAGAGTGCTGGTGGTGAGGAAGGCGAGGCCACCAAGGGGGAGGAGGGCGAGGGCGGACCCGGTTCCGGCGAGGAGCGCAAAGGCCGCGAGGGAGAGGAAGAGAACGGAGAAGGTGAGGGGGAGAACCCGTGCGAGCCGCTTCCCCCTGGCCCAGCTCACTGTGAGAGGGGCGAGAAGCGTTCCGGCTCCGAAGGCGCCTAGGATGGCCCCGGTGGTGCTCGCGCCCGCCCGGAAGACCTTTATGGCGTAAGCCGGAGCGAGGGTGATGACGGGGTCTATGGACCATCCCGCGGCGGCGGCGAGGAAGAGATCGCGGAGGATTCCCCTATTCACCAGGGCTTCTCTGATGCTGGTCCGGGGGCCCGACTCCCTCGGGGGCGATGGCACTCTCACCGGGAGGAGGGCGAGAGCGAAGAGGAAGTAGCTGGCGGAGTTCAGGAAGAAAGCCGCGGCGTATCCGAATCGCTCTCCCACGAAACCGCCGAGGGCCGGGCCGAGCGCCCGGGAGGCATTGAAGGTAAGGGCGTTCAGGGCGAGGGCCTGGGGAAGGAGGGAGAGACCCACCAGGGCGGGGATGAGCGCCTGCATTGCCGGGTTGGCTGCGGCCACCATGAACCCCGTTCCGAGGGCCACAGCGAAGAGCAACGGGACACTGGGTTTTCCGTTGACGGAGGCGACGGCGAGGGCGAGAGCCAGAGCTCCCGCCACCACCTGGGTGAAGATGAGCAGGCGGCGGCGGTCCAGCCGGTCGGCGAGGAGGCCTCCCAGGGGTGCGAGGAAGAGGGTCGGCCCGAAGTAGACAAAGTTGAGCATACCCACCATGCCCGCCCTCCCCGTGGCCTGCTGGATGAGGAAAGTCTGGACCACGTTCTGGACCCATGTTCCCGTGTTGGAAAGGAGGTTTCCCACCCAGAAGAGGAGAAACCCGGGGATCCTCAAGGGAGCGAGCGGGTGGTGGGGGAGGGGAGAGGGCGCCGCCCCTAAAAGGGCTGGGTCCTCGGCGGTGGGGTCATCTCCCGTTTCCCCTGGGTGGCGGGACTCGTCCATCATGCTCAACTCTGGCTCGCCTGCTTCCAGAGGGATCTCAGGGTCTCCACGTTCTTCCTGTGGTCCGGGACGTCGCCCGGGGTCTCAACGATGAGCGGGAGCCGGGAGAAGGCGGGGTGATTCACGAGAAGCCTGAAGGCCTCCCTCCCTATCTCGCCCTCACCGATGTGCCAGTGCCTATCCCTCCTGGAGCCGAGGGGGTCCCGGGAGTCGTTGGCGTGGATCAGATGAACCCTCTCCCAACCCACCTCCCGCTCTACCTCCTCCGCGAGGGCATTGATGGCTCCAGGGGTGCGGAGCTCATAGCCGGCCGCAAACAGGTGGCAAGTGTCGAGGCAGAACCCGACCCTCGGATGGCCATCGAGGAGCTCCAGCAGCTCCCTGGCCTCAGGCAGGGTTGCCGCCAGGGTGCCCGCACCACCTGCGGTAAGCTCCAACAGGAGGAGGGGGCCCGGCTCTCGGGAGAGGAGCCGAAGGAGAGCCTCCCGCGCCTTCGCCATGGCGGCCCTCCTGTCCCCGCCGCCAGCCTCGGCCCCGGTGTGCACCACCAGGCCTGCCGCACCGAGCTCCCTGGACCGCTTCATCTGGTAGGCGAGGGCTCTTACGGATTTCTCGTAAACCTCATCCGAGGGGGAGGCCAGGTTCACCAGGTAGGGGGCGTGGACGAAGAGCGGATCCAGGCCGGCGGCGGCGGCCCTGGCCCGGAACTCTCGGTCCTCGGAGGGGTCGGGCTCGGGCATGGCCCAGCCTCTGGGGTTGGAGACGAAGATCTGGAAGGTCTCGCATGAGGCTGCAACGGCATTGGCGACCCCCTTGAGGAGGCCGCCGGCAACGGGGACATGCGCCCCTATGCGCGGACCCCTGCCCGCCTGCTGCATCTCTGCGGCTGCCAGTTCTTGACCGTGACCCAACTGCCGGGTGAGTGCATTCTAGAACCTGGCGGTTTACGCCGGCCCCGCGGGGGGCGGGGTTCTAACCCACCCACAGTTGCACGGTGCTGCCCCGCCTCACCGTAGTGCCAGGTGGGGGTAGCTGGTATACGACCCGGTTTCCAGGCCCGAGACGGCTCACGCTGGCCTTGAGTCCTGCGCTCGAAAGGATCCTCAGGGCGTCCTCAAGCTTCTTGCCCTCGACGTCAGGAACCTGAACGGGCGCCGGCCCCCTGCTCACCACGAGGCGGACGGTGGAGCCGGGCGGGAGGAAGGTACCGGCCTTGGGGCTCTGTGAGATGACGCGCCCCTCCGGGACGGTGTCGCTGTATTCCTGGGTGACCTGGGCCTTGAGGCCCGCCTCCGCCAGGGCAGCCTCGGCTTCATCCAGCGTCTTCCCCACCACGCTAGGAACGGCTACCGGCCGGGGACCCTTGCTCACCGCGATGTCCACGCTGCTTCCCACCTCGAGGTTGGTCTCGGCCTTGGGGTTCTGTTCGACGACCCGGCCGGAGGGGACGCGATCGTCGTAGACCTGCGTTATCTCTCCCAGGCGAAAGCCGGCCTCTTCCAGGGTTCTCCTGGCTTCATCCACGTCCAGGCCGAGGACGCTCGGGACCTTCCTCTTCGGCTTCCCCAGGCTCGTCCAGAGCCTTACCGTGCTTCCCCTGCGGAGGAGAGCCTGAGGGGGAGGTTCCTGCCTAGCCACGGTCCCCTCGGAGTACTCGGAGGAGTAGATCTGACCTGCCACCTCGGCCCGGAATCCGCGCTCCTTGAGGCTAGCCACAGCCTTTGGGTATTCGAGGCCGAGGACGGCGGGGACGGGGACGGGTTTAAGCCAGGCCGCTGCCTGCCTCCCCAGGAGAACCCCGAGTCCCGTGAGGGCTGCCAGGGCAAGAAAGCCGAGGGTGAACCTTCCCTTCCGTGCGCGATTCATGGGGAGAGCGAGGGTCTTCTCCGCGGCCCCGACCTGGATGGCCTCGGTGGCGGCGGCGTGCGGAGCGGCTCGGGTCTCCTCCCCCGGTGCGACCTGGAGGGACGGGTCCTCACCCCTGAGGAGGGCCCGCGCCACAGCCAGGGCCTCGCTCGTGGAGGGGCGGTCTTCCGCCCGAGCCCTGGTGAGGGCGAGGACGAGGCTGTCGACCCCAGGAGGAACCTCGGGGACCAGAGCGGAGGGGGGAGGGATGGTTCGGCTCAGCCGGTCAAGGGCGACCGCAACGGGGTTCTCGCCCTTGAAGGGGGCCTCCCCGGTGAGGCATTCGTAGAGGACAATCCCGAGGGAGTAGAGGTCACTTGGAGCCTCAGCCGGGAACCCTCTTACCTGTTCAGGTGAGAGGTACTGGGGGGTGCCGAAGAGGTGGGCACCGGAGAGGGGCGCCTCTGCAAGGGCTCTTACGAGGCCGAAGTCAGCAACCTTGGGGCCTCCCTTGGCGAGGAGGATGTTCTCAGGCTTTATGTCCCTGTGAACCAGGCCTGCCTGGTGCGCCGCCTCCAGGGCGTCCAGCACTCCCACCGCCACATGCAGGGTCTCCTCCACCGTGAGTCTTCCCCGGGCGTGGAGAACCTGTCTAAGGGAGGGGCCCGGGACGTACTCCATGACTATGTAGGGCTGACCCGACTCCTCGCCCCAGTCGAAGACCTGGACTACCCGGGGATGCGCGAGGGAGGCGGCCGCCCGCGCTTCCCTCCTGAAACGCTCCAGAAACCGGGGGTCCTGAGCCAGGCCGGGGTGGAGGGTCTTCACGGCCACCTCCCTCTCCAGGACCCGGTCCCTGGCGAGGAAGACCTCGGCCATCCCCCCCGAACCCAGCTTCCTTATGACCTCGTATCGGGCGCCGAGAACGAGGCCGACCACGCGCTGATTCTATCCGGCGGGGGGCTCGAGCCTCCGGAGGAAGGGAGGGGGCTATAGACTCGCCCTCTAGGGCGGGCGAACCCCGAGAAGGGAGGCCAGGTATGCGTGTGGCAGTGACGGGAGCCACAGGATTCGTTGGGCGCCATGTGGTGAGGGAGCTGCTGAGGAGGGGTGTCCTGCCGGTGGCGGCCGCGCGGGACCCCTCCAGGGCGAGGAACCTCCTCCCCGAAGGGGTGGAGGTGAGGCGGGCCGATCTTTCGCCGGAATCTCTGGAGATGGCCTTCGCCGGTTGCGACGCCGTGGTCCACCTCGTGGCCGTCATCGTGGAGAGAGGGGAGGAGACCTTCGATTCGGTTAACGTTGGGGGAACCCAGGCAGCGGTGGAGGCTGCCCGGAGGGCGGGGGTGACGAGATTCGTGCACATGAGCGCCTTCGGAGCCGGACCCGACCCCCGCTTCCCGTACCTCAGGTCCAAGTGGCTCGGGGAAGAGGTAGTGAGGGGCTCGGGGCTCGCCTGGACCATTCTCAGGCCCTCCGTCATTCTCGGCGAGGGGGCCGGCTTCCTCCATCCCATCCTCACCCTGGCTAGGTTCTCCCCTGTCTACCCCCTTCCCCTGGGCGGAAGGACGCGGTTCCAGCCTGTGGCCGCAGCAGATGTGGCGGAGGCTGTGGCGAGGTGTCTGGAGAGAGGCGAGACGGTCGGGAAGGAGCTCGACCTGGGTGGCCCCGAGGTCCTCACCTTCCGGGAGATAACCGAGAGGATTCTCAGGGAGGCCGGGATGGCGAGGGCTCTGGTCTCGGTCCCCCTTTGGACGGCCTATCCCTTCGCCTTTTTCCAGGAGAAGCTTGCCCGTCGGCCCCTGGTGACCCGCGGGCAGCTCGCCATGGTCATGCTGGACAACGTTCCGGGTAAAGGGGGGTGGGGAACCTTGGGGATGAAACCATCCCGCGTCTCGCCTCTTGCACCGGGAGGAAGGGGGTAGCCGGCGGTGCCTTTCGGGAGGAGGGCTCCGGAGGGCTGGGATGAGTTCCATAAAGCCCTGGAGGCGCTCGGGTTCCGGCTGGTGGAGGAGGGGAGGCGTGGCTGGAGGTACGCCATGAGGTTAAATCCCTATCTCGTCTACTTCGTCCACCTGACCAGGTCTGGTGAGGCCCTCTTCAGCTGGGAGTTCTCCCTCGGAGACTACCTGCGGAGCAGGGGCCTGGCCACCTCCGCGGACCCCGACTCTCTTCTCCTTTTCCCGCCCGCCGACGCCCGCGGCAGGCCCGATGCTGCCTGGGTTATGGCTGAGATGGAAAGGGCGGAGGCCATCCTCGGCGGTCTCGACCTCCTCCGGCCTTAGGTCCCGGGTCTCCTCCGGCCCCGGACTCCCCTGGCCCGTGGGTTAACCGTAGGGCGCCTATAATGGCCGAGGAAGCGGGTGGTGAGGATGGGAGCTAGGGACGACCCCCTCGTCATAGCAGGGAGAAGCTTTCGGTCGCGGCTGATTTTGGGCACGGGGAAGTTCTCCTCTCACCAGGTGATGCAGGACGCCCTCGAGGCATCGGGCACGGAGATGGTGACGGTGGCGGTCCGCCGGGTCGATCTCCACCCCACCGCCGGCCCGGACATCCTTGAGTACATCGATCCCGAGAGGTACCTCGTCCTACCCAACACCTCCGGGGCGATGGACGCCGAGGAGGCGGTGCGTATAGCCAGGCTCGCCAGGGCCATGGGCCTGCCCAATTGGGTGAAGCTCGAGGTGACCCCGGAACCCAGATATCTGCTGCCGGATCCGGTGGAGACCCTGAGAGCGGCCGAGCGGTTGGTGGCCGAGGGTTTCGTCGTCCTCCCCTACATAGGGGCCGACCCGGTGCTGGCCAAGAGGCTGGAGGAGGTGGGGTGCGCCACTGTCATGCCCCTGGGTTCCTGGATCGGGTCGGCCCAGGGGCTCCGCACCAGGGACGGGATAAGGGTCATAGTTGAGCAGGCGACCGTTCCGGTGGTGGTGGACGCCGGCATAGGGGCCCCATCCCATGCCGCGGAGGCAATGGAGATGGGGGTGGACGCTGTCCTGGTGAACACGGCCATCGCGGTGGCCAGGGATCCTGTGGAGATGGCGCGGGCCTTCAAGCTGGCCGTGGAGGCGGGAAGGGCAGCCTACCTGGCCGGCCTCGCGCCCAAGAAGGAGGTGGCAGAAGCCTCCAGCCCTCTCCACGGTTTCCTGGAGCGGCTCGGGGCTGCGAGGTGAGTCCGGATGCCCTCCCTGCCTGACACCTTCGAGGAGTACCTCGCCTCCCTGGATCTCGTTGGCCTCGCTCGCCAGGCGGAGAAGGAAGGTCCCGAGGGAGTGAGGAGGGCTCTTTCTCGGCCCTCTTTCGACCTTTACGACCTCGCGGTCCTTCTCTCACCCGCGGCCGGTCGGCTTCTCGGTGAGCTTGCAGAAGTGGCTGCCAGGGTGAGGGAGAGAAGGTTCGGGAGGACCATGAGGCTCTTCGCCCCCCTCTACCTTTCCAACCACTGCGCCAGCGTCTGCACGTACTGCGGCTTCTCAGCTTGGAACCGCGGGATCGTCCGAAAGACCCTCGCCCCCGAGGAGGTGGAGGCCGAGGCGAGAGCCCTTTACGAGCGGGGGTTCAGGCACATCCTGCTGGTCTCCGGGGAGCAGCCCCACTGGGTGAACCCCGACTATCTCGAAGAAGTGGTGGCTAGGGTTCACGCCCTCGGCTTCGCCAACGTCTCCATCGAGACCCAGACATGGCCGGAGGAGGTGTATCGAAGGCTGGCTGCGGCCGGGACCGACGGCGTCGTCGTCTACCAGGAGACCTACGACCGCGAGGCCTACGCGTCCTATCACCTGAAGGGGAGCAAGAGGAACTACTTCTGGAGGCTGGGTGCGCCGGAGCGGGCCACCAGGGCCGGGATGCGCCGGGTGGGCCTGGGAGTTCTCCTTGGGCTAACCCCGGACTGGCGGGTTGAGGTTCTTGCCCTCGCCGCCCACGCTCGGTTCCTTCTGAAGAGGCACTGGCGGGCGGAGGTCACCCTCTCCCTGCCCCGCCTCCGGCCCGCGGCCGGGTTCCCCGGGCCCAGGTACCCGGTGGAGGACGCCGAGTTCGTCCAGGCCCACGCGGCCCTCCGGATCTTCCTCCCCGATGTCGGGCTCGTTCTCTCCACCAGGGAGAGGCCGGAGCTTAGGGACGGCCTGGCGCTTGTGGCTGTGACCCAGATGAGCGCGGGCTCGCGAACCGAGCCGGGAGGCTACCTCCACCCCGATGAAGCGGAGGAGCAGTTCGCCATCGCGGACACCAGGAGCGCCGACGAGGTGGCGCGGGCGCTGGCGAGGGAAGGGCTGGACCCGGTCTGGAAGGACTGGGTTCCTTTGGAGCGGGGCGGGGTGGACCCTTCAGGGAACGGGGCTGGCCGGGCGCTGGAGGGCGCGGGCGGGCCAGGCCCTTCCAAAGCTCTTCAGGGCCTTTCCGGGAGAGGATGAAGGTCCTCGCCAACGGCGAAGCCTACGAGGTTGAGGAGGGGACAACCCTCGAGGGGTTCCTCATTTCCATGGGACTTCGGGGCCGGTGGGTAGCGGTGGAAAGGAACGGGGAGCCTGTGGCCAGGGAGGACTTCTCCCGGGTCATCCTGGAGGAGGGGGACAGGCTCGAGATAGTCAGACCGGTGGCGGGGGGCTAGTTGAGGTCGGGGGAGTGGAGGAGGGAGAGGCTATCCCGCTCCCGGCTTTACGTGGTTACAGGCGGCCGGCGGGAGAAGGGGGACCTCAAGGAGTTTCTTCACTCCATCCTGGGAGCCGGGGTCGACGTGGTGCAGCTCAGGGAGAAAGAGGCTTCCGCCTTGGAGGTGCTGGAGATGGCCGAGGTCTTCCGGGAGGAGGCGGCGGAGCATGGGGCCCTTTTCATCCTGAACGACAGGGCCGACCTCGCCCTCGCTGCGGGGGCCGACGGGGTGCACCTCGGCCAGGAGGACCTCCCGCCGGCCTGGGCTAGGAGGATCCTGGGAGAAGACTTCCTCGTGGGGAGGTCCACCCACGCCCCCGAGGACCTTGCCAGGGCGGCGGAAGAGCCCGTCGATTACGTGGCCTGCGGGCCGGTCTGGGAGACGCCGACGAAGCCGGGGAGGCCTGCCGCCGGCCTAGAGTACGTCCGGTATGCGGCCTGCCGGGCGGCGGTGCCTTGGTTCGCCATCGGGGGGATAGACCCGGGGAACCTCGGTGAGGTGGTTGCGGCGGGCGCGCGGAGGGTGGCTGTGGTGAGGGCCGTGGCCGAGGCCCGCGACCCGGCTGAGGCGGTCAGGGCTCTCCTGGCTGGCCTCCCTCCTCTCGGGTGAGGGAGAACCTTCGTTTGGGGGCTCATTCGGCGCGGACCAGATGGCTTGGCTCGGCCCGCGACCCCTCCTTTACCAGCACGAAGGCGTCGAAGGGCTTCCCGTCGGTTCCGATGGCCTCCACCTGGAGCCGGTAAGGGTCCGCCCGAAGCCATAGGAAGTGGAGTCTTGAGGCGGAGACGGCCGTGAAGGCCGAACGGCCTACCGGTCGCACCGAGCTCCCACCGCCGGAAACCACATAGACGACTCCGTCGATGGCCTGGGTCCTCTCGTAGTCGTGGTCGTGCCCGGAGAGGACGAGCTGGACCCCTCCCTCCTTCAGCAGGGGAACTAGGGCCGCCCTCAGGGCAAGGTCAGGGCCGTGAAGGCCGGACGAGTAAAGGGGATGGTGCAGATAAACCGCCTTCCAGGGGGTCTCCGCCTCCGCCAGGGCCTTTCGGAGCCAGGCCGCCTGCTCCTGCCCGAAGGCCGTGGAGTCCAGGGCGAAGTAGGTCACCGAGCCTATCTCGAAGGAGTAATAGCTTCTGGCCAGGCCGAAGAGGCCGAGTTCGCCGGCTCCGCCGTCGTAGAGGACGTCATGGTTCCCGAGGACGGGATAAATGCGAACCCCCGCGGCGAGCAAGGGCCGGAGGGGCCTGGCTATGGCCGCCGCAAAGCGGGCGGGGTTACCGTCAGGGTAGATGTTGTCCCCTAGCAGGAGGAGGGCAAGCACCCGGCGGCTCTCCGCCCATTTGGCCATGGCTCGGGCTACTTCCATCTCGCCCTCGTCTCCGGCGCCTATGTCCCCTGCGATGAGCACCCCTTCCTCCGGGGGTGGCGCGGGCGAGGGACTCACCGGAGGGACGGGAGAAGGACTGGGTGTGGGGGAGGGAGCGACCGCTGCCGGGGTCGGGGTGGCGGTTGCCGCGAGAAGCGCCTTGGGCGAACAGCCCGTGAGGACCAGGAGGAGGCTAAAGCAGAGGACGGCTCCTCGCCGGGGGCACCCTGAGCCCGGAGGGGGAGTTCGAGGTCCGGGTCGGGGACTCACCTCCACCGCGCATACAGGAAATACTCGGCAGCTGCCACGCTGGCCAGAGCGATCGGGAGCTCGGCCGCCGGAGCCAGCTGTCGAGCGAGGACCCAGGCAACCGCGATGCCCAGAGCATAGGCGAGGAATGCCGCTGGTGGGCCGGTTCTGAGCAGGCGGGCCCAGCTCCGGGTTGCCCGGGAGCTGAGGTGTCTCGGGAATCTGCGGAGTCGAGGCATGGGGGACCTTCGGAGAGGGAGCACGGTGGAGCGGGAGAAGAGGGACGGGTGTCCGGGAGGACGCGGCTGGTAGTGGGCGCACTCTGGTGGGCAGGCGAAGGGGAGGAGCTCGGCCTTTCCTAGAGTGCACTCCTGGACCTGGTCAAGGGGCCCGGCTGGCCGGGCCCTGTAATGCCGGCAGTCGGTCTTCACGGCCACGGTGTGAGGTTAACGCCAGGTTCGGGGTTTTGCATCTCCTTCTGGGGCTCGCTTTCCGCATCCGTCGGCTCGCTTTACGCGTCCTTGCCTCTTGAGCGCTGGGGGGAGGTGTTGAGGGTAGGTGGGCTTTGACAGGCATCGGATTGGGATCTAATATTCGAACGTGTGTTCGATAGGACGGCGGTACCGGAGCAGAGTCCCGGTAAGGGCGGGGCCGGAGGGTCCCCGGGAATTCCTCTGGCACGGGAAGAGGTACAGGGTGAAGAGGGTGGTGGCCCGGTGGCGGGAGGCCGGGTGGGACCCCTACACCGAGGAGGGGTTCTGGGGGGAGGAGTGGGAGGTGGAGTACTGGAGGGTGGAGGCGACGGGCCCTCAGGGGGAGGGGGTGTACGAGCTGGTCCGGGACCTGAGGGGTGGAGGGTGGTTCCTTAAGAGCCTGTTCGATTGAGCCGTCTGGCCTCCGCCCGGACCTGCCGGCTACCGGGGAACGGCTCCTAAGGTGGCCTCCAGGTGCGGAAGGGCTCAGGGAGGAGGGCTCGGGAGGGGGAAATGAAGGGTCTCCCCTTCACTCACCTTCATGTGCATACGGTCTGGAGCCTGTTCGAGGGGGCCGCAAGACCCGAGGATCTGGCAGCCAGGGCCAGGGAGATGGGGTACACCGCACTGGCGTTGACCGACACCGATGCCCTCTTCGGTGCGGTGCGGTTCGCCAGGGCCTGCGTGGAGCATGGGGTGAGGCCCATCTTTGGTGCTGAGGTGAGCCTGGAGGGCCCCCTGGGGAGGAGGTGGTCGAGGCCGAGAACTTGCCGGGGTGGTGCGAGGCGGGTCCTCCTCCTCGCCCGCGATGAGCGGGGATACGTCTCCCTCTCTCGGCTCCTCACCCGGATCCACCTTTCGGGGAGGGCACGGGTTCCCTCGGTCTACCCTGGGGAGGCCTTCCGGGCCAGTGAGCCCGAGGAGAGGGTGGGGATCTCCCGGGAGGAGCTGGCCAGGGAGACCGAGGGGTTGGTCCTTCTCGCCGGGGTCTGGAGCGACGTCGGAGCTCTTCTAAGAAGGGACGAGGAGAGAAGGGCCCTCGAGGCAGCCGGCGCCTACCTGGAGGCCTTCGGACGCGGGAGCTTCTTCTTGGAGGTTTCGGACCTCATGGAGGGGGAGGGGAGGAAGGTGGTGAGAGGCCTCCTGGATCTGGCCCGTCGGCTTGGGGTTCGGGCGGTCGCCACAAACCCCGTGCATTACCTCCTCCCCGGCGACGCTCCCCTTCACGACCTCCTGGTGGCCATGGGAAAGCAGGGTCCGGTGAAGCTGGGGGAGAGGCGGAATGCCGAGGGGTATCTCAAGCCCCTCGAGGAGATGGAGGAGCTCTTCCGGGAGGAGCCTGACCTCCTCCGTAACGCTGCGGGGCTCGCGGAGGAGCTGGAGGGAGGGCCTCCCCTTGGGTCCAAGTACTACCCGGAGGTGGAGGGGGCGGAGGAAAGGCTGGTGACAGAGGTGAGGAGGGGTCTGGAGGGGAAGGGGCTTGCTGGAGTGGGGAGGTACGAGGCGCGGGCCTCCAGGGAGCTCGAGGTCATCCTCTCCCTGGGATACGCTGGGTATTTCCTCACCGTGGCCGAGGTGGCCAGGGAGGCCAGGGCCATGGGGATCAGGGTGGCCTGCCGCGGTTCAGCGGTGGGCAGTCTCGTCTGCTACCTCTTGGGTATCTCTGAGGTGGATCCGCTCCCTTCCGGTCTCCTCTTCGAGCGCTTTCTCAACCCCCTTCGTCCCGACCCACCCGATATCGATCTGGACGTGGAGTCCGACCGGAGGGAGGAGGTGTATAGGAGGATCCTCCAGCTCCACCCCGGGAGAGTGGCCGCTGTGGCCGTGTTCGAGACCTTCAGGGTGAGGGGAGCGGTTAGGGAGGCCGGCAAGGCCCTGGGGCTTCCCCGGGAGGAGCTGGCGAGGGTGGCCGAGTCCCTTCCGAATGTCTCCCCCCGGGCTCTGGGAGAAGTGGTGATGAGTCTGCCCGAGGTGAGGCGGGCGAATCTCAGGTCCTCTTCCTGGGACCTCCTTTTCCGGCTGGTGGAGCGCCTGGATGGAGTTCCCAGGCAGGTGGCCATGCACCCCAGCGGCATCGCCCTTAGTGGAGGAGATCCCTGCCTCCGCGCCCCCCTCACCCTGACCGCCGCAGGGATTCCTGCCCTCCAGGCCGACAAGGACGATACCGAGGCCCTCGGTTTCCTCAAGCTGGACGTGATTGGGGTGAGGATGCTCTCGGCTCTCAGGCACGCCGTCTCCCAGGCGGAGAGGGTGAGCGGGGAGAGGGTGGATCTCGGCTGTCTCGGGGATGGAGACCCTGCCACCTACGCTCTCCTGCGCTCCGGTAAGACCGTCGGCTGCTTCCAGCTGGAAAGCCCGGGGCAGAGGAACCTGGTGACCCGGCTCAAGCCGGGGAACCTCCAGGAGCTGGCCGTGGAGATCTCCCTCTTCCGACCCGGACCTGTCAGGGCTGACATGGTCCGGCCTTACTTGAGGAGGCGGTGGGGTGAGGAGCCTGTCCGGTACCCGCACCCTCTCCTCCGGTCCATCCTGGCCGAGAGTTACGGGGTCCTCGTCTTCCAGGAGCAGGCTATGAAGCTCATCTCCGCAGTGGCCGGGGTCTCCCTGGCGGAGGCGGACAGGATAAGGAGGAGGCTCGAGAGGGAGGAGGAGAGGGAGGAACTCAGGCGGTGGTTCTTCCGGGCGGGCGAGGAGGAAGGGTACGAGGAGAAAGTGGTGGAGGAAGTCTGGGAGTCCCTCTCGGCCTTTGCCGCCTTTGGCTTCTGCAAGGCCCATGCCGTGGCCTTTGCCCTTCCCGCTTACCAGTCCGCCTGGATGAAGGCGCACCACCCGGCCGCCTTCTACGCCGGTGTCCTCACGTACGAGCCCGGGATGTATCCGAGGCGGGTGGTCCTGGCCGAGGCGAGGAGGGCAGGGATACCCGTCCTGCCCCTGGACATAAACGCAAGCTCCAGGGAGTACACGGCGGAGAGGCTGCCCGGGGGTGCGGTGGGACTGCGTATAGGTTTTCTCCACCTCCGGGGGATCTCCGAGGCGGAGATAGCTGCCATCTTGGAGGAGCGGGGGAGGGGTTCCTTCAGAGGGCTTGAGGATTTCCTCTCAAGGGTTCCCAGGTCCTCTGTCTCCAGGCCCACCCTGGAGGCTCTGGTGAGGGCCGGGGCCTTCGATGAAGTGGAGGGGCTCACCGAAGGGGGCGGTGGTAGTGGGAGGACCAGACGGGATCTCCTGGTCTTCCTCGCTGAGGTCCTGGAGAGGGGGGAGGCATCGTGGCACCCGGGGCCTCTCCCCCTCGGCCTCCGCCCCTATTCACCGGAGGAGAGGGTTCGGGAGGAGCTGAACCTTCTGGGGGAGGAGATCAGCTATGACCTCCTTCACCTTCTCCGGCCCCGCCTGAACGCTCTGGGGGATCTCACCCCCTCTTCTCTCCTGGACCGACTTCCTCCCGGCCAGAGGGTGCTGGTCGGGGGGGTGAAGGTGATGATCCAGACCCCTCCCACCAGAAGCGGGAGGAGAGTGGCCTTCCTCACCCTGGACGACGGGGACGGCCTAGTGGACGTCGCCTTTTCCGGAAGGCCTCTGGAGAGGTACGCCCACGTGATCTTCGGGAGCAGGGTCTTGGTGGTGGCGGGGCGGGTGGTGGGGGAGGGCACCTTCCGCCTGGTGGGCCTGGAGGCCCACCCCTGCTGACCGAGCCCGAGCAGCAGGGGCCACTCGAGGCTAGCACCCACCATCCCGGGACCTTGTTTACAGACTTGACTCTATATGTATCATTTGTATCGTGACAGGGGTACCCGCGGAGGGCGGAGGTGGGGCAGGCAGGACCCGCCGGAGGGTTCTGGAAAGGGCCCTATTCCTCTTCCGCACCCGAGGTATCCGGGGAACGAGCCTCGAGGAGGTGGCCAGGGCGGCGGGCGTGTCAAGGCAGACCGTGTACCGCCACTTCGGCTCGCGAGAGGGGCTGATGAAGGCTCTGGTGATTCATGCCGAGGAGGAGATCCTCTCCTCCGTTCTCCAGGCGGTCAGGGGGAAGGAGGGAAGGGAGCTGCTGGAGGCCGGGCTCCTCCAGGCCCTCCGGAGCCTCCGGGGCCACCCCATCCTTGACCCCCTCCTCCGGGGTGAGGCCGGAGAGGTCCTTCCCCACCTCACCCTGGACCTCGGCCCCATCACGGAGGCCGCTACCAGGGCCCTCCTCCCGGTGATCCTGGACGCCTGGCCAGGGCTTCCCCGGGGTGAGGCCGAGGGTGTCCTGGAGGTCGCGGCACGCCTGGTCATCTCCTACTCCCTCTCCCCGTCCGAGGAACCCCTGGAGGTGACTGCCTGGAAGCTGGCGGGGATCCTCGGCCCCGCCCTGGAGAAAGGAGGTGGCTAGAGGCGGGTAAGGGATTGCGGGATGGGGCAGCTGGCCAGAGAGGGGAGGTCAGGATAGGAGGGGAGGTCGGTATGAGATATGAGCTGGCTGTGGGGGAGAAGCTGGTCATCCCCACCGGGTACGACACGGTCTTCACCTGGGAGTACGACAGGGGGCGGGAGCGCCTGCTGAACCTCTACGCCAAGGGGAAGCAGAAGCAGTGGGATGCGGAGTTCAGGATCGACTGGGACATCCCCGTGGACCCCTCCAACCCGGAGCACACGCCCGATCCCCTCGTCCCCATCTACGGCTCCAGCATCTGGGAGCGGGCCACCGCTGAAGAGAAGGCCGAGCTCAGGTGGCACATGGCCGCCTGGCTCAACTCCCAGTTCCTCCACGGGGAACAGGGAGCCCTGTTCGCGGCGGCCAAGATCGTACAGGTCGTTCCAGATGTGGATCTCAAGCTCTATGCCGCCACGCAGGTGGTGGACGAGGCAAGGCACGTCGAGGTCTACACCAAGTACCTGGGGAAGATTGGGAAGGCTTACCCTGTGAACCCCCACCTCAAGGTCCTGCTGGACGAGGTCGTGAGGACCCCCAAGTGGGATATGACCTGCCTGGGGATGCAGATCATGGTGGAGGGCCTGGCCCTGGCCGCCTTCTCCATCCTGAGGGATCTGATCCAGGAACCCCTGGGCAAGCAGATCGCCACATACGTCATGGAGGACGAGGCGAGGCACGTGGCCTTCGGGAGGCTCGCCCTGCGTGACTACTACCCAGAGCTGAGCGAGGCGGAGCGGGCTGAGAGGGAGGAGTTCGTGGTGGAGGCAGCTTACCTCATGCGGGACCGGTTCACCGCCGAGGAGGTCTGGGAGCACGTGGGCGTGGATGCCAAAGAGGCCGTGGACTACACGCTGAACTCCACCATGATGCGGGAGTTCCGCAAGGTGCTCTTCTCCCGAATAGTCCCGGCCGTGAAGGACATCGGGCTCTGGGGGGAGCGGGTGAGGCGGGCCTTCGAGGAGATGGGCGTGATCCAGTTCGCCGAGGGTGACCTGGAGGCCCTTTCCGCCAGGGACGAGGAGATCGCGGCCGAGCTCGACAGGGCCAAGGCAGAGACGAGAAAGGTCATGAGCATGGGTGAGGGGGGCCGGAGCTGAACAGCGGCCCCGATACGCAGGGCCGGGATCACCTCTTTCCGGTGATCCCGGCCCTGTTCTAACCTTCTCTCCGTGCTCGGAGTCGGGCTGCGGAGAGGGACGAGTCTGGCGTTCGGGCTGGTTCTCCTGGCAGGCTGTGCCCAGCCCGGGGTACGGGAGGCCGGCGAGTCGCCTCCCCGCGCGACGAGGGAGGGAAGGATGGAGATGGAGCTTAGAAGTGCCGCCTTCCCGCCTGGGGGAGCCATACCGCGCAAGTACACCTGCGATGGAGAGAACACCTCCCCTCCCCTTTCTTGGAGCTCCCCACCCCCGGGGACGCGCTCCTTCGTGCTCATCATGGATGACCCCGACGCTCCCGGCCGCACCTTTCTTCACTGGCTCCTTTACGGGCTGCCGGTGGGTGTGAGCTCCCTGCCGGAGGGGGTACCCCAGACGCCGGTGCTGGAGGCCCTGGGCGGGGCGAGACAGGGAAGGACGGACTTCGGAAAGGTGGGATATGGGGGACCCTGCCCTCCCAGGGGTCGCCCCCACCGCTACTTCTTCCGCCTTTACGCCCTGGACGCGGAATTGGACCTCTCCCCTGGAGCAAGCCGGGCTGAGGTGGAGGCTGCCATGCGGGGGCACGTCCTGGGTGAGGGGGAGCTCATGGGGACCTACGGTAGGTAGGAGCTGGTCAAGCCGCTTCGGGCTGGCCTTTGCGGGAGTTGATTCGAACGTGTGTTCGACCTAAACTAGGGAGCGTGTCCCGGCTGCCTTTACCCCCATCGTCTACGGGCATGGAGGCGTCGAGAAAGGGGAGCCACATCCTCCATGTGGACATGGATGCCTTCTTTGCCAGTGTGGAGGTGAGGAGGAGGCCCTGGCTGCGCGGGAAACCCGTGGTGGTGGGGGGGACAGGCCCGAGGGGCGTGGTGGCGAGTGCCTCTTACGAGGCGAGGGCTTACGGGATTGTTTCCGGGATGCCGACGGCGCGGGCGAGGAGGCTCTGCCCCTGGGCCTACTTCCTCCCCCCCGATTTCCTCTCCTACCAGGAGGAGTCGGCTGCCCTCAGGGAGATCCTGGAGTCCTTCACCCCCCTCGTGGAGATGGCTTCCCTGGACGAGGCCTACCTGGATGTCTCTGGAGCGGGGAGCCTCTTCGGCTCCCCCGAGGAGGTGGCCAGAAAGATCCGGGAGAGGGTGAAGGGGGAGAGGGGGCTTTCCTGTTCCGTGGGGGCGGCTCCTAACAAGCTCGTGGCCAAAGTGGCCAGCGGTCTGGCAAAGCCGGACGGTCTCGTAGTGGTGGAACCGGAGAGGGTCACCGAGTTCCTTGCTCCCCTCCCCGTCTCCCGCCTTCCGGGGGTGGGGGCGAAGACCAGGGAAACCCTGGAGGCCCTGGGGATAAGGACTCTGGGGGAGCTGGCCGGCGTGCGTCTGGAGGCCCTGGAACCCTTCTTCGGTCCATCTCAGGCTAGGTGGCTCCTGGCCGCCTCGAGGGGGGAGGATGCCTCTGCTGTCCTCCCGAATCCCCCACCCAAGCAGATCTCGGCGGAGGAGACCTTTCCCCGGGATCTCGACGACGACCAGGAGGTGAGGAGAGAGATACTCCGACTGGCCCAGCGTGTGGCCAGGCGTCTGAGGGAGGAGGGGTTAGCCGCCAGCACCGTCACCCTGAAGGTAAGAACGGACACCTTCAGGACCTTCACCCGGTCCCTCTCCCTCCCCGCCCCCACTGACCTGGGCTGGGAGATAGCCGACCTGGCCTCGAGCCTGTTCCGCCGGAGCGAGGTCGGGGCCCGGGTCCGCCTCCTCGGTATCTCCCTCTCCCGTCTTGGTCCAGGGTCCCTCCCCGACCTGGAAGGAAGGAGGGAGAAGAGGCGCCGCGCGGAGCAGGTCATGGATGAGCTCCAGAGGAGGTTCGGCCGGGGAGCGCCCACCATCGCATCCTTCCTCACCGCATCCCCTTCTGAAGGCCGCGGTCGCTGAGGTCTGAAAGGTTTCCCGATCCCGGCCCCGTCTCTCCCCCACCCCGACATGGCCCCCCTTCCGGCCGGCGTATCATGACGTCAGGGAGGCAAAAGTGGGGACCATCTGGAAGGGGAGCATCTCTTTCGGGCTGGTGAGCATACCCGTAAGGGTGGAGCCCGCCGTCCGGGAGAGGGCCCTCCGCTTCCACCAGCTCCACCAGGCGGACAGGGGCCGCGTCCGGTACAGGAAGTTCTGCGAGGTGTGCGGAAAGGAGCTCGGCCCCGAGGAGATAGTCCGGGGCTACGAGTACGCCAGGGGCGAGTTTGTGGTCCTCAGCGACGAAGAGCTGGCCAGGGCCAGCGGAAACCCCAGAACCGTGGAGATCCTCAAGTTCGTCCCGGAAGACCAGGTGGACCCCGTCTTCTTCCGGGTACCGTACTACCTCAGCCCTGAGCCTCTGGGGGTGAAGCCGTACCGGCTGCTGAGGGAGGCCATGGTCTCCCTGGGGAGGGTCGCCCTGGCCCGAGTCTACCTCAGGGAGAAGGAGCATCCGGCCCTCATCCGCGTCTCTGGGGAGGCCCTCGTTCTAGAGACCTTGTACTGGAGCGACGAGGTCTTGAAGCCTGCTCCTGCCGAGGCCGCAGGGGAAGTCCGGCCGCAGGAGGTGCAGATGGCGAGGAGCCTGGTGGAGACCATGACCGAGGACTTCCTTCCTGACGAGCTCCGGGACACCTACCGGGAGAGGCTGGAAGCTCTCATCCAGCAGAAGGTGAAGGGGCTGCTCCCACCCCCGCCCCCGCCCGAGGAGGAGAGGGCGAGGGTGGTGGATCTCATGGAGGCCCTCAGGGCCAGCATCGAGAAGGCGAGGGCCGAGAGAGAGGCGCGGGCGGGGGGGAGGAAGCGGGCGGCGGGGGGAGGAAGGGTACGCGACACCGCCTAGTAGTCATTCTGCTTCTTGCCCTCACCTTCCAGGCTCTCCCGGCTCGGGGTGAGCGGGCCCAGTGGAACCTGGAGAGGGTCGGGGCCCCGCAGGCCTGGAAGGTAACGAAAGGCGCGGGTGTGGTGGTGGCAGTTGTGGACACCTGGATAGACGCCTCCCACCCGGACCTCGAGGGAAGGGTTCTTCCCCCCTTGGACCTGGTGGGCGGGGGGAGGGATCCCTGCTGGCACGGGACTCATGTGGCGGGGATAGTGGCGGCTCAGGGCAAGGGGGTGGCCGGGGTGGCGCCTGAGGTCAGGATCCTCCCCGTCAGGGTCCTCAGGTACACGCGAGGCGTTCTCGGGGGGGGCAGCTGCACCGGATCCTCCTCCGATGTGGCTCAAGGAATAAGGCGGGCGGCGGAAGCCGGGGCGAGGGTGGTCAACCTTAGCCTTGGCGACATCCTCCCCATCGGGCTTCTCAGGGACAGCGAGGTGGACGCTGCGGTCAGGTACGCCCACGACCTCGGCGCTCTGGTCGTGGTGGCGGCAGGGAACGAGGGGCTGCCCTTCTCGAGCTACGATGCCCTCGAGGACTCCGTGCTGGTTGGGGCGACCCGAAGGGACGACACCCTGGCCAGCTACTCTAGCCGGAGTTCCTTTGTGGATCTGGTGGCGCCGGGGGGCGAGCCCTCCGGGCAGGAGTGCACCGCGGAGGACTGCATCCTCTCAACAGTGCCCGGTGGGGGATATGCGGCGGCGGCGGGGACTTCCATGGCAGCCCCTCATGTCTCCGCGGCCGCGGCCCTTCTTTTCTCCCTCAGGCCCTCCCTCACGCCCGACCAGGTTAAGGCCGTGCTCCTCAGCACCGCCTGGCAGCCCCGAGGGGGAGGCGGTGTTCCAGGTTACGGCCGGGGCCGTCTGGATGTGGCGCGGGCGGTAGCTTCCCTGGTGGGGCGGGGGAGTAGCCCGGCGGGACGCAGCCCCGCCGCTGTCTCGGGCCCTGGCCCCAGGCCCGGCGGCCCGGCGGTTAGGAAGGGGGCGGGGGGTCGTCTTGGGGGGTGTGATTACGGCGAGCCGTGTACCGCGGGAAAGCCGGAAAGCCCGGAGGCCTCCCCGGGGTCGCCGAGGGGGATCGCCGGTGGGGCCCCCGAGGGGTCGGGGAGCCCTCCGGGCGGAGTTCCGGCGGCCGCCGCTGGAGGTCTTCTTGGTGCCATAATCTTGCTTGGCCTCGCGGGCCTGGCGCAGCGTGGGAGGTCAGGGAAGGCCTGGAATCTCACGGGCGCCGGGGCTAGAATCGGGGCGGGTCAGGGGAGAAGAGCATGGCCCTTTCCGACAGGGAGCGGAAGATCCTCGAGGAGATAGAGAGGCAGCTGGCTGCCGAGGACCCCGATTTCTACCGCCAGGTTCAGGAAGCCGCCCCGCCAGGGAGACCCGGGGTGCGCCGGATGGTGCTGGCCCTGCTCTTCCTGTTCGGGCTCGGCTTGCTGCTCAGCTTTCCCAGGTCTCCACTGCTCGGCGCTCTAGGATTCCTCCTCCTGGCCCTTGCCATCTCGGGGGGGCTTGGCCTGGTGAGAAGGTCCTGGCCGGGCCGGGCCAGGGGTGGAGCCGGGGGCGGGGTCAGGACGGGCTGACTCTCACCGGAGCGCGAGCGCTCCGGGGCCTTTAGTTAGCTCGGCTTCTGGGGCCCGGCGGGGAAGAGCCCGCTCTAAGCTTGGCCTAATGCCCTCCGGCAGGGCTCGTGAGACGCCGTCTTGCGTCGGACAGGGGCTACCCGGATGGGCTGGTATACTCGGCACGGTCAGGAGGAGGAAGTGGCCGGAAGGGCGCTGGTTCTAAACGGCACTTATGAGCCCCTGGGTGTGGTCCCAATACGTCGGGCGGTGGTCCTCGTCCTGACCAAGAAGGCCGAGATAGTGCATGCCAATGGGGCTCTTCTGCGCGCCCAGCGCCTGGCCATGCCGTCCCCCTCGGTGGTTCGCCTGAAGTACGTGGTGAGAGCTCCTTTCAGGATGAGGACGGCCCTCTCCAGCCGTGCTGTCTTCGCGCGCGACAGGTACACCTGCCAGTACTGCGGCGCTCCGGCTGAGACCGTGGACCACGTGGTGCCGAGGAGCCGGGGGGGCGCTCACGACTGGGAGAACGTGGTGGCGGCCTGCAGGCGCTGCAACGGGAGGAAGCAGAACCGCCTGCCCCATGAGGCCGGCCTCAGGCTTCTCTCCCGGCCGACCGCGCCGAGGAGCCCGGTCTGGCTCGCGGCAGCCCTGGCCGGGATGGAACCGGAGTGGGAGCCATACCTCTCCCGGTACGCGCCGGCGGAGGCCTTCTCCAGGGCCTCAGGCAGCCGGTAAAGCGAGGCGCGGGCCGCGAGAAGGGGGAGTGCGGGCCATCCGTAGGTTGCCAGGCACATCTTAGGGCTCCGCGGTAGCTGGCCGTTTCAGGGCTGGAACGGCCGCGCGGACTTCCTGCTCAACAGGCACTCTTTTCACTCCAGACCCGCCTTGACTTGTGCTCCACATTGTGCTCAACTTGCCCTTGGTGCTGCACGGAGTTGCATAATGACCCATGGTTTCCCTGCCCCCGGTGGGCGGAAGGCGCCCGTCCTTTCCGGGCGCCACAGAGTGACTGTGGACGCCAGGGGAAGACTTGTCCTGCCCTCGGGGATTAGGGAGAGGTTCAGGGAGGGCGCGTACATCGTCCAGGCCCAGGAGGGGGGATACAGGTTCTTGCTGGTGCTGGACGCTGAGGGATGGGATGCCATGGCCGAGGAGGCCCTGGGGAGCGCGGGAGAGAACCGGAACCTCGTGGCGACGGTACTCGGCTCCAAAGCCCACTTCTACCAGCCGGACTCCCAGGGCAGGGTGTTCCTCAGAAGAGACCAGAGGCGTTACATAGGCCTCCCTCCCGAGGGGGGGGCCGTGATGGTGGTGGGGTTCAGGGACAGGGCCCTGGTCTGGGGATTCGAGAGCTACCTCGACCTGTACAGGAAGACCGAGGGAGAGGAGGCCGCTGCGGAGCTCGAGGCAGAGAGAGAGGAGGAGGGCCTCAGCTGAGATGCTGCCAGCAGAGGTGGTCCACCGGCCGGTCATGGCGGAAGAGGTCGTGGAGACCTTCCGTCCCACACGGCCGGGCTGGATCGTGGACTGCACGGTGGGAACCGGGGGCCATGCCGCCGCCCTCCTCGAAGCCCTCGGTTCCCACCGCGTTCTCGGTATCGACAAGGATCCCGGGGCCCTCGAGGTGGCGGCCGGGAGGCTTGAGGCCTTCGGGGAAAGGGCAAGGCTGGTAAGGGGGGACTTCCGTGACCTCGTGAAGCTAGCCTCGGCGGCGGGGGTGGAGGAGGCCTCGGGGGTCCTCTACGACCTCGGCCTTTCCAGCTGGCAGCTAGAGGCAAGCGGGAGGGGTTTTTCCTACCGAGCCGCGGAGGAGCCCCTGGACATGCGAATGGACCCCTCCTCTAGCCTCACCGCAGCGGAGGTCCTGAACACCTACTCCGAGGGGAGACTGCGCCGGGTCTTCGCGGACCTCGGTGAGGAGCCGCGGGCGGCGGCGATCGCCAGGGCCGTCGTCCGGAGAAGGCCTCTGCGCACCACCGGAGACCTGGTCGCCGCTGTCCTCTCCACCTATCCGCTGGGAAGAAGGTCTGGGAGGCATCCGGCCCGTCGCGTCTTCCAGGCCCTGCGAATGGAGGTGAATCAGGAGCTGCCTGCCCTCACCTCGAGCCTCCCCCAGGCACTGGAACTCTTGGTGAGGGGGGGAAGGCTTGTGGTGATCGCGTACCACTCTCTGGAGGACCGAGTGGTCAAGGTTTTCCTCAGAGAGGCCGCCCGGGAAGGGAAGGCTCTTCTTCTTGTGAGGAAGCCTCTCAGGGCTAGAGAGGGGGAGGTTCGGGAGAACCCGAGGGCCAGGTCGGCGAGGATGAGGGTCGCAGAAAGGAGGTAGCCATGGCAGTACCCGCCCGGGTCCTCGAGGGGGCAAAGGCGGCGAGGAGGTTCGAGGTCCTCGCCGGTGGGCGGGGTATGCACGAGGTCCCTTCCCGGAGGCCGGCCAGGAGGAAGGCGGCAAAGGATCTCGCGCTCCCCCTCCTCCTAGTCTTCGGGGCGTACCTCTTGTCTCAAGCACTGGGGGCTGGGGTGGCGGGCAGCTCCAGGGAGGTAGCCCTTTTGAGGCAGAGGCTGGCCCTTGCGGAGGTGCGGAACCACAGCCTGGTCGAGGCTGTGGCGAAGGAGTCATCCCCGGAGACCCTGCTCTCAAGGGCAGTTGCGCTGGGGATGGTTCCGGCGTCGAGTCGGACCGTGCTTCCTCCCCCGCCTTCACCGCTGGCCTCGGATTTACCCACCGGAGGGGCGGGGACGGGGGTCCTGGCCGAGGGCGGCGGCCGGGTGGCGGTGGGGGACGAGAGGGAGGGGGAAGCAGTCCAGCTCCGGCCGGCCGTCTGGGGGGCCTTTGTCGAGAGCAGGTAGGCCCCGCTCGCCTGCCAGGCGGGTGAAGTGGCTAACCCTCGCCTATCTCGCGGCTGCTTTCATCCTCCTGGCGGAGATGGTGAACCTGAGCTGGATCCGCACGGGCACCTACTCCGCCGAGGCGGCCCGCCAGACCGGCCGGGTGAGGAGCATCCCGGGCGAGAGGGGAGCCATCCTCGACAGGCGAGGGAGGCCCCTCGCTCTCTCGCTCATGGGATTCGCTGTCACTAGCTACCAGCCCGAGCTCGGGGACCCTGAAAAGGAGGCGGAGCTCCTCGCTCCTCTCCTCGGAGCGGACCCCCGGGAGCTCGCCCGGAAGATGAGGCAAGGGAGGTACGTATACCTTGCAAGGCGTCTCCCTCCCGAGGTGGCTCTCCAGGTGGACGAACTGGCCAGGGATGGAAAGCTCCCTGGCGTGGAGCTGGAACCCGATCCCAGGCGGATCTATCCTGCCGGCGCCACCTCTCTCCTCGGCATTCTCGATGCTGATGGGCGGGGCCTGGAGGGGCTGGAGTACTCCCTCGACGCGATCCTCGCGGGCGAGCCGGGGAGCGTGGTCCTGGAGGAGGATGTGTCAGGCCGCCTACCCTTGCCCGGCAGACCCGTGGGGAAACCCCACCGTAGGGGAGCGGATGTTGTTCTCAGCCTCGACGAGGACTTCCAGGCCACTGCTGAAGCCTCCCTGGCCGAGGCGGTTAGGAGAACGGGGGCGAAGGGCGGATGCGTTCTTGTCCTCCACCTGGAACACGGGGATGTCCTGGCGGCCGCCAGCTGGCCGCCGCCCGGCTCCCCAGGCGGGGTGCGGCCTTCCCAGAACTACTGTTTCAACCGGACCTACGAGCCGGGGTCCGCCATGAAAGTGCTCACCTTCGCGGCCCTCTTCTCTTCGGGGGTCTCGCCTGAGGCGAGGGTGGAGGTGCCCACCGCTTTGGAGGTGGGGGGCTGGACCTTCCGGGATGCCGAGCCCCACCCCCAGGAGGTGAAGACAGTGGAGGATGTGGTTGCGGAATCCTCCAATGTGGGAACCATTCTCCTCTCACGCCGGCTCGGCGCGGAGCGCCTCCTCGAGAACATGCGTCGGTTCGGGCTGGGGTCGCCGACGGGGGTTGGGTTTCCTGGGGAGGCGGCGGGTATCCTCCCTGCACCCGGCGAGATCTCCTCCTCCACGTGGGCCACCCTCGCCATCGGCCAGGGTGTCGCTGTCACCCCCATCCAGATGGTTCAGGCCATCGGGGCCGTTGCTAGGGGCGGATCTCTTGTCCGGCCCAGGCTGGTTCTGGAGGTGAGAAGGGACGGGGCCCGAGAGCCCGCACCCCTCCGTCCGACCCTCCAGGTTCTTGATCCGGCGGTGGCCTCCACTCTCACGAGGGTGCTTACGACGGCGGTTTTGAAGGGAACGGGGAAGATGGCGGCCATCCCCGGGTACCAGGTGGCGGGGAAGACGGGAACGGCGAGGAAGCCAAGGCCAGACGGGAGAGGTTATGGCAGCGGCTACTACGCTTCCTTCTACGGATTTGCTCCCGCGACAAAACCCCAGCTGGTGGTGGGCGTGATGCTGGACGAGCCCACCCCCATATGGGGAGGGGAGGCCGCCGCGCCGGTCTTTCGCGACGTGATGGCGTTTGCCCTAGGCAGGCTGGGGATACCTCCTGATCTGCCCATTCCGGAACCCTCCCGGTGACGCGAGGGATGGGGGAGGCTAGCATGGGGGACGTGGCTAGGACGACCGGACCTCGGCCCGGCGGTGTCCCGCTGCTAGAGCTCCTCGAGGGAGCGGCCGGGTGGCAGCCTCTCTGGGGGGACCCGGCGGGGGTGATGGTGGCGGGCCTCGCCTACGACTCGCGCCGCGTAAGACCGGGGGACCTTTTCTTCTGTGTCCCGGGGGCGGTTCATGACGGCCACGAGTTCGCTGCCGAAGCTGCGGCCCGCGGCGCTGTAGCTGCCGTGGTGGAGAGGCCCGCCCGCGCCCCCATAGTCCAGGTGAGGGTGGCGTCCGTGAGGAAGGCGATGGGACCCATCTCCGCCGCCTTCTTCGACCACCCCTCCCGCTCCCTCGTCCTTGTGGGAGTGACGGGCACCAACGGGAAGACCACGACGGCATATCTCACAAGGGCCGCTCTGGAAGCGGCAGGGCTCCGCTCTGGCCTAGTGGGGACGGTGGAGGTGAGGGTCGGCGGGGAGAGCGGCCCGGCGGTGAGGACCACCCCGGAGGCTCCGGAGTTTCAGCTCCTGCTCGCCCGGATGAGGGAGGCTGGGGAGGGGGCGTGTGTGTGTGAGGTCTCCTCCCACGCCCTGGCGCAGCACAGGGTGGACGGGTCCCATTTCAGAATCGCCATATTCACCGGACTTTCCAGAGACCACTTGGACTTCCACGGCTCCATGGAGGAGTACTTCCGGGCAAAGGTCAGGCTTCTCGGCCCCGAGCTCGCCTCGGCGGCCCTGGTAAACCTGGACTCGCCGTGGGGGGAGAGGGCCCTCCGAGCGGCTCGGGTCCCCGCCCACGGCTACTCCCTTCGAGGTCGAGGGGAGTACAGCGCTCGCCTGGTGGCCACAGGGAAGGAGGGGTCGAGGTTTGTTTTCCGCGGGCCGGGAGTTTCCCTCAGCGTCGAGCTGCCGCTGGTGGCGAGGTTCAATGTGGCGAACGCCGTGGCCGCGCTGGCCACCGCCCATCTTCTCGGTCTGGACCTGGAGGCCGCTGCCCGGGGAGTGGCTGCCGTGAAGCGGGTCCGGGGGAGGGTGGAGCCGGTCGATGCGGGACAGCCCTTTTGTGTCCTGGTCGACTACGCCCACACCCCTGATGCCCTCTTCTCGGTGCTGCGGGCGGCGAGGGAGATGGCGGAGGGAAGGGTGGCTGTGGTGTTCGGGGCGGGGGGGGAGAGAGACAGGGGGAAGAGGCCGGAGATGGGGAGGGTGGCCGGGGAGGAGGCCGACCTCATTGTGGTCACTACGGACAACCCCAGAGGGGAGGACCCCGCCGAGATTGCCCGGGAAATTCTGGTGGGGGTTCCGGACGGAGCTCGGGACAGAACCAGGGTGGTGCTGGACAGGAGGGAGGCGATAGCCGCAGCCCTGGCCTGGGCTGAGAGCGGTGACGTGGTGGTGGTGGCGGGGAAAGGTCACGAGCAGGGCCAGGTCTTCCGGGACAAGGTGATCCCCTTCGACGACGTCCAAGTGGTCAGGGAAGAGCTGGCCCGACTGGGATGGGAGGGGTGAGCCTTGCGCCCCATACTCCTGGCGGGCGGGATTTCCCTTTTTGCCTCCCTGCTGGTCACCCCCATGCTCAGGCGGTGGCTGCTCGACCTCGGGATGGGCCAGTACATAAGGGAGGAACTCTGGGGTAGCCATGGGCGGAAGGTGGGGACGCCCACCATGGGTGGGACGGCCATCCTCCTCTCCGCGCTTCTGGGATACGCCCTGGCGCATCTTCTCCTCGCTCTTCCCTTTCGTGCGGCCGGTCTGGTCGCTCTAGGCGGGACCTTGTACTTCGGGGCCGTTGGCTTCGCCGACGACCTCATCAAGGCCAGGAGGAAGAGGTCCCTCGGACTCGGCAAGGCGGCCAAGCTCGCCCTCCAGGCCGCCGGCGGGGTGGGGCTGGCCCTTGCAGTCCTCAAGACCGGTTCCCCCTCCTCATTAAGCCTGTTCAGACCTTTCGTTCCCCTCCCAACCGCTCTCTTTCTCCTCTGGGTGGTGGTCATGGTCTGGGGGGCTACGAACTCGGTGAACCTCACCGACGGGATGGACGGCCTGGCCGCCGGGTCTTCCGCCATGGTCTTCTCGGCCTACGTGGTGATCGCCTTCTGGCAGTTCAGGCACCCCTGCCTTCCCCCGGCCGGGCCCTGGTGCTACCAGGTGAGGGGCTCGGGCGACCTGGCTGTCCTCTCCGCTGCCCTCCTCGGCGCCGTCCTTGGGTTCCTCTGGTGGAACGCGCAACCGGCGGACATCTTCATGGGAGACACCGGTTCCCTCGCCCTTGGAGGGGCCATGGCCGCTCTGGCCGTTCTCACCCAGACCCAGGTGCTCCTGGCCATCCTGGGCGGGCTCTACGTGCTCGAGGCCCTCTCCGTCATGGCTCAGGTGGTCTCTTTCCGGTTTTTTGGCAAGCGGGTCCTTCGGATGGCCCCCATCCACCATCACTTCGAGCTGGGTGGGTGGGAGGAGTCCAGGGTTACCGTGCGCTTCTGGATCCTCGCTGGGATCTTCTCAGCCTTCGGACTCGCCCTCTTCTACGCTGACTATCTGGCGAGGGGAGGGGGGTGAGAGGTGGGTGGCCGAAGCCCGGAGACCGTGACTCACCCCCGGGCTCGTCCTCTCTTGGGGGCGAAGTCGGGCGCTCCCGGAGAAGGAACCGTGCTCGTCCTTGGAGCCGGGGTGAGCGGGAAAGCCGCCGCCCGTCTCCTCGGGCGGTTGGGGGTGAGGGTTCTCCTCTACGACGATCGGGCTGGGCAGGAGGGCCTCGATCGGGGTGGGGAGGAGGGCCTGGGGGAGGTGGTGGGGCCTGAGCGCCTGCCCGGGGCCCTGAGGAAAGCTTCGGCGGTGGTGGTGAGCCCCGGGTTTCCCCCGCGGCATCCTGCGGTGAAGGCAGCCCGGCAAAAAGGTCTCCCCCTCATGGGGGAACTCGACCTCGGGTGGGAGTTCATTGAGGCGGCCCAGGTGGTGGGAGTCACGGGGACCGATGGCAAGTCGACCACCGCAGCCTGTCTTGCCCACCTCCTCCGCGCCGGCGGGCTGGAGGCAAGGGCCATAGGGAACATCGGTGAGCCCGTCAGCGCCCTGGCCGGGGCCCGTCTCGATGCCGCTGTCCTCGAGCTCTCCAGCTTTCAGCTGTACTACGCCCGCCGCCTCCGCCTCGACCTCGTGGTCCTCCTCAACTTTGCCCCGGACCACCTGGACTGGCACGGCAGCCTCCTCGCCTACTCCCGTGCCAAGGCGAGGATCCTGGCCTTCCTTGGAAAGGAAGGGACCCTCCTTTATAACTGTGCGGACCGGTGGTGCCGGCGGAGGGCCTCCCGGGCGAGAAGGGAGGGGAAGCGTGCTGCCCCCTTCTCTCGGGGCACGCCCGATGGTGGTTTCGGCGTGGAAAGAGGGGAGGTGGTCGGGCCAGGGATCCGCCTCGAGCTCCCCCCGTGGGCCAGGGGTCCTTTCCTCGAGGATGCGGTGGCGGCAGCGGCCGCTGGGTTTCTCCTCGGGCTCCAGGAGGAAGTCCTGAGGGCGGGGTTGGCCTCTTTCAGGCCCCTGGAACACAGGGCCGAGGAGGTGGGGACGGTGGGGGGTGTGAGGTTCGTGGACGACTCGAAGGCCACCAATCCCCACTCGGCATCGGAGAGCATCCGGGCGTACCCGGGGTGTGTGGCCATTATGGGGGGGAGAAACAAGGGCCTGGACCTCAGACCGATGGTGCAGGCGGCCAAGGAGTGCCGCGGGGTGGTCCTGCTGGGGGAGACCGCGGCGGTGCTGGAAGGCATGCTGGAGGGCGTGCCGGTGAGGCGTGCTCGAGATATGGGGGAGGCCGTCAGGGCCGCCTATAGGCTGGCCCGCGGTGAGGGGGTGGTGCTTCTCGCTCCAGGAGCTGCATCCTTCGATCTCTTCCGGGACTACCGGGAGAGGGGGGAGGCTTTTCGGAGGGCCGTGGCGGAGCTCGCAAGGGGGGAGGCATGAGGGGAAAGGGGATGCGGAGGGCGCGTTTCCTAACCCTCTCCAGGGAGGGCCGGGCATTCCTCTCCACCGGCCTCTTCCTCCTGGTGGTAGGCCTGGGGTTGATCCTTTCCAACAGCTCGGCCTACTCGGTCTCCCAGGGTCGGAGTCCCTTCTCCCTCTTCCTCAGGCAGGTGGCGTATGTTCCGTGGGCCCTCCTTGGCTGCCTTGGGGTGGCGAGGCTCGGCCCAGGAAGGCTGAGGAGGCTCGCCCCTTTCTTTCTCGTCTTCTGCCTCTTGCTCCTCCTCGCCGTCTTCACACCCCTCGGGAGGAGTGCAGGTGGGGCCACCAGGTGGATCCAGGTCGGCTTCGTACAGGGCCAACCTTCGGAGCTTGCCAAAGTGGCGCTGGTGCTTTTCGGATCTCGGTCCCTCTCGAGGGAAGGCACGGGGGGGAAGCGGTTCCTCCCCCTGCTGCTCTGGAGCGGGCTCTTCGCCCTCCTCACCTTGCTCCAGCGTGACCTAGGGACGGCCGTTCTCCTTGCCGCCCTTGCGTGGCTCCTTCTTTTTCTCTCCGGGGCTGAGGCGAGAGTCCTGCTGGGTCTCGCCCTTCTCGGGGTTGCGGGCGGGCTGGTCGCAACCGTTATAGAGCCGTACCGTTTTGCCAGGATCCAGACGTGGTTACGGGGAGGTGGCTACCAGGTAAGACAGGCCGCGGTCTTCCTCGGATCTGGGGGGCTCTTCGGGAAGGGGCCCGGCGGCGGGAGGGGGAAATGGGGGTTTGTCCCCAACAACCACACGGACTTCGCGGCCGTGGGGCTTGGCGAGGAGATGGGCCTAATGGGCATCTCCCTCGCCCTCTTCGCCTACACTTTTCTCTTCCTCCTTGGCAGGAGGGTGGCGATGAGAGCGCGGGACCCCTTTGGATACCTCCTCGCCCTCGGGGCCTCGTCCGCCATCACCCTCCAGGCCTTCCTCAACCTCGCTGCTGTCCTGCGTCTTCTCCCGGTGACCGGCATCCCGCTGCCCCTGGTGAGCTACGGCGTCTCCTCCCTCATCTCCAGCCTCCTGATGCTGGGTTTCGTCCTGGCCGTGGACGCCTCCTCCGCCCGGGGGGGACGACTTTCCACCAAACCATGAGGGTTGTAGTGGCCGTGGCCTGCGGCGGATCGGGCGGGCATGTCTTCCCCGCCCTGGCGGTGGCCGAGGCTCTGGAAGAAGAAGGAGTGGAGACCGTGTTCCTCATCCCTCCCGGGCAGGGCGGCTGGTTGCCACAGGGAGCGCGGGTGCAGAGGGTGAGCTCAGGCCGGGTTGTCGGGATGGGCCCGAGGGCCGCCCTCGGTGTGGCGGTCTCTCTCCTCGGCTCGGTTCAGGCTCTCCGGTTCCTCAGGGCGAGGCGCGTGGCTGCCCTTTTCAGCACGGGCGGTTTTGCCTCCGTACCGGCGATCCTGGCCGCCCGCGCCCTCGGCATCCCCATCCTGCTGCACGAGCCCAACGCCAGGCTGGGTCGGGCGACCTCCCTCGCCCTCCGCCTTGGCTCCCACGTCTGCCTGGGGCTCCCGGTGGACTTGCACGCCCTCGGGCTTGGAGGGGTCGCACCGGGGAGGGTGAGGTACACGGGGACCCCGGTCCGCGGGCGGGTTCTCCGGGGCCTGAAGGAGCTGGGGAAGGAGGAGGCCCGCCTGGCTCTCGGCCTTCACTCCCGTCCTCCGCTGGTCCTGGTTCTCGGGGGCAGCCAGGGGGCGAGGGCGCTCAACCGTGCGGCCCTCACCCTGGCCAGGGAGTTGGGAAGGAGCGGGGAAGCGGAGATCCTTCTGGTGTCAGGGACGAGGCTCTACGGCGAGACCATGGCAGCCCTGGAGAAGGGAGGGGGCGGGCCCGGGCTCCACGTGGTACCGTACCTGGACCGTGTGGAGTTGGCTCTTGCCGCGGCGGATCTCGCCCTCTCGCGGGCGGGCGGTTCCACCCTGGCGGAGCTGGCGGTGGCAGGTGTGCCGGCCATTCTCGTTCCCTACCGCCACGCCCTCGCCCACCAGACGGCCAATGCGCTGGTCTGGGCGGAGCGGGGTGCCGGTTTGGTCCTGCCCGAGGCAGACCTGGAATCGGGTGCTCTTGTGAGGGAGGTGGGGACCATGCTGGCCAGCGAGGAGAGGCTCAAGGGCATGGCTGCCGCAGCCAGGTCTCTGGCCCGCCCCGAGGCCGCGAGGGAAGTCGCGGGGTGGGTGCTGGAGCTTGCGAAGGGGGCACGTAAGGACCGGAGATGGGGATGAGGGAGGCGGGGGAAGTTCTCTCATCCACCACCCGAGTCCATCTGGTGGGCATCGGCGGATCGGGCATGAGCGCCCTGGCCAGACTCCTTCATTCCCTCGGCTACAAGGTCTCCGGGTCCGATCTCAAGGACTCCAGGAACCTCCGCCTCCTTGCCCAGGAAGGCATCGAGGTTCATGTGGGTCACCGGTCGGAGCTGGTGGAGGGGGCCGAGGCGGTGATTGTCTCCTCCGCCATACCCGAGCGAAATGTCGAGCTTTCCCGGGCCCGGGGTCTCGGAGTTCCGGTTTTGAGGAGGGCGGAGGTCCTGGCCTGGCTGGCCGGGAGGGGGCGGTGCATCGCCGTGGCGGGGACCCACGGAAAGACCACCACCACCTCGATGCTGGTTACGGTCCTCAAGGCGGCGGGGCTCTCTCCCAGCTACGCCGTGGGGGGGGAGCTGAACGAGGCGGGCTGCAACGCCGAGCTCGGCCAGGGTGATCTCTTTGTAGTTGAAACGGACGAGAGCGATCGGTCCTTTCTTCTCTTCTCTCCCGAGGTGGCAGTGGTCACCAACGTGGACGACGACCACCTTGAGGCCTACGGGTCGAGAGAGGCCCTGCTCCAGGCCTTCCGGGACTTTCTCTTCCGGGCGAGGGGGGTTGCGGTGGTCTGCCTCGACGATCCCGGCGCGGCCGAGGCCTCCCACGGCTCTAGGGTTCCTCTGGTCACCTGCGGCCTCGGCGAGGGGGCCCACCTCAGGGCTGAGGGGCTTGTACTGGAGCCTCGAGGTTCGAGGTTCGAGCTCAAGCTGAACTCCCCCCTTCTGGGCAAAACCTCCGCCAAAGCGGTGCTAAGGGTTCCGGGGATTCAGAACGTGAGGAACGCTCTGGCCGCTGCCGGGGCGGCCCTCGCGGCGGGGGCTGATATTCACGCCGTGGTCGAGGGTCTTGCCAGCTTCTCGGGGGTGAGGCGGAGGCTCGAGCTGGTGGGGGAGGCGGCCGGGGTCAGGGTGGTGGACGACTACGCTCACCACCCCGCCGAGATCCGGGCCACCCTGGAGGCCCTGAGGCTCAGCCCGGCTGAACGGCTCATCGCGGTCTTCCAGCCCCACCGCTTCTCCCGAACGGCCAGGCTCGGCGAGGAGATGGGTAGAAGCCTTCTCTTGGCTGACCTGGCCGTTATCACGGAGGTGTATCCGGCGGGGGAGGAGCCGGTTCCTGGGGTAACGGGGCGTCTGGTTCTCGAGGGTTACCTTGAGGCCGGCGGGAGGAGGGGTGCGTACCTGAGGAGCCTGGGGGAGGTCAGGGCCTATTTGGCCTCAAGAGTGGTTCCGGGGGACGTCGTCGTCACCCTCGGTGCTGGGGACGTGTGGCAGGTGGGGCGGAGCCTTCTAGAGTTGCTCCGGGGGGAGGGAGGGTGAAGGGCGCCCTGGACCGGCTCGAGCGGGTCCTCCGGGACCGTCTCAAGGGCGAGGTGAGGCGGGATGTTCCGGCGGCACGACTCACCACTCTGGGGGTGGGGGGGCGGGTGGGCCTCCTGGTCGAGGCGGCCAGCGAAGATGACCTCCTCGCCTTCTCGGTGGCGGTGAGGGAGAGCGAGGTCCCTTGGTTCCCCCTGGGTGCCGGGAGCAACCTGCTCGTCTCCGATGAGGGGTTTTCGGGGGTCCTCCTCCGCCTGGGCAGCGGTTTGAGGAGCCTGGAAGTGCGGGGAGAGGAGGTCCAGACGGGGGCAGCGGTAAAGATGCCTGTGCTGGCCGAGGTGACGGCGGAGAAAGGCCTGAGTGGGCTGGAGTTCGCCACCGGCATTCCCGGCACCGTGGGTGGGGCCGTAGCCATGAACGCGGGCGCCCACGGCCAGGATATGGGGAAGGTTCTGGAAGAGGTTAGGGTCTTCCTTGTCCCCCAAGGTCAGTCGGTCACCCTCCGCCAGGAGGAGCTCGCCCTCGGATACAGGAGCTCGGGGCTGCCCGCGGGATCGGTGGTCACCTCGGCCCGGTTTCGGTTAAGCCCGTGCCGTCCCGAGGAGGCTCTGGGACGGATAGAGGCATACCGGGCCTGGAGGAGAGAGCACCAGCCCATCTCATCTCCGAACTGCGGGAGCGTGTTCATAAACCCTGAAGGTGTCGCCGCCGGCGAGCTCCTGGATCGCCTGGGAGTCAAGGGAATGGCCGTGGGCGGGGCGAGGGTGAGCGAGGTCCATGCCAACTTCATTGTGGTCTCCCCGGGTGCCACCGCCACCGACGTCTACCGTCTCATTCGCGCCCTCATGAGGCTGGCCGAGGAGAGGGCGGGAGTGAAACTCGAGCCCGAGGTGAGACTCCTCGGCAACTTCCCCGAAGTCGAGGAATGAAGTCGAGGAACCAGGGAGAGGGCGAGCAGGGGTGGCTCCTCGGACCCTTCACGTGCAGGTGAAGCTTGGAGGGCCGGGATCCGGGACGCTGGGGTGGGGAGGGGCCGGGCGGGGACGGGGTTGGCGCGGGCGCCTTGGCCTGCTTGGAGGCGCTGCAGTCCTCGCACTTCTGGTGTGGCTCCCCTTCTCGGGCCACCTGGTGGTCCGGGAGGTGGAGGTGGTGGGGAACCAGTACCTGCCTTCCGAGAGGGTCGCCCTGGAGGCAGGGGTGAGTCCAGGGATGCCCCTGATCGATCTGAAGGCCGAGAGGGTGAGGCTCTCCCTCCTTCGCGATCCCTGGATTCGGGAGGCCACCGTCGGGAGGGGTCTCTCCGGAAGGGTGGTTCTCAGGGTGGTCGAGAGGGAACCGGTCCTAAGGGTCGAAGGGGGAGACTTTCTCTCGGACGATGGCTTTCTTCTCCCGCGCCTCCCCGGTGCCGCATTTCCTTCCCTTCCCCTCCTCCGCTGGGGCGGCAGCCTTCCCCCTCCGGGGGGAATGGTTGAGGACCCGGCGCTCCGAGCGGCTGTGGAGCTGAGCGCGGGGATGGGGCCCTGGCTGCGGGAGGCCGCAAGGGAGGTGAAGGTCGAGGGGCCGGAGAGGATTTCCGTCCTCGCGAAGGAGGGGTGGGAGGCGGTTCTGGGCGGCCCAGACGGCCTCGAGGCCAAGGAGCGTAGCCTCAGGCAGGTTCTCCAGTTCCTCAAGGAAAGGGGGGAGGTGCCCGTTTACATTGACGTGAGGGCGCCCCAGTACCCTTCGTACAGGCTCGCCCGCTGAGGCTTGAACCTGCGAGAGCGGTTCGGATGGCGGGTCGGGAAGGTCGAGGAGAAGCTTGACCCTCAAGGGATGGCTGTGTAAGGTTGGCCAAAGCCGAGCAGGGGCAGAAGTTCGAGTTCAACCTTAAGGTAAGGGCCGTGGAGGGACCCATGGGGGCGATGCCGCAGGCATACCTGGCCGTGATTAAGGTGGCCGGGGTTGGAGGGGCCGGGGTGAACGCGGTCAACCGCATGGTGGAGGCAGGGCTCCGGGGGGTGGAGTTCATAGCCATAAACACCGATGCCCAGACCCTCCTCCTGTCCGACGCTGATGTGAAGCTTGATGTGGGTCGGGAGCTCACTCGGGGGCTGGGGGCGGGGAGCGACCCGGAAGTGGGGAAGAGGGCGGTGGAGGCCCACATCGAGGAAATCGAGGAGGCGCTGAAGGGGGCGGATATGGTCTTCGTCACTGCCGGGGAAGGAGGCGGGACGGGGACGGGGGGTGCCCCCGTTGTGGCCGAAGTGGCAAGGAGGCTGGGGGCCCTGACCGTGGCCGTGGTCACGAGACCCTTCTCCTTCGAGGGAAGGACCAGGGCGAGGCAGGCGGAGGCCGGGATAGCGGAACTCAAGGACAAGGTGGATACCCTCATCGTCATTCCCAACGACCGCCTCCTGGAAATCTCGAGTGAGGAGACATCGGTCCTGGATGCCTTCCGCCTCGCGGACGACGTTCTGCTCCAGGCGGTACAGGGCATAACCGACCTCATAACCACCCCGGGCCTGATCAACCTGGACTTCGCTGATGTGAGGAAGATCATGCAGGGAGCCGGTTCGGCCCTCATGGGCATCGGCCGGGGGCAGGGGGAGGGCCGGGCGGAGGCAGCGGCCAGGGCAGCGATCTCGTCGCCTCTGGTGGAGACACGGGTGGAAGGAGCCAGGGGTGTTCTCATTAATGTTTCGGGCCCTTCCGACCTCAAGCTCTTTGAGGCCAGGCGGGCGGCGGAGCTGGTGGCTGAGTCGGCTCATCCGGAAGCCAACGTCATCTTCGGAGCCGTCATAGACGACTCCCTCGGCCCCGAGGTCAGGGTGACTGTGATTGCCACCGGTTTCGACCAGTCGGGGGAGCCGTCCGGGGCGGTGGGGACGACCGCCCCTGAGGTGGAGGACTTCGACATCCCCTCCTTCCTCAGGCGATAGACCAGTGCCGCTAGGAGTGTGGGTTTGGTCTCGGCCTGGGAAGAGGAGATTCGAGAGGGCATCCCACTTCTGACGTCCCCGGCTGCCCGGAGCCTCGGGATCGAGGCTGTCTTTACGGAGAGAAGGGGCGGGGTCTCGAGCGGCCCTTACAGGGAGTTGAACCTCTCTTTCTCGACGGGGGATGATGCTCGGCTGGTTCAGGAGAACCGCTCCAGGCTAGCGAGGGCTCTCGGCACAGCTGGCATCTTCTTTGCCCGGCAGGTGCATGGAAAGGCGGTGGTGAGGGAGGGAGGCGGCAGGCCTGGGGATGCGGTCCTGGTGGAGAGGGGCGCTGCCGGGGTTCTGGTGGGGGACTGCCTCCCTGTCGTTTTGGTCGTGAAAGGGAAGGCCGCCGTGGTGCATGCCGGCTGGAGGGGGCTCCTCGCGGGGGTTCTGAAGAGCGCCCTCTCGGCCCTGGGGAGTGCGGACCTCGCCCTCCTCGGCCCCTGTATCGGGCCGTGCTGCTACGAGGTGGGGGAGGAAGTTGCCTCCGCTTTCGAGCGCCGTTTCCCGGGCAGCGTGAAAAGACGCGGCCGGGCCTTTCTAGATCTGCGAGGTGCCGCCCGTCGGTGGCTAAAGGAGGCTGGGGTGGCGCGGGTGGAAGCGTTGCCCTTCTGCACCGCCTGCCAGGAGGAGCGTTTCTTCTCGCACCGGCGTTCCAGACTGACGGGGAGGCAGGCCGCCGTTGCTGTGGCAGGACCGGCGGTGGGCTGGTGATGTCGGAAGCCGCTGCGAGGCTGGAGACGGCGTCTGAGGGGGCGTGGAGGGAGGAACTAAGGCGGCGGCTGGAAGCCGTTTTTTTGAGGGTGGAGGCGGCGTGCCGGCGGGTCGGGCGGGACCCGCGGGAGGTCAGGGTCCTCCCGGTGACCAAGGGTGTGGGAGTGCCGGCCCTCAAGGCCATCCTGGAACTCGGTGCCGAGGAGCTGGGGGAGTCCCGGGTTCAGGAGCTCATGGCCAAGGTACCCGAGCTTCCGGGCGCCCGGTGGCACTTCGTGGGGTACCTTCAGACCAACAAGGCCAAGAAGGTTATGAAGACCTGTGTGGCGCTGCACAGTCTCGATCGGCCCTCCCTCCTGGAGGAGCTGGAGGTCCAAGGCGAGAGACTCGGCAAGGAGATGAGGGCCTTCGTGGAGGTAAATGTGGCGGGCGAGGCCAGCAAGCACGGCCTGTCTCCCCGAGAGCTCCCTGACTTTCTTGACAGGGCGGCGGGGTGCAGGTGGGTGCGGGTGGTGGGGCTAATGACGGTCGCGCCGGCGGTTCGGCACCCCGAAGATGTACGCTGGGTCTTCCGGGAGTTGGCGCGCCTCAGGGAGAGGGCGGCGCGAGAGCACCCGGAGGTGACGGAGCTGTCCATGGGCATGAGCGATGACTTTGAGGTGGCGGTGGAGGAAGGGGCCACGGTGGTGCGGATTGGCAGGGCGATCTTCGGAGGGAGGGCGTGATGGCCGGGGCGTGGAGAAGGTTCCTGGCCTGGATAGGCCTGGCTGATGAGGTGGACGAGGAGGAGACCCTGCTCAGTTCCTATGAGCCCAGGGCTGTCGAAGAGACGGCCACGGTCAGGCCACTCACGCCTCCCAGGCCCCAGACAGTGGAGACCGCTGAGAAGCCCCAGGAAGCGGGGCTTCGTATTGTCCCCTTCCGCCCCGAGAGGCTGGAGGACGCTACCACCGTCGCTGCGGAGCTAAAGAGGGGAAGACCAGTGATCCTGGTGGTGCGCCAGCTCGAGTCTCAGGCAAGACAAAGGTTCGTGGACATGGTGGCCGGCGTGACCCTGGCGCTGGATGGGAGGGTCACCCGTGTCGATGAGGGGGTGCTCCTTCTCACCCCTTCCGGGGTGGAGGTCTCCGAGGAGGAGCAGCGGGGCTGGCTTGAGGGCCACAGGTTCTTCGAAGAGCTCTGATGGAGGCCGGCCTATCCCTCCTCTGCCTCGCCCTCCGGGTCTACTGGTATGTGCTGCTGGCGAGGATCATCCTCTCCTGGTTCGTTGAGTCCCCGACAGGCTGGCTCGCCACGGCCTGGGGGGTCCTGTATGATCTCACCGAGCCCTTGCTCAGACCCTTCCGAAGGTTCCTCCCGCCCCTCAGGGTTGGCGGCCTGAGCCTGGATCTCTCCCCCATCCTGGCCTTCGTCATCCTCGGCGTGGTACAACAGGCTGTGTGCTGGAGGTGAGGTGCTGACCCGAGCCGACGTCGAAGCCAAGCGCTTCCGGGAGGCCTTCCGCGGTTACCACCGGGAGGAGGTGGACGAGTTCCTCGACCTCGTGGCCGAGGAGCTGGAGGCTCTGCAGGCGGAGAATGCTGCGCTCCGGCAGCAGGTGGAGGAGCTCAAGGAGGCGGCAGAGCGCGGAAGGGAGGCCGAGAGGGCATTGGGGAAGGTTCTGGCCGCCGCCGAGAGGGCCGCGGCTGAGGTTGTGGCGGAGGCCAGAGGAGAGGCCGAGAGGCTGCTGGAGCGGGCCAGGAAAGAGGCGGAGGAGATCAGGGCCAGGGGCGAGACAGAGGCGCGAGATCGGCTCAGAGAGCTGGAAACGCGCACGAAAGCCCTGGAGGAGAGAGTAGCCTCCCTCAGAACCCTAAAAGAGGAGCTCGTCTCGGCCCTGCGAGAGTTCCTCGCGAGGGCGCTCGAGAGGGTCGACGAGCTTGCTCAGGAAGGTGTGGGTGAGGAGGTCGTTGAGTCCTGAGGGGAGGGGGATTAGGTGACGCGGCTTAGCTTGGTTTTGCTGATCATCGCAGCGGCCACTTTCCTGGCCGGGCTGGTCAGAGAGGGGGTGGCCCTGCTCTGGGTCTCCATAGGCTCCTCACTTCTGGCTGGAGTTCTTCTGGCTGTGAGCATCTTCCGGAGGCCCGCGAGGGAGGGAGGTCCCGAGCCCGGGTGGGGCCTCGGGGCTGAGGAGGCCTCTCCTCTGGAGGGCCCCACGCGAGAAGAGGTGCGTGTGGTGGCACCACCTGCCTCCGTGGAGACCACGGCGGAAGGCGAGGGTCTCGAAGAACTCGCGGAACGCCGGGAAGGAGCGGCGGCACCCAGGGCCTCGGCCCGTCGGCGGAGGACAGGAGAGAGGGCGTCCGAGGGGGAGGGCCGGGAGGAGCCCAGCCGGGCCGGGCGGAGGGCGGCCCCCGCTCGCCCCAGGAGGGCGGCGCGGGCAGAGGGTGCCAGGCCCGAGGGAGCGGCGGAGGGGACCCGGCGCCGAGGGGAGCCTCGGCCAACCGCCGCCAAGAAGGGGGCGAGGCAGAAGGAGGCGAAGGAGCGCCCTTCCCAGGTGGTGGCCTTCCCGGATCGGGGGACTTATCACAGGCCGGAGTGCAGAGTGGTGCGGGACCGCCCGGGATTGCCGCAGTTTAGCCTGGGACGGGCGCGGCGGCTCGGTTACAGGCCCTGCGGTCTCTGCCGGCCGGAATAGCGCCGGTTCCCCGCCCTCCTCCTCCGACCCTCGAGTCTAGGCGGGTCTGGCCACCCAGACTCGTATGCGGCCGAGTTTGTGCTGCAAGCCCCCTTCGGCCAGGGGATCTTCCTCGGGGGCGCCGAACTTCACCTCCTCGGCAAGGCACTCCGCGGCCACGTAATCCAGATGGGGTTGGAGAGCCGACCTTATGGCCTCAGGGGCCTCGAGACCCAGGATCACCCGGTCGGTCACGGCAAGGCGCGCCTTCCTCCTCACCTCCTGAGCGGTTCTAACCAGATCCCGGGCCAGCCCCTCGGACTCAAGCTCTGGGGTGACCCGAGTGTCCAGGGCTACCGTGAGGCCGGCCTCTCCGGACGAGCTGATGCCCTCGCTGGGAAGGTCATCCCCTCCAAGAACCAGGGTCTTCACGTTGAGCTCCGCGGCCACCAGTTCCTCGAGCCCGGCCAGGGCTGAGAGCCTCTCCGGCGGACCGAGGACCCAGGCCCGCGACAGGGGCTGCCGCACCTTGATCCTGGCGGAGGCCCTCGCGGCCCGGCCCAGGCTCACCACCTCCACTGCCTCTTCCATCCCCCTCTCCAGGCCTAGGTCTCGGAGTTCCTCCCGCGGGCTCGGCCAGTCGGCCAGGTGAACGCTGTCCTTGCCCTCCCCCCTGCCCACCCTCGCCCAGAGCGCCTCGGCGATGAAGGGGGTGAAGGGTGCTACCAGGAGGGCCACGGTCCTCAGCACCTCCCTCAGGGTGGAGAAGGCCCCCGGGTCCGCGGGGACCTTACCCCTCGGTGTGAACCTGGGGCGGGAAAGCCGGACGTACCAGTTGGAGAGGTCCTTCACAACGAACTCCTCGATCTTCCTCCCGGCCGCGGTGGCATCGAAGGCGTCGGTGAGGGTCGTCACCTCCGCCACCAGTCCCGCAAGGCGGGAGAGGATCCACCTGTCTAGCACGGGCCTTTCCGCCGGGGGCGGGGGCTCGGCGCGGGCTGCATCCGGAGAGGCCGTGGCATAGAGGTCATAGAATACAAGGGTGTTCCAGAGGGTGGACAGGAAGCCCTTGGCCACCTCTTCCAGGGCCTCCCGGTAGACGCGCCGCGATGTCCACGGCGAGCCGGCAGTGAGCAGGTACCACCTGAGCGTGTCGGACCCGTAGGTCTCGATGAGCTCCCACGGATCCACCACATTCCCAAGGCTCTTCGACATCTTCCTGCCCTGCCTGTCGACGATGTGTCCGAGGCAGACCACCCTTCTATAACTGGAGAGCCCGAAGAGGAGGGTGGAGACGGCCATAAGCGAGTAGAACCAGCCGCGAGTCTGGTCTATCCCTTCGCAAATGTAGTCGGCGGGGAAGTTCTCCCTGAACTCCTCCTCCCCCCGGTGGGGGTAGCCGAACTGTCCGAAGGGCATGGAACCCGAGTCGAACCAGGCATCCAGGACCTGGGGGAGGCGGGTTGCCTCCCGCCCGCAGCGGGGGCAGGGGAAGCGCACCTCGTCCACGGCCGGGCGATGGAGATCGATGTCGGCAAGGTTTCTCCCTGCCAAGTCCTCTAGCTCCTTCCTTCCCCCCACCACGGTGTCGTGCCCTTCCGGACATCGCCAGATGGGAAGGGGAGTCCCCCAGTACCTGTCCCTCGAGACCGCCCAGTCGACGTTGTTCCGGAGCCAGTCCCCGTACCTTCCGTGCTTTATGTGCTCGGGATGCCATTCCACTTCTTCGTTGGCGCGGAGGAGGGCGTCCTTCCGCGCTGTTGTCCTTATGAACCAGGAGGGGCGCGCCTGGTAGATGAGGGGAGTGGAGCACCTCCAGCAGAGGGGATAGGTGTGATCCACGGTCTCCGCTCTCAGCAGAAGACCCCTCTCGGCAAGGTCCGCGATGATGTGCTGGTCCGCGTCCTTCACCCTCATTCCCGAGTAGGGAGGGACCTCCGTCGTGAAGCGACCTTCGTCGTCCACCGGGTTCACCAGGGGAAGACCCATCTCCCTCCCGACCGCCATGTCCTCAGCTCCGAAGGCCGGGGCAATATGCACAATGCCGGTACCCTCCTCGGTGCTGACAAACTCTGCCCCCACCACCTGGAAGGCGGGGGGACCCGGGGAGAAGAACCGGAAGGGAGGGTTGTATTTCCTTCCGTCCAGCTCGCCGGGCTCGAGGTAGGCTCTCACCTCTCCCCCTTCACCCAGTACCTTTCTCACCAGCGGCTCGGCCAGGATGAGGCGTTCCCCACCGTACTCCACCAGGGCATAGGTGACCTCGGGGTTGATGGCCACGCCGAGGTTGGAGACGAGGGTCCAGGGGGTCGTCGTCCAGACCAGGAGGCTTGCTCCGCCGAGGTCCCCGTCCTGGAGGGGAAACCGGACATAGATGGAGGGGTCCCTCACCGTTGCATACCCCTGGGCAACCTCGTGATCGGAGAGGGCGGTCCCGCATCGGGGGCAGTAGGGGACCACCCTGAAGTCCTCCACCAGAAGCCCCTGCTCCCAGATGCTCTTCAGAGCCCACCAGCAGCTCTCGACGAAGGAGGGGTCCATGGTCCAGTAGGGGCTCGAGTAGTCGAGCCAGAAGGCGATCCTCTCGCTCAGGGCCTCCCAATCCTTAACGTACCGGGTCACCGACTCCCTGCAGCGCGCATTGAACCTGGCTATGCCGTAGGCTTCGATCTCCCGCTTGGAGTTGAGCCCAAGCTCCTTCTCCACTTCGAGCTCGACGGGGAGTCCGTGGCAGTCCCAACCGGCCTTCCTCGGAACGTAGTACCCCCTCATGGTCCTGTACCGGAGGTAGATGTCCTTGAAGACCCGGGCTAAGACGTGATGCACACCTGGCCTTCCGTTCGCCGTGGGGGGTCCCTCATAAAAGACGAAACGTGGTCCCCCCTCCCTCTGCTTCAGGCTCCTCTCGAAGATCCCCTCCTTCCGCCAGAACTTGAGGATCTCCTCCTCCATCCGAGGAAAGGGGAACCCGTCCTTCGCCACCTTCTCTCCTCCTTCCCAGGTTTCCGCCTCTCTTTAAGGACGAGAGCCTTTACCACCGACGCCGGATCCGGGCCGCCCATCCCCGTCCTCCTCCCCCGGCCCGGCTTCACGCTATTATGTCGTCCCCTCGAGCGCGGGGAGGACCAAGAGAGGTGGTATGGTCGAGGGAAGAGCCGCTGAAGACGCCCTGAGCGAGAAGGAGATTCTGGAGCTCAAGAGGGCCCTGCTCAGGGAGAGGAAGAGGCTCCTGGCGGAGGAGGAGGAGATATCCTCGGGGTCCTTGCGGGCTCCCCAGTCAGATCTCTCCGGGGAGGTCTCCTTCGATGAGGAGTACGCCGATGCGGGGAGCTTCACCTTCGAGAGGGAAAAGGACTTCTCCATTGCTCAGAATATCAAGGACTTAGTGGAGAAGATAGACAGGGCTCTGGCAAAGATCGAGGCCGGGACCTACGGGATCTGCGAGGCCTGCGGGAGACCGATAGAGAAGGCCAGGCTGAAAGCCCTTCCCTACGCCAGCCTCTGTCTTGCCTGCAAGAGGAAGGAGGCGCGGAGCTTCTGAGAAAGGGGGGCGGGCTCGCCGCCGTCCTTCTCGCAGCCACCCTGGTCTTCCTGGTGGACCAGGGAAGCAAGGCTCTGGCCCTGGAGTTCCTCCCCCCTGAAGGTACCAGGCTCCTGGGTGGCCTTGTCGTCCTCCGGGTGACGAGGAACATGGGGGGCGCCTTCGGGCTCCTTCAAGGGTTCCCCCTCCTATTCGCCACCCTCGGAGCAGTGGTGGTGGTCTTCCTGCTTCGGATGGCGGGGCGGGTGAGGGGCGGGCTCGCCTTGGCGGGGATCGCCCTGGTGCTGGGAGGGGCCCTGGGGAACCTGGCGGACCGCCTCTTCCGGGGCCCGGGGCTTTTTAACGGGGCCGTGGTGGACTTCGTGGACCTTCGCTTCTGGCCCGTGTTCAACCTTGCCGATGTGGCGATCCTCGCGGGCGTTGCGCTTCTCAGCTGGGCTGCTGCCTGGGGGGAGAGGGGTGAGGGGGGAGAATAGCCCGGGCGGCCGGCGCGGGCCCCTAACCCTCGAGGTGAGCGAGGAGGAATCTGGTCTTCGCCTGGATGTGGTACTCGCTCGGAGGCTCGGACTGTCCCGATCTGCTGCTTCCAGGCTGATCAAGGAAGGGCGGGTCCGAAGGCTTCGGGGGGAAGCCGCGCCAGGGGAGCGGGTGAGATTGGGAGAGAGGTTGGAGGTCCTCCCCTGGCAGCCCGAGCGCCTCGAGGGCCCCGAGCCGAGGATAGTTTTTGCTGACGCTCACGTCATAGTGGTGGACAAACCCGCGGGACTTCCCGTCCATCCGGGACCGGGCGTGAGGTTGGAGAGCCTGGTGGAGCGGGTAGAGCGGATGGGGTTCCGGCTAGGCGGGGGAGGGGCGGGCAGACCGGGGGTGGTTCACCGCCTCGATCAGGGGACATCGGGATTGATGATCCTGGCTGCCTCACCGGAGGGCTATGCTGGCCTTGGGGCCCAGGTGCGGGGGAGGAAGCTCCTCCGGCGGTACCTGGCCCTGGTCGAGGGGGATCTGGATAGGGGGGGAGTGGTCGAGGCACCTGTGGGAACGGATCCGGCAAGGCCCTGGAGGAGGTGGGTCTCAGCCCGAGGACGCCCTGCGATCACCAGGTTTGAGGTGCTTGAGAGGCTGAGGCGAACCACCCTGCTAGAGGTCGCGCCGGAAACTGGGAGGACCCATCAGATCCGAGTTCACCTTGCCTTCATCGGCCATCCTCTTGTGGGTGACACCCTGTACGGGGGGAAGCCGTGGGGACTCTCCCGGCCCTTCCTTCACTCCTGGCGCTTGGGCTTTAGGCACCCTGTCACCGGCGAGTTCATGGAGTTCGCCTCGGGGCTCCCCGAGGACTTGTTGGCCTTTCTGGAGGATGAAGGAAGCTCCTGGACAAGGGGGGGAAGGGGTGAGCCAAGGCCTCCGGCGGGCCCTGCGTAGGGCGGCGAGGGCTAGCTTCCCCGACCCGGCGGGAAGGCGGCCCCTGGCCTTCCTCTTCATCTCCGTTCTTCTCGCCGTCTCTGCCGGGGCTCTCGGGCGGGCGAGGCTGCAGCGGGCCAGGGGCCCGGGGCCGCTCCCCTCCCCTCGGGGGCTCCAGGAGCTCAGGACGCTCGCCGCCAGGGATCCGGAAGCCAGGGTCCACGCCCTGGTGGGGCTGGGACGTTACGTCCTGCCCGAGGAGGCTGGGAGAGAACTCTCAGGGCTCGCGGTGCGAGGGTTCGTGGTGGGCGTGCCTGGAGGGGAAGGGAGATTCGCCTCCAGCGAGAAGGAGGCCCTTACCTTCTGCCTCCGGGCGGCCCTAGGGGTGGAGGAGGAGGCGGCGGAAAGAGAGAGGCTTGCAGCGAGCACCGAGGATCGGGCATGGAAGGCCTTCTACCTGGAGGAGGCGGGGCGCGCCCGGAACCTGGCCTCCGCCCTGAGGCAGGGGCGGTGCGTCTACGGGGTGGAGGTGGAGGCGGCCGCGGGCGGGCTGCTCCGGCTTGCGGAGGGGGGGAGACAGGTGCTCCTCGTGGAGGACTCCCCCGACGCCCTGGTGGGCCTGCTCCTCCGCCCTGGTTAGGTCTGGCTATTATGGGCCGGGAAGAAGGGGGTGGTAGGTGAAGGGCTATACGGGACGCGTTCTCATCGTCGATCTCTCCCGGGCTGAGCTCAGGGTGGAGGAGACTGACGCTCTGGGCAGAGAGCTCCTCCTGGGAGGGGCGGGTCTGGCAGCCTGGTACTTCCAGGCCCTGGCCGAGCCGAGGGTTGACCCCCTCGGCCCTGAGAACCCGCTGGTTGTGATGACGGGCCCTCTCACGGGGACCGCTCTCTCGGGCACGGGCAGGTTCGCCGTGGGGGCGAGGTCGCCCCTGACCGGGCTCTGGGGGGAAGCCAACTGCGGCGGGAGCTTCGGTCCCGCCCTCAAGTTTGCTGGTTTTGACGGGGTGGTTGTGACCGGGAGGGCTGAGACTCCGCAAGTCCTCTGGATCGAGGAGGGGAGGGCCTGGCTCGAGCCGGCCTCGGATCTCTGGGGGAAGGACACCTACGAGACCACGGAGATCCTCTGGTCGAGGCGGACTGGGAGGCGGCCCTCGGTCTTCTGCATAGGACCCGCGGGCGAAAATGGCATTCTCTTCGCTTCCATCCAGAACGACAAGGGAGATGCGGCGGGGAGGACCGGGATGGGGGCGGTCATGGGCTCCAAGCGGCTCAAGGCCATGGTGGCCCGGGGGTCCAGGAAGGTGGAGGTGGCCCGGGCTGAAGAGTACTCGTCTCTCAGGAAGGAGTTCGAGGCCGCCATCAGGGAGGCCATGGTCTTCCAGGCCCTGCACGAGATGGGAACCGACGCCCACATGGAGCTGGGTTCCATGACCGGTGACGTACCATGCAAGAACTGGACCCTCGGGGAGTGGTGGGAGGGAGCCACGAGCCTCTCCGGTCCTACCATGGTGGAGACCATCCTCGTGGGCAGGGGTGCCTGCTACGCCTGTGGGCTTCGGTGCAAGAGGGAAGTGAAGGTGCCTACCTTCGGGATCGAGGGGCCGGGGCCTGAGTTCGAGACCTGCGTGACCTTCGGGACCCTTATCCTCAACCCCGACCTGGAGAAGGTCGCTTATGCTGGTGAGATCTGCAACCGGCTGGGCATGGACACCATCTCCGCTGGGAACGTGGTGGCCTTCGCCATCGAGGCCCACCTGGCTGGCCTCCTCGATGACGGGGGGCTGGGTCTTGACTGGGGGAACATGGAGGCCGTTTTCGAGCTCCTCCGGCAGATCTCGAGGAGGGAGGGTCCCGGGGAGATCCTCTCCTTGGGGGTGAAGAGGGCAGCTCGGGCCCTGGGGCCCCAGGCGGAGGAGATGGCCATTCACGTGAAGGGGCTTGAGGTGCCCGCTCACGACCCCCGAGCCTTCCATGCCGCAGCCCTGGGGTACGCCGTGAGCCCAATAGGGGCCAGTCACAATCAGCACATGAACCCCTTTATCACTCAGGGTGTCTCTCAGTACCCGGAACTCGGCCTGAAGGAGGATTACGACCCCTACGACCCGTCGGACAAGGCCCAGATGATTAGGGTTGCCGAAGATCTGAGCGCCGTGTGTAACTCGGCTGTGATGTGCGTTTTCGTCATGGCCTCGGCTCGGGCCACGCACCTGGCGCGCGCCCTCGAGGCCGTCGTGGGAGGGGAGTGGCCCCTGGAGCGCATGATGGCCACGGGGGCCCGGTCCTGGTACCTAAGGCGCTCCCTCTCCTGGATGATGGGAGCCAGGAGAGCCGATGACACCCTCCCGAGGAGGCTTCTCACCCCGCTTTCCGAAGGGGGAGCGGCAGGGAAGGTGCCCGACCTGGAGCGCATGCTCCGCGACTACTACTCCATCCGCGGGCTGGACGAGTCGGGGAGACCCAGGCGGGAGATTCTGGTCCAAGCGGGTCTGGACCGCGTGGCAGGCCTGCTGTACCAGGAGGGAGCTTGACCCCCCCGGCGGGGAGGGATAGGATCGAATTACACGAATGTGGTTGGGCGCTCCGCCTTCCCCAGCGCCCGGCCTTTCGGATCCGGGGGTTACGGTGGCAAAGGGCTTCGTTCACCTCCATTCCCATACCGAGTACTCCATGCTCGACGGGGCTACCCGCGTGAGGCAGGCTCTGGAAAAAGCAGCCCGTCTGGGGATGCCGGGGATGGCCATCACCGACCACGGAGTCATGTACGGGGTGGTCGAGTTCTACGAGGTGGCGCGGGCGGTGGGGGTGAAACCCATTCTCGGGGTCGAGGCCTACGTGGCGCCCCGGAGTAGGTTCCAGAGGGAGGCTAGAGAGCAGGATGCCCCCTATCACCTCACCCTTCTCGCCCGGGATCAGGAGGGCTACAGGAACCTTCTCCGCCTGGTATCCCGCGCTTACCTCGAAGGCTACTGGTACAAGCCCCGCATGGACAGGGAGCTCTTTGCCGAGCACGGCCGGGGCATCGTGGCCCTCTCGGGATGCCTGGCGGGTGAGATTCCCCAGGCGCTTTTAGCAGGCAGGGTGAAGGAGGCGAGGCGCCTGGCCGGCGAGTACGCGGAGATCTTCGGGAAGGACGGCTTCTACATCGAGATTCAGGACCACGGCCTGCCCGAGCAACGCAGGGTTCTCCCGGAGTTGGTGGAGCTGGCGAGAAGGCTCGGCCTGAAGGTGGTGGCCACCAACGACCTCCACTACGCCGAGAAGGCCGATGCCCCCGCCCACGACGTTCTCCTCTGCATTCAAACCGGTTCCAACGTCGCGGACCCGAAGAGGCTCCGCTTCGGTGCCGAGGAGTTTTACCTCAAGGGTGCTGAAGAGATGAGGGAGGTCTTCAGGGACCTCCCGGAGGCCTGCGACGCCACCCTGGAGATAGCCGATTCCTGCCAGGTGGAGCTGGAGTTCGGCGGCATCCGGCTGCCGCGCTACACCCCACCCGACGGGTCCAGCGAAGAAGCGTACCTCCGGAGGCTCGTCTTGGAAGGGGCCCGCGAGCGGTACGGCGATCCCCTCCCCCCGGAGGTTCTCTCCCGCCTCCAGGCGGAGCTCGCTGTCATCGAGGGGATGGGTTTTGCTGGCTACTTCCTTGTCGTCTGGGACGTGGTTTCCTACGCCCGGTCCCGGGGGATAAGGGTTGGTCCGGGGAGGGGATCAGCGGCGGGGAGCATTGTCTCGTACTGCCTCGGGATCACGAGCATAGACCCCTTAAGGTACGGGCTCCTCTTTGAGAGGTTCCTCAATCCCGAGAGGGTCCAGATGCCCGACATAGACCTGGACTTCGACGAGCGCCGCAGGCCCGAGGTGATCGAGTATGTGAGAAGAAGGTACGGCGAGGACAGGGTAGCTCAGATAGTCACCTTCTCCACCATCAAGGCGAAGCAGGCTATTAGGGACGCGGCCAGGGTTCTGGGCTATCCGTACGGCTTCGGGGACAAGCTGGCCAAGATGATGCCACCGCCGGTTCTGGGGAGGGAGTGGCCGCTGGAGAAGGCGTTCGAACTCTCCCAGGAACTGGCGGAGGCTTATAACAAGGACCCCGATGCCCGGAAGGTCCTGGACACTGCCAGGGTTCTCGAGGGGTTGAGGCGCCAGGATTCGGTGCACGCGGCCGGGGTGGTGATATCCGATCGACCCCTCACGGAGTACATGCCTGTCCAGAGGAAGGAACTGGATGGACCGGTCGTCACCCAGTTCGACATGCACGCCGTCGAGAAGCTCGGCCTGCTCAAGGTCGATTTCCTCGGGTTGCGCAACCTCTCCATCATCGAGGACACCTGCGACCTGGTGGCGAGGACCAGGGGAACCCGGCCCGACGTGGACAACCTTCCTCTGGACGATCCCGAGGTCTACGCCATGCTGAGAAGGGGCGAGACCACAGGGGTGTTCCAGCTTGAGAGCCCGGGCATGCGAACCCTCCTCCGGATCCTCGCCCCCGACCGCTTCGAGGATCTCATGGCCGTGGTCTCCCTTTACCGGCCAGGGCCTCTGGGAGAGGGGATGCATGTCGAGTACGCGGAGAGGAAACAGGGCCGGAAGCCCGTGAGCTACCTGCACCCGGATCTCAAGGCGATCCTCGAGGAGACCTACGGGATCATCGTCTACCAGGAGCAGGCCATGCGCATCGCTATGGAGCTCGCTGGGTACAGCGCGGCCGAGGCCGATTCCCTGAGGAAGGCCATGGGCAAGAAGATCCCGGAGGCCATGGCGGCTCAGAGGGAGCGGTTCGTGCGGGGCTGTGTGGAGTGGGGGTATCCGGAGGCCTTGGCGGAGAAGCTCTTCGAGGCCATCGAGCACTTCGCGGGGTACGGTTTCAACAAGAGCCATGCCTGCGGGTACGCTCTCCTGGCCTACCAGACGGCCTGGCTCAAGTCTCACTACCCGGTGGAGTACATGGCGGCCGTTCTCACGAGCGTCAAGGGAGACAAGGACAAGACCGGCGCCTACCTGAACGCCTGTAGGCGTATGGGCATAAGGATCCTCCCTCCCGACGTGAACCTTTCCGAGGCAGACCACCTCCCCGAGGGAAATGCGATCCGCTTCGGTCTGTCTGCCATAAGGAACCTCGGCGAGCACGTTGTAGAGGCCATTGTGGCGGAGAGGAAAAGGGGCGGTCCGTTCAGGTCCGTGGAGGACTTCCTTGCCAGGGTGGGAACGCCCGTGCTAAACAGGAGGATTCTGGAGAGCCTGATAAAGGCAGGGGCCTTTGACTCCCTCGGGTACTCCAGGGGCGGACTCCTCAAGGTCTGCGAATCTCTCCTGGAGGCTGCGGCGGCGGCGAGAAAGGCGGAGGAGGCGGGGCAGGCAAGCCTTTTCTCTCTGGGCACGCCTGCAGCGGAGGGGAGGGCGCTCCCGGTGCCCGAGGAGGTCCTGCCCCGGGAGGAGCTTCTCGCTTGGGAGAGAGAGATGCTCGGTCACTTCGTCTCCGATCACCCGCTTCTCGGCCTCGAGGAGGTCCAAGCCAGGGCGACCGACGCGAGCCTCGCGGAGCTCGGGGATCTCGCTGACGGGGAGGTGCGCACTGTAGGCGGTGTGGTCACGGCAGTGACCAAGCGCTTCACCAGGAGGGGCGAGCCCATGGCCACCATGGTCCTGGAAGACCTGGAGGGCTCCGCCGAAGTCGTCCTCTTCCCCTCCGTTTACCAGAGCTGCGCTTCCTTCCTGGGGGAGGCGCCGGTGGTCCTGGTGAAGGGCCGGGTTGACGCCAGGGAGGACTCGCCCAAGCTGGTCGCCCTGGAGGTGAGGCGTCTTAGGCCCGATGAGGCGGCCGAAGGAGGGGCTCTGGCGGGGGGAGACTGCGAGCCCTTCGTCATAAGCCTCGAGGCGGAGAAGGTGGATGACGCCCTCGTATCCGCCCTCAAACGGGTTCTGCTGGCCCACCCCGGTAACACCCCAGTCCATCTCCGGCTCCGTCATGGTTCCAGGAACACCCTGCTAAGGCTGGGCGAGGAGTACTGCGTCACCCCTTCGGAAATGTTAAGGGAGGACCTGAGGAGGGCCCTCGACCCCCTGGGAGCGGGGGCGGGAGGTGCCGGGCGGCTATAATCGCGGCTGTCCCGGAGGAGGCCGAGGGTGAATAAGCGTTATTTCACGTCCGAATCGGTCACGGAAGGCCATCCGGATAAGCTGGCGGACCAGATATCCGATGCCATCCTCGACGCCATCATCCGCGACGACCCTTACGCCCGGGTTGCTTGCGAGACCCTGGTGACGACGGGTCTGGTGGTGGTGGCGGGGGAGATAAGCACCTCGACCTACGTTGACATACCTCAGGTGGTGAGGGAGACGGTGAAGGACGTGGGCTACACCCGGGCCAAGTACGGCTTCGACGGAGATACCTGCGGGGTGGTCACGGCCATCCAGGAGCAGTCTCCGGACATAGCGAGGGGCGTGAACCACGCCCAGGAAGAGAGGATCGGGCAGGCCGAGGACGACCTGGATCGGGTGGGCGCGGGCGATCAGGGCATCATGATCGGTTTCGCATGCACCGAAACGGAGGACCTCATGCCCCTCCCCATCTGGCTGGCCCATCGGCTGGCCAGGCGGCTGGCGGAGGTGAGGAAGGCCGGGGTCATCCCCTATCTCCGGCCCGATGGCAAGACCCAGGTGACGGTTGAGTACGAGGGGACCCGGCCGGTGCGGCTTCGCACCGTGCTCATAAGCGCTCAGCACCAGCCCGACATAGATGTGGAGACGCTGCTCAAGCCGGATCTCGAAGAGCACGTCATACACCCCCTTATTCCCCCCTGGCTGGAGCATGAAGGGATGAGGGTTCTCGTGAACCCGACGGGGAAGTTCGAGGTGGGAGGTCCCAAGGCCGATACCGGTCTTACCGGCAGGAAGATCATGGTAGATACCTACGGGGGGTATGCCAGGCACGGAGGGGGCTGTTTCTCGGGAAAGGACCCGACCAAGGTCGACAGGTCGGGGGCGTACATGGCGAGGTACGTGGCGAAGAATCTCGTGGCGGGGGGGCTGTGCGAGAGGGTTGAGGTGCAGGTGGCCTACGCCATCGGTGTGGCTCGCCCCGTCTCCATCTCCTTAGAGACCTTCGGGACGGAGGTGGTGCCTCCGGAGAGGCTAGAGAGGCTGGTGCGGGAGTTCTTTGACTTCAGGCCGGCTGCCATCATTCGCAATCTGGACTTGAGACGGCCTGTGTACAAGAAGACAGCCTGCTACGGTCATTTTGGGCGTCCGGAAAAGGAGTTCACCTGGGAGAGGACGGACCAGGCGGAAGCCCTGAGGCGGGCGGCGGAGAGCCTGTAGCCTTCGGTCAGGGGTGAGCCCGAGCCATGGCGGAGACCGCGGAGGGGGTCTCCCTGGTTTCCGTGGTCTTCCCCGCCGCCTCGCTGGACCAGGCTTTCACCTACAGGCTGCCGGAGACTAGCTCTGGGGTTCCGCTGGGTCACTGTGTCAGGGCACCGCTGGGACGGGCCGTCCGAAGGGGATGGGTGGTCGGTCCGGGGGAACCCTTCGGAGGCAGGATTCTGGAGGTGGAGTGGGTCTCCCCGGAGTCCGCCTTCGGCCCACGCGAGCTCGAGCTCTTCTCCTACACGGCCTCCAGGTGGGGGAGCCCCCTGGGGGCGGTGCTCAAGGTTGCGCTTCCTGCCGGATGGAGACCTCCTGGCCCGCCCAGGGGTGAGGCGCGGCCCCGCTCCAAGCTGGAGCTTCTCGAGGGTTACCGGGGCGCCCGCGCGTTCATGGATGCGGTAGAAGGGGATGGGGGAGGGAAGTTCATTCTCCGCCCCCATCCGGGGCATAACCACCTCCAGCTGGCAGCGGAGGCGGCCTCCCTGGCACTCTCGAGGGGCAAGGGAGTTCTGGTGCTTCAGGCAGCTGGTGGGGGGCCTGAGGTGCAGGAGGCGGCGAGGATTCTACCCGGTGCCCTCCTCCACTCCTGCTGGCCTAGGAAGCGTCGGGAGGAGGCGTGGTGGCAGCTGGCCAGGGGCGAGGTCAGGTTGGGCGTCGGATCGCGGGCGGCGGCCTTCGCTCCCGTCAGGGATCTCGGGCTGGTCGTGGTGCTGGACGAGGAGAACCCCGCCTACCTGGAGGAGAGGAGCCCGAGGTTCGATGCGGTGGAGGTGGTGAGGTGGAGGGCGGAAAGGGAGAGGGCCGTCTTCCTCTCCATCACCCCGACGCCGAGACTAGGCAGCTGGCTCGCTCTGGATAAGGGGGAGGCCAGCCCCATCACCCCTGATCCGGAGGAGGAGAGGCGGGGGATGCCTGCGGTGGAGCTGGTGCCCTCGGGTCCCGACGGTAGGTCAAGAATCCTACGGGCCCTGAAGGGGGCGCTGGCGGCCGGCATCCCCGCGGTGGTGGTGGCGTGGCCAAAAAGGGCAGAGAAGATCGCGCGCTGGCTGGAGAGCTCTCTCCGGCAGACTCCCCTGTCCAGCTGGGAGCCAGGCCCCGGTCTGTACCTCCTTTCTCCCGCCGACGCATACACCGCCAGGCCCGACGGGAAGCCCAGGGTGGTGGCGGTGGTGGAAGCCGAGGCCACCCTTGAGAGACCCGAGTACACCGCCGCCGAGGAGGCCGTGAGGTGGTGGTGGCGGTGGGCCCGGGCGGCGGGCCGGCGGGGGAGGGGAGGCAGGCTCATGCTTGAGGTGGCCGATAGCTCCCACCCCGCCATCCGCGCCCTCGTCTCTCTGGATCTTTCTCGTTTTGCCCGGGAGGAGCTGGCGAGGAGAAGAGAGCTTTCCTTCCCGCCCTGGGTAAACTTAGTTCAGCTTGAGCTCGCCGGTACTGATAAGGCATGCGAGAAGATCCTGCATGTCCTGGGAGAGGGGGTGGCGGGTCCCTTCGTCGGCCGCAAAGGAGCAATATACCTGGCGAGGACCAATGAACCCGCGGCCCTTCTCGACAGGGTCCGGAGAGCTGCGGTCGAGGCTGGAGTGGAGCTGAGAGTGAGTCTGGACCCCGTGAGGCTTCCCGGGAGGTCTTGAGGATGGCTTTTCCCATACGGCTGTTCGGGGATCCCGTGCTAAGGGAGCGGGTTCCCCCCGTGACGGAATTCGATTCTGCCCTCCGGGGCCTGGTCGAGGAGATGATGGCCAGCATGGAGGCGGCCGGGGGGGTGGGTCTCGCGGCGAATCAGATCGGGGTGGCAAGGAGGGTCTTCGTTTACAGGACCCCAGAGGCTGAAGGAGTGGCCGTGAACCCGGTCATTCTGGAGGTCTCCGGGGAAGTAGTGGTTGAGGAGGGTTGTCTCTCCCTTCCGGGCCTCTGGTTTCCGGTGCGCCGCCACGCTGAGGTAACCCTGGCTGCCCAGGACGTTCAGGGAAAGCCCTTCCAAGTTCAGGCCAGAGGGCTGCTGGCCAGGGTATTCCAGCACGAGGTGGACCACCTCGATGGCATCCTCTTCGTCGACCGGCTTGAGGGAGAAGAGCGAAAGGTGGCGCTAAGACGGCTGAGGGAAAGGGCTATCTCGGCCGGGGGCATGGGCGGGAGGACCGGATGAGGGTGATCTTCTTTGGCACCCCGGAGGCGGCCGTTCCCAGCCTGGAGGCGATCTACCAGTCCCACCACCGGCTCCTTGCCCTCGTCACTCGGCCCGATCGGCCGAGGGGAAGATCCTTGGAGGTGGGTCCTCCCCCCACCAAGGCCTGGGCTGCCTCTAGGGGGGTTCCAGTACTCCAGCCGCAGACCGTGAAGGACCCGGGTTTTCTCGAGGAGGTGAGGAGCCTCGGGGCTGAGGTCGGGGTGATAGTGGCTTTCGGGGAGATTCTGCCCCAGGACCTTCTCTCCTCCTGCCCCAGGGGCTTTCTCAACTTGCATTTCTCACTCCTCCCGGCCTATCGGGGGGCGGCTCCCGTGGCCAGGGCGCTCATGGACGGTGTCACGGTGACGGGGGTCACCGTGTTCCAGGTGGATCCAGGGGTGGATACCGGGCCCATCATCCTCCAGGAGAAAGTTGAGGTGGGCCCCGAGGAGACCTGTGGGGAGCTCACCTTCAGACTGGCCACGCTGGGGGCGGGGATGCTCGTGAGGGCTCTGGATCTTGTCGAGAGGGGAGAGGCCAGGCCAGTTCCCCAGGACCCCTCCCTGGCGAGCAGGGCGCCCAAGCTCCGGCCCGAGGAGGCCCTGCTCGACTGGTCAAGGCCGGGCCGGGAACTGGCCAACCTGGTGAGGGCCCTGAACCCGGAACCCGGGGCCTACACCTTCGCGTCAGGCAGGAGGCTCAAGGTCTGGAGGGCCAGGGTGCGCCCAGGGAGGGGCGAGCCCGGCCTTCCCGTCGGTGTGGAGGGGGAGGAGCTGCTCGTCGGAACCGGGGAGGGCCTCCTCGGGCTCCTGGAGGTCCAGCCCGAGGGGCGGGGGCGGATGTCCGGTGCGGCCTTCTTCCGAGGCTGGCGGAGGCTGCCCGAAGAGAGGCTGGGGTGACTGCCATGATGATCACGAGGGAAGCTGATTACGCGGTGAGGGCCGTTGTGGACCTGGCTCTTCTCGGCCGCTCCACGGCTCAGGACCTGGCAGAAAGGCAGGCCATTCCCCCCGTCCTCGTGTTCAGGGTGCTGAGGCACCTTAGGAGGGCGGGACTGGTGAGGAGCTTCCGTGGGAGGCAGGGAGGTGTGGCGCTAAGCAGGGAGCCGGGAGGCATCACCCTTAAGGAGGTTCTGGAAGCCGTGGAGGGCCCCATTGCCCTGAACCTCTGTCTCACCGATCCCCCGGGGTGCGAGCGGACTGGCTTCTGCACCGTCCACCCCGTCTGGGTGGCCATTCAGCGACGGTTCCTTGAGGATCTCTCCTCCGTCACCGTGGCCGATCTGGCTGAAGGCAGGGGTGTGGCGGCCCTGCCGAAGCGGAAGGCGCTTGCTGTGGGGAGGGAGAGGTGATTGAGGTAGCCCCCTCCCTCCTCGCTGCGGACCTCTCCCGCCTGGCTTGGGAGGTGGAGAGGCTTGGCGACTCGGTGAGCTGGCTCCATCTGGACATCATGGACGGCCACTATGTTCCCAATCTGAGTTTCGGTCCCCCTGTGGTGGCGAGTCTTAGGAAGCACACCCGCCTCTTCCTTGACTGCCACCTCATGGTCGTGGACCCCCTTTCGCTGATAGGTCCCTTGGCGGAGGCCGGGGCGGACCGGATCAGCTTCCATCCCGAGGTGGTGGAGGACCCGCTCGAGCTCCTCGAAGGGATCAAGGCCCACGGCCTCAAGGCAGGCCTGGCTCTGAGTCCCCAGGTGGCCGTGGAGCTGGCCGCTCCCTACGTGAAGCACCTGGATGTGGTGATCATAATGACCGTGAACCCCGGCTTCTCCGGCCAGGCCTTCATGGAGGAGCTCCTGCCCAAGGTGAGGGAGGCGGCAGCGCTTCTGGAGAGGGCGGGGAGGAGGGTGGAATTGATGGTGGACGGGGGTGTGAACGAAGAGAACGTGACCCGGGTGGCGGAGGCGGGGGCGACGGTGGTGGCCGCCGGGAATTCGGTCTTCTCCTCTCCGGACCCCAGAGCTCAGGTGGAGATCCTCAGGGCTCGGGCTGAGATGGCCCAGAGGTAGCTGGGCCACCAGCGTGTAAGGGGAACCGCTCCGCGCCGAGCGGGCCTTCTCGGGGCAGGACTTGTAGGGCGGCGCGCCGGAAGGCAGAAGGGGCTGAGCGGGGGTGGACAGGGGGAACCGGATATGAGTTTCGGAGGGCGGACGGCTGAGGGGCCGGAGGAGGTCTGGATGAGGAGGGCCCTGGCTCTGGCCGCCAGGGGGTTGGGCAGGACAAGGCCGAACCCAGCTGTCGGAGCCGTCATCGTCAAGGAGGGCCAGGTGGTGGGAGAGGGGTTCCACCGGAGGGCCGGCGAGCCCCACGCCGAGGTCCTCGCCCTGGAAGAGGCCGGAGAGAGGGCGCGGGGGGCAGAGATGTATGTGGTCCTGGAGCCCTGCAATCACGAAGGGAAGACACCCCCCTGCACCGAGGCAATTCTTGCAGCGGGGATCTCTCGCGTAGTGGTGGCGGTGCGGGACCCCAACCCTCAAGTTCCCGGTGGAGGGATCGAGAGGCTGGCGGGAGCTGGTGTCGAGGTGACCCTGGGGGTGCTGGCAGAGGAGGCGGAGGCGCTCCTCCGTGCCTACCTGCACTGGTGTCGCACGGGTCTTCCATTTGTGGTGGTGAAGCTGGCCTCATCTCTGGACGGGAGGGTGGGACTGCCAGGGCGGCGCGTTCAACTCTCCTCGACAGCCTCCCGGGAACTGGTCCACGGGCTCCGGGCTGAGCTCGGCGCGGTGGCGGTGGGTGCGGGGACCGCCCTAGTGGATGATCCCCTCCTCACCGTCCGCCTCCCCGAGTTCGATGGCCCCCAGCCCATTAGGGTCTTGGTGGATGCCACCGGCCGGGTCCCGGCCCACCTCAGGCTCTTCGGGCCCGAGGCCCCCACTTTTGTGGTCACCACGGAGAAGGCCGCTCACCGGATGAGGGAGTGGGAGGAAAAGGGGGCCAGGGTGCTGGTGCTTCCGGCCTCAGGAAGGGGAGTTGACCTCAAGGCCCTCCTGGAGGCCCTGGGGAGGGAGGGCCTTCAAGGGCTTCTGGTGGAGGGAGGGCCTGAGCTGGCCACCTCCTTCCTAGAGGAGGGGCTTGCCCAGGAGGTGGTTCTGGTGGTGGCCCCCACGGTCCTCGGGCCTGAAGGGCTTCCCCTCGCCACCCGTCCCTGGCCAGGGCTTAGACTGGTGCAGTCGGAGGCGGTGGGGGAGGACCTCTGGTTGAGGCTCCTGCCCCTGAAGAGGGCGGCGGAAGCAGCTTGTTCACAGGTATCGTCGAGGAGCTGGGGAGAGTGAGGGCCCTGAGGAGGTCAGGGAGGGGTGCCCTCCTCGAGGTGGCCGCCGAGCGAGTCCTAGAAGGCACGAGGGTGGGGGACTCCATCTCGGTGGATGGTGTTTGCCTCACCGTGGTCGCCCTGGGGCCCGGGTGGTTCAGGGCCGAACTGGTGGAGGAGACTCTGAACCGCACGACCCTGGGCGGGCTTAACCCGGGCTCCCCGGTAAACCTGGAGCGCTCCCTCCGGGCGGACTCCCGCCTCGGGGGTCACATGGTCATGGGCCATGTGGACGGTGTGGGAACCATCCTGAGGAAGGTGCCGGGGGCAGGCGGGGCCACCCTCGAGGTGGCCTTCCCGAGCGAGCTCAGGGGGTTCCTGGCTCCCAAGGGATCGGTGGCCGTGGACGGGGTGAGTCTCACCGTTACCCGCGTGAGGGACTCGTCGTTTGAGGTGGCCCTCATCCCCCACACCCTCGAGGTCACCACCCTGGGCAGGAAGGGGGTGGGGGCGAAGGTGAACATAGAGGTAGACGTGGTCGCCAGGTACGTGGCGTCCCTTTTGGGGAGGTCGTGAGGGTCATGGCGGAAGAGGAAGTCTTTGCCACCGTCGAGGAGGCCGTCGAGGAAATCCGCCAGGGGCGGATGCTCATAGTTGTTGACGACGAGGACCGGGAGAACGAGGGTGACCTCGTGATGGCGGCCGAGAAGGTGACCCCCGAGGCTATCAACTTCATGGCCACTCACGCTAGGGGCCTTATATGCCTGCCCATCGTGGGGGAGCGCCTGGATGAGCTGGAGATACCCCTCATGGTTCCGCAGAACGCCCACACTATGGAGACGGCCTTCACGGTCTCCATTGACTATAGGTACGGCACCAGTACCGGGATATCAGCGCACGACAGAGCGGCCACCATCAGGGCTGTCCTGGACCCCAACGCCAAGCCCTCTGACTTCAAGCGACCCGGGCATGTCTTCCCCCTGCGGGCCCAGCCCGGGGGCGTGCTCAAGAGGGCGGGGCACACCGAGGCTGCGGTTGATCTCGCCCGCCTGGCCGGTCTCTACCCCGCCGGCGTCATCTGCGAGATCATGCACGCCGACGGGACCATGGCCCGCCTGCCGGAGCTGGTGAGGATGGCGCGGGAACACGGGCTGAAGATCCTCACCATAAGGGACCTCATCGCCTACCGGCGGGCTCGCGAGAAGCTGGTCAGACGGGTGGCCGTGGCCCACTTGCCGACCCGCTTCGGCGAGTTTCAGGCGGTGGCCTACGAGAGTCTGGTGGACGGAGAACATCATCTGGCTCTTGTGAAAGGGGTCGTGGCGGGGGAGGGAAGGGTTCTCGTGAGAGTGCATTCGGAGTGCCTCACCGGGGACGTCTTCCACTCCTTGAGGTGCGACTGCGGTTCGCAGCTGGAGCTGGCGCTCAGGAGGATCGCCGAGGAAGGGAGGGGGGTGCTCGTCTATATCCGCGGTCATGAGGGTCGGGGCATAGGCCTTCTTCACAAGCTCCAGGCTTACAGATTGCAGGAGGAGGGGCTGGACACGGTGGAGGCCAACCTCCGGCTCGGATTCCCCCCTGACCCGAGGGACTACGGTATCGGGGCCCAGATCCTGGTGGATCTCGGGGTGACCACCATGAGACTCATGACCAACAACCCCGCCAAGAGGGCCGGGCTAGAGGGGTACGGTCTCAGCATCGTCGAGCGGGTGCCCCTGCTGACGGAGCCCACCCCCGAGAACCGCCATTACCTCGCCGTGAAGAGGGAGAAGCTGGGTCACCTCCTGCCCGAGGAGGAAGCCCTCGACCGGGAGGTTCTTAAGAAGGAGGGGAAGTGAGGGTGGTGGAAGGAAGGCTGGACGCTTCGGGCCTCCGCTTCGCTCTCGTGGTGAGCCGGTTCAATGAGGCCATATCCCGAAGGTTGCTGGAGGGGGCTGTCGACTGCCTCGCTCGCCACGGGGCCCGGGAGGATGACGTGGAGGTGGTCTGGTGTCCCGGGTCCTTCGAGATGCCCCTAGTGGGTAGGAAACTCGCCGGGAGCGGCTCCTACGATGCGGTGGTCTGCCTTGGTGCGGTAGTCAGGGGCGACACACCCCATTTCGAGTATGTCGCGGCGGAGGCGGCCAGGGGTGTGGCTAGGGCCTCGTACGACACCGGGGTCCCAGTGATTTTCGGAGTCATCACGGCGGACACGTGGGAGCAGGCGCAGGAGCGGGCAGGGGGAAAACAGGGCAACAAGGGGTGGCAGGCGGCCCTCGCTGCTATAGAGATGGCCCGCCTCCTCCAGGACCTGGAGAAGGGGTGAGACCTTGATAGTGGAGAAGCCCTGGGGGAGGGTACAGACACTCCTCCTGAATCAGCCGGCGAGCGTTCGAATAATCACCATCGAGGCGGGACAGGAGACCAGTGAGCACTTCCACCGCCTCCGCGACGAGATGTGGGTCGTCCTCGATGACGGCCTCGAGATCAAGCTCGGGGGTGAGGTGCACCAGGCCAAGGCCGGGGACCAGTTCCTCGTACCCGCAGAACAGATTCACAGGATCCGCGCGCCTGCTGCGAGGGGGCGGGTCCTCGAGATCACCTTCGGGTACACCGTAGAGGACGATGTGTATCGCCTCGCCGACGACTACGGGAGACCGCGGGAGGAGGAGTGGTGAGCTCGGAGGGTGCCCACTTCCGGTGGGCCATCCTCCCGCTCTTTCTGCTGCTGGCCGGGTTTCTGCTACCATTCGCCCCTGGCCCTCGGGCGAGGGGAGCGGCCCGGGGAGCAAGGAGCGGTCTTGCTTAGACTGGTACTACCCAAGGGCAGCCTGGAACAGGCCACCCTGGAGTTGTTCGAGGCGGCCGACATCCCGGTGAGGAGGGGAAGCGACCGGGACTACCACGGCCGCATCGATGATCCGCGGGTGGAGAAGGTCTCCATCCTCCGTCCGCAGGAGATCCCCCGTTACCTGGAGGAGGGCTTTTTCGACCTGGGGATCACCGGGAGGGACTGGATTGAGGAGACGGGGGCGAGGGTGGAGAGGGTCGCCACCCTCTCCTACTCCAAGAGACAGACGGGCCCGGTCCGGATAGTCCTCGCGGTGGCGAGGGAGAACCCGGCGAACCGGCCGGAGGATCTTCCTCAGGGCGTGAGGGTTTCCACGGAGTACCCGAACCTCACCCGGCGCTACTTCGAGTCCCTCGGGATCGACGCACGGATCTTCCTTTCCTACGGAGCCACGGAGGCGAAGGTCCCCGAGATAGTGGACGCCATCGTGGACGTGACCGAGACGGGGGGAACCCTGGTCCGCCACGGTATGAAGATCATCGGAACCATCCTCGAGAGTTACACGGAGCTGGTGGCCTGCCCAGCTTCCTACCGGGACCAGGCGAAGAGGAAGGCCATGGAGGAACTGGCCATCCTGCTTCAGGGAGCCGTGGCAGCCCGCGGCAGGGTGCTCCTAAAGCTGAACGTGGCGGAGGAGAAGCTCCCGGGAGTCCTGGCGGTTCTCCCCGCCATGAAGGCTCCCACCGTCTCGCCCCTGGCTACCAAGGGGTACATGGCGGTGGAGACGGTGGTGGAGAAGGCCGGCATCAACACCCTCATACCGGTGCTGAAGGAAAGGGGGGCCGAGGACATCCTCGAGATACCCCTTTCCAAGATCGTTCCCTGATCGTTCCCCAGCCCGGGCCCTTTCCCGGGGGTGGAGTGGGAAGGAGAGAGGAGTGGAAGGGAGGGAAGTGGAGGGCGTTTCTAGTCTGGCCGGGGTTGCCCGCGACCGGGCGGCGAGGACATGGATCACGTGGGGACTTCTCTGGCTCCTAGTCTCAGTCACCATGGGGGTTGCCCTATCCCTCGGCCTTCTTCGCCCGCTTCCTGCTTTGGTTCCTCCTCTGGCTTACGGCCGGCTCCTCCCTCGCCACGCGGACGCCGCCGTTTTCGGCGCCCTGGGCAGCCTTCTGGTGGGAGGCGCCCTCTATGCTGTGCCTCGCCTCGCCGGGGCATTTCTTGCGAGCGAAGGCGTAGCGGTGGCCGCAGCCTGGATCTGGAATCTAGGGGTGGTGGGTTTGGGGGACGTGGCCAGTGCGCTCGGCAGAGGTGGGGGCGGCGTTCCCGCCTATCCTTGGCCGCTGCTCCTGCTAGGTGCCGCCTGTCTTGCGGCGGTCGCTGTTGACCTGGTGGTGACGGCGGCGAGGGGGCGGAGGGAGGAACTCCCGGTGGCCCTCGTTTACCTGCTGTCCGGGGCCGTCGCCGGCCCGCTGGTGCTGGCCCTCCGCGCCGCCGTGCCTCTCTTTCTCTCCGGGGTGAACCAGATAGTCGGGGGCAACTACGGTCTGCAGGCCCTTTGGTGGCTCTGGCTGGCTCCTCTCTCCCTCGGCCTCGCCCACTACCTGCTGCCTCGGCTTACGGGCGAGCCGCTGGCGCGCGCGCCGGCCCTGCTCGGGGCCTGGAGTCTCGTGGCGGTCGGAGCCTGGCGGGGGGGGACAGGTCTCCTCTTCTGGCCGGTGCAGGGGTGGCTCCAGACCCTCGGCGTCGCCTTCGGTGTGGCTGTCCTCCTGCCCGTGGTTACTGTCTCTGCCCTCGTTCTGGGGGGGGTGCGGAAAGGGCGAGGGGGAGCGCCTTTCCATCCGGAGATGGCCTTTCTCATCGGAGGAACCGTGTGTTTCCTGGCAGGCGGGGTCCTTTCGGCTCTGGGTTCCCTTCCGTGGTTCCAGTCCCTGCTTGGGTTGACTCCCTTCGGATCGGGCCAGGATCACCTGCTCCTGCTTGGCGGATTCCTCTCCTTTGGTCTCTCCTTCCTGTACTTCTCCATGCCTCGGGTCTTCGGTAGGGTGTGGGCCTTCCCTGGACTGGTCAGGGTGCATGTCTGGATGTCCATGGTGGGCATCGCGGCAGTAGTGGCCGGGTTCCTCCTAGCCGGTCTGGTACAGGGGGAGGTCCTGCTGGCGGCGGTGAGGTCGGGAGCGAGCATGGGAGCCGGCAAGGGCTATGGTGCTGTTCTCCTGGCTGTCAGCCCCTTCAGAGCGCTGACCCTGGTGGGCGGCCTCCTCGTAGCCGGCGCCCAGGTGATCCTCGGGGTGAACGTCCTGGCGAGCGTCTTCTCGGCCAGGGCTGTGACTGAGGGCCCGCAGGCGGCTCTCGAGGAGGCTTCAGTGGCGGTTTCCCCCGCTCCGGAGCCTCGTTGAAATTGCCGGCGGCCGGTGCTAGGTTCTCCCGCCTGGAGTGGCGGCAGAGTGTGAGGAGAGGGTCGGAATGAGAGGCAGGGTCAGGTGGTATCTCGGGGATCGGGGGTACGGGCTGATCGAGTCGGAGCACGGATCCCTGCTCTTCGTACACGGGTCGCAGGTGCAGGGGGAACCCCTAAAGGAGGGAGAGGAGGTTCTCTTTGAGCTGGCCCAGGGGCCATGGGGAGAGCAGGCTTCGGCGGTGAGAAGGGCGGAGAGCTGAGGCTCCCCAGAGCTGAGGCTCCCCCTCGTCTATACTTGGCTCTAGCGGCAGGGCTTGGGAGGCGCGATCGCGTACGAGTTCAGGGTTAACGAGCGCATAAGGGCCCCTCAGGTCAGGGTCATCGGGCCCGACGGCAACCAGCTAGGCATCCTGCCCCTTTCCGAAGCCAGGCGCATAGCAGACGAGTATGGCCTGGACCTTGTCGAGGTGGCTCCCATGGAGCGGCCCCCCGTCTGCCGGATCATGGACTACTCGCGGTGGAAGTACGAGCAGAGCGTAAGGGCGAGGGAGGCTCGGAAGAAGCAGGCCCAGGTGGTCATCAAGGAGATGAAGCTCCGGCCGAAGATAGACCCCCACGACTACGGGATAAAGATGCGGCACGTGAAGAGGTTTCTAAGGGATGGGGCGAAGGTGAAGGTCACCGTCATGTTCAGGGGCAGGGAGATGACCCGGACCGAGCTCGGGACTAAACTGCTGGAACGGGTTGTTAGCGACCTTGCCGGCATTGCCCAGGTGGAACAGGCCCCCAGGCTGGACGGGAGGAACATGACCCTGGTGCTCGCTCCCTCCAAGGCGCTCCTCAAGGCCCTGGAGCAGGAGCGGGCGAGGGGGGCTGAGAAGGAGGAAGGGGTTGCCCAAGGCGAAGACCAGGAAGTCAGCGGCGAAGCGATTTAAGATCACGGCCTCCGGCAAGATACTTCGCCGGCGTGCGGGCAGGAGCCACCTTCTTGCCAAGAAATCCTCGGCGAGGAAAAGGAGGCTGGCCCTGGAGGCTGAAGTGAGAACAGCGGGGGAGAAGAGGGCTCTTCGCCGCCTCATCCCCGGCGTTTAGGAGGTGTCCCTTGGCCAGAGTGAAGAGGGCTGTCCACGGCAGGAAGAAACGGCGGGCAGTGATGGAGATGGCCCGCGGCTACAAGGGGTCTCGGAGCCGCCACTACCGAGCCGCCAAGGAGCAGGTGGCCCACTCCCTCCTCTATGCCTACCGGGACAGGCGGGCGAGGAAGAGGGAGTTTCGCCGTCTCTGGATAGTGAGGGTCGGGGCCGCCGCCAGGTTGCACGGCCTCTCTTACTCGCGCTTCATGGCCGGGCTGAAGAGAGCCGGCGTCGAGCTCGACAGGAAGGTCCTGGCTGAGGTGGCGGTGAGGGACCCTGAGGGCTTTGCACACCTGGCCAGTGTAGCTAGGGAGGCTCTGGGCTGAGCCGGGCTGGCCCAGTCGGTCGTGGGGTGGAACTCCTGGACTGGATACCCCTCGGCATCGTGCTTGTCGACACGGCGGGAAGGGTCTGCCTCGTGAACCGTGCCGCTGGGGTCCTGGCGGGAAGGGAGCCGGCAGAGTGCATGGGGCTGCAGGCCAGGGAAGTGTTCCGGCTGGAGGGACCGGCCGGCGAGGACGCCTGGGAGAGGGTGGAGACTGCGCCGAGCTGGGCCTCGGGGACCCCGGAGAGGGAGGGGAGGCTCACCACTGCGAAAGGGGTCGAGGTGCCCGTGTCCTTCACTTTCCGGAGAGTGCCAGACGGACTCCTCCTCCTCTTTCGCCACCAGGCAAGCATCTCATGGATGAGGAGGTCCGTGGCAGAGATGGTGGCTGCCGTCTCCCACGAGCTCCGATCCCCACTCACATCGGTGAAGGGGTTCACGGCCACGCTCCTCAAATCCTGGGAAAGGTTTGGGGAGGAGGAGAAGAAGCACATGCTTCTCACCGTGAATTCCGATGCTGACCGGCTGGGCCGCCTCATCCAGGACCTGCTGGACGCTTCCCGGATTGAGGCGGGGAGGCTTCGCGTTGTCCGTCGGCCCATGGACCCGGTGAGGGCAGCGGAGGAAGCCGTGGAGAGAGCTCGCTCGCAAGGGGCCGAGGTGGAACTCGAGGTGGAGGTGGGCCTCCCCCAGGTTCGGGCGGACCCGGACAGGGTCTCTCAGGTTCTGGACAACCTGGTGTCCAACGCCATCCGGCATGGGGGAGGAAGGGTCCGCTTAAGGGTCTTCCGCCGTGATGGTGAACTCCTCTACGCCGTCTCGGATGAGGGCCCCGGCATCCCCCCCGAGGACCTCGGCAAGATATTCGGGAAATTTTACGGGCGAGGCAGGGGGGAGAGGAAGCTTGGAACCGGCCTCGGCCTTTACATCTCGAGGGGGATAGCTGAGGCCCACGGAGGCCGACTCTGGGCCGAGAGCCAGCTCGGCCAGGGAGCCACTTTCTACTTCTCCCTTCCCCTGGGTGAGGGGTGATGAGCCAGGCTGAGAGGCTCTTCGAAGAGGTCGAGAGGAGTCTGGGGGAGGCCCTCGAGGCCGCGAGGAAGGCCTCTTCCCTGGAAGAGCTGGAGGCCCTGGCCCAGCTCCACCTCGGGAGGAAATCCTTGCTGGCCAAGGCTTTCAAGAGCCTCGGTTCCCTGCCCGAGGAGGAGAGGAAGAGGGCGGGGTTGCGGCTGAACGCCCTTCGCGAGGAGCTCCGGAGCGAGCTGGAGGGGAGGAGGGCGCTCCTCGAGGCTGAGGCCGAGGCGAGGCGGATCACCCGGGAGAGGGCTGACCTCACCCTGCCCGGGAGATGGCCCAAGGTAGGGCGGGCTCACCCCATAGGGGCGGTCCTCGAGGAAATCACCGAGTTCTTCCTCGGGCTTGGCTTCCGTGTGGCAGAGGGACCCGAGGTGGAGCTGGACTGGTACAACTTCGAGGCCCTGAACATGCCCCCCGAGCACCCTGCCCGGAGCCTCTGGGACACCTTCTACCTCGAGATCGACCCTCCGGGCTCCCTCCTCATGAGGACCCACACTTCCCCCGTGCAGATAAGGGTGATGGAGTCAGGAAGGCCGCCGGTGCGGGTGATAGCGCCAGGTAGGACCTACCGCCACGACACGCCGGATGCCTCCCACTCTCCCGTCTTCCACCAGGTGGAGGGGCTTGTGGTTGACCGATCTGTCTCCTTTGCGGACCTCAAGGGCACTGTGGAGGAGTTCGTCCGGGCCTTCTTCGGCAAGGGGGCAAGGGCGAGGTTCCGGGCGTCATACTTCCCCTTCACCGAGCCCTCTGCCGAGGTGGACGTGTCCTGTGTCGCCTGCCGCGGAGAGGGGTGCAGGACCTGCGGGCAGAAGGGCTGGCTCGAGATCATGGGGGCGGGTATGGTGCACCCGGCGGTCTTCGAAGCTGTCGGGTACGACCCCTCCGAGGTGTCCGGGTTCGCTTTCGGAATGGGCGTGGAGCGGATCGCCATGCTCAAGTACGGTGTGGATGACATAAGGGCCTTCTACGAAGGGGACGTCGAGTTCCTCGAGAGGCTGCGGCTACCCGCGCCATGAGGATCCCGTGGGATTGGCTCGTCGAGCACGTCAGGGTCTCCGCCCCCCTCGCCCGCGTCGCCGAGGCCCTCACCTCCGCCGGGCTCGAGGTCGAACGGGTTGAGTACCCCGGGTCCTCCCTTTCGAGGGTGGTGGTGGCTCGAGTGGCGGAGGTGGAGCGGCACCCCAGAGCTGAGAACCTCTTCGTGTGTCGCGTTGATTGGGGGGAAGGGGAGGGGAAGGTGGTGGTGGGGGCCCCCGTCCGGCCGGGCCAATTGAGCGCCCTCGCTCTCCCGGGAGGGGCGACCGCTCTCGGCCCAGTGGAGGCGAAGGAGGTGAGGGGTGTCCTTTCCCAGGGCATGCTTCTTGCCCCCGATGAGCTAGGCATTGGAGACGATCACTCCTACATCCCGGAGCTGCCCGGTGATCTCCCCCTGGGGGCGGACGTGAGGGAGGTGGCGGGTGTGGGGGTGCCAGTCCTGGAGGTGGATGTCACCCCCAACAGGCCCGACTGCCTCTCCATCCGCGGGGTGGCGAGGGAGGTTGCTGTCCTCCTTGACGGCGAGCTCCTTCCGTTGAGTCTTGAGGTTCCTGAGGGGGAGGCGGAGGCGGAGAAGGCTGCGGCCCTGGAGGTGCTGGACTCCGAGGGGTGTCCCCAGTACGTGGCCAGGGTGGTGGAGGGGGTGGGTGTCGGCCAGGCGCCCTGGCATACCGCGCGCCGGCTGTACCTCGTGGGAATGCGCCCGGTGAACAACGTGGTTGACGCCACCAACTATGTCCTGGCCGAGCTCGGGCATCCCCTCCACCCCTTCGACCTGGACCGGGTGGCGGGGAGGAGGGTGATAGTCCGAAGGGCGAGAGCGGGGGAAACCCTCCTCTGCCTCGACGGTGTCGAGCGGCGGCTGCACCCCGATGACCTGGTCATCGCCGACGAGGAGCGACCGATAGCCCTGGCCGGGGTGATGGGGGGTGAGGAGACCGGGGTGGGCGTCTGGACTCGCCGGGTTCTGCTCGAATCGGCCTGGTTTGACCCGCGGACCATTGGCAGAACCGCGAGGCGGCACTCCTTGAGGACGGAGGCCTCTCTCAGGTTCGAGCGGGGGGCTGACCCGGAGGTCCTGGAGGCGGCAGCGGCGAGGGCCTCAAGCTTCATTCTCGCCTGGGCCGGGGGAAAGGTGGCGAGGGGCCTGCTCCGTGCAGGGCAGCCTCCGGCCAGGAGGAGGGTCCAGGTGGACCTCGGGCGGATCTCGCGCCTGCTGGGAGAGGAAGTGGACCCGGACTGGGCAGCAGGGCGTCTGGGCAAGCTCGGTTTCGGGGTGCAGAGGCGGGACTCCGGGCTGGATGTGGAGGTTCCCCCGTATCGGCCCGACGTTTCTCTTGAGGCGGACATAGTCGAGGAGATCGCGAGGGTCGTCGGGTACGATCGGCTCCCCTCCCGCATCCCTCCCGCCTGCCAGGCGGGCGCCCTGGACGAGCGTGGGCTACTCCGGAGGAGGCTCAGAAGGGCAGCTCTCGCCTCCGGACTGGATGAGACCTTCACCTCGAGCTTCACCTCTGCCGTCTGGCTGGAGCAGCTGGGCCTGGAGGCGTCCTCCGCGGTTCGGCTGGCCAACCCCTTGAGCGAGGAAGAGAGCGTGCTTAGGCCGAGCGTTCTCGTCACCCTCCTCCTGGCGGCCTCAAGGAACATGGAGAGGCGGAGGGAGAGGGTGGCCCTCTTCGAGCTGGGTAGGGCTTTCCGCCGCGCCGATGGTGGTGTCCAGGAGGAGGAAGAGCTCGCAGCTGTGTTCTCTGGCGGAGAGGAGGAGCTCCACTGGGATCCCGGTCGGGAGGAGTGGCACCTGTCCTCGCGCCCGCTGGACCTCTACGATGCTGCGGGCGCATTCCGGACCCTCATGGCTGGCCTGGGGGTGGAGTTCCGGTGGGCTGGGCCTGCAGGCGGGGTGTTCCACCCGGGGAGGGCGCGGGCGGTGGTGGTTGCCGGGGAGGAGGCCGGGCAGGTTGGAGAGCTCCACCCCAGACTGGTCAAGCAGTTGGGGCTGAGCCCGGGGGCCTCGGCCCTCCGGCTCAGGCTCGACCCGCTCCTCAAGGCCGCGACCCAGGTCCAGTACACGCCCGCGCCCCGCTTCCCGCCGGTCAGGTTTGACCTCTCCTTCCTCCTCCCTGAGGCGGTCGAGTGGGATCAGCTCTCCAGGGAGCTAGCGGGGGCGGTCCAGGGGTATGAGGTCCGGCTGCATGCGTGGGACCTGTACAGGGGACCCCCCGTGCCCGAGGGGGAGAAGAGCATAACCCTTACGGTCGAGGCGTGGTCCAGGGAGCGAACCCTCACGTCGGAAGAGGAGGCTTCCATACGGAGCACCATGATCGAAGCCGCCGCCCGCCTCGGCGGGAGACTGAGGGCCTAGCTATTTGCATCTATATGTGCTATTCGGTATAAGAATGCAGGAGGTCCCGTCTTGCCCAGGTTGGCTGTGGGAGTGGTGGGCGCGTCGGGGTACATGGGGGGGGAGCTCCTCCGCTACCTGAGGAACCACCTCAGGATGGAGGTGGAGGTTATCGTGGCGGGGGAGAGAGCCGGCCATGACGCCGCCGAAGTGCTGCCGAACCTCACCTGGCTGAAAGGGAGGACTCTGGCAGAGCTCCGTCTGGATGACCTTCGCGGGTTGGATCTGGTCTTCCTCTCCCTTCCCCACGGACAGAGCGGTCTTCTCGTACCCGAGCTCACAGCTCAAGGGGTGGCCGTGGTGGATCTCGCCGGCGACTTCCGGCTTAAGGAACCCGCCCTCTACCCGGTTTGGTACGGCTTTGACCACCCAGCCCCCGGGCTTCTCGGCTCCGCCGTGTACGGCCTGCCCGAGCTCTACCGGAAGGAGCTCGAGGGTGCCAGGTTGGTGGCGAACCCCGGATGCTACGCCACGGCCATCCTCCTCGCCCTCGCTCCCCTCGGCCCTCGCCTGGAGGGGCGCAGGGTGGCTGTCTCGGCCGCGAGCGGGTCTAGCGGGGCGGGGAGGAGAGCCGAGCCCCACCTCACCCTCTCCCACCTGGAGGAGAACTTCTTCCCCTACAGGGTCGGGCGCCACCAGCACGTCCCGGAAGTCCTTCAGGTCCTGGGGGAGAAGGTGGGCGCGGTGGGGGGCCTCAGCTTCGTGCCCCATCTCGCTCCCATGGCCAGGGGGATCGTCGCCACCTGCATCGTGGATCCGGCCCCCGAGGAAGAAGAGGACGAACTAAGGGAGGTGTATACGGACTTCTATTCCTCCTCCCCCTTTGTCGAGGTGCTGCCCGCCGGCAGGTGGCCTGAGGCCAAGTGGGTCCGGGGCACCAACCGGGCCCAGGTGGGCCTCGGGAGGGATCCTGCAGGTACCCTCGTCGTTGTGGTCGCCCTGGACAACCTGGGGAAGGGCGGGGCGGGCCAGGCAATCCAGAACGCGAACCTGGCCCTCGGCCTTGAGGAGGCCGAGGGCCTCGAACTCGAGGGCCTTTATCCGTAGATGGCCGGATTCCTTGAGGTCCAGGGAGGCGTGGTTGCCCCCCTCGGTTTCCTTGCGGGGGTGGGGAGGGGCGGCCTGAAGGGTGGGGGGGAGCCGGATGTGGCCCTCCTGGTGGCCGAGGCGGAGGCGACGGCCGCCGCCGTGTTCACCACGAACACGCTGGCTGCGGCGCCGGTCCTCATCTCCAGGGAGCGGGTGTCCAGGGGAAAGGCTAGGGCCCTGGTGGTGAACTCGGGGAACGCCAACGCCTGCACGGGGGAGCTGGGGCTCACATTCGCCAGGCAGGTGGCGAGCTGCGCCGCTTCCCTCCTTGCCTTGGCAGAGGAGGACGTTCTTCTCGCCTCGACGGGAGTGATCGGCGTTCCCCTTCCCCTCCCCCAGGTCCTAGAGGGCGTAAGAGAGGCCACCTCTCGCCTTTCCCGCGAGGCGGGGGAGGACTTCGCCAGGGCCATCATGACCACAGACACGAGGCCGAAGCTGGCTTCCTTGGAGGTGAGGGGGGAGTGGGGTTCCTTCCGCGTCGGAGGGGTGGCCAAGGGAGCAGGAATGATCGAGCCTCACCTTGCTACCATGCTCGCCTTCCTCACCACCGACATTTCCCTCGACCCCATCCAGGCCAGGGAGCTTCTAGCTGGGGTGGTGGAGGAGACCTTCAACCGAATCACCGTAGACGGTTCCACCTCTACCAACGATTCCGTTTTCCTCCTGGCCAGCGGGAGAGCCGGCACCCAGGCCAAGGGTGCGGCAGGCAGGGCGCTTGAGGAGGCCCTGCTCCGAGTTGCTTCCTATCTTGCCCGCGAGATTGTCAGGGACGGCGAAGGGGCGACCCGGATTGTGCGCGTGGAGGTTGTGGGGGCCGCGGACCGCGGGGAGGCGCGGAGGGCCTGCTACGCGGTGGCCAACTCTCCCCTGGTGAAGGCGGCTCTTTACGGGGGCGATCCCAACTGGGGTAGGGTCGCTCAGGCTGTGGGGGCAGCCGGGGTCAGGGTGGACCCGGCCAGGCTGGAGATCTGGTTCGGCGCGGGCGGGGTGGCAAAGCCCGCGGCTCTCAAGGGGGTGGCTGCAGTTCCCAGGGAGGAGCTGGAACCCCTCCTGGCTGCCCGGGAGGTGGAGATCCGAGTAGCTCTGGGGGTGGGGGAGGGGAGCTGGTGGGTGCTGGGGACCGATCTCAGCCCCGAGTACGTGAAGCTGAACGCAGCCTACGGCACCTAGCTCCTCGAGGTGATGGTCGGATTCGGTCGGGGAGGAACGGACGTGGGTGAGATAGGGGCGGAGACGGCAAGCCAGGTGATGGCGAGCACCCTAATCCAGGCCATACCGTACATCCTCAGGTTCCGCGGAAAGGTTCTGGTGGTGAAGTACGGCGGGAACGCTATGGTCGATCCCGAGCTTGTCTCCTCCTTCGCGCAGGACATTGCCCTCCTCTCGCTGGTGGGGATGAAGCCTGTGGTGGTCCACGGGGGCGGCCCCATGGTGAGTGAGAGGATGCGGCAGGCGGGGCTGGAGCCGAGGTTCCTGGGTGGGCTCAGGGTCACCGATGAGCAGACCATGGAGCTGGTGAGGATGGTACTGGTCGGCCTGGTCAACAAGGACGTGGTCTCCGCCATCTCCAGGGCGGGGGCTGTGGCTCTTGGCCTCTCGGGAGAGGATGGGGGGCTCGTGGTGGCACGCCCTGCCGGCCCGCCCGAGCTGGGGCTGGTGGGGGAAGTGGAGGCGGTGGATCCGGGGGTTCTCTTGAGACTCTTGGAGGAGGGGATAGTCCCGGTTCTCGCTTCGGTCGCCCGCGACGAGAAGGGCAGGACCCTGAATATCAATGCCGACACCATGGCTGGGGCTGTGGCCAGGAGCCTTCAGGCGGAGAAGCTCGTGTACCTCACCAACGTGGCTGGCCTTTACGAGGGGCTGGGCGAAGGAGGCAGGCTCATATCGCGGCTGGATGCGGCCGAGCTCGAGGGGCTCCTTGCTCGAGGGGTCTTCAGCGAGGGGATGATCCCCAAGGTGCAGGGGTGTCTGGAGGCTCTTAGGGGAGGAGTGAGAAGCGCTCACATCCTGGACGGCAGGGTGAAGCACGCTCTCCTCCTGGAGGTCTTCACGGACCACGGGGTGGGAACCATGGTGGTCCCCTAAGGGTGGATCCCCACAGGGATGAGGAAGCACTTTCTTACCCTAGCTGAGCTCGAGCCCGAAGAGCTGCGGGGACTGCTCTCCCTCGCCGCCGAGCTCAAAAGGAGGAGGGGAACCAGGAAGGACCTGGAGGGCGAGACGGTGGCCCTGGTCTTCGAGAAGCCGTCCTTGAGGACCCGGGTCTCCTTCGAAGTGGCCGTGGCGGAGTTGGGCGGAACCTCCCTTTTCCTCGGTCCCGCCGAGACCCAGCTCGGGCTTAGAGAACCCCTGGAGGACGCCGCCAGGGTCCTGGGAAGGTACGTGACAGGCCTGGTGGTGAGAACCTTCGGCCAGGAGAGACTGGAGATCCTGTCTGCCCTCTCGGGTGTGCCTGTGATAAACGCCTTGAGCGATCGGGAGCATCCCTGCCAGGCTCTGGCCGATCTCCTCACCCTGGAAGAGAGGCTTGGCGCCCTGAAGGGGCTGGTTCTGGCGTACGTGGGGGACGGCAACAATGTGGCCCACGCCCTCCTGCTCGGGGGGGCCCTGGCGGGCATGGAGGTGAGGGTGGCGACGCCGCCCGGGTACACTCCCCTGGCCGAGGTGGTGGAGATGGCTAGGGCACTGGCACGGAAGACGGGTGGGAAGGTGATGCTCACCTCCTCCCCCCGGGAGGCCGTGGCGGGAGCGGATGCCGTCTACACGGACGTCTGGGCCAGCATGGGCCGGGAGGAAGAGGCGGCGGAGAGGAGGCGCGTGTTCCGTCCCTACCAGGTTAACGAGGAGCTCATGTCCTACGCCTCCGCGCGGGCGGTGTTTATGCACTGCCTGCCCGCCCACAGAGGTGAGGAGGTGGCCCCGGAGGTGCTCGAGTCAGAGCGCTCCGTCGTGTTCGAGCAGGCCGAGAACCGGCTGCACACGGCGAAGGCGGTCCTTCTTGCGGTACTCAAGGGGGCGCTAGGAGAGGGTTCCTGAGATGGCAGGGATCTCGCGGGCGGAGAGGCTGAAAGCGGTGGCCAGGCTGCTGCAGGAGAGGACTGTCTCGAGCCAGCGGGAGCTGGTGAGGGCTCTTGAGGAGGAGGGCATCAGGGCGACCCAGGCCACCCTCTCGCGCGACCTCGCACTCCTCGGGGCTGTCCGGTCGAGGACCCCCTCGGGCCAAGTGATTTACTGGCTACCCCGGGAGGGCCTTGAAGGGCTTCCCCAGATTCAGCTCGAGAGAATGCTCCGGGACTTCGTCGTAGAGGTGGAGGTTTCGGGGAACCTGGTGGTGGTGAAGACCCCTCCGGCTGGCGCCCAGCCCGTGGCAGGAGCTATAGACCGAGCGTCCCTCAGGAACGTCCTGGGAACGGTTGCCGGGGACGATACCCTCCTCGTTGTCTGCCGGGAGGGGAAGGCCAGGGAGGTGGCGAGGGAGCTCGGTTGGAAGGGAGGCAGCCGGCGGCAAGCTCGCCGCAGGGGTTCCGAGGGGAGAGGCCCGGAATCGGCCTCGCGGAGGGAGGGAAGGGAGAATGGGCGGAGTCTGCGTTCTCGCCTACTCGGGGGGGCTTGACACATCGGTTTCCATACCCTGGATCCGCGAGCGGGGGTACGAGGTCGTGGCCCTCACCGTGGATGTGGGGCAGGGGGAGGACCTCGATGCGGTGAGGGAGAGGGCCCTCGCATGCGGAGCTCGGGAAGCCTTGGTGGTGGATGCCAGGGAGGAGTTCGCCCGCGACTTTGTGCTCCCGGCCCTCCGCGCGAACGCCCTGTACGAGGGGAAGTACCCCCTAGTCTCCGCTCTTTCGCGCCCCCTCATCGCCCGGCACCTGGCCAGGGTGGCGAGGGAGGTGGGGGCGGGGGCGGTGGCCCATGGGTGCACGGGTAAGGGCAACGACCAGGTTCGCTTCGAGGTCTCCCTGGCTGCCCTCGCCCCGGACCTGGAGGTGCTCGCCCCTATCCGGGACTCGGAGATGTCTCGGGAGAAGGCCATGGCGTACGCGGCAGAGAAAGGAGTTCCGGTCCCCGCCACGCCCTCCGCCCCCTATTCCATTGACGAGAACCTTTGGGGCAGGGCGGCCGAGGCCGGGGTCCTGGAGGACCCGTGGGAGGCGCCCCCCGCCCGTGTCTTCGCTATAACCGCGGACCCGGAGCGGGCCCCCGACGCCCCCGAAGAGCTGGTCATCTCCTTCAGGGAAGGAACTCCGGCTTCCTTGGACGGCAGGGAGCTCCCCCTTGCCGATCTCATCAGGGAGCTGACGGGCCGGGCGGGGGCGCACGGGGTGGGGCGGGTGGACATGGTGGAGAACCGGAGAGTGGGGATAAAGAGCCGGGAGGTCTACGAGGTGCCTGCAGCCCAGGTTCTCATCGCGGCCCACAGGGATCTGGAGGATCTCACCCTCGAGAGGGATCTCGCTCACTTCAAGGCAGACCTGGAGCCGGTATACGCGAGGCTCGTCTACGACGGGCTCTGGTTCTCCCCCCTCCGTGAGGCGCTGGATGCCTTTTTCGCCAAGACCCAGGAGCCGGTGACAGGGGAGGTCCGGGTCCGTTTGTACAAGGGCTCGTGCCAGGTTGTGGGGAGGCGCTCGCCCAACTCCCTATACGACCCATCCCTCGCCACTTACGGGTCGGGGGATGCCTTCCGGCACGCTGATGCCAGGGGGTACGTGAGCATCTACGGCCTCCCCCTCAGGGTCTGGGCCAGGAGGAGACGGCCTTGAGGGGCGTGCCTCCCGGGGGGAACCCGCTTGAGGAGGGGCTGCTCTGGGGGGGTGCTTTCCGGGATCTCCCCTCCCCTGAGACCATGGCCTTTACCTCTACCGAGGCGGACAGGCGCCTCCTGCCTTACGAATCGAGGGTGACCCGGGCCCACGCCCGCGCCCTCGCCCGCGCGGGCCTCCTCACCCCCGAGGAGCTCTCGGCAACCGAGGAGGTCCTCGGCGGGATCGAGGAGGCGTGGAGGAAGGGTGAGTTTGCCTTCGCCCCGGGCGACGAGGACGTCCACACCGCGGTGGAGAGGGCCCTGAGGCGGGGGGTGGGTGAGGCTGCAGAGAAGCTACGGCTCGGCAGGAGCAGGAACGACAGGGTCGCCGCGGAGCTAAGGCTCTGGCTCATGGAGGCGATACCGCGCATCCTCGCCTCCCTCCATCGGCTCGAGAGGGCTCTGTACCGGCGGGCTGAGGAGAACCTCTGGGCTCCCATCCCCGCCTACACCCACCTGCAGAGGGCTCAGCCCTCCACCCTCGGCCACCATCTTCTCGCCCACTTCTTCGCAGTGGCCAGGGATTTCCGGCGCCTGGAGGGGGCTCGCGGGAGTGCCGATGCCTCGCCCCTTGGGGCGGCCGGGGCTGCCGGAACCAGGCTCGAGGTGGACTGGGGGGAGGTTGCTAGGATGGCGGGCTTCACCAGGGTGATGGAGAACAGCCTGGACGCCGTGGCCTCTCGCGACTTTGCCCTCGAGTTCCTAGCCGCGGCCTGCTTGCTCGCCCTGGACCTCTCGCGCCTCGCGGAGGAGGTCTGCCTCTGGGCGACCAGGGAGTGGGGATTCCTCAAGCTGCCAGACACCCACTCTACAGGGTCCTCCGTCCTGCCGCAGAAAAGGAATCCGGATGTGGCTGAGCTGACTCGAGCGGCGGCAGGCCGCCTCCTCGGGGCCTTTGTCCACCTCGCCACCGTAGTTAAGGGTCTCCCCCTCGCCTACAACCGCGATCTCCAGGAGGACAAGATGGCTGTCTTTGCCGCTGCGGACCTGCTGGAGGTGGAGATTCCCGCTGTGGCCGGGCTGGTGGAGAGGGTCGAGTTCAACCTCGAGCGGATGGAGGAGGCGGCAGGCGGCGAGACCCTGGCCCAGGACGCCGCCGAGATCCTGGCCGGCTTAGGGGTCCCCTACGCACGCGCTCACCAACTGGTTGGTGAGGCCGTGAGGGAGCTAGAGGAGGAGGGGGTCAAAGGGGATTTCGCTGCGGCCCTGGAGCGGAGACTTGGGCTGGCCGAAGGTACCCTGCGAGTGAGGGCTTCCCTGGCGGCTCGGCGTGGACCTGCCTCTCCCGGCGGCGACGGTCTGGCGAGGCAGCTGGCGGAAGCCCGGGAGGAACTGGAGAGGGAGGCGGCTGTTCTCGAGGCCCTGGGGGCGCGGGCGGGTTAGTCGGGGGAAGGACCCCGAGGGCGTTCGGGCTGGCCGAAGGCACCGGAAGGCGATTCCTCCTTTGCCTACAATGGCTCCGTGCCCAGAGCCAACGAGGTGGTTGCCGAGTGTTTTCAGGAGATGGCGGACCTCCTGGAGCTCCAGGGGGCCGACCCCTACAGGATCCGCGCGTACCAGAGGGCGGCCAACGCCATCGCGTCCTATCACAGGGATGTGACCCAGATGGGCCTGGAGGAGCTCACCTCCATTCCCGGGGTCGGCCAGGCCATCGCATCCAAGGTGCGGGAGTTCGTAGAGACGGGGAGGATGCACGCCCTGGAGGAGCTCCGGGAGCAGTTCCCGGCGGGACTCCGGGAGCTCCTCAGGGTTCCCGGTCTTGGACCGAAGAAGGCCATGCTTCTCTACAGGGAGCTCGGAATAACCAGCATTCCTCAGCTCCTGGAGGCCATTGCGGAAAAGAAACTCAGGGGCATTCGGGGACTCGGTGCCAAGACCGAGGAGAACCTCCTCAGGGGTATCCAGACCCTCCAGGAAGGGGAGGGGCGGATCCCCCTCGCTCTTGCCGTCTCCATCGCTGAGGAGCTGATCTCCGCTCTGAGAGAGGTCCAGGGTGTGGTGGCGGCGGAGGCTGCGGGGAGCTTGAGGCGGATGAAGGAGACCGTGGGAGACATAGACATCCTTCTTGCCACCGCGGAGCCCGAGCGGGTCGTGGAAGCCCTGGAGGCCATCCCTCTGGTGGCGGAGATCCCTGCCCGGGGGGGGACGAAGGTGACGGTCAGAACCACCCGCGGGCTTCAGGTGGACCTGAGGATGGTCTCTCCTTCCTCCTGGGGCTCGGCCCTGCAGTACTTTACCGGCTCCAAGCCCCATAACGTGAAAGTCAGGGAACAGGCAGTGAAGATGGGGCTGAAACTTTCTGAATACGGGGTTTTCCGACAGGACACCGGGGAGACGATCGCTTCCGTCACAGAGGAGGAGGTTTACCAGGCCCTGGGTCTCCCCTGGATCCCCCCGACCATGCGAGAGGACAGGGGCGAGGTGGAGGCGGCTCTGGCGGGTCGGCTCCCCCGGGTTGTCACGGAGGAGGAGATCCTGGCGGATCTGCATACCCACACCGACCGCTCGGACGGCCTGGTCCCGCTGGCGAGCATGGTGGAGGCCGCTCTGGAGATGGGATACAAGTATTACGGGGTTACGGACCACGGACCCAAGCTGTACATGACCGGGCTGAAGCCCGAGGACCTCGAGGCCCAGAGGCACGAGATACGCCGGCTCTCGGAAGAGCTCGGGATCCCCATACTCCAGGGGTTGGAGCTGAACATCGGGCCCGAGGGAGAAGTGGACTACCCTGAGGAGGTTCTAAGGGAACTCGACTTCGCCGTCGCCTCCATCCACTCCCACTTCAACATGGACAGGGAGGCGATGACCAGGCGGCTGGTGCGGGCGATGGAGAACTCCTACGTCAACATCATCGGGCACCCCACGACAAGGATCATCGGGAAGCGTCAACCTCTCGAGTTCGACATGGAGCGCGTGCTGGAGACGGCGGCCAGGACGGGCACGGCGATGGAGATCAACTCCTTCCCCGACCGACTGGACCTTTCCGACGAGGACGCCAGGCTGGCAGTGGAGGCCGGTTGCTTGATCGCCATCAGTACCGATGCCCACGCACCCGCGCACCTCTCCCTCATCCGCTACGGAGTGGCCACGGCCCAAAGGGGCTGGGTTGAGGGCGAGCGGGTGGTCAACACCTGGCCCCTGGAGCGGTTCCTCGAGTTCGTCAGGTCCAAACGGAGGGGGTAGCTGGGCCCGGAGGAGCTGGAGCCCCTCGGGGAGGATTTCTTTCGCCGGTCCACCCTGGAGGTGGCCAGGGATCTCGTCGGCCGCTTCGTGGTGAGGCGGGCGTCTCATGGGTTGCTTGTGGCCCGCTTGGTGGAGGTGGAAGCCTACCCCCCGGAAGACCCCGCATCCCACGCGTACTCGGGGCCAACGGCGAGGAACCGATCCATGTTCCGCGCGGGGGGCATCGCCTACGTCTACCAGATCTACGGCGTCCACCTCTGCCTGAACGTGGTCACCGAAGAGGAGGGCATTGGGGCAGCGGTGCTGCTCAGGGCCGCGGAACCCCTGCTCGGACTGGACGGGGTGAACCTTTCGGGTCCTGCCAGGCTCGCGAGGGCCTTGGGGGTCGCGCGGAGCGACGATGGAACCCCCCTCTGGCAGCCGCCCTTTTACCTGGCCAGAGGAATACCCGTCCTCGACGGCGAGGTCGGATCGGCTCCGAGGGTGGGGGTGGCGAGGGCTCGAGAGAAACCCTACCGGCTATACCTCAGGGGCAGCCCCTGGGTCTCCCGGCCTCGGCCGTCCGAGGACCCCGGCATCCCGTAAAGCTTTCTCGAGCTCGGCGTCGGTGGGTTCGGAGAGGTGGGACCCATTGGGGAGTAGGACGGTGGGGATCACCATCCTCCCGCCGTTCCGCTCCAGGACCACCCTGAGAGCCTCCGAGTCTTCGCCCACGTCCACCCAGCGGAAGGGGACTCCCAGCCTCTTTAGGGTCTGCTTCGCCCTGCGACAATCGGGGCACCAGTCCTGACCTAACACGAGCACTTCACCCACGGAACCCGCCTCATCCGCTCCTTATTGAGATTTTCCCCTACCCGGCCATCCTCGACCGAAGGTTACCTCAGCCGGGCGAGGGGCGAGCTCAGGGGGTGGGCGAGGCGGTAGGCGCGGGGCCGGGTGAGGCCCGCGGGGTCACCCAGATCGTCACCTCGCTCCCCTTCGCTGCTTGGCTGCCTGCGGGCGGGCTCTGTTTCCAGACCTTTCCTGGGCCGGGACAGCCAGAGTCGGCGCAGGGCTCCCTGATGACTCTCGGGGAAAATCCCGCTTCCACGATGGCCGCCCTGGCTTCCTCCTGGTCCAACCCGAGGACGTCGGGGACTACTGACTCTGGAGGCCTGCCTGTGGAGACCCAGTAGGTGACGGCAGCGCCCATGGGAAGAACCGTGCCCGGCCTCGGATCCTGCCTGGTAACGGTGCCGGCAGGCTTCTCGGAGTCCTCGGCCTTCTCCACCGCCACGAAGCCCTGGGCCTCGATCCTGGCCCGTGCCGCTTCCGCCTTCAAGCCCACCACGTCGGGGACAGCCGCGAGGGGTGGGCCGGTCGGCTCAGCGCAGACCTCCTTGGGCTCTTCTCCAGCGAGGAAGACCTGCTCCTCCACGAGCTCGGGTGGGGTGTAGGCGTTGGGGAGGCACCCCCGGGAGGCGTCGACCTTTACCCTGACCAGGCCTCCGGCTGGAGCCGGGAACTCGCGGATGGGAACGCCCGCGAGAGCGCGGCCCGCGAAGAGGGCCCAGATGGGTGCCGGCAGGTTGCCGCCGTAGATAGTGAAGGTGCCCGTGTTCCTGGCTGACATGGGTCGCTCTTCCTGAGGAAAGCCCACCCAGACGGCGGCGGAGAGCTCCGGCGTGTACCCCACGAACCAGGCGTCCCAGTTGTTGTCGGCGGTGCCAGTCTTCCCCGCCTGGGGACGATGGATGTTCGCCCGAGTGCCCGTTCCCCTAGCCACCACTTCCCCGAGGATGCTTGTGACCAGGTAGGCCTCGGCCTGGCTAAGGACCCGCGAGCCTCGGAAATCCGCCCGGTAGAGGATCCTGCCCTCGGCGTCCCTCACCTCAGCTATGGGCCAGGGCCTCGCGAAGGTTCCCCCGGCGGCCAGCGCGGCGAAGGCTCCGGCCATCTCGAGGGGGGACGCTCCGCCGGCGCCGAGTCCTACGGCGCAGACCTCGTCGAACTTGTGGTCCACCCCGAGCTTCCTGGCCACCTGGGCTACCTTGGATGGGCCCACAGCCCTAATCAACTGGGCAAAGACCGCGTTCACGCTGTGGACCGTGGCCTCCCTCACGGTCATCTCGCCACCGCCCTGCCCCTCCACGTTCTCCACGCGCCAGGGAGCCCCGTTGTTCAGGCACGGGGGGCCGATGTACACGGGGGCTGCCGCGGAGTACTTTCTGTCCGGGGAGATCCCCTTCTCCAGGGCGGCCAGAAGAACGAAGGGCTTGAAGGAGGAACCGGCCTGCCGCCACGATCCTCCGCCTTCTCCTCCCAGGGCGAAGTTGTTCTTGGACCACGGCTTTCGGGCATAGTACCCTCGACTGCCCACCATGGCCTTGACCTTCCCGGTTCCGGGCTCCACCGCGGCCAGGGCCACTTCCAATTCGCTTCTCTGTCCCTGCATGCCCTTGCTCACCGCTTCCTCTGCGGCCCTCTGCCAGGACGTGTCCAGGGTTGTGACGATGGTGTACCCGCCTTGGCTCAGGGCCTGGCGCCGCTGCTGCTCGTCGGAGCCGAGGAAGGAGAAGGTGGGCCTGGTTTCGAGGAGGTACTCAACCCAGCTGACGAAGTGTGGTGCCTGCCAGCGGACGCCGGTGTCGGGCAGGACAGTGATGGCAGCTTCCTGCGCTTTTTTTGCCTCACCCGGATCCACAAACCCGAGGGAGGCCATTCTCTCGAGAACCCAGTTCCGCCTCGCCCTGGCCTGCTCCATGCCGGCAGGCGTGTCCGGTGAGAACCGTGAGGGGGAGCTGACCATGCCGGCCAGGAGGGCAGCCTCCTCCAGGCGGAGTTCGGATGCGTGCTTCCCGAAGTAGGCCCTGGCAGCTGCCTCCACGCCGTAGGCCTGCCTGCCGAAATAGACAAGGTTGAGGTACTCCTCGAGGATCTGGTCCTTGCTCCGGCTTCCCTCCATGGAGATGGCGAGCACGGCTTCCTTCACCTTCTGCTTGAGGGTCCTCTTTCCTGCTGAGCCAGCCAGGCGGAGCTTGGCCAGCTGCTGGGTTATGGTGCTCCCCCCCTGTACCACCCTGCCCGCGGTGAGGTTGGCCAGGAAGGCCCTCACCAGGGCGGGGAAGTAGAGGCCGCGGTGGTGATAGAAGTCCGCGTCCTCGGCGGCGAGGATGGCCTTGACCATGTATGGGCTGACCCCGGCCAGGGTTACGGGGATCTGGCTGCCTACACCAATCGTCCCGAGCACGCTGCCGTCTTCGGCCAGGATTCGGCTGGCCCTGGGAATCTGGACGCCGCTTGGCTCCTCGGCTGCGACCCGCACGCAGCCCGAGGCCACCAGGGCCAGGATCAGGACGAAGGGCGTGCTTCTCACGCCGGCATTCTACGGCCTCGGCCAGAGTGCTCTGGTAGCATCTTGGCCGTGGATCCCTTTCGCCAGGCCGAGCTGCTGCGACGGGGAGTTGCCCTGGTGGAGCCCGAAGGCGAGCTCGAGACAAGGCTCGAAGCCGCCTTCCGCCTCGGGAGACCCCTAAGGGTGAAGCTCGGGGTGGACCCCTCCGCCCCTGACCTGCATCTCGGCCACGCTCTGGTCCTAAGAAAACTCCGGGAGTTTCAGGATCTGGGGCATGTGGCCGTCCTCATCATCGGGGATTTCACCGGGAGGATAGGGGACCCCTCCGGCCGGGAGGAGGCCCGGCGCGCCCTCGACCCCGAAGAGGTGGAGACCAACGCCAGGACCTACCTCCAGCAGGCCGGCATCATCCTCGATCTCTCCCCCGGGAAGCTGGAGATCCGCAGGAACTCGGAGTGGCTGGGGTGTCTCTCCACCGAGGAACTCCTAAGGTCGGCCGGGGGGGTTACGGTGGCGAGGCTGCTTGGCCGGGAAGATTTCTCGCGCAGGTACTCCAAGGGCCTCCCCATCACCCTGGCCGAGTTTCTCTATCCTCTCCTCCAGGGGCTGGACTCGGTCTTTGTCAGGGCCGACGTGGAGCTCGGCGGTACTGACCAGACCTACAACCTCCTGCTCGCCAGGGACATTCAGAGGCTCCACGGCCAGGAGCCGCAGGTGGTGATGACCCTTCCCCTCCTGCCGGGGCTGGACGGGATGCGGAAAATGTCCAAGTCCTACGGGAATGCGATTGGCATAAGCGAACCTCCAGAAGAGATCTTTGGCAAGCTCATGAGCATCTCCGACCCGCTGGCCAAGGAGTACCTCTCCATCTTCGGGCTCTTCGGGGGAGAGGAAGGGGGAGCCCTCAAGAGGGACCTGGAGGGCGGAGGCCCCGCTGCCCTCAGAGCTAAGCTTCGCCTGGCCAGCGCAGTGGTCTCGTGGCTCAGAGGCCCAGAGGCGGCAGCCGCGGCCGAGGAGAACTTCCTCGCCCTGCATCGGGAGCGGATCTATCCCGATTCCATCGAGGTGAGAGAGGTCCCTCCGGACGCGGTGAGAAACGGCAGGGCATGGCTCCCCCGCCTTCTGGTCAGCCTGGGACTTGCCTCCTCGCACGCGCAGGCCAGGCGATTGGTCCAGCAGGGGGGGGTGAGGATCGGAGGGGAGAGGGTCCGGGATCCCGAGGCAGAGGTACCCCTGGATGCCCTTGATGGTAAGGTGCTGCAGGTCGGGCGGAAGAGGTTTCTGCGGCTGGTGGGGGCCCGTCCGGGGGGATCCAGTTGACAGCGGGCGGGGGCGCGACTACAGTAGATCCTGGTTCCGCACCGAGCGCTCCTTGAGAACTAAACAGCGTGCCAGTGGGTGAGTTCGCTCTGGCGTACGTACTCCCCGGAAGATCCGGACGCAAGGATCGCTCCGGGCAGTTTTCCGGCCGGGCAACCGGCCGGTTCTGACGGAGAGTTTGATCCTGGCTCAGGACGAACGCTGGCGGCGTGCCTAACACATGCAAGTCGAGCGCACCGTAGGGGACCTTCGGGTCCCCGGCGGTCAGCGGCGAACGGGTGAGTAACACGTGGGTAACCTGCCCCGGAGACCGGGATAGCCCTGGGAAACTGGGGGTAATACCGGATACGCTCCTCGGACGCATGTCCGGGTGAGGAAAGGGGGAAACCCGCTCCGGGAGGGGCCCGCGGCCTATCAGCTAGTTGGTGGGGTAACGGCCCACCAAGGCTGTGACGGGTAGCCGGGCTGAGAGGCTGTCCGGCCACACCGGGACTGAGACACGGCCCGGACTCCTACGGGAGGCAGCAGTGGGGAATCTTGGGCAATGGGCGAAAGCCTGACCCAGCGACGCCGCGTGGGGGAAGAAGGCCTTCGGGTCGTAAACCCCTGTCAGGAGGGACGAAGCCCGCAAGGGTGACGGTACCTCCAGAGGAAGCCCCGGCCAACTACGTGCCAGCAGCCGCGGTAAGACGTAGGGGGCGAGCGTTGTCCGGATTGACTGGGCGTAAAGCGCGCGTAGGCGGCCGCGCAAGTCGGGCGTGAAAGCTCGGGGCTCAACCCCGAGAGGCCGTCCGATACTGCGTGGCTAGAGGGCGGTAGGGGGCAGTGGAATTCCCGGTGTAGCGGTGAAATGCGCAGATATCGGGAGGAACACCGGTGGCGAAGGCGGCTGCCTGGGCCGTCCCTGACGCTGAGGCGCGAAAGCTGGGGGAGCAAACAGGATTAGATACCCTGGTAGTCCCAGCCGTAAACGGTGGGCGCTAGGTGTGGGGGGTTGAAACCCTCTGTGCCGTAGCTAACGCATTAAGCGCCCCGCCTGGGGAGTACGGCCGCAAGGCTAAAACTCAA
>JBBINU010000004.1:26465-306963 GCA_037443725.1 Actinomycetota bacterium | reverse complement strand
GGCGGTTCCTCTTACCCCTTCGGGCCGCTGACCCTTTACGGTGCGGAGGGTCACGCCGGGGATTCTACGGGCGCGGGTGTCAAGCAGGCCGGCTCTGAGGTGCCCGGGCGGAGTCGGGTGAGTATCATCCCCGCGTGAGCTCGGAGGGGAGAGAGGGTGCTCGTTCCACCTTCGAGGCCCTCAGGCACCGTGGGTTCCGGCTTCTCTGGCTTGGGGCTTTCGTCTCCAATGTGGGCACCTGGGTGCAGAACGTGGCCCAGGGCTACCTCGTATACGCCCTCACCCACAGGACCGGCGCCCTCGGCCTAGCCAACTTTGCCAACGGTATAGCCACTCTGGTCCTCGGGCCCTGGGCGGGGGTTCTCGCGGACCGGGGAGACAGGCGGAAGATCCTCGTGGCCAACCTGGCCATCATGATGTGTATCGCGGCCGCCCTCGGCTTTCTCGTTCAGGAGGGGCTCGTCCGTTATGAACACATCCTCGCCGCCTACCTGTTGAACGGTCTCGCCTGGACCTTCTGGGCTCCCGCGTACCTCTCCCTTCTACCGGAGCTTGTTCCGAGGGAGGCGGTGGTGAACGCGGTGGCCCTGAACGCCGCTCAGTTCAATACGGCCAGGGTGGTGGGGCCCGCGCTGGCAGGGGTGGTCATAGCGAGCCTCGGTATGGCGGGGGCGTTCTACCTCAACTCCCTGAGCTTCCTTGCAGTGATAGCGGCCATCCTTGTGGTGGGGGTTCCGAGGAACGAAGGGGACGGTGAGGGGGAGGGTGCGTGGGAGAGCCTAAAAAAGGGAATCTCCCTGGCGAGGTCGAGGCCGAGGGTTCTGCGGGCGGTGGTGGCGGTGGTGGCGGTGGCCGCTCTCGGTGGGAGCCTCTTCACCCTTCTCCCCGCTCTTGCCGTGGACCGCTTTGGTATGGGTGCGGAGGGCCTCGGGCTTCTCATGGGGGTGGGAGGGGCCGGGACGATGGTGGGGGCCCTGGCTGTGGCCAGGTTTGGCAGGGGTTCGGAGGAGAGCGTCCACGTCTCTGCGCTCCTGGCCGGTGCGGGCCTCCTGCTTCTACCGTGGGCGGGGGAGGTCTGGATTGCCCTCCCCCTTCTTTTTCTGGTGGGTCTGGGATACATCGCCTCCCTGGCCTCCGCCAACAGCCTGATGCAATTGAGCGCGGGACTAGGAGAGAGGGGAAGGGTGATGAGCCTCTACGTCCTGGCTCTGGGAGGGGCCTTTCCCCTCGGCTCTATGGCGCTGGGCCTTGTGGGAGAGAGGCTTGGAGCAGCCGGCGCCTTCGGCGTAGCGGGGGCTGCCCTCCTACTGGCCGCCGCCCTCCTCCTCTTCCTCTCTCGGGCTGGCGAGGGGGCTACCCGAAAGGCCCGAGGCGCGCTCGGCCCGAGGTGGGAGTGACGAGTCCGCACCCCACGGGGCCAGCCGGCGGCCTCCCGGTACGGCCCGAGAGAGCCGGCACCCCGCGTCTATCCCCGACCGGCGTCTATCCCTGAACGGTTATGGGAAGCCGCATCCCGGCCTCGTAGTGGCCCGGGACGTGGCAGGCGAACTCCAGGGATCCCGTGGGCAGGGTGGTGAAGGTGAAGTCCAGGGTCTTGGTGGCGCCAGCGGGCAGATCTTCCTCCTTGATCATGGCCAGGGCCATCTTGTCCAGTTCCTCCATGGACATGCCCTTCATCTCGCCGGTGACGGGGGGCATGATCATGAGCTCGTGGGGAACCTTGCCCGCGTTGGTGACGACGAACCGGTAGGGTACTCCGACCTTGAAGCTGGTGAGGCTGGCCTCGATCTTGAACTCCGTGAGGGTTACCTTCACCTCCACGGGCCCCGTGGGTGAGGCGGGGGCTGCCCCGGTGGTCGGGGTGGGGCCTCGGGCGCACCCCGCAGCTACAACCAGCGCCAGGAACCCGCCGAGCAGAACGCCTTTTCTCACCGATGCCCCCTGTTCCGCGAATTAAGGTTCCTTCAACCAGGACGACCCCGAAGTCTGGCGGGCGGGTCTGAAGGATGTTTGAAGGCCGTGTGAATACGGCGTGAAGGACGCCCGGTCGTCTCTCCCCCGTTTTCCCCTGGCGGGAAAGGGGGGTTTTGTGGAGAATGCACGCGCAGGTCTCCGGTCTTTCGAGCGGATCTGCCGGGAACACGAGGTTCAGGAGGTGAAGATGGCGGAAGAGCTTCCCAGCCTGGCGTTCCTGGGGGGGACGGGTCCTGAGGGCAGGGGGCTGGCCCTTAGGTATGCCGCCCTCGGCTACACGTGCCTGGTGGGTTCCAGGAGCGCCGAGAGGGGTGAGGGCGTTGCCCGCGAGCTTAGGGAGATCCTGCCCGACGGGAAGATCCTGGGCATGTCCAACGCCGAGGCAGCGGCCAAGGCCGACATAGTGATAGTCACCATCCCCTTTGAGGGCCACCGACCCACCCTGGAGGCGCTCAGGGACGTGATCGGTTCCAAGCTGGTGGTGGACACGGTGAACCCGCTCCGCTTTGAGAAGGGCCGGATAGATGTGCTGCATGTGCCCGCAGGCTCCGCCGCTGAGGAGGCCCAGGAGGTCTTACCCGAGGCCAAGGTGGTGGGCGCCTTTCACAACGTCTCATCCCGGAGGCTCCTCGAGCTCTCGGAGCCGGTGGATACGGACATCCTCGTCTGCTCTGATCACAAGGAGGCCAAGAGGCAGGTGATAGACTTGGCGTCGAAGATTCCCGGAGCCCGCGGGGTGGATGCCGGCCCCTTGAGGAACTCCCGGTGGATAGAGGCGCTCACCGCGGTCATCCTCACGGTGAACAAGATCTACAAGACGGAGGCGGGCATCAGGGTGACCGGGGTCTAGGCGATAGCCCCCTGGCTACCTTCGTCTCCTCCAGATTGTGCCCCAGGGGGTGTCGTCGACTTCGATACCCATCAAGAGAAGCCGCGCTCGGATGGCGTCGGCTCTTGCGTAATCCCTCGCCCTCCTGGCCTCATTCCTCTCGGCCAGGAGGGCGAGGGCTTCCTTCGGAAGCTCCTCCCTCGCCTCCCTCTCGAGGTCGAGGCCGAGGACCCTGTCGGCGAGGGAGAAGACCTGGAACTTCTCGGAGGGTGAAAGGTCGTAGCTGCCGGCGGTCGTGTCCAGTTCGGCCAGGGCCCCGGGGGTGTCGAGATCGTTCTCGAGCCTCTCGAGGAAACGCCTGTAGGCCGCGGCCACGAGCTCTCCGCGGGCTGGAGAGGGGTGCTGGGACCATGCCGCCACCTGCCTCCGGTAGTGCTTGAGCCGGTGGGAAGCCTGCTCCAGGGAGTCCCAGGTGAAGTTCAGGGGGCTTCTGTACTTGGCCGTGAGGGAGAGAAGGCGGAAGGAGAGGGGGTCATGGCCCCTCTCCATCACCTCCGCAAGGGTGTAGTAGTTCCCCGCGCTCTTTGACATCCTCCGACCTTCAGCCAGGAGGTGACCGCCGTGGGCCCAGTGCTTCACCACCTGCCTGCCCACCACCCCCTCGGACTGGGCTATCTCGTCTTCGTGATGGGGGAAGATGAGGTCCTGGCCTCCTGTGTGCAGCTCGATCTCGTCCCCGAGATGAGCGAGGCTCATGGCGGAGCATTCGATGTGCCAGCCAGGATAGCCCCTTCCCCACGGGCTCTCCCATGAGAGGATCCTCCTCGGCCCCGCGTCCTTCCAGAGGACGAAATCGAAATGGTGCCTCTTTCTGGAGTCCACCTCCTCCTTCCTGTGGCCTGGGCGGAGCCTTTCCAGGGTGTTCCCCGAGAGTTTCCCGTAGGCTGGGAAGGTGGTGACGTCGTAGAAGACCGCTCCCCCCGCGACGTACGCATGTCCCCTCTCGAGCAAGCGCTGGATGAGGGAGATCATCTCGAAAATGTGCTCGCTCGCTCTCGGGTAGCGGTGGGCGGGGAGGATCGCGAGGGCGAGGGTGTCCTCGAAGAAGAGGCGAGTGAATTCCTCGGCCAGCTCCAATGGGCTCACACCCCTCCTCCTGGCCTCGGCCAGGACCTTGTCCTCACCCGTCTCAGACATCTCGTCGGCGAGGTGGCCGATGTCGGTGATGTTCATCACTGCCCGCACCTGCACCCCCCGGGCCTCCAGAACACGCCTCACCAAGTCGGGCAGGAGGAAGGAGCGAAGGTTGCCGAGGTGGGCGCGGCGGTACACTGTCGGCCCGCAGGAGTACATCCTCACCACTCCCGGAGCCCGGATCTCCCGGACCTCCCCCGTCAGGGTGTCGAAGAGCCGCAGCACGGCCCCCCCTTGCCGGGTCCCTCACGGCCCGGCCCCATCGGGTCCGTGGCCTCGGCCGGGGTCCAGCGGTCGGGCGTGGGTCACGCAGGATATGGGTACCTCGATCCTCCCTTTACGGGTCTCAAGGGTGAGGAGGGCACCTTCGTGGCTTGTCAGGGTTCCCACGGCCTCCGATACCCCTCCCTCGGGAAGGAGGAAACGCAGGCTCACCCGCTTTCCCACCCACTCCGGGGGAACCGCGGATCTGGTGCGCTTCTCGGCGATGGCAGCAAGTTTTTCAGAGACGGCCTGCGCCACCTCCGTCTCCCGACCGAAGAAGAAGTGGTCGGCCCCGGGTATCTGGACGATCTCGGCGGGGGGAGGGAGGCGGGAGCGGAGGTCCTCCAGGGCTTCCCGCGGGGCCCAGGGGTCCGAGTCGCCGGCGAGGAGGAGCTTGAACCCCTGGACGGCGGAGAGGTCGGGCGGAGGTGAAGGTACTAGACCTTGCGGGAGCCCCGTGAGGGGGAGGGAGAGGAGGGCGAGGGCTTGCGGGGTTGTCCGCAGCGCTGCCCCGAGCGCGACGGCTGCACCGAAGGACCACCCCACCCAAGCCATGAAGGCTCCTGGGCGGAGCAGGTCTGCCAGGGCGGCCGAGGCGGCCAGAGCGTCCTCGACCTCCCTGCCGTCCTCCCGGCTTCCTCCGCTCCTCCCTACACCCCGGAAGTTGAAGCGAAGGCACGTGAATCCGCGCTCCGAGAGGGCGTCCTCGAGGACAAGGAGGAGCTCCACGTCCATGGACCCCCCGAAGGCCGGGTGCGGATGGAGAAGGAGAGCCCCCCTTTCGGGCCGGCCCGGTCTCGCTCTAGCCTCCAGGGGGGTTCCGTCCGCTGAGATGATGGTGAGGACCTGGGCCACGCCTGAATGGTAACTCCTCTCGTTTCTTGCAGCTTTCTTGCGGTATCCGGGAGGGCCACCCGGCTTGGGGGAGATGGAATTGACTCCGTGCGGGAATGGTGGTATCTGGTGCCGCGCGGAAGCGTAGGCGGCGAGTGGAGGGAAGATGGCGTACATCATTGCTGAACCCTGCATAGACGTGAAGGACAAGGCCTGTGTCGAGGAGTGCCCCGTGGACTGCATCTACGAGGGGCCGAGAATGCTTTACATCCACCCCGACGAGTGTGTGGACTGCGGGGCCTGTGAGCCGGTCTGCCCGGTGGAGGCCATCTTCTACGAGGATGACCTCCCCGATCAGTGGAAGGAGTTCAAGGCCATCAATGCCGAGTTTTTCTCCGAACTCGGCTCGCCAGGGGGAGCTGCAAAGCTCGGCCCGGTCGATCACGACCACCCTAGGGTGGCCTCCTGGCAGAAGGCGGAGTGAGTTTCTTCAAGATCTGCCGGGCGGCGCCTGCAGGGCGCGCAACTTGGGGTAGTGGAGACCCTACCGGTTTGGGTCCCCGGGGCCAGGCTAGCGCAGTCTGAGGAACGCCTCTCCCCGGCCCACCAGGCCGCGGGTGGGAAGGCGAAGGGTCGCCGCCTCGACGGTGACAGATCCTAGGGGTATGGCTTCTTCCCCGGCCTCCCCCAGCACCCTCAGGGCTCGGTCGGTGTGCTCGGGGGGGACCACGGCGCAGAAACCGATCCCCATGTTGAAGACGGAGTACATCTCCTCGGGAGGGATCCGGCCCACCTCGGCCAGGAGTTGGAAGATGGCCGGAGGCTCGGGCAGGGCGTCCAGGACATACCCGACGCTCGGGTTCAGCCGGAGGAGGTTGAGGAGGCCTCCGCCCGTGATGTGAGCGAGGCCGTGAACTTCCACCTCCTCCAGGAGGGCCAGAACCCCCCGAACGTAGATGCGGGTCGGCCGGAGCAGGGCCTCGGCGAGGGTCTCCCCCAGGGGCGGGGGGCGGTCCTCCAGGGAAAGGCCGGCCTCCCTTAGAACCTTTCTCGCCAGGGTGAAACCGTTGGCGTGCAGGCCAGAGCTGGTCAGCCCGATGACGGTGTCTCCGGGACGCAGGCGGGATCCATCCACCACGCGGTCCAGGGGGACCACTCCGAGGCAGGCCCCGGCGAGCTCGAACCCCTCACCCTGCCCGGCCAGGACCTCGGGAACCTGGGCAACCTCGCCCCCGACCACTGCCACCCCCGCCTCTTCTGCCCCTATGCGCAGACCTTCCGCGAGGCCGAGGAGGAGGTCCTTCCGAACCCGCTGCAGGGCCACGTAGTCTAGGAGGGCGACGGGTCTCGCCCCTAGACAGAGGACGTCGTTCACGTTCATGGCTACCAGGTCCTGGCCCACCTCCCTGTACCTCCCTGTGGCCGCAGCCACCAGGAGCTTTGTCCCGACGCCGTCGGCGGAGAGGGCCAGGCCAAGCCCCCTCCCGGCATCCAGCAGGGCTGCGAAGTGCTTCCTCTCGGGGCCGATGAGGACGGGCAGGTGCGACAGGTTGCATGTGGGAAGGATCGTGGCCAGGAACCCGGCCATGACCTCGTCTTCTAGGGCCTGGTCCACGCCAGCGGCCCTGTAATCCCTAGGTTCCAGCGCTCTCCTCCTGAAGGAACTCGCGGATGGCCGAGGCGACGTCCTCGGGGGCGTCCTCGGGGAGGAAATGGCCGGCCTCGGGGATCGCCCGGAGCTTCGCCTTGGGCATCGCCGCCTCGAGGCGCCTGGCGTACTCCACCTTCTGGAACTCGTCCCTCTCGCCCCAGAGAAGTAGCGTGGGTATGGAGAGGGCCTCCACCCGGGGCATGAGGTCGAGGAGGTCCTCGGTCCTCAAGGCTCGGGCGGCCCTCAGGTAGGCGAAGCGCCCTTCCCCGGCGAAGGGGCGGACATAAGCCTCGACGAGCTCGTCGTCCACGGCGACCCTGACGAGTCCCCTCTCGAGGGCTTTCCTGAACCCCCGGGACAGATCCAGGGTCTTGAAGATCTCGTCCCAGACTGGCTCCTTCAGTCTCTCTATCTCTGGCACGGGCCAGGAGTCGTAGGCTATGGAGTCCACCAGCACCAGGGCCCGGACCATCTCGGGGTTCTCGGCGGCGAGAACCTGTGCTACCCCTCCCCCGATGTCGTGCCCGACCACTGTCCCCCTCTCCCAGCCGAGCTTCTCCAGGAGCTCCGCGACGTACCTCGCTTGAGCCCTCACCCCAAGGTCCGCCCCGGCGGGCTTCTCCGAGTCGCCATAGCCTAGGAGGTCCGGGGCGAGGACCCTGTGGTACCGGGAGAGGAGGGGAACCACCTTCCTCCAGAGGAAAGAAGAAGTGGGTATGCCGTGAAGGAGGAGGAGGGGCTCCCCCTCTCCCTCATCGACGAGAGCGACCCTACCGGCTGAGAGCTGGTGATAGGACTTCTCCATCCCTTTCTCCCATCTCTAGCCTCCCTGGGACGACGCGAGCCCAGGCCGGGATGCCTCTCCCTCCTTGACGGGCCAGCGCTCCCGCTGCTTGGCCGCGAGTTTGGCCACCATCTCCCAGGCGTGGGGGTCCTCCTCCCCCGGCCTTAGCTCCAGGTAGCCCGCCTCGGAAGCAGCCCGTATCCACTCCTCCCCGTTCTCGGTTCTCACGATGGTCACGGTCCACCCGTCGGAATGGCCGAGGCCTCCGGCGGAGATGTCCGCATGCTCCGCGGAGAAGTCAGGGCAGCTGTTGCACCCCTCCCGCGTGTACGGGTAGCAGGCCTTGAGGGGTATGTCCACCCGGTTTCCCGAGGAGCGACGCCAGAGTATGAACTTCCCCTTGATGTTCACCTTGGCCACGTCCTCCAAGGGAATCCCCATCTCCTCCTGGATCTTCTTGGTCATGAGGTCGTAGGTAAAGCTCTTGGAGCAGAGCAGCCCGAGGGTGAGGACTATTCTCTTCCTCCACCTCGCCACATTCCTCGCGGAGAGGGTGCCGTTGATCGAGGCCTGGCAGCCCATGCCCACCAGGGCGAGGCGCTTCACCCCCCTCTCCTCGGCCTCCAGGGCGGCCAGGGGGTTGGCGGAGTAGGTGTACCTGGAACCTGCGGCGGCGAGAACCTCTTCCCTGGTGGTGGCGAGGAAGGGCTCGGCGTCCCATATTCTCTCGCTAGAGAGGCGGGAGGTGAGGGCTCCCTCTATCCTGCCGGTCTCCAGGCCGAAGAGGAGCAGTGCTGAGACCAGGCCTCCGTCCTGGGCCACCGCGAGCACCTCGGGGTCGGTGGCCCTGGCCAGAAGGAGCCTGCGGTAGACGCCGAAGACCTCACGGGGATCCCTGGGTCTGCCGAAGAGGGCTGTGTCCGCCTCCATCTCCCAGGCTCTAAAGCGGGGGCAGGCGCGGGTGCAAATGTCGCAGCCCCTCTGGCCGTGGATGCAGTCGTCGGCCGGGGTCTCGGGATCTATGTTGTACGGCTTGTAAGAATCGGTGTGGTCGTAGCGGAGAACGTCCCTGGGGCAGACCATCACGCAGGCAGCGCATCCCGTGCAGAGTCCCGCCGTCACGACCTCCCGGTAGAGGTCCTTCCACTGGGTGTTCTCCCGGGTCAAACCAACCTCCTTCCGTCTACCCGGGACGCACCCCACTCCCGGCGGCCACCGCCCATCGGCCTTCCGGGTCCGCTCCCACGCCCCACTCCCAGCTCGCCTCTGACCTCGCCGGACCCGTCCATGGGCAGAGTATAAGGCCGAGCCCGGTGCCAGGGGTCCTTCTCACGGCCTGCCGGGGCTCGGGGGCGACCTTGACCGGAGAGGACTGCCCGGGTAGCCTCACCCCGTGTGGGACGAGCTGGCCCACCTAGATGCCACCGCCCAGGCCGAGCTGGTTCGCGCCGGCCAGGTGAAGCCCTCCGAACTCGTCGAGGCGGCCATAAGGAGGATAGAGTCCCTCAACCCCATCCTTAACGCCGTCATCTATACGCGGTTCGAGAAAGCTCTGGCGGAGGCCTCCTCTCCGGAACTCCCGAGGGGGCCCTTTCGAGGGGTCCCCTTTCTTCTCAAGGATCTCGTCTGCCACACCGCTGGTGACCCCTTCTTCGAGGGGATGGGCTTTCTCAAGGCCCTTGGGTGGAGGGAGGCGGAGGACACCTTCCTGGCTGCCAGGTTCCGCCGGGCGGGGTTCGTCTTCCTGGGGAAGACGAACACGCCGGAGCTGGGCATAGTACCCACCACGGAGCCCGCTGCCTTCGGACCCACCAGGAACCCCTGGGATACCTCCCGTACCCCGGGTGGCTCGAGCGGCGGGTCGGCGGCGGCGGTGGCCTCACGGATGGTTCCCGTGGCCCACGGCAACGACGGTGGTGGGTCCATACGGATCCCGGCGAGCATGTGCGGGCTCGTGGGGCTTAAGCCGACGCGCGGGCGGACCTCTCTCGGGCCCGACTACCCTGAGCTCCCCGGAGGACTCGTGGTCGAGCACGTGCTCGCCCGGAGCGTGAGGGATACCGCTGCCATCCTGGATGCGGTGGCTGGGCCGATGCCCGGGGATCCCTCACCGGCGCCGCCGCCTGCGAGGCCCTACAGGGAGGAGGTGGGAGCCGAGCCGGGCAGGCTCAGGGTGGGGGTGATGCGCTCGGCCCCCGGCGGGCTGGGCGAGGTCCACCCCGACTGCGCTCAAGCTCTGGGGTCGGCCGCGGAGCTCCTCGAGGATCTCGGGCATCATGTGGAGGAGGCCTGGCCACGAGCCCTGGAGGATCCCGAGTATGCCGGCCACTTCATCACCCTCTGGGCGGTGGGGGTGGCAGGGAACCTGCGGTACTGGGAAGAGCGGACGGGCAGGAGGATCGGCCCGGAGGATGTGGAGCCCCTCACCTGGGCCCTGGCCGAGATGGGGAGGGGTTACTCGGCCCTGGACGTGTACACCTCCCTGGCCTGGCTGGCCGGGAACACCAGGAAGGTGGCGGCGTGGTGGGACGGGTTCGACCTCCTCTTGACTCCCACCATAGCCGAGCCGCCGCCTCTTTTGGGGGAGCTCGCCCCCGATCCAGAAAACCCCCTCCAGGCCCTAATGAGAGGGGCATCGCTGGTTCCCTTCACCCCATGGGTGAACGTGACGGGTCAGCCCGCCATCTCCCTCCCTCTCTGGTGGAACCGGGAGGGCCTTCCCATCGGGGTGCAGCTGGTGGCTGCGTACGGGCGGGAGGACCTGCTTATAAGGGTTGCATCCCAGCTCGAGGAGGCAAGACCCTGGGCTGATAGGACCCCGCGTATCCTCTCGTGAGGTAGGGTCCGGGACTCTGGGGCCGTTGTATTCTTGCGGCCATGAGGCAGGTGGGGTCCTCACCTAGGCCGAGCGAGGGTAGCACCGAGGAGCCTTGCCCAGCGGTGAGGCGCGAGGTGGAAGCGGATCCAAGGCTGCCCGCCTCCGGGGAAGGCCGAGAGGGAGCGGGGGAAGAGTCCGTCCGTCCCGGCCATCCGAGGCAACCCGGCGAGTCAGACGAAGAGGGCTTCGACTGGGAGCTCGACCTCATTCTTCACTGAAGGCCCCTACCGGCTGAGGACGGTGTAAAGGACAACAAAGAAGGTGAGGACAAGGGCTCCCAGCGCTATAAAGGCAGGACCTCCCTCAGTTATGGCTGCAAGAGTTACTCCGCTCACCCGAGGCTCGCATTATAGGCGAGGGCTTCCAGGAGTCCCGCGTCCCCTCCCGGCCGCGGCGTCCTAGACTGCTTTCGTGTCCCAAGAGTCAGTGCCCGGGCCTCGGAAAGGGAGAGAGATCCATCCGGCCCTCGCCCGATTGCTTAAGGTGGTGGGGCCAGTGGAGCCTCCGATAGGTGGGGAGGAAGCCGGGGTCCTCGTCCTCGTGGCCCTTCGAGGAGGGCTTCCCTATCTCGTCCTGACGAGGCGCTCGCGGAACCTGGGAAGGCACCCGGGAGAGGTCTCCTTTCCGGGGGGGATGCGGCATCCGGAAGATATGGACCTCGCTGTCACTGCCGTGAGGGAAGCCAGAGAGGAGCTGGGCCTTGAGGGGGAGGTGCGGGTTCTTGGTGGCCTACCTGCCACCTCCACCATGGTGACGGGGGTGAGAATGGTACCTGTCGTGGCGGTGGTGGAGGACCCGAGTTTCAGGCCGAACGAAGCGGAGGTGGATGAGGTTCTTGAGGTTCCCCTCGAGGAAGTCCTGCGGCCGGAGGCTTTCTTGCCCGGGGAGGTCCTCGGCATCAGCACTTACACTTTCTTCGCTGCCAGCAACCTGGTCTGGGGGGCCACCGCGAGGATCCTGAAGGGCCTCGCCGACGCGGTGGCCGGCTCCGGCCCGTCGGGCTCAAGGGTGGGGTCCTCGAGTTAAGTCTCGGACTGCCCTTTGTCGCTGGCCCCGCGAAGCCGAGCCAGTGCCGTGCGAACCTCCATGGCGAGTCGTAGAATCACCCGCCGTGCAAGGCCGGGGCGAGAGACGGAGCAGGCGGTGAGGGCCGGAGAAGGCGAGGGAAACGCCCGCAGCCAGGAGGCCGTTCATCGGGTCGAGACTGGGGTCTCCCTACGCCGGGCCATAGGAACCTGGGGGTCCTTTACCTGGGGGTACGCGGACGTCGGAGCCGATATCTACGTCGCTCTGGGGCTGGTGATGGCATATGGCAAGGGCCTCACCCCCCTTGCCTTTGCCCTCGCCGGAAGCGTCTACGTGCTCATAGGTCTGGCCTATACCGAGCTCGCAGCCGCCTACCCCGTGGCGGGAGGAGGGCAGTACTACACCCTCCGGGGCCTCGGTGATTTCGCGGGTTTCATAGCGGGGTGGGCCCTGCTCCTGGACTTCACCCTGGACGTGGCTCTCTTCGCCCTCGCCTCCGCGGGCTACGCGAGCTACTTCTTCCCCGTCCTCAAGGAGAAGGTGCACTTCCCGGTGGATCAGCCCTGGCTCATCCTCACGGGCGCCGTCATCGTTCTCGTCCTGCTCGTCCTGAACGTCAGGGGAATCAGGGAATCCTCCCGCGTGAACGAGGTCCTCGGGGCTCTGGACATGATGAACGAGTCGGCCATCTGCCTTTTCGGCTTCCTCTTCGCCTTCAAGCCGGACCTCTTCGTGAGTCAGGTCACGGGGACCCTGGCGGGGAGCCGCCCCTCTGGCTTCGAGTTCATGCTCGGGTCCACCCTGGCCATCATCTCCTTCGTGGGGCTCGAGTCCATATCCCAGGCGGCAGAGGAGACGGTGAGGCCTGCCAGCGTGGTGCCGAGGACCTCTAAAGCGCTCATCATAACCGTTCTCATATATGCCCTCGCCTTCTCTACCATGGGCTTGGGGGTCACCACCTGGGACCAGATAGCCGCGAGGCAGGAGGACCCGGTTGCTTTCCTCGCGAGGCTCATCCCCTTTCTCGGTATCATCGCCGGACCCTTTGCTGCCCTCCTCGGGGCCACCCTCCTTTTCATCTCCGCCAACACCGGGGTCATGGGCTCGAGCCGCATCTCGTGGTCCATGGCGACCTTCAGGCTCATGCCAGCCTGGTTTGCCCACGTTCACCCCGTCTACCGGACGCCCTCCCGCACCATCTGGGTCTTCGGGGGGGTGGGGCTGGCCTGGCTCTTCCTGGCTGGTCTCTCCGAGAACGCCCTGCACACCCTGGGCAACATGTATGCCTTCGGGGCGACCGCCGGATACATCCTGGTCTTCAGCTCCCTCATTGTCCTCAGGTTTAAGGACCCGTACACTCCGAGGCCTTTCAGGGTGCCCGGTAACCTCAGGATCCGGTGGCGGGGGGAGGTGGTGGACTTCCCCGTCCTCGGGATCCTCGGGATGCTCGGGGTCTCCAGCATCTTCTTCATGGTGGTCCTGACCCACGCGATAGGCAGGGTCGCGGGGCCCGCCTGGCTCGTTCTCGGCGCCCTCATCTACGCTTGGTTCAGAAAGAGGAACGGCTACCCGGTCTTCAGGACCCTGCCCAGGGACTGGGAGCAAGAGCAGGTGAAGGTCCTTGCCGACGCCCAGGAGAGGGAGGTCCTCGAGGAGTACTTGAGGGCCATGGAGAGGAGGGAGAGGAAGAGGGCCCCCGAGGCGAGGCTCTAGGACACCGTCTTTTAAGGGTGGGCGCTTGGGCATGGGACCGAAGGTTGGCTTCCGGGAGAGATACATCCTCACGGTGGACGTTCTTCTGGCCGTGCTGGGCGTGGTTATTCTGGTGAGGGCGGTGCTCGAGGGAAGGGGTCTTCATTACGCGGCCATCGGAGCTGCCATGCTTGTTCTGGCCCTGGTGCGGTTCCGGGAGGCCTGGAGGGCCCTTAGGGGTAGGTGAGGAGATGGCCGAGGTGATCATCACGCCCTGGGGGCTCCTGCTGGGAGCGGCCTTCGCGGCAAGCCTCGGAGGGACGCTGGTCTGGATGTTCAGGGTCCCGAGGCAGGAGGAGCTCCCGCCCGAGGAGGAGATTGCCAGGGTAAGGATTAACAACATACTCGTTCCCTCCCTCGGAACCCCCTTCACGCGGCGGCTGGTGGAGTTCGCCTGCCTTCTCGCCAAGGAGACCAGAGCCGATGTGAGCGCCGTTTACGTCATCGAGCTGCCCCTCACGGTCCCGCCCGACGCTGACCTGCCAGAGGAGCGGGCCAAGGCGGAGAAGGCCCTTTCCGAGGCGAAGGAGATAGCCAAGGGGCACGGCGTGGAGCTCTACACTCGGGTGCTTAAGTCGCGCTGGGCGGGGAAGACCATCGTGGAGCTGGCAGTCCGGGACAAGTCCAGCCTCATCCTCCTCGGGGCCAAGAGGGACTCCCCCGAGATCTTCGGGAGGACTGTGAGGTACGTGATAGAGCATGCTCCCTGCGAGGTCCTCCTGGAGGTCCCAGCCAAGGTGACCGCAGCGTGAACAGGCCGGAGACCTTGAAGATCGCGAGAGCTGCCCTTCTGGTGGGGGGGGCTTCCCTTTTTGCTCTTGGTTGGATGTGGATCCGGCTAGGGACGGGCGTCCCGAAGAGCCCGTATATCACGGCGATCCTCGCCGGGCTCGCCGTTGTGGGGGCCGCTTACCTTCTTTCCGTCGGCGCCGAAGTTGCCCAGCTGCACGTGCCGAGGGCCTTCGCCATCGCTGCGCTTGCTCTGGTGGCGGTCCTGCCCGAGTATGCTGTCGACATCTACCTGGCCTGGAGGGCGGGGCGGGACCCTGCCTATACCCACCTGGCGGCTGCCAACATGACCGGAGCGAACCGGCTCCTCCTCGGTCTCTTCTGGCCTCTGGTGGGTTTCATCTACGTGCGAAGGGCTAGGAAGCAGGAGGTGACCCTGGAGCCGGGGTTCCGGCTGGAGCTCTCCTTCCTCGCCCTGGCCACCGTCTACTCCTTCCTCCTCCCCTTTAAAAGGGGGATAGCCCTGTATGACACCCTCGTGCTCGGCCTCATTTACCTGGCCTATGTGTGGAGGGCTGCCAGGGCGAGGAGGGTCGAGGTGAAGCTGGAGGGAACCCCCGGGGTCCTGGCAGGCCTACCCGGGCGGGCCAGGCTCGCCTTCGTCCTTCTGGCCTTTGCCAGCGCGGGCGGCGCCATCCTCGCCGCCTCCGAACCCTTTGCCGAGTCCCTGAGGCAGATAGGGGAGAGGCTCGGGGTCGGGGAGTTCGTGATGATCCAGTGGGTCGCTCCTCTGGCCTCGGAGGCGCCGGAGCTCGTGGTGGCTGGCATCTTCGCGTGGAAGGGGCTACCTGAGGCCTCCTTGGGCAGCCTCGTTTCCTCCAAGCTGAACCAGTGGACCCTGCTCATAGGTGCCCTGCCCGTGGCCTTCAACCTCTCGGCTGGAAGGCTCCACCCCCTGCCCCTGGATGCGGTCCAGGTGGAGGAGGTTTTCCTCACCGCCGCCCAGTCTGCCCTCGGTCTCGTCCTCATCTCCGACCTTCGCCTGGGCGTTCTCGAAGCTGGCCTCTTGGCCTTCCTCTTCACTTCCCAGTTCCTCATGCCCGTGCCTCAGGTGAGGATGGTCATCGCCTGGGTGTACATTGGCCTGGCGGTTCTCACCCTGTTCGGCGTGAGGGACCACAGAAGGGGGGTGGGAGCCCTCGCCCGCACCCTCGGAAGATTCGGGGGGGAGGTTTAGGCCCGTCGTGGCAGGTTTGGCGGTTAGAACGCATGTGGAGGCCGGTCAGGAGGCCTGCTGGCGGGTCCTGACCGATTGGGAGGGGTACCCCAGCTGGATGAAGGGGGTCCGCCACGTGGAGGTGTTGAGCAGGGAGCGGGAAGGGGTCGGTGTGAGGCTCCGGAGGCTCCATCGCGTCTTCGGCTTTCCCCTCTTGGACGACCTGGAAGTGGTGGAGTGGGCCCCGCCATCCCGGCTCGTCCTGGAGCGCCGCGGCCCCATCCTCGAGGGGGAGGCCCGGATTCTAACCGAGGCTACAGCCTACGGCACCTCCCTTAGCTGGAATGAGGAGGTGAGGCCTGCCCTGCCCGGGTACCTTCGGCTCCCCGCCTCCATTTTGGTCGCGGCCGCCCTGAGACTCTGGAGTCCCCTGCTGGCTTCCTCCGTTATGGCCCTGAAGGCGAGGGCCGAGGGAGTTCGGGCGGGTGAGCCCGGGGGCTAGCCAGCTTGCGTCCTCGGCCCCAAGTGGGATTCGGTGTCGTAGCCTCCTGCTAACCTTTGCCACGAAATGCTCGGAGAGCTCGAGGGAGAGGGGGCCCTTGCTGCGGCGGCGGAGGCCGTGAGGGAGGCCGTCTCCCGCGCCAGGCACGTCCTTCTGCTCGGGGCTGCCGGGACGGGGAAGACGGAGATCCTGGCAAGAACCGCTGCTTGGTTCGCATCCCGCTCTTCCGCCGGTCTCTCGGAGCCGCCCCTTGTGGCTCTCCTTCCCAGCCGTCCGGCGGCGAGGCGGTTTCTCCTCCGGGTCATGCGCGTGGCCGGCAGGGGCCTTCGCGAGTTCCCCTGCCTCAGCTGGGAGCAGTTCTGTCTAAGAACCCTCGGGAGGCAGGGGAAGAGGCTCCTCACCTCGGCGGAGCAGAGAAGGAAGGTGCTGGAGGTCTTCCGTTCCTCGAAGAGGGAGTGGGGGTTCCTGCGGCAGTACTCGCCCACCGACGGTCTTGCTAGGCGGCTTGGGGACTTCCTCCTCAGGGCAGAGGAGGGGCTCCTCGATCCGGCTGCCCTCGAAGAACTGGGGCGGGTCAGGGGGAGGCAGGACTGGGTGGACCTGGCGGCCCTCTTCCGCGAGTACCTGGGGGTGCTTGAGGAGGAGGGGGCGGTGGACTCGGCCGGGGTGTTCCGCGAGGTCCTGGCGCTTCTCGGGAGGGAGAACCCGTGGGCTGGCCGGCTCATTCTCGTGGATGAGGCGGAGGATCTCTCCCCGGCCAAGGTGGCCCTGTTGGAGGCACTGGCAAGGGGGGGCCTCGTGGTGGCTTCGGGGGATCCCGCTGCGGCAACGGGGGTCTTCCTCTCTCCCAGGGAGGGACTGGAGGGCCTGGAAGTGGCCCTCGGCGCTCGCCTTGACAGGGTAGCCCTCGGGCGAGGCGGCTCCAGGGCCGGTGCGTGGAAGAGGCCTGGGGGAGCTCCCGGGCCCCCTCGGGTGGACGAAGGAGGGGCTGGCCTCTGCCGGGCGATGGTCTTCGGCCATCCGGGGGAGGAGGCTGCGTGGGTGGCTAGGTTTCTAAAGGCGAGGGCCGCCCAAGGGGTTCCTTGGGAGGAGATGGCGGTCATCTGCAGGGAGCAGGAGGAGGCGGAGCGGATTCAGTCGGCGCTGGCTGCGGCCTCTGTGCCGGTGCTTCCGGGTCCCTCCGGGCCGATTGTGAGGGGGGGCTGGGGGGAGCTCCTTGTGAAGGTCGCCAGGGCGGCCAGGGACGGGGCGAGCCCGGAGGTGGTGGCCAGGAGCCTCGCGCCGGCTCTGGGCTTCGGGATGGAGGAGGTGAGGGCGGCCCTGAGGCAGATCCGGGCTGGGTCCTCGCGAGACGGGGTGGAACCGGGTGGGGGCGGGGATGGCCCAGAGCCACCTCTTCCAAGGCCTTTTGCAGAAATCCGCGAGCTTCTCGAAGAGGCGAGGGTGGCTCTGGCGCTCCCCGCGGAGGATGGGCTTTACCGGATCTGGAAGCGGACGGTGGGACCGGAGCGGGTTCTCTCCGCAGCGGAGCGCGGGGAGGCCTGGGCTGTGGCTGAAGCCATCGGGGTGGCCCGCCTGTTTGCCTATGCCCGCAGGTTCCAGGATCGGAGGCCGAGGGGCGGCGGGGACCTCTCTTCCTTCCTCGACGCTGTTCGGGATGGTGAGGCTAGGGAAGAGGAGAGCCCCGCTGCGGTGGGGGTGAGGGTCCTCACCCCCTTTCAGGCCAAGGGGCTCGAGTTCGAGGTGGTCGTCGTGGCCGGGCTGGTGGAGAGGATCTGGCCGCCTCCTGGGACGGGGGTCACCCCTCCCTTCGAGCCGGAAGTCCTCCTGCTCGATCCGGGGACGGAGGAGGGGAGGAGGAGGGCCTTCCTCGAAAGAGAAGAGCGGCTACTCTACATCGCGGCCTCCAGGGCGAGGCGGGAGGTGGTCTTCACTGCCTATCGCTCCCACGCCACGAGGGGGGCTCTCAGGATCTCCCGCTTCCTCGAAGGGGTCGTGGCCGAAGAGGTATCGGGAGAGGGCTCCGAGGAAGAGGCGGGAAGCGGCCATCTCGCCTATGAGGCAGAGCTTCGCGGGGTTGCGGGGGATCCCCGGGAGCCCGCCGCACGGCGCCTCGCGGCGGCTCATGCCCTGGCCAGGATGGACGTTCCGACCACCCTCTGGTGGGGCGGGAGGCCGTGGAGCACTCTCGAGCCTGTGGTGAAACCACCCTTCCAGACCTCTTTCAGCCGTCTCGCCCCCTTCAGCCGCTGTCCCCTCTCTTATGTGTACCAGTCCGAGCTGGACCTGGATCCCGAGGCCAGCTTCCAGATGCGCCTCGGGGCCCTCCTCCATGAGGTCATAGCCGAGGTGCAGAGGAGGGGCCTTTCCAAGGGCGCTGCCTACGAGAGGCTGGAAGAAATGCTGGCCGGCCTTCCCGATGACCTCTTCCCCAACCGAGCAGTGGCTCACGCCAGGCGGAGGGAGGCCCGGGAGTTCCTCAGGGTTTTCCTGGAGATGGAGGAGAAGGCCGGGACCAGGCTTCTTGGAGTGGAGGTCCCCTTCGCCTTCGATCTCGGGCCGGCGCGGGTGGTGGGGAGGATCGACAGGATCGAGGAGGTTGAGGGGGGGTGCCGGGTGGTGGACTACAAGAGTTCCCTCTGGGAGGACCCCTCCGATGAGCTCTGCCTCCAGCTTGATATATACGCTCTTGCCCTTCTTAAGGACCCCGGCCTGAAGCGGTTCGGAACCCCCAAGGAGGTGGCCCTCCGCTTCCCCCTCAAGGTGGCAGGGAAAGAGCGGAGGGGCCAGAGGGCGACCTGGAACGACTACCAGCCCGAGAAGGGGAGAAGGCCTGTCCTCCGGAGGCAGTGGGGGGAGCTCGAGGCCAGGGTGGCGAGGCTCCTCGAGGGTGTCGCCAGTAACGCCTTCCCTCCGAGCCCCCACGACCGCTGCTGGCTCTGCCGTTTCAGGGTCCTCTGTCCCGTCCAGCCCGAGGGGGAGGAGTTCATGCAGGCCGACGGGAGGGGGTAAAGGGGTGACCGGCCGGCCCTGGCTCTGGAAGGCGGTGCAAAGGGCCTTCGGGGGCCACGAGCCCACCGAGGAACAGAGGGCGGCAGTCATGGCTCCCGCCGAGCCGGTGCTGGTGCTCGCGGGTGCGGGAACCGGTAAGACTGCGGTGATGGCCGCCCGCGCCGCCTACCTCATCGCCTCGGGCGCCGCCAGGCCTTCGCAACTCCTCTGCCTCACCTTCACCAACAAGGCCGCCGTAGAGCTCGAGGAGAGGATCGGCGAGTGCCTGAGGTGCCTGGCTGAGGAGGAGGGGCCCCCGGAGGGGGAACCCACGGTCCTCACCTACCACGCTTTCGCTCTTGAGCTGGTGCGGGAGTTCGGGCTTCACCTGGGGCTGCCCGAGGATCCGGTGGTTCTCTCGGAGGCCGGACGTTGGCAGATGGCCCTGGAGGTCCTGGACGAGATGGACTTTGAGCATCTAGACGCCAGAACCGCCCCATCCACCGTGAGGAAGGTGCTCGCCATGGCGGAGGCCCTGGCCAACTACCTTCTGGAGCCCGAGGTTCTTCTGGCCAGGGGGAGGATGGCCGGTGGTGCGGGGGAGAGCGGCAGGACAGAGCTGGCCCGGATGGAGCTGGCCCGGGCGGTCCAGATGTTCCAGGAGAAGAAGGAGAAGGCGGGGGTCGTGGACTTCGCGGACCAGGTTTCCCTCGCCTATCGGCTGGCAGAGCTAGAGGAGGTGAGGGAGAGGGTGAGGAGCCGCCACCCTCACCTCCTCCTTGACGAGTACCAGGACACCAACGTGGCCCAGGCCAGGCTCCTCAGGAGGATCTGGGGGCCGGGGAGCTCCATCACTGCCGTGGGCGACCCGAATCAGTCCATCTACCGCTGGAGGGGGGCGAGCCTCGCCAATATCCTCCGCTTCCCCCAGGACTTCCCGCGCTCGGACGGAAGCCCCGCATCCGTCTATCCCCTCACCACCAATTACCGGTCGGGCCGGGCCATTCTCTCCCTCGCCGCGAGGGTCGCCGAGGGCCTTCCCACCCGCTCCCGCCGCGGGAACCTCGGACTCCCGGACACCTCGAGGCTCCGCCCCCATCCCGAGAAGGGGGAAGGGGATGTTCTGGCCTTTTTCGCGGCTGACCAGCTTGAAGAGGCCAGGCAGGTGGCGAGGCTCGCGCGGGAGTGGGCGGAAGAGATACCCCTTGGGGAGATGGCAGTGTTGGTTCGAAAAAAGAGGCTCCTCGGGCCCTTAAGGAAGGCTCTGGAAGCTCAAGGCATCCCCGTGGACGTGGTGGGCATCGGGGGGCTCCTCCAGCTGCCCGAGGTGGTGGAGGTGGTCTCGTACCTCAAGGTGCTGGGTAGGCCCGAGGAGAACGCGGCCCTCGCCCGACTGCTTCTCGGCCCGCGTTGGAGGCTCGGCCCGTCTGATCTCGCTGCTCTGGCAAGGGCGGGAAGACGCATGTCGAGGAGGTTTGCAGGGAACGGGGAGGACGGCTTCCCCGTGGTTCTAACGGAGGTCCTCGAGGCTTTAGAGGAGGTGGAGGGGTTATCGGAGCAGGGGAGGAGGCGCCTCCTCCTCTTCCGCGAGGAGCTCTCGAAGCTTCGGGCCAGGGTCCATCTGCCCCCGGGAGAGTTGGCGCGGGCCGTCATAGCCGAGACGGGGCTGCTCCGGGAGGCCGAGGTTCGCGGGGGGGCTCGGGCCAGATCCATCCAGAGGAACCTCAACTCTTTTCTGGAGTGGGCGGAGTCCTTCGCCCCCCCGGGGGGAGACGGGGATCTCGTTGCCTTCCTCGCTTACCTGGATGCCGTGGAGGAGGCGGGCGAGGAGCTGGATGAGCCCGTGCCGGAGAAGGGGGACGCGGTGCAGCTTCTCACCGTCCACCAGGCCAAGGGCCTCGAGTGGGAGGTGGTCTTCATACCGGGTCTTGCTGAGGCAGAAGGAGGACGTCCCAGTTCCAGCCTCTTCCCGGACCTCAAGGCCGAACCCGACCCGAGCCAGAGGCCAGAGGTCCTCCCATGGGAACTCCGAACCGATCTGGAACTTCCTCCCGAGGTCCGGAGGGGTGATAGGGGTGCTCTAAAGGCGAGGAAGGAGTTCCGGGAAAGGGAGAACCTCGAGGACGAGACTCGGCTCTTCTACGTCGCCTGCACTAGGGCGAAGAGGAGGCTCGTCCTCTCGGGGGCCTGGTGGTACCTGGGTTCCAGCCTGGTGCCGCTGAGGGAACCCCTCTGCCCGTCCCGCTTCTACCAGACCGCCGCCCGCGCCGGCGCGAAGGTCCTCTTCGAAGCGGAGAAACCAGCGGAGAACCCTCTCCGCCTTCTGCTGGAGGAGCGGAAGGAACCCTGGGCCCGGGCGGAGGAGGCGGATCCGCTCTTCGGAGCCGGAGGTCTTGCGGGGGAGGTGGAGAGGGCCCGGGAGGGGAGGGGTAGCCCTCCACCGGCGGGGCAGGGGGAAGCGTACACGGTGGCCCTCGAGGAGTTCCTCGCCAGGGCTCCGGGGGTAAGGAGCCCCCGCCCTCTCCTACCACCGAGCTTGAGTGTGACCGCGATCCTCGAGTATGCCCGCTGCCCCCGACGGTTCCACTACGGGCACGTGCTTCACGTTCCCCGCCCCTCCTCGGCCTTCCTAAGGCTCGGGGCGGAGTTCCACGCCTGGGTGAACGGGGAGGCTGGCCAGCTTGTCCTGGAGGAGTTCGGTCCCGCCGAACCGGGCGAGGAGGTTCCACCCAGTCCTGGGGTGCCCTCCCTAGCCGCACTCCAGGAGGCTTTCCGCTCGTCCCGCTTCCACACCCATCCCCCGCTGGCCAGGGAGGTTGCCTTCGTCCTGCCCGTGGGTGAGGTGGCGATAAGGGGCAGGGTGGACGCGATCTTCGAGAGGGAGGGAGGCCTCTGGGAGCTGGTGGACTACAAGACGGGCGAGGGCTTGGATCCCGACGACCCCGCCCGCCGCCAGCTCGACCTTTACCTCTTGGGAGTGAAGGAAGTCTTCGGAAGGCCCCCCTCTAGCCTGCTGGCCAGGTTCGTCTGGGTGAGGCCGGAGGGGGTGGTGGAGGAGGAGGCAAGGGTGGGGTCGGGCGAGGTGCTTGAGGAGACAAGGGAATGGGTCTCCGGGACCCTGGCGCGGCTTGCCAGGGCCTTCGCCTTTCGGGATTTCCCCCCCAGCCCTTCCCTCCGCTGCCGCAGCTGTCACTACCTCTACACCTGCCCGGAGGGAAAAAGGGGGGCGCGTGAGGACCCCCTTGAGGCCCGCTTCGGGCTGGGTGTACCTGGCGGGGCAGGCGTGCCGAGCGCGGGGGAGGGGTGAAGGAGCTGGATCCCTCGGGTTTCCCACTCCTCGGCCGGGTCCCCCTCCGGGCTCTCGAGGTGGAGGATGAAGGGGAAGTCATGGAAGTCGTCCGCTCCTACCGGGGTGTGGTGGCCTGGGGAGCGGGGTGCCTGCAGGGGCTCGGGGATCCCGTGGAGCCCTACGAGACAGCCCTTCTCACCAGCCGCCTCAGGGGGGTGGTGGAGTACGACCCCGAGGACCTCACCTTAACAGTCCTGGCCGGAACGGCCTGGGAGGAGGTGGAGGAGGAGGTCTCTTCTAGGAGGCAGACCCTGCCCCTGGATCCCCCCTCCCCCGCGGCTTCCCTCGGCGGTCTCGTGGCTGCCGGCTGGGTGGGGGCAAGGTGGGGGAGGTTCGGACACCCGAGGGAGAGGCTTCTCGCGGCCACCTTCGTGACGGGAAGGGGGGAGAGGGTGAGCTCGGGCAGGAGGGTGGTGAAGTACTCCACCGGCTACCACCTCCACAGGTTCCTGGTGGGCTCCCTCGGTACCATGGCCGTCATCACTCGCTTGAGCTTTCGGGTGGAACCGAGGGCAGCCGCCGCTCTGGGTCTCCGCTTCCGGGGTGAGGCGAAGAGAATGGCGGAGGCCGGAAGGAAGCTCGCCCTTGGCCCCGGCTGCGTCTCTTCGGTTCTTCTGGAGGCCAGGGTGGGGGAGGGTGGCGGTGCGGGCGGGCGGGGGCGAGGCGGGGAGGCCTGCCTCTGGGTTCTGCTAGAGGGGGCGGGCAGGGATGTGGAAGAGGCGAGGGGTTTCGCCCTTTCCCTCCTCGGCAAGGGCGAGGAGGTTCCGAAAGAAGCGGTTCTATGCGCACCTTGTGGCGGGCCCGGCGGTCCCGAGGAAGGGGGTGTGGTGGCCCGGGCGGGGGTGAGGACGGGGGTTCTCCTCCAGTACCTCGAGGGTCTCACAGGGCTCCCCGGGGGTCCCGGGTTCTACCTGGCTGACCTCATGACCGGAGTGGTCCGGTTCTTCTTCCGCCCTCACGGGGGGTCTCTAGAGCCCATCGCCCGGGCCCGTCGGGCTGCGGAGGACCTAGGTGGGTACCTCCTCCTTGAGTCCTGCCCGGAACCTTTCCGTTCCCTCCTCGGGACCTGGGGAAAGGAGGAGGATCGCCTTTCCTCCCCCCTCCTCGCCAGGTTGAAGCTGGCCTTCGATCCCGAGGTGCGGCTTGCCCCCGGCCGTATCCCCTACCGGCTGGCGAGGGGCTCGGCGGAGGCGGAGGGTTTTTCGGGTTGAATTCCGCCGCGGCGGGCAAGGGGGTGGCATGAGGAGGTCTCCTTCAGCGGGGGCGCCCGGCCCGGGGTTCGGGCTGGCCATTGGCGGTGCTGCCGTCAAGGAGGCGGAGAAGTGCGTGGCCTGCGGCTTCTGCCTCCCTGCCTGCCCCACCTTCCTCCTCTCGGGGGAAGAGGGCCACTCCCCCCGGGGCCGCCTCGCTCTTGCCCTGGCTCTGGCGGGGGGAAAGCTCCCCCTCGACGGGGAGGCCCGCTCCTATTTCGATGCCTGCGTCGGTTGCCGCGCCTGTGAGCCTGTCTGTCCGGCCGGAGTGAGGTACGGATGGGTTCTGGAGGCGGTGCGGGCGGAGACCAGGGGAGTGCGGGCCGGGCGAGCCCCTCGGGGGGCCGGACGGGGCACCCCCGCCCCGCTCTGGAGGTTCCTAGATACCGCCTCCGGCCTCGGGATCCGGGGGGTCCTCCGGCTGCTCGGCCGGCCGGGGACCCTTGCCGCCTCCACCCTCCTCCTCTCCATCCTCTCCCGGGGCCTCGAGTCCCTTGGGGGGTTCCCCCTCCCCAGGCCCGATCCCGGATTCCTAAGACCTCTTCCCGCCTTCACCCCCGCCAGGGGCAGAAAGCGGGGAACGGTGGCCTTCTTCCCCGGGTGTGTTGGGGACCTCTGGTTCAGGAGGGCCACCCTCTCCAGCATCGAGCTTCTCAGCCTCTGGGGTTTCGACGTGCTGGTTCCGAGGGGGCAGGGGTGCTGCGGGGCCCTCGCGCTCCACGAGGGGTATCCGGAGCTCGCCAGGGCCCAGGCCAGCAGGAACGCCCGCGCCTTCCTCCCCTTCCTCCCGCGGGTCGAGGCGGTTCTCGTCGACGCTGCGGGGTGCAGCGCTGTCCTCAGGGAGTATCCCCATCTCCTCGGGGAAGCAGGGGAGAAGCTGGGTGCAGCCGTCCGGGATCTCACGGACTTCCTCGACCGAGTCGGCCCCCCCGAGGGACTCGCCCGGCTGGAGGGGCCCAGCCCGAGGGTGGCCTTCCAGGATCCCTGTCACCTTCTGCATGCCCAGGGGGTGAGGGAGGCCCCGCGCCGGCTTCTCGCCCTCGCCGGAGCGAGGGTGGTGGAGGTGGAGCGGAGCGGGGTCTGCTGCGGCGCGGGTGGGACCTACTTTCTCCGGAACCCGGGGTGGGCTGGGCGGCTCAGGGAGGACAAGTGGCATGCCCTGGAGGGAAGCGGGGCCGAGGTGGTGGTCTCGGAGAACCCGGGCTGCCTGCTCTGGCTTGAAGGAGGGAGGCCGAAGGCCGCTCCTCCCCTCCTCCACATTTCCGTTTTTCTCCGCTCCAGGCTGCGTCTCGCCTGACCCAGGCAGGGAGCTGCGAGCGGGTGGTTATTACCGTTTCGCCTTCGCTTTTTCGCGGGCCACGTACTCCCTCACGTACTCCCGGAAGGCCTCAGCCTCGAGGCCGGCCTCGCGCATAGCTCTCCAGAGGAGGACGTACTCCCTCACGTACTCCCGGAAGGCCTCAGCCAGCGCTGCCACCTTCGGTCCTGGCTTGCCCGAGCCCACGGCTCTCCCTTCCACCTTGACAAGGGGAACAACCTCCCTGATGGTGGAGGTGAGGGCGGCTTCGTCGGCCGCGAAAAGGGTTTCCAGTTTCACCCTGGCCTCCTCTCCGCGGAGCCCCACCTTCCCCGCCAAGGTCAGGACCACGTCCCGTGTCACACCCCGCAGGACAAAGGGGAGAAGGGGGGTGAGTAGTCGGTCTCCCTTCACCACGAAGACGTTGGAGGTGGTTCCCTCCCTTACGGTGCCGTCGGGGGCGACGAAGATCCCCTCATGCGCGCGGCGGGCTCGGAAGTACTTGTCCCCGAGGACGTGGGCTGCGCGGGAGGTGGTCTTCACCCACGGGATGGCGGGGCCTCCGAAGCGAGCCCAGGGAAGGAGGACAGCCCTTGCCCCCCTCGCCCCCAGCTCCTCGGGCCTCGGGAGCGGCCAGGCCACAGCCACCACATTGGGCGGTCCCGTCCTCGAGCCCTCCCACTCGGGTCCCGGGGTGATGGTGACCCGGGCGACCCCGTCCTCCAGGCCGTTCGCCTCGAGAACGCCGTAGAGGGCCTCTTTTATGGTCTCGTCGGGAGGGAGGGGAAGCCGCATCGCCCGCGCGCCGGCCTTCAGCCTGGCCAGGTGCTCTTCGAGGGCGAAGATCACACCCGAGTACGCGCGGACTGTCTCGAAGAGGCCGTCGCCGAAGTGAAGGGCTCGGTCCAGGGCGCTCACACTGGCCTCCTCAGCCGAGACCACTTCTCCGTTCAGCCAGACCGTCTTGGACCACGGAACCGCCATCTCAACCTCCTTCTGCCGTTCCCTCCCGCGCTCCGGCCGATCCGCCCCCCAGGAGTTCGGTGAAGGCGAGGGCATCTTCCCACATGGAGACGTTGTTGAAGAGGACCCATGCCCGCCTCCCCTCCAGCTGCGCCGCGAGCCAGGAGAGCTCCTCTCGGGTGAACCTGTTTCTGTAACCCGGCCCTCCATGCAGTCTGAGGTAGAGGAGTTCCGCCGCGGGGAGTCCTTGCCTGGCGAAGGGGTCGAGAGCCGGCACGAGCTCGAGTTCCCCGCAGAGGGCGAGGGCCTCCGCCTCGTCCCACCTTCCCCGCCACTCCCAGGCCAGGAGGAACCCCCCTCTCGGCGCCTTAAGGGCGAAGGCCTTGAGGCGTGAGGCCTTCTCGGGTCCGAAGGAAGGGGGGGTCTGGATGAGCACGAGATCCGCCTGGAGGGCCCGGGCGGCCTCCAAGGTCCTCTCCCATGCCATCTCCGTGGCAGGACCGGGGGCGAAGTGCCCCACCTCGCCTTCGGGCAGGGGAGAACGCGTCCGCTTGTAGGTGGGGCTTGATGCAGGGTGGGTGAGGATCTGCCAGGCCTTGAGGGTGAAGGAGAAGCCGGGGGGTGCCTCCTGCCTCCAGCGCTCGAGGGTGGCGGAGGGAGGGGGCTCGTAGAAGGTCTGCTCCACCTCGACCAGGGAGAGGGCTGAGAACACCTGCTTCCTCGCCCTGGGGAACCCGCACGTCCCCACCAGGGGCCGGCCCGGTAGCGGAAGGCGCGGGAGCCTCATCTTCCCACCCTGGCCACCCAGGCCAGAGGGTCCGCGAGCTCTTCCGGAGTCGGGAGATTGGCCGGGGATGCCCAGAGCTTCCCGAGGAGAGGGGTTCCCCCTTCCTCGGCCAGCCGTGCCGAGAAGGCCTCGGCTCTCGCGCGGTGCTGGGGCTCGATGCGGTACCCGGCTATCTCAACGAGGAGCCTTGTTCCCTCGCCCGGCTCCAGGCTTATCCTCCTGAGGGCCTCCCCGGACCTGGCCGCCCCTCCCATCCTCGCCCGCGCCACCTCCTCCGCCACCCTCTCCGCGGAGGCGTGGAGAAGCAGAAGAAACCACCTTAAGGGCGGAAGCCCCTCCCCGGCTACGGCCACCAGGCCGATGGGCCCTGCCGCTCCCGAGAGGGCCCTCTGGAGGGCATCCAGATCTCTCGGATCCGTCTCCATCAGGTTCCTCGCAGCCTCGGAGAGCTCGAAGGTCATCTCCCGCACGTGGTCGGCGAAGAGCCGGGCCAGGTGCTCGCCGGCCCACCCAGCTCCCTCGAGGAATGCCCTTCTCGTCGAGGTCGACAGGAGAAGGCGGAGATGGAACTCCTCTTTCTGAAGACCGTACCCCCTCTCGGCCTCCCTCAGGTTGGGCAGGACGGCGCCTATCCTTCCGAGCCGGGGAGGGAGGATCGGGAGGAGGAGAGGGTCGAGGACCTCCCGGGCGAGGTGGCCGAGGACGGCTCCGGCCTGCACGCCGAGGACCACCGGCAGCAGCCTTTCCACGGCCCCCGCAAGGGGTCCCTCGGCATCTTCCTTGAGAAAGAAGGAGAGCCTTTCAAACAGGGGCTCGAGCAGCTTGGAGAAGGGGCCGATGGCTGCCTCGGCCCAGTCCGAGCGGGAGAAGAGGAAAGCGGGAGCGGGGGGAGCCTCCAGCCCGGTGGCCTCCTGGACCCAGGCCTCAGCCAGGGCGGCCAGCTCCCGGAAGGCCGCGAGCTCCCGCTCGGAGGGGGAGGCGTCTCCACTGGACGCAGCCACAGCGACCGCGACCTGCCTCGCTAGCTCCCAGTTGACGGGCCCTCCCGTCCATGCAAGGACCCTCTGGATCTCCCTGAAGAGGGGGATCCTCGCCATGACCTCGGGGGGCAGCTCGGGAAAGGAAGCCGGCTCCACGGGGCTGATTCTACGCCTCCGGGGAGGGGGGAAACTCGGACTGCCCGTACCCCAGACCCGGGCGGCCTGTTCCTCTGGGTTACTATTCGGCCGTGGCGAGGATAGGAGTGACCGGGGTCTCCGGGTATCTCGGCCGGGCTCTCCTCCCCCTTCTCGACTCCGATCCCCAGGTGGAGAAGGTGGTGGGCGTGGACCTCAGGGACCCGCCCTTCTCCCTCAAGCTTGAGTTTCACCGTCTGGACGTAAGGGATGTCCTCCTCTACAGACTCTTGGAGGGTCTCGACACCGTGGTGCATCTCGCTTTCATCCTCGACCCCATTCGTGACGAGGAACTCATGCGTTCGGTGAATGTCGGGGGAACGGAGAACTTGCTGCGCGCCGCGGAGAGGGCTGGGGTTAGAAAGCTCGTCATCCTCTCCAGCGCCACCGTCTACGGGGCCCACCCCGACAATCCGGTCCCCCTCACGGAGGAGTCTCCCCTCCGCGCCAATCGGGACTTTCCCTACGCGTGGCAGAAGCTCGAGGTGGAGAGAGTGGCGGAGTCCTTCGCTCGGGAGCACCCGGAAGTGGTGGTCACCGTTCTCAGGCCCGCCATAGTCTTTGGGCCGGGGGTTCAGAACTTCATCTCCAGATCCCTGCTGGAGGCGCCCAGGGTCTTCACCGTCCGGGGCTACAACCCCCCCATGCAGTTCCTGCACGAGGAGGATGCCGCCCGCGCGATCCACCTGGCCATCAGAAAGGATCTACCGGGTGCCTACAACGTGGCTCCCGATGGCTGGCTTCAGGCGAGGGAGGTACTGGAACTGGTCGGTAAGGGCAGGGTCGAGCTGCCAGAAGGGGTTGCCTTCGCCCTGGCCGAGAGGCTCTACAGGATCGGGCTGCTGGAGTCCCCCCCCGGCGAGCTCCACTTCATCATGCACCCCTGGGTGATCTCGAACTCCCGCTTCAGGCAGGCAGGCTGGGAGCCGGCGCACTCCAACGCCGAGGCCCTCCTGGCGGCGGCGAGGTCAAAGGCAGGGCAGATCAGCATCGGGAGGACCAGTTTTCGCCGATCCCAGGTTTACATGAGCGCGGCCGCGGCCCTGGTGCTCCTTGCTGTCCTGCCCATCGTGAGGCGGCGCCGGTAGGAATGGCTGACGCCGACTCAGTGCTCCCTTTCCCCTTCCGCCTCGCCCTTGTCGGATCCGGGTGTGAGGGCGACTACCAGGGCCGTGAGGAGGGCACCCCCGGCGGCGGCAGCCAGCACACCTTGCAGGAACTCGCTCACGGGCAGGAGTATACAGGGGCGCGGCGGGCGGGCGCGGGGCCGGGGCTGGCCCCCGAGCTGGATTCCGGAGAAAGACTTGGAGGCGATGGAGGGGCAGGAAGGAACAGGGGCGAGTGAGATTCTCCCACCCCCGCCCCGGAGGCGACTTCGGCGGGCGGGCAGGCTCCTCGGAGCCGTGCTTCTTTTTGTGGTGGCCGCCGCGGGCGCGGTGGTGGTGAGGAATGCCGGGCAGCCGGGGTGCCTCATCTCCCCAGGGTCCTGCTACGTGGTGACTCCGGGACCGGCTGAGAATGTGGAGCCCCTCGTCAGGGTGGAAGGGGCGAGATCCTATCCTCCCCAGGGCGAGCTCATGCTAACCACCGTACGTCTCGACGTGGCGGGGGTGCAGGACCTGTTCCGAAAAGCTCTCGACCCTTCCGTGGAGCTCCTGCCGAGGTCTCTCGTGAACCCCCACGGTCTTTCCGAGGAAGAGCAGGACGAGCTCAACCTCGAGGAAATGGAGGCGAGCAAGGAGAGGGCGGCCGTGGCCGCCCTGAGGTTCCTCGGCTACGAGGTCCGCCCCGAGGAGGGGGTGAAGGTGATGCGGGTGCTGAAGGACACCCCCGCCCGGGGTGTCCTTGAGGAGGGGGACGTGATTATTGCCGTGGACGGAAGACCGGTGAAGGAGCCCCGGGAGGTGAGCGAGGCCGTGAAGGCCAGGCGGGTGGGGGAGAAAGTCAGCTTCACCGTGAGGCGGGGGGGAGAGACGCTCGAACTCAGCGTGGGGACCATCGAGTCCACCCTGGAGGCGGGGAAGCCCATGGTGGGGGCGGTCCTCGAGACGGCGTACCGTCTTCCTTTCAAGGTAGCCATTGAGACAAAGGAGATAGGCGGACCCTCGGCAGGACTGGTTTTCGCCCTGGCCATCGTGGATCATCTAACGCCGGGGGACCTCACGGGCGGACACCGGGTGGCGGGGACGGGAACCCTCGACGAGGAGGGGAAGGTCGGCCCCGTCGGAGGAGTGGCGCAGAAGGTGAGGGCGGCCGAGGCCTCGGGTGCCGAGTTCTTTCTCGTTCCCCGGGAGGATCTCTCCGAAGCCAGAAAGGCAGCGCGGCGGATCAGGGTGGTTGGGGTTTCCAGCCTGAAAGAGGCCGTGGACTTCCTCATCTCTGAGGGGGGGAGGATGTGAGGAGGGGCAGGGTCAGAACCCTGCCCCTCCGTTGCGGGACAGATTTCCCTCCCCACCTAGCCTGGGGTTAGATCCTCCGGTCGAGGGAGTGGGGCGGCCGTCCCGACCGAGGTTCTGTCCCGCTACTCTCCCTTCTGCTTTCCCTTCCCCTTGCCCTGTTGGCTCGAGGAGGAGCCGTGCTCTTCCCCAGCTTCCTCGTGATCCCTCGACCCTGGGGTCACTTCCGGTGCCGGGGTGGGCTTGCCGAGGTCGCTCCGGGCCACCCCGCTCACGTACTCCCCCTTCTCCCTTCCCTCGCACGGGCTGGGAGGGGTGAAGGCGACCGAGCCGTCGCTCGCCTCACCACACTTGGCCGCCTGCGACACGTAGAAGCCGTGGTTGGTGGGTCTGACCTCGGGGGACTCCCCTGTCTCGGCCGTTCCCTCCAAGGGTGCGGGTTCCTCTGAGGGGGTGGACTCCGCGACCTCTCCCCTGCTCTCACCCTGCCCCACGGCAGCCCCATTCCCCACGGAGGCCTCGCCCGAGATCACGGGCTCGGCCTTGAAGGGACCGACCCCGTGGGAGGCGGCGAATATGGCGCTGCCGGTCGCTCCGAACCCGAGCAGGGCGGCGAGGAAGGGTCCCAGGAAGGTCGTTCTCATCTCACCTCCTTTCGTCTCACCTGCCCTACTAAGCGGGTTGAGGCGCCCCCCGGTTACGGGGTCCAGGCCCCGCGGCGGCTGATGTGGTGCCTGGTGGGAACCATATAATCCTTGCGTGGAGTCCCTCCGGACCGTCCTCCCCGTCCTTTCCTCCCTCGTAGGGGCGGGTGCCAGCCTCACCGCCGCCTGGCTCCTGGTGGTGGGGAAGGAGGGCGGGCGCTTCGGGAGGCGCCTCCTCGCCGCGGGCCTCTGCCTGGCCGGCCTGGGCTGCGCCGCGGCCGGTATCGGACTCCCCCAGGGCGTCGCCTCGGCCGCGGTGGGTGGGGGGTCCCTCCTTGGGGTAGGCGGCTTCGCTCTGGAGCGGAGGTTCCGCCAGAATGGGCTCCTCGCGGGTCTTCTCCTCTTCGCGGGTTCCTCCCTCCTTCTCCTCGGGCGGCCCGGAACCGCTCAGGCGGGCCTTGTCCTCGGGGGGGCCATCTTCTGGTGGTGGATCTGGGGGGCTTCCGCGGGGAGCCTTAGAGAGCGTGCGGTGGTTGTGGCTGTCGTGACCCTGGTGGGCGCCGCCCTGGCGGTGGCCCTCCCCACCACGTGGGTGCTGGCCCGCCGCCTGCGCTCGGGTGAGCTGGAGAGGCTAGAGGGGCTCGCCGTGGCGAGGGCGAACAGCCTGGATCTCGTGAGGGCGACGGTGAGCCAGGCTGGGCTGGTCCTGGCCCAGAACCGATCCATCCAGGACCAGCTAACGGGTGGGCGTTTTCTCGCCGGCGCTGCCGAGGAGTTCCGCCGCCAGCTCTTCCCCTACCTCGACTTCCTTGCCTTTCTGGACTCCCGGGGGGTGGTCCTCGACTCCTCGGGGCTCTCCTCTTCGGAGGCTCTGGGTCTTTCCGGGTCGGAGGAGGCAAGGTCGGCTCTGGACGGGGTCTCCTCTTCCAGCCTGGACCTCCTCCCTCCAGGCGGGGTGGCGGTGCTGGCTGCAAGCCCCGTCCGCTCCACACGGGAGCCGGAGAGGGTGGCCGGGGCAGTGGCGGCCGGCATCAGGCTGGACAGGGACTGGTCTGAGAGGGTGAGGGCGGAGTCTGGGGTGGAGGTGGCCATCCTGAGAAGGGGCGCGGTGGTGGCGAGCTCCCTCCGGGTTTCTTCCCCCGCCGAGCTTCTGGGCAGAGGGGTGGCTGAGCTCGAGCGGGCCGTGCTGGAGAAAGGGGAAAGGACGAGGATTCTTGGCCGGGGTTACGTGGTCTCGGCTGTTCCCCTCACGCGTCCCGACGGCGAGATAGTGGCGGCATTAGCGCTGGCCGCACCCCAGGCCGGGCTTGAGCGGCTGGAAGCAGGGACAGCCCGCGTCTCCACGGGCCTCGCCCTGCTGGGAGTACTTCTGGTGGGAGGCGCGGGGGCCGCTCTTGGGGAGAGGCTCGCCCGCCCGCTGGTGGAGATGGCGGCGGCGGTGAAGGCCTTCCGGCTGGGTGGCCCCCCTCCCGTGTTCGACACGGGACGTCCCGACGAGATCGGGGACTTGAGCCGGGCCTTCCGTGAGATGGCCGTTGAGCTGGAGGGGGCTGCAGAGGGTCTGAGCAGGGCCCTCCGGCAGGAGGCCGAGCTCAGGTCGAGGCTGGAAGCGATGATGGCCGGGATGAGCGATGCCTTCCTTGCTGTGGACCCGGCGAACGTGGTGGTGGCGGCGAACCCAGCTGCGGAAAGCCTGGCGGGCCTTCCCTCCGGAGAGATGCTTGGGAAGAGGCCTTGGGAGGTCCTCCCCCTCAAGGACAGCTCGGGCCGGGACCTCTGGGATGTGCTCCTCTCGACGGGCTCCTGCCTGGGCCTGGCCGGCAAGGAGGGCAAAGCTGTGGCAGCCCGCGCGGCCTCCTTCGGCGAAGGGGCGGGCAAGGTGGTGCTCCTTAGGGACATCACGCGGGAGGCGGAGGCGGAGAGGATGAAGAGGGCCTTCCTCGCCAACGTCTCCCACGAGCTCAGGACACCCCTCACGCCCATTAGGGGTTTTGTCGATCTCATCCTGAGAAAGGACCCAGGGGAGGAGGAGAGAAGGAAGATGCTGGAGGCGGTGAGGGAGGCCGCCTCCAGAATGGAGCGGGTGGTGGGGATCCTGCTGGATTTTGCGGCCATGGAGGGAGGAGCCCTGGCGGCCAGGACCGAACCCCTAGACCTTGCCGCCCTGGCTGAGGAATGCGTGGCTTCCTTCTTGAGGAGAGAGCCCGCGCGGGAGTTCAGCGTGGTGAGGAGGGGTCGGGTTCCCCCTGCCCGGGCCGACCCGCACCTGGCCCGAAGGGCCCTGGAGGAGCTCCTTGACAACGCCGTGAAGTACTCCCCGGGAGGGGGGCCTGTGCGGGTCGAGGTCTCGGCCTCGAGGGAGAACGGAAGGTGGGTGCGGCTCGCCGTTATCGACTCGGGGGTGGGGGTGGACCCGGCCTTCCTCCCCCAGGTCTTCGGGGACTTCACCCAGGAGGACCCCTCATCCACCCGGCGCTTCGGCGGCCTCGGGCTCGGCCTGGCCTTTGTTAGAAGGGTAATGGAAGCCCATGGGGGGAAGGTAGAGGCGGAGTCCTCGCCGGGGGAGGGCAGCACCTTTTCCCTCCTCTTCCCGGAGGCCCGGGCAGGGGTCCGGAAGCGCGCCCGCGTAGCCTCTCGGGGCGGGAGGGGAGGCGGGGTGCGGCGATCCTCCGCCGCAGGCGGGAGGTGAGGCGGGCATGAGGTCCCCGGCTCCCCTCGGCTTTCTTCTCTCCCTGGTGCTGGTGGCGGGCCTTCCAGGTTGTCGCTCTCCTGGGCGCCCCGAGGGAGGCGCGGTCCTCGAGGTCCTGGAGGGGAAAGTGAGGGCCGGGGCCGGGGCGCTGGAGCCGGTCTCGGGGAGGGTGGCGGTCCCGCCGGGGTGGGTGGTGGAGGCCTCACCAGGTGCCTGGGCGGTCCTGGAGTTCGCTTCGGCCCGCCTGGAGCTCGGTCCGGGAACCAGGGTCCAGGTAGGAAGGGGGGAGGTCCGCCTGGCGAGGGGAATGGTCCTGGCAGAGGCGGCTCGGCCCTTCCGGGTCGAGGGCCCGGAGGCGGTGGCCACGGGGAGGGGGGTCTTCCGCATGGATGTGGGGGTTGGCACGCGGGTGGGCAGCTACTCGGGCGAGGTCGGGGCCCTAGCGGAGGGGGGCGAGGTGGTGGTGCGGGCTTACTGGCAGGCGGCGGCGACGGCCGGTCGGGTGCTTCAGCCCGAGCCCTATAGGCTAAGGGCTTCCGACCGCTGGGACCGGAAGTACCTTGGTCCGGCCCTTGAAGCCGGGCCGGAGCTGGAGAGCCTGGCGAGGGGGTTCGACTCCAGGGTCGGGAGGCTCGGGCTCGCTGCCATCGTGGCCGCTGCGCCCCAGGCCCTTAAGGACCTGGCCTTCGGGTTCGATGGGCTCCCTTCGGAGCTCGTGATTGCCGGGGTCATTGCCTCTCTCACCAAGGGGGACCCGAGGAGCTCCTTCAGCCAGGCTCTCTCCTTCCGAAGGGCCGGAGCTTCCTGGGGTCTTGTAGTCCAGGCTAGCGGGGTTGACCCTGAGAAGGCGGTGAGGGAGGTGGCTTCCATCATGGCCTCCTGGGGCAGGACTCTTGCGGCTCCGCCACCTTCGTCTGGAGGGCCGTCGGTCGGGCGCTCCGGGGCTGGTCGAGGCCGAACCGGGGAGGCCGGGGGCGGGAGCCGCGCGGGGGGTGAGGGAGGGAGCAGTCCGGGAGCCAGTGGAGAGGGAGGGCAGGCGGGAGGTGGTTCGGGAGCCGGTGGAGGGGGAGGTGCGCCCTCTCCGGGGCCGTCTCCCGCCCCTGGGCTGCTCGAGGACCTGGTCGGCGAGGTCCTGGGGGCTGTGGGCGGTCTTCTTGGCGGAGCTCCCTCCCCAAGTCCTTCCCCCTGGGGGTAGAAGTGATCCCTGCCCTGGAGGGAGAAGCGGCCAGGGAGAGGGCGGGCGTGGGGGGCAGGCGCGAGGGTGGCTAAAGAAGGGCTGCCCCCTTCCGATAAGGGAGTAGCTTCTTGATCGAGATGATGGGGATGAGGCTGGTTTAGAAGAATAGAAGAAAAGAAGAAGAGGGTTGTGCGTTGTGTTTGCCGCTGAAGGTGGGATTGCCGCTGAAGGCCCCGGGCCCGAGTCCGAGCTGGCCTCCGCCCTGGAGCAGGTGATGAGGAGGGCCGAGGAGGAGGCATCCCGGGTTGTTCAGGAGGCTCGGGAGCGGGCCTCCTCTCTTCTGGCCGAGGCCGAAGAGGAGGGGAGGAAGAGGCGGGGGGAGGCCGAGGAGCAGGCGAGGCGCCTGCTCGAGGAGGCTCGGGAGCGGGCGGGGTCTCTCCTCCGGGCTGCCGGGGAGGTTCTTGAGACGGCGAGGAAGCAGGCGGAGGAAGTGGTGGCGAGGGCGAGGGAGAGAGCCCACCAATTCCTGCGTGACGTGGAGGAGGAGGTGGTCCGGAGGAGGAGCGCCGAAGAGGAGGAACTCGCCCGGCTCAGGCTGAAGGCGGAGGGCCTTAAAGAGGCTGTCTCGCGCCTGGAAGGGGCGAGGGCGGAGCTGGCGGCGAGGTTGGTGCAGGCGAGTCAGGCTCTCGGCGTGGAGGGGCCCCGGGCTGGGTTGGCCGGTATGGCCGAGGTTGGGGGTCTCCCACGGCCTCCGGGAAGGACTCTCCTGGCGGAAAGGGAGGTTCCCCTGAGCCTTCCCTTTTCGGAGAGGCAGGGCCCTCCCGAGGTGCTTGCTCTCCGGGACTCGAGCCTGTTCCGGGCGGGCGAAGACATCCTGAGAAGATCCAGGGAGCTCTTGGGACTCGAGGAGGAAAGGGCTCTGCTTCAAGGACAATTGGATAGCCTGGCCGAGGAGAGGTTCGCCTGGGGCCTTCTGGATCTTGTGGAGGAGACGAGGAGGCTGGGGGGAAAGGATGCCGCCTTCCTCGCCGAGGAGGCGGGGGTCGGGAAGGTGGGGGCGCTGCCGACACCCGCCCTCCCGTCCGCACGGGAGCTCGCGCTAGGAGCCTCTACTCGGCTCATGGCGGAAATAAGGAAGGACCTCGAGGCAACGGGCCCTTCCGGAGAGCCCGGCATGATACGGGCGATGCGGAGGGGGAGGCACCGACTCCTGCCTGCCTGGAGCCAGGACCTCGCCTCCTCCGCCTACTTCGCGGGTTTTGTGGAGGAGGCGTGGAGCAGGGGGATGGGGCTGGTCTGGGTGGTAGGGACAGAGGGGTCCTGCCCGGGAGGGGTCTGCCGGGCGAACGCTGCGGAGGGCCCCCGCGCGCCGGGGGTGAGGTTCGCATCGGGAGCCTGGGGTCCACCGGCCCACCCCGGATGCCGCTGCGCCCTGCTTCCCGTCACGCCGGGGGTGGGAGGGGGGGAGACGGATGATTTTTCCAATGCCGGGGTGCGTGGCGGAACCGCGAGCGGGGGTGAGAGCCGTGAATGAAGTGCGGGAAGAGAGGGAAGAGGCCACGTCGGGGTGGGCGGAGAGGGCGAGAGCCGCCCTCGAGAACGTCCTGGCCGGGGCGATGGAGGAGGCGGCCAGGATAAGGGCGGCCGCCATGGAATCGGCAAGGAACAGGGCGCTAGAACTCGAGAGGGAGCACGAGGCCAGGATCAGAGCTGAGCAGGAGGAGCGGGTGAGGCAGGTTCTGGAGGCTGCCGAGGCCGCCTCCCAGGCCCTGCTGGAAGAAGCCAGACGGCTCGCGGAGGAGGTGCAGGCCGAGGCTCGGGAGGAGGCGGCCCGGACTCTGGCTCAGGCCAGGCAGGAGGCGGAGAGCATCCTGGAGGGCGCCAGGGCGAGGGCAGAAGAGGAGGCCAGAGCGGAGCTCGAGAAGGTTAGCGAGGAGGTGGAATTGGCCAGATCCCGGCTGGAGCAGCTCCAGAGGGAGGCAGATGCCCTTGCCAGAGTCCACCGCCGGCTGGTTGAGGCCGTCCGTCGGGCCCAGGCAGTCCTCGCCCCCGCCCTCGAGACCCTGGCGTCGGAACCGGCCCTGGCCAGTTTCGGCGGCGAGGAGGCGGCCGCAGCTGAGTCTCGACCCGTGGCCTCCGGCGGTGGGGAGGCAGCCATGCCGAAGCCTGGTGGGGAGGAGGCTCCAGCGGTGGAGGGCGAGGCCTCCCCGGTGGGGTCCCTTGCCACCGATCCCCTTTCCCTACGGGAGGCGGGACTCCAGGCCATCCGTGAGGAGATGCTGAGACGGGTTGTGAAGGCGTTGCAGGGAGAGGAGGAACTGTATCTCTCATCCTTCAGAGCGGGGGCCTCAGGCATGCTGGCCCTCCGGGGGGCCCTTGAGAGGGTTAAGGACGCTCTGGCGGGGGGTTTCTACTTCGGTTTCAGCGTGGGCTCCACGGACGCCCGGTACCTGGCGGGGGAGGCTGGCGAAGGGGAGCCTGCTAGGTCGGGAGTGGTAGACGCGGAGGAAGTGGCCCTGGGGGCGGCAGCCGCCTTCGTGGGGGAGGTCGGCACCGCTGTCCAGCGGGCCTCCACTGAGGGGGAGCTCGTGGAGGCCTTCTCGAGGCTCCGGACGGAGTGGGCCCCGCGCTTCGCCGAGGGCGCAGCGGTGAGGGCGTACTCGGCGGGGGTGCTCGCGGGGGCTGCAGCCCGGGGGCTTTCCGTCGTCTGGGTCCTCGCTGACGAGGACGACTGTCCTGGAGAGTCCTGTCGGGCAAATGCCGCTGCGGGCTCCGTGATTCCCGGTGCCTCCTTTCCCTCGGGCCACGATTCGCCCCCGGCGCATCCGGGCTGCAGGTGTTCGGTGGTCCCCGTGCCTGCAGCTCTCCGGGCCTCAGGATGAGGGCGGCTCCTTTCCAGCCCAGGATGGTAGCCGAGGGCGCGGGTTCCTCTTCCCTCTAGGGTCTCCCTTGGCGGGGCGTTGCGGGCGCCTCGCCGAGTCCTCGCCCGTCCCGGCTCCCACCCGAGTCCTGGAGGTGCCGGAAGGGTATAGTGGGGCGGTTCTTGGGAGGCCAGGGTGAGGAGAGAGAACGAAAGGGCGAGGGCCTTCGGGATCCGCGCCTTCCTTGGACTGCTCGGACTGGGTCTCCTCCTCGGGCTTGGCGGGAGGCTCGCGATTTTCCTCACCGACTACCTCTGGTACCGCGAGGTGGGAAGAACCGGGGTGATGCTCACGATCCTCCGGACCGAGGTCCTTCTCGGCCTCGCCGCCGGAGTGGCGATCTTCGGTGCGGTGCTGGGCAGCGGGGTCCTGGCTTCCTCCCTCGCCCCCGCCTATCGTCCCTTCCGCCCCCTGGAGCTGGTCTTCCCGGGGTACAGGGTGGCCGTGGTGAGGTACTGGAAGTACGGTCTTCTCGCTGTTGCTTCCCTGGCAGGGCTCTCGGCTGCCCTGAGCTTCTCCCGGACCTGGCCCCTCTTCCTCCTTTTCAGGAACTCCGTTCCCTTTGGGGTCAGGGATCCCCTTTTTGGGAAGGATGCCGGTGCCTACGTCTTCGGTCTCCCCTTTGCCCGGTCCGTTTTTGACCTTCTCCTTGCCGCTCTTCTGCTTGCGCTGGCCACCTCCCTGCTCGGGCACTACATCCACGGGGGCCTCGGCCTGGCTCCCGGGGGCCCGAGGGTGAGCAGCGGCGCCAGGAGGCACCTTCTCGTCCTCGTCGCCCTTCTCCTAGCCCTCAAGGCCTGGGGGTACTACCTCGACCAGCTCGGGCTTCTCGGGTCCAGCCGGGGCGTGGTGGCGGGGGCCTCCTATACTGACGTTCACGCCGTTCTTCCCGGACTGAGGCTGCTCACCCTGGTGGCCCTCGTCTCCTCCCTCCTCGCACTGGTTGCTGTCTTCGCCAGGGGCTGGGTGCTCCCGGCGGTGAGCGTGGGCCTCCTCTTCCTGGTCTCCCTGGGAGTTCGGGGTGTCTACCCCGCTTTCGTCCAGAAGTTCAGGGTCGCCCCACAGGAGTCCCAGGCGGAGCGGGAGTACATCCAGAGGAACATCGAGTGGACCAGGAGGGGCTTTGGCCTGGAACGTGTGGCTGTAAAGGAGTTCCCCGCCGAGGTAAGCCTTGGAGCCGAGGACCTGGCCGAAGAGTCAGCCACCGTGAGCAACATCAGGCTCTGGGACCCGGAGGTGCTGAAGAAGAACTTCTCCCAGCTCCAGCAGATCCGCCCCTACTACCACTTCTCCGACGTGGACGTGGACAGGTACGTCATGGATGGGGGGCTCCGCCAGGTCATGATCTCGGCCAGGGAGATGGCCCAGGCCGAGATCCCTGAGTCTGCCCGCACCTGGGTGAACCAGCATCTCGTGTACACCCACGGGTTCGGAGTGGTGGCGACTAGGGTGGACAGGGTGACCCCGGATGGCCAGCCGGAATTCATTGTGAAGGACATTCCTCCCGCGGGCTCCCCAGCCCTCGCCCTCAGGGTTCCCCAGGTCTACTTCGGCGCCAGGATAGAGGGGCAAACCAGGTACGTGGTGGTCGGTAGCGCCCAGAAGGAGCTTGACTATCCCAGGGGAGAGACCTTCGAGGCCACCGTATACACGGGGAAGGGAGGGATCCGCCTGTCATCCAGGCTCCTTCGGACCCTCTTCGCCTGGCGCTTCGCCGATCTGAACCTCCTCATCTCGAACCTCCTCACCCCGGACTCGAAGATCATGATGTACAGGTCTGTAGAGGACCGGGTCGAGAAGGTCGCCCCCTTTCTCACCCTCGATTCCGACCCCTATGTGGCGGTGGTCGGGGGGAGGATCGTTTGGATCCTCGACGCCTACACCACTAGCGCGAACTTTCCGTACTCGGAGCCGGTCCAGACGCCGGCCGGACCCGTCAACTACATGCGCAACTCCATAAAGGCCGCAGTCGACGCGTATGACGGGACCATCACCCTGTACCGCGTGGACAGGGGACTCGGCGGGAAGGGCCCCCCCGACCCCATCCTGGAGGCCTGGTCCCGGGCCTTTCCCGGCCTCTTCACCCCGGTGGAGGAGGCCCCCGCCGAACTCTTGGCCCACTTTCGCTATCCCGAAGACCTGTTCAAGGTGCAGATGGCGGTCTGGGGTCTGTACCACATTGGGAGCGCCGCCGACTTCTACTCCAAGGAGGACGCCTGGGAAGTGCCTGCCAATCCGGTGAATCCTGGCGAGGGGAAGATGCCCCCTTACTACGTGGTGATGCGCCTCCCGGGGGAGCAGAGGCCCGAATTCCTTCTTATGGGCGTCTTCAACCCAGTGAACCGTCCAAACATGGTGGCTTGGATGGCAGCCCGCTCCGACCCTCCCAACTATGGTGAGCTTGTCTCCTTCGTCTTCCCGAAGCAAAAGAGCATTACCGGACCGGCCCAGACGGTGGCGCTGATCAACGCCGACCCCGTCGTGAGCCAGCTGAGGACCCTCTGGGGTCAGCAGGGCTCCAATGTCATCCAGGGAAACGTGCTGGTGATCCCAGTCAAATCCTCCCTTCTCACGGTCCAGCCCTGGTATCTCGAGTCCAACACCACCGCTGTACCGGAGCTTAAGAGGGTCATGGTGGTGCTGGGGGACAGGGTGGCCACCGCCCCGGACCTCCCCGGTGCCCTTCAGGCCCTGCTGAGCGGGGCCAAGCAGCCGCCGGTATCCGGAGGTGATGTGGGCGGGCTTCTGGGCGAGGCCATGGAGCACTGGGCCAGGGCTGAGGAGGCTCTCAAGGCCGGGGACTGGGGGACCTTCGGGAAGGAACTCGCCGCCATGGTGGATTCAGTCCGGCGCGCAAGAGAGAGCTTGGGAGGCGCGGCGCCGGCGGGCCCGCCGGGTTCTCCCTCCCCTCCCTGAGCGCGGGGTTAGCCAGTAGCGGCGCTGGGCTCTCCTCCCCGATCTCGGAGACGAGCCCTCGGGGGACGGGTGCCGATTTGTGGGGCGCGCGGGCGGTGTGCATAATAGCTTTGACACCGCGGGGTGGAGCAGTCCGGTAGCTCGCTGGGCTCATAACCCAGAGGTCGCGGGTTCAAATCCCGCCCCCGCAACTAGCCCCTTAGGGCCTTTTTTATCTGGAGCGGCCCCTCCGAGTAGCGGGTGGAGGCGAGGGGATGTACGCGGTGGTAAAGACAGGCGGAAAGCAGTACGCGGTCCGTCCTGGCGAGCGGCTCGCTGTCGAGAGGCTCGGCCTGCCTGAGGGGGCCGAGGTGGGGCTTGAGCCGCTCATGATCTCAGATGGTGGCCGGGTTCTCCTGGGAGAGGCCCTCGCCGGAGCGGAGGTGAAGGCCCGGGTCGTCAAGCATTTCCGCGGGGAGAAGATTCGGGTCTTCGTCTACCGTCCCAAGACCGGATATAAAAGAACCCTGGGGCATCGGCAGCCCCTCAGCCTGCTCGAGGTGGAGGAGATAGTCGCTCCCGGGCTCGGGGGTGAGTCGGCCGGGAAGGCGGGAGCCGCGGAAGGAGGAAGGGAGCAGGAGGGCTGAGGTGGCACACAAGAAAGGCGGCGGGAGCTCGAGAAACGGTCGGGACAGCCGAGGCAAGCGTCTCGGAGTCAAAGCGCCCGGCGGTTCTCTGGTGAGACCCGGAGCCATCTTGGTCAGGCAGAGGGGGACGCGGTTCCATCCGGGTCCCGGGGTGGGCAGGGGTTCCGATGACACTCTTTACGCTCTCGCCTCGGGCTACGTGACCTTCTACACCCGGGCGGGGAAGAGGTACGTGGCCCTCACGCCGGCAGGCTGACGGGCCGGCGAGCTACCCGAACCTGAGAGGGTGGGAGGAGCCACGCTTCCACCTCTGCCCCGGCTTCGAGGACGGTCCTCTCGGGCGGCACGACGATGATGGCGTCGGCCGCCACGCAGGAGCTCAAGATCCCCGAGCCCTGAGGGCCGGTCAGGGTGAGGGCAGCCCCCCCTGGCGTATCTATAAGCTTTGCCCGGAGGAAGTAGGCTCTTCCGGGCTTGCGTCTCACCGGCTCGGCCAGGGGGAGGCGGACGCGTCTCCACGGCGACCCCTCCCGTCCCGCCATCCTCCAGAGGGCGGGGAGGACAAAGACGTGGAAGGAGACGAAGACGGCCACGGGGTTGCCCGGGAGGCCGAAGACAGGCTTGCCGGAGGCAGTGGCGAAGGCCAGAGGGCGGCCTGGCTGCATCGCCACCTGCCAGAGGCGGAGCTCCCCGGCGCCCGAAAGGACCTCCTTCATGAGGTCGTGGGCGCCCATGGAGACGCCCCCCGAGGCAATCACCGCGTCTCCCGCCCCCAGCCCCCGCTTGAGGAGTTCCTCCAGAGGCTCGTTCCGGTCCGGGGAGATGCCGAGGCGGATAGGGACCCCTCCTGCTTCCGCCACCAGGGCCGCGAGCATGTAGGAGTTGGCGTCCCTGACCTTACCGGGCCCCATCTCCTCCCAGGGCTCCACCACCTCGTCCCCTGTGGAGAGGATGGCCACCCTGGGCCGGGGCCTCGCGAGGACCCTCCATTTCCCGATGGCCGCGAGAATGCCGAGGTCCGGACCCCAGAGGAGCCTTCCGGCCCTGAGGACCACCTCCCCCTCTCTCACGTCCTCCCCCGCCCTCCTTATGTTGGCTCCCTCCCCCGGGTCCCTCAAGACCAGCACCTCCACTCCCTCGAGGCGGGTGTCTTCCACAGGAACCACTGTGTCTGCCCCTGGGGGTGTGGGGGCACCCGTACCGACCCTTATGGCCTCCCCCTCCCGCAGGGAGAGTTCCGGGGACTTCCCCGCGGGGAGGTCGCCTATCCAGCGGAGGCGGGCGGGGGCGCCAGGGCTCGCGCCCTCTACATCCCTCCATCTCACGGCGTATCCGTCCACGGCGCAGTTGTCGTGAGCAGGGATGGGAGAAGTCGCCACCGCATCTTCTGCGAGGACGAGGCCGACGGCTTCGGGGAGCAGGAACTCCCTAGGGGGGAGGGGAGAGATGTGGGAGAGAATGAGGTCCCGAGCTTCCTCCACTGAGAGGAGCCCTTCTTCCTCGCCCCTTGCCATCTCAGCGACCGCCCGCCACGGGAGGGAAGACAGCGACGGTGGCCCCCGGGGTAAGCCTCGTCTCGGCCAGGGCTTCCCGGTCCCTGCCCTCGATCTGCCTCCCGTTCAGCACGACCAGGTGCCTCTCGGCGGGGGGGATGCCGAGGGAGTCGAGGAGGTCAAGAAGGGTCGTCCCCTCCCCCACCTCCATCTCGGCCGAGCGGTTCCTCGACCCTGGCGGCAGGAACCTCCCGAGGGTGGCGTAGAGCTTAACCGTGACCTGCATAGCGGGATTCTAGCCGCCTTTCGGCCAGAGTGGCGGATCTCTCAGAGCTCGAGGGTCTTCGCGAGCTCCGCTATGAACCTAACCGCTTCCGGGTCGGTCACGGCCCCTGGGTTTACAACCTTCTCCAGGGGGGCTCCGAGAAGAATCCTTTTGATGGGGACCTCCAGCTTCTTCCCGTTCAGGGTTCTTGGAACGGAGGGCACGGGCAACACGAGGTCGGGCACGTGCCTCGGGGAGAGCTCCCTCCTCACCTTCTCCCGGATGCGAAGGGCGAGCTCCTGGAAGTCCACGCCCTCGGCGGCCTGGACGAAGAGGACGAGCTTGCCCTCTTTGCCAAGTTCCCCTGTGTCCACGACCAGGGAGTCGACGACCTCGGGCATCTCCTCAACCACTCGGTAGAACTCGCTCGTCCCCATCCGTACCCCCGCGCGCTTCAGGGTCGAGTCCGACCGGCCGTAGATGACAACGGTTCCCCTCTCCGTCACCTTGACCCAGTCCCCATGCCTCCAGACGCCCGGGAAGAACTCGAAGTAGCTCTCCCTGTACCTCTTTCCGTCGGGGTCGGCCCAGAAGAAGACGGGCATGGACGGCATGGGCTCGGTGAGGACTAGCTCCCCAACCTGGTTCACCACGGCCCTGCCCTCTTCATCGAAGGCCTCCACCTTTGCCCCGAGCATGCGGCACTGGATCTCCCCGGCGTAGACGGGGAGGATGGGGCAGGCACCGACAAAGGCGGTGCACAGGTCTGTCCCACCGCTCATGGAGCCGAGATCCAGATCGGCCTTGACGTTCTCGTACACCCACTGAAAGCCTTCGGGCGGGAGAGGGGCCCCTGTTGAGCCCACGCTCCTTAAGGACGAGAGATCGCGCTCGGCAGGGCGAATTCCCGCCTTCATGCAGGCCAGGATGTAGGGGGCGCTCGTCCCGAAGCAGGTCATGCGGGTCTCCTCAGCCAGCCTCCAGAGGGCCATCATGTCGGGGTAGCCGGGGCTTCCGTCGTACATGACGATGGTGGCACCGAGCAGCAAGCCGCTTATGAGGAAGTTCCACATCATCCACCCCGTCGTGGTGAACCAGAAGAAGACGTCCCCGGGGCCGATGTCATGGTGGAGGGAGAGGGCCTTGAGGTGCTCCAAGAGAATACCTCCGTGGCCGTGAACCATGGCCTTGGGCAGACCCGTGGTGCCCGAGGAGTAGAGGATCCAGAGGGGATGGTCGAAGGGAACCGCCTCGAAGCGGACCTCGCGGGCATCGGCCTCCAGCTCTCTCCAGAGAAGACCCCTGGCGAGGGTCGAGAGATCGGGATTGGACTCGAGGTACGGAACGACCACGGTCGCCTCGAGGCTGGGTATTTCCTTCTCCACCTCGGCCACCTCTTCCAGGCGACGAAAGGCCTTGCCCCCATACAGGTAGCCGTCTACGGCCAGGAGCACCTTCGGCTCGATCTGGCGGAATCTGTCCACCACCGCCCTCACCCCGAAGTCTGGAGAGCAGGAGGACCAGATGGCCCCGAGGCCGGCTGTGGCGAGGAGGGCGATGAGGGCCTCGGGCCCGTTCGGAAGGTATGCCGCCACCCGGTCTCCGCGGCGGACCCCCAGGGCCTCGAGCCCTGCCTGGACCCTGGCGACGGCCCGGTAAAGCTCGGCGTAGGTCATGGTCCGCCTGAAGCCGTCCTCCCTGGCAAAGATGAACGCGGGAGCGTCGTCCCTCCTGGCCAAGGCATGCTCCGCGTAGTTCAGCTCGGCTCCTTCGAACCACCGTGCGCCAGGCATCTCCCTCGAGGCGAGCACGCGGGACCACGGCTTCCGGAAGCGAACCCCGAAGAAATCCGCGACCGACGACCAAAAACCATCGAGGTCGCTCACGGACCACTCCCATAGCTCCTCGTAGGAGGCGAATTCCAGCCCCCTCTTCTCCTTGAGCCACGCCATGTACCTGGTGATGGCGGCCCGCTCCGTCCACTCCTCCGAGGGCCGCCAGAGAAGCGCTCCCTCCTCCACCGGCATCTTCCCCTCCTTGGGCTACTCCTAGGGCGGCTCGGGACCCCAACGGTTAGCATAGCCCCGCCCGGCACCTCCAAAGGGTGGGGAAGAGCGGGGGTTCGACCGGGAGGTCGAGGCCGGCTTCCCCAGGGGCGTGACGCAGTCTACAGGGAAAGGCGGTCCCCGGAGTGGTACGGGCGAAAGGAGGTGAGGTGGGACCTCTTTCAGGAATAAGGGTGCTGGAGCTGGGCGGGATAGGCCCTGCCCCTTTCGGGGGAATGGTCCTGGCAGACATGGGGGCTGACGTGGTACGGGTGGAGCGGGTGGAGGCGGCAAGGGAAGCCTCGGGCCGCCCCCTCGATCCACTGCTCAGGGGGAAGAGGTCAGTCGCGGTCGATCTCAAGAACCCGCACGGACCCGAGGTGGTCCTCAGGCTTGCGGAGAAGGCTGACGCCGTCATCGAAGGTTTCAGGCCGGGGGTTGTGGAGAGGCTGGGTGTTGGACCCGAAGCCTGCATGGCGAGGAACCCACGGCTCGTCTACGCCCGGATGACGGGTTGGGGCCAGGAGGGCCCCCTGGCCCACGCGGCCGGCCACGACATCGACTACATCGCCCTCGCGGGGGTCCTCGCCCACGTGGGCCGGGCCGGGCAGCCTCCGGTTCCGCCTCTCAACTTGGTGGGGGATTTCGGCGGCGGGGGGATGCTCCTCGCCTTCGGGGTAGTCGCCGGGTTGCTGGAAGCCCTCCGTTCGGGCCAGGGGCAGGTCGTGGACGTCGCCATGGTGGACGGAGCGGCCCTGCTAATGGCCATGACCTACGGGCTCAAGGCCATGGGGATGTGGAGCGAGGAAAGGGGAGTGAACCTCCTCGACTCGGGAGCCCCCTTCTACGACGTGTACGAGACGGCCGACGGTAAGTACGTCGCGGTCGGGGCCCTGGAGCCCCAGTTCTACCGGGAGCTCCTGGAGCGCCTCGGGCTCGGCCCGGACGACCTCCCGCCCCCGACAGACCGCTCTCGCTGGCCCCAACTTCGGGAGGTCCTGGCCAGGGTCTTCAAGACGAAGACCCGGGAGGAGTGGCGGGAGGTGCTCGAGGGAACCGACGCCTGCTTCGCCCCAGTCCTGGCCATGTCCGAGGCCCCCGAGCACCCCCACAACAGGGCCCGGGGAAACTTCATCACCCTCGACGGTGTCCTGCAGCCCGGGCCGGCTCCGAGGTTCACGAGGACCCCGGGGGGTGTGAGGCGTCCGCCACCGAGACCCGGGGAGCACACCGCCGAGGTCCTGGAGGAGTGGGGTTTCACCCGGGAGGAAATAGGGAAACTCCTGGCAGCGGGGGCAGTGGCGGGAAGGTGATAGAATCCGCCTGCCGGGGCGGTCGGGGAGGTGGCCTACGAGGAGCCGCCGTGACTGAGAAGGCAGCAGCCAGGAGAGGCCCCTCTGCTTCTGCGGCCCCGGTCCCTGTGCCTCAAGACAGTTCAGCCGCCGGTACTTCCCTCTGGAGTGCGGTCCCGGTTCGGCCCGCCCGTTCCGAGGGCTCTGGGGCGCGGGCGCCTCTGGTGGACTCCTTCGGCCGGGTGGTGAGGGACCTTCGCGTTTCCGTCACCGACCGCTGCAACCTCCGTTGTACCTATTGCATGCCGAAGGAGGGCCTGCCGTGGCTCCCGCGAGAGGAGGTCCTCACTGCCGAGGAGATAGGGCGCCTGGTCCGGATTTTCGTGGGGCTCGGGGTGGAGGAAGTGAAACTGACGGGTGGCGAACCCACCCTCCGACCGGATCTTGTGGATATCGTCCGGGCGGTACGAGAGGTCGGACCCCACCTGGACCTCTCCATCACAACCAATGGGATTCTCCTCCCCTCCCTGGCGGGACCTCTTCGGAAGGCCGGCCTGGACCGCGTCACGGTCTCTCTGGACTCCCTGGTGGGCTCAAAGTATGCCTCGGTCGTCAGGCGGAGGGTCTTCCAAAGGGTTCTTGAGGGGCTGCGGGCGGCCGAGGAAGCCGGCTTCTGGCCGATCAAGCTGAACTGCGTTCTCATTCGCGGGGTGAACGAGGACGAGGTTCTGTCCTTTGCGGAACTGGCCAGAGCTACAGGCTACGAGGTGAGATTCATCGAGTACATGCCCCTGGATGCTGAGAGGGCCTGGGAATGGGGAAAGGTGGTCCCCTGGCACGAGGCCTACGCGGCGGTGGCCGCGAGGTTCCCCCTGATCTACTCCGATGGGAGGCCCCAGCCCGCAAAAGTGTACCGCTTCGCCGACGGTTCCCCGGGCGCCGTGGGCTTCATCTCCTCCGTAACAGACCCCTTCTGCTCCTCCTGCAACAGGGTTAGGCTCACCGCTGACGGGCAGCTCCGGACCTGCCTTTTTGCGCTGGAGGAGACGGACCTGAAGGGTCCCCTCCGGGCGGGTGCGAGCGATGAGGAGCTCGAGGGACTCATCAGGGCCGCCGTTGCCAGGAAGTGGGCGGGTCATCGCATAGGAAAGCCAGACTTTCTCCGCCCCCACCGGAGCATGTCGCAGATAGGGGGGTGAGGGGCTAGCGGCGGCTCCCCACTCTGCTACCCGGGCCTGTTCAGGCGGTGGTAGATGCCCCGGAGGGCCGCGTAGAGATCCTTGAAGGCCCGGTAGGGACCGTCGTAGAGCCCCTCCCTGCCAGGGAGGGGCTCGTACCGGGCGGCTATCCTTACGAGGTTCCGGAGGTGGGGGAACCCAGGGTGAGCGCCGATGCCTACGGCGGCCGTGAGGGCAGCCCCCACCGCCCCCGCCTCCTGGGGTTCCTGGACCACCTCCACGGGCCTGTTCGTGACGTCCGCGAGGATCTGCATCCAGGGCCTGGAGAGGGCCCCTCCGCCTATCACCCTCAAGGAGGGAAGGCGGACTCCGAAGCCGCCCTCCACCACCTCCAGGGCCCATCTGATGTTGAAGGAGATCCCCTCGTAGACGGAGCGAGCAAGGTGTTCCCTGCCGTGGTCGAGGCTTAAGTTGACGAAGGCCGCCCGGAGAAGGCTGTCCGAGATGGGGGAGCGCTCCCCGTACATCCAGGGAAGGAAGATGAGGCCGGCGGAGCCCGGGGGCGCCTTCTCGGCCTCGGCGTTCATGGCCTCAAAGGCCGCTTCCCTGCCGCCGGAACCTGCCTCGTGGCGGTAGAGCTCCCCTGCGACCCTCTCCACACAGGCCCCCGCTGTCTCCATCTCCGCCAGGAGAAGGTTCATGCTCGGGTCTGCAGACTGGATGGCCACCACGCCGTGCTTTCCCCTCGGGGTCCTGGAAGTCACCACCGCAAGCCAGGCCGATGTTCCGAGGTAGAGGTGACCCTCGCCCTCTCCGACAGCGCCAGCGCCGACGGAGGCCGAGGGGACGTCGCCCGCTCCGGCCACGACGGGGGTTCCCTCCTTAAGGCCGAGGTCGCTTGCGGCCTCCCGGGTGAGCCCCCCCACCACCTCCACGGACCTCACCAAGGGCGGGAGCTTGCTCGTGTCGAGGCCGAGGTAGCTCATGAACCCCCTGAGCCACGTCTTCTTTTTGAGGTCGAGGCCGAAGGCGGAAGCCCCCGTGAGGTCCATGACGGCCCTGCCCGTGGCGCGCCAGACGAGGTACCCCCCGACGTCAAGGAAGAAGTCCATAGCCCTGTACGTCTCGGGTTCCTGACGTTTGAGCCAGAGGAGCTTGGGGATGCCGTCCTTACCTGTGATGGTGGCCCCCGCCAGGAGGCGAAAGATCCGGGGCCCCCCGAGCTTCCTCATGGCCTTGCGGGCCTCCTCCTCGGCCCTGCTGTCCAGCCAGAGGATGGCCGGTCTTATGACCTCCCCCCGGCGGGACATGGGGACTATCCCGAGAAGCTGGTAGCTCCAGGTGAGGCAGGCCACCTCCTCGGGGGCCACGCCGGATCTTCCGAGCACTTCCCGGGTGGTCCTGGCGACCGCCCCCCACCAGTCCTCGGGATCCTGCTCCGCCCACCCCGGCCTCGGGTAGCTCACCCGGTAAGGCTGGACCGCCTTGGCCACCAGCCTACCATCCAGGTCGACCAGGACGGCCTTGTTTCCCGAGGTACCGACATCGTGGGCGAGGATGTAAGTTCCTCCGGCCACTCCGCCCCCGCTCTCTCCCCTCGCCTGCCCGACGACGGATCGCGGCGACCGCCTAGGCGCTGAGGAGGGAGGAGACGTCAAGCCTCTCGGTCTTCCCCTCCCTCCTCCTCTCGACAATGATGGGGAGACCTCCCGCTCCCGTGGCCTGGAGGGAGCGCTGGACCGCAGAGAAGAAGTCCGCCGGGTCCACGCAGGCCTCGGGGGGAAGGACTCCCGGGCCCTTCACCTTCCCTTGGGCCATGAGGATGGCTCCCACGGCCGCAGGGATGCCAGTTCCCTCTCCCATGCCCCGCCCGCGCGAAGCCAGGGAGACCGCCCAGCTCTCTTCCTTTCCATCCTTAGTGCCCCGGATCACGATCTTGAGGCAGCCCACGGGTTCCTTCATTCCCGCCGCCTGAAGAAGGCGCGGGCGCTGGGAGAGGATGAAGGAGATGGCGAACTCGAAGGGGATGACCTTCTGGCCGAGGACATCCAGGGGTTCGCTGGTGGCTAGGCCAAGGCGGACCACGTCCTTTATAAGCTCGGCATAGGCTGGGGGAAGGACGAGCCCCAGATTGGTGCAGCGCTTCAGCCCCTTGATGTGGCGGGGGAAGGTGATGGTCTCGGGGTGGGGGTAGGCGTAGACCCGAAAAGTCCCGATCTCCGGGAACTCCGCTTCCTCCTCGAGGGCCCGGCCGCTTTCCTCGAAGAGCCGGACGGTTCTGAACTCCCCGTCAAGGAAGACGGGGATGTCCACTGTCATGGAATGGAGCCGATGGGCCAGGACGGCCCTTCCCTCCTCGGGCTCCCCTCCGTGGGCGTGGTAGATGTCTATTGCTTCCACCTCGTCCAGAAGATGGTCGGCGGCGAACCTGGCTATCACGTTGGCCGCCCCTGGGGAGCTGCCCATCCCGATGAGAGCGGTCACCCCTGCCTGCCTTGCCCTTTCATCCATGGCGAGGAGCCTCTCGGTGGCGTCGAAATCGTCGCAGACGTCCACGTAGTTCACACCCGCTCGGATGGCCCCTTCCAGGACAGGGGGACCGAACCTGAAGAAGGGCCCCACCGTGTTCAGCACCACATCCGAACCCTCGACCACCCGCCTCACGGCCTCGGGGTCTCCCGCGTCCACTTTCACCGCCCGCGCCCGGCTCCCGACGGAATCCGCGAGGGCCTCCGCCCGGGAGGAATCGGCGTCGGCTATGACGATCTCCTCGAAGGTCCCATCGGCGGCCAGGGTTCTCACGGCCACGGAACCCACCGCCCCTGCTCCTCCGAGCACCGTCACTCTGCCCATGGGCTCCCTCCTTCCAGGGCTGGCCGCCCCATCCCCGGATGGTCCTCCTCACACCCCCTTGCCGAAGGGGTCGGGCCAGCGCTCGAGGGCGGCGGCGAGCTCCGGGTACTCCCTGGCTGCCTCCGCCAGGGGTATTCCCTTCATGACCGCCTCTATGGCCTGCCGGAAGGCACGGGCTCCGGCTTTCGGACCCTGGGGGTGGGCGTGGATCCCTCCTCCTGCGGCAATTACCTGGTCTCGGCCAAGATCCTGGACGCACCGAGGAACCATGGACGGCGTGATCCCTGCTGAGGGCATGGGGAGGGTCGGCTTGATGTGGGCGAAGGGGTAAGTGAGGGCTCTGCCCCAGGCCCGGAATTTCTCCTCCAGGACCGGACCCTTCCCGTAGGGCGCCGGGATGATGACCATGTCAGCTCCGGCAAGGCGCGGGAGCTTGGCCACCACCAGGGTGGAGCCGATTCCGTGGTCGGGCGACATGTACAGGGCTCCGGCCACATCCACGTGGCCGAGGATGGGAACGTTTATCTCTGGATCCTCGGCCAGGGCCTGGAGCACCGCGTACCCGGAGGGAACGTAGTTCACCATAAGGGCGTTGGCCCCCACCTCCAGCGCCCGGCGAGCGTTCTCGAAAACCTTGGGTATCTTGTCGGTGATGTTCACGGTGTAAAGGGTGTGCTCCCCCGTCTCCTCGTAGACCTGCCTTTCCACCTCCATGTAGGCCTTGACTCTCCGCTCCACGCTGCTGAAGGAAGCGTCCGCCAGGAGCTCGTCGTCCTTGATGATGTCGCAGCCCCCGAGGGCGCACTCGCGGAAAAGCTCGGCCCCTACCTCCACCGGGTATCCCGTGTTCGGTTTGATCATGGCGTTAAGGAGAGGCCTTTCCCGTACACCCAGGATCTCCCTGATTCCCTGCACACCGAACTTCGGCCCCTGGAAGCCGGCGAGAAAACGTTTGGGGAACCTCAAGTCCAATAGCTTGAGCTTCCCCGCCATGGAGATGTTCCCGATCACGGTGGTGAGGAGGAGGGGGATCTGCTCCCCTATGTTCACCTCCGGGTAGGCGATCTGAACCACGTAGTGCCGTTCCTCCAGGCCTGCCGGCACCTGCCACTCATAGTCGGGGACTTCGTAGATCCCAACCACCTTGGCAACGTGGCCCGCCCGCACTTCGGGTGTCTCGCCGGGCACGGGGGTCCAGGTTCCGGTGCTCTGTTCCACGGCGAGGGCCTGCGAGAGCCAGGTCATGGGGAAGTCCTTCGGGGCGGAAATAAGGTAGGTTGCGAGGACCCACTCCTCCAGGTCGATGGCCTCGGGCAGGGCTATGGGCTGCGCCAGCACCTCCATGGGGTACATGACCACCTCCCGATCCCTCCTCTCATTGACCTCCCCCAGGTCTCCCCCTCGGGCGCCCGGTTGGGGGCCGGAGTGGGAAGAGGAGTCTTTCCGGTCGGGGGAAGCCTACACCACCTGCTTGCAGGCGGCTAGCCCTTTGCTTGCTCCCGCTGGAGCCCGCCCCGTCGTGTCCGGCCCCAGCCTCATCCCCGCGCCAGAGGCCTTCTCGCGCTCAGCCTCATTACCCCGCCGCTGGCTGCCCGGACCATAGCCCGGGGGAGGAGGCGCGCAAGGGCGTAGGTGGTCCGGTACAGACTGCCCGGTATGTGGACCACCTTTCCCCTCTCCAGGGCCCTGAGTCCCTCTTCCGCCACCCGATCCGGGCTCGCCCAGAGGAATGCGGGGAGGCCCGAGCCGCCGGGGTGCTGCTCCTCCTGCTGGAGGTGGGCGAAGTCCTTCCTCTGGTGGAACTCGGTTCTGGTGTAACCGGGGCAGAGGGCGAGGACCCTTACCCCGGTCCCGCGGAGCTCCTCCGCCAGGGACTCGGTGAAAACCGTGACGAAGGCCTTGGTGGCCGCATAGGTGGAGGCATGGGGCTGAGGGAGGAGGCCTGCCAGGGAGGAGACGTTAAGGACTCCCCCCCATCCCCGCTCCACCATGCCCGGAAGGGCAGCGCGGGTGAGCCTGAGGAGGGCGGTGACGTTCAGGCCGACGGTTGCCTCCTCGCCCTCAAGGGGCAGCCGCCAGAAGGGGCCCGCATTCCCTATACCCGCATTGTTTACGAGGAGGTCGGGGGGGCGGCTGGGGTCGCGGAGCCTCTCCTCGACGCGGGCGAGGTCCGAAGGGTGGAGCAGGTCTGCCGCGATGACCTCCACCTCGACCCCGTGGGCCCGCCGGAGCTCGCCGGCGAGCTCCTCGAGCCTCTCCCTCCTCCTCGCCACCAGGATGAGGTGGGTTCCGCGGGCGGCCAGGGCGCGGGCGAAAGCCCGGCCGATGCCGCTGGACGCGCCCGTGACGAGGGCCCTTTCCCAACGGATCGCCACGGGTCACCCCTTTCGTCGGCCTCGAGCTCGAGGTCCCCGAGATTCTAGGCCGAAAGGCACGTGGATGACCCTCGTCTCCAAGGGCAGCAGAGGGGCAAAGCCCCCGGCCGCCTCCAGGCAGGCTGGGGGGCGGCGAGGGCCTGCTAGACCGTTCCCACCAGGGTTCCGTGGTGGGGCCAGTTGGCCACGGGGACCTCGGTCCTCTCTCTCCTCGGCCGGCTCGGGACCCCAAGGAGGGTAGTCCTAATGATGGCCGCAGGCGCCCCCACAGCGAAGTACGCCTTCTCCAGCTGAAGTGGATCCTCCGCCAGGACTCCGGCCCAGCGCCCGAGCTCCGCCTGGCTCTGGATCAGCCCCTTGGCCATCCCCACCGCCGGGGTCGCGAACACCTCGGAGCTCGGCCCGAGGAAAACCGCCCCAACGAGTCTTCCCTCGCGGATCACGAGCCTCCGGTAACTGGGTCCGTGACCGCGGATCTCGGAGAGGGTCCCCTCCTCGCTTCTGGCATCGCCTACCGCCACCACGTCGAGACCCATGAGGGAGAGGTTGTTCATGGAGAGGGAGCCGGGGTACCTCACCTCTTCTCCGGCCATGGCAGCGCCTGCCACCCTGCCCTGGTCGACCGCGGCGGGCTGGATGTAGTGGGGTGTCGTGCTCCCCCCGAGAATGTCTCTGGCCTGGGCGCAGTCGCCAGCCGCGTACACGCCCGGGCTCGAGGTGCGCATGGCGTCATCCACCACGATCCCCGTTTCCACCCTGATCCCCGCCTGCCTGGCCAGCTCCACGTTGGGAGCGATGCCGGTGGCGACAAGAACATGATCGGCCTCCACACGCCCGCCCCCCCTAAGGGCCCCGACGAGCCTGCCATCCCGCCTCTCTAGGGCCTCGAGGGTCTCCCCGGTGTGGACGGCCACTCCCCTCCCCGAGATCCAGCCCTCCACAAGTCTGGCCGGAAGGGCGGAGAGCATCCGCGGCAGGACGTGCTCGAGGGCCTCCACCACCGTCACCCGGCAGCCGCGGGCGAGGAGAGCAGGGAGAGCCACGAAGGCTATGAAGCCGCCCCCGAGCAGAAGAATGTCCTTCCCCGGCCCAGCCGTGGACGAGAGGGCCCGGGCATCGGCAAGGGTCCAGAAGTGGCTCACCCCCGGGCCTTCTAGGCCAGGCACGTCGGGCTTGACGGGCCGGCACCCTGTGGCGAGCAGAAGGTTCTCGTAGGAGAGGGAGGACCCGTCATCGAGCTGGAGGGTCCTTGAGGCGGGATCCAGGGAGATCGCCCTCCTCCCCGAGAGGACCTCCACCCCCATCCCCTCCAGTTCCCCCCGATCCGCCGTGGCAAGCCTCTCCTCGACTATCTCCCCCTTGAGGAAATAGGGGAGGGCCATCCTCGCGTAGGGGGCCTCGTCCGAGACGAGGGTGACGGGGGAGCGGGGGTCCCTCGCCTTCAACTCCCTCACCGCGGCGAGCCCCGCAGGTCCCGCCCCCACAACGACGTTGCTTCCCGGCATCTCCCCTCCTTCCTCCGAAGGTCGTCCTCAGGCGGGGATCCCCAGCTCCTGGAGCTTGGCCCGGGTCGGCCGCCCCCCTTCCCAACCGCGGATCCGGTAGTAGTCGTCGAGCATCTCCCTGAGTCGGTTCACCTGCCCCTGGGTGGGGCCTGCGGGAACAGGTTCCTCTAGCAGCCTTCTCGGCAGGGTGTCGTCGGTGGTGCTGAAACCCGCCCTCGCAATCCACTCCCTCTCCAGGTTGAACACCCTCTCCCCGGCCTTCATGAGCTCCTCCTGGCTGTAGGGGATGCCTGTCCCTGCGGAGAGAACCTCGGCCACCACCTCCACCACGGGGGCGAAGACCAGGAAGAGGCAGAGCCCCGTCGAGTCCCACCAGGCGGTGAGATCCTGGAAGACCCTAACCAGCTCGGCCTTGCCCTGCGTCGCCAGGGGGTCGGTCTTCTCGGGTATGCCCAGGACCTCCGAGGCCACGGTGTAGCTCTTGAGGTGACAGGCGCCGCGGTTGGAGGTGGCGTAGGTGAGGCCCATCCCCTGAATGCTCCTCGGGTCGTACGCGGGGAACTCCTGCCCCTTCACCCCCATGAAGAACTCGGGCCTACCGTACCTTTCGGTAAGGCGCTTGGCTCCCTCGGCGAGCGCGTCCCCGAAACCCCTCCTGAAGGCCGTGGCTTCAGCCATCCTCACCAGGGCCTCGGACGAGCCAAAGGGGAGAGGCATCCCTATCTCGGCCTCGGTGATCACGCCGGACTCGTACAGCTCCATGGCGGCTCCGAGGGTGGCCCCAAAGGAGATGGGGTCCATGCCGTAGTCGTTGCAGAGGGAGTTGGCGGCCACCACGGCGTCCAGATCCGAGACGCCTGTCTCGGCCCCGAGCCCCCAGGCGTTCTCGTATTCCGGCCCCTCCGCCGCGGCCGACCAGTGCCTCGGGCTGGTCCAAACGCTCACCCGGGTGACGCCGTCCCGGGAGATGCGGGAGAGCCTGCCGCAGCCTATTGTGCAGGCGAAGCAGGCCGTGTTCCTCACGAGCCGGGTCTCGGCCAGGTTCTCCCCCGAGATCTCGTAGGCCCCCTCAAACTGGGACTGGCGGAAGTTGCGGGTGGGTAGAGCCCCCACTTCGTTGATGATATTCATGAGGACCTCCGTGCCGTAGGTGGGGAGGCCCTGCCCCGTGACGGGGTTCTCCTTGAGGAGCCTTTTCAGCCGCCATACCGCGCGGTGAAAGGCTTCGGGGTCTGCCACCTCGACCGCTCCCCTCCCCCGCACGGCGATGGCCTTCACGTTCTTGGATCCCATCACGGCCCCCACCCCGGAGCGGCCGGCCGCCCTGTACTTGTCGTTCATGATGGAGGCGAAGCGGACCCGGTTCTCGCCGGCGGGTCCAATCCCCGCCACCCAGACCCGATCCGTGCCGAGCTCTTCCTTGATGAGCTCCTCGGTTTCCCAAATTCCCTTCCCCCAGAGACGGGAGGCGTCGCGGATCTCTGCCCTGCCGTCATCAATCCAGATGTAGCAGGGGCTCGCCGCCCTTCCCTCCAGGATGACCATGTCGTACCCGGCGAACTTGAGGTGCGCCGCCCACTGACCTCCCGAGTTCGAGGTGGCCACGGCCCCGGTGAGGGGCCCCTTGGTCACCGCCGTCCACCGGGACGCACAGGAAGCGGAGGTGCCGGTGAGGGGACCGGTTACGAGGTAGAGCCTGTTCTCGGGGGAGAAGGGGTCGACCCTCGGGTCCACTTCCTCGAAGAGGTAGCGAACCCCAAGCCCCCTGGAGCCTATGTACTGCCTGGCCCAGTCCTCCCGGAGGGGTTCGGCGGCTGCGCTCCCGCTAGAGAGATCGACCCTCAAGACCTTGCCCGTCCAGCCCTTCACCTTTCCTCCTCCCGGTTCCGCTCCGGAAATTTCCCTGGAACCTTCCAGGGACCCAGGGCGCGTCGACCCTAGACGGTGGCGAGGGCTGCGCCCTCGCTAACCTTGTCTGCCCAGGCCGAAAACCCCCAGTCCTTTGGCCCCTCAGCCCACTCGATGGCCCCCGTGGGGCAGGCCACAGCGCACGCCGGCTCCCCCAGGCAGGTGGTGCACTTGGCCGCCTTGCTCCCGTCCTGCTTAAAGAAGATGGTTCCGAAGGGGCAGGCGAGACCGCAGAGGCGGCAGCCGATGCAGAGTTCCTCGAGAACGACTTTGAAACCGTCTCGCTCGACTATGGCGTCCACTGGGCAGGCCATCATGCACCAGGCTTCGTCGCACTGGGTGCAGGTGTAGGCGGTATAGGCCGCCTCCTCGTCGAACTGATACACCTTGACTAGGGAGGGATAAACTCCGAAGGACCCAGTCTGCACGAAGGTACAGGCCAGCTCACACTGGAAACAGTGGGTGCACTTCTCCGGATGCATGGTAAGGGCTGGCATAGACCCCCCTTCCCTTCCAGCGACCCGGGTTAGGGATTCGGGCCCCGGGCCGGGAAACCCCCAGACCCCACAAGCGAACGAGGGGATGCTATCCCCCGTCCGACCCCGTGTCAAGATCCGGCTTGACCCGAGGGCTTTCTCCCGCCTTCCGCTGGGAGGGTGGAGCCCTCGCGTCGAGGATAATTAGGGCTGTGAAGCGGGTGTTCGGTTCGGAAGAGCCTGGCCGGTTCGTGGACGAGGTACGGGTGGTGGCCGCGGGCGGGCGGGGAGGCTCCGGCTCTGTCTCCTTCAGGCGGGAGAAGTTCAGGCCGAGGGGTGGTCCCGACGGGGGTGACGGAGGGGACGGCGGTGACGTGGTGCTGGTCGCATCCACTTCCCGAGCCAGCCTCCTGGAGCTGAAGCGAAACCCGCACCTCGTGGCCGCGAACGGAGCTCACGGAGAGGGGGGGAACCGCCGCGGTGCGGACGGTGAAGACCTGGTCGTGCCGGTGCCCGTGGGCACTGTGGTAAAGGACGCAGAAGGGCGTGTCCTGGCCGACCTCTCCCGTCCGGGGGATTTCTACGTGGCGGCCAGAGGGGGGAAGGGCGGGAAGGGTAACGCCTCCCTGGCAGGCCCTGACAGGAGGGCCCCCAGGTTCGCCCTCAAGGGGGAGGAGGGTGAGAGGAGGGTTCTCCGCCTGGAGCTCAAGGTCCTCGCGGATGTGGGCATCCTCGGTTTTCCCAACGCGGGGAAGTCGAGCCTCCTCCGTAAGGTATCGAGGGCGAGGCCCCGGGTGGCGGGTTTCCCCTTCACCACCTTAACGCCGCACCTCGGGGTGGTGAGAGTGGGGGAGAGGGAGTTCGTCATGGCCGACGTGCCCGGACTCATCCCCGGGGCCCACGCCGGTAGGGGTCTGGGGGATAGGTTCCTAAGGCACGTCGAGAGGGCGAGGGTCTTTCTCTACCTCGTGGATCTCGCCGCCCAGGACAGGGACCCCGCGGAGGATGTGGAGGCCCTCAGGAGGGAGCTCGAGCTTTACCGTCCGGACTTGCTGGCCCGCCCGGGCGTGGTGGCTGCCAACAAGATAGACCTGGAAGAGGCCGGGCAACGCGTCGGGGCAGTGGAGGCCAGGGCGAGGGTCCTCGGGCTTCCCTTCTTCGCTGTCTCGGCTCTCACGGGAGAGGGTGTTCCCCCCTTGGTGGAGTTCCTGGCCAGCATGGTGGAGGCCGCACCACCGCCCGCACCCGAGCCAGTGCAGATCAGAGTCTTCCCGGAGGAGGTGGGTTTTCTGGTGGAGAGGGAGGATGGAGCCTGGCGGGTGAAGGGCAGGCAGGTGGAGCGGTGGGTGAGGGCGGTGGACCTGGCCAACCCGGAGGCCCTCACCTATCTCCAGGAGAGATTGAGGAGGGTGGGGGTGGAGAGGGAGCTGGAAAGGAGGGGAGCTCGCGCGGGGGACGAGGTGAGGATAGGCGAGGCCGTCTTCGAGTTCTACCCCGAGGGCCCGGAGCGAAAGCGACCCGACCGAGGCGGCGCTGGCGGGGCGGGGCACTGCACGGGGCTGAGATGAGGGACCTCACAGGAGTGGCCCGGGTAGTGGTGAAGGTGGGGACGAGCACTCTCACAGGGGGAGGGCCTGCTCTTAGGGCCGACCGGCTAGAGGCTCTGGTGGCCCAGGTGGCCGAGGTGAAGAAGAGGGGGCTCCAGGCGGTTGTGGTGAGCTCTGGAGCGATAGCTGCGGGCCTAGGGCCCCTCGGAATGAAGGCAAGGCCCCGGGACATGCCCTCCCTGCAGGCGGCCGCCGCGGTGGGTCAGGGCCTCCTCATCCGGTATTACCAGGAGGCTTTCTCCCGGCATGGGCTGGTGTGCGGGCAGGTCCTCCTGACCAGGGAGGACTTCTCCTCCCGCCGGCAGTACCTGAACGCCAGGAACACCATGGAGCGGCTCCTCGCCCTCGGGGTGGTTCCGGTGGTGAACGAGAATGACACGGTGGCCGTGGAGGAGATAAGGTTCGGCGACAATGACATCCTCGGAGCGCTCGTGACCCATCTGGTAGGGGCTGATCTCTTCGTCATCCTCTCCGACGTGGACGGGGTGTACACGGGAGATCCCAGGTGCCTTAAGAGGGCGAGGCTTGTGAGGGAGGTGAGCCACCCGGAGGAGCTGAGCGTGGAGGGGGGCGGCCCCTCGATGCTGGGTTCAGGAGGGATGGCTTCCAAGGTCCAGGCTGCTTGGGTGGCCACTTTCTCAGGGGCTGGAGTGGTGGTGGCCAACGGGGCGAGGCCCGGAGTGATCCTGGAGATCCTAGACGGGGCGGAGGTGGGAACCTACTTTCGGCCCGCCCGGCGCCGCCTCGATGCCAGGCGGCTTTGGATTGCCTTTGCTTCGCCCGTGAGGGGGAGGGTGGCGGTGGACGAGGGGGCTGCCCGCGCCCTCCTGGAAAGAGGCAAGAGCCTCTTGGTTCAGGGTGTGAGGGGGGTGGAAGGGCGGTTCCAGGCAGGGGAGACGGTGGAGGTTACCGGTCCCTCGGGTTCCGTCCTGGCCAGGGGGAAGGCCCGTTTCTCCCGGGAGGAGCTGGAGCTAGCCCTGGGGGAGGGCTGGGAAAAAGCCAGGGCGATGCTGGGCAAGGGGCCTGAGGTAGTCCATCGGGACGACATGGTTGTCCTGGCCCGAGGTGGGGCGGATGGGTGGCGCGCGTAGCGGCTGGGGAAGGGGAGCTTGGGGGTGGAAGGAGGAGCCGTGAGGGAAGAGCTGATCCAGGCCGCGGAAAGGGCGAGGAGGGCGGCCCTGGCCCTGGCCAACCTGGGAAGGCGGGAGAAGGACCGGGCGATCCTGGCCATGGCCGACGCCCTCGAGGCGAGAGAAGAGGACATCCTAAAGGCCAATGCCCTCGACATGGAGAGGGGGGAAAGGGAAGGGCTCTCCCCCGCCGTTCTGGACAGGCTCCTGCTCAACCCGAAGAGGATCAGGGAGATGGCGTCCGGCCTCCGCCACGTGGCCTCCCTGCCCGACCCCGTGGGGGAGGTGATGGAGGGCTGGACGCTCCCGAACGGTCTTGTGGTCACCAAGGTCAGGGTTCCCCTGGGGGTTATGGGCGTAATCTACGAGGCCAGACCCAACGTGACCGTTGACGCGGCGGGTCTCTGCGTGAAAAGCGGGAACGCCTGCCTCCTCAGGGGGTCAGCATCGGCTTACAACTCTAACTCGGTGCTTGCGAGGATCCTGGATGAGAGCGGGGCGGCGGCCGGGCTTCCCGAGGGGAGCGTCCAGCTCGCGCCCGGCACCGACCACGAGACAGCGCGCGAGATGATGCGCCTGCACGGCTACATAGATGCCCTCATCCCCAGGGGCGGAGAGTCCCTCATCCGCACTGTGGTGGAGGAGGCACAGGTGCCCGTGATCGAGACGGGCATAGGGAACTGCCACGTTTACGTTGACAGAGCGGCAGATCTCGAAAAGGCCCTGCGGATCCTGGTGAACGCCAAGACCCAGAGGCCGGCAGTGTGCAACGCGGCCGAGACCCTCCTGGTTCACGAGGCGGTGGCCAGAGATTTCCTGCCCATGGCCGCTAGGGCCTTGAAGGAGAGGGGTGTCGAACTCAGGGGGTGCGAGAAGACGAGGCAGATACTGCCCGAGGCGAAACCCGCCACCGAGGAGGACTGGTACAGGGAGTATCTAGACCTCATCCTGGCTGTGAAGGTGGTGGGGTCGGTGCAGGAGGCCGTGGAGCACATAAACCGGTATGGCTCCAAGCATACCGAGGCCATCGTGACGGAGGACCTCTCTGCGGCCCGGGCCTTCACCCAGGCCGTGGATTCGGCTGCCCTTTTTGTGAATGCCTCAACCAGGTTCACAGATGGGGGTGAGTTCGGTTTCGGTGCCGAGATAGGCATCTCCACCCAGAAGCTTCACGCCCGGGGCCCCATGGCTCTGAAGGAGCTCACCACATACAAGTACGTGGTCTGGGGAGACGGGCAGGTGAGGGAGGGATGAGAGGAGGACTGGGTTCGAGAGGGGGGAGAGTGGAGCCGCCGGAGGAGCTGGCGAGACTCCTCGCCTCCGAGGAGGCTGCCTGGGATCGGATCCTCGCCCCTCTCCTCCAGGTTCCCCCAGACCAGATGGACACTCCGGGGGCCTGCGGCGGCTGGACCGGTTTGGAGACCCTCTGGCACCTGGCCTTCTGGCAGGAGCAGGGGGCCAAGTATCTGGAGAGGCTGGCGAGGGGCGAGGTGGTGGGTGGGCCGCCCCGCACCGGCGAGCTGGAAGAGGTAAATGAGGCGGCCAGGCTGAGTCTTCCCGACCTCTCCCTTTCCGAGATGCGCAGGGAGGTGGCGGCGGCCAGGAAGAGGCTGAGGGAGGCCGTCCTTGCCCTTCCGGAGCAGGTGTTGGAGGGGGATTCCAGGGCGCGGGAGGCCTTCCTCCGCTGCGGCGAACTCCACTACCTCGAGCACCTTGGCGAGCTTGAGGCCTGGGCCTCTCGCCTGGGGGGTGGGGACCCGCGCTGAGTGTCCGGACCTGGCGTGGGCGGATGGCTTACCAGGGGGAGGGGGCCTTTATCGGCGTGGACTGGTCCGGGGCGGTCCGCGGGAGGCTCGCCACGTGTGTGCTGGATGCTTCCTCGGGGCGGGTGGAGGTGGCTCAGTGGAAAAACAGGGGTGAGGTCCTCACCTTCCTTCTCAGAACCGTCTTCGACCTTTGCCCTTCGGGACAGTGGCTTCTCGGTTTTGACTTCTGCTTTTCCTTCCCCTTCTGGTTCCTTGGGCATCTCGGTCTCTCCTCGGCTCCCGAGGCCTGGGAGCGGGTGAGGGACGAGGGGGAGGGGTGGGCGAGGTTCCTACCCTTCCCTTTCTTCGGCCCACAAGGCAGCCGCCCTCCAGAGGGGGTCCCCCTTTTCCGGCTCACCGAGGAGCTGGTGCGCCGATCCGGGCAGGGTAGGCCCCAGAGCGTCTTCAAGCTGGCAGGGGCTGGGGCGGTGGGGATGGCCAGCTTGACCGGGATGCCCGCGCTTCTCTCCTTGAGGGCCGCGGGTGTTCGTGTCTGGCCCTTTGACCCTCCGGGGGAAGTCACTGCCGTCGAGATCTACCCCCGCCTTTTCCAGAAAAGGCTGAGGAAGGGCGACCCCTCGGCTCGCGCCAGCTTCGTTCTGGCCCTGGGTCTGGAGGGGGATGCACTGGAACCCGCTGTGGCCAGCGAAGACGTGTTCGATGCCCTGGTGGCAGCTGTGGGCATGGCCCGTGCTGGCTTTCTCCGGCTCCTCGGGTACGGCGAGGAGTTCCGGACCTCGCCTCTGGTCCAGGCGGAGGGCTGGATCTTCCCGGTGGGGGACCCTGGCCCGGCTCACCGCGGCTTGGGAGCTGACCCCATGGGAAGCGTGCGGGTAGGCGCCGAGAAGTAACCCTGGCCTCACCTGCTACACTGCCGCCAAATGGCCAGGCGCCTCGGGATAATGGGCGGAACCTTCGACCCCATCCACCATGGCCACCTGGTCGCGGCTGACGAGGCGAGGTACCACTTCGGTCTGGACGAGGTGGTCTTCGTGCCGGCTGGTCAGCCCTGGCAGAAGGCGGGCATGAAGGTGAGTCCGGCGGAGGATAGGTACCTGATGTGCGCCCTGGCCACGGCGAGCGTGCCTGGGTTCAGCGTCTCCCGCGTGGAGGTGGAGAGGCCCGGACCCACATACACCGTGGACACCCTGAGGAAGCTCTCGGCCGAACGGCCGGAGGAGGAGCTCTACTTCATAACTGGAGCCGATGCCATTCTTTCCATCCTCACCTGGAAGGATCCGGAGGAGGTGCTCGGCCTGGCTCGCTTCGTGGCGGTCACCAGGCCCGGTTATGACCTTTCCAGACTGAGCGAGGTGCTGAGGAGGGACGGGAGGGTGAGCGTGCTGGAGGTCCCGGCCCTTGCCATAAGCTCCAGCGAGATCAGGCAGAGGGTGAGGGAAGGGCGGCCGTATCGGTTCCTGGTGCCCCGCGAGGTCGCGGCCTACATAGAGAACCGGGGCCTCTACCGCGAGTGACCCTCAACGGCGGGTTCCTCGGGGGTGTCGGAGAGGGGAGGAGGCAGGGTAGGAGACGTGGGGGAAGCCAAGGGGGAGGAGCACCGCCGAAGGAAGGTAGGGGTTAGAGTCCGTCGGCTCCGGAGGGCCCGGAGGCGGCGGCGAGCCACCGCTCTCTCGGTCGTCGCGGTACTCCTTCTTGCGGCCGTCGGGTTCGGAGGTTCCGGGCGGGGCAGGGCCCTCCTCTCGGGCGCCGTGCAGAGGCTCTTCAGGGTGAGGGAGGTTGTCCAGGTCGGCCGGGGGGCCACTCCGGTGTCCGGTGCTCGGGGAGTCCTCGTGGCTGTAACCAGGGAGGGTGATCCGTCCGGCAGTGCCGAGATGCTCTTCCTCGTGGGGGTGGGCGCTGGGAGGGGCGGACTCGTCCTCGTCCCCACCAACCTGGTCACCACCGTGCCCGGGGTGGGGATGGAGAGACTGGGAAAGGCCTTTGGGATGGTGGGAGGAGGGGCGGTCGTCTCCACTCTCCGCGGTCTCCTCGGTATCCAGGTCTCCCACTGGGCCAGCGTCTCAGATGCGGATCTCGCGCGTGTGCTGGAAACCCTGGGCTCTATCACTCTGGATGTGGACATCCCCGTAGTCACCGCTGCGGGTGAGGTCGGACCAGGTAGGGTGAGTCTCGGGGGAGCCGAGGCCCTTGCCTACGTGCTCGGGGGTTCCGAGGGAGAGCTCTCGCGGCTGAAGCGCCTCTCGGACGTGCTGGAGGCGGCTCTGGAACGGGCGAGGTCTGGCCCGGCCGGGTTCGGTGCTGCCTGGGCGGGGAGCGCGGGTGTGGTCTCGGACCTGCCGCGGGAAGAACTCGGCGACCTCTTCTCGTCCCTCGCTTCCCTTCCCTCCGGATCCGTGACCACCGTCATCTTGCCAGTGGCCCGGGTGGACGCTGGCCAGGGCGAGGAGGTGTTCCGCTTCGATCCCTCGGGCAGAAAGCTGGTGGAAGCTGCCCTGGGTTTCCTCGGGGAGGGGTCGGCGGAGCCCGTCACCGTCCTGGTCCTGAACGGTAACGGCGTTCCAGAGAGCGGAGCAAGGGTTGCCTCCCTCCTGCCCCCAGGTTTCTATGTGGTGAGCCAGGGGAACGCCGGGAGCTTTGACTATCCCACCACCATGATCCTTGTCTCCCGGTGGGACGAGAGGCATCTGGAGTGGGCGAGGAGGGTTAGGGAGAGCCTTGGCCTCGGAGAGGTGGCCAGGGATACCAGTGGTCAGACCGTTGCTGACATCGTGATTGTCGTGGGTCTCGACTTCGTCGGCGCGAGCCCCCGGCCGGCGCGGTAGCCGGTGGAGGAGGTGACCATGGGGAAGACGTCGGCCTCCGGACGTCTCGACCCCCGCGCAGCTGCGTGCGTGGCCGCAAAGGCGGCCTGGGACAAACAGGGGTCCTCGCCGGTGGTGATGGAGATGCGGGACCTCCTGGGCGTGACAGACTACTTCGTCGTCGTGAGCGGTTCCTCGGAAAGGCACGTCAGGGCCATCGTGGAGGAGGTTGAGCAGAGGCTGGCGTCCGTCGGTTTCCACCCAGCGAGGAGGGAGGGAGAGAGGTACGCCCGCTGGGTCCTCCTGGACTATCTGGACTTCGTGGTCCACATCTTCCACGACGACGAGCGGGCCTACTACGACCTGGAACGCCTCTGGAGGGACGCACCGCGGGTGGACTGGGAAGATAGGGCGGGCGAGGAACCGCAAGGAACCTAGAGCATAAGATCGGGTGTGAGGGCCCGGGTGGCGGAACCGGTAGACGCGGGGGACTTAAAATCCTCTGCCAGCCAGGCGTGTGGGTTCGAGTCCCACCCCGGGCACCCTCGCTCGTCTGATCGGTGCATCCCCTCAAAGGGCGGCGCAGTCACAGCGCAGCTACGGACGCCCTCGTCGTCTATCCTGCGCCCATTTTTACGTTCCGGGCCCGTCCTTCTTGCCTCCTCGGTCCGGGCCGTGAAGCCATGCCGCGGCGGTGTTCTCGGCAGAGGGCACGAAGCCCGCCTGCCTACTACCTGGGGCGAAGCCCACCCAAGGCAGCCGGCCCCTTGATGCCCGCGTATCTGCTTATTATGCTCTGCTTGAGCTGTTGTGCAGCCGAAAGGGGGCCACGATGAAAGGGACCATCTTCGAACGCCTGGAGCGCTGGGTTCTCGATGACCCCGCCAGGGCGGCGTTCCGATACCGGGAGGGGGGCGAGTGGCGCGACGTAACGTGGGGGGAGTACGGGGAGAGGGTGAGGGCCGTCGCAGGTAGCCTCCTCGCCATGGGTATCGCCGAGGGGGACCAGGTCGCCATCCTCTCGAACAACCGCCCGGAGTGGCACATGGCGGATCTTGGCAGCATGGCTGTGGGGGCGAGGAGCGTCCCCCTTTACCTCACCAGTGCGGCTGAGCAGATAGCGTACGTCCTGGGCCACTCCGAGGCCCGGGTGATCTTCGTCTCGCGACAGGCGGAGTTGGAGAAGGTGGCCTCGGTCTGGGGAAGGCTACCCCGACTCGAGAAGGCCGTTCTCTTCGAGGGAGCCTCTTCCGATCCCAGGGTTCTTCCCTGGAAAGACTTCCTCGAGATGGGTAGGGCATATCTCGCCCGGCACGAGGGAGCTTATGAGGCCGCCCTCGGAAGACGCAGTCCGGAGGAGGTGGCCAGCATCGTCTACACCAGCGGGACGACGGGGGAGCCCAAGGGTGTGATGCTCACCCACAGGAACTTCCTTTTCACATGCTGGAGTCTGAATGAGAGGATGCCCTCGGACAGGGACGGCAGGGCCCTCTCTTACCTCCCCCTGTCCCACATAGCTGAGAGGATGGTCTCCCACATCCTCCACGTCTACCACGGATCCACCACATGGTTCGCGGAGAGCCTTGAGACCCTGGCCAGGGATCTCAGGGATGCAAGACCCACCACCTTTTTTGCCGTGCCCAGGGTATGGGAGAAGTTCCATGCAGGGATTCAGGGTCTTATGGCTGGCCTCCCCGAGGAGCAGAGGATCCGCGCGCAAGAGGCTGTAAGCCTCGGCCTGAAACTCGTGGACCTGAGGCAGGAGGGTGCGGAAGTGCCCGAGGAGATGGAGAGGGCATGGAGGGAGGCGGATGCCTCCCTCTTTGCGCTCGCCAGGGCCGCCCTCGGCCTCGACCAGGCAAAGTACCTCGTCTCCGGGGCAGCCCCCATAAACCCAGAGGTCATTAGGTTCTTCCACGCCATAGGTCTCCCCATCGCAGAGGTGTACGGCCAGACGGAGGACACCGGGCCCACCACGCTCAACCCCGTGCAGCGGATCAAGATAGGGACGGTGGGTCCGGCCATTGCCGGGGTGGAGGTGAGGATAGCCGAGGATGGCGAGATCCTAGTAAGAGGGGAGAACGTCTTCAAGGGGTACTTCAAGAAGCCCGAGGAGACGGCGGAGGCTCTCGAGGGAGGATGGCTCCACTCCGGAGACATCGGCCGCCTCGATTCCGATGGTTACCTCACCATAACCGATAGAAAGAAGGACCTCATCATCACGGCGGGAGGAAAGAACATCGCGCCCGCTCTCATAGAGAGCCTGCTCAAGTTCGAGCCCCTTATTTCCCAGGCCGTGGTGGTGGGGGATAGGCGGCCCTACCTGGTAGCCCTCCTCGCCCTCGACCCGGAGAAGCTCAAGGCCTGGGCGGCGGAAAGGGGGAAGCCCCAGGATCCCGAGGCTCTCGTCCGGGACCCGGAGGTCCTGGCCAGCGTTGCCGAGTCGGTGGGTAGGGTGAACTCCAGGCTCTCCAGGCCCGAGCAGGTGAAGAAGTGGGCGATCCTCCCAGCCGAGCTCAGTGTGGAGGGGGGCGAACTCACTCCCACCCTCAAGGTGAGGCGGAAGGTGGTGCTGGAGAAGTACGGCGACATCATTGAGTCGCTCTACGCCGGGTAGTCGGGAAGGGGCTCGCTACCTTCCCTTCTCCACGAGATAGTTGCCCATGATGAGCGCGTCCAGGCCGGTGCCGTAGAAGGTCCTGAGGGCGTCGGCGGGAGAGCAGACCATAGGCTCCCCTTTGTCGTTGAAGGACGTGTTCAGCACCATGGGTATCCCCGTCCTCCTCTCGAACGCCTTGATGAGGCGGTAGTAGAGGGGGTTCTGGTGCTCCTCCAGGGTCTGGAGGCGCGCTGACCCGTCGACGTGGAGGACGGCCGGGACCTTCTCCCTGAGCTCGGGACGGACCGGCAGCACCCGGAGCATGAAAGGGGATGGAGTGTAGGGGTGGAACCACTTGGGGGCCTCCTCCGCCAGGATGGTTGGGGCGAAGGGCCTGAAGGGTTCCCGGTGCTTCACCTCCCGGTTGATGGTGTCCTTCATCCCGGGCGGCCTAGGGTCGGCCAAGATGGACCGGTTCCCCAGGGCTCGAGGACCCGCCTCGGCCCGGCCCTGGAACCAGCCGATAATCTTTCCTGCTGCGATGAGGTCGGCGGCCGTCTCGGATGGATCATCCACCTTCCTGTACGGGACCTTTCTCTCCTCCAGGGTGCGGCGGAGTTCGTGGTCGGTGTAGTCCGGCCCCCAGTAAGCGTGGGACATCTCGAAGACCCTGGGTTTGCCCGTGAGCCTACTCCAGGTGAGGAGAGCGGCGCCTATGGCGTTTCCGGCGTCCCCCGCCGGCGGAGGGATGAAGGCTTTCTCGAAGGGGCCCTCCAATATGAGCCGGGTGTTCATGACGGAGTTCAGGGCCACTCCACCGGAGATGCAGAGGCCCTCTACGCGGGGGGCTCTCCGCGCCATCTTTCTGGCGAAGTGGAGAGCGGCCTCCTCGGTCACCCTCTGAACTCCCCAGGCCACGTCCTCGTGGTGGTGGGTGATGGGATCCCTCGGCCTCCTGGGCGGACCGAAGCGGCGGAGGAACCTCCGGGAGACCCAGCCCCTCTCCAGATGCCACCCGGCCCAGGAGAGATCCACGCGGAAACGGCCGTCCTTGAGGGGCCTCACCATCGATAGGAATTCCCTTTCGTAAGTGGGTCTTCCGAAGGCCGCAAGAGCCATCACCTTGGCCTCGTCCCAGTTGGGAGTGAAGCCCAGCCACCAGGTGACGGCGGAGTAAAGCTCCCCCAGGGAGTGCGGGTTCATGACTCTCGCAAGGAGCCGGAACCGGGTTCCCTGGCAAAGGTATGCGGCGGTGGAGACATAGTCGCCGCCCCGGTCGATAGTGAGCACCAGGGCGGTCTCGAAGGGGCTCGAGAGGAAGGCGGCCGCGGCGTGCGCCAGGTGGTGCTCCACGAAGTGGATCGGCCCGGAGTAACCGAAGAGGCGGCGGAACTCCTTCGCCTTGGCGTGGAGGCGAAGGTCCACGTAGGTTTGGACCGCCATCCTCTTCCAGGAGAGGGGAAAGCGGGGGAGGATGTCGTGGCGGAGGGCGCGGGCGTAGTCCAGGAAGGGGCGGTACGCGAAGGCCACGGCGTCGAGCTCCCTCGGGGAGAGACCGGCGCGGTCCAGGCACCACTGGATGGCGAGTCGGGGGAAGTCGGTGGCGTGCTTTTTCCGGTTCAGCCGTTCTTCCTCCACGTAGGCCACGAGCTTGCCATCGGAGACCAGGGCGGCGGATGTGTCGTGGGCGAAGCAGTTCACCCCGAGCACGTTCATGACCTTCCTCCCGTCTCCGGGCCGGCGAGGTGCCGGTAGGCCCTCCTCCAGTAAAGGAGGGGCCTCTCCTCCGCACCGAGGTATACCCTCTCGACCTCACCCACCACGATCTCGTGGTCTCCGCCCGGGTAGACCCTCCAGAGTCGGCAGGCCAGGGCGGCCAGGGATCCTTCGACTGCGGGGTCGCCTCGGGGAGGAAAGGGGGGGTTCCTCTCCAGCCTCGGCGAGGAGGCCCCGGCGAAGTGCGCCGAGACCTCCTCCTGCCCCTCGGCGAGGATGCTCACCGTAAACCGACCCTCCTCCTTGAGGATGGGAAGGGTGCGGGAGTTCAGGCTCAAGCAGCAGAGGACCAGGGGCGGGTCGAGGGAGAGGGCGGAGAAGCTGCTCGCCGTAAGGGCCTTAACTCCCGCTGGGTGTCTAACCGCAACTATGGCGATGCCGCTCGCCCAGCGAGAGAGGGCCTCCCGGTAAAGGGCCCTCGGGTCTTCGCGGGCTCCTGAATCCGGTGCTCGGGCACCCTCCGACAACTCCTCCCCTTCCCTGTCCTTCCCCTCATCGAGGGCCTGCATCTTGCGGCGCGGGCATGGCCTCTACCCCTTCGAGCCCGCCGACCTTGGCGAGTCTAACCCAGCTCCGCCCGGGCTGGCGGGACCGAAAAAGGGAGTTCGTCCTTCCTCCCGGGCTATCCGGCCCTGGCCAAGGGAGTGGTTGCCCTCGCGGGTGCCGAGCAAGCAAGGGCGGCTTCGGGCGGGAAGGCCCCACGAGACCGGTTCCCGGCGCTACCTTCGCCCCGTTTCCCGGAGTATCTCCCTCACCACGGCGGGAAGGATCCCTCCGTTTCGGTAGTACTCCACCTCCACGTGGGTGTCGAGCCTTGCCACGGCCTGGAACTCTTTCACCTCGCCGTCGGAGTGAGCCCTCACCGTTAGCACCTTCCGAGGATAAAGGCCCTCTGCTATCCCGATGACCTCGATGACCTCCCTGCCGGTGAGCCCCAGGCTATCCGCGTTCTCCCCCGGCATGAACTGAAGCGGGAGCACACCCATCTGGACCAGGTTGGAGCGGTGGATCCTCTCGTAGCTTTCGGCCAGGACGGCCCTGACCCCGAGAAGGAGGGTGCCCTTGGCTGCCCAGTCCCGGCTGGAACCCGAGCCGTACTCCTTCCCGGCGACCACGATAAGGGGTACGCCCTCGGCGCGGTATGCCTCGGCGGCCTCGTAGACTGTGGTCTCCTCGGCCTCCGGCAGCTTCAGGGTGAAGCCCCCTTCGACGCCCGGCACCAGGCGGTTCTTCAGCCTTATGTTGGCAAAGGTTCCTCTCACCATGACCTCGTGGTTTCCCCGGCGGGAGCCGTAGGTGTTGAAGTCCCCGGGCTCCACCCCCCTGGAGATGAGGTAGCGCCCGGCCGGGCTCTCGGGTGGTATGGAGCCAGCCGGGCTTATGTGGTCGGTGGTGACGGAGTCTCCGAGCCAGGCGAGGACCCTGCCGCCCCTTATGTCCTCAAGGGGCGGCGGCTCGGGCGAGAGATCCCGGAAGAAGGGCGGCTCGGCTATGTAGGTTGAAGAGGGATCGAAGGAGAAAAGATCCCCTGTGGGGGTGGGTAGGGACTGCCACTCGGGGGTTCCCTCGAAGACCGAGGCATACCTCGCTCTGTAGAGCTCCGGGTCGAGGGAGGCCGAGGCGGCAGCGGCCACCTCCTCCGCGGTGGGCCAAAGATCTCTCAAGTAGACTGGGTTGCCGGCTGCGTCCACCCCGAGAGGGTCGTGCTCGAGGTCAATGTCGACCCTGCCGGCGAGAGCAAGGGCTACCACCAGCGGAGGCGAGGCAAGGAAGGCCATTCGCACCTGAGGGTGGATGCGGCCCTCGAAGTTCCTGTTGCCCGAGAGCACCGCGGCCGCAACAAGCTGGTTCTCCTTTATGGCCCTCTCCACGGGCTCCGGCAGGGGACCCGAGTTCCCTATACAGGTGGTGCATCCGAAACCCACCACGTGGAATCCGAGGGCGGCCAGGGGCTCCAGCAGCCCAAGGCGGGAGAGGTAGTCCACCACCACGCGGGAACCCGGGGCGAGGCTTGTCTTCACCGTCGGGGCTACCTTCATGCCCCTCTCCACCGCCTTCTTGGCGAGAAGCCCCGCGGTTACCAGGACTCCTGGGTTCGAGGTATTGGTGCAGCTGGTGATGGCGGCTATGACAACGGAGCCGTCTCCCAGCTCCGCTTCAGCTCCGTCCATCTTGACTCTGGCTTTCTTCGCGCCTGCCTCACTCCCCCTCTCCCCCCTTCCGCCCCTTATGGCTGCGAGTTCCTGCCTGAAGACCTCGGGCAGGCGCGACAGGCGGAGCCTGTCGTGGGGGCGGCGTGGGCCTGCAAGGCTCGGCTCCACCTGGGAGAGGTCGAACTCGAGGACCTCCTTGTACGAGGGTTCCGGGCTTGTCTCCTCCCTGAAGAGGTGCTGGGCGCGGGTGTACCTTTCGACGAGTTCCACCAGGGCTGGATCCCTCCCGCTCCCCCTCAAGTACGAGAGGGTCTCCCTGTCCACTGGGAAGAAGCCGGTGGTCGCACCGTACTCGGGGGCCATGTTGGCCACGGTGGCCCGGTCCGGTACCGAGAGGGCGGTGAGCCCGGGACCGCAGAACTCGACGAACTTCCCCACCACACCGTACTTCCGGAGAGCCTGGGTGAGGTGGAGGACGAGGTCGGTGGCGGTCGTTCCTTCGGGCAGTCTCCCGACCAACCTCACCCCGACCACCTCCGGAGTGAGCAGGTATACGGGCTCGCCCAGCATGGCTGCCTCAGCCTCGATGCCTCCTACCCCCCATCCCAGGACGCCGAGGCCGCTCACCATGGTGGTGTGGGAGTCAGTGCCGAGGACCGTGTCTGGGAAGGCCAGGGTGATGCCGTCCTCACACCGAGTGGCCACCACCGCGGCCAAGTATTCCAGGTTCACCTGGTGGATGATGCCCGTGCCCGGTGGTACCACGCGGAAGTTGCGGAAGGCTTTCTGAGCCCAGCGCAGGAAGACGTACCTCTCGGTGTTTCTCTGCATCTCTAGGGTGGTGTTGATCTGGAGGGCCTCGGGGGTTCCGAAGGCGTCCACCTGGACCGAGTGGTCTATGACGAGGTCTACGGGGATGACCGGGTTCACCCTGGTCGGGTCCCCTCCCATCCTGGCGACAGCGGAGCGCATGGCGGCGAGGTCGGCTACGGCGGGCACCCCCGTGAAGTCCTGGAGGATCACTCTCGCCGGATAGAAGGGGAACTCGCCCTGCTTACCCTCTTCCCACCCGGAAAGGAGCGCGATGTGGTCCTCCTCCACTGCCTTCCTCCCGGCGTTGCGAAGGAGGCTCTCGAGGAAGACTCGGACCACGTAGGGGAGGCGTTCAATCCTCTCCTCCGGGAGGACGGCGGCCAGGGGGAAGTAAGCAACCCGCCCAGCTGAGGTGTCAAGCCATCTCACCCCGCCTGCCTTCCTACCCAACTCGTTTTCGTTCACGGCTCACCACCCCACTTTCCAGCCTGGCGAGCCTCTTCCACAGGAAGTGGCCCGGCTGTCTAGGGTAATGCCGGAACCTCTCGGCGGCTACCGGATTAGGAGATGCCCTGGCTTCGGGGCAAGTGGGCTCGGGGACCGCTGACAAGGCCTAGGAGGCTCCTTCGGCCGCGAGGAGCGCCCGCGCTCTCTCGAAACGCTCCCTGAACATCTCGGCGGTGAGGGTTCTTGTGAAGGTGTTCCTCTGGCTTGGGTGGTAAGAGGCGAGGAGGGTGTAGGGGCCGATCCTCGCTTCCCTCCCGTGACCGAAGGCGGGTCTCGGGCTTGGACTCGAAAGACCGAGGCGAGCCAGGGCCCGAAGGGCCGAGTCCCATGCGAAGGCGCCGAGGCAGAGAAGGACCTTCACCCGGCTGAGAAGGCGGATCTCCTCCACCAGGTACGGCAGGCACCTGTCTGCCTCATCCCTGGTGGGCCTATTTGCTGGCGGAGCGCAACGCACGGCGGCCGTGAGGTACGCGCCCTCTAGGGTGAGACCGTCATGGCGGGAGACGGAGGTGGCCCGCGTTGAAAACCCCGTCTCGTAGAGGGCGCGGAAGACCCACTCACCGGATCGGTCGCCTGTGAAGATCCTCCCTGTCCTGTTCCCCCCGTGGGCCGCGGGGGCGAGGCCCACCACGAGAAGGCCGGCGGCGGGGTCGCCAAACCCAGTTATGGGCCGGCCCCAGTACTCCTCCTCCCGGAAGGAGGCCCGCTTCCTCCGGGCCACCTCCTCCCGCCAGGCGACCAGCCTCGGGCAGAGACGGCAGGATTCCACCGCCGCGTTCAGATCCTCGAGGCTCCGGAAAGAGGGCGCCGTCACGATGGGATGTTGGTTGTGAAGGCTTCGGGCTCCACCAGGATGCTCACCCTCTTCTCGGGGGCGTCCCCGCCCCTGTAGTTGAAGGGCGCACCCGTGTAGCGTCTGGCGAGCCTCTCTATGTCCTCGGGGCCACGCTCGCGGTTCAACTCCCTCACCCTCCCCCTTACCTGGACGTATCGGTAGGGGTCCTCCCTGTCGTACACGGTCACAGCGACCCATGGCCTCTTCCGGAGGTTCTCTAGCTTCTTTCTTCCTTCCGAGGTGTTGAGGAGGAGGGTTCCATCTTCTTCCAGGAGGAACCACATGGGCGTGGCGTGGGGTCGGCCCTTCGGGTCCACCGTAGCAAGAACCGCGAAATTGGGCCTGGCGAGGAAGCTTTTTATCCGCTCAGGCATCTCCACCCTGGGCATCTCCACCTCCTTCCGTGAGGGGAGTCTAGCCCGGTCCTGGAAAGCCCGCGGTCCTCCCGGTTCCCGCCGCTCCTCGGGGCCGGGGTCTCGTTTAAACTTCCCATGCAAAGGGGAGATAACTAGTTCCTTCGTGAGGAGGCCGAGGTGGAGCGGTACGACCCCCAAGAGCTGGAGCTCAAGTGGCAGGCCTGGTGGGAAGAGAGGGGCATGTACAGGGCCGGGGGGCCGGACGACCCCCGTCCCAAGTTTTACGCTCTGGACATGTTTCCCTATCCCTCGGGGGACCTCCACATGGGCCACGCCGAGGCCTTTACCATCGGCGACGTCATAGCCAGGTATCGCTGGATGCGCGGGTACAACGTTCTGCACCCCATAGGTTGGGATGCCTTCGGACTTCCCGCCGAGAACGCTGCCATTCAGCGTGGGCTCCACCCGAGGGAGTGGACCTACGCCAATATTGCCAAGCAGAGGGAGACCCTCCGCAGGCTGGGCTACTCCTTCGACTGGTCGCGCGCCTTCAACACCTGCGACCCCGAGTACTACCGGTGGACCCAGTGGCTCTTCCTCCGGTTCCACGAGCGGGGCCTCGCCTACAGGAAGGCGGCCCCTGTTAACTGGTGCCCCAGCTGCAAGACGGTCCTCGCCAACGAGCAGGTGATTCAGGGCCGATGCGAGCGGTGCGACACCCCTGTTACCAAGCGCGAGCTCACCCAGTGGTTCCTTAAGATCACCGAGTATGCCGAGCGGCTCCTGGCCGACCTGGACCTCCTGGAAGGGTGGAGCGAGAAGGTCAAGACCATGCAGAGGAACTGGATTGGGAGGTCCGAAGGGGCGGATGTGGTCTTCGAGGTGGAGGGAGTCGGCCCGGTGACCATCTACACCACCCGCCCGGACACTCTCTTCGGTGCGACCTTTTTCGTGTTCGCGCCGGAGCACCCGGCTGCCTCGGCCCTTGCGACCAGGGCCGGCCTGGAAAGGGAGTTCCGGGCTTTCCTTGAGGAGGTCAGAGCCGAGACCGAGGTGGAGCGGCTTGCCGTCGCCAGGAAGAAGAAGGCCTTTGACCTCAGGGCCAGGGCGATAAATCCGGTGAACGGAGAGGCCATTCCTGTCTTCGCGTCCGACTATGTCCTCATGGAGTACGGGACAGGGGCCATAATGGCGGTTCCCGCCCACGACCAGCGCGACTTCGAGTTCGCCAGGGAGAATGGCCTTCCCATACGGGTGGTGGTTATGCCCCCGGGCGGCGGCCTGGATGCCTCCACCATGACCCAGGCCTACGAGGGCGAGGGAACTCTCGTGAACTCAGGGCCCTACGACGGGCTCCCGAGCCATGAAGGCAAGGCTGCCATAGTGAGGGATCTCCAGGCGAGGGGGCTGGCCAGTCCGGCCGTTCGGTACAGACTGAGGGACTGGCTGATATCTAGGCAGAGGTACTGGGGGTGCCCGATACCGATAATGCACTGCCCTCGCTGCGGGGAGGTGAGGGTTCCCGACACCGAGCTCCCGGTCGTCCTCCCGGAGATCAAGGAATACCTACCCACGCCGGAAGGGGAGTCGCCGCTGGCGCGGGCGGAGGAGTGGGTTAGGGTGGCCTGCCCCTCCTGCGGAGGGGAGGCGAGGCGGGACACGGACACCATGGACACCTTCGTCGACTCCTCCTGGTACTTCTTCCGTTACTGCAGTCCCAGGGAGGAGAGACCCTTCGACCCGGCCGAGGTGGCCAGGTGGATGCCGGTGGATCAGTACACAGGAGGGATAGAGCACGCCATCCTCCATCTCCTCTACTCCCGGTTCTTCACCAAGGCCCTGTACGACATGGGCCTGGTTCCCTTCACCGAGCCCTTTCCGAACCTGCTGAACCAGGGGATGGTCCTTTATGGTGGGGCGGCCATGTCCAAGAGCAGGGGGAACATCGTCGAACCCCGGGAGGTGATCGAGAAGTACGGGGCGGACACCCTCCGCGTCACCATGCTCTTTGCCGGGCCCGTCGAGGCCGATGTGGACTGGGCGGCGGTCTCACCGGAGGGGGTTAAGAGGTGGCTGGGGCGGCTCTGGAGGACCTGCCTTCAGGCCCTCCCGCGCCTGCCCGCGCCGGGCACTCCTCCTCGAGGAGGCTCATCCCTGCGGCGTGCGGTGCACAGGACCGTGAAGGAGGTGACCGAGGACTACGAGACCTTCTCTTACAACACCGCCGTTGCCAAGCTCATGAGCCTCCTTGGGGTGATCCAGAAGGAGGTGACGAGCGCCGAGCCGGCGGATCTGCGGGAGGCCCTAGAATTCCTCATCCTCATGCTGGCTCCCATGGCGCCCCACATCACGGAGGAGCTCTGGCACAGGCTGGGGCATGAGGGTTCCGTCCATGAGGCGTCCTGGCCCGCCTTCGATCCCGAGCTCGCCCGGGAGGAGGAGGTCACGCTGGTGGTCCAGGTAGATGGCAAGGTGAGGGAGAGAATCAGGGTGGCCCCAACCATCACGGCAGAGGAGGCGGAGAGGCTCGCCCTGGCCTCCCCCCGCGTGGCTCAGAGGCTTCAGGGGGTCCGTATAGTCCGGGTGGTCTGCCGACCGCCGGGACTGGTGAACATAGTTACCGAGGGGGGGTAGGCGCCTCCCGCTGGCGCCTCCGGGTGGGTAGGAGGAGGTGGAACGGGGCCGTGGTCAGGGTCGTGACGGACTCCACCTCGTACCTCCCCCCGGGCCTGGTCGAAAAGCTCGGGATTAGGGTGGTTCCCCTCTGGGTTCGCTTCGGCTCCCTCGCTTTTCGGGAGGGCGTGGACATAAGCAACACCGAGTTCTACCGCATGCTGGCCGCGGCGAGCGAGCTTCCGAGCACCTCTCAGCCCTCCTCCGGGGAGTTTGCCGAGGTCTACAGGTCCCTGGCGGAGGAGGGGGCGGGATCCGTTGTCTCCGTGCACATATCCTCGGGGCTGAGTGGGACGGTGCAGGCGGCGGAGGCAGGTGCCCGGGAGGTGCCGGACCTCGAGGTGGCGGTGGTCGACTCTCGGGGGACGGGCATGGCGCTGGGGTTTGCTGTTCTCGCCGCCGCGGAGGCGGCCGCCAGCGGGGCTAGCCTCACCGAGGTGGTGGGAGCCGCCGAGGAGACCCGCGACGAAGTGGTCACGTACTTCGTGGTTGACACCCTCGAATACCTGAGGAAGGGGGGAAGGATCGGCAGAGCGGAGCACCTCGTGGGTTCCCTGCTACAGATAAAACCCGTCCTTTCCCTGGAGAAGGGGATCATAGCTCCCCGGGAGAAAGTGAGAACCATGGGGCGGGCCATGGAGCGGGTGGTCGGATTGATCCAGGAGGCGGCCGCTGGCAGGGCGGTGGAAGTGGCGGTCCACCACGCGCAGGCGGAGGAGAGGGCCATGGAGCTGGCCGGACGGCTGGAGGAGGCCGTGCGGGTGAGTTCCCTATACATATCCGAGGTGGGGCCGGTGGTGGGCTGCCACACCGGGCCCGGCCTGGTAGGGGCGGTGATCCGAGCCCGGAGATAGTGGCAGGATCCATGCGCGGCCTGCCTCTGGAGGCGCCCGGCAGAAGCGGCGGAGGGTAGCCTCCGACCTCACGGTTAGCCCCAGAAGCCCTTGGACCCCGGAGGGCCTGTCATACGCAGGTGCTAGCCTCAGGTAGCCGGGTCCCGGGAGTCTCGCCTGGTGGAGACCGTCTGGGTAGTGAGGAAAGGGCCTTCCGGCCCCCGCCGGGCCATCCGTGCCCTTGGAGCCCCCCTGGGCCGGTTGGCCGAGCTGGGGAAGGAGGCCTGCCGGGGATCGGCTTTCCGGTCTCGGGCTCGTGTGGTGCGCTGCCGGGGGGCCTGGATAGGCTCCTCGGCCGGGGCGCCATCGCTTTCAGAGGGTGTGGCCAGGTTAAGGGGCATGGCCGGGCTGGCCTTGCTTCTCCTTCTTGCCCTCGTGCTCGGTGTGTATGCCTGGTGGCAGGGGCGGCCAAGGGTTGAGGCCGCTGCCCTTCCTCCAAGCCCCGGGTCCGGGGGCATTTACGTGCACGTGGCCGGTGCTGTCAAGAGGCCTGGCGTTTACCGGCTGGCGGCCGGGGCGAGGGCGGTGGATGCAGTGGAGGCGGCTGGGGGTCTCACCCCGGAAGCCGATCCCGACTCCCTGAACCTCGCCCGCCGTCTGTCCGACGGCGACCAGCTCTACGTGCCGAAGAGGGGAGAGTCGGGGGCGGCAGGCTCGTCTGGCTCGGGCGGACAGGTGAGGGTGAGCCTGAACAGGGCTAGCCAGGAGGAACTTGAGAAGCTCCCGGGGGTGGGGCCGGTCCTGGCCGAGCGGATTGTGAGGTGGCGCACTCGGCACGGGCCTTTCCGTCGCTGGGAGGACCTCCTCGAGGTGGAAGGGGTGGGAGAGAGGAAGCTCCAGTCCCTGAAGGAGGTGGCCAGCCTTGACTAGGCCCAAGGGGACGAGTACGAGGTACCCGCTTTCCGCCTGTGCGTGCTGGCTCGGGGCCCTGCTGGGCTCGATCCGACCTCCGCCATCGGGCGGGCCCCTCCTCGGCGTTTCCCTCTTCCTCCTCGCCCTCGTGGTGGTAGGACTCGGGAGCGTCGGCATGCTGGCCCCGGGGGACCGGTCCGAAAGGCCCCTCCTCCAGCTCGCTCTCGCTTTTTTTCTGGCGGGGATGGGGGCGGCCTGGCTCCGTCCTCCGCCGGGCCACGGCCCCCTCGGGGCGGTGGGAGAGGCAGGGGTGAGGGGGGTAGGGGTGGTCTTGTCCTCGGAGGGGGCCCCGGGGGGCGGGGTGGCCTCCCTCAGGTTGGACGAGATCGAGCTGGCTTCAGGGTTCGTCGGAGAAGGGCCCTCTCGGGGCGGGGACAGGGGTGAGGCGCTCGGGGGGTTGCAGGAGTCGGGCCGATGGGCGAGGGTTCGCTGGAGACGGACGGTCACGGCCCGTCTGCCTAGAGGAGCCGTGGTGAGGGAGGGAGAGAAGGTTCTCTTCGAGGGGAGACTCCGGTGGGGGGAAAGACTCTCCCTCTCCCTTTCGAGAGTTGCCTCGGCAGGCCAAGGTGCTTCGCCGCTGCTGAAGGCAGCCATCTGGGTGAGAAATCGGGTCCGCCAGATAGCCATCAAGACCCTCCCTAGGGAGGAGGCCGGCCTCCTTCTCGGCCTCACCCTCGGCGAAACGGGGCTCATGGGACGGGAGGCGAAGGAGGCATACAGAACCACGGGGCTCACGCACCTCACAGCGGTGAGCGGCGCCAACGTGGCGTATGTCCTCACCACCGCCTTCCTGGCCGCTCGGATCTTCGGCCTCAGAAGGGGGCTGAGGCGAGCCTCGGCCACCTGCGTGATCTGGTTCTTCGCCGCCGTCACCAGGTTCGAACCGTCCGTTCTGCGCGCTACGGTCATGGCCAGCCTGGGGCTGGCGGGAGAGGCTCTGGGCAGGAGGATCCGCCCTGAGCAGGCCCTCTCCTCCGCCGTGGTCCTTCTCCTCCTGGTCGACCCCGGGCTCTCCCGTTCCTTTGGCTTTCTCCTCTCAGTGGCCGCCACTGCAGGGATCGTTTTCCTCGGCGGGGTGGAGGGAAGTGAAGACGGAGAGCGTTCCCTCGCAAGGATCCCGCAGCGCGTCGGCACTTTCCTGCGTACCACCCTCGCCGCTCAGCTGGCGGTAGCCCCTCTCATCTGGAGGGTCTTCGGTCGCGTGTCCCTGGTTTCCGTGGTCGCGAACGGCCTGGTGGCTCCTGCCGCGGGGCCCGGGACCGTGGCGGGGCTCCTGAGTTTCCCCCTCTCTCTGGTGGGGCTCGGCAGCCTTCCGCTCCTGCTGGCCAGGCCTCTCCTGGTCTGGATGCTCAAGGTGCCCCGGTCTCTCGCAGCGCTTCCCCTGGCCGAGGTGAGGGCACCGCCCCCTCCAGCCTGGTTCCTCCTCCTCTGGTACTCTGCCCTCGCTCTTCTTGCTTTCCGGGAAAGGGCTCAGAGGCAAGGGCCCGCCCGGCTGGGGGAGTCTTGGTGGAGCCGGCGTGAGGGATGAGGGAAGAAACGGGTGGAGGGAGTGCCAGGTCGAGGGGGTGTGGCTCGTCAAGATGGAGGGGTTTGAAGGGACTCCTCCCCGCCTCCTCCTCCTGCTCGGCGCAGATGAGGAGAGTTTCGTCCGCGCCGTCTCGGAATTCTCGCGGGCCCTCGGGGTCGCCCCTGAGGTACTCCGGGGCGAAGAGGGCGAGCTGGCGCGGGCGCTCGGTACGCCGCCTCTTGTGGGGGAGGCGCGCCTTGTGGTTATTCGCGTTCCGAGGCTCTCGCCGGCGGAGGTGGAGCTCCTCCGCAGCCACGCTCTTTCCGATGAGAAGGGGCTGCATGTGGTTGTGGAGGTGGCCCAGGGGTCGGTCCCCCCTGACCTGCTGGAGGCCGTACCGAAAGGCTGTGTGGTCGGAGTCGGTCCGGTGCTTGAGGGTGAAGGTGAACTCCTTCTAAGAGAGGAGCTTAAAGCCCGCGGATTGGAGCTCCCCCCTTGGACCCTGCGGGACCTGGCTAGGAGGCTGGGTAAGGACAGGGGCAGGCTGGCCAGGGCTGTGGAGCAGCTTGCCTCCTCACCCGACCCCGAGGGGCTGGCATCCACTCTGGCGGGGGAGGAGACCCCTGCCCCCGTTTTCCGAGTGGCCGATGCCCTTCTCGCAGGGGATGCCGGTCGCGCTCTCGGCCTGGCCAGGCCCTTCCTGGGTTCTCAGGAGGAGCTGACGGGCTTCTACGCTCTTCTGGCCAGGTACTTTAGGATGCTGGTGCATGCCTGTCTGGCGCCGCCGGCCGAGGCGGAGGAGGCCGCAAGAAAGGCTGGAGCCACGCCCAAGCAGGCGCCTGTCTTAGTAAGTCGGGCCAGGCGCCTCCCTCTTAGGTCGCTCCTGGACGCCTACCGCGAGGTCCTCTCTGCCGACTGGGGGGCGAGGTCAGGAGAACCTCCTCCCCCCGAGGTCGTGCTCTGGAGAGTGGGGGAAATCCTCAGCGGAGGCCGCCGCCGGGCCGCCCAGGGCACCCCTAGGCGACCCTGAGGAGTTTCTGCCAGAGGCGGCTCTTCTTATCTGCTGCCCGGTTCTTGTGGAGCACTCCCTTGGAGACTGCCTTATCCAACTGCCTGGCTGCCTCCCTGTAGGCGGCCTCGGCCAGAGCCCGATCGCCCGAGGCCAGGGCCTGTTCAAACTTCTTGATGAAGGTCTTCACCCTCGAGCGGACGGCCTTGTTCGCCAGGCGCCGCTTCTCAGCTTGTCTTACCCGCTTCAGCTGGGATCGGTTCTTCTTGGCCACGGCCGCGAAGTTTATCTCCAACGCCGCCGGGCGGACAAACCCGGTAGGGATCCGGAGGAGAGCGGTTCTCTTCGAGACTGACCACCCCTGCCTGCTCCATAATCCCCTAGGCTGTGGGGGCTCGGATCGAGGGGGCGAGAGGAGAGGGACTGGAGTGGCCCGGGTAGCTCAGGAGCGGATAAGGAACTTCGCGATCATAAGCCACATTGATCACGGAAAGAGCACCCTGGCGGACCGCTTTCTTGAAATCTGCGGCCTCCTGGAGCCGGGAAAGCACCCCGAGCAGTTTCTCGACCGCATGGACCTCGAGCGGGAGCGCGGGATCACCATCAAGGCTCAAGCCGTGAGGATGACCTACCGCGCTGGGGGCGAGGAGTACCAGTTGAACCTGGTGGACACCCCAGGGCATGTGGACTTCTCCTACGAGGTCTCCCGGGCCCTCGCCGCTTGCGAGGGCGCCGTACTTCTCGTGGACGCGAGCCAGGGTGTGGAGGCCCAGACCCTGGCCAACCTCTACCTCGCTCTCGAGTCCGAGCTCGTGCTGGTGCCCGCGGTGAACAAGATAGATCTCCCGCAGGCCAATCCCGAGAGGGTGGCCGAGGAGGTGGCGAGACTCCTGGGGGTGGAGGCGAGATCGGTCCTGGCTATCTCGGCCAAGACGGGTGCGGGTGTGCCCCAGCTTCTTGAGGCAGTTGTGGAGAGGGTTCCGCCTCCCTCCGGTGATCCCGCCGCACCGCCCAGGGCCCTGGTCTTCGACTCCACGTACGACCCCTATCGGGGGGTGGTCTGCTTTGTCCGTGTCGTCGACGGCGAGCTCAGGGCCGGGGATGAGGTCCTGGCCATGGCGACGGGTGCCAGGACGGAGCTGCTGGAGGTGGGCTACCTCTCTCCGGACCCGGTTCCCACGGGGGTGCTGGCAGCTGGCGAGGTCGGGTATCTCATCACAGGCATCAAGGATGTGGGGCTGGCCAAGGTGGGGGATACCTTGACCTCCGCCAGGAGACCGGCGGCGCGGCCCCTACCGGGCTACCGGGACCCCAAGCCCATGGTCTTTGCGGGGATTTACCCCGCCGACGAGTCCGACTTCGAAGACTTGAGGGATGCCCTGGCCAGGCTGAAACTCTCCGACGCCTCCCTGGTCTTCGAGCCCGAAACTTCGAAAGCCCTCGGGTTCGGCTTCAGGTGCGGTTTCCTCGGCCTGCTCCATATGGACATCGTGAAGGAGAGGCTCCAGAGAGAGCACGGCCTTTCCGTGGTGGCCACCTCCCCCTCCGTCGCCTACAAGGCAGTTATGAAGGACGGGAGGGAGATCTTGGTGAGGAACCCCGCCGATCTGCCCTCCCCCGGCCACTACGACCACCTGGAGGAACCCGTGGTCGAGGCCGTCCTCGTCACCCCGGCCAGCTTCCTCGGGGCCGTCATGGAGCTCTCCAGGGAGAGGCGAGCAGAGCTTAAGGGGATGGAATGGCTCTCCGAGGAGAGGGTGGAGCTCAGGTACAGGCTTCCCCTGGCCGAGGTGATCACCGATTTCCACGACGTTCTCAAGAGCAAGACCAGGGGCTACGCCTCCTTTGACTACGAGTTTTCTGGGTACGCGCCGGCGGACCTGGTCAGGGTAGACATCCTCGTCCACGGAGAGCGGGCGGACGCCTTCTCCGCCGTGGTTCCCAGGGAAGAAGCCCAGAGCTACGGCCGGGCCATGGCGAGAAGGCTGAAGGAGCTCATTCCTCGCCAGCTCTTCGATGTGGCCATCCAGGCTGCGGTGGGGAGCCGGATAGTGGCGAGGGAGACTATCCCGGCCCGGCGAAAGGATGTGCTCGCCAAGTGCTACGGGGGTGACGTCACGCGGAAGAGGAAGCTCCTCGAGAAGCAGAAGGAGGGGAAGAAGAAGCTGAAGATGTTGGGGAAGGTCGAGGTACCCCCTGAGGCGTTCGTGGCGGCCCTGGGGCTTGACAGGAGGAAGTAGGCTTGGACGCGGCGCCCCCGGGGATCCAGGGCAGGAAGCCCCGGGCCTGGCCTGGAAGGTGCGCCGCGGGTGTGGAGGTTCCCGCGTTCGGAGTCTACGTGCATGTCCCCTTCTGTGCTTCCAGGTGCAGCTACTGTGATTTCAACACCTACGTCCTGCCGAGGGGCACCTGGAAGATCTGGGCGCGGGCCGTGGTGGCGGAGGCGAGGGTGGCTCGAGAACTCCTGGAGGAGGCCGAGGCCGGGAGCCTTTACGTTGGAGGAGGCACCCCGAGCCTCATTGATCCGGATCTCTTGGGGCGCGTCCTAAATGAGGTTGCGAGCCTCTTCTCCCTCACGTCCGGGGCTGAGGTGAGCCTCGAGGCAAATCCGGAGGACGTCACCCCCGCGCGGCTTCGCGCCTGGCAAAGGATCGGGGCCACACGACTTTCCCTGGGCGTCCAGTCCTTCTCCGGGCGGGTACTTAGCACCCTCGGAAGGCGGGCTGGGGCCGACCAGTGCGAGAAGGCCACTCTTATGGCTCTGGAAGCGGGGTTCCAAGTTAACCTCGACCTCATTTACGGGACTCCCGGTGAGAGCCTGGAGGAGTGGGGCGAGACCCTGCAGAGGGCCATCTCCGTCTCGCCGCAGCACATTTCCTGCTACGCCCTCACTCTGGAGGAGGGAACACCCATGATGCGGGAGGTAAGGAGGGCTCGACTGCCGGCTCCCGACCCGGACCTCCAGGCCGAGATGTACCTTCTGGCCGTGGAGGAGCTGGGTCGGGCCGGATACACCAGGTACGAGGTTTCCAACTGGGCCCTGCCTGGGCACGCCTGCAGGCACAACCTGATTTACTGGACCCGCGGGGAGTACTGGGGGCTTGGGCCTGGTGCCCACTCGTTTCTCGGGGGGACCAGGTTCTGGAACCTGAGGCGCCTCGGCCCGTACGCCCGCGCCGCCCTCTCGGGGCGGCTGCCGGTGGCCGGCTGGGAGGTGCTCACCCGTGAGGAGGAGTGGCTGGAGAGGCTCTTCCTTGGCCTGAGACTCGCTGACGGCGTAGATGACGTGCTCTTCGGCGAAACCGGCTGGGACCCCGACGGAAGGGTGCGGGAGGAGCTCAGGGCCATGGGGCTCCTTCTCAGGGAGGGACAGAGGATCAGGCTTAGCCCGAGAGGAGCCCTCCTCTCCAACGAGGTGTTCGTGCGGCTTGTCTCCTAGACCCTCCCCGGGGCTGGTATCTTTGAGTTGATCTCCTCCAGGCGACGGAGCAGGCGATGGATGCAAGGAAGGCCCAAGTCCTCAAGGCGGTGGTGGAAGAGTATGTGAGGACTGGTGAGGCGGTGCCCTCCAGGGTCGTGGCCGAGAGGTACGGCCTTGGGGTCAGCCCAGCCACGGTGCGGATGGAGATGAACTGGCTGGAGAGGGAGGGCTACCTCACCCACCGCTACACCTCTTCGGGGAGGGTCCCGACGGACAAGGGGTACCGGGCGTACGTTCAGGACCTGATCCCCCGGGGGGGTCCCGCCCCTGAGATCCTCACAGGTTTCTTCGACGAGGCCCGCAGGAAGGACCTGGAGGAGATCCTCGAGGACCTGGCCATGGTCCTTTCGGCCGCGACTCAGCTGGCCGCTCTCGTGCTCGGGCCGAGCCTGGAGGCGGTCCGCCTCCGCCATCTCGACCTCGCTCTGGTGGGCGAAGGGAGGGTGGTGGCTGTGGCGGTGACGGAGGGGGGGAAGGTCTACACAGGGTCCGGCGAGGTCCCCGCCTGGGTTGGGGAGCGGGACCTTGAGGCCTTCAGGGCGGAGCTGAACCGGGAGCTACCGGGCATGCGCAGAGAGGAGGCCCGGAGCCGACTGGAATCCCTTTACGCCGGGATTTCGGCGGGTGGGCCCCAGGCGGGCATCAAGGAGGCGGTCATGGCAGCCCTGGACTCTCCGGCCCCCGTCTACAGGGGAGGACTTCACGGGCTCCTGGAGGGACTCCGCCCCCCTGAGGCCGGCTGGAGGGCCTCGGCCCTGTTGGAGAGGCGGGAGGCAGCCCATGCCGCCGTGAGGGATGCCCTGACGGCGAAGAAGTGGGTGAGGATAGGGGCGGAGAACAGGTTCGAGGAGCTCTGGCCCTGTGCGGTGGTGGCGGCCCCCTGGTACCTGGGGCGCGGCTGCGCCGGTTCCGTGGCCGTTGTGGGGCCTGTAAGGATGGACTACCCCTGGGTGATGGCGGCCGTCCGTTTTGCGGCGAAGAGCCTGAGCCGGGCTGTGGCCCGGGGTTGACGTGTCCTCCGCCGACTACTACGAGATCCTGGGGATCTCCCCAGATGCCTCGCAGGAAGAGATAAAGCGAGCTTACAGGAGACTGGCTCGCCAGTACCATCCTGACGTGAGCGATGACCCCGAGGCGGGGGAGAAGTTCAAGGTCATAAACGAGGCCTACCAGGTTCTCTCGGACCCGGTGAAGCGGGCCGAGTATGACCGGGCCAGAGCGGGCCTCGAGCGTTCAGGTCTCGGCCTGGGTGACATCTTCGACCTCTTCTTTTCGGGTTTCTCGGGGCCGGGCGCGGCGGCGAGGCGTGTCAGGGCCGAGCCCGGGGAAGACGTAATCGTCCGCCTTGACCTTCCCTTCGCCGTGGCCGTCCGGGGTGGGCGGAGGAGCCTGAAGTACAGGGCGTGGGTGGAGTGCGGAGCTTGCGGCGGTAGCGGCTGCGCCGAGGGGACGCACCTCACTCGCTGCAGCAGGTGTGGCGGGGTGGGCCAGGTGAGGCATGTGAGGGAGGGTGGGATCGGCCGGCTCGTGGTGAGCACCACCTGCCCCGTCTGCCTCGGCACAGGGCTGGAGTGCCCAAGCCCATGCCGGGAGTGCTCTGGGGAGGGGAGGGTGAAGGGGGAGAGGGAGGTCGAGCTTGACCTCCCTGCTGGGCTCGAGGACGGTGTGGTCCTCGAGATCTCGGGCATGGGGTCCGCAGGCAGGTTTGGGGGTCCCGCGGGTGACCTGCTGGTCAAGGTGAGGGTGGAGCCCCATCCGGGTCTTGAGAGGCGGGGATATGACCTGGTGGGGAGGGTGAGGGTCCCCCTCAGCCTCGCTGTCCTAGGGGGGAAGGTTGAGGTGGAGGGTCTGGACGGTCCGGTGGAGCTGGAGATACCTCCGGGCACACAGCCTGGCTCTATCTTCGCTATCAAGGGGATGGGAGTTCCTCGCAGCAGGGGAGGGAGGGGGGACCTTCTGGTGGAAGTGGAGGTGGAGGTCCCCACCCGGCTCTCGGCCGAAGAGAGGAGGTTGATAGAGGAGTTTGCGCGGCTGAGGGGAGAGGAAGTGGGGGACAGGAGGGGATTTTTCGCGAGGTGGCTGAGAAGGGGCTGAGAAGAGGGCCCCGCGCCCATGTCTTCCTCACCGCCGTGGGCGGTGGTGAGGTTGTGGTGGACGGGGAGGACGCCAGGCATCTCTCAGTGGTCCTGCGCCTGAGCCCAGGAGAACTCTTCACCGCGGCCGACGGGAGGGGCCGGGTCTACCTGGTCCGGGCCACCCGGGTCAGCCCTGCTCTTGTCCGGGGGGAGGTTCTCGAGGAGAAGGAGGTTCCCGCCTCCCTCCCCCAAATCCACGTTTACCAGGGCCTGATCCGGAGGCCGAGGCTGGAAGTGGCCGTGGAGAAGCTCACTGAGCTCGGGGTCGCCCGGATCGTTATGGTTAACTGTGCCAGGTCCGTGGTGCGCCTGGACGGCGAGAGGAGAACCAGGGCCAGGTCCCACCTGGCGGGCGTGGCCAGGGCCGCGGCAAAGCAGTCCAGGCGTTCCACCCTGCCGGAGGTGGCCGGTCCCCTCGAACTGGAGGAGGCCCTGGAGGACCTGGATGGCGTGAGCTTCTTTCTCCACGAGGCGGGGGGTGAGCGTCTCTCCCGGATCCTCCCCGAGGCCATCCCGAGGAGGGTGAACCTGGTTATCGGCCCCGAGGGGGGCTTCGAGGGAAAGGAGATGGAGATCATGCAGGGGGCCGGGCTCGTGGGGGCGTGGCTCGGGCCTGGAGTGATGAGGTCGGAGACGGCGGCCCTGGTGGCTGCCACCCTCGTGCTGCACGCCTACGGCGTGCTCGGCTGATTTGAGGAGGGCGGTGCGGTCTTCCTCTCCGACCCGGGCTGTCAGAGGGCGCCGGTGCGGACGGCCCAGACCTTGGGTGAGGAGCTAGCGGCCATACTTATAATGAAGTGGTCGCGGAAAGGCGGCGGTAGGTAGGTGGAGTCTAGCAAGATAAGGCTGGTCCTTCCTCGGGGTCGCTCCCCCGTTGACCTCCTGGGCGAGAGGGACGAGTTCCTCAGGCTGGTGGAGTCCGCCTTCGATGCCACTGTGGTTGTCCGGGGCAACGAGCTTACCGTGGCCGGAAAGCCAGAGGAGACGCAGGTTGTGGCTGAGCTCTTCCGGGAGCTCATTGCCCTGGTGGAGGGCGGACAGACCCTGACTAGGGAGAGTGTCGGGGAGGCCATACGCATGGCGAAGGGAGAGAGGGGGGACCCGGAGGGCATCAGGGTGAGGGACGTGTTCTCCGATACCATCCTCGTTCACAGGGGTAGACCCATCCACCCTAAGACCCTGGGGCAGAAGAAGTATGTGGACGCCATCCGGTCCAACACCGTGGTCTTCGCTATAGGCCCCGCGGGGACCGGGAAGACCTACCTGGCCATGGCCATGGCCGTGAGGAGCCTTGAGGACAGGGAGGTGAGCCGGATCATCCTGGTGCGGCCGGCGGTGGAGGCCGGGGAGAAGCTGGGCTTTCTGCCTGGAACCCTGTACGAGAAGATCGACCCCTACCTCAAGCCCCTCTGGGATGCCCTCTACGACATGATGGAGCCGGAGCGGATCCAGAAGCTCATGGAGCGCGGGACCATCGAGGTGGCACCCCTCGCCTACATGAGGGGCAGGACCTTGAACGACTCCTTCATCATCCTGGACGAGGCGCAGAACACCACTCCCGAACAGATGAAGATGTTCCTCACCAGGCTGGGCTTCGGTTCCAAGGTGGTGGTCACCGGCGACATAACTCAGATAGATCTTCCGGCGGGGCAGGTCTCCGGTCTCAACGTGGTCAGGGAGATCCTGGCCGGCATCGAGGGCCTCACCTTTGTGTACCTCACCTCCAGAGACGTGGTGAGGCACAAGATCGTTCAGGACATCGTGGAGGCCTACCGCCGCTTCGAGGAGCGGGTGCGAACGTGAAGAGGAAAACCACGAGGTCTTCTGCGGATCCCCCGCCAGAACCTGGAAGGAAGGTGCCTTGGGTTGGGGGCCGCCCGGAGGGGGGGACCGGTGAGGGTATTCCTCGCTGATGAGCAGGGGCTCCCCGTGGACACCACCCGCCTGGTTCGCCTAGCCGAGTTCGTTCTCGAAGAGATGGGGGTGGGCCCCGAGGCTGAGCTCTCCCTCCTCCTCGTGGAGGAAGAGGCAATGGCCGCTCTGAATGCCCGGTGGAAGGGGAGGGAGGGTCCCACCGATGTCCTCTCCTTCCCCATGGACTCTCCGGGGGAGAGCGGGGAGGAGGGGGAGACCCTCCTCGGGGATGTGGTCATTTGTCCGGCCGTAGCGCGGCGCTCGGCGGAGGCCCTGGGGGGGACCCTCCAGGCAGAGGTGGAGCTCCTCACCGTCCACGGGATCCTGCATCTCCTCGGCTACGACCACGAGACCCCGGAAGAGGAGCAGGAGATGAAGGCCAAGGAGGAACAGCTCCTCGCGGCCTTTCTGGAGGAAGGGGAGTAGAGGGCGGTGGGCATCTGGTTCGGGCTGGCCAGCGTGGTTGTGCTCATCGTCCTCTCTGCCCTCATGGCCGCTGCCGAGACAGCGCTGGTGCGGGTGGGTCGCGTCAGGGCCCTCGCTCTCAGGGAGGAGAGGAGGAAGGGGGCGGAGAGGCTGGTGCAGGTCACCTCCGAGCCCGCGCGATACCTAAACGCCATTCTCCTCCTCACCCTCGTCTTCCAGCTGGTCGGGACAAGCATCGCCACTTATGTGGCCGAGAGGGCCATGGGAAGCCTGGGCGTAGCGGTGGCCTCGGGTTCCATGACCTTTCTGCTCTTCGTTTTCGCCGAGGTGGCTCCCAAGACCTTCACGGTGCAGCACGCTGACCGGGTCGCCCTGAAGCTTGGCGGGCTCGTCTACCTCCTGGGAAAGGTCCTCGGCCCCTTGAGTCGGGCTCTTATCGGGTTCACCAATTGGATCCTTCCCGGCAGGGGGCTGCCCCTCGGCCCCTTCGTCACGGAGGAAGAGATCCTCACCATGGCCGAGGTGGCTGCCGAGGAGAAGGCTATTGAGGCGGAGGAGTCCAGGCTCATCCACTCCATTTTCGAATTCGGGGACACAGTGGTTAGGGAGGTCATGGTACCCAGGCCGGACGTGGTAGCCGTGGAGGTGAACACCCCCATCGAGCAGGTGCTGGATGTGGTGATAGGCCGAGGGTTCTCCCGCATCCCCGTCTACGAAAGGGATATGGACAACGTTGTCGGGGTCCTTTACGCCAAGGACCTCCTCCGCCGGCTGAGGGAAGGGGGGAAAGCGAGGGTCCGCGACCTTCTCCGCCCCGCCTTCTTCGTGCCGGACTCGAAGAAAGTGGCGCAGCTCCTTCGCGAGATGCAGAACAGGAAGGCACACCTCGCGGTGGTGGTGGACGAGTACGGTGATGTGGCCGGCATCGTGACCATGGAGGACCTCCTCGAAGAGATCGTGGGGGAGATTGAGGACGAATACGACCGGGCGGAGCCCCAGGTGGAGGAGATCGGGGAGGGAAGCTTCAGGGTGGCAGGTCGCCTCTCCATCGGCGAGCTGAACGAACTCCTCGGTGCGGAGTTGCCCGACGCTGAGTGGGATACCGTGGCCGGGCTCCTCTTTGGACTCCTGGGAAAGGTGCCGGAAGAGGGAGAGTGGGTGGAGTTCCAGGGCCTGCGTTTTGTGGCCGAGAGGGTGCAGGGTAGGCGCATATCGAAGGTGCTCATACTTCCCGCGGCCGGGTCCGGCGTCAATGAGAGGGGAGCTGGGGAGGACCACCCCGGGGAGGGAGGGGGGGTGGGCGACGGCGCGGGATCAGCTCGCGCCTCAGGGGCGAGCGGGGCCTCAGGAGGGAAGCGGTCCGGGGGTCGGGAAGGCGGGCGCATCACGGCTATGGAGCGAGGGGGCGTGAGGGGCTCGGGCGGGGCGCGGGCGGGCGGTGGAAGGAGATCTTCTCAAAGCCGCTGAGGAGGCCTGGAGCCGGGCGTATGCGCCCTACTCCGGGTTCAGGGTGGGGGCGGCCCTTCTCTCCAGGGACGGGAGGATCTTCACCGGGGCCAATGTGGAGAATGCCTCCTACGGTCTCTCCCTCTGCGCCGAGCGGGCGGCGGTGGCGCGGGCGGTGACCGAGGGGGCGCGGGAGTTCGAGATGGTCCTCCTCTATACGGACGGGAGGAGGCCGGTCGCTCCTTGCGGCGCGTGCCGGCAGTTCCTCTTCGAGTTCAACCCCGAGATGCTCGTGGTCTCGGTATGCTCGGGGGGAGCGAGGAGGCAGTGGAGGGTGAGAGAGCTCCTTCCTGACCCCTTCTTCAGGGGGAGGAGGCGGAAGGGTTGAGTCAGGTCCAGGAATTCCGCTCGGGGTTTGCCACTGTGGTGGGCAGGCCGAACGTGGGCAAGTCCACCCTGGTGAACCGCTTGGTGGGCAGGAAGGTCGCGATAGTCACGGAGAAGCCCCAGACAACGAGGAACGCTATCAGGGGAGTGGTGAACGGCCCTGGCTTCCAGGCAGTCCTGGTCGACACTCCCGGCTTCCACAAGCCCAGGACCGTTTTGGGGGAGAGGCTGAACGAGATGGTGAGACGGAGTCTCGAGGGCGTGGATGTGGTGGTCTTCCTCGTGGATGGAGCGGAGGGGATAGGGAGGGGGGACGAGTTTCTCGCCTCGCAGCTCGCGCATCTCAAGACACCCGTTCTCGCCTGCGTCAACAAGGTGGACCTCATCCCCTCCCGGCAGATGGTGGCGGAGGCCCTCCTCGCCCTGGAGAGGATGGGTGAGTGGGACGAGATCCTGCCCATCTCGGCCAGAACCGGGTATAACGTGGACCTCCTCCTTGACCTCGTCCGCCAGAGGCTTCCCGAGGGGCCACCCTACTTCCCGGAGGGGGTCTGGACCGACCAGCCCGAGAAACAGCTCGTCGCTGAGATCATAAGGGAGAAAGCCATGGAGCTCACCCGGGAGGAGGTACCCCACTCGGTGGCCGTGGTGGTGGAGGAGATGAGGCCTCGGGAGGGCAGGGACCTGGTCGAGGTGGAGGCCATCCTCTACGTGGAGAGGGAATCCCAAAAAGGAATCCTAATAGGGAAGGGGGGGAGGATGCTAAAGGAGATAGGGAGCCGGGCGCGGGCGGAGATCGAGGCCCTCCTGGGCTCCCAGGTCTTCCTCAACCTCAGGGTCAAGACGGCCCGGGAGTGGCAGCGCAGCCCGGACCTGATTTCCAGGATGGGGTACTAGCTTGGGGAGATGGGGGAAGACCTACAGGGAGGAGGCGGTGGTCCTGAGGGGCTACCGCCTCGGTGAGGCCGACAGGATACTGGTGCTTCTCAGCCGGGGGAGGGGGAAGCTTCGGGCTGTGGTGAAGGGGGTGAGGAAGGCAGGGTCCAGATGGGGCGGGCGCCTGGAGCCCCTAGTGCGAGCGGAACTCCTCCTCTACCAAGGCCGTGAGCTGGACGTCGTGACCCAGGCGGAGGTGGTTGAGGCCTTCCCCCGGCTTCGCTCGGACTACGCCTCCTTCCTTTCTGCATCGGCGATGGCGGAGGCGGCGGGCCTCCTCGCACCCGAGGGAGGAAGGGCTCCCAGACTCTACGCTCTGCTCGTGGCTGGGCTGGAGCTGCTGGAGGACGGGAAGGTCCCGGCCTGGGCGGTGAGCGATGCCTTCGCCCTCAAGTTCCTGGCCGCCTCGGGTTTCGCGCCCGCCATAAGGTCCTGTGCCGGGTGCGGGCGGCCCGGGCCTCATCCCGCGTTCTCGCCTTCGTCCGGCGGAAGCCTCTGCCCTCGCTGCTCCGGGCCTGGCTGCCTGCACCCCTCCGCCGAAGCCTTGGAGGTCCTGGATCACCTGGCTCACGCTCCGTGGAACAGGTTGGGCGAGAAGGAGTTCAGCCCCGACGCGAGGAGGGAGGCGGCCGCCCTGATCCGAGCCATGGTGGAGCACTTCTCCGAGAGGCCGGCCAGGGCCTTCGGGATGGTGGCGCGGTGAACGGGAAGCGCCCTTTGCGAAGTGGGGAACGCACCCTTCCTAAGCACGTGGCCATCATCATGGACGGTAACGGGAGGTGGGCGAAGGCGAGGGGGCTGCCCAGAGTGGAGGGGCACCGGGCGGGAGAGAAGGCAGTGCTGGAGGCGGTGGAGGGAGCCCTGGAGCTCGGTATCCCGTATCTCACCCTCTTTGCCTTCTCTACGGAGAACTGGAGAAGACCCCGTTCGGAGGTGCGCTTCCTCATGAGCTTCAACGAGGAGCTGCTCCGGAAGAGGACCCAGGAGTTCGTCGAGAAGGGGGTTCGGGTGAGGATGATGGGAAGGAGGGCCCCACCCGTCCCCAGGCGCCTCCTCGCCAAGATAGAGGAGACGGAGAGGGCCACGGCCGGGGGAAACCGGCTCCTCCTCACTGTGGCCTTCAACTACGGTTCCCGGGCGGAGCTGGCGGACGCTGTGAGGGTGGCGGCGCGGGCGGCCCTAAAGGAGGGGTTGGACCTCGCGGCCATGGACGACGAGGACGTGGTCCGGCAGTTCCTGTACTGCCCCGACCTGCCCGATCCGGATCTCGTTATCAGAACCTCGGGGGAGATGCGCCTCTCCAACTTCCTGCTCTGGCAGGCGGCATATGCGGAGCTTGTTTTCACCCCCGTCCTCTGGCCCGACTTTACCCGGGAGGACCTCCGGAGGGCCGTGGAGGAATACTTGCGTAGGCAGAGGCGGTTCGGAGGAGTCCCCGGATAGGCCCGGTCTTCGTGGGGGACTTGCCGGGCTCCTCTCCTTGTGTGATAGTAGTTTTTCGGAGCCATAACGCCGGGGCGGAGGTTCGGATATCATCCTCTCACGTTCACGCGGGCCGGGGTGTCCCGCCCGCGCAGCCAGCGCGGGGAAAGGGGGTAGTAGTGAACGATCTCATGGAGAAGGTTGTGGCGCTCGCCAAGAGAAGGGGTCTCATCTTTCCTTCCAGCGAGATCTACGGAGGACTCCGGGCTACCTGGGACTACGGACCCCTCGGGGTTGAGCTCAAGAACAATGTGAAGAAAGCCTGGTGGCGTTCGATGGTTCAGCTCAGGGAAGATGTGGTCGGACTGGACGCCGCCATCCTCATGCATCCCAAGGTTTGGGAGGCCTCGGGTCACGTGGCGTCCTTCACCGACCCGCTGGTGGAGTGCAAGGTCTGCCACAAGAGGTTCCGCGCCGACCATATTCCTGGCTACCACGCCCCCCAGTCGGGGCACGAGGCGGCGGGGACGGTGGACGCGGCGGCCGTGGCGGAGCTCCGCTGCCCTGAGTGCGGGGGCGAGCTCACAGAGCCCCGCATGTTCAACCTCATGTTCAAGACCTTCATGGGGCCCGTGGAGGACTCCAGCTCCGTCGTGTACTTGCGGCCCGAGACAGCTCAGGGGATCTTCGTGGACTTTCTCACGGTCCTTAGGGTCTCGAGGAAGAAGGTGCCCTTCGGCATCGCTCAGATCGGGAAGGCCTTCAGGAACGAGATAACCCCCGGAAACTTCACTTTCAGGACCAGGGAATTTGAGCAGATGGAGCTCGAGTTCTTCGTGGAACCCGGGACCGACGAGCAGTGGCACCGGTACTGGCTCGAGGAGAGGATGCGCTGGTACAAGGAGCTCGGGATAAGGGAGGAGAATCTCCGGCTCCGTCGCCACGAGCCCGATGAGCTCGCCCACTACGCCAAGGACTGCTACGACATCGAGTACAGATTCCCCTTTGGGTGGAGCGAGCTCGAGGGTATAGCCAACCGTACCGACTTCGACCTCACGCAGCACTCCAAGTACTCGGGGGAGGACCTCTCCTACTTCGACCCCGAGAAGCAGACCCGCTACGTCCCTTACGTGATAGAGCCCTCCGCCGGGGCGGACCGGGCCACCCTGGCGTTCCTGGTAGATGCCTATGCCGAGGAGGAGGCGCCCACGGCGTCCGGGGGAACGGAGACCAGGGTGGTGCTGAAGCTACACCCCGCCCTCGCGCCCATCAAGGTGGCTGTCCTGCCCCTCTCCAGGAACGAGCAGCTGGTTCCCGAGGCGAAGAAACTGGCGGACCTGCTCAGGCCCTACTTCATGCTCGATTATGACGACGCGGGCTCCATCGGCCGGCGGTACAGGCGCCAGGACGAGGTGGGTACCCCATACTGCGTCACGGTGGACTTCCAGACCCTGGAGGATCGCGCTGTCACCGTTAGGGACAGGGACACCATGCTCCAGGATCGGGTCTCCATCGACAGGCTCATCCCCTACCTCAAGGAGAGGCTAGAGCCGGCCGTTTCCGGTTAGCCTGTTGCCGGGGTCCGAGGGATGCAGGGGGTCTTGCTAAGGGTGTGCCGGAGACCGATCCGGGCGGTACGCATTCTTGCTTCGATCGGGGGCCCGGCCTCCAGGCCGGGCCTTTTTTCTTGCCGCGCTCTTCCGGCCTTTGCGTCTGCCTGGGTGGAGGAGGAAGCGGAGGAGGTGAGGAATGCCCAAGTACGTCTATGACTTTGAGGAGGGGAACAAGGACATGAAGGCCCTCCTGGGTGGTAAGGGGGCCAATCTGGCCGAGATGACGAACCTCGGCCTCCCCGTCCCCCCTGGGTTCACTGTGACCACCGAGGCCTGCCGGGCCTATCTCCGTTCCGGCTCCTTCCCTCCCGGTCTTTGGGAGGAGATCCTGGAGCACCTCGGGCGACTGGAGGCGAGGATGGGCAAGAGGCTCGGGGCCGTCGATGACCCCCTCCTCGTCTCGGTGAGGTCGGGGGCCATGTATTCCATGCCAGGGATGATGGACACCGTCCTCAATCTCGGCCTGAACGACGAGAGTGTCCTCGGCCTGGCCCGCCAGTCAGGCGACCCCCGCTTCGCCTACGACGCGTACCGCAGGTTCATCGCGATGTTCGGTCGGATCGTCCTCGGCGTGGACGGGGAGAAGATCCGGGAGGTGCAGGCCAGGTTCAAGGGTAAGAGGGGGCTTGATCCCGCACCCGAGAAGGCCGAGGATCTGGTCGCAGTCACCGCCTCCGACATGCAGGCCCTCTGCGGCGAGCTCAGGGTATTGGTGGAGGAGGAGACGGGGCGGCCCTTCCCCCAGGACCCTCAGGAACAGCTCCGCCTGGCTGTGGAGGCCGTCTTCCGTTCGTGGAACAACAGGCGGGCTGTGGAGTACCGCAGGATCTACCGGATCCCCGACGACCTCGGCACGGCGGTCAATGTGGTGGCCATGGTCTTCGGGAACCTGGGTGAGGACTCGGGGACGGGGGTGGCCTTCACCAGAGACCCGGCCACCGGGGCGAAGGGCGTGTACGGCGACTACTTGCCCAACGCCCAGGGGGAGGACGTGGTGGCGGGCATAAGGAACCCCATCCCCCTCTCGGAGCTGGAGAGGCGGAACCCCGAGGTATACCGGCAGCTCCTTCAGGTCATGGAGATTCTCGAGCGCCACTACCGGGACATGTGCGACATCGAGTTCACAGTGGAGAGGGGGAAGCTCTACATGCTCCAGACCCGGGTGGGAAAGAGGACCGCTGCGGCTGCCATCAAGATTGCCGTCGACATGGTGGCTGAGGGTCTCATCACGAAGGAGGAGGCAGTACAGAGAATCGACCCTGACCAGCTGGATCAGCTCCTCCACCCTCAGTTCGACCCCAACGTGGAGGTAAAGGTCCTGGCCACTGGCGTGAACGCCTCGCCCGGCGCGGCCGTGGGAAAGGTGGTCCTGGATGCCGACACCGCCGCGGAGCTGGGGAAGAGGGGGGAGAAGGTGATTCTTGTGCGCTGGGAGACTACCCCCGACGACCTTCACGGGATGGTGGCGGCCCAGGGGATCCTCACCTCCCACGGCGGCAAGACCTCCCATGCCGCAGTGGTGGCCAGGGGCATGGGGAAGCCCGCTGTCTGCGGAGCTGAGGCCATCCGGATCGACTTGGAGAACCGGCTGTTCAGGGTGAACGAGACGGTGGTGAGGGAGGGCGAGGTCATATCCATCGACGGAACCCTGGGGCGCGTCGTTCTGGGGGAGGTGCCGCTCGTGCCCCCCAAGCCCACGCCCGAACTCAACACCATCCTTTCCTGGGCGGATGAGATAAGGCGGCTGGGGGTGAGGGCCAACGCCGACACCCCCGAAGACGCCAGGAAGGCCAGGGAGTTCGGGGCCGAGGGAATAGGCCTCGCCCGCACCGAGCATATGTTCCTCGGCGAGCGCCTGCCCATAGTGCAGCGGATGATTCTCGCCTCCAGCGAGGAGGAGGAGGCCGCGGCCCTGAAGGAGCTTCTCGAGGTCCAGAGGCAGGACTTCCTCGGCCTCTTCCAGGCCATGGACGGCCTCCCCGTGACCATTCGCCTCCTGGATCCCCCCCTCCACGAGTTCCTCCCCTCCTCCAAGGAGCTGGAGCTCGAGATCCTCAGGCTTGAGCAGGCCGGGGCGGACCCCCAGCTGGTGGCGGAGAAGAAGAAGATGCTGAGAGCCGTGGAGGGCCTCGAGGAGGCCAACCCCATGCTCGGGATGAGGGGATGCCGTCTCGGGATAATGAAGCCGGGCATCTACCTCATGCAGGTCAGGGCCATCATGGAGGCCGCCATCGAGCACCACATGGCTGGCGGGAACCCGGTGGTGGAGATCATGATTCCCCTCGTTGCCATCGACGAAGAGTTGCGCCTCCTAAGGAGGGAGGCAGAGGAGGTCATCGAGGAGGTCTTCCGGGAGAAGGGGGCGCGGATCCCCTACAAGATTGGAACCATGATCGAGGTCCCGAGGGCAGCACTGACCGCGGGGAAGATTGCTCAAGTAGCGGAGTTTTTCAGCTTCGGTACCAACGACCTGACCCAGACCACCTTCGGCTTCTCCAGGGACGACATAGAGGGGAAGTTCCTCCCGAGGTACATGGACCGGAAGATCCTGAGCGACAACCCCTTCGAGACCCTCGACACCGAGGGAGTGGGGCGGCTCATCAGGATAGCCGTGGAGGAGGGGAGGGCTACGCGGCCTGACCTCAAGGTGGGAATCTGTGGCGAGCACGGAGGGGACCCCAGGTCGGTGGAGTTCCTCCACCACGCTGGTCTGGACTATGTCTCCTGCTCGCCCTACCGGGTCCCCCTCGCCCGGCTCGCCGCGGCCCGGGCGGTGCTGGGTGCGAGGGAGGAGGCGAGCAAGTAGGCGGTCTTCTCGGGCCTGACGGTTCGCGGGGCCGGAGGGGCCCGGGAGAGTCCGCTTACAGCGCGGCCTTTGGCTCTTGCGTGTCGTAGCCCCCTGGTAGCCTTTCCTTGCTTCGGGAGGCGAAATGAGGGGAGCATCGGGCTTGACCAGCGTGAGGGAGGAGACGGAAAGACTCGAGGAGGAGGTGCTCGCGCCCTGGGCCACCCGCGCCAGGGAATCCAGGGGCAGGAAGAGGCCTGAGGCCGAGTGCGATCTCAGGACCTGCTTCCAGAGGGACCGGGACCGGATCCTTCACTCCAAGGCCTTTCGGCGGCTTAAGCACAAGACCCAGGTTTTCCTCTCCCCCGCCGGCGACCACTTCCGGGTGAGGCTCACACACACCCTGGAGGTGGCCCAGGTGGCGAGGACCATTGCCCGCGCCCTCCGTCTTAACGAGGACCTCACGGAGGCCATCGCCCTCGGGCACGACCTCGGTCACACTCCCTTCGGACACGTGGGGGAGGATGCCTTCAGCTCCTTCCTGGGGGAGCCCTTTCATCATTCCGAGCAGAGCCTGAGGGTTGTGGAGTATGTCGAGAGGGGCGGGGAGGGGTTGAACCTGACCGAGGAAGTCCTGGACGGTATTTTGAACCACTCCTGGGAGCGGCCGGAGCCCTTCACCCCCGAAGGGAAGGTGGTTCGCCTGGCTGACCGCATCGCCTACCTCAACCACGACCTGGACGATGCTGTGAGGGCGGGGGTCCTTGAGGCGCGGGAGGTTCCACGGGAAGTGCTGGAGTACCTGGGTGCCACCCACGGGCAGCGCATAGACAGCCTGGTGAGGGATGTGGTGAACGAGAGCAGGGCGCGGGCGGAGGTGGCCATGAGCCAGGCGGCCCTCGAGGTCATGGACCGGCTAAGGGCCTTCATGTTTGAACGGGTTTATCTCTCTCCAGAGGTGAGAGGGGAACAGGAGAAGGCGATCCATATTCTCACCGCCCTCGCCGCCTGGCACCTGGAGCATCCGGAGGCCCTCCCGCCCGAGGTACTCAGGGCCCCTGGGGGGCTGAAGCGTAAGGTTGTGGACTACGTCGCCGGGATGACGGACAGGTTCGCTATCCGGAGGTACCTCGAGATCTTCGTCCCGAACGGGTGGGGATCTAGGCTCGGGCGGTGACGGCTTCCTGATGTCAGGGCTCCGGGCTCTTCTGCCTCGGGTTGCCCCGGAGGCTTCTGGGGGTCGGGGCTGCAGGCACCCTCGGCTTCAGCGGATGGGGGGTTCGCTGCGGGAGCTGCCCTGGGGGCGAGGGTGAGGGGAGGATTTGACCCTGAGGAAATTGAGCGGGTGCGTCAGGCCACGGACATCCTGGCCGTCGTCGGCGAGCATGTGAAGCTGAAGCGGTCAGGGAAGTCGTGGGTTGGCCTCTGCCCCTTTCACCAGGAGAAGACCCCCTCTTTCCATGTGGATCCGGTAAAGGGTCTTTTTCACTGTTTCGGGTGCGGGGCTGGCGGAAATGTCTTCACCTTCCTCATGAGGGCTGAGGGTCTGAGCTTCGCCGAGGCGGCGAGGAAGCTGGCCGCCCGGGCCGGGATCGAGCTGGCGACCACCGAGCGGCAGGAGAGGGGGAGGAGGAGCCGGCTCCTCTCCCTTCTGGCCGAAGCCGCTTCGTTTTATCACACCGTACTCATGTCGGAGGAAGGGGAGGAAGCCAGGAGGTACCTCGAGGGAAGGGGTCTTCCAAGGGAGGCCTGGGAGACCTGGACCCTCGGCTTCTCTCCCCGGTCCAGGGATGCGAGCCTCCGCCACCTCCTCGCCCGGGGCTTCCGGCACCACGAGGTCATGGAAGCCGGCCTGGTTCACGTCGTCGAGGGGGGTCTTCAGGACCGCTTCGCTGGGAGGGTGGTTTTCCCCGTGAGGAACCTCTCGGGGGAAATAGTGGGTTTTGGGGGGCGGCTCATAGCTGGTGAGGGGCCGAAGTACCTGAACAGCCCGGAGAGTTCCGTCTACCACAAGGCACGTCTCCTCTATGGGCTGGACCGAGCCAAGGCTTGGCAGGCAAGGAAGGGGAGGGCCGTGGTGGCCGAAGGGTATCTCGACGCCATCGCCCTCCACCTGGCCGGAGTGAACGAAGCGGTGGCGACCTGCGGGACCGCCCTAGGTCTGGAGCACCTGAGGACCCTGAGGCGGTTCTCGGATAGGGTTGTGCTGGCCTTTGATGCGGACGAGGCTGGGGCTCTAGCTGCGGAAAGGGGGCTGGGCCTCGGAAACGAGGTGGGAGTGGACCTGGCTGTGGCGGAGTTCCCGCCCGGGCGGGACCCTGCCGCGCTCCTGGCGGAGGAGGGACCCGAGGCTCTGGCAGAAAGGGTGGAGAGAGCCAGGCCGCTGGTCCAGTTCGTGCTGGACAGGATAGTGGAGAGGCGATCCGGTGGCCCTGAGGGGAAGGCCCGAGCGGCCAGGGAGGGGGCTGCCGCCCTGGCCACCTGCCCCGACCCTCTGGTCAGGGAGGAGTACGCGCTCTACCTCGCGGAGAGACTCGGCGCCAGGCCTGAGCAGGTTCTTTCCCTGGTGAACCGGGCCCTAAGGGGCGAGAGGGTGGAGGCAGAGAGGGTGGCCACCCCCGCGGAGGTGCGCTTGGAAAAGGAGGCCCTCCGGGCGCTCCTTCTGAGCGAGGAGGGGGATGACCTCTCGCGGGAGCTGGAGGAGGAGGATTTCGCCCTGCCTGAGGCGCGCCGCGTCTTCCGTGCTCTCCGGACTCTGGGGAGGGATGGCCTCCTCTCCTCCCTCCACGAGCAGGAGGAGGTCGTGGCGCGCCTGGTCTCGGAGCTCCTGCTGGCCGAGGGTCCTCTCGCCCCGAGGGAAACGCTCCTGCGGTTGCAGGAGAAAGGTCTGAGGCAGAAAATATCGAGCTTGAGGACCATTCTTGAGAAGTTGAACCCGCTGGAGCAGGGAGAGAGGTACAGGGTCCTCTTCTCGGAGCTCATGGATTTGGAGCTGGAGAGGAGGCGCGTTCTGGACGAAATCTCAAAGGCGGAGGGAGTGTAGGTGATGGGCTTGCCCAGAGAGCTCCAGGTGGAAGAGGTGAGGGATTTGATAGCCCGAGGGAAGGAGAGGGGCTTTGTCACCTCGGAAGAGGTAGCCGACGTCCTGGCCGAGGTGGACGCACCCCCTGACGTCATCGACGATCTCTACAACCTCCTGCACGAGGCGGGGATCGAGGTGGTGGATGTGCCCTCCCCCGCCGAGGTCGAGGCAGGCCTGGAGGTCTCGGAGGAGCTGGCCAGAGAAGAGGGTCTCATACTCAAGGCCGTTACCAGCGACCCCGTTCGGATGTACCTCAAGGAGATAGGCCGGGTTCCCCTCCTCACTGCCGACCAGGAGAAGGACCTGGCGCGCAGGATCGAGGCGGGCGTGGAGGCCGAGGAGAGGCTGAGGAAGGAGGGGCATGCCCTTTCCCCTGAGGAGGTCGCTCGCCTCAAGGGGACCGTGGAGGACGGGAAGCGGGCAAAGAAGCAATTGATAGAGGCGAACCTGAGGCTTGTGGTCTCCATCGCCAAGCGGTATGTGGGGCGGGGGATGCTCTTCCTCGACCTCATCCAGGAGGGGAACCTCGGACTCATAAGGGCAGTGGAGAAGTTCGACTGGAGAAAGGGGTACAAGTTCTCGACCTATGCCACATGGTGGATCCGGCAGGCCATTACGCGAGCCATAGCCGACCAGGCGCGGACTATCCGGATCCCCGTCCACATGGTGGAGACCATAAACAAGCTCGTCCGCATACAGCGTCAGCTCCTCCAGGAGCTGGGGAGGGAGCCCACAGCGGAGGAGATAGCCAGGGAGATGGGGGTTACTCCTGAGCGAGTGCGGGAGATACAGAAGATCTCCCAGGAGCCGGTCTCCCTGGAGACGCCCATCGGCGAGGAGGAAGATTCGCAGCTCGCCGACTTCATCGAGGATTCGGAAGCGGAGGTCCCTCCCGACGCTGCAGCCTTCAGCCTCCTCCGGGAACAGCTTGAGAGCGTGCTCAACTCCCTCTCCGAGCGCGAGAGGAGGGTGATAGAGCTCCGCTTCGGCCTCATCGACGGGCACCAGAGGACTCTGGAGGAGGTGGGGAAGGAGTTTGGCGTGACGCGGGAGAGGATACGGCAGATCGAGTCCAAGACCCTCTCTAAGCTCCGGCACCCCTCCCGGAGTCAGCGCCTCAAGGACTACCTGGAGTGAAGGAGGCAGGTTGGCCGGGACAAGCCTCTCGAAAGCCGAGATCGACGCGAGGCCCTGGAGGCAGGTGCGGGACTGGGAGGGTGTGGAGGATAAGGTCCTTTGGGAGGATCCGAGGACCCGCTCCTACGCCGGGCTGATGCGGCTGGCTCCCGGTGCCAAGGTCCCGTCCCACGTGCATCGCTACGCCGTCCACCACGTCCTTGTCTTGGAGGGCAGCTACACGGTGGGCGGACGGGAGATGGGCCCCGGCTCCTACTCCTTCGTCCCCGCCGGGGTCGAGCACGGGGTCGAGGAGGCGGGCTCTCGTGGGTGCACCCTCTTCTACCTGTACCTCCGGGCCGAGATGGACTAGGGCCCCTTCTGGGGCCGGGCCCGGGTGAGCGGTGATACGGGCTCCCTTCGTTAGGGTCAGGAAGCGCGACGGCAGGCTCGTTCCCTTCCAGACATCCCTCATAACGGAGGCCGTTTTCCGCGCCGCCCGAGAGGTGGGCCGACCTGACCGCTCCCTCGCGGAGGAAGTCACCAGGCGGGTTGTGGCCGAGCTGGCGGCGAGGGTAGACGGGCGCCCCCCTGCCGTGGAAGAGATCCAGGACTGCGTCGAGGCGGTCCTCATGTCTATGGGCCTTCCCGACGTGGCCCGGGCGTACGTCGTCTACCGACGCCGCAGGGCCGAGGTGAGAGAGGCCAAGCGCCTTCTGGGCGTGAAGGACGAGCTGAAGCTCACGGTGAATGCCGTGGCCGTCCTCCGCGAGCGCTACCTCCTCAAGGACGAGAGGGGGCGGGTGGTGGAGTCCACCGCCGGCATGATGGAGAGGGTCGCCAGCCACGTCGCCCAGGCCGAGGACACCTACCGGCCGGGGTCCTCAGCCCGCTGGGAAGAGGAGTTCTACAGGCTCCTCTCCGGGCTGGAGTTCCTGCCCAACTCCCCCACCCTCATGAATGCCGGCACGAGCCTCGGCCTCCTCTCGGGCTGCTTTGTCCTTCCCGTCGAGGACTCTCTCGACTCCATATTCGGGGCGGTCAAGCAGATGGCCCTCATACACCAGGCGGGAGGGGGCACCGGTTTCTCCTTCTCCCGCCTGCGCCCCAGGGGCGACGTGGTGAGGAGCACCCAGGGGGTGGCGAGCGGGCCCGTCTCCTTCATGCGCGTTTTCGACATCGCCACCGAGGTGGTGAAGCAGGGCGGCAGGAGGCGGGGGGCGAACATGGCGGTCCTCGATGTCTCCCACCCTGACGTCTACGACTTCATCACGGCCAAGGGGAGGGCGGGGAGTTTCGAGAACTTCAACCTCTCCGTGGCAGTGAGGGATGCCTTCATGAGGGCCGTGGAGCGCGGGGGGGATCACAGATTCAGGAACCCGAGGACTGGGAGGGTGGTGGGCAGGGTGCCAGCCAGGCAGCTTTTCGACCTCCTGGCAACAGAGGCCTGGAGAACGGGGGATCCGGGCCTCCTCTTTCTCGACCGGATAAACCGGGACAACCCTCTGCCCTCCCTGGGAACGATAGAGGCGACCAACCCTTGCGGAGAAGTCCCCCTCCTTCCTTACGAGTCCTGCAACCTGGGGTCGGTGAACCTGGCCAAGATGGTGAGGGACGGCAGGCCGGACTGGGAGAGGCTTGCCGCAACCGTGCGGTTGGCCATCCGCTTCCTGGACGACGTGATTGACGTGAACCGCTACCCCATTCCGGAGGTGGCCGAGGCGACTCTCCGCACGAGGAAGGTGGGGCTGGGTGTGATGGGGCTCGCTGAATTCCTCGCGATTCTCGGGATCCCTTATGACAGCAAGGAGGCGGTGGCCCTCGGTGAGAAGGTGGCCAGGCTCATGAAGGAGGAGGCCGTGAGGGCCTCGGCGGAGCTTGCCGAGGAGAGGGGGCCCTTTCCCCTCTTTGAGGAGAGCGTCTTCGCCAAGCGGGGATCGCCACCCCTCCGCAATGCGCAGGTCCTGTCCATAGCTCCCACGGGAACCATCTCCATCATTGCGGCCACCACCTCCGGCATAGAGCCCCTCTTTGCCGTGGCCTACGTCAGGAACGTGCTGGGAGGGAGGCTGGTCGAGATAAACCCCCTCTTTGAAAGGGTGGCCAGGGAGAGGGGGTTCTACTCGGACGAGCTCATGGCCGAGATAGCCAAGGCTGGTGGGGTGAGGGATAACCCGCGAGTCCCCGAGGATGTAAGGAGGAGCTTCGTCACCGCCCTCGAGGTGGAGCCCCTCTGGCACTTGCAGATGCAGGCCGCCTTTCAACGACATGTGGATGCCGCGGTCTCCAAGACCGTGAACCTCCCAGCCAGGGCTACCGTGGATGACGTAAAGGAGATCTACATGAGGGCCTGGAAGCTCGAGGTGAAGGGGATCACCGTCTATCGCTACGGGAGCAAGCCGGGCCAGGTCCTCACCTTCCTCTCGGAGTCCCCGGAGGGGCCCTCGCCTCCGGTCGAGGTCCACCCGGAGTACGCGGGGGGGTGCGCCGGGAGGATCTGCACTATATAGTTCCGAAGGGCTAGTTGCAAAGGCTTCTGCCAAATGCCGCCCCTCTCCACTCGGTGCGTTCGGGCCGGGGACCCGCCAGAGAGGGGCCGTGCTATATTCGAGCGCGGTCCGGGGTAGCTCAACTGGCAGAGCGGCGGGCTGTTAACCCGAAGGTTGCGGGTTCGAATCCCGCCCCCGGAGCCTGGCCCGACGGCGAGTTAGACCCATCCCTTTCTCTTGAACACGGCGAAAAGGGCGAGGGCCGAGGAGGCCATGAGGGCGAGGGCGAAGGGGTATCCCCAGGGCCAGTTCAGCTCGGGCATCCACGTGAAGTTCATTCCGTAAATCCCCGCGATGAGGGTGGGGACGAGGATGATGGCCCCCCAGGCGGTGAGCTTCTTCATGACCAGGTTGAGGCGATTGGATATGGCGGTGAGATGAACCTCCAGGGTCGAGGTGAGCATCTCCCTCAGGGTCTCGGCCGTCTCCAAGGCCCGGATGACGTGGTCAGCTACGTCCCGGTAATAGGGCTCCAGGCGGGGCGTTGCCACTCCGCTCGGACCGCCGAGAAGGGAGAGGGCATCCCGGACCGGAAGCAGGGACTTCCTAAGCTGCAGGAGCTTTCTTCTCAAGCTGAAGAGCTCCTGCTCGAGGGGGAGATCGGTGCGGTCCGAGAAGAGAGCCGCCTCCACCTTCTCCAGCTGGTCCTCGAGGGCGTCGAGGGCGAGGAAGTAGCTGTCAACGGCGGTGTCGAGGACGGCGTAAAGCAGGAAGGCAGGTCCCTCCGCGAGGAGGTCCGGCCGGGCGGCCACTAGGGATCTGGCTTCCCCGAGGTCCGGCGCGGGGCCCTGGGTCAAGGTGACGAGGTAGCCCTCGCCGAGAAGGCAGTGCACCTCGCGCGCGGTTATCTCCTCGCCGGCCACTTCCAGGCTGTGGAGGACGACGAAGAGGTACCCCGGGTACGGCTCCACCTTCGGGCGCTGGCCGCGATGGAGGATGTCCTCAACGGCGAGGGGGTGGAGTTCGAGCTCCTTGGCGAGAAGGGCTACTTCCTCCTCGGTGGGGTCGAGGGCCTCCACCCAGACGAGCCCCACCCTGCTGGCGAGGACCTCGGAGAGAAGGGAGGGTTCCAGCTCCTGGCCAGCGGGGCTTGCCTTCGTATGTATGCGAACCACGAGCACGGTGGAAATCTACACGGTTCAGCCAAGGGCGGCCCTGTGGCCGCGGGCGGGAGGATGGGCCCCGCGAAGTGGTATCCTCGCCTCGTCGGGACCGGTTCATGGTGGGGCGGTAGCTCAGCCGGTGAGAGCACCGGCCTTATAAGCCGGGGGTCGTGGGTTCGAGTCCCACCCGCCCCACTCCGCTAGGTTCCATCTCGGGGGGGTTTTCTTTTCGCGGATAGCCACGGGTGCAGGGCCCGGAGAGGCGGGGCGGATCCGCCCGGGGGCGAGGCGGAGGTGGAAGGAGAGGTATGAGTCCCTTTGAGGGGAGCCTCTACCCGGACCCGGGACCGCCCGAAGGCCTGGCTGAGGACGTCCTCAAGGCAGCAAGGCAGGCCAGACACACCCGCCGGGGCAGGCGCTTTCGCCTCCTCTCTCTCCGTTTCGCTCTGGCCGCGGTTCTTCTGGCGGCCGCCGCCGGGGTAGGCGGGGTCCTCAGGGCGAGGCCCGGCAGGCGGGCGCTTACGGCGGTCGAGGGTCTTGCTGCCGGGGGGCTCAGCCCCGAGTCCGTGCAGGAGCTCCTGAGGAGCCTTGCGGCTTCGCCCAGCGGCGCCGGTCCTCTCTCGCCCCTCGCTCATGAGGCGGGGCGTGGGGAAGGAGCGGGGTCCGCCAGAGCTCTTCCCCCTGAGGAGGCTGCCGACCCTACTTCCTGCGCCCGCGCCCTCGCTGCCACCTCAGACTTCCCCTCGGGGCCCGTAAGGGCCGAGGCCATCCTCTTCCAGGGGAGCCCTGCCTGGCTTGTGGTCCTGAGGGCGGAGGATCCGGGGAGGGGGCGGCTTGAGGCCTGGGTGGTGGCGGCGGGTCACTGCCCGGACGTCCTTTACTTCGCCCAGGTTCCGCTCGCACCTTAGCCGCCTCGGGCACCCTCGCGGCGGCGGCTGGTTCCCTCTCGCTTCCTCGGCTATCTTCTCCGGGAGGGGCTGGGGATTTAGCCGGGCCTCGTGGCAGAGGTCCCGGCAGGCGCAGTCGGGTGGAAGGACAGGTGGGAGCGGAAAAGACGGCCGTTTGGAAGGAAGCAGCGGACCCCAGGCTCAGGCGGGACGTCCGGCTCCTCGGCAACGTCCTGGGTTGGGTTCTCAAGGAGCAGGAAGGCGAGGCCCTCTTCGAACTCGAGGAGCGAGTGAGGCTCGCCTGCAAGTCCCTGAGGGAAGCGCCCACTCCCGAGGTGGAGAAGGAGCTCCTGGCCGAGCTCTCCCGCCTCGACGTGGCGACCCTTTCCTCGCTGGCGCGGGCGTTCACGGTGTATTTCCGCCTGGTGAACGTGGCCGAGCAGGTTCACAGGGTGAGGGTAAGGAGGGAAAGACTGGTCTCCTCCGCTGATCCCCCCCGGGACACCGTTATGGCTGTTGCCCGGGAGCTCAAGGAACGCGGGCTGGAGGGGGAGGAACTCTCGCGCCTGCTGGAGAGGCTCCAGGTCGAGCTGGTTCTCACCGCCCATCCCACCGAGGTAAACCGGAGGAGCGTCCTCGCCAAGCATGCCTCCGTCCGGGTCCTCCTCGAGGACCTGGAACGCGAGGCGGCCGCCATGGCGAGGGAGGAGACCGTAAGAAGGCTTGGTGAGGAGGTTACCCTCCTCTGGCAGACCGATGAGATCAGGAGGACCCGCCCGCACGTCCTGGATGAGGTGAGGAGGGTCCTTTATTACATGGGGGAGGTGCTCTACCGGGAGCTTCCCGAGGTCCTGGCTGGAGCGGAGCAGATCCTGAGATCCTTCTGGCCCGGGCTCGGTCGGTTGAGGCCGGTTCTCAGGCTCGGCTCTTGGGTGGGGGGGGACGCTGACGGGAACCCGGCGGTGACGCCCGAGGTGGCGCTGGAGGCCCTGAGGATGCAGGCGGGCACGGCCATAAGCCTTCTCAGAGACGAGGTGAGAGCCTTGGCTGAGAGGCTCTCTCCCACCTCTACCTTGGTGGGAGTCTCGCCCGAGCTGGAAGCCTCTCTCGCCCGTGACGAGAGCGCCATGCCGGAGTACGCCGCGAGGCTCGGGGAGAGGAACCGGGATGAGCCCTACCGGAGGAAGCTCTCCTTTGTGTGGAAGAGGCTCGACAACTGCCTGAGGCTCCTCGGCAGAGGGGTCCCGCAGGAGCCCTTCGGTCCGGTGGAGGCGTGGTACTCCTCCCCCGATGAGGTTCTCCGGGACCTTCGCCTGATCCAGGACTCCATGGCACGCAACCGCGGCGAGAGGGTGGCCTGGGGGAGCGTGGAGATGGCCGTGAGGAGGGCCGAGCTTTTCGGGTTCCACCTGGCCTCCCTCGATGTGAGGGAGCACGCGGAAAGGGTGGTGGCAGAGGCCTCGCAGCTTCTGGCTGAGGAGGGGGAGCCCGCCCTTGAGGGGTTGGAGGAACCGGAACGCCAGGCCCTTCTCAAGAAGGTCCTCGCCCCCTTGGCCGAGAAGGGGTTGGAGAGGGGGGGAGAGGTCGGGACGTGGCCTGAAGACCCGGGCCCGCTTCCCCGAGGGGTTCTTGGGCTTCTCAGGGTGGTCTCGTGGGCACAGCGGGCGCTCGGGCCCGAGAGCGCCGACGCCCTGGTGGTCTCCTTCACCCGGAGGGCCTCGGATGTGCTGGCCGCCTTTTACCTCGTTGTCCGGGCTGGCCTCCTCGGCAGGGTGGACATAGTCCCTCTCTTCGAGGATCTGGGGGCTCTCGCCAGGGGCCCGGAGGTGCTGAGGGAGGTTCTGGCTGAGCCCTCTTATAGAAAGCACCTGGAGGCTAGGGGGATGCTCCAGGAGGTGATGCTCGGATACTCCGATTCGGGCAAGCTCGCCGGGTACCTCAAGGCCAGCTGGGAGCTGTGGAAGGCTCAGATAGCCCTGGAAGCGGCGGGCAGGGAGGAGGGGGTCGAGGTCTGCTTCTTCCACGGCAGGGGCGGGACTGTGGGCAGGGGCGGGGGCCCAACCTACGAGGCAATCCTCGCCCAGCCCTTCGGGACCATGGGAAGGAGGCTTCGCATCACCGAGCAGGGTGAGGTCATAGCCTTCAAGTACTCCCATCCTGCTCTCGCCCGCAGGAACCTGGAGGCCGTCCTCTCGGCCACCCTCAAGGCCTGCCTCGCGGCTAGGCGCGAGCCCAGCCCCGGAACCCCGGAGTACCAGGCCATGGAGGAGGTTGCGGAGAGTGCCTACAGGGCCTACCGCTCCCTCGTATACGAGCACCCGGGGTTCCAGAGGTACTTCGAGCTCTCCACCCCGATAGAGCACATCACCAGGTTGAATGTGGGATCTCGCCCCGCGAGCCGCGAGGGGAGCACCAGGATCCAGGATCTCCGCGCGATACCCTGGGTCTTTGCGTGGACTCAGTCCAGGCAGATCCTCCCCTCCTGGTACGGCTCGGGTAGCGCCTTCGAGGAGTTCGCCGGTTCTGATCCGGCGAGGCTCGCCCTCCTCAAAGAGATGTACCGCACCTGGCCCTTCTTCAGAACAACCCTGGACAACCTCCAGATGGTGCTGGCCAAGGCGGACATGGGCATCGCCCGCCACTATGCGTCGCTGGTGGAGCCGGAAAGCCTCGGGCTCCAGATATTCGAGAAGGTCGAGGCGGAGTTCGAAAGGACCGTCCGCTGGGTCCTGGAGATCACGGGGCAGCACGACCTCCTCGAGGGGGCTCCCGTGCTTCGAGCCTCCATCAAGCTGAGGAACCCCTATGTCGACCCCCTGAGCTACATCCAGGCTGAGCTGATGAGGCGGTGGAGGGAGGGGAGGGGGAGAAGGGAGGAGCTGGAGAGGGCCATAAACCTCACCATTACGGGAATAGCCGCCGGGCTTCAGAACACGGGGTAGAGGGAGCGGTCTCCCCAGCTTTGGCCGCTACAGGTGCCAGCTTTCTTAAGCCCGGCCTGGATGCGGCCTTGTGGATCCGGCCTTGTGGATCTGGCTTACTCGAGACCGGAGAGGCGGCCCTCTAGAAAGAGGCGGCGGCAGAGGCTCCTCTGCAGCTTTCCCGAGGAGGTCTTGGGGATGGTCCCTGCCGGCACAAGCAGTATCTCCTTGGGCGGGAGCCCAACAGCCTCGGCCACCTTCCTTGCCACCCTCTTCCTCAGGTCAGGCCCGCCTCCCTCCCTCACCTCGGCTACGACCACCAGGGCCTCTCTCCTGCCTGGCCCCTCCACCCCGAAGGCTATGACGTTGCCCGGCCTCACCCCTTCCACTCTCGAGGCAGCCCTCTCGACATCCTCGGGATAGATGTTCCTCCCGCCGATGATGATGACGTCCTTGGAACGCCCGCAGATGACGAGCTCGCTGTCGACTAGGTACCCGAGGTCGCCCGTGCGGAACCACTCCCCCTCGAAGGCGGCCGCGGTGGCCTCGGGGCGTCGGAAATATCCGGTGGTGACGGACGCCCCCCTCACCTGGACCTCCCCCACTTCGCGCTCCCCGAGGGTCCGGCCCGAGGCCGGATCCACCACTCTCACCTCTAGCCCCCTGACGGGCCTGCCCAGGATGGCCAGACGCCGGATTCGCCTGGAGGATCCTCTAGCGGGGGTTGCGAAGCCTTCTTCCAGGGCGTCCGCGTCGACTCGGTCCTCGCGGAAACCCTCTCCCGGTACGGTCATGGTGACGGCGAGGGCAGCCTCGGCAAGGCCGTAGGCGCTGACGTGGGCCCTGGCCGAGAGGCCGTGGCGCTGCCCGGCAGATAGAAATGCCTCAACCACCTCGGGGTCGATGGGTTCGGCACCGCTCAAGGCCAGTCTCCAGGAGGAGAGGTCGAGGCCGGACAGGCTGGCCATGGCCCGGGACGCCAGAGCGTAGGAGAAGTTCGGCCCCGCTGTGGCGGTTCCCCCGTGGGATGAGATCCACTCGAGCCACCTCCTCGGCGCCGCGACGAACTCCTGGGGTGAGGCCAGAACGAGCTCACCTCCTGTGGTCATGGGTGCCGCGAGGAGTCCTATTAGCCCCATGTCGTGGTAAAGCGGGAGCCACGAGACGACCACGTCGAGGGCGGGATCGTAGGCCGCCGCCTCCACCATGGCGTCCAGGTTGGCCAGGACGCATCCAACGGGGAGCATCACGCCCCTGGGGTCCGTGGTCGAACCGCTGGTGAACTGGAGGACCGCGAGGCGCTCGGGGTCTGGGGGTGGGGGTGCGAAGGCGTCGGGCGAGGGCCAGCCCGGCCCCCGGCCCAGCTCGTCCAGGAATGCGATGGGCGGGTCGCCCGGGGCGGGCTCGACCAAGCTCCTCACAGCGGGGTCGGCGAGGACCATAGCGGCCTCGGCTTCCCTAACCCTTCTCCTCGTCTGGCCTACGAACTCCTCGAGGGAAAGGAGCCGGAAGGGGAGGGGCAGGACCACCACGGCTGCCCCGGAGAGCCAGACTGCTTGAATCGCCGTGACCAGGGCGCGTGAGGTGGGTCCGAGGAGAGCTACCTGCTTGCCGGGTCCCACCCCGCGCCTCTGGAGCCAGGCCGCCATAGCCCTGCCCTCCTCGTGGAGGCGGCCCCACTCGACCCTCTCGGCCCGCTCCCCCGAGACGAAGACCACACCCGTCGAGCCGCGGGCCGCTTTCTCGAGACGCGCCACAAGGTCCATGTCCGTTAGGCCTACATATCTGACCCCGAGACCCCGGGAGTGGTTTCGCCCAACCATGGCTCCGAGAAGGGCGTGGATGAGCCTCGCCCCACGGACGGGAGGCGCGCGCCTCGGGAGGGATCAGCCGAGGCAGAAGTGGTGTCGGAACCACTCGCCGGCCGCCTCTGCGACCTGCTCTAGGGCACCTGGTTCCTCGAAAAGGTGGCCAGCCCCCGGGACAACACGCAGCTCAACTGGGCAGGCCATTCTGGCCATGGCCTCCTTGTTCAGCTCGAGAACCACTTTGTCCAAGCCCCCAACAATGAGGAGGGTGGGGGCCTTCACCTCCGGGAGCCATCGGGAGGCTAAATCGGGCCGGCCTCCTCGGGAAACTATGGCCCGGGCCCCCGGCGAGATGGCGTCCGCGGCCAAGGCTGCAGCTGCGCCGGTGCTGGCCCCGAAATACGCGAGGGGGAGACGGCTCGTGGAGGGGTGGTTCTCGAGGAGGCTGCGGGCGGCGAGGAGTCGCCCGGCCAGGAGCTCCACATCGAAGACGGGGGTCCTCCTCCTTTCCTCCTCGGGAGTGAGCAGATCCATAAGAAGGGTGGCGAGCCCCAAGGCTCTGAGGCGGGAAGCGACAAGCCTGTTTCTCGGGCTGAACCTGCTGCTTCCGGCCCCGTGGGCAAAAACCACGAGCCCCCGGGGCGCCTTGGGTAGGACCAGGTCCCCCTGGAGCCCGGCCCCTCCCGCTTCCACCTCCAGGTGGAGCTCGTGGTTCTCGCCCGCGCCCATAGTGTCATCCTATCCCCCGTCCCGCCGCACTAGAGAGGGGGAACGCTTGCCTCGCCCATCGCTTCCTTGACCCCCCCGCGCCGGTGTGGAATCCTTTCCGTGAAATGCCAGCCTGGAGGAAGATCCTGGCCGGCCTGGCCTTTTTCACGGCCGCGGCCATCCTCGCTTACTGGCTTCTCTTCTTCCTCGCGCCTCGGGTGGTCCGGACTGAGCGGCCCGATCCCGCAACCTACATGGCCTTCGAGACGGCCTTCCTCCTGGCTGACGTGGTGGTGGCCTCCCTCTTCGCTGCCACTGGAGTGGGTTTGGTAAAGAAGTGGCCCTGGGTTCTCGCGTCGGGCTCGGCGGCGGGAGGGGGTCTTCTCTTCCTGGGTGCGGTGGACCTCCTTTACGACTTGCTACAGGGGGTCTTCAGCCCCTTCGGCCTCCCACAGACCCTCGAGCTTGCGGTAGTCTCCTACTCCCTCGCCCTCGGCGGCCTCCTTCCCGGCTACCTCTGGAGCAGAAGATACGAGCTTCTTCCCCCGCAGGAGGTCATACGGGCTAGATAGAGGGCCTCCCGGAAAGCCGCAGGAAGGGCCTTCCTTTAAACCTCGGCAGGCGTTATGCTTGCAGCTGCAAGCGGACGGGAGGCACCTCCATGGTAGTGGATCTGGATAGGTTGGCCTCCCTGGCGGAGGCGATACTTCCGCCGGGGAGCGGGCTTCCCTCACCCAGGGCGGTCAAGACCGAAGAGAGGCTCATCGGGTACCTGGCGGAGCTCCCCAGGCAGGCGAGGCTCGCCCTGGAGGCCTCCTTTAGGGTCCTGGATCGCCTACCCATCCTCTTCGGCCGGGCTTCCTCTCTCACCCGGCTTCCCCTTGAGGAGCGCTGCCGGATCCTGGAAAGGGTCGCGCGGTCGGTATGGGGCAGGGCCCTTATCGAGCCCTGGAAGTTCCTGGTGGCAGGGGCATACGCCAGCTCCCCTGAGGTGGAGGCCGTGCTCGGCTTCACGGGGGAGTGTCTGGCACATGCGCCGGCCGCGGTCGGCCCGAGGCTCTCGGTGATCTCCTGGCCCGAGGCGGGCCCTGGAACCGTGGTCCGAGCCGATGTGGTGGTGGTGGGCTCGGGGGCTGGGGGGGCGGCGGCTGCGTGGGCCCTGGCTAGGGAGGGTCTCTCCGTTGTGGTTCTGGAGGAGGGGGGGTACTACACCACTCAGGACTTCCAGGGTCCCCCCTTCGAGAGGGTGCTGAAGCTGTACAGGGATGCCGGAACAACCCTCGCCTTCGGGGTGCCACCCATCCCCCTACCCCTGGGGAAGGCCGTCGGTGGCACAACGGTGGTGAATTCGGGAACCTGCTTTAGGGCCCCCGCCAGGGTTCTCGAGCGTTGGGAGAGGGAGTACGGGCTTGAGGGGGCCGGGCCGGCAGATATGGCTCCCCTCTTCGACGAGGTGGAAGCGGTGATAGGTGTGAGGCCTGCCCCATGGGAGCTGCTCGGGGAGAACGCCTATATATTCCACCGGGGAGCGGAGGCCCTGGGCCTCCGGGGCAGGCCTCTCCTTAGGAACATACGGGGGTGCAGGGGGTGCGGGCTCTGCGCCTTCGGCTGCCCTTCCGGGGCCAAACAAGCGGTCCACCTCAACTTCCTTCCCCAGGCCGAGGAGGCTGGGGCGAGGATATACGCCCGCGCCCGCGCCGACGGGATCCTTTTTAATGGTTCCAGGGTGAGCGGCGTGGAGGCGACCCTTCTGGACCAAGGGGAGGCCGAGAGGGGAAAGATGAGGGTCCTCTCCGAAGCCGTGGTCCTCGCCGCTGGGGCAGTGCACACCCCCGTCCTCCTCTCCTCCCACGGCCTTGGAGGGCCCGCGGTGGGGAAATACCTCCGGATCCATCCCGCTGTGGGCATGCCAGCCCTCTTCTCCAGGGAGGTGTACGCCTGGCGGGGGACGCTCCAGTCCTACCTGGTGGATGCCTGGGAGGGCGACGGCATTATGATGGAGGTGACCAATCCCGTCCCTGGGATTCACGGCGGCCTGGCGCCGGGTGTGGGTCCGGCGGCCACGGAGTACCTGGCGGCGTTCCCCAGAATCGCCTCTGCGGGGTTCATGGTGGCTGACACCTCCACCGGCCGGGTGGTAAGGGGGAGGAGGGGGAACCCTGTAATCACCTACTGGCTGAACCACGAGGATACGGCCCGGATCCAGCGGGGGATGGTCAGGATGGCGGAGATATTCATGGCCGCGGGGGCGCGGGCGGTGGTGACGGGCCTCCCAGGTTCTCTGGGCGTCCTAAGAGACAGGAGCGACCTTGCTCGGCTGGCCGGTGCGAGGATTCGCCGGCGTTGGCTGCACCTGAGCGCTTACCATCCGACGGGAACCGCGAGGATGGGGAGGGATCCGGCCACCTCAGTGACGGACCCCTGGGGAAGGGTGCGCGGCGTGGAGGGCCTGGTGGTGGCCGACGCGAGCCTCTTCCCCACTTGTCTGGGGGTGAACCCCCAGGTCACCATCATGGCCTTCGCGCTTAGGAACGCCCGCGCCCTCGCGAGGGACCTTTGCCGCCGCGGAGCCTAGAGGGGACTCCACCTGGATCCGGTTACCACCAGGGACGCTGGTAATCCCTGACCCTCCGGTCGGGTGTGAGCTCCCAGCACTGCCAGCCGTCGAAGACATCCTCCCAGTTCCCCCTACCCCAGCGGAGGAACTCCACGCACTTCACCGCCTCGTGGCTCGAGGCTGAATAGGTGAGGGGGCCCGCGAGGTCGGCTTTGAACTCCCTTAAGGTCTCGAGAGCGCGGATCAGCCCCTCCCGCGTTGGCTCCGGCCCGGCTCTCCGGAGCCCCTCCACGAAGACCTGGGCCGCCGTCCAGGAGATCTCCCATATGGAAGCAATGTTGGTGCCGGGGAAGTAGCGGTGGAGAGTCCTCACGTAGCGTTCGGCCCCCGGGTGGCCAGGGTGGAGGGCGGGGACGATGTGGCTCTCGATGTCGGCAACGCTCCATCCCTCCAGGCTGGCCTTGATAGGGGCGATGGAGGCCTCGTCGGCCATGGCCACCACCACGAGAGGTGGCCTCCAGCCCTGCCTTGCCATGGCCTGAACCATCCTCACAGTGCTCCCGGGGTCCAGGACGCTGGCCACGAGATCGGCCTGGTCCTGGTAGCGCCATCTCAGGACGTAGGGGGTGTAGTCGGGGTTCACCATGCTCACCTTCTCCACCCTGACGGGTTCCACTCCGCAGAGCTGCTTGAAGGCAGGGGTTGCCTCCCTAACGGCCGGGTCGACGTAGGGAACGTCGGGGACAACGAAGAGGGGGCGCCTGGCCTTGGAGACCTGGCCCGCTTCTCTCGCGGCCACGCCCTTTTCGCCGCAGGCGATCTTGGCCACGGCCCAGGCGGCTTTGGGGTAGTCGGTCTGGGTGGGGAAGGAGACCCTCGGCCCGAAGGATGACGGCAGGCCTATCCCACCTATGACGGGGACCCCTTCCCTCTCCAGGTATCCGATGGTCTCGGCCTCCGTTAGGGGGGCCATCCAGCCCACCATGGCGAAGACCTTGTCCTTCTCCACCAGGGCCCTTACCAACTGCTGCCCCCGGCTGGCGTCCATCCCGTCATCGTAGGCGACGAGCTCGATCTTCCTGCCGTAGACGCCCCCTTCCTCGTTCACCATGTTGAAGAAGGCCCTCACGGACCGCTCCGCGGGCCGCGCGTCCCAGGGCCCCGATTCGGAGAAGACAGCGCCGACCTTGATAACCCCTCCGCGAAGGGGGGTCTCACCCCGCCCTCTCGCTGTCATTCTCCTCTGGTCGGGTCTGATCTCGATCCCCTGGCTCTGGCTCTCGGGACTCCCGGCCCCCTCCTGGCCTTGAGGGAGCTCGAGATCGGAGGCGCGGGCCGTCTCGCCTCCCGCTGGGCTTGCCCCGCCCTGAGGAGGGGCCTCCCGGGCCAGGCCGAGGGCGAGGGCGAGGGTGAGGGCGGCCCAGATGGCGGTGAGCGGTCTAAGGCTGGAGCGGCCTCTCTCCCCCACGCCCCTGTAATTCGCGCCCAGCGGCGGGGTTCCTGCCCAAGCCTCGTTCGGCCCATGGCGGGGGCGGTTTCAGGTAGAATCCCGACCAACTCCGTCGAGATTGCGGGGAAAGGAGGCTGAATGTCTGTGGAGGTAGGCGAGATCGCTCCCGATTTCGAACTCCCCGATCAGGATCGCAATCCCGTCCGGCTCTCCGACTTCCGCGGAAAGAAAGCTGTGGTCTTGGTCTTTTACCCCCTGGCTTTCTCCCCCATCTGCGAGGGCGAGCTCTGCGCCCTAAGGGACGAGATCCCTGTGTTCCAGTCGGACAGGGTGGAGACGCTCACGGTGAGCGTGGACTCGGTCTGGACTCACAAGGCCTGGGCCGAGAAGGAGAACTTCAAGTTCAGGCTACTTTCGGATTTCTGGCCCCACGGCAAGGTGGCGAGGGAGTATGGGGTCTTCGATGAGAACCTGGGGGTGGCCCTGAGGGCCACCTTCATTCTGGACCAGGACGGCAGGGTGAGGTACAAGGTAGTGAACCCTGTGACCCAGGCGAGGGACAAGGACGAATACAAGAAGGTCCTGCAGGATATGGGCCTGGCCTGAGCCGTCCTGTCCCCGTCCCCCGCTCGTCACCGGAGGCCTCCGGCGGGCCCGGTCGCGGAGGGGGGATCCGGTGGCCCCGGCTCCCTACTCGATCTCCTCGGTGGTGGTGAGGATGGCCCCCGCCTCCCTCATCTCCTCCAGGGCCTTCTCCCCATCGCCCGGGTTCACGTCCACCGCCCTCACGGCGTCGGTAAGGACCACCACCTCGAACCCCTCCTTTCTCGCATCCAGGGCGGTGGCCCTCACGCAGTAGTCCGTGGCGAGCCCTCCCACGAAGACCCTCTTCACCCCCTGGGACCTCAGCCACTCAGCGAGGTCTGTCCCGTCGAAGCCGGAGTAGGCGTCCTTGGCAGGGTCGTCGCCTTTCCTCACCAACTTCTCGATGGGGCCTCGATCCAGGCCGGGGTGAAGCTCCGCACCCCGGGTCCCCTGGACGCAGTGGGGCGGCCAGGGACCCCCCGACTCCTGAAAGCTGGCGTGTCCCGGTGGGTGCCAATCCTGGGTGGCCACGACGTGCCTGAACTTCCTGGCCGCCCGGTTCAGGGGCTCCACCACCTCATCGCCCCGGGGCACCGCCAGACTCCCTCCGGGGCAGAAGTCCTTCTGGACGTCAACCATGATGAGAGCATCACCCTCACTCACCCGGATCCCCATCTTCCCCTCCTTGCCTCGGAGCCAGGCTGCGCCGCCCTGCTCTCCGAAAGTTTAATCCCGGGCCCCGCGGGCCCCGACCCGGCGGGGGAACTCCGCCTCCTGGGTTCCGGGTGGGATCCTCGCCGGGGGAGGATAGAATCCCCTTGTGAAGAGGTTTCTGGTCAGTGCCTGCCTGGCGGGGGTTCCGTGCCGGCACGACGGAAGGGCCAACCTGGTCGAGGCGGTGGCGGAGATGGTGGCCAGGGGTGAGGCAGTGGCCATCTGTCCGGAGGTGGCCGGTGGGCTCCCCGTCCCCAGGGTCGAGGCGGAGGTCCAGGGGGGCTCCGGTGATGCCATTCTTCAAGGCAGGGCGAGGGTGGTGGGGGCGGACGGCAGGGACCTCACGGAGAGCTTCCTCGCCGGGGCGCACGCTGCCCTTCGGCTGGCCCGCGCTTTCGGGGCGACGGCCGCGGTGCTGAAAGCCCGGAGCCCCTCTTGCGGTTCGGGCGCCATATACGACGGCACCTTCTCGAGGAAGCTCGTCCCCGGGGACGGTGTGGCCGCGGCGCTGCTGAAACGGGCTGGCCTCGAGGTCATGAGCGATGAGGAGTTCTCCCCGTAGGCCTTCCGGGTGGGTTCGCGCCCTCCTCGCCCTCGGCCTCGCCCTTTCTTCATGCTCTCCGAGGCGGCCCTTCGTAAGCCTTGCTGCCGGGGGAACCGGGCAGGACCTGAGTTTGCAGAGAACCGGAAAGGCGGTGAGGATTGCCGTCGCTCCGGTCCTCAGCATCAAGGCCAACGTCCTCACCTACCAGAGGCTCCTCGCCTATCTCGAGAAGAGGCTCGGCCGGCCGGTCGAGATGATCCAGAGGAGGACCTACGCGGAGGTGAACGACCTGCTCAGGACGGGCTCGGTGGACGTCGCCTTCATCTGCGGCGGGGCTTACGTGGCGGCGCGAATGCAATTCCCCCTGGAACTGCTGGCCGCGCCGGTGAGGGGGGGGAAGCCCGAGTACTACTCGTATCTCGTGGTTTCCTCAGAGAGCCACGCCACCGGCCTGGAGGACCTAAAGGGGAAGGCCTTTGCCTTTAGCGACCCCCTCTCCAATTCGGGAAGGCTCGTCCCCGCTTACCTTCTCCTTAAGCGCGGAGAGAGGCCGGAGACCTTCTTCTCCCGCGTGATCTACACGTACAGCCATGACAACTCGGTAAGGGCCGTGGCAGACGGTCTGGTGGATGCGGCCGCCGTGGACAGCCTCGTCTACGAGAGGGCTGTGGTCACCGACCCTGAGCTGGCGACCAGGACCAGGGTGCTCGCGCGGTACGGTCCCTACGGGAGCCCTCCGGTGGTGGCGCCGTCCGGCGCTGACCCCTCGCTCAAGGACGCTGTCCGGCATGCCCTCCTCGGGATGTCCTCGGACCCTGAGGGGCAGGGGATCCTGGCCGGTCTCGGCGTGGATGGGTTCACGGAGGTTACCCCTGCCCTTTACGACGAGATCGAGGAGATGTACCGGCTGGTGTTCTCCCTCGACCGGGGCGCGTAGCGGTGGGACAGGGGCGGACTTCGCTGTCCGGACTCGCGCAGAGGGCTTGGAGGATTGCGGGGGCGGTCAGCCTCCGCACCAAGATCGTGGGGATCCCCGCAGTCCTCGTGGTCTTCCTCGGATCCGTGGTGGCCCTGGATGTCTGGGTGAGCGAGGGCAGGACCCTCCGCAGGGAGCTGGACAGGAGGGCTACGGCGGTGGCGGCTTCCCTCGCCTCCCAGGCCGCCGAGCTCGTTCTCACGGGAGACCTGTTCGGCTTGCACGAGCTGGTGGAGGAGGTCCTGAGGAGTACCCCTGACGCCCGCTACGTCGTCGTTCTCGACCCGTCCCGGGCCGTCCTCGTGCACACCTTCCCGAGCCGGGTCCCCGCTGGCCTTCTCGAGGTAAACACGAGCCTGCCCCGTTCCGAACCGAGGGTGGTGGTCTTCTACTCGGAGGAGGGGCCCATCCATGACGTTGCCTATCCCATATTTCAGGGTAGAGCGGGGGAGGTGCGGCTCGGCCTGACCGAGGCCGGGGTGAGGCGGGTCCTCTCCCGGGACGCCCGGAGGATAGCGGGGATAACGGGGGGCGTCTTCCTCCTCGCTCTGGTCGTCGCCTTTGCCCTTGCTACTGTGATCAATAGGCCCGTGACCCAGCTGGTGGCTCAGACAGAGAGGGTGGCAGCGGGGGATTTCACCGCCCGCGCCCAGGTCTGGGCCGACGATGAGATAGGCCGCCTGAGCAGGGCCTTCAACGAGATGGTCTCGAGCCTCGAAGTCTCCCGCCAGGACCTGCTGCGCAGGCAGAGGGAGCTATCCGCTCTTAGCGGAATTGCGGTGGCCGCGGGAACCTCGGCCGATCTTTACGGACTGCTCCGGATAGCGGCGGAGCGGACGGCTCTGGCGGCCGGGGCTAACGCCGCCTGGGTCCTTCTGGGGGAGAGGCGCGAGGGGATGACCCTGGCCGCTGCCTACGGTCTTCCAGGGGTCGAGGGTGGCCTCCCCCAACCTGTCTCGGTCTTCTGCCCCTGCACGGGGGTTTTGGAGGGTGAGGAACCTCGACTTCTTCCCCTGGCGAGGGTGAGGTGCGGGCCGCTCACGGAAGAGATGCTCGCCAGCGCCGGGCTCTCCTGCCACGTAGGCCTCCCCTTGAGGTCGAAATCGGGTGTGCTCGGGCTGCTTGTTGTGGCGTACTCGGACAAGCAGGTGCTCGAGGATTTTGAGCGCGATGTCCTCGAGGCCGTGGCGAGGACACTCGGCGCTGCGGTCGAGAATGCCCGGCTCTGGGCGGAAGTGACCAGGAAGGAAGAGTCCAGGCGCTTTCTCCTGGGTAAGCTCGTCTCGGCCCAGGAGGAGGAGAGGAAGAGGGTGGCGAGGGAGTTGCACGACGAGGCAGGTCAGCTTCTGACCACCCTTCTTTTGGGGCTCGAGGGCGTGGCCGCCGAGGCGGACCTGGGCAGGGCGCGGGCCCGGGCCAGGGAGCTCATCTCCGTGGCGAGACAGACCCTGGACGCCGTCCGGAACCTGGCCTGGCAGCTGCGGCCTGCAGCCCTGGATGATCTGGGCTTGGTCCCGGCGGTCAGGCAGTACGTGGCCTCCTTCTCCCAGGGGACGGGCATCGCCGTGGACCTCGAGATCCTTGGTCTGGAGGAGGAGAGGCTCGAGAGGGAGGTGGAGATCGTGGTCTACCGCGTCCTCCAGGAGGCCCTCACCAATGTGGCGAGGCATTCCGGTTCCGCCAGGGCCTCTGTCCTTTTGGAGAGGACCGGGCAGCGGCTGGTTCTGGTGGTGGAGGATGATGGGAAGGGGTTCGACCAGGAGGCCCTGGTCAGGCGGTCCCCGCCTCCCCTGGGTCTTTTCGGGATGCAGGAGAGGGCCGAGGCAGTGGGGGGGAGGCTCGCCATAGAGTCGGCACCCGGGGCCGGGACCACCGTTCAGCTGGAGGTCCCTCTCCCAAGTGGCGTGGGTGCGTGAATCATGAGAGGCGGCGGCAAGCTGAGGGTGCTCCTCGCCGACGACCACGCCATCCTCCGGGCCGGCCTCCGCATGCTCTTGGCGGCCGAGGGGCTGGAGGTGGTGGGGGAGGCCTCCGACGCTGAGGAAGCCCTCAGAGAGGTGATGAGAACCTCCCCGGACGTGGTCATCCTCGACATCACCATGCCGGGTTTGAGCGGTCTCGAGGCCTGCCCGCGCCTGAAGGAGCTCTCCCCGGGCGTGAAGATCCTCGTGCTCACCATGCATGAGGACGAGGGATACCTTCAGAGGCTTCTCAGGGCGGGCGCCGACGGCTTCGTGCTGAAGCGTTCGGCCCATACGCACCTGGTCGAGGCGGTCCGGGCTGTGGCCGCTGGGGGAACCTACGTGGATCCGGCCGTTGCGGGGGTCCTGGTAAGCGGCTACCTGGCTCCGAGGAGGGCGAGACAGGTCCCGGAGGAGACCCTCTCCGCCAGGGAGCTAGAGGTGCTGAAGCACGTGGCCAGGGGATACACCAACAGGCAGATCGCGGAGATGCTGTTTTTATCGGTGAAGACTGTGGAGACCTACCGGGCCAGGGCCATGGAGAAGCTGGGGCTGAGCACCAGGGCGGAGGTCGTTAGGTACGCGCTGGAGAAGGGCCTCCTGGACGAGGCATAGCCAGCTGCCGGGGAGAACCTGACAGAAAGCGGCGGCCCTCAGGAAGACCCCACAAGCTGACAGGGTTTGCCCGGCCTTCCTAGCCTTGTCCCGCTCCTTCTGCCGCCGCATCCTCTTGCCGGCAGGAGGTTTGTGATGGAGAGAACTACGGCAGCTCCGCCCTCCAAACGCGAGAAGAGAGGCTCTCTGGATCGGACGAGAAGGAACCTGCTGAAGGCAGGGGCCTTGGTCCCGGCCGGCCTGGCGGTGGCCCGGGCCGGAAGTACTTCACAGGCCGCGGAGGCACCGCAGTCGATGCCCGCCCTTCCCAGCGCGCCTGAGGGCCCCATGCTCAGGATGCTGAAGGACTTGCGCCGGGCCCTGCAGAAGCCCGTGGAGCAGCGGCGCTGGACGATGGTGATCGATCTCAGGAAGTGCATAGGGTGCTCGGCTTGCACTGTGGCCTGCATCGCCGAGAACAGGCTGCCCCCAGGGGTGGTTTACCGGCCGGTCGTGGAAGAGGAGGTGGGGAGGTACCCCAACGTCACCCGGCCTTTCCTGCCCCGTCCGTGCATGCAGTGTGACAACCCTCCCTGTGTCCCCGTCTGTCCTGTATCCGCGACGTACAAGCGCCCCGACGGGGTGGTGGAGATCAACTACGAAAAGTGCATCGGGTGCAGGTACTGCATTCCCGCCTGCCCCTACGGAGCCAGGTACTTCGACTGGGGTGAGAACTGGACCGACGGAACCCCCGCGCGCCAGCCCTACGAGGACGAACCCTCCCATGAGTACGGGAGAGTGTGGCGGAGGCGGGGAAGAGGCTCACCCGTGGGTAACGTGAGGAAGTGCCAGTTCTGCCTCCACCGCGTTGAAGCCGGGATGCTCCCGGCCTGCGTCACCACCTGCGTGGGTGGGGCAACCTATTTCGGGGACGCCTCGGACCCGAAGAGCCTCGTCTCTGAGCTCGCTGCGGAGGAGAGGGCCTTTCGTCTCAAGGAGGAGCTGGGAACGAGGCCAAAGGTGATCTACCTGAGGTAGGAGGGGGCCATGCAGGCCGAGTTTGGAGCAGCGCGGGGTAGAGCCGGGAGGGGCCGGGTCGCGGCATACGCGGTTCTGGCCGCTCTCGGGCTGGTGGGCATGGTTGCTCTTGCCCTCCGGATGCAGCAGGGGCTCAGGACCACGGCCCTCACCAGCTCTGTAAGCTGGGGCCTCTGGGTGGCCCTTTACATCTACTTTGTGGGCCTTTCGGCAGGCTCTTTCCTGCTCTCCACCCTCGTTTACGTCTTCGGGATGCACCGGCTGGAGAGGGTGGGGCGGATGGCCCTCCTCTCGGCCTTCTTCGCCCTGGCAGGAGCCCTCATCTTCATCTGGGTTGACCTGGGGCACCCCGAGCGGTTCTGGGAGGTCTTTCTCTTCCCCAACTACAGATCCGTCATGACGGTGGAGACCTTTCTGTACGTCGCCTACCTCATCCTCATCCTTGCGGAGCTCTGGCTCCTCATGAGGGAGGACATGGCAGTCCTGGGGCTCTCCGGAGGCCTGCGGGGAAGACTCCTCTCCCTCCTCTCCCTGGGGTACCGGCCCCCAGCCGACCCCGCGTCCCTGGAGGAGGAGAGGCGGAAGGCGGGGAGGTGGGTGAAGATCCTCGGGTCCGTTGGGGTCCCGGTTGCCATCGGGGTGCACGGTGGGACGGGGGCCATCTTCGCGGTCGTGCAGGCCAGGCCCTACTGGTTTGGCGGTCTCTTCCCCATCGTCTTCCTGGTCTCGGCCCTTGCCTCCGGGGCTGCCCTGGTCACCTTCCTCTACGCGGTGTTCGGGGAGAGAGATGAGGAGGGAGAGGCCCTCCTTCGCACTCTGGGAGGGCTCACCGTCCTCTTCCTTGCCTTGGATCTCCTGTTTCTCGCCTCCGAAACCCTCACCGCCTTGTATTCCAGGAACCCAGAGCACACCGAGGTCTGGAGGGCGATGACAGGGGGCCGGTACGCGGCGGTCTTCTGGATCGGCCAGCTGGTTATGGCGGGCCTGGCACCCATCGCCCTGGTCGCGGCAGCCGGGAAGGTGCGCAGCCAGCGGCTTTTTCTGGGTCTTGCAGGGGCGGTGGCGGCGGCGGGAGTTCTCGCGATACGCCTGAACATCGTCATCCCCGCCTTTGTGAGGCCCGAGATAAGGGGCCTCGATACCGCGTATCAGGGAGCCAGGCTCGCCTACTCGTACTTCCCGAGCTTTGGGGAGTGGGCCACCACGGTGGGCCTGGTCGCCCTGGGTGTTCTTGCCTTCTCTGTCTCCCTGGAGGTTCTCCCCTTCATGGAGACACCAGAGGTGGTCACGGCCCGGGCGGCCTTGCTAGGGAGTCGCCGTCAGGAGGGGTGAGAGGTGGAAAGGGAGACTAAGGTGGCGAGGGGCGGCGCCGGGGAGGAGATAGAGGGCAGGCGGGAGTTTCTTAAGACCGGGGCCCTGCTGGGAGGAGCGGCGCTGGCTGCGGGGGCCTTCCCGCGCTTTCCGCGCCTGCTCGGCATGGGCTTTCCGCCCTATCTAAAGCCCACCCACCCCTATCCCCTCGCCCAGCCTGAGAACGTCCTCTACACGGCCTGCCTCCAGTGCCAGATCCGCTGCCTGCTCAAGGTGAAAGTGGAAGACGGGGTGGTGGTCAAGATTGACGGTAGCCCTTACAGCGCAAAGCAGCTGTATCCCAACATCCCGTACAGCACGCCCCCCTGGGAGGCCGCCGCGGTGGACGGAAAGATCTGTCCCAAGGGGCAGGCAGGGGTACAGACCCACTACGACCCCTACCGCCTTGTGAAGGTGCTGAAGAGGGCGGGGCCTAGGGGTTCCGGGAAGTGGAGGACGGTCGATTTCCGCCAGGCGATTCGTGAGGTAGTCGAGGGGGGTGATCTGTTCGGGGAGGGTCACGTCCCGGGCCTGAAGGAGATCCGCGCCCTAAAAGACGCCGCCCTAGCCAAGGAGATGGCGGAGGACGTCGCTTCCCTAAGGAAGGGGAAGATGACGGTGGAGGAGTTCAAGGCAAAGCACCGGGACCACCTGGATCTCCTGATTGATCCCGACCACCCCGATCTCGGCCCTAAGAACAACCAGTTTGTCTTTCTTCCCGGCAGGATCAACAGGACCCGGTCGGATTTTGCCAAGCGCTTCGTGCACGGGGCCCTGGGATCGGTCAATTTCTTTCCTCACACCTCCATCTGCGAACTCGCCATATTTGTCGCCACCAGGGAGGCCACCCTGGATCCCATCACGGGCGGCGGTGTGATGCACTTAAAGCCCGACCACGCCAACGCCGAGTTCGTGATCTTCTGGGGGACCGGGTTCGCCGAGGCGAACTTCGGGGTGACGCCCATGGCCGAGCTGGTCACCCGCGGTCTCGTGGAGCGGAACTTCAAGTTTGCTGTAGTGGACCCCCGCCTGTCCAAGAGCGCCGCCAAGGCGTGGAAGTGGGTGCCGGTGAAGCCAGGAGGGGACCTCGCCCTTGCCCTGGGTATGATCCGCTGGATCCTGGAGAACGGCCGGTTCGACTCGAGATACCTGGAGAACCCTAATATCGAAGCGGCAAAGAAGGACGGCGAGACCAGCCACACGGACGCCACCTGGCTGGTCCGGACGGACACCATGACCTACCTCAGGGCGGGGGAGGCGGGCCTACCCGTCCCTCCTCCCCCTCCCGCCGAGCCGGGGAAGAACCCACCGGAATGGTACGTGGTGATGACCCCGTCCGGGCCGGCCCGGTATGACCAGGCCGAGGCAGGCCTCCTCGATTTCGAAGGCGAGGTGAGGGGGGTCCCGGTGAAGACGGTCTTCCGGCTCCTCAAGGAGAAGGTCTTCGCCAGGTCCCTGGAGGAGTACGCCAGGGAGGCCGGGGTGGAGGTGGCCGACGTGGTTGAGCTGGCCCGGGAGTTCACCTCACACGGGAAAAAGGTGGGGATAGATGTCTACCGCGGTCCCGCCAAGCACCCCTTTGGCTTCTATGCCATCCACGCCATCAACACCCTCGTCGCCCTGGTCGGTTCCTTCAACTGGAAGGGAGGAATGTCCAAGGGGGGTGGCGGCTGGGACGACCTTGGGGGGAAGAAGGGGCAGCCCTACCCGGTGGCCAAGATGCATCCGGGCAAGCTCACCCCCTTCGGCGTGAACATGTCCAGGGAGGGACTAAAGTACGAGGAGTCTACCCTCTTCAAGAGGGACGGCTACCCGGCTAAGAGGCCCTGGTACCCGCTGGCTTTCGAGATGTACCACGATGTCATCCCAGCGGCCGGAGCCGGTTACCCCTACCCCGTCAAGGTCCTCTGGCTCCATATGGCAACCCCTGCATACTCGGTGCCGGGAGGCGGCCCACAGATCGAGGTCCTGAAGGATCCGAGGAAGATTCCTCTGGTCATCGCCACGGACATAGTCATCGGGGAAACAAGCATGTATGCAGACTACATCTTCCCCGACATAAGCTACCTGGAGCAGTGGGCAAGCCCGGGGGACGTTCCCGTTCCTCCGGTCAAATCGAACCCTATCCGCCAGCCCGTCGCAGCACCCGTGACTGAGGTGGTCAAGGTCTTCGGCGAGGAGATGCCCATCTCCATGGAGGCGGTGATGCTGGCCATAGCCGAGGAGATGGGGCTCCCCGGCTTCGGGCCTGACGGCTTCGGCCCCGGACTTCCCCTCACCCGTCCCGAGGACTTCTACCTCAAGATCGTTGCGAACCTGGCCTTCGGCGACAAGGAAGACGGTTCGGACTCCTTGCCGGACGCTTCCGAGGACGAACTGGCCCTCTTCCGCAGGGCCAGGCGGCACCTCCCGCCCTCCGTCTTCCAGGAGGAAAGGTGGCGAAGGGCGGTGGGGGAGGCTCTATGGCGGAAGGTGGTCTACGTGCTGAACCGCGGAGGGCGGTTCAAGAGCGTGGAAAGCGCCTATGAGGGCGAAAGGCTCTCCAGCCGGTTCGAGGGGGCGTTCCACCTCTTTCTGGAGAGGGTGTCCAAGGCCAGGGACTCGATTACCGGAAAAAGGTGGGAGGGGCTGGCCGGTTTGCTCCAACCGAGCTACTCAGATGGCACCCCCATTCGTCAGGAGGGATACCCCCTCGCCCTCATCACGTACAAGGAGGTCTTCGCCACCCAGAGCAGGACTCCGGGGGTGTACTGGGCTCAGCCCTCCCTGGCTCCGCAGAACTTTGCCCTGGTCAATCCCGAGGACGGAAGGGCCCTCGGTCTTGGGGACGGGGACCTGGTGAGGGTCCTCTCCTCCACCCTCCCTGATGGCGTACTGGACCTAGGCAACGGGAGGCGCGTGGCCCTCGAGGTGAGGGTGAAGCTGACCGAGGGGGTCCGTCCAGGCACGGTGGCCATATCCCACCACTACGGGCACTGGGCGTACGGCGCCCACGAGGTGGAGATCGACGGGGTGAAGATCCCGGGGGATCCGAGGAGGGGCGGGGGCGTCGTGGTGAACCCCGCCCTCCTGCTGGACAGCCACACCCGGACATCCCCCGTGACCGACCCTATCGGCGGTAGCGCCGTCTTCTTCCAGACCAGGGTGAGGCTGGAAAAGGTGACGTAGCAACTGCTCCCGCCGGGGGTGAGGGCTGCCCTCCCGGCCATGTCGGCTCTGGCCAGAAAAGCCCGATTCAGAGAGAATTCGGGAAACGGCCGAGGGCTTCATCAAGCTTGAGGGAGGTGGGGATGGAGTGGTTGCGTTCGGCCACCCGCGCCCTGGCGGAGGCGGCACGCCTTGACCCCGAGTCCCTTTACCTGAGCGAGGGGGAGGCGAGCACCCTTCTTGAGGTGGCGCGCCTGGCAGCCCAGGCGAGTGGAGAGCGTACTAACGCACCGCTGCTCTGCTTCATCATGGGTGTCGCGAGGGGGAGGGGCGCCGCCCTGGAGGAGATGGCCTCGGCTGTGAGGAGGCTGGCCGGCGGGGGAGCGCAGTCGGGCCGCGAGTGATGGGATCGGGTGGGCGCGGGTGGAGGGGAGGCCGGGGGCTGTCCTATACTCAGCGGGGCCGGCTCCAGAGATGGGCGTTTAGCTCAGCGGTAGAGCGCTTCCCTTACAAGGAAGAGGTCGGAGGTTCGAATCCTCCAGCGCCCACTTCGGGGGCCCGCGGGCATTCCCTCGAGACCGCCGGTACTCGCCGGGAGGTGTAGAGGGGGCCGAGGGTCGGAGTGCCTGGCCTTGTTCCGGTAGCGGGCAGTCCTGGGGGAAGGAGGGTTTCGTGGCCGACTTCCTGCTCTGGCTGATCCTTTTTCTGGTCGCTGTGGTCCTCCTTCTTCTCCTAAAAAGAGGTAGCGTGCAGCTGCCGGACCTGGAGTCGGCCTTCTCCAGGGTGTGGCGAGCCTCCGGCCTGGACACCCGGATGGGCGAGCTGGCCGCGCAGGTGAGGGACATCCGGGACGCCCATCGCTCCATCGAAAGAATGCTCCGGACCCCCACGGAGAGGGGTCCCTTTGGAGAGGTGGGTCTTGAGGCCATCCTCGCCGACCAGCTCCCCCCCGACATGTATGGCATCCGGCAGAAGTGTCTGGATGGGAAGGTGCCTGATGCCTTCATCCGGTCTACCGTGGGGCTCATCTGCATAGACTCTAAGTTCCCCCTGGAGAGCTACCTGGGGATGGTCGAGGCCGACGAGGGCTCGCGGGAGGCCCTCCGGAAGGAGTTCCTGAGGGACGTCACAGGCCACCTGGAAAAGGTCAGGGCCGACTACGTCTGTCCCGACAAGGGTTCCGCCCCCTTTGCCTTTGCCTACATCCCCTCGGAGGCGGTCTATTACTCGTTGGTGAGCGATGCCGAGGCCTACCTCAAGCTGAGGGAGTTCGCCAGGCACGGAGTGCAGGTGGTCTCCCCCCTCACCCTCAGCCACAAGCTGGAGCTCGTGAAGACTGGGGTGCATGCCAGACGTCTCTCCGAGAAGGCCGAGAGGGTGAGGATGGACCTGGAGAGGCTGGGCAGGGCTTTTCGGGAAGTGGAGGAGGTGTTCCGCGTCTTTGAAGGTCACTTCAGGAACGCAGGGAGAAAGGTGGAGGAGCTGGACCGGGCCTACCGCAAGGTTCGGGATGAGTTCGACCGGCTGGCCAGGCTGGAGAATGGGGAGGCCACGGGCGGACCGTAGCGGCTAGATAGCTGGAGGTGGAGGGTGTCCCTGCCTCAGGTGGGCCGAGATGAGGGACGGCTGCTCTTGAGGCTGCAGAGGGCCGACCTCGAGGTGGAGCAGCTCAGGGCGAGGCTGGCCAACCTTCCCGAACAGAGGGTCCTCGAGGAAATCGAGGCCGAGCTGGCAGCTGTGGAGCGGGAGGGAGGGGAGGTAGAGGAGGAACTGGCCAGGCTCGGCCGGGAGGTGAGGAAACTCGAGGCCGACGCGGCGGGAATCAGGAGGAAGGCCGAGTCCGAAGAGAGTCGGCTCCTCTCCGGCGACATCTCGAATCCGAGGGAGGCGGCGAGCGTCCAGGCTGAGGTGGAGTCCCTCAAGCGGCGGGCCTCCGGGGTGGAAGAGGTCCTCCTCGGGCTCATGGTGGAGAGGGAGGAGCTGGAAACGAGGGCGGCCCGCCTTAAGAAGAGGCGGGAGGAGCTGCTTGCCAGGCGGGCGGAGCAGGTCGCCCTGCGGGATAGGGCTCGAGAGGAGGTCGGCAGGGCTCTCGTCGAGGCAGAGGAGAGAAGGAGGGCGGAGGCGGCCGGGGTCTCGAGCCCCCTCCTCACCCTCTACGAGGAGCTCCGCCGGCAAAAGGGGGGGGTGGGCGTGGCGGCGGTGGAAGGTGGGGTGTGCGGGGGTTGTCGCCTGAGCCTTTCTCCCGTCTTCCTGGAGGAGGTGAGGGCCTCTCCATACCTCCTCCGGTGCGAGCACTGCGGGCGGCTGCTGGTTCCGTAGGTGGCGATGTGGGCGAGGGCTCGCGAAAGCTCCAGGGCCTCAGGGTCCTCGTAGAGGTGGACGGGGCGAGCCGGGGGAACCCGGGGCCCTCGGCCGCAGGTTTCGTGATAAGGGCGGGGAAGCGGCTGCTTCTCGGGAGAGGCGTGCCCCTCGGAGAGGGGACGAACAACGAGGCCGAGTACAGGGCCCTTCTCATGGCGCTGGACGAGGCCCGGGGTCTCGGGGCTACCGAGGTGGTGGTGAGGTCCGACTCCGAGCTTGTGGTCCGGCAGCTTAGAGGGGATTACAGGGTGAGGAACGAGAGGCTAAGGCCCCTCTGGGAGGCGGCGAGGACGGCAGCCTCGAGTTTTCGTTCCTTTGAGGTGGTCCACGTTCCTAGGGAGAGGAACCGCCTCGCGGACCGTCTGGCCAATATCGCCCTCGACCGGGGATCCAGTGTGGACTGGGGTTCTGGGGCGACCTCGGGCAGGGCGTGGGGAGGGCGGTGAGGTTTCCGCTCCGTCCGGCCCTCTTGGTTCTAGTGGCCGCCGCGGAATCGGATCCCTCCGAGGCCGAGGCCCTCGTGGGGTGGTCCGACGCCCCCCTTAGCGCCTCGGGGGAGGAGCAGGCCAGGCTTCTGGCCGAGCGCCTATCGGAGCTCGAGCCCACCTCGGTCTTTTCCTCCCCTCTGCGCCGGGCTCTGCAGACCGCTGGTCCCGTGGCGAGGCTGAAGCGGTGGGAGGTGAGGATCGTCCAGGAACTGCGGGAGAGGTCCTACGGTGTTTGGGAGGGAAGAGAGCTGGAAGAGGTGCGTGCTCGCTGGCCGGAGCTTTGGGAGGCCTGGCGCAAGGAGCCCGACCGCCCTCCTCCTGGAGGAGAGGGGTTCGAGGAGCTGGTGGGGAGGGTTTCGTCTTTTCTCGCGGAGTGCGCGAGTATGGGAGGGACGGTCCTCGCCTGCACCCACTCCGGGCCGGTTCGAGCCGCCGTCGCCGTCGCCCTTGGGTTGGAGCCGCGGAAGGCCTTCTGCCTAAAGGTGAGTCCAGCCTCCATCACCATCCTGGAGTTGGGCCAGGAGGGGATGAGCGTGGTGGCCCTGAACGACCGGTGTCACCTGCCCGGGGAGGCGGGCCTTCCGTGGTTCGGGTAGGTGCGGGGGGCATATACTTGCTTTGAGGAGTCACTGAGGCGGCCGCGGGTGGGGGCCTCCCGCCCGAGGAAAGTCCGGACTCCACAGGGCAGGGCGCTGGGTAACGCCCAGCCGGGGTGACCCGGGGAAAGTGCCACAGAAACCAGACCGCCCACTGCCCGGCCGGAGCCACCGGTCGGGTGAGGGCAAGGGTGAAACGGTGGGGTAAGAGCCCACCAGCAGGCCGGGTGACCGGTCTGGCTGGCAAACCCCGCCCGGAGCAAGGCCAAGCAGGGAGCGGTAGAGGGTGGCCCGCCCGATGCTCCCGGGTAGGCCGCAGGAGGCCCGCGGTGACGCGGGTCCCAGATGGATGGTCGCCACCTGGAAGGGGTGACCCGACCAGGGACAGAATCCGGCTTACGGGTGGCTCCTCCGGCAGACCCGATCGGGTCTGCCGCCTTTGTTGGTTGGGGTTGGGGGGAGCCCGCCGAAAGAGGAGCGGTGGTCCGGATGCCCGGGAGGGTCCTGGTAGGGACCAGCTCTTGGACAGACCCTTCTCTCATTGCCAGCGGCCTCTTCTATCCGCCCGAGGCGAGGACGGCGGAGGCAAGGCTCCGCTTCTACGCCTCAAAGTTTGGAGTGGTGGAGGTGGATTCTTCTTACTACTCCCTGCCCTCCAGGAGAACGTCGGAGCTCTGGGCAGCCCGAACCCCGCCCGGTTTCATCTTCGATGTGAAGGCCTTCGCTCTGCTCACTAACCACCCTGTGGAGTTCGAGAGGCTTCCCCCGGATCTGAGGGAGGAGGCCAGAGCGGCTGCAGGGGGGCGTGAGAGAGTGTACATGCGGGACCTGCCTCCGAGCCTCGTCCTCGAGGTCAGGCGGCGCTTCCTCGAGGCCCTCGAGCCCCTGGAGGGGAGCGGAAAGCTCGGGGCTGTCTTCTTCCAGTTCCCCCCCTGGTTTCTACCGGGGCGGCCGGCCTACTCCTACCTAGAGGAGCTTGCCGAGCTCGGGGTTCGAGTGGCGGTGGAGTTCAGGAACGCCCGCTGGCTTGAAGGGCGCCAGGCCCAGCTCACCCTGGAGCTCCTCAAGTCTCTGGATCTTCCCCTGGTCTGCGTGGACATGCCTCAGGGCTTCCCCTCCAGCCTCCCTCCCGTGGCGGAGGTCACCTCCGAGCACCTTGCGGTGGTACGCTTCCACGGCCGGAACAGGGAAGCCTGGGGTCGAAAGGGTGTGGGGGTTCAGGAGCGCTTCCGCTACCTCTACTCAGAGGAAGAGCTCGAAGAGTGGGTGCCGAGGGTCCAGGGCCTGGCTTCACGGGCGAGAGAGGTGCACGTCCTGTTTAACAACTGCTACCGGAACTACGCGCAGTCCAACGCCTCCCAGTTCTTGAGCCTCCTCACGCGGGAGGAGCCCGGGGAGACGGGTTCAGCCGGTGCCTCCGCGAGCCCGGAGGGGAGGAGATGAGGGTCAGGGTGCGCGCCTCCGGCGTGGTGCAGGGCGTGGGCCTCCGCCCCTTCGTCTTCAACCTGGCAGTATCTCTGGGGCTGGCCGGGTGGGTGAGGAACGATGCCGAAGGGCTCACCGCCGAGGTGGAAGGGGAGGCCCCTGCCGTTCTCTCCTTCGTCCGCGCCCTCCAGGAGGAACCGCCTCCCCTCGCGGTGGTGGAGAGCCTGGAGGTGGAGGAGGTGCCCGAGCTCGGCGAGGCGGGTTTCAGGATAGTGGAGAGCCAGTCGGGGGAGAGGAGGGTCCTTGTAAGCCCCGATGTGGCCACCTGTCCCGACTGCCTCCGTGAGGTTCTGGACCCAGAGGACCGAAGGTTCCGCTACCCCTTCACCAACTGCACCAACTGCGGACCGCGCTACACGATAGTGAAGGACGTCCCTTACGACCGAGAGAGGACCACCATGTCTGTCTTCCCCATGTGCCCGGAGTGCGAGAGGGAGTACCACGACCCCCGGGACAGGCGCTTCCATGCTCAGCCCAACGCCTGCCCCGCCTGCGGACCGCACTTGAGCCTTCTGGATTCCGAGGGCAGGCCCATCCCTTGCGAGGACCCCATTGGCGAGGCTGCCAGGCTGCTGGTGGAGGGAGGGGTGGTGGCCGTGAAGGGCCTAGGGGGATATCACCTCGCCTGCGACGCTGCCAATGAGGAGGCAGTCTCACGTCTCAGGAGTCGGAAGCACAGGGAAGACAGGCCCTTCGCTCTCATGGCCCCGGATCTCGAGGCCGTCCGCGCCCTTGCCCTGGTGGGCCCGGCAGAGGAGGCCCTCCTCCTCTCACGCCGCCGGCCCATAGTCCTGCTGAAGAGGAGGGAGGGGGCGGCGGTGGCCCCCTCAGTAGCACCCCGCTACGACACCCTCGGCATCATGCTCCCCTACACCCCTCTTCACCACCTCCTCCTCGCCGCCGCGGGCAGAACGCTTGTCATGACCTCGGGTAACCTCTCCGATGAACCCATCGCCTACAAAGATGACGACGCTCTCCGGCGTCTTTCCGGGCTGGCCGACGCCTTCCTCATCCATGACCGGGAGATCTGGATCCGTTGCGACGACTCGGTTACCAGGGTGGCCCTGGGCGGCGAGTACCCGGTGAGGCGCTCCCGCGGCTATGCCCCCGAGCCCATCCACCTCCCCCTGGTGACGCCTGAGCCCTTGGTGGCTGTGGGGGCCGAGCTCAAGAACACCGTGGCCCTGGTGAAGGAGGGGATGGCCTTCGTCTCCCACCACATCGGAGACCTGGAAAACTATGAGACCCTTCACTCCTTCGAGGAGGCCATATCTCACCTCTCCCGCCTCTTCGACGTTCCGTATCGCCTGGTCGTTCACGACCTCCACCCCGAGTACCTCTCCACCAAGTGGGCTGAGGCGTCGGGCCTTCCCCGTATGGGCGTCCAGCACCATCACGCTCACATCGCCTCCTGCCTGGCAGAGAATGGCACCGCCGGGCCGGCTCTGGGTGTCGCCTTTGACGGGCTGGGGTACGGGGGTGACGGAACCCTTTGGGGAGGGGAGTTTCTCCTCGCAGACCTGGTGGACTACTCGAGGCTCGCACACCTTAAGCCGGTCCCTCTGCCCGGGGGGACCATGGCCATCAAACAGCCTTGGAGGATGGCGGCGGTCTGGCTAGAGAGGGCCTTCGGAGAGGGCCATCTAGGACTCCCCCTGCCTCTTCTTGAGCGGATCGATCCCAGAAGGTGGCGGAACTGCCTTCGAATGGCAGCCCGAGGGGTGAACTCGCCGCTCATATCAAGTGTGGGGAGGCTTTTCGACGCTGTGGCTGCTCTGGCAGGGATCCGGGAGGAGGTCACCTACGAGGGACAGGCCGCCGTCGAGCTGGAAGTTCTCTCGAGAAGCGTGAGGGTGCGCGAAGATGAGGCCTACCCCTTCTGCTGTCATGTCGTTGCGGGGGGCGGGATCATTCTCGACCCCGTGCCGGCGGTGGAGGCCGCCGCCCGCGATGTGGCTGACGGATCCCCTCCCGGCGTCGTGGGGGCCCGGTTCCATCTTGGCCTTGCCCTGGCTGTGAGGGAGGTCCTCCTCAAGCTGAGGGAGGAGACCGGCCAGGACAGAGTGGCTCTTTCCGGGGGAGTCTTCCAGAACTTGCTGCTTCTTGATACCACTGTGGCGATGCTTGAAGGGGAGGGCTTCAGGGTGCTGCTTCACCGGAAGGTTCCGGCCAACGATGGCGGGATCTGCCTGGGCCAGGCCGCCGTTGCGGCGGCGAGGCTTCAGGGGGAGAGGCGGGCCCTGGCGGCGGCCGGGAGGGGGAGGGGATGAGCCCTTATCTCGGAAGGGTCATCGAGGTCTGGGAGGAAGGGGGGCTACGGGTGGGAAAGGTGGAGGTTGGGGGGGCGCGGGCGGTGGTCTGGCTGGAGGCCCTTCCCGGGGCCGCCCCGGGAGACCTGGTTTTGGTGGAGGCGGGGGTGGCCCTGAGCAGGGTAGAGGAGGAAGGAGGGGAGCGTGTGCCTGGGAGTGCCGGGTAAGGTGGTGGAGGTCTGGGAGGAGGCGGGCCTCCGGATGGGGAAGGTCGACTTCGGAGGGGTCTCGAGGAAAGCTTGCTTGGAGTACCTGCCTGAAGTTAAGGCCGGTGACTACGTGGTGGTCCACGTCGGCTTCGCCATCTCCAGGGTGGACGAGGAAGAGGCCAGGCAGGTCTTCCGGTTCCTCGAGACCATGGGGGAGCTGGGGGGAGTTGGGTCCGGGGGGGAGTTCTGATGCGCTTCGTGGACGAGTACCGAGACCCGGAGGCATCGCGGAAGCTGGTGGACCTCATAAGGGCCCGGGTGACGAGGCCCTGGACTGTGATGGAGGTCTGCGGCGGCCAGACCCACACGATAGTGAAGTTCGGCATAGACGAGTTGTTGCCCGATGGTGTGGAGGTGGTGCACGGCCCCGGTTGCCCGGTGTGCGTCACGCCCCTCGAGCTGATAGATAGAGCGGTGGCCATTGCCAGCCGCCCGGAGGTGATCTTCTGCTCCTTTGGGGACATGCTCCGGGTGCCTGGGTCCGAGAAGGACCTCCTCACCGTGAAGGCGGAGGGTGGCGACGTCCGGGTCGTTTACTCTCCCATGGGCGCTCTCAAGCTCGCTGAAGAGAACCGCGATCGGGAGGTGGTCTTCTTCGCCGTGGGCTTCGAGACCACCGCTCCCGCCAACGCCATGGCGGTCTGGCAGGCGAAGAGGTTGGGGGTGCGAAACTTCTCGGCCCTCGTGGCCCACGTCCTGGTCCCCCCCGCCCTGGAGCTCATACTCTCCTCCCCCACCAACCGGGTTCAGGGTTTCCTGCTGGCCGGTCACGTCTGCACCGTCATGGGTTACGAGGAGTACGAGCCCCTGGCGGAGAGGCATCGGGTACCCATGGTGGTGGCGGGTTTCGAGCCCATGGACATACTTCAGGGGCTGTATATGCTCCTCAGGCAGCTGGAGGAAGGGTCCCACCGGGTGGAGAACCAGTACACCAGGAGTGTGAGGAGGGAAGGGAACCCCGCCGCGAAAAGGCTTATCTTCGAGGTCTTCGAGGTTACAGACAGGAAGTGGCGGGGGGTGGGGGAGATCCCCAGGTCTGGATACCGCCTCCGCGAAGAGTACCGGGAGTTCGACGCGGAGCTCAGGTTCGATGTTGGGCGGGTGGCGGCCGAGGAGTCCCCCGTTTGCCGCGCGGGCGAGGTCCTCCAGGGCCTTATCAAGCCCCACGAATGTGAGGCCTTCGGGGTGAGCTGCACTCCGGAGAGGCCCCTGGGGGCTCCCATGGTCTCCTCGGAGGGCGCCTGCGCCGCCTACTATCAGTACGGCCGCTTTGCGAGGCAGGCGGCGGGGTCCGGCGGGAGGTGAGGATGGGCAGCGTCTCACCGGAGGATTTCACGTGTCCTGTTCCCATCTCCGAGTACGACCGCGTCCTTCTCGGTCACGGCAGCGGTGGGAAGATGACCTCGAGGCTCATCTCCGACCTCTTTCTCACCCTGTTCAAGAATCCAGCTCTTGAGCCCCTGAACGACCAGGCGGTGGTCGAGTGGGACGGTGTGCGGCTTGCCATCACCACGGATTCTTACGTGGTCTCCCCCATCTTCTTTCCTGGGGGGAACATCGGGACCCTGGCTGTGAACGGCACCGTGAACGACCTTGCCGTTGGCGGAGCGAGGCCCCTTTGGATGGCGGCCGCCTTTATCCTCGAGGAGGGCCTGCCCATGGCCGAGCTCGAAGAGGTGGTCCGGAGTATGGCGGAGGCTGCCCGGCGGGTCGGGGTGGCCCTGGTCACGGGGGACACCAAGGTGGTCAACCGGGGGAAGGGAGACAAGCTTTTCATAACCACCACCGGGGTAGGCGTGGTCCATCCCGGGGTGGAGCTCTCGGCTAGCCGCTGCCGACCCGGAGACTCGATTCTCCTTTCGGGGCCCGTCGGGCTGCACGGGACCGCTGTGATGAGCGTGAGGGAGGGGATCGAGTTCGAGACGGAGCTGGCCAGCGACACGGCCCCCCTCTGGAGCCTCGTGGAGTCCATCCTCGCCTCTTTGGAGGGTTCCTACCACCTTTTGAGGTGCATGAGGGACCCCACCAGGGGCGGGCTCTCGAGCGCCCTGAACGAGATTGCGCGGACGTCAAAGGTGGGGATGGTCCTGGAGGAAGAGGCGATCCCCGTGCCCGAGGAGGTGAGGGGCGCGTGTGAGATGCTCGGCCTGGACCCCCTCTACGTTGCCAACGAGGGGTGCCTGGTAGCTGTGGTGGACCCCGAGGCGGCCGCCGCGGTCCTCGAGGCCATGCGCTCCACCCCCCTTGGCAGGCAGGCCGCTCTCATTGGTAGCGTAACGGCCGAGCATCCCGGAACGGTCGTGATGAGGACGAGGGTGGGTGGGACCCGGGTCGTGGACATGCTTGCCGGGGAGCAGCTCCCGAGGATCTGCTGAAATGCTGGATCGCCTGGCCGGCCTCGTTCTTTCGGGTGAACTTGCCACAGAGCTGCTCGAGGAGATGGCGAGGTCGGCGAGGGTCCTCGCGGGAGCTGCCTCCTGTTGTCTGGTCTTTCTCTCCCCCGACGGAACGGCTGCGTGCGTGGGAGAGGAGGCGCCGGAGGGGTGGGAGAGGGCGGTGCTTGCAGGGGAGCCCGTAGCGGCGGGGTGGGAGCTTCTCCCGCTAGCAAGGGGGAAGAGGATCTTCGGCGCCTTCCTGCTCCGCGGGCCCTCGGCGGATCTTGGGGGAACTGAGTTCGCCACCTTAAGAGCCCTCGCCCTCCTCATCCTGGAAAACCTCTCCTTGAGGTCGGAGGAGGTGGAGAGGGCCCGGGCTGTGAGCGAGAGGGATGCAGCGGTGGCAACAGCCAGGCAGAAGGCGGACCTCCTCAGGGCCGTCATCCGGGCCCAGGAGGAGGAGAGGAAGAGGGTCGCGAGGGAACTGCACGACCAGGCCGGCCAGGCCCTCATCTCCGTTCTTCTGGCCTTAAGGCACATAGAGACCGCCGAGACCCTGGAGGCGGTGAGGGAGAGGGTAAAGGGACTCCGAGAGGAGGTCGCGCGGGCAGCCAGGGAGGTGCGGGACCTGGCGTGGGCCCTGAGACCCCCCGCCCTGGACGACCTCAGCCTGACCGAGGCGACCGAGAGGCAGCTGCGGGAACTGGCCGAGAAGGGAGGGTTCGAGTTCTCCTTCCACGCCTTCGGGCTCGAAGGCGGGCTTCCCCGGGAGGTGGAGACCGTTGTTTACCGTGTGGTTCAGGAAGCCCTGACCAACGCCTACAAGCATGCCAAGGCAAAGCACGTGAGCGTGGTCCTGGAAAGGCACGGCGAGACCCTCAAGGCTGTCGTGGAGGACGACGGAGTGGGGTTCGTCCCCGAGGTTGCGAGGCAGGGTGGTAGAGGGCTGGGGCTGGCGGGGATGGAGGAGAGGGCAGCCCTTCTGGGCGGGAAGGTCCATCTCGAGTCGGGCCCGGGGGAAGGCACGACGGTGGTTGTGGAGATACCCTTGGGGTCGGTGAAGGAGGGCGGGGGCGAGAGGGTATGAGCGGGGGGAAGATCCGGGTCCTCATCGTGGACGACCACACCATCGTCCGGGCTGGGCTGCGGAGGATTGTGGATGCGGAGCCGGACATGGAGGCTGTGGGCGAGGCTGCCTCGGGCGAGGAGGCGGTGGAGAAGGCGAGGGCTCTCTCACCCGACGTGGTCATCATGGACCTCAAGATGCGCGGGATTGGAGGTGTGGAGGCTACCCGAGAGGTGAAGAGGGTCTCGCCCTCTTCCAGGGTCCTGGTCCTTACCATGTTCGACGACCTGGCCTACTTGAGGCGAGCGGTAGAGTCGGGAGCCTCTGGGTACCTGCTTAAGGAGGCCGCCGACCAGGAGCTCATAAGGGCCATCCGCATGCTTCACAGGGGCGGGAGTTACCTCGATCCGGTGCTCGGCGGGCAGCTGGCACACTCCGCTGCCGCGGCTGGAAGGAGGGGACCCCCCACACCCCTCTCCCCGCGGGAAAAGGAGATTCTGAGGCTCCTGGCTCTCGGGTACACCCAGCAGCAGATCGCCGACGAGCTCTTCCTCTCCCGCCGGACCGTGGAGGCTCACAAGTCCCACATCTACCAGAAGCTCGGCCTGAGGAGCAGGGCCGAGCTCGTGAGATACGCCATCGAGCACGGGCTGGTGGAGTTCTCGCCCGAGGTCAGCGCCGATTAACGCTCTTGTAACCTCCGGGCAACGGGGCGCTAATGAGAGTGCTCTAGCGTGCGCTCGAGCTGGCTTTCCTGGCTCTTTCTGGTCCATCGGGAGAGGGGCCGGGCCCTAAGAGGGAAGAGGCGTGGAGAAAGGAGGGAATGTGAGGACGCCTCAAGAAGTGGTGGAGTTTGCGAGGCGCGAGGGCGTTGAGATAGTGGACCTCCGCTTCTGTGACCTCCCCGGTCTCATGCAGCACTTCTCCATCCCCGCCGAGGAGCTCACGGAGGAGGGCTTTCGCGAGGGCTACGGCTTCGACGGTTCCTCCATCCGTGGATATCAAGAGATCCAGGAGTCCGACATGATCCTCATCCCGGACCCCTCCACTGCCGTCCTGGACCCCTTCCGGGAGCACAAGACGCTGCTCATCAACTGCTTCGTGAAGGACCCGGTTACGGGGCAGCCCTACACCCGGGACCCCCGGTACATCGCCCAGAAGGCCGAGATCTACCTCAAGGCCACCGGCATCGGCGAGGTCTCCTACTGGGGTCCCGAGGCAGAGTTCTACATCTTCGATGACGTCCGTTTCGATCAGAACCAGCATGAGGGCTACTACCACGTGGACGCTGTGGAGGGGGTGTGGAACTCGGGGAAGGAGGAGAACCCCAACCTTGGCTACAAGCCCAGGTACAAGGAGGGATACTTCCCCGTTCCCCCCATGGACCACTACCAGGATCTGAGGAGCGAGATGGTGCTGACCATGAAGAAGTGCGGCATACCTGTGGAGGTTCACCACCATGAGGTGGGTACCGCAGGCCAAGCCGAGATCGACATGGGTTACGGCTCCCTCCTGGAGATGGCGGATCGGGTGATGCTTTACAAGTACATTACGAAGAATGTGGCGTGGCGACACGGGAAGACCGTCACCTTCATGCCCAAGCCCATCTTCGGGGACAACGGATCCGGCATGCACGTGCACCAGAGCATCTGGAGGAATGGGGAGAACCTCTTCTGGGACGAGACCGGATACGCTCAGATCTCCGACCTGGCCCGCTGGTACATAGGGGGTCTGCTTGCTCACGCCCATGCCCTCTGTGCCCTGGTGGCCCCCACCACCAACTCTTACCGGCGCCTTGTTCCCGGCTACGAGGCTCCGGTGAACCTTGTCTACTCCCAGAGGAACCGGTCGGCGGCGGTGAGGATCCCCGTGTACAGCAAGTCTCCCAGGTCCAAGAGGATCGAGTTCCGCGTTCCCGATCCATCCTGCAATCCGTATCTCGCTTTCGCCGCTATGCTCATGGCTGGCTTGGACGGGATAAGGAACAAGATCGAGCCCCCCGAGCCGGTAGACAAGGACATCTACCATCTTCCCCCGGAGGAGCTGGCCAGGGTGGAGAAGGTCCCGGCCAGCCTGGACGAGGCCCTCGCGGCTCTCGAGAGCGATCACGACTTCCTTCTGGAAGGGGAAGTCTTTACCGAGGATGTGATCGAGACCTGGATTACCTACAAGAGGCAGAGGGAGGTAGATGAGGTACGTCTCCGCCCGCACCCGTGGGAGTTCTACCTGTATTACGACATCTAGGCTCCGTACCCCGGGAGTCTTGAAGGCGGGTGGGGCCTCCCTCTGTTGAGCGGCGATTTGAAACCGCTGCCCCGCGGGCTTCCGCCTCGGCCCGTTCACGGGTCTTCGATTGGCCGAAGAGGCGTGCCCGGGGGTTCTCCGGAGCGCGGGTAGAATCCGGGAAGGCAGCGGTTTCAGGAGGTGGGGGCATGCCCAAGGCAGAGACCGAGTACGTGCTGAGAACCGTTGAGGAGAGAGGGATCCGCTTCATAAGGCTTTGGTTCACTGACGTTCTCGGCTTCCTCAAGAGCTTCTCCATCCCCGCGGAGGAGCTGGAGGTGGCTTTCGAGGAAGGGGTGGGTTTTGATGGCAGCACCGTGGACGGGTTCGCCCGGGTGCAGGAGTCGGATATGGTGGCCCGTCCCGATCCTGCCACCTTCCAGATCCTCCCCTGGCGGCCTGAGGTCCAGGGCGTTGCCAGAATGTTTTGTGACATCTACACGCCCGATGGTGTTCCCTTCGAGGGCGACCCCCGGCACGTCCTGAGAAGGAACCTGGCGAGAGCCGCGGAGATGGGGTTCACGTTCTATGCCGGGCCGGAGCTCGAGTTCTTTCTGTTCAAGGACTCCACCGGCTGTGAGCCCCTGGACCACGGGAGCTACTTCGACCTAACCCCTCTCGACGTTGCTTCGGAATTCAGGAGAAGGACCATCCTCTACCTAGAGCAGCTGGGCATACCCGTGAAGGAGTCCCACCATGAGGTGGCCGCGAGCCAGCACGAAATAGACCTGCGGCACACGGATGCCCTGACCATGGCCGATTCGATCATGACCTTCAGGCTCACCGTGAAGGAGGTGGCTCAGGAGTTCGGCATCTACGCCACCTTCATGCCCAAGCCCATCCAGGGGGCTTGGGGGAGCGGCATGCACACCCACTTCTCCCTCTTCGAGGGGGAGCGGAATGCCTTTTGGGACCCCTCGGACCCTTACCACCTCTCCAAGGTGGCGAAGAGCTTCATCGCGGGCCTGCTCGTCCACGCTCGGGAGATCACGGCCGTGACCAACCAGTGGGTGAACTCCTACAAGCGCCTGGTGCCCGGGTATGAGGCCCCGGTTTACGTCTGCTGGGGGAGGCAGAACCGTTCGGCCCTGGTTCGGGTTCCCATGACCAAGCCGAAGAAAGAGGCCTCGTGCCGGATTGAGTTGCGCTCCCCAGACCCGGCTTGCAACCCGTATCTCTGCTTTGCGGTGGTGCTGGCGGCCGGCCTCAAGGGGATAAGGGAGGGTTACGAGCTGCCTCCGGAGGCCACCGACAACATCTACGACATGACTCCTTCAGAGAGGAGGGCCATCGGTATCCAGGAGCTCCCCCGGGACCTCGGGGAGGCCATCGAGGTGATGGAGGGGAGCGAGCTGGTGGCCGATGCCCTGGGGGAGCACGTCTTCCAGTGGTTCATCACCAACAAGAGGAAAGAGTGGGAGGAGTACCGGTCGGTGGTGACGGAGTACGAGATTGCCCGGTACCTTCCCTTGCTGTAGGGGGGGAGGGGTGAAGGAAGCCCTCGTCATGGCAGCCGTCTCGGAGCGCCTTGCCTCCTTATGCTCCGAGCTTAAGGTTCTCGGCTACGAGGCGCACGGGGTTCTCTTCTCCGAGTGGACAGGTCTGCCGGCTGGGGTCCGGCCGGACGTCTGCGTGGTGGACCTCTCGCGCTGGCCCGAGGAGGGTTTTCGCATCCTCGCCCAGATGCGGAGAGACCCCTACGGCCGGCAGATTCCCGTCCTGGTGGTCATGGGGGAGGATCTTCTCCTCGACCTGGTTCACCGGGAAAGCCTCTTTGACGACTTTGCCCTGGCTCCCGTGGGACTCGCGGAGCTGGACGCCAGGCTGAGGCACATTCTCTGGAAGGTGAGGCGGATCAGCGGAGGCGAGGTGGTGAGGGCGGGGGATCTTGTGATAAACCTCGGCACCTACCAGGTTTACGTGAAGGACCGGCCTGTGGACCTCACCTACATGGAGTACGAGCTCCTCCGGTTCCTTGCCACCCACCCGGGGCGGGTCTTTAGCCGGGAGATGCTCCTTTCGAGGGTGTGGGGATACGACTACTTCGGGGGGAGCAGAACCGTGGATGTGCACGTGCGGCGGCTCCGGGCGAAGCTCGGCGAGTGTGCCGGCGTGATCGAGACCGTAAGAGGGGTGGGGTACCGCTTCAGCGGATCTGCTGCCGCCTCCCGCAAGGAGGCGGGGGAGCCCGTGGAGGCGGAGATCCCTTTTCCGGAAGCCCCTTCGGGACCCCGGGGGAGGGTCTCGGGTGAGCCGCCTCACCCAGGAGGGTGAGATTCCCTCCCCCTTCAGGTTCCCCGCGGTGGGGATGGATTTCTCGGGCCCTGGGCTTACATTCTCCATCGGTGGGGTGGTTCGTTCTCCGGCCGCCGCGGGCCAGAGGCCCCGGCTCCAAGGAGCGCCCTCCCTCCAGAGCCGGGTGATCGGGCAGGTACAGCACCCCGCCTGCCTGGATGCGGCGGCAGAGAAGAGGGACCTCTCGGGTCCCTCTTCTTCGTGTTCGGGTTCGGTCGAGAGTTTGCCTCCTTTGACGAGGGGTGAGTCACGGGCTGCCGTAGAATCGGGCGGAGCGCTCGGATAGCGGGGGGTGCGAGATGGGTGTGGAGAAGAAGGAAAAGCTCGTTATTGTCGCCTGGGGTGGAGATCTGGACAGGGCCTGGCCCACCCTTATCCTCGCCACGACGGCGGCCGCCTCGGGTTGGGAGGTGGGGGTCTTCTTCACCTTCTGGGGTCTCTTCCTCCTGGTGAGGAATGATGTCAGGATCACGGGGACCCAGTGGATGCAGAAGATGCTGGCTCTCATGAACCGCCCTGGAACCAGGCACGCCAAGCTCACTAAGCTTAACTTCGGGGGGATGGGGCCGTGGATGATGAGGAGGCTAGCCAGAGACTACAAGGTGCCGAGCCCCGAGGATCTCATCTCTCTTGCCACCGAGATGGGGGTGAAGCTCATGCCGTGCCAGATGACCATGGACCTCCTCGGCTTGAAGCGCGAGGACTTGATAGACGGAGTCGGGGAGCCCCTCGGCGCTGCCGCGGCGATACAGGAGATGAAGGAGGCGGCCGTCACCCTCTTCATCTGAGTACCCTCTTCATCTAAGCCCGGGGCTGCGGGGACATCACCGCGGTGTCCCGGGGGCGGGGACTGGGGAACTCCAGGCCGCGCGCGCAAGCCCACCGCCGACCGAGGACCTGTTGTTCAAGGGCGGTGAGGAGGATCCTGGCCGCGGGAAGCAGCACACGTTCTTCCCTGGCGAGGTGTTCCCTGGCGAGGGCGAGGAATTGGGGGAGCCTGTCCGCGGGCGAAGCCCAGGGGCTTTTGCTTGCTTGCTCCCAAGACAACTCGAGGGCGTGGTGCTCCCGGCGCATGAGCATGGGCAGGCCTTCGTTGCCGAGGGCCGCGTCGAGGTGCGGGAGGAGCACCTCTTCCTCGAGGGAGGCGTGGGAGAGGAGGGCGGTGGCCACCAGACCTGCCATCGCTTTGGTGGAGGGGGTGTCGCAGGGAGCCGTCTTCAGCCGGCTCGCAAGCTCATTTAGAAGAACCCTGATCATGGCATGTTCTCCCAGAACCATCTCGACGATGGAGTTGGCGGGAGGCGCCTCTGTCCTCGAGGGGAGGGTGCCGCCGGGGCGGCTTCGGGGCCAGTTGCTTCCGAGCTCAGGCTGACCCGGCCCCGGTCGTCGGTCCGTCCCCACGAGGACCTGGAGGCGCTCGAGCCAAGATCCCTTGTGAGCCAAACCGAGATCCTTCCGTTTCAAGGCCCTCACGAGAGCTTCCCGCTTTCCTCGTGTCCTTGTGCCCCATCCTACCCCTGGGTCGGCTTCGAGACCTCCCCCGGCAGGGTTAACCTCCGGGTGAAACCGGGGTGCCCTGGAACCCGGTCCCGGCCCGAGGGAAACATCCTTTCCCCGGTTCCCTCCAGTCTTTACCGGGTTTTTTTCCGGTGTTGGCTTTCCCTCGGCTCTAGCCCGGGCAAGGGAGAGTAGCTTTTTTGCCGGTGGAGCAAGCGGTTCTTGAGGACCAGGAGGGAAGAGGTATGGCTCGGCAGGTTTTCGGGGGAGGCGCGCGGCTGGTGGCGGCCCTCGGCTTACTGGTGGCGGTGGCGGCAGGCTGCGGCGGTGAAGGCCGGCCCGGAGGTGTTTCCCCCAGTGGCGGGCGCCTAGGGCTGCCCGCCAGGGGGGTGGCCCTCACGGGAGCCGGCGCCACATTCCCGTACCCCCTTTACTCCCGCTGGTTCGAGGAGTACTCGAGACTCGTTCCCGGGGCGGACATTAACTACCAGTCCATAGGGTCGGGAGGGGGCATCAAACAGATCACAGAGGGGACTGTCGATTTCGGCGCGTCCGACGCTCCTCTTAGTGACGAGCAACTGGCGAAGGCCCCCGATCTTGTTCACATTCCCACCGTCGCGGGGGCAGAAGCCATCGTTTACAACTTGCCCGAGGTGAAGGAGAGGCTCAAGTTCACCCCCGCGGTCATCGCCGGCATTTACCTTGGCAAGATCAAGTCCTGGGATGACCCCGCCCTTCGGGAGGCGAACCCTGGGGTTGCTCTTCCTGCCAGGCCTATCACCGTGGTCCACCGGAGCGATGGGAGCGGAACCACATACATCTTCACCCACTACCTCTCGAAGGCGAGCCCCGAGTGGAAGGAGAAGGTGGGTTTCGGGACCTCCGTGAACTGGCCGGTGGGGTTGGGTGGTAAGGGGAACGAGGGCGTGGCTGGAGTGGTCCGCCAGACGCCGGGTTCCATTGGGTACGTGGAGCTCGCCTACGCCGTCCAGAATCGCATGACTTACGGGCTGGTGAGGAACAGGGCCGGGAAGTTCGTGGAACCCACCCTCCGAGGGACCACCGCTGCCATGGCCTCGGTGGCCGGCTCCATGCCGGAGGACCTAAGGGCCACGTTCACCGACGCGCCTGGTGAGGATGCGTACCCCATCGCGGGGTTTACCTACATTCTGCTGCACAGGGAGCAGAGGGATAAGGAGAAGGCTGAGACCCTCGTGAACTTTCTCTGGTGGGCCGTGCACGACGGGCAGGCCTACGCCGAGGAGCTGCTTTACGCTCCCCTCGCTCCCGAGGTGGTGAAGAGGGTCGAGGAGAAGCTTCTCGCCATAACCTATCGTGGCACGCCTGTCCTCGAAAGGAAGGGCTGAGGGAGTGGCCGGAGGGGGGATGGGGTTGGAGGCCGGGCTCCGCCTGCTGCGACGAAGGAAAGGGCGCGGGCCGGAGTCGGTCTTCCGGGCCGGCCTGAGTCTCTCCGGGTTCCTTCCCCTTCTCATCCTCCTCGGGATCGTGGCGGTCCTCTGGAGGGCTTCCGGCCCTGCCCGGGGGGCCTTCGGACTCCGGTTTTTCTGGGGTAGGGTCTGGGACCCCGTCCACGAAGTCTTCGGGGCCCTCCCCTTCGTTTACGGAACCATCGTCACGAGCGTCCTCGCCGTTCTCTTCGGGGTCCCCGTGGCTCTGGGGTCGGCCCTGTTCGTGGTGGAGATCGCCCCGCGGAGAGTCCGTTCCCTGCTCACGCCCGTTCTCGACCTGCTGGCCGGGGTCCCCAGTGTCGTCTACGGCCTCTGGGGCATGTTCTACCTGGTGCCCTTTCTGAGCTCTCGGGTGGAACCCCTGCTCCGGCGGGCCTTTGGTTTCTCTCCCCTTTTCAGCTGCACGGGGGCTCAGTTCAACTACCTCGCAGGAGGGGTGATTCTCTCCGTGATGATCCTGCCCACGGTGGCCTCCATCTGCCGGGAAGTCTTCCTGGCCGTGCCGACGGAGCTGAAGGAGGGAGCGATGGCTCTGGGGGCTACCAGGTGGGATGTGGTCCGCATGGTGACCTTTCCTGTGGCCCGGGGAGGGGTGATCGGGGCCATCTTCCTGGGTCTCGCCCGTGCTCTCGGGGAGACCATGGCCGTCACCATGGTCGTGGGGAATCGGCCCGAGATCTCGGCCTGCCTGTTCGCCCCGGGGTACACGGCTGCGGCTGCCCTGGCCAACGAGTTCACTGAGGCTGCAGGGGACGTTCACCTGGCGTCCCTGGTCTACCTCGCTCTGGCCCTGATGTTCGTGACCTTCCTGGTGAACCTCATTGCGCGGCTTCTTGTCTGGAAGGTGACCGGGGGAGAGGAGAGGGGGCTCCGCTGAGACAGACGATCCTGGCCGAGAAGGGGAGGGGGGAGGCTCGGGCCCTCTTCAGGAGGAAGGTGGCGGAGCGGGTGTTCATGGTGGCGGCGAGCCTCGCCGCCGTCGTCGCCCTCGCTCCCCTCCTCTGGGTCCTGGTGGTCCTAGTCATGAAGGGTGCTCCCTCCCTGGACCTGGACTTCTTCACCAAGCTGCCCAAGCCCCTCGGCGTCGAGGGGGGCGGGATGGCCAACGCGGTGGTGGGTTCCCTCATGGTGGTCGGTCTGGGCAGCGCCATTGCCCTCCCCCTCGGGGTCCTGGGGGGCGTTTACACGAGGGAATATGCCGGCGTGTGGGGGGCGCGGGCGGTGAGGCTCGTCTCGGACGTCCTGGCCGGGGTTCCCTCGATAGTCCTGGGGGTTTTCGTCTGGGCCGTGGTGGTCGTGGCCATGCGGAGGTTCTCCGCCCTGGCCGGGGGGCTCGCCCTGGCCCTAGTCATGCTGCCGACGGTCCAGCGCTCCACCGACGAGGTTCTCGCCCTAGTCCCTCAGGAAGTAAGGGAGGGGGCCCTCGCCCTCGGCATACCCAAATGGAAAGCGGTGCTCTGGGTGGTCGTCCCCAGCGCTGCAGGTGGAATCCTCTCTGGAGCGCTGCTCGCCGTGGCGCGGGCCGCAGGTGAGACAGCACCCCTCCTCCTCACCGCCCTGGGTAACAGGTTCTGGAACTTGAGGCCCGACAGGCCGGTGGCGACCCTCCCGGTGATGATTTTCAACTACGCCATAAGCCCCTACGAGGATTGGCACCGGCAGGCCTGGGCTGCGGCACTGGTCCTCGTGGCTGGGGTGCTTCTCCTCACCCTTGGTGCGAGGTGGGTTCTGAGAAGAAAATACGGAGGGAGCTAGAGTTGCGGGAGGGGGAGAACCCGCCGTTGGGAAGGGCCATAAAGGTCGAGTCCCTCTCGGCCTGGTTCGGGGAGCTCCAGGCCCTGAAGGGAGTGAGCCTTTACATCGAGGCGAACCAGGTGACGGCCATCATCGGGCCCTCGGGTTGCGGGAAGTCCACCTTCGTTCGGTGCCTTAACAGGATGCACGAGGAAGTTCCTGGTGCCAGGGTGGAGGGGAGGGTCTTCCTCGACGGCCTTGACATCTATGACCCCGAGGTCGACCCGATGGAGGTCCGACGGGTCATAGGGATGGTCTTCCAGCGACCCAATCCCTTCCCCAACATGAGCATTTTCGACAACGTTGCGGCGGGGCTCCGCCTCGGAGGGGTGAGGAACAGGAGGGTTCTCGAGGAGGAGGTAGAGAAGGCTCTTCGAATGGCCGGGCTCTGGGACGAGGTGAAGGATCGGCTACATGAGAGGGGGAGCCTCCTCTCCGGGGGTCAGCAGCAGAGGCTCTGCATTGCCAGGGCCCTGGCCGTGAAGCCGGAGGTCCTGCTCCTGGATGAACCTGCCTCAGCCCTGGACCCCGCCTCCACCCTGAAGATCGAGGATCTGGTGAGGGAGATGAAAAAAGATCTCACCGTGGTGATAGTCACGCACAACATGCAGCAGGCGGCCCGGGTCTCGGACTACACGGCCTTCCTGCTCGACGGGGAGCTGGTGGAGTACGCTCCCACGAAGGAACTTTTCACCAGGCCGAAGGAGAGGAGGACGGAGGATTACATAACGGGGAGGTTCGGCTGAGGGGGCGAGAAGGAGAGGCATTGGACTCGGGCACGACCAGGAAATCCTTCCACGAGGAGCTGGCCTCCCTCGAGGCGAGCCTCCTCGGCAGTGGCGAGCTGGTGCAGCGTTCCCTGGAGCTGGCCGTGGAGGCGCTGAAGACGCGGGAGCCGGTTCTCGCCCAGGTTATCGCCATCGATGACGAGGTGGACCGCCGCTATCAGGCCATCGAGGAAGGAATCCTCGGGCTCCTGGCAAGGCAGTCGCCGGTGGCAGGGGACCTCAGGCTCGTGGCTGCCATGCTCCACGTCAACCTCCACCTGGAGCGCATAGGCGACCTCTCAGTGAACATCGCCAAGTTCGTGGAGATGACCAGGGAGTACGTGCCGAGCCCCGAGATCCTTCAGTGCCTGCAGGACATGGGAGCTAGAGCCAGGGAGATGGTGGGGCAGGCCCTGAAGGCCTTTGCCGAGAGGGATCTCTCCCTGGCCATGCAGCTCCCCAGCCTGGACGAGCCCATCGACGAGCTGAACCGGAGGGTCTTCGACCTCGTCATCGGAGCGGCCAGGGACCCCTCCCTGCTGGACTGGGCCTCCAGGATAGTGCTCGTCTCGCGGTTCCTCGAGAGGGTGGGCGACCAGGCCGTGGACATCGGGGAGCAGGTGGGCTTCCTGGTCACCGGGGAGGTGAGGCAGTTCGAGGTGGAGAGGGGCATGCCCGACACGGGGGGGAGGGGTGCCCTCCTTGGAGGGACCCCCCAGTAACCCGTGGAGGCGGAGAGAAAAGAGCTCCTCGAGTTCCTCCTGGACCACCTTGAAGAAGGGGTGGTCCTACTGGATGCTGTGGGAAGGGTTCTTGAGGCCAGTGGGCCGGCCCTTGCCATCGTTCAGGTAAAAGGTGGACGGCTAGTCTCGCCCGAGCTGCAGGGCGCCGTGGAGAGGGCGCTGGCGGAGGGCTTTTCCGAGGGGGTGGCCAGCGTCTACCTGCCCGGCCGCAGGCAGGTTAAGTACAAAGCCGTGCGCCGAGGGGGCGAGGTGGTTCTTCTTGTACGGGATGTCAGCCACGAAGCGCGTCTTTCCTCCCTAGGGTCGGACCTGGTGGCCAGCGTCTCCCACGAGCTCAAGACCCCCGTCACTGGGCTGCTGCTCCTGGCGGAAGCGCTCGTGGAGGCGCTGGCGGCGAGGGATCCCAGGGCCCGGGAGTTTGCCTCCAGGCTCCTCGGAGAGGCCAGGCGGCTCAAGGCCCTGGTGGAGGACTTGCTGGATCTGGCCAGGGTGGAGAAGGCGGGGTTCCGGAAAAGGCTGCTGCCCAGGCATGAAGTGGTGAGGGAGGCGGTGGAAAGGGTCTCCTCCCTTCTGGCTGAGAGAAGCGTCAGGCTCGAGGTGCGGGTGGGTGCAGGGGAGGTCTGGGGGGAGAGGGAGGGCCTGGTATCCGCCCTCGCCAACCTTCTGGATAATGCGGCCAGGTACTCCGGGCCGGGGTCCAGGGTCTGGCTGGATGCCGGATCCTCAGGGTCGTGGGACTTTTTCGCCGTGAGGGACGAGGGGCCCGGCATACCGCGGGACGAGATCGGTCGGATCTTCGAGCCCTTTTACCGGCTCGACCCCAGCAGGTCGAAAGGGGGGACAGGCCTGGGACTGGCCATCGTGAAGCGGGTGGCCGAGGGGCATGGAGGGAGGGTCTCGGTGGAAAGCAGGGTGGGAGAGGGGTCCGTCTTCGCCATCCACCTGCCCGCCGCTCGGCCCGAGGGGAGAGAGGGGGAGGGGACGGGAGGCGGTGGAGGGGCCTAGGATCCTCCTCATCGAGGATGACGAGGCGATAGCTGCTCCCCTTGCCTACGCCCTGGAGACAGAGGGGTTCGAGGTACACCTAGCCACGGACGGCAGGCGGGGCCTGGAGATGGCTCGGGAGGTCCGGCCGGACCTCGTCCTCCTCGACCTGCTACTTCCCGGGATCCCCGGGATCGAAGTGTGCCGGGCCCTGAGGAGGGACTCCTCCGTCCCCATCCTCGTCATCTCGGCCAAGGGCGCCGAGGCGGACAAGGTTGCCCTCCTCGAGGTGGGCGCCGACGACTACCTGACTAAGCCCTTCGGCTTGAGGGAGCTGGTGGCGCGGGTGAGAGCCGCCCTTCGGCGTTCTGGCGGTTCCAGACAGGATCAGGTCCTCCGGGCGGGCGGTGTGGAGCTGGACCCCACCAGGCACGAGGTAAAAGTGGAGGGGAGGAAGGTGGAACTCACCCCCAAGGAGTTCGAGCTCTTGGAGGTGATGATGCGGCGGCGTGGCGAGCTCCTCACCCGCCGCTTTCTGATAGAGACGGTCTGGGGCTATCCGGGGGAGACGAAGACCCTCGATGTTCACGTGGGCAGGCTCCGGGCCAAGCTGGAGAAGGACCCGGGGCAGCCCCGGCTCATCCGTACCGTCCGCGGGCTCGGCTACATCTTCGCCCCTGGTGAGTAGGGGAGGTTACGAGCGGATCTGGCCCCAGGCTTCCTGCTAAGGGGGAGGTGCCTCGACCCATCAGGAGTGCCCGTGGAGGTCGGGCCCGCTGCTTCTAGCGGCGTGAATGACGAAGTCCAGGAAGGCCTCCTCGGGGAGGGCGCCTTCGAACTCCACCCTGTCGTTGATGACCACTTTCGGCACACCGTACACGTTGTACCTATTCGCCAGGTGGGGGAACTCAGTGGCCTCTATGGCTTCTGCCGTCACCAGGTCGCTCGCCATGGCCATCTGGTGGGCGAGGGAGGCTGCCCGTGGACAGTAGGGACAGGTGGGGGTGACGAACACCATGATGTGGGCGGGGGACTCGAGGTTCTTGAGGGCCTCCACGGTGGAGGGAGAGAGGTCCGTCCTCATCCTGGATAGGAAGACCAGGTCGGTCACGACGGTCGCGAACTCGTACCCCGCGGGGATGCCGAAGAAACGCACCCCAGGGTCCCAGCCGTCGGGGCCGAGGAGGGCCAGGGCGGGGATGCGGTCTACCCTGTACTTCTGGGCCACCTCCGGCTCGGCGTGGAAGTCATGGACTTCCAGGGAGATCTTCGGGGAGGTGGCGGCGAGCTCCTCCGCTAGCTCCCTCGTCTCCTTGCAGTAGGTGCACTCCAGGCCGGGGACCGCGAGGGGTGTCTCTTTCTGGGTGAAGACCACGATCTTCACCTCTCCCTCCAGCTCCCTGGCGTACTTCTCCTCAAGGAACGTCCGGTCCTTCTCGCTTAACAGAGCCATGCTACCTCCTTATCCCTTGCCGGCCTCCCGCGCCATGGCCTCCCTCAGCTTCCCTGCGGCAACGAGGACGGGGTCCCAGACGGGGGAGTACGGGGGAGCGTAGGCCAGGTCGAGCCAGGCGAACTGGTCGAGGTCCATGCCGGCGTGGAGGGCGGTGGCGAAGATGTCTATCCTCTTGGCGGCCTCGGCGCCGACCAGCTGGGCGCCCAAGAGTTTGCCCGTTCCCTTCTCGGCAACCACCTTGGTGACGAGCCGCCCGCCCCCGGGGTAGTAGCGCGCCCTGGACCTCCCCTCATCGACGAGGCTCACCGCTTCAATGCCCCTCTCCCTCGCCTCTCGCTCACTCAAACCCGTCCTGGCCACATCGAGGTTGAACACCTTGACCACCGCGGTCCCAAGAATGCCCGGGAAGACCTCACCCCTTCCGGCAATGTTGCTTCCAGCCACCCTTCCCTGCTTGTTCGCGGTGGTTCCCAAGGGAACCCAAGCGGGTTCCCCGAGCAGGAGGTGGTGGGCGTGGGCGCAGTCGCCGCCGGCGAAGACCCCCTCGGCTGAGGTGCGGCTCCTGGCATCCACGGCCACGGCCCCCGCCGCGCCCAGCTCTATCCCTGCCTCCCTCGCCAGGGTCGATTCCGGTCTCACCCCGACCCCGAGGACCACGAGGTCCGCAGGGATCTTGCCCGCGCTGGTCACCACCGCCCGGAGTCGCCCGTCCGCCTCGATCCCTTCCAATCTCTCTTCGAGGTGCAGCTCGACGCCGTGGTGGAGGAGCTCCTCCTCCACGAGGACCGCCATATCCTGGTCGAGGCTGGGCATGACGTGAGGGAGCATCTCCACCAGGGCCACGTCTAATCCGAGGCCGCGGAGGGCCTCAGCCATCTCGAGGCCTATGTATGACCCGCCTACCACTACAGCTCTGGCGGGCCTCTCCGCCTCGAGGAACTCCTTTAGGGCTATGGCGCTATCAACCCCCCGGAGGGCAAATACCCCAGGGCTCTCCACCCCCGGCAGGGGAGGGACGACCGGCTTGGCGCCGGTGGCGATCATTAGGTAGTCGAAGGCTAGATGGAGGGTGCCCCCGGGGCTCGCGACCTCCACTTCCCTCCTCTCCAGGTCAATGGCCTTTGCCTCGTGGCTGAGGAGAATGTGGATGCCTCTCTTCTCCTCGAAAAAGGAGGGAGGATAGTGCAGGAGAGCCTGGTGGCCGGAGACAACCCCGCCGAGAAAATACGGGATGCCGCACGCCGCATACGAGATGAACTCCCCTTTTTCCAGGACTACCACCTCGAGGGAGGGCTTAAGCCTCTTGGCCTGGGATGCAGCGCTCATCCCCGCAGCATCGCCACCTATCACCACTAGCCGAGCCATCTCCCCACCCTTCCTTCCCGTTGGCCCCGGGAGGCCCACGCTTTCTAGCCCCTTCGCCCCAGGAGGCCCACGCACTCGCGACTCGGATACCCCCGGGGGCATCCGGAACGGTAGTCTACCGGAGAACTCAGGTAGCCCCCTTCGAGGAGAGGGGATGAGGCAGGGTCTCGGGGTTCTCAGGGGAGCCGTGACGACGCTGGGCTTCGGCGAGGTGAGGCCCCTCGGTCCGGAGGGTGAGGGGGCCGGCGCAGACCGCGTGGTCAACCCGTACCGCCTGAGCGGCAGGCGCATGGCCTATCCGGCCCTCCGCCCCGCCGGGGCCCTTGAGGGAATGCTCGGCGGTGGCGCGGGCGGGAAGGGGTGTAGGCAGTGGAGACGGCGGGTTCGGAGATCGAGGAGCTTACGAGCAGGGTGACTTCCATCTTCAGGGAGGTTCACAGGAGATCCTTCCTCGGAGACCCGGCGGCCAACCCTCGGCTGCAGGTGGAGGTCGTGGAGGCGAGGATGGTGGTGGACACGCCCTGCCTCATCCTGCTAACACCCTGGACCCTGAACGGGCTGGCCTTTCCTCCCGATGCCCGTTTCCCCCATGAGGTGGAAGTAAGGGGGAGACGGCGCCGGGCTTACACACACCGCCTGGAGGGGCTCGGGGAGTATGTCTCCGTCCCGCTCCTCTCCAACCTGGCCGGTCTCAGGGGCCAGGAGCAGGCGAGGAGGGTGGCCAGAGCTCTTGGGGAGGCCTTTTTCTTGGCGGTGGCCGCGGTCCGGTCCCGGGATTGAGGTTCGCATCGGGGGAAAGCTCTAGGGCTTTCGTTCTTCGCCCCGATGCCTGCTTAAGACCCGAAGGCTCGTTTTGGCTGTGATCGCTTCTTGTGTCCCTCGTCTGCGTTAGCATCCCCTGGGCCCCAAGAGGAGGTGTGGGTTGGGTGCCGATATGCGGGGCCGGGGAGGAGGAAAAGTCGGGACGTACCGGGGGAGGGCGGCGGAGGAGGCGGTCGCAAAGTACCTCTCGGGGAGGGGGTACCGCGTCATAGCACGGAACTACAGGACCCCCTGGGGTGAGCTGGACATCGTCGCCGAGGGCGGCGGCTACCTCGTCTTTTTCGAGGTGAAGGCGAGGTCTGGGGAGTGGGCGGGGCAGCCTGCGGAGGCGGTGACCCCCCTGAAGCGGGCAAGGATAAAGAGGGCTGCCGCGGAGTTCCTGGCCAATTCCAGGCGGGGGAGGGGCAGGATCCGCTTCGACGTTGTCTCCGTCCGCCTCGCGCGCAGCGGAGAGGTCCAGAGCGTGGAACACCTGGAGGGAGCCTTCTAATGGTGGCGCGGGCCAGGACGGCGGCGCTCCTCGGCGCCGAGGCCCGCCCCGTGGATGTGGAAGCACACGTCGGGCCGGGTCTCCCCGGTACGACCATAGTCGGGCTGCCCGACCCAAGCGTGAGGGAGGCAAGGGAGAGGGTGAGGGCGGCCGTGGTCAGCGCAGGGAAGCGCTGGCCAGACAGGAAGATAACAGTGAGTCTCCTCCCAGCCTCCCTGCCCAAAACGGGCCCCGGGTTCGATCTGGCCATTGCTGCCGCGGTCCTTGCTGCCGATGGTCAGCTTCCGGCGCGCAGGTTGGAGGAGTTCTGCCTTCTGGGGGAGCTCGGCCTGGACGGAAGGCTGAGGCCCGTGAGGGGAGTGGTTCCGGCGCTCCTGGCCTGCAGGCGGGTGGGTGTGGGAGCTGCCCTCGTGCCGGCGGAGAACGCTGCTGAAGCTGCTCTTGTCCCCGGAGTGAGGGTCCTTGCCGCGCGGGACCTCGCCGCCTCCCTGGCCACCCTGGCCACGGGAGAAGGAGAGGAGGTAGCGTCAGCCCTCGAGGCCCAGGCTGAGTCTCCCGGACCCGACCTCCGCTGGGTCAAGGGGCAGGCCCGGGCCAAGAGGGCTCTTGAAGTAGCCGCTGCCGGTGGGCATAACCTCCTCCTGGTGGGGCCTCCCGGGACTGGCAAGACGATGCTGGCCAGGTGCATGCCGGGGATACTCCCTCCCTTGGCTGAGGCGGAGGCCCTTGAGGTGGCCGCCGTCTGGTCGGCCGCGGGGATGCTTGTGGCCGAGGGCAGGCTTCCCTTGACCCGCCCCTTCAGGGCTCCACATCACACGATATCGGCGGCGGGGCTCCTCGGCGGCGGCACAGGCCTGCCTCGTCCCGGCGAGGTCTCTCTCGCACACCGGGGGGTACTCTTCCTCGACGAGCTTCCGGAGTTCTCGAGGTCGGCCCTGGAGGCCCTTCGTCAGCCCCTGGAGGAGGGGGTGGCGGTGGTGGTGAGGAGCAGGGGGGCCGCGCGGTTCCCTGCAAGGTTCACGCTGGTGGCGGCAGCGAACCCCTGTCCGTGCGGGAGGCTCGGGTCCAGCCGGGCGTGCCGGTGCGAGACGGCGAGGCGCCGAAGCTACCTGGGCCGGCTCTCCGGCCCCCTCCTCGACCGAATAGACGTGCAGGTCTGGGTGGGAGATCTGGACGAGGGGGAGCTGCTGCAAGGGCCCGCGGCCGAGGGGAGCCTGGAGGTGAGGGAGAGAGTCCTCTCGGCGCGGAGGATGCAGCAGGACCGGACGGGCGGTCCTGGGCTGAACTCCGAGATCCCTCCGGATGGGCTGGAGGAAGCTTGCGGACTGGATCGGGAGGGCCGGGTATTTCTGGCACGCGCCATTGTGGCCCTGGGGCTCTCGGCCAGAGCCAGGGATAAGGTCCTGAGAGTCGCGAGAACTCTGGCAGACCTGGCGGGGAGGGAGAGGGTGGAGGTGGAGCACCTGGCGGAGGCCCTCGAGTACCGGGTGCTGGACCGTCCCGGGGTGGTGGGGTAGCGGGGTGGATCCGAGAGGGGCGGAGATCTCCGGGTGGGCCCCACCTCCGCGGGAAAGCGCCGAAAGGAGGAAGGAGGAGGCCTGCACCTCTCTCCTTCTAAAGCTCCCCGGCATCGGCCCGGCCTGGCTCACTGCTCTGGTTGCAGCCTTCGGCAGCGCGGAGGCCGCCCTTCAGGTGGTGAAGGCGGGAGGCGCGGGCCCACCCGAGGCTGCAGCCGCTGCAAGGCACCTGCCCCCGTGGGAGGAGGAGGCAGAAGCCATGGAGTCTCTTGGGGTTCGATGCGTTTTCCCAGGAGAAGCTGAGTTCCCACCATGGCTCCGACGATCGGAGCGGCCTCCTGCGGTCCTCTTCGTCCAGGGGGGGGCGGCGCTCGAAGGCCTGGAGGACTGCGTGGCCGTGGTGGGAACGCGGAGGGCCACCGCCTACGGCGAGGAGGTGGCGAGGCGGCTCTCAGCCGGCCTTGCCCGGGCCGGAGTGGCCGTCGTGAGCGGCGGGGCGAGGGGAATTGATGCGGCGGCCCACAGGGGGGTTCTCGAGGTAGAGGGAGTGACCGTGGTCGTGATGGCGTCGGGGGCTGGTAGGCCCTTCCCGCCTGAGCACGCCGTCCTCTTTGATGAGGTTGTGTCGTCGGGGGGCGCTTTGGTCAGCGAGTGGCCCCCCGGAGTGCCTCCGGAGCGGTGGCGCTTTCCCGTCCGGAACCGGCTCATAGCGGGGATGGGGTGGGGAGTGGTAGTGGTGGAGGCAGGAGAAAGGAGCGGCGCCCTCATAACGGCCCGTCTCGGGGCAGAGCTGGGCAGGGAGGTGATGGCTGTTCCCGGGAGCGTCCGCTCTCCGTGGTCCCGCGGCTGCCACCAGCTCATAAGGGAGGGTGCGGCCCTGGTAGAGGGAGTGGAGGACATTCTTCGCCACCGTCCCAGGTGGCTGGCGAGGGAGGAGGGAGCGCCGGCCGAGGAAGCTCTGGAAGAGGAGGCGGGCGTTGGACGGCGCGCCCTCCCTCCGTCTGGTGCGCCCGGGCTGGACGCGCGGGTGCCAGGCCCTTTCGGTGCACTCCTCCCGGACAGCCTGAGAGGGGTCGCCCAGAAGCTACTCGCCTGCCTCGGGGACGAGGCCCTCACCCAGGAAGCCCTGGCCTCCAGGGTGGGTGTGGAGCTACCCCGGGTCTTGGCCGCGCTGGTCGCCCTGGAGGTGGCGGGCGCGGTGAGGAGGAGAGGGGACGGACTGGTCGAAAAAGTCTTCTCGGAACCCGCCTGAGAGGTTCCCCAAGAAGACCGGGTGTGAGCGGCTGGTCTGGTAAGTTTTGCCTGTGCTAGAGAGGGAAGCCGAGGAAGCCCGTGGCTCCTGCCTCTCCTCCTTCCTCGAGGCCCTCTCGGGGAGGGTTTCCAGGCTTACCCGCGAGGCGTACGCCAGGGATCTCCAGCAGTGGCTCGGGTTCCTCAGGCGCCTCGGCCTCGAACCGGAGGAGGCGACCCCCCTCACCCTTCGCCGCTTTCTGGCCCAGCTTGCCACCCTGGGCTACGCCCGCTCCTCCATGGCGAGGAAGGCAGTGGCCCTCCGGTCCTTCTATGCGTATCTCGAGAAGACGGGCCGTCTGCTAGGGCCTGATCCAGCCCGTTTCCTGAAGGTTGGTGGGATTTCCAGGGCCCTGCCCCGGGTGCTCTCGAGGGCGGACGTGGAGAGGCTCCTTGAGGAAGCGGGCCGGGAAGGAGGGATCCTGGCCTTCCTGGAGAGGGCCCTCCTCGAATTCCTGTACTCCACGGGGGCCAGGGTTTCGGAGGCTGCCGGGCTTGACCTGGCCGATCTTGACCTGGAAAGGGGTCTTGTGAGGCTGAAAGGCAAGGGCAGGAAGGAGAGGATCGTCCCCATGGGGGATGTAGCGGCTGACAGGCTCAGGGAGTACCTGCAGTCGGCCAGGCCGCTTCTCGCGGCCAGGGCTGGCTACACTGGCGGCAGGGTCTTCCTCGGACCGCGGGGACTACCTCTCAGCCCGAGGGGGGTGCGGCGGGTGATGGAGAGGGCGGCGCGGAGGGCAGGAGTGGCTGCAAGCCCCCACACCCTTAGGCACAGCGTGGCCACGCACCTGCTGGAGGGAGGGATGGACCTCAGGACCCTCCAGGAGTTCCTGGGCCACGCCGAGGTTGACACGACTCAGGTCTATACCCATGTTTCCAAGGAGAGGCTCCGGGAGGTTTACTTTCAGGCACATCCCAGGGCCAGGTAGGCAGCGGTGGACGCCGTCCAGGACCTCTGGCGGGCCTTCAAGGAGGAGGGATCCAAGGAGGCCCGCGAGAGACTCATTCTCTACTACGCGCCTCTCGTGAAGTACGTGGCCGGAAGGGTGGCGGCCTCCCTGGCGCGGAATGTGGACCCCGAGGACCTTACCAGCTACGGGGTGGTGGGTCTCATCGATGCCATAGAAAAGTTTGAGCCCGGCCGAGGTGTCAAATTCGAGACGTACGCCGTGCCAAGGATAAAAGGCGCCATTCTCGACGGGATGCGCTCCCTAGACTGGGCTCCTCGGTCCTTGAGGGCGCGGGCGAGGGAGCTAGAGAGGGCCATGGTGGAGCTCGAGGGAAGGCTGCAGAGGCTCCCCACTGACGAAGAGCTCGCCTCCCACATGGGTCTTAGCGTGGAGGAGCTCCGCCAGCTTTACCAGGATCTGACCCGGGCATCCGTGGTCACCCTGGATGAGCCCGTCGGTCTCGGCCAAGGGGAGGGCTTGAGCCTCCTGGACACCTTGAAGGATCAGCGACTCTCGGACGTAACGGCCGGGATGGAGGCGAGGGAGGTCCGCGACCTTGTCTTCAGGGTCCTGGATGAGCTGCCCGAACGGGACAAGCTGGTGATTGCCCTCTACTACTTTGAGGGGCTCACCCTGGCTGAGATCGGGCGGGTGCTGGGCGTCACCGAGTCGCGGGTCTCCCAGATTCACTCCAGGGCCATCCTCCAGCTCAGGGCGAGACTCAGGCCGGAGCTCGAGAGCTAGGCCTGGCGGGGGGCGGCGTGTGGTAGACTCCGGCCGCCGGGAGAGCTGGCAATACACACGCTCGCTGATCACCTTCCGGGGTGCCTGCGGAGGCCATGAGCGGGGAGGCATGGGGCTCGCCGCGGGTCGGAGGTGAGATGAGGCGGGCGGAGGGATAACCGGAGGTGGTATGCCTGTCGTCACGTTAAGGCAGCTTCTGGAGGCCGGAGTCCACTTCGGGCACCAGACAAGGAGGTGGAACCCGAAGATGGCTCCTTACATCTTCGGGGAAAGGGACGGCATACACATCATCGATCTCGAGAAAACTCTGGAGGGTATTGAGAAAGCCTATACCTTTGTTCGGGAGGCCGTGGCCGCAGGGGGACTCGTCCTCTTCGTGGGGACCAAGAAACAGGCCCAGGAGGCCATAGAGTCCCAGGCGAAGCGGGTGAGGATGCCCTACGTGACCAAAAGGTGGCTGGGTGGAACCCTCACCAACTTCTCCACCATCCACAGGAGGCTCCTCAGGCTGAGGGAACTCGAAGTGATGGAGGCCGAGAAGGTGCTGGAACTTCTGCCGAAGAAGGAGGCGATGAGACTCAGGAGGGAAAGGGCCCGTCTTGAGGAGTATCTCGGAGGCATAAGGGACATGAACCGCCTGCCGGCCGCGGTCTGGGTGGTGGACACCAAAAAGGAGCAGATCGCAGTGAGGGAGGCGAATCGGTTGGGCATCCCGGTGGTGGCCCCTCTCGACACAAACTGCGACCCCGACGAGGTGGCCTACCCTATCCCCGGGAATGACGATGCCATCCGCTCCATCCAGCTCCTCACAAGAATCATCGCAGATGCCGTTGGGGAGGGGCAGTGGATTGCCCAGACCCGAGGTGTGAGGGTGCCCGAGATGGAGATGCTGGAGACGGCCGCCGCGGAGCCCGAGGCCGAGTGGGAGGTGAGGCTCCGGGAGGAGGAGGAAGCGGAACGGCTGGCCGAGGCCATTGATGAGGACGAGCTGGAGTGAGGGGCCCATGTCTGCTGGTTACGTCCCGAACCTGGAGGAGGTTAGGAGGCTGAGGGAGGAGACGGGTGCCGGAGTCATGGACTGTAAGCGCGCCCTGGCTGAGGCCGGCGGCGACATGGATACCGCCCGCGCCCTCCTCCGCGAGTGGGGTGTTGCCAAGTCGAAGAAGCTGGCTGCCCGGGTGGCCAAGGAGGGACTCGTCGAAGCCTACGTACACGGCGATGGAAGGATCGGGGTCCTGGTGGAGGTGAACTGCGAGACCGACTTCGTCGCGAGGACCGATGTCTTCCGGCAGCTCGCTCACGACCTGGCCCTGCAGGTGGCCGCCATGGATCCTCGCTGGGTCCGAAGGGAGGATGTCCCACCCGAGGTGGTGGAGGCGAAGAAGGCCCTTTATGCGAGGGAGGCGGCGGGGAAACCGCCCGAGCTCGTGGAGAGAATAGTCCAGGGAAAGCTGGAGGCTTTCTTCAGGGAGAACTGCCTGCTCGAGCAGGACTTCATCAAGGACGAGGGCCGGAGGGTGGGGGACCTGGTGGCCGAGGTGGCGGCCAAGACAGGCGAGAACATCGTGGTGAGGAGGTTTGCCCGCTTCCGCCTTGGGGAGGAGGCCTAGGTGGAGGGGGGGCAGGAGAGCGGGATAGGCCCGAACCCCAGGGGGCCCAGGTTCAGGAGGGTCCTCCTCAAACTCTCCGGAGAGGCTTTCGCCAGCAAGGAGAAGGGCTTCGGGATAGACGCCTCGCAGGTGGAGGGCCTCGCGCGGGAGCTTGCCTCCGTGGTGACCCTGGGGGTCCAGATGGCGGTGGTGGTCGGAGGGGGCAACATATTCCGTGGCACCGCCAGAGAGGCGGCGGGCATGGACAGGGCCCGGGCCGACTATATGGGGATGCTCGCGACCATGATAAACGCCCTGGCTCTGGCGGACGCCCTGGAGAGGGCCGGGGTTCCGACCCGGGTCCAGTCGGCCATCACCATGACCCAAGTGGCCGAGCCTTACATTCCGAGGAGAGCCGAGAGGCACCTGGAGAAGGGAAGACTCGTGGTCTTCGGAACGGGCATGGGCGTTCCCTACTTCTCCACCGACACCGCCGCTGTCCAGAGGGCCCTGGAGATCCATGCTGAGGTCATTCTCAAGGGAACCAGGGTGGACGGCGTGTACGATTCCGATCCGCTGCTCAACCCGGCAGCGCGGCTCTTCGAACGGCTGGACTACATAGACGTGCTCAAGATGGGCTTGAGGGTGATGGATGCCACCGCCGTCTCCCTCTGCATGGAGGAGGGCCTCCCCATTGTGGTCTTCAATCTGGAGAAGACGGGGAACCTGAGGGGCGTCGTCATGGGAGAACCCATAGGGACCCTCATTGGAGGGAAGGCCTGAATCGGTGGGCCCGTATGGAGGTGGCCATGGGAGAAGAGGGGGCAGCCCGGGTCCTTCAAGAAGCCGAAGAGAGGATGAAGAAGGCGGTGGAAGTGACCCGCGACGACCTGGCCGGTGTCAGGACGGGAAGGGCTTCGCCCGCCCTGGTGAGCAGGATACCTGTGGAGTACTACGGTACCCAGGTTCCCCTCTCCCAGCTCGCCACATTCAGCGTCCCGGAGGCGAGGCTCCTCGTGATTCAACCCTTTGATCGGGCTGCCATCCCCGCCATCGAGAAGGCCATCTTCTCCTCCGAGCTGGGAGTCACCCCTTCCAACGACGGCAGGGTGATCCGTCTCGCCTTCCCGCCCCTCACCGAAGAGAGGAGGAGGGAGCTCTCCAGGTTGGTGAGGCAGAGGGCGGAGGAGGGGAGGGTGGCCATCAGGAACGTCCGCCGCCATGAGAAGGAGAGGCTCGAGAGGATGGAGGAGGAGGGGCTCATCTCCGAGGACGAGCTCCGGAGGTTCGAGAAAGAACTGCAGAGGCTCACCGAGAAGTACATCTCTGAGGTGGACCGCGTTCTGGAAGCCAAAGAAAGGGAGCTCCTCGAGGGCTAGGGCCGGAGAGAGGTGCCGGAAGACAGGCGCGGCCGGAGCCTACTCCCGGCCATCCTGACCGGGCTGGTCCTGGCGGCGGTGGTGCTGGCCACCGCCTTCCTTCACAAGTTGGCCCTGACCGGTTTCGTCTTTCTCCTCCTCATCCTGGCCAGTCTGGAGCTCTACTCCTCCTTGGGAAAGGGAGGGTACCGTCCGGCTCGCCTGCCCGGGATCCTCGGGATCGCCGGCGCCTTCCTCGCCTCCTACCGGATGGGAGTGGAGGGACTGGTTCTGGCCCTGGCCGTGGCGACCCTCCTTGTGTTCATCTGGCTCGTCCTCTCCCCGCCCTCTGAGAGGAGCCTCCCCAACCTCCTTGCGACCCTCCTCGGCCCCTGGTATCTGGGGCTTCTTGGGAGCTTCGTGGCCCTCATCCTCCGCGAGAGATGGGGAGTGGGGGGCCTTCTGGGGTTTGTGGGCCTCACCGCCTTCTACGACGTGGGGGCCCTGGCCTTCGGTAGAACCCTGGGGAGGCGCGCTATGGCGCCCGGGCTCAGCCCTTCCAAGACCTGGGAGGGGGCTCTAGGCGGGTGCGCGGTGGCCCTCGCTATTGCCGCCCTCTTAGGGCCGTATGTGCCGCCCTTCAACAGATCCATGGCCCTGATTCTTGCCGTCCTGGTGGGCGTCCTCGCACCCCTTGGGGATCTGGCTGAGTCCTTTCTCAAGCGTGAGCTCGGACTGAAGGATATGGGCAGCATCCTTCCCGGCCATGGAGGTGTCCTCGACAGGGTGGACGCCATCCTATTTGTGGCTCCCGCGGCGTACTACCTCCTCCGGCTCTGGGTATAGCCTCGCCTCAGCGCCTCTTCCACTTGATGGTGCAGCCCACTGGCGGGGTCTCCTTCACCTCCGGCTCCCTTCCCGCCAGGGCTGCCTCCACGGCCATCTTCAGCCAGGGGTGCCGTACCTTCTCGGGGTCTTCGTAGTTGTCGTCGAAGGCGCCGTGGTAGATGAGCCTCCTTTCCCTGTCGAAAAGGAAGAACTCGGGCGTCCTCTCGGCCCCGTAGGCCCTGGCCACGGACTGATCGGCATCTCGGAGGTAGGGAAAGTTGAACCCCTTCTCCTTCGCCCGCGCCACCATGGCCTCGAAGCTGTCCTCAGGATAGGCGGTATCGTCGTTGGAGTTGATGGCAACAAGCTGCACCCCCCTGTCCGCGTACTCCTTCTGGAACTGGACGAACCGTCCCTCCCAGGCCTGGACGTAGGGGCAGTGGTTGCAGCTGAAGAACAGGGCGAGGAGGGGGGAGGATGAGAAGTCCCCGGACGAGTAGCTCCTACCGTCCACCCCTGGCAGGTTTTCGAAGGGAATCATCGCCTCGCCTATGGCTATTCGGGCCACGTCACCTCCTTTCCGTACCTTGGCCTTCCCCAAGGTCCTGCACGGCCGGTCGGAGCCTCGATCTTACGGCCCCCTTCAGCATGGCACGGCTGGGGATGGGGCTCACCCTTCCCTCTGGGGTGATGTAGGCGCGGCACGCCTCGTGGTCTCCGCGGTCTGCCGGGGTATCCCCGAAGAGGTCCTCCCCCAGCGCTCGGTAGGTGGGGGTGCCTGGAAAGCGGAGCCTGGCGGCTGTTTCCTCGTCGGGGACGAGGACCCTCCTCACCTCCACATGGTCTTTGAGCCCCTCCTCTTCCAGAACCTCGAGCAGCCGGGTGAGCCCCTCCTTCCAGGAAGGGCAGGAGGGGCTGTAAAGATACTCAACGAGCACAAGGCTCCTTCCGGGCTTCCCTCGCGTCTGCCTCGGATCCTTGCGAAAAGGGGGCATGTTCATGGCCCGTTTTAAGGCCCCTGGGGCTCGGGGGCCAGCCTGGACTCCCGGTTCTGCCTTATGAAAGCCCGAGCCACCTCCAGATCCAAACCTTTGCAGCGCTGGAGCCTTCTCCAGCTGACCAGGGCCATCTCCCCCGGAGAAAGGGAGGCCTTGGGTGTGATAATGAGCTTCCTCTCCCCCCGAAAGGCCCCTTCCAGCCTTCTCACCTCGTCAGGTGAGATGGCGCCGTAGGCCAAGATTACGTAGCCATGCTCGAGGCTGTGAACGGCGGCCCTCCAGTCCACCTCCGAGGGGTAGGCGCCGGCCGGCAGGGAGAGGTCCGTGTGCGGCCCTGATGTGTTCCACCGCCATGGCCGCTCGGGCCTTCGCGGTCTCCTCCTCGCCCCTTTCCTCTCTCGAGCTCCGCCTGGGCGCATCTGGGAGAATGGTACCGTGCGCCGGGTTTCTGTTTTTGGGTCCACCGGGTCCGTCGGGAGGAAGGCGCTGGAGGTGATCCGTTCTCACCCCGGGGTGTTCCGGGTGGTGGCCCTGGCCGCAAGGGGTCGGGTGGGGGAGATCCTTTCCCAGGTGGAGGAGTTCAAGCCGGAGGTGGTGGCCCTGGCTGACCCGGAGGCTGCCGCGCTGGTGGGGCAGAAGGCCCCCTGGGTGAAGGTCCTCGCTGGAGAGGATGGTCTTCTCGAGCTGGCGGGCTGGGACGGTGCTGACGTGGTGCTGAATGCTCTGGCCGGCACGGCCGGGCTGGGTGTTACCGCGGCAGCTCTCAAGGCGGGAAGGACCCTGGCCCTGGCGAACAAGGAGAGCCTGGTGGTGGGGGGGGAGCTTGTGGTGGATCTAGCCAGGAAGGCGGGGGGGCGGATACTCCCCGTCGACAGCGAGCATTCCGCGCTCTTCCAGTGCCTTTCCGGCCGGGAGCGGGAAGTGCGCAGGGTGTATATCACCTCCTCGGGGGGTCCGTTCCGGGGCAGGCGGAGGGAGGAGCTTGCCCGGGTGAGGCCGGAGGAGGCCCTGGCCCATCCGGTCTGGAGGATGGGCCCGAAGATAACGGTGGACTCCGCCACCCTCGCCAACAAGGGACTCGAGGTGGTCGAGGCCTGTCACCTCTTCGGCCTCGAGGGCGAGCAGGTGGAGGTGGTGGTTCATCCGCAGGGCAGGGTCCACGGACTGGTTCTCCTCTCCGATGGAAGCCTTCTGGCCCAGGTGAGCGAGCCGGACATGCGCCTTCCCGTGGCGTATGCCCTCTCATACCCCGACAGGCTCGAGGGTATTGCCCAGCCTATCTCCTTCTCTGCCCCCTTCTCCCTGGAGTTCGAGCCCCCCGACACGCAGACCTTTCGCCTTCTTCCCCTCGCCTACCAGGCTCTCAGGGCTGGAGGCACGGCCCCCGCCGTGTACGCCTCCGCCGACGAGGTGGCAGTGGAGGCCTTTCTTAACGGAAGGATCGGTTTCCTCGGCATCGAGGCGGTGGTGGAGCGCGTTCTCGAGCGACACTCCCCGAGCCGCCCCTCGGATCTGGAGGAGGTGAAAGGGGTTCTGGAGTGGGCGAGGAGGGAAGCCGAAAGGGTGATAGCGGGGATGGCGGAGGCGATTCCTTGAGCGCCCTCGGTTATCTGCTGTTCGGCGTCGCCGTCCTCTTCATGATCTTCCTCCACGAACTCGGGCACTATCTGGCCGCGAGGAGGTTCGGGGTGAGGGCGACCCACTTCTTCGTGGGCTTCGGCCCGGTCCTCTGGGCAAGAGAGAGAGGGGGAACCGTCTTCGGTTTGAGGGCCCTCCCCCTGGGAGGGTACGTAAGGATCCTTGGGATGAACCCCCTCGATCCCGAGGAGGGACCCGAATCCTTTCGTCGGGCCCGGCCCTGGCAGAGGGCGGTAATCCTGGCGAGCGGCTCGGCCACCCATTTTCTCCTCGCCTTCCTTCTCCTCTTCTCCCTTCTGGCCTTCATCGGGCGGGGCCCGGTGGATGTGGTGGTGGGAACGCGCATTGCGGAAGTTCCCAGCTCCACCGAGGGGGAGACGCCGGCCCAGAAGGCCGGTTTCAGGGCCGGCGACCGGATAGTGGCCATCAATGGCAGGCCCGTCTCCACCTGGGAAGAGGTGAGGTCCTTCATCCGGTCTCACCCGGGGCAGGAGGCCACCTTCACGGTGGAGAGGGGCGGAACCAGGCTCGATCTCAGAGCCCGGCTGGGCTCCCAGCCTGAAGAGGGCGGGGTGGTCGGTTTTCTAGGTGTGAGAGCCAGGGTCGAGAAGCTCGTGTACGAGAAGGTGGGAGCCCCAAGGGCCCTGGTGGACGCCGCCGTGGGAACGGTCCGGCTGGCTGTCCTCGCCGTTGCCGGGGTGGTGCGTCTCTTCTCCCCGGGTGGCATCTCCGCCCTGGTGGGCCAGGCGCTGGGCGCTGGCGGGGCCCGCCCTGAGGAGGCGGTGAGCATATATGGGGCGGCGCGGGCGGCGGGTGAGGCCTTCGGAGCAGGCTTCCTCGGCGACTTCCTCGGGATTATTGCGCTGGTGAACGTCTTTGTGGGTGTGGTGAACCTCTTCCCCCTCCCTCCTCTGGACGGCGGGCACCTGGCGCTCCTGGCGGTGGAGAGGATACGGGGGAGGCCGGTGGACCCGAGGAAGGTAGTCCCCGTGGCCGCCACCGTTCTCGCTATCCTCCTCACCGTCTCCCTGCTCCTGCTCTATCTCGACATCGCGAGGCCGGTCCCGACCCCCTTCCGCTGAGGTCGATCTGGATATGCTTAGCGAACAGAGAGGTGATGGCCGGGTGGAGGTGATCTCGCCGCGGAGAAAGAGTCGGCAGGTGCGGGTGGGGTGGGTTCCCGTTGGGGGGGGAGCACCCGTCTCCGTTCAGTCCATGTGCACCACGAAAACGGCGGACATAGACGGAACCCTCCAGCAGATAGCGGCTCTGGCGGCCGCAGGATGCGAGATAGTGAGGGTTGCCCTCCCCGATCCTGACGACGTGGAGGCTCTCCCCGCCATCGTGAACGCGAGCACCCTGCCTGTCGTTGCGGATGTCCACTTCAACTGGAAGTTCGCCATGGCCGCCCTCGAAGCGGGGGTCCACGGTCTTCGGGTGAACCCGGGGAACCTGTATCCACCCCATCGGATAAAGGACATAGCCATGGAGGCCATGGCCAGAGGGGTGCCCATCAGGGTTGGGGTGAACGCGGGGAGCCTCGACCGGGACCTTCTCGAGCGGTACGGAGGACCGTTGGCCGAGGCCCTGGTGGAAAGTGCCCTGAGGCAGGTGGCGGTCCTGGAGGACCTGGGGTTCTCGGCCATCAAGATCTCGGTGAAGCATCATGACCCTCTGGAGACCCTGAAGGCTTACAGGGTCCTGGCGGCAAAGACGGACTACCCGCTCCACCTGGGGCTCACCGAAGCCGGGCCACCTCCGAGAGGCCTTGTGAAGTCCGCGGTGGCCCTGGCGATCCTCCTGGCCGAGGGAATCGGTGACACCATAAGGGTGAGCCTCACGGCCGACCCCGTCGAGGAAGTGGTGGCCGGGAGGGCCATTCTCGAGGCCCTCGGGCTGAAACCCAAGGGTTTCGAGTTCGTCTCCTGTCCCTCCTGTGGCAGGGCCGAGGTGGACGTCCTTAGCCTTGCCAGGGAGGCTGAGGCGAGGCTTTCCGGGCTGGGCCTTCCCCTTCGGGTGGCTGTCATGGGCTGCATCGTGAATGGCCCGGGTGAGGCCAGGGAAGCTGACGTGGGGCTCTCTGCCGGCAAGGGGAAGGGCCAGATCTTCGTGAGGGGGAAGCCGGTCCGGGTGGTTCCCGGGGAAAAAATGCTCGACGCTCTGGTTGAGGAGGCTCTCAAGCTGGCGGCGAAGGGAGGGACGTGAGGCTAAGGGAGTACTTCTTTCCAACCTTGAGGGAGGACCCCGCTGAGGCGGAGATCCCGTCCCACAGGCTACTCCTCCGGGGCGGCTTCGTGAGACAGGTGGCTGCCGGGGTCTACACCTTCATGCCTCTGGGCAGAAGGGTCCTTGCGAAGGTAGAGGCCATCGTCAGGGAGGAGATGGACAGGCAGGGATCTCTGGAGATACTCATGCCCGCTCTCCACCCGCGGGATCTCTGGGAGCGGGCGGGCCGATGGCAGGAGTACGGTCCCCTCATGTTCCGGCTGAAGGACAGGGCCGGGAGGGAGTACTGCCTCGCCCCCACCCACGAGGAGCTCGTCACCGCAACGGTGGCCGCAGAGATAAGCAGCTACAGACAGCTCCCGCTTATCCTGTATCAGATCCAGACCAAGTTCCGCGACGAGCTCCGGCCGCGGTTCGGCCTGCTCAGGGCTCGGGAGTTCATCATGAAGGACGCTTACTCCTTCGATCGTGACGAAGAAGGCTTGAAAGAATCCTACTCCCGCATGGTCGAGGCGTACACGCGCATTTTCAGGCGGTGCGGTCTTGAGTTCCGAATGGTGGAGGCGGTGGCGGGGGAGATCGGGGGGGACGTGAACCACGAGTTTATGGCCCTCGCCGAGGCCGGAGAGGACATCTTTGTCTCCTGTCCCTCCTGCGGCTATGCGGCCAATGTGGAGGCGGCCACGACCGCGGAACCCCATGATGTGGGGCCGGGGTCGCAGCGGCTTGAGGAGGTCCCCACTCCCGGAGTTTTCCGGGTAGAGGAGGTGGCATCCCTTCTGGACGTTCCCACCTCCCAGGTGCTCAAGTGCATGCTGTACGCGGCCGAGGGAGGGCCCGTTGCCGTGCTCGTCCCCGGGGACAGGGAGGTGGTCGAGGCGAAGCTCGCCCGGGCTCTGGGGCCGGTGCGGCTCCTCGGCGAGGCGGATTTCGAGGCCGAGCCGAATCTTGTCCCCGGTTTTGCCGGGCCTGTGGGCCTGGAAGGGGTGAGGGTCCTGGCCGACCGCTGGGTGAGAGCTGGTCGCGACTGGGTCACGGGGGCGAATCGTCCCGGGTTCCACCTGAGAGGAGCCAATCTGGGTCGGGACTTCCAGGTAGACGGCTGGGTGGACGTGGCGGGGGTCAAGGAGGGAGATCCCTGTCCGCGCTGCTCCTCGCCTCTCGGCCTCCAGAAGGCCATCGAGGTGGGCCACGTCTTTCAGCTGGGCACCAGGTACTCCGAGCCCTTCCGGGCCACTTTCACCGACGAGAGGGGGGAGGAGAGGCCGGTGGTCATGGGATGCTACGGGATCGGGGTCTCCCGCATCCTCACCGCCGTGGTGGAGCAGCACCGCGACGAGAGGGGAATTGTCTGGCCACCCGCCCTCGCCCCTTTTCACGTGGTGGTCCTGCCTCTGAACCTTCGGGACCCAGCCGTTGCCGCAGCCTCGGAGAGGGTCTATGCGGAGTTGGGAAGAGAGGGGCTCGAGGTGGCTCTGGACGACAGGGATGCTTCGGCCGGGGTTAAGTTCGCCGATGCCGACCTCGTGGGGTTTCCGGTCCAGGTGATCCTCGGCAGGAAGGTGGCGGAGGGTAGAGCGGAGGTGAAGATACGGGCCACAGGGGAGAGGCTCGATGTTTCGCTGGGGGAGGTCGGCTGGGCTGTAAGGAGGAGCTTGGCAGCATGCGGCCTGGCTCTAACCTTGGGGCAGCCGGCGGGCGAGGGGGAGGGCGCTTTGCTTCACTAGCGCGCATGTGCTAGGCTATGCGGAGCCTGTGGGCTCGGGCCCACTTTCTTTTTGCCCCGAGACCAGGAGGAGGGTTCCTTGCAGGAGCGGGCCAGGAGGCTGGCAGAGGAGGCCGCCTCCCTCTTCGGAGCGGAGGTGGTTGATGTGGAGCTGGTGAGCAGGGGGAGGAGGCGCCTGCTCCGGGTTCTCCTCGATAGGGAGGGCGGGATAGACCTGGAGACCTGTGCACGGGTGAGCGAGGAGCTGTCCCGGGCCCTGGACCGCGAGGACTTCATACCCGGCCCTTACACGCTGGAGGTGGGTTCGCCCGGGGTGGAGAGGCCCCTCAGGAACCTGCGGGATTTCAGACTGAAAAGGGGTCGGGAAGTGGAGGTGAGGACGAGCCAGCCCCTGGGGGGGAGACAGGTTTTCAGGGGCAGGGTGGTCGGCATCGACGAGGAGGGGGAGGCCGTCATCCTCGAGGAGGAGGGTGAGCGGATTCACCTCCCCCTGGACGCTATAGCCGCCGCCCGCCAGGTTGTGAAGCTTTGAGGACGTGAGGTCATGAACCAAGAGGTGATCGAGGCCCTCAAGCAGCTGGAACGCGAGAAGGGGATCGACTTCGAGACCCTGGTTCAGGCTCTAGAGGAGGCGCTGGCCAGAGCCTACCTGAAGCTCCCCGGGGCCGCGGCTGCCGCGCGGGTTGAGATCGATAGAAAAACGGGTGAGATGCGCCTCTTCGCCCAGGAAGTGGATGAAGAGGGGAATGTCATCAGGGAGTGGGAGGAGAAGCGCTCGGACTTTGGCCGCATTGCTGCCCAGACGGCCAAGCAGACCATCGTCCAAAGGATAAGGGATGCCGAGAGGGAGCAGACCTACGAGGAGTTTGCCGGCAAAGAGGGGGACATAGTCACGGGCATTGTGAAGCAGCACGACCCCAGGTACGCCCTGGTAGATCTGGGAAAGGTGGAGGGGATCCTCCCCCAGTCTGAGCAGATACCGGGGGAGAGGCTCGAGCACGGTCTCCGCCTCAAGCTGTACGTGGTGGACGTGAAACGCACTCTCCGGGGACCTCAGATCATCCTCTCCCGGAGCCATCCGGGCCTGGTGAGGCGCCTCTTTGAGCAGGAGGTTCCTGAGATCGCCGAGGGCGTGGTTGAGATAAAGGCCCTGGCCAGGGAGGCCGGCCATAGGACCAAGATGGCGGTGTGGAGCAAGGAGCCCGCCGTGGACCCCATCGGTGCCTGCGTGGGGCCGAAGGGAGCTCGGGTGAGGGCTGTGGTGGCGGAACTCAAGGGGGAGAAAATAGACATAGTGGAGTGGTCCGAAGACCCAGCGGTGCTGGTGGCCAACGCCCTTTCCCCTGCCAAGGTGAAGGAAGTCAAGATCAATGAAGAAGAGAAGCTGGCCGTGGTAGTGGTTCCTGACTATCAGCTCTCCCTGGCCATAGGAAGGGAGGGGCAGAACGCCCGCCTCGCTTCAAGGCTCACCGGCTGGAGAATAGATATACGGTCGGAGGGGCAGGAGCACCCCGGGAAGACAGCCGCAACGGGTTAGGAGGGGCTATGGGGAGGGGGAGGACCCCCCTCCGAACCTGCGTCGGGTGTCGGGCAGAGAGACCCCGGTCCGAGCTGGTGCGTTTTACCGTGAGAGACGGGAAGGTGGTGATGGATCTGGGGGGGAGGATGCCCGGGAGGGGTGCCTACGTCTGCCGGGAGCCCAGATGCCTGAGGGCCGCCCTGAGGAAGGGGAGGCTCGCCAGGGCCCTCCGGGTGGGTGAGGGGGCCACGGACGGCCTGGCGGAGGTGTACTCTCCTGTGCTGGCGATGCTGGCCGGGGCTGAGCTCAAGGAAAAGGAATAGGGGGTCCCGTGGGGATCCGCGTGTACGAGCTCGCCAGGGAGCTGGGGGTCTCCAGCAAGGAGGTCCTCGAGATGCTCCGCTCCCTGGGAGCAGAGGTGAAGAGCCACGCCTCAGCTGTGGAGGAAGAGGTGGCCTCCCGGATTAGGGCCGAGTTCTCAGGGGTTGCCCGGGGTGCGGAGGCCGGGCTGGAGAAGCCCCTCCAGGAAAGGGAGGTCGCCCGCGAGGAGCCCGCGCGGGAGGCACAGGGTGGCGCGGCGCCTTCCCGTCCCCTGCTAAGGGTGGCCCGGGGGATCACCGTGAAGGAGTTCGCGGAGAAGCTTGGGAAAAGCCCCAGCGAGGTGCTGAAGACCCTCATCTCCATGGGGGAGCTCCTTTCTCTCACCCAGTCCATGAGCGATGAGGCCATTGCCGTGGTCGCTGCCGAGTACGGCATCGAGGCCGAGATCGTAAGCCCCGAGGAGGAGAGGGAGGAGGCAGTTGAAGCCGTCCCCCAGGAGGTGGAGGCCGAGCCCCGCCCGCCCGTGGTCACGGTGATGGGACATGTGGATCACGGCAAGACCCTCCTCCTCGACACCATAAGGAGGACGAACGTTGCGGCCCGGGAAGCTGGAGGGATCACCCAGCACATCGGCGCTTACCAGGTGAGGGTGGATGGTCGTGCCATCACCTTCATAGATACCCCGGGGCATGAGGCCTTCACCGCTCTCCGGGCCCGGGGTGCCCAGGTCACGGACGTGGCGGTTCTGGTGGTCGCCGCTGATGACGGCGTGATGCCTCAGACCGTGGAGGCCATTAACCACGCCCGCGCAGCGGGCGTTCCGATCCTGGTCGCCGTTAACAAGGTGGACAAGCCCGAGGCCGACCCCCAGAAGGTGAGGAGGCAGCTGGCGGACCTGGGCCTCGTGCCCCAGGAGTGGGGCGGCGACACCATCTTCGTGGACATCTCCGCCAAGATGGGATGGGGCCTTGAGGACCTGCTCACCGGGATCCTCCTCCTCGCTGACGAGCTGAAGCTCGCGGCCAGGGCCCGGGGCCCTGCGAAGGCCACTGCCATCGAGGCCCATCTGGACCGCGGAAGGGGGCCGGTAGCCTCGGTCATAGTCAGGGAGGGTGTGCTTCGTGTGGGCGATGCCGTGGTTTGCGGGACCGCCTGGGGGCGTGTGAGGGCCCTCCTGGACGAGAACGGCCGTCGCCTGTCCGAGGCCGGGCCGGGGACGCCCGTGCAGGTCCTTGGTTTCACTGGGCTCCCTTCGGCTGGGGATGAGGTGACGGTGGTGGAGGATGAAAGGCAGGCCCGGCAGATCGCCCAGTCCAGGGCGGCACGCCTGAGAGCGGCGGAGCTGGTCCAGAGGAGAAGGCCCACTCTCGTGGAGCTCCTGGCCAGGAAGGAGGAGGTGCCGGAGCTGGCCCTCATAATCAAGGCCGACACGCAGGGTTCTCTGGAAGCCCTTGAGAAGGCCTTTGCGGAGCTTTCCAGGGAGCACGTGCGGCTAAAGGTGCTTCACAGGGCGGTTGGTGCCATCACCGAGAGCGACGTTGCTCTGGCGGCGGCCTCCGGTGCAGTGGTGGTGGGGTTCAACGTAAGGCCCGAGCCGGGGGCTAGGGAGGCGGCTCAGGCGGAGGGTGTGGACGTCAGAACCTACCGGGTCATCTACGAGGCCCTCGCCGATGTGGAGGCGGCCCTGAAGGGAAGGGCGGCGCCCGTCACCGAAGAGGAGGTCCTGGGCAGGGCGGAGGTGCGGGCCACCTTCCGCATCCCAAAGGTGGGAACTGTCGCCGGTTGCTACGTGGTGGAAGGGAAGGTGGTGAGAGGTGCCCGGGCCCGGCTGCTGAGAGATGGGGCCATCGCCGCGGACACTAGGATCGCATCCCTCAAGCGCTTCAAGGACGACGTGAGGGAGGTGGCAGCCGGTTTCGAGTGTGGCGTGGGCCTCGAGAACTACCAGGACATAAAGGAGGGGGACGTCATAGAGGTCTTCCGCGTGGTGGAAAGACCGAGGTACTGAGGGCAGTTGCGGGCGGAGTATCTTGGCGGAGGCAGCGGTGGTGGTGGGTCTCGGCATCTATCAGCTCAGGGTTCCGGGGTCCCGTTCTCTCAAGGAGAAGAGGCAGGTGGTGAGGTCCATCCTCGGGGAGCTCAGGACCAAGTTCAATTGCTCCGCTTCCGAGGTGGACCACCACGACCTCTGGCAGCGGGCCACGGTCGCGGTCTCGGTGGTGGCGGAGACGGGATTCGCGGCCAGGAAGGCGCTCCACATGATAGGCAAGCGGGTGGCGGGCCGCCCCGAGGTGGAGCTGCTCGCCGCCGAGGAAGAGTACTTCAGCCCCGAGGCTTAGGATTCGCGCGGGCGGCTCCCTGCCGCTTTTGGGCTAAGGAGGTCCTGTGAGCCTCAGGACAGAAAGGCTGGGCGAGGCCATAAAGGAGGCCGTCGCGGAGACGGTCCAGCGCGAGATGCACGACCCGAGGATTGGTTTCGTAACGATAACCCGGGTGGAGGTCACCCCGGACCTGAGCCTCGCCAGGGTCTATTACACCGTTCTTGGAGGGGATGAGGAGAGGCGCCTCGCGAGAGAAGGTCTGGCCTCGGGGGAGAGGTTTCTCCGGTCCCGGGTGGCCAGGGCGGTGAGGATGCGCTTCGTTCCCAGACTGGAGTTCAGGGAGGACGAGTCCCTGGAGAAGGCCGAGAGGATCTGGGGACTGATGGCGGGCGGTGGGAGCGAAGGCGCCGAGACAGCACCGGAGGAGGGAGAGGGTGCAGGCCGCTAGAACAACGGCCCGGGCCAGGCCGCTGGCGAGGAGGCTGAGGCAGGCAGCGGCCCTGGTGAGGGAGGCCGACAGGATAGCCCTTCTCTGCCACATCCATCCCGACGGCGACGCCCTCGGCTCCATGCTCGCGGCTTACCACCACCTGAAGGCGGCAGGGAAAAAGGTCTGGGCAAGCTGGGGCTCGGCAGAGGTGCAGGTCCCTGCCCATTACGCCTTTCTTCCGGGCGTGGGTGAGCTGGTGGGCCCCGAATCCATGCCTCACGATGTGCCCCTGGCCATCACCTTCGACGCGTCCAGTCGGGAGAGGCTCGGTTCTCTGGGGGGCCTGGTGGAGAGGGCTCGTGCAGTGGTGGTCATCGACCACCACTCCTCCTGCACCCTCCGGGGAACCATCGATCTGGTCGACGAGGGGGCCGCCGCCTCGGCGGAGATCACCTATAGACTCCTGGAGGAGATAGGAGGGGAGATCTCTCCCGAGGTGGCCACGTGCCTGTACACCGGGCTGGTCACGGACACCGGCAGGTTCCAGTACCCCTCGGCCAGGCCCGCCACGCTGGAGCTGGCAGCGCGCTTGCTCCGCCTGGGGGCCGCGCACCTCCGGGTAGCGAGGGAGGTTTACGAGTCGGAGCCCTTCGGGCTGCTGAAGCTGAAGGCGAGGGTCCTGGAGAGGGCGGTCTTGCGGCCAGGGGGGCTCATCTTCAGCTACTTCCTTATAAGGGACCTGGAAGAGTGCGGGGTCGCGGCCGCCGATACAGAACCTCTCATCGATGCCCTGAGGACGGCTCGGGAGGCCGAGGTGGCAGCCCTTCTTAAGGAGGAGCCGGGGGGTGGAGTCAGGGTGAGCCTCCGCTCCAGGGGCAGGGATGTGAGACGGGTGGCCGAGTCCCTGGGGGGTGGGGGGCACGAGCTGGCGGCTGGCTACACGAGTCGGGGACCGCTGGAAAGGGCCCTGGCTGAGCTGGAGGAGCGGCTGGTTGCCCCGGCTGGCCCTCGATAGCCGTTCTGTCCCAAGGACTGCCGGGATCCTCCTTCTGGACAAGGAGGCTGGGCCCACCTCCCACGATGTTGTGGACGCCGTGCGGAGGGTCTCGGGGCTGAGCCGGGTGGGGCACGCCGGGACTCTGGATCCGGCCGCCACGGGGCTGCTGGTGGTGGGGTTAGGCTGGGCCACTCGGCTCCTCCAGTTCATCAAGGACCGGGAGAAGGAGTACCTTGGTGAGGTAGCCTTCGGGGTGGCCACCGACACCTTGGACGGCGAGGGGAGGGTGGTGGCTGAGGCTGACGCCTCCTGCCTCACCCGTGAGGCCTTGGTCCGGGCTGCCGGGAGCTTCGTCGGGACCTACCTCCAGCGTCCCCCCGCTTTCTCCAGCTTGAAGGTGGGGGGGAGGAGGGCGTACGAGCTGGCACGGGCTGGGCGGGAGGTGGAGCTCGAGGGGAGGCCGGTGACCATCTACCGGCTCGACATCCTCTCCTTCGAGCCGGGGGAGAGGGCCAGGGCGAGGCTCTTGGTCCGCTGCTCTGGCGGAACCTACTTGAGGAGCCTTGCCAGGGACCTCGGCGACGCGCTCGGCCTCCCGGCCCACCTCGCCTCCCTCAGGCGAACGGAGGTCTCCCCCTTCAGGGTGGAGAGAGCGGTCTCTCTGGATACCTTGAGGAGGGAGGGGATAGATCGCCATCTCATACCCCCCGAGGGGTCCCTCCCCTTCCTGCCCCGGAGGGAGGTGGGGGAGGAGGAGGCGCGGGCGGCCCTCTCGGGGCGGCCCATCCCGAGGGCTGGCCTCTCCTCCCCCTACGCCCTTTACGGACCTGGGGGTCTTCTCCTCGGAGTCTTCCGCGACGCTGACGGGGCGGCCTTACCTCTGGTCGTGAGGCCCCGCGAGGAAGCCGGGTGGCTGGCAGGGTAAGGGGATGACGTCTCGCCTCCGCGTCTACAGGGGACTGGAGGGCGTCGGGCCGGAAGTGCGGCCCTCCGTAGTTACCGTTGGCGTCTTCGACGGGGTCCACCTGGGCCACCGGAGGGTGGTGGGGCGGGCGGCCGAGCTAGCTCGGGAGGAAGGTGCGACGCTGGTGGCTCTCACTTTCGAGCCCCACCCCGAGGTAGTGCTCCGCGGCAAGGGCCCACCCGTCCTCACCCCCCTCCCCCTCAAGGAGGAGCTTCTTCGGGATCTGGGAGTTGAGGCCCTAGTGGTGCTGGAGTTCTCGGAGGAGCTGGCGAGGGTCACACCAGAGGAGTTCGCCCGCGCCGTCCTCAAGGAAGCTCTAGGCGCGGTGGCGGTGGTGGTGGGGGAGAACTTCCATTTCGGGCACGGGGCCCGGGGAGACGCGGCCCTCCTCAAGCAGCTCGGTCGCGAGCTCGGCTTCAAGGTGGACGCCGTGCCGCTGGTGAGGGGGGAAGGGGTGGTCTCGAGCTCCCTCATCCGAGAGAGCCTGGCCCGGGGAGATGTGGAGGAAGCCGCCAGAGCGCTCGGCCGGCCGCACCGGCTATCCGGGCCGGTCGAGCGAGGTTCGGGAAGGGGGAGGGCCCTCGGATTCCCCACGGCCAACATCAGGCCTCCAGAGGGCCTGGCCATTCCCGCTCCGGGGGTGTATGCGGTGAGGGCCTGGGTCAGAGGTCGGGCCCTCGGCGGGGTAGCGAACCTAGGAACTAGGCCCACCTTCGGAGGAGGACCCCTCCTGCTCGAGGTGCACTTCCTGGAGCAGCCCGGGGAGCTCGCGGGGGAGGTGGTGGATGTGGAGTTCCTCGCCAGGATACGGGAGGAAAGAGCTTTCGGGGGTCCGGAGGAGCTGAAGGCCCAGATAGAGGCGGACAAGGCCGAGGCGGAAAGGATACTGGAGGGCCGGCTCCGCCCCGGCGAGAGGCGCTCGGAGGACCTCGGCTGAGACGGTGTGCTAGCATTCAGTACCTGGCGTCGGACTTTGCACAAGCTAGCTCCTATGGGCATCACGGCTGAGGAGAAGAGGAGGCTGGTGGAAGAGTTTGCCGTCCACCCGGGGGACACGGGCTCCCCGGAGGTTCAGGTGGCCCTCCTCACCCGGCGTATTGAGGAGCTCACCAGGCACCTTTCGGTTCACCGGAAGGACCACCACTCCCGCCGGGGCCTGATCATGATGGTCTCGAAGAGAAAGAAGCTCCTCGACTATCTCCGTCGGGAGGACCCGGCGCGGTATCGTGCCCTTGTTGCCCGCCTCGGGCTGAGGCGGTAGCCTGGATTTGAGCTTCTAACAACTCGGAGGAGGCGAGGCGGGGGTTAGTTGTCAGCCCTCAGCCGTGGGCTCCGGGATACCGGGGTCTTCGCCTGAGAACTGGCACGGCCCCGCCTCGCCAGGCGGTACGGAGGTGGTGCCGTGTTCCAGAACCTCAAGGTCGAAGGGAGTGTGGGGGGGAGGAAGCTCTCCCTCGAAACCGGGAAGCTGGCCCTCCAGGCTGATGGGGCGGTTCTCGTCACCCAGGGGGAGACCCAGGTCTTGGTCACGGTGGTGGCCGGCAAGGAACCCAAGGAGGGGCTCGACTTCTTCCCGCTCACCGTGGACGTGGAAGAGAGGATGTACGCGGCCGGGAAGATCCCAGGCGGTTTCTTCCGCAGGGAAGGCCGTCCCAGCGAGGAGGCGATCCTTACAGCGAGGCTCATAGACAGGCCCCTAAGGCCTTCCTTCCCCAAGGGGTTCAGGAACGAGGTGCATGTGGTGGCCACGGTTCTCTCGGCGGACCAGAAGAACCCTCCTGACGTCCCGGCCATGAGCGGCGCATCTGCAGCCATACTCCTGGCCGGACTCCCCTTTCAGGGGCCCGTGGGGGCTGTCCGGCTTGGCCTGCGGGCCGACGGATCCTGGCTGGTGAACCCCACCTTTCAGGAGTTGGAGGAGTGCACCTTCGACATGGTGGTGGCCGGTCGGGACGGCTCCGGAGGGGGTGTCGACATCCTCATGGTGGAGGCGGAGGCGCCGGAGAAGGCCCTGGCGGTGATGAAACAGGGAGGGCCAATGCCGACCGAGAGGGTGGTCGCCCTGGGGCTGGAGTTCGCCAGGGGCCCGCTCCTCGAAGCCGCGCGGCTCCAGAGTGAGCTAGCCCTCCGGGCGGGGGCGGTCCAGAGGGATTTCCCCCTCTTCCGGGACTACACCGAAGAGCTGTTCCAGGCGCTCGAGGCCGAGTTCGGTGAGGCTGTCCGGGAGGCCCTCGCCATTCCTGGGAAGCTCGAGAGGGAGGAGGCCCTGGAGGAACTCAAGAGGAAGGCCTCGGAGGCGCTGGCAGCCCGGTTCGGGCAGGCTTGGGAGGAGATGGCAGGGGGGCTTGCTCCGGCCTTCAGGGCGCTGGAGAGGAAGATTGCCAGGAAGAGGATTCTGGAAGAGGGCCTGCGGATAGACGGTAGGAAGCCCAACCAGATCCGCCCCATCAGCGTGGAGGTGGGGCTCCTCCCCATGGCCCACGGGTCCGCTCTCTTCACCAGAGGCGAGACCCAGGTGCTTTCCGCTGCCACCCTGGGCATGCCCAGGATGCAACAGATCATCGATACCATCGCCCCGGAGGAGTCCAAGCGCTACATGCACCACTACAACTTCCCGCCCTTCTCCACTGGGGAGCCGGGATTCATGCGCGGGCCGAGGCGGAGGGAGATAGGCCATGGGGCGCTGGCGGAGAGGGCTCTTCTGCCCGTAATCCCTCCGGAGGAGGAATTCCCTTATGCCATAAGGGTCGTCTCCGATGTCCTCTCCTCCAATGGCTCCACCTCCATGGCGAGCGTTTGCGGAAGCACCCTTGCCCTCATGGATGCTGGCGTGCCCATTCGGGAGCCCGTTGGCGGCGTGGCCATGGGCCTCGTGGCTGAAGAGGGGAAGTACGTCACCCTCACCGACATCCTGGGGGCGGAGGATGCTTACGGCGACATGGACTTCAAGGTGGCGGGGACGAAGAGGTACATAACCGCCCTCCAGCTGGACACCAAGGTGCCTGGCCTCCCCGTCGAGGTTCTCGCCTCTGCCCTGGAGGAGGCGAGAAGGGCCCGCCTCGCCATCCTGGAGGTGATGCTAAAGACCCTGCCCAGGCCGAGGCCGGAACTCTCACCCAGGGCACCCAGGATCATCGTGGAGGTCATACCCGTGGACAAGATAGGCGAGGTGATCGGCCCCAAAGGGAAAAAGGTGAACGAGATCGCGAGCCTCACCGGGGCCGAGATAGATATCGAGGACGATGGGACCATCTACATAGGGGCCAAGGACGAGGCCGCCGCCCAGGAGGCGCTCCGGATGATCCGCGAGGTGGTGAGCCCTGTGGAGCCCAAGGTGGGGGAGAGGTACCTCGGGACGGTGGTGAAGACCACTCCTTTTGGTGCCTTCGTACAGCTGGTTCGGGGCAGGGACGGACTCATCCACATCTCCCGCCTTGGCAAGGGGGAGAGGGTGAAGAGAGTGGAGGACGTGGTCAAGGTGGGCGACCGGATCCTGGTCGAGGTGGTAGAGATAGACAAGCTGAACCGGATCTCCCTGAAACCTGTGGAGGACGGCGAGTAGCCGGCGCGGGAGGTGAGTTGGAGGCTGGGGGGTTCACCGAGCTTCCCGGCGGCCTCAGGGTGGTTTCCGAGCCCATCCCCGGGGTTCGCTCGGTTGCTCTGGGTTTCTGGGTGGCCGTGGGCTCCAGGGACGAGGCTCCCAGTCTGGCCGGGGCCTCCCATTTTCTGGAGCACCTTCTCTTCAAGGGCACTAAGAACCGCACGGCCCGGCAGATAGCCGAGACCTTTGACGCCATCGGGGGAGAGGCGAACGCCTTCTCCGCCCGCGAGTACACCTGCTTCTACGCGAGGGTTTTGGACCGGGACCTCCCTCTCGCGCTGGAGGTCCTCGCGGACATGTTCCTAAACGCCCTCCTCTCCCCGGCCGAGATCGAGTCGGAGAGGCAGGTCATCCTGGAAGAGATAAGGATGCGGGATGACAACCCCGAGGACCTCGTGCAGGATCTCTTCACCGAGGCTCTCTTCCCAGGCCATCCCCTGGGCCGGCCCGTCCTCGGAAGTAAGGAGACGGTGGAGGCTCTCTCGCGCCGATCCCTGGTGGAGTTCTACCGCCGCCATTATCTCCCCTCCGAGCTCGTGGTGGCCGCGGCGGGCAGGGTTGAACACCCAGAGCTGGTGAGGATGGTAGAGGATAGGCTCGCGGAGACCAGGGGAGGGTCGAAGCCGAAGGCGAAGCGGCCCGCTCCTGGCTTGCTGGAGCCGAGGTTCACTTTCCTCGAAAGACCGACGGAACAGGCTCACCTGGTCATCGGCGGTAGGGCCCTCTCCAGGAGCGATCCCCGGCGGTATGCCATGGCAGTCCTCTCGAGCGTGGTGGGGGGAGGGATGTCCAGCCGACTCTTCCAGAGGATCCGGGAAGAGAGGGGCCTCGTCTACTCCATCTATTCCTTCCACTCAGGCTACTCCGAGACGGGCTCCTTCGGGGTGTACGCGGGCTGCCACCCCTCCAAAGCCGAGGAGGTTCTCTCGCTCGTCATGGAGGAGCTCGAGCAGGTGGCCGGGAACGGGCTCACCGTCGAGGAGGTGGAACGGGGAAAGGGGCACGTCCGCGGGAGCTTGGTTCTCTCCATGGAGGACCCAGGGGGGAGGATGACCCGCCTCGGGAAGGCCTACACGGTGGGGGGTGAGGTGCTCAGCCTGGACGAAGTCCTGGCACGGATCGATTCTGTCACCCCGGAGGAGGTGGCGGCTCTCGCTGCCGAGGTCCTGAAGGGGCCGTGGGTCCTGGCGGCGGTGGGTCCGGAAGAGGTCGGGAGCCTGGGCGATCTCCTTGACGCTGGTGGGAGGTCGGGATGATCAGGGTAGGCGTGGTGGGAGCGGCGGGGAAGATGGGGAGGACGGTCTGTCGTGCGGTCATAGCACAACCGGACATGCAGCTGGTGGCGGCGGTTTCCCCGCGGCACGCGGGGGCGAGCCTCTCTCAGTTGCTCGGCGAGGAGGTGGCCGATCTTAGGGTCTCCGGGGGCCTGGAGGGACTCCTGGAGGGGGGAGCAGAGGTGGCTGTTGACTTCACCACCCCGGCCGCCGTGAGGGGAAATCTCCGCTGGTACGTCGAGCAGGGGCTCCATGCGGTGGTGGGGACCACCGGTCTTGGGGAGGAAGACCTCTCGGAGATAGCCTCCATGCTTGAGGGGAGGAACCGGGGTCTCATCTGGGCCCCCAACTTCTCGCTGGGTGCGGTCCTCATGATGAAGATGGCGGCCATGGCGGCGGCCTTCTTCCAGAGGGCCGAGGTGGTGGAGATGCACCACGAGGGAAAGAAGGACGCCCCCTCCGGCACGGCGCTCAGGACGGCCGAGCTCATAGCAGAGGTCTGGCGGAAGAGGGGCGAGACCCCGACCGCACCTGGAGTGGGAGAGCTTGCCAGGGGCCAGGAGCACCGAGGCGTGCAGGTCCATGCCGTCCGGCTGCCCGGTCTCGTTGCCCACCAGGAGGTCATCTTTGGCGGGGAGGGTCAGGTTCTCACCATAAGGCACGATTCTCTGGACCGGACCTCTTTCATGCCTGGCGTGCTCATGGCCATCAGAGAGGTGGTGAGGAGGCCTGGGCTCACCGTGGGCCTCGAGCCGCTGCTCGGCCTGTAGCATCTGCTGATTGCGCCCGTAGGGTTGTACCCTTCCACGCGTGAGGTCGGCCCCAGTCTCGTACCGCGTTCTTGGCGAGGGACCCTGGCTCGTGATCCTTCACGGGTGGGGTGATTCGGGTCTGGGCTGGAGCAGGACCGCTCAGGCGCTCTCCCGCAGCTGGAAAGTGCTCCTCCCTGACCTCCCCGGATTCGGGAAGAGCCCGCCCCCGCCTGGGGCCTGGGGGTCCGAGGAATACGCCTCGGCCGTGGCCGGTCTCATGGAGGCCCTGGGAGCCGAGGGGGCGGGGGTTGTGGCCCATTCCTTCGGGGGGAGGATCGGGATCAGGCTTGCTGCAGGCTGGCCGCATCTTGTCTCCCGGCTGGTCCTGGTGGCCTCAGCAGGACTCCGCCCCCGCCCGCGTCCTGGCCTGGTCGTGAGGAGGCTCCTGTCGAGGGTGGGGAGGGCCCTGGGGAGGCTTGGTGGGCCCGGCGCCCTTGCCAAAAGCCTCATATACGGGCTGGTGGGCTCGAGGGACTGGAAGGCGGCGCCCCCCTCCATGAGGCCTGTTCTCTCCCGGGTTGTGGGGGAGGACCTCCGGCCCCTCCTCTCGTGCCTTGCCCAGCCGACCCTCCTGGTCTGGGGGTCCGACGACAGGGAGGTTCCGGTGGAAGTGGGGGAGGCCATGGCAAGGCTGATACCCCGGGCCAGGCTGGAGGTGCTTCCGGGGGCAGGGCACTTCCCCCACCTGGAGAGGGAGGATGCCTTCCTCGGTCTGGTGCTGAAGTTTCTCGAGGAGGGGACTTGAGGGTCTGGGTGGCCTGGTTTCTGGTGGAGTTCCTTGTGGTGGGCGTCTCTGCCCTGAGGGCCCTGGGGCACCTCCGCCTCCTCCAGGTAGAACGCTACAGGAACGCCAGGTTTCTGGCCTATCTCCGGGCCAACCCCCGGGCCCTCCTCTGGGTTCCGCCCAGGGGAAGGAAGGGATCCCTCGCCATGACCGGGAGAGCCTGGAGGATCCTCTGCGTTTACCTGGCCCTTGTCTTCCTCGCCGGGCTCGCTTTGGCTCCCTCCGCCGCCCTCGGGGTTGTCTCGGGCCTTGTTGCCGCCTGCCTATCCCCCCTCGGTCTCGCCCTCGCCAACCTCCTTCTCGGCCCGGTGCAGATGGCAATGAACGCCGTGTACGCTGCCGATGCGAGGGCGAGGGTGGTGAGGAGTGGGGCCAGGGTGGTGGCGGTGACGGGTTCCTACGGTAAGACCACCACCAAGGAAGCGTTAGCTTCCGTTCTGGCCACGCGGTTCAGGGTCTTCAGGCCTAGAGGCTCGGTGAACACGCCCATGGGACTTGCGCGGGAGGTGAGGGAGAAGGTCAGCCCCGGACTCGAGTATCTCGTGGTGGAGATGGGGGCCTTCGGGGAGGGCGAGATCAGGCAGCTTGCGAGGATGGTGCCCCCTCATGTGGCGGTCCTGACCCGGATCGGTCCAGCCCATCTGGAGCGCTTCGGGAGCCTGGAGGCTGTGGCTAGGGCCAAGTATGAGCTGGTGGAAGCAGTGCCCGATGGGGGATACGCCGTGTTCAATGCGGACGACCCCGTTCTGGAGCGGCTGGCCAGGGTCACGGCCAGGGTGAGGGCGGTTCTATACGGTCTGGAGGAAAGGCCGGGCCTGCTCTGCACCGCCAGGGACGTCTCGGTAGGGCCAGGAGGAACCACCTTCACCCTAGTCTCACCGGGCGGGGAGAGGAAGGTGGCCACCCGCCTTCTCGGCCTGCACAACGTTTCCAACCTGCTGGCCGCGGCCTGCGTCGGCATCGAGGAGGGCCTCTCCCTGGAGGAGGTGGTCCAGGGGCTCGCCAGGGTCGAGCCCGTGCCGCACCGCTTGGAGCTTAAGGCTTCGGGGGGTGTGGTGGTTCTTGACGACTCCTACAACTCGAACCCCGAGGGGGCGAGGGAGGCCCTGCGCGTACTAGGACTCCTCCCGGCGAGGAGAAGGATCCTGGTCACCCCGGGTATGGTGGAGCTCGGGGAGAAGCAGTTCCAGGAGAACGCGGCCCTGGGCGAGGAGGCGTCGCGCGTTTGCGACCTGGTGGTGGTGGTGGGGCTCCCCAACCGGGAGGCTCTCCTTGAGGGTCTGGGCAGGGGGGGAGGGGAAAGGAAGGCCAGGATCTTCGAGACCCTGATCCAGGCTTCCTCCTTCCTAAAGGAGGAACTTCGCCCGGGAGACGCGGTCCTCTTTGAGAACGACCTCCCAGAGCATCTCGAGGTGGCGAGGGGGGGACCAGGGACCGGGAGGAGGTGAGGGTGAGCTCCCGGACCGGCCGCGGGACCCGGCGGGGGGTTGGCGAGGGAACGCGAGGTGAGAGATGAGGGTGGCGGTGGTCTTTGGTAGCCGTTCCGTGGAACACGACGTCTCCGTCATCACGGCTGTCCAGGCCATGGGTGCCCTGAGGGAGGCGGGTTATGAGGTCCTCCCGGTGTACATCACCAAGGAGGGGCGCTGGCTCGTGGGAGAGGGCTTGGCTGAGATCGGGGTCTTCAGGGAGGGGAGGTGGGAGGGGGTCGGTAGGGAGGGTTTCATACCGCCCTGGCCAGCGGGGGGGCTCCTGGTGAAGGGGTCCTTCGGCCGCTGGCGCCTGGAGCCCGTCGACGCTGTTTTACCCGCCTGCCACGGAACCTTCGGAGAGGACGGCACCCTCCAGGGCCTCCTGGAGCTGGCGGACCTGCCCTATGTGGGGTCTGGGGTGGTGGGCTCGGCCCTGGGGATGGATAAGGTCGCGATGAAGGCGGTCTTCCGTGCCGCCGGCCTCCCGGTCGGCCCCTACCGGGCCTTCAGCGTCTGGGAGTGGCGGAAGAGGGGGGAGGAGTTGGTGAAAGAGCTCGTTTCCGACCTCGGGTTCCCCCTTTTCGTGAAGCCTGCCAATCTCGGCTCCTCCGTGGGGATTGCCAAGGCCACCGACGAGGCCTCTCTGGCTTTCGGAGTGGAGGTGGCGGCGAGGTACTCGGGGAAGGTCATCGTGGAGAAAGCCTTCCAGGGGTTCAGGGAGGTGAACTGCTCCGTCCTCGGGACGGAAGAGCCTCTCCCCTCACCCCTGGAGGAGCCCGTTCCCTGGGATGAATTCCTCTCCTTCGAGGACAAGTACCTCCGCGGACGGCCAGAGGAGGGCATGAAAGGTCAGAGGAGGATCATCCCCGCTCCTGTCGGGGAGGAGCTCACCCTCAAGATCCAGGCGATGGCGGTGAGGGCCTTCAAGGCAGTGGATGCTGCGGGGGTGGCGCGGGTGGACTTCTTCTGCCGGCCCGAGACGGGCGAGGTGTACGTGAACGAGATAAACACCATCCCGGGCAGCCTCTCCTTCTACCTTTGGAGGGAGGCGGGGATCCCCTTTCCGGAGCTGGTAAAGCGCCTTGTGGACCTCGCCCTCGAGGTCCACCGGGAGAAGGCGAGCAGGGTGTACCGTTTCGATTCGGGTGTTTTGAAGACGCCGGGGGCAGGGAAGCTGGACCTCGGGTTCGAGGCCGGAGGTGGAGGCAGCCGTGGGCGAGGCTGAGAGCCCCTTCAGGGTGGGAGGGAGGGTGTCCGTTCTTGACCACGGCTTCGTCCGCCTGGACGCCGCTATGGCCGACGACCTCTCGGTGGTGAACGCCGCTAGGGTCTCCTTCGGCAGAAGAAAGGAGGTCTTCGAGGCCGACGATGCCGGCCTCATCCGGTTCCTCATGCGCGAACGCCACGGCACCCCCTTCGAGCACAACTCTTTCCGGTTCCACGTGCGCTGCCCCATCTTCGTGGCGAGGGAGTGGTTCCGGCACAGGATAGGTTCCTTCAACGAAGAGTCGGCGAGATACCACACCCTCGAGCCCCTCTTCTACCTTCCCTCCCCCGAGGCTGTAAGGAGACAGGTGGGAAAGGCGGGGGCCTACTGCTTTGAACCCGCGCCCGAGCTCGCAGAGGTGGCCCGGGGTCTCATGAAGGGGGTGTACGAGGAGGCCTACCGAGCCTACCAGGAAATGATCGAGGCGGGGGTGGCGAGGGAGCTGGCGCGGGCCGTCCTTCCTGTGGGGATATACACGCAGTTCTACTGGACCGTGAATGCCAGGAGCCTCATGAACTTCCTGTCCCTCAGGAACTCCCCCCAGGCCCTTTACGAGATGAGGGAGTACGCGCGGGTGGTGGAGGGGTTCTTCCAGTCCCTCATGCCCGAGACCCACCGGGCCTTCGTGGAGTTCGGGAGGAGAGCGCCCTAGCACCCGGGTGTAAACCTGGCTCACGAGTCTCGCTGGTGGACCGGTGTAAGCTGGCATGTAAGCTTTTTTTCCGGGTGGACGGGGAAGGAGGGAAGGTGGCAAGGTTCGGGCGCGTGATAACGGCCATGATCACCCCCTTCAAGGAGGACTTCAGCCTCGACCTTGAAGGAGCGGCATCCCTCGCGAGGTTCCTGGTGGACCACGGATCCGAGGGGATCGTGGTCTCGGGGACCACGGGGGAGTCAGCTACCCTGAGCTTCGAAGAGAAGGTCTCGCTGTTCCGGCGGGTGAAGCAGGCCGTTGGGGGGAGAGCCGCCGTGATAGCCGGAACCGGGACCAACTCCACTTCCAGCACCATACAGCTGACTCAGGCGGCGGAGGAGGCGGGCTGTGATGCAGCCCTTGTGGTCACCCCCTATTACAACCGGCCTCCCCAGAGGGGGTTGGTGGAGCACTTCACCAGGGTGGCCCAGGCCACCCGGTTACCCATCATTCCTTACAACATCCCCTCCCGCACGGCCACTGCCATCGAGCCCGAGACTCTCGCCAGGCTCGCCCAGGTACCGGGGGTGGTGGCCCTCAAAGAGTCGGGAGGCGACTTCACCGCCGCCAGCCGGATGATGGCTCTCGTGCCGGAGGGGTTCGAGTTCTACTCCGGCCAGGACGAATGGACCCTGCCCCTTCTTGCGCTGGGGGCCGTGGGGGTCATAAGCGTCGCGAGCCACGTGGTGGGGGAGGGGATCCTCAGCATGGTCTCGGCCTTCGAGAAGGGAGACGTGGGCGAGGCGAGGCGGCTACACTACCGGCTCCTCCCCGCCTTCAGGGCCATGTTCGTTACCACCAACCCCATTCCGGTGAAAGCCGCCTGCGAGATGCTCGGTCTCCCGGCGGGGCCGCCGCGTCCGCCCCTGGTGCCGGCTAGCCCGGAGGAGAGGGAGAAGGTGAAGGAGGGGCTCCGCGCGGCGGGCGTGGGTGTTTAGCGGAGGAGGTGTGGGGACAAGGCTCGTCTTCCTCGGCGGTGTGGGGGAGGTGGGCCGGAACATGATGCTCCTGGAAAGGGGGGGGAGGGGCGTTCTCGTCGACGCGGGGGTGATGTTCCCCGAGGCTGAGCACCTCGGGGTGGATCTTCTCCTGCCCGACTTCCACTATTTGGAGGAGAGCGGTGTGGTCCTCGAGGCCCTGGTCCTCACCCACGCTCACGAGGACCATATCGGCGCGGTTCCCTGGGTCCTTCGGCGGCTCCCCATCCCCGTTGTGGGGACTCCCTTCACCCTCGGCCTGGTGGAGGGGAAGCTTGAGGAACACGGGGTGCCTTTCACGCGGGTGCCGATCCTTCCGGGGGAGGCGAGGGAGATCGGACCCTTCGGGTTCCGCTTCTTCGCGGTGTCTCACAGCGTTCCCCATGGAGTGGCCCTCGCCGTGGAGGGGCCCGACGGCGTCGTGTTCCACAGCGGAGACTTCAAGCTGGACCAGACCCCCGTCGGGGGGGAGAGGACCGACCTGGCCGGGATGGCCTCCTACTCGGGGCGGGTGGATCTCTTCCTCTGCGACGCCACCAACGCCGACAGGCCGGGCCTCTCCCCCTCCGAGTCCAGCGTCGGACCGGTCCTCGAGGAACTTTTTCGCTCGACCCCTGGGAGGGTTGCGGTGGCATGCTTCGCTTCCCACGTCCACCGTGTACAGCAGGTGATCTGGGCGGCTGAGGCCACGGGGAGGAAGGTCGCTCTGGTGGGTCGGTCCCTCGAGAAGAACATGGGGGTTGCGAGGGAGCTCGGCCTGCTCTGCGTCCCTCCCGGGCTTCTTGTGGAGCCTGAGGAGGCTGCGGCTCTGCCCCGAGGCATGGCGGCCTTCGTCTGTACCGGGAGCCAGGGCGAGCCCCTCTCGGCCCTGGCCCTGGTGGCAGCGAGGGAACACCGCCTCCTCGAGGTGGGCCCCGGGGATGTAGTGATCTTCTCCTCCTCCCCCGTTCCCGGGAACGAGCCGGCGGTGCGCAGGGTAGTGAACGGGCTGGTTCGGCTGGGGGCCGAGGTTCTCGGACCCGGAGGGGAGGTCCACGCCAGCGGCCACGCCCATGCCGAGGAGATAAAGACCCTGATAGCCCTCCTCAAGCCCGGGGCCTTCGTCCCCATTCATGGCGAGCCCGGGCAGCTGGTGGCGGCGGGAAGGCTCGCCCGGAGCCTGGGCATCCCCGGGGAGCGGGTTCTCCTAGTGGAGGATGGAGACGTTCTCGAGCTAGTGGCGGGCGAGGTGAGGCGGGCGGGGAAGGTTCCGGCTGGGACCGTCCTCGTGGATGGCCTCGGACTCGGCAGGGCCGGGGACGAGGTGCTTCGGGACAGGCGGAGGCTGGCCAGGGACGGCATGGTCCTGGTGGTGGTGGCGGTGGAGGTGGGGACGGGGTCTCTCCTCGCTGGGCCTGACGTGATCTCTCGGGGCTTTGCCTTTGAGAACGAAGCCCCCGTGCTGGAAGAGGCGAGGAGGAGGGTGGCCCTCTCCGTCAAGGAGGCCGCGGCTCATGGTGCCACTGACCCCGACACGATGAGGAGGCACGTGAGGGAGACAGTCTCGACCTTCCTGCTGGAGGCCACGGGGAGAAGGCCCGCAGTTATCCCAGTGGTGGTGGAGGTGTGATCCGGGTGGCGAGGGCGAAAAAGCGCGGGGGCCGCGGGAAGACCCGCTCGGGCGGGCGGGGAGCTCACGAATGGGTCCTCTGCTTCGGGGCAGCGGCCCTGCTCGGGCTGGCTCTCTACGGAGGGGATGCGGGTGCCATCGGTGCTGAGGTATCGAGGTTCACCAGGTCTGCCCTGGGTCTCGGCGCGTACCTCCTCCCGCCCCTGGTGGCGGCCCTGCCCGTGTGGCGCGGGCGGATGAAGGCCTGGGTTCTCGGCGGGCTTGGTCTCGTCTCTCTCCTTGGCATCCTCTCCCTCCGCCCGGGGGCCCCGGCTTATAGGGGGGGAGCGGTCGGGAGGACCCTGGTCTTGCCGCTGTTGGCGGCCCTAGGGCGGTGGGGGGCGGGCGTTCTCCTCGGCACCCTCCTTCTCCTTGCGGCGGTGGGGCTTTTTGGTGAGGGCACCCTGGCACGGCTCTGTGGGCTCGCCCGGGTCACTGTGGGGCGAGTATCCCGCTCGGGGAGAGCCCTCTTGAGGAGGGCCGGGGGGATCGCCGCCAGCCTCCTCGCGCGAGGGAGAAGGGTGAGCTCGACGGCGGAGAGCTCAGGGGAGGAGAGGCAGGAGGGGGGTTCGCCGCCGCCCCCCGACTCCCTGAAGGTGGCAGCTCTGGAGGCTTTCCGGGAGGAAGGGGCCGAAGCCCCGGGGATGCGGCAGGAGGAAACGGAGAGGACGGAGGGGAGCACCCTCTTCCTCGAGCGGTCGGGGGTCCCTCCCAGCACCGAGATGGGCTACAGCCTCCCCCCGCTGGAGCTCCTCAGGAGGACTCCCGGCAGGCCCAGGGGGCCGAGGGGGAGCGACGAAGTCATAAGGGTTCTGGAGCAGACCCTAAAGGATTTTGGGGTGGACGCCGTGGTCACCGGGGTGACCCGCGGGCCTACGGTGAGCCAGTACGAGATCCAGCTGGGTCCTGGGGTCAAGGTGCAGAAGATAAGGTCCCTCACGGACGACATCTCTTACGCCCTCGGCTCCCCCGATGTGAGGATCATCACCCCAGTGCCGGGCAGACCCGCCATCGGCGTTCAGGTGCCTAATAAGGACAGGGACCTGGTGGCCCTGGGGGACGTCCTCTCCAGCCCCGACGCAAGGGCCGAGACCCACCCTCTCTCGGTGGGTCTCGGAAAGGACATCAGCGGGAAGCCCATGGTGGTGAACCTCGGGAGCCTGCCTCACCTGCTCATCGGAGGGGCGACGGGGTCGGGGAAGTCCTCCTGCATCCACGCGGTGGTGACATCCCTGCTGATGAGGGCCACCCCCCTCCAGGTAAGGCTCCTGCTGGTGGACCCGAAGCGGGTGGAGCTCTTCCACTACAACGGCGTTCCCCACCTTCTCGCCCCTGTCATCACCCATCCGAAGAGGGCCGCCGAGGCCCTGGGCTGGGTGGTCAGGGAGATGGAGAGGCGGTACGAAGTCCTTGCCCTGGCTGGAGCGAGGAGCCTCGATGCCTATAACGCCGGGCTCTCGGCTCAGCTCTCCCTGGTAGAGGCGTCCGGGGATGGGGGTCCCATGCCCTACATAGTGGTTGTCATAGACGAGCTGGCAGATCTCATGATGGTCGCTCCCAGGGAGGTGGAGGAGTCCATCTCGAGGATAGCTCAGATGGCCCGGGCGGTCGGAATACACCTGGTGGTGGCGACGCAGCGGCCATCGGTGGACGTGGTTACCGGGCTTATAAAGGCGAACATCCCCGCCCGGCTGGCCTTCCATACCTCCTCTGGGACGGACTCCCGGGTCATCCTCGACACCTACGGGGCCGAGAAGCTGGTCGGCCACGGCGATGGCCTTTTCCTCCCTGTGGGGGTCTCCAGGCCGGTGAGGATGCAGGCGGCCTTTGTCTCGGAGAAAGAGATCCAGGCCGTGGTGGAATGGTGGCGGAAGGAAGCTTCCCCGTCCTACGTCCCCGAGGCGACTCCCTGGGGCGAGGAGGAGGCCTGTGAGGAACCGGAGGGCTCCGACCCCCTCTTGCAGGAAGCCATGGAGCTGGTGGTGAGGACCGGGATAGGCTCTACCTCGCTCATCCAGAGGAGGCTCCGGGTGGGGTTTGCGCGGGCGGGGCGCATCATGGACCTGCTGGAAGAGAGGGGCGTGGTGGGCCCGGCCCAGGGATCGCGCCCGCGCCAGGTGCTCATCACCCCCGAGCAGCTGGAGCAGATGAAGGCGAGGCGGTCGCGGTAGCAGGCCTGCCTGGCGGGTAGGGTCTCGGCGTAAGGGAAGCCGCTCGGATCGGTTCCGGGGAGGAGCCGGGCTCCCGGGTCGGCCGCTAGAATCCTGGCGGTTGGTGGAAGGTGGAGCACTTTGGGCGTGCCCTCAGGCAGGCGAGGGAGGCGAGAGGGCTCACCCTCGATGAGGCGTCCGCGGTAACCAAGATCAGGCCCCACATCCTCGAGGCCCTCGAGGATTGGGACCTGGCGAGGGCGGGCCACCCCACCTTTGTGCGGGGTTTTCTCAAGTCCTACTGTTCCTTTCTCGGGCTCGACCCCGCTCCCTTCCTTGAGGCCTTCTCCAGGACTTCTGGATGGCGTCCTCCTTCACCCCTGGACCTTCTGGAGAAGCCGGTCCAGCCCCCCGTCGGCGCCCTCGCGGCACGGAGGAGGAGGGCCGTGGCTGTGGTGGGGGCGCTTCTCCTGGCTCTGGTGGTGGGGACGGCGATCCTCGGGCGGCCGAGAACTTCCCCCATCCGCCTGGCCCAAATTCCTTCCAGCCCCACCCCCGGTAATCTCGGAGCCCCCGCCACCGTACCCACGCCCGCTGCCTCAGTAATGGAGGTGCCTAGTCCCGGCGTCTTTCGGGTGGTGCTTGAGGTGGTGGAGTCGAGGTCCTGGGTGAGGGTGACGGTGGACGGGAGGGTCGTCCTCGAGGGAACGCTGGTGGCGGGGGATTCCAGGGTCTTCGAGGGGAGGGTGATCAGGGTGGTGCTGGGCAACGCGGGTGCCGTGAGGGTGAGGTCGGTCGGGCGAGACCTGGGCGTCCTCGGGGGCCCCGGAGAGGTTGTCCGGCTCGAGTTCAGCCCCGAGCATCCCGAGGGTAGGAGGGTCTAGTGTCCAGGGGTCCTGAGGAGCTTCTCCAGGGGGAGGAGGCTCCGCGCTGCGCGGGCGGGAGGGAGGTCCCTCCGGGCCGGAGAGGGGCTCGGCCCCGGGTGGCGGTGATCACCTTGGGCTGCCCGAGGAACCTCGCGGACAGCCTGGAGTATCGCAGGGAGCTGGAAGCGGCCGGCCTCCGGCTTGTCGCGGATCCCGACCTGGCGGACGCCCTGGTGGTGAACACGTGCGCCTTTGTGCGCGAAGCCCGGGAGGAGAGCCTGGAGGTCCTGAGGGAGGCTGTCTGTCTCAAGCGTGGCGGCGTCAAGGCGGTGGTGGCCGCCGGGTGCATGGCGGAGAGGGTCGGCGAATCTCTCCTGGAGGCGGTCCCCGAGCTCGACGCCGTGGTCGGTCTGGGCGCGCGGGGCACCCTGGCCGCCCGCCTCCTCGACCTCCTTGAGGTGGCAGGTTCCGGACTGCCCAAGGCCGGTGGCCCCGTCCGGGAAACCCGCCTGCCCGGGGGGGAGGTCTGGGCTCCGGTGAAGCTGGGCGAGGGATGCAACCGGTCCTGCACGTTCTGTGCGATCCCCTTCATCCGGGGCCCTATGCGTTCCAGGCAGCCCGAGGAGGTCAGGGAGGAGGTCATGAGGCTGGCGCGGGCGGGGGTAAAGGAGTTCCTCCTCGTCTCCGAGGACACCCTCTCCTATGGACGCGATCTGCCCTCCAGACCCTGCCTCCTGCATCTTCTCGAGGAGCTGGCCAGCCTTCCGGAGGTGGGTCGAATCCGCCTCGCCTATCTCTACCCCACGGAAGTCGGGCCGGGCCTGGTCGAGACCGTTCTCTCCCTTCCTAGCGTGGCCTCCTACTTCGACCTCTCCTTCCAGCACGCCAGCGAGGCGCTGCTTAAGAGGATGGGGAGGCCGGGTGGAGCTGGCCGGTTTCTCGAGCTCGTCTCGGCTATTAGGGAGAGGGAACCGGGTGCAGCCATACGCAGCTCCTTCATCCTGGGCTTCCCCGGGGAGACCTGGGAGGACGTGGAGGTCCTCGCGGACTTTCTTGATCAGGCGGAGCTGGACTGGGTCTCCTTCTTTCCCTTCTCCCCTGAGGATGGGACCCCAGCTGCCCGTTATCCGGATGCCCCCTCCCGCGAGGAGGTGTGCAAGCGTCAGGAGTACTTAGAGGAAGGGCAGGCTGCTGTGGTGTCGAGGAGGGCCTCCTCTTTTCTGGGTAAGGTGGTGGAGGTGCTGGTGGAGCGGCCTATGCCCTGGGGCGGGGTCGGCCGGTCGGAGAGGGAGGCCCCAGAGGTGGATGGGGTGGTGCGGGTGAGGGCTCCCGCCCCCCTGAAGAAAGGGACCTTTGTGAGGGCCGTGGTCAGGGGGTCCGATGCCCTGGATCTCCTGGCAGAGGCGCCACCTGGAGGTGGGGGAGGGCCGGAGCAGGGGCGGATGTCGGCGAGAGCCCGCGGGGGGGAGACTTGAGAAGCCCCATCCGGATCGCCTGTGGCCGGCAGGGGGGCCGGTTTGGGGAGGGGCGGTGAAGAAGGAGAGGGCGGCGCCTCCGGCATCGCCGGGGATGCTCACCCTCCCCAACGCCCTCACCCTCCTTCGTTTAGCTCTCGTCCCTTTCTTCCTGCTCGCCCTCGGTCGGGATGGGGCTGCAGAGTGGGTGGCCTTCCTCCTCTTTGCCCTGGCCGCCGCCTCCGACAGCGTAGATGGATATGCGGCCAGACGGCTGGGGAAGGTGACCTCCTTCGGGGCGGAGATGGATCCCCTCGTGGACAAGGTCCTCGTCGGTTCGGCCCTTGTCGCCCTCGCCCTCCGCGGGGATTTCCCGGCCTGGGCGGCCTTCCTCATCCTGGCGAGGGAGGCCGGTGTCACAGCCCTGAGGTTCCTGGCCGGGAGGAAGGGGAGGGGATTTGGGGCGAGCCTCTGGGGCAAGGTGAAGACGGGCGCTCAGGTCCTGGTGGTCCTGGTATACCTGCTGCCCTGGCCTGGGTTCGCCCCCCTAAAGGTTCCTCTCCTCACCCTCACCCTCATCTTCACCCTCCTCTCGGGGGGCCTCTACTTCAGGGCATATCTTGCGGGTCAGGGGGTTAGGTCTCAAGTTGAGGAGGAGTGATGCCACCGCCGAGGGCGTGGGTGGTGAGCGTTGGGAGCGAGCTCCTCGACGGGCGGGTGAGGGAGGCCAACTCCCATGAGGTCCTCTCTGCCCTCATCCGGATTGGGATGGAGGTGGAGAGGGTGGTGGTCCTCCCGGATCGGGTGGAGCCCTTGGCTGAAGTGCTTCGGGAGGCGCTCGGCCGCGTCGATGCGGTGGTGGTGACGGGAGGGCTCGGCCCGACCCCCGACGACCTCACCCGAGATGCCATCTCCCTCGCCACGGGGAGGCCGCTCGAGCAGGACGAGGCCTCCGCCGAGGCCATCCTCTCGCTTTACCGGGCGGCGGGTAGGCCTCCTCCGCCGGGCAGCCTTCGCCAGGCGCACATCCCGGCGGGGTCGAGGGTGATAAGGGCTGTTGGGACGGCCCCGGGGTTCGTGGTGGAGGAGAGGGGGACCCGGATTTACTGCCTGCCCGGTGTTCCGCGAGAGATGAGAACCATGATGGAGAGGGACGTCCTCCCGGAGCTCCGGACGGCCCTAGCCCCGCGACTCGGCCCCAGGCCGAGGGAGGGCCTGGTGGTGGCCGGGCTGACCGAGTCTGAGGTGGCAGAGAGGTTGGAGCCCTTGAAGAGCGAGTTCCCAGGTCTAGACATCTCCTACCTGGCAGTCCCGGGCGAGATTCGGGTGGAGCTCTCTCTCCCTTCCGGCGGCGAGGACCATCTGGCGAGGGCCGGGAGGAGGGCCCGGGAGGTCCTGGGAAGGAACCTGGTGAAAGGCGGCCTGGTGGAGGAGGTAGCGAGGCTCCTTCTCGGCAGGGGGGAGACCCTAGCCGTGGCCGAGTCCCTTACGGGCGGGTGGGTTGGGAGGCTCCTCACCTCCCCAGCAGGGAGCTCAGGCTTCTTCCTGGGAGGGGTGATCGCGTACTCAACTCGGGCGAAGGAGAAGCTCCTCGGGGTTTCTCGGGAAGTGCTGGCGGCGGGGGCGGTAAGTCGCGAGGTGGTCCTGGCCATGGCGGATGGCGTGAGACAGAGGTTCGGAGCAGTGTGGGGTCTTGCCACCACCGGGGCGGCCGGTCCTGAACCCCACCACGGTGCCCCGCCTGGGGCCTTCTGGGTGGGTGTGAGCGGCCCGGCCACCCTCGCCCGCTTCCTCCAGGTGGGGGTGGAGCGAGAGGTCGTGAGAGAGCTGGCGGCTAGGGTCGCCCTGGATCTGCTGCGCAGGGCCCTTCTGGGGGAGGAGGAGTGAGGCTGTTTGTTGCCCTCCGCCTGGAGGGGGAAGGAGAGGAGGCCCTCGACCGGGCGGTCGTGGTGGCCAGGTCCCTTCTCGCCGGGGCCAGGTGGGTTCCAAGGGAGAACCGCCACCTCACCTTGAAGTTTTTGGGGGAGGTCCCCGAGGAGAGGGTGGGGGAGGTAGTGAAGGCCCTCAGCGGACTGAGGCACCCCCCTTTTTCTTCTCCCCTGACCAGCTGGGGTGCCTTCCCGTCCGAGCGTGCTGCGAGGGTCCTCTGGGTCGGCCTCGGCGGCCAGGACGTGCATGGGCTCGCCCGCAGGGTGGAGGAGGCCATGGGGGATCTCGGTTTTGCCAGGGAGAACAGGCCTTTCGAGGCTCACATCACGGTGGCGAGGTTCAGGAGCCCTTCCCGGCTGGATCTCTCGGTCCTGCCCCCCCTTCCGTCCTCAGCGCTCCAGGCGAGGACCTTCGTTCTTTATAGGAGCCGGCTCCAGCCCACCGGAGCGGAGTACACTCCTCTCGCCACCTTTTCCCTGAGGGAGGATTGATCCCGGCTCACTCCCCGCTTAGTTGATCGAACGTATGTTCCCTGTTAGCATGGCGAGAGGCGGGGTCTGTCACCCCCATGGGCTAATCTTGCCGCGTAGGGCAGGAGGCCCCAAGCCGATAAGGGAGGTGCCGGTGGACAAAGACAAGGCCCTCGAGATGGCCATCCTCCAGATAGAGAGGCAGTTCGGAAAGGGCGCCATCATGCGTCTGGGTGAGGCGGAGGCGAGGATGCAGGTGGAGGCCATTCCGACCGGCAGCCTCGCCCTGGACATAGCCCTCGGCATCGGTGGCATCCCGAGGGGTAGGATCACCGAGATCTTCGGCCCCGAGGGGAGCGGCAAGACGACAGTGGCCCTCCATGTCATCGCAGAGGCACAGAAGAAGGGGGGGATCGCCGCCTTCATCGATGCGGAACATGCCCTGGACCCCACCTATGCGAGAGCCATCGGTGTCGATCTCGAACAGCTCCTCATTTCCCAGCCCGACACCGGGGAGCAGGCTCTGGAGATCGCCGACACCCTGGTGAGGAGCGCTGCTGTGGACGTGGTGGTGGTGGACTCGGTGGCGGCCCTTGTCCCCCGGGCGGAGCTGGAAGGGGAGATGGGCGATGCGCACGTCGGTCTCCAGGCGAGGCTCATGTCCCAGGCCCTGAGGAAGCTTGCAGGGAGCGTGGCCAAGTCCAACACCGCCGCCATCTTCGTGAACCAGCTCCGGGAGAAGGTGGGAGTCATGTTTGGGAACCCGGAGGTGACCCCGGGCGGGAGGGCTCTCAAGTTCTACGCCTCTGTGCGGCTTGACGTGAGGAAGGTGGACAACCTCAAGGAAGGCTCCGAGTCCGTGGGCGCCAGGGTTCGGGGGAAGGTGGTGAAGAACAAGCTGGCCCCGCCCTTCAGGCAGGCCGAGTTCGACATCCTGTACGGCAAGGGGATCTCGAGGGAGGGGGGCGTCCTCGACGTCGGCCTCGAGTTGGGGCTCATCAGAAAGAGCGGCTCCTGGTTCACCTACGAGGGGGAGCAGCTGGGTCAGGGCAGAGAGAATGCCAGGCAGTTCCTGGTGGAGCATCCGGAGATCGCCCTGGAGATAGAGAAAAAGATCCTGGAGAAGGCGGGCCTGGCCTAAGATCGGCCGGTGCGGCGTGGGGCGATCCGGGGTGGGGACGGCGGCCGGTGCAACTGGTGGCAGTTGCCTCGGCTGACGGCGGGGGGTTCTGCACCGTCCGGGGCTCTGCACCGGGAGGGGCGGCTTGAGAGGCGGCCGGGGGTCAAGGAACCCTCCCGAAGACTCGGGCCTGCTGGAGCGGGCTGCGAAGGTCCTAGCCAGGGCAGCCCGCTCCAGGAAGGAACTGGAGGGGAGGCTTCACCGTTGGGGGGCCTCGCCTGAGGCGGCAGCCCGTGTGCTCGCGAGGCTCGAGGAGCTGGGGCTTCTTGATGATGAGGCCTATGCGAGGCAGAGGGCGGCCTGGCTGGCGGAGGCCAAGGGGCGGGCAGCCCCTGCCATTTTCAGGGATCTTCTAGCGAGGGGGGTGGAGGCGTCCCTGGCAAGGCGGGCGGCGGAGGAGGCCTCTCCCAGGGCTGGGGAGGAGGCGCGGGCGCGGGCTCTTGCCCGGTTCTGGATGGAGAGAAATTCCCTGGACCGGGAGGTCCTGGCGCGTAGGGTCTACGCCCGGCTGCTTTCCAGGGGCTACTCTGCCGAGGTGGCGAGGAGGGTAGCGGAGGAGCTCGTGAGGGGCGTCTTTGACCCCACCCTCCACCAGGGGTAAGATTCCGCTGGTAAGCTGCGGGGACGCGAGCAACGAGCGATTTCCGAGCGTGCGGGAGTTGGGCGAGAGAGGCTGGGGTCGGGTAGGGGTTCTGGTCGGGGATAGGCTGGGTCACCGGGGTTTTTAGAGCGTAGGGGCGGGGCTCGGAGCCGCTGCCCGCGTCATCCGCGGAGTGGCTCCGTTTCTTTTTGGGTTCGAACAGGAAACGGAGCCAGCGAAGTCCGGGACGGTGTGTTGCTGCGGCGGGCCAGGGGCTCGCCGGCGAAAGAGGTGGGAGCGATGATGCCGCTGGTTGTCCTGGGATCGCTCCTCTCCGCCTTGGCCTTCGTCTTCTTCGTCCTGGGGGCCCGCACCCTCCGGTCTGCCAGGGCGGAGAGGGAGAGGCTTCTTGAGGAGGCGAGGAGGGAGGCAGAGGCTCGGAAAAAGGAGATCTTGGTAGAGGCCAAGGAGCAGGCTCTCGAGGTGAGGAGGCAGGTCGAGAGGGACCTCGAGGGAAAGAGGAGGGAACTGCTGAGGAGGGAGGAAAGGGTCTCCCGCCTCGAGGAGGAGGCGGCTCTCAGGCTTAACAGGCTCGAACGTCGCGAAAGGGAGATCCAGAGCAAGGAGGAGGGGGCAGAGGAGCGCCTCCGCAAGGCGGAGGAGGAACTGAGCAGGGCCAGGAGGGAGCTGGAGCGCCTGGCGGGGCTCTCGGCCGCTGAGGCCAAGAAGATAGTGATGAAGGAGGTTGAAGCCGAGGCCAGGAGGGAGGCTCTCTCCCTGGTACGGCAGGTCGAGCTGGAGGCGAGGGAGGAGGCGGAGAAGAGGGCGAGGAAGATCCTGGCCGTGGCCATTCAGAGGGTGGCCTCGGACATGACCTCCGAGACCACCGTATCCGTGGTGCCCATACCTTCGGACGACATGAAGGGGCGGATCATCGGGAGGGAGGGGAGGAACATAAGGGCCTTCGAGGCGGTCACCGGGGTGAACCTCATCATAGACGACACGCCCGAGGCCGTCCTCCTCTCCTCCTTCGACCCTGTCCGGAGGGAGGTGGCCAGGCTTACCCTGGAGAGGCTGGTGGCGGACGGGAGGATACACCCGGCCCGGATCGAGGAGGCTTATGAGAGGGCGCGGGCGGAGGTGGAAGCCGAGATAGTGAGGGCCGGGGAGGACGCCGTTGCCCAGACGGGGGTGGGCGAGCTGAATCCCCAAGTGGTGAAGGCCCTGGGGCGCCTCAGGTTCAGGACTTCCTACGGGCAGAACGTCCTTAAGCACCTTGTGGAGAGCGCGCACATAGCGGGCATCATCGCCCACGAGCTGGGAATGAAGGATGCGAGGCTGGTGAAGAGGGCGACCCTCCTGCACGATATAGGAAAGGCCCTCACCCATGAGGTGGAAGGCCCCCACGCTGCCATCGGAGCTGAGTTCCTCAGGCGTTTTGGGGAGTCCCCCGATGTGGTCCACGCCGTGGCGGCGCATCACGGGGAGGTCGAGCCGAAGACCGTTGAGGCGGTCCTGGTTCAGGTGGCCGATGCCATCTCGGGGGGGAGGCCTGGAGCCAGAAGGGAAAGCATTGAGCAGTATGTCCGAAGGCTGGAGAGGCTGGAGGAGATAGCCCAGTCCATGCCGGGGGTGGAGAGGTGCTTTGCCATGCAGGCGGGGAGGGAGATAAGGGTCATGGTCAAGCCCGAGGAGGTGGACGACCTGTCCGCGTACGCCATAGCTAGGGATATTGCCAAGAAGGTCGAGTCCGAACTCCAGTACCCCGGCCAGATAAAGGTGACCGTGGTGAGGGAGGTCCGGGCGGTGGAATACGCCAAGTAGAATCTGGAACGCGGGGGATCTCTTGGTTCCGGCCTCTACCGGAGGGGACGGATGCCCACTTACTACATAAGAACCTTCGGCTGTCAGATGAACGAGCACGACTCCGAGAGGCTTGCCTCAGCCCTGGAGGCCTCGGGGTTTGTCAGGGCGGAGAGGGAGGCCGAAGCCGATGTCATCGTCTACAACACCTGCGCAGTGAGGGAGAACGCCGCCGAGAGGCTCTACGGCAACTTGGGTTGGGCGAGGCTGGTGAAGAAGAGAAGGCCCGGGGTGAAGGTGGCCGTTGGGGGTTGCCTGGCCGAGCTGGAGGGGGCGAGGCTGCAGGCGCGGGCGCCCCACGTGGATGTGGTCTTCGGGACGAGGAACGGGGCGCGCCTGCCGGAGCTCCTCCGCCAGGCGGAGAGAGGGAAGGTGCTGGATCTCTCTCCCGATGCCCCTGTTCTCGACCTCGGCCCCAGGCGGGCGAGGAGGTTCTCGGCATGGGTGGCCATCTCCACGGGGTGCGATGCCTCATGCACCTTCTGCATCGTTCCTAGGGTTCGGGGACCGGAGAGGTCAAGACCCCCGGAGGAGGTGCTGGGGGAGGTGAGGAAGGCTGTGGCCGAGGGGGCGGTGGAGGTCACCCTCCTCGGGCAGAACGTCAACTCCTACGGCCTGGACCTGGAGGGCAGGAGGCTTTTCGGCAGGCTCCTCCTCTTGCTGGAAGAGGTGGAGGGGCTTGAGCGGGTCCGTTTCACCAGTCCGAACCCGAAGGACTTCGATGAGGCAGCCATCGAGGCGCTGGCCAGGGCGGAAAAGGTCTGCGAGCAGGTGCACCTGCCGCTCCAGTCCGGGTCTGACCGGATTCTCAGGCTAATGAGGCGCGGCTATCGCCGCGCGGGGTACCTGGGGCTGGTCAAGGCGTTGCGGGAGGCCCTGCCCGGCCTGGCCCTTACCACCGACGTCATAGTGGGCTTCCCCGGAGAGACGGAGGAGGACTTTGAGGCTACCCTGGAACTCGTAAGGGAGGTGGGTTTCGACTCCTGCTTCACCTTCCGCTTCTCTCCGCGCCCCGGAACTCCTGCCGCGGAGATGCCCGGGCAGGTTGGGGAGGATGTGGTGAGGGAGCGGTTCGAGAGGCTTGTCCGGCTTGCGGAGGAGAAGGCCCTGGAGAGAAATGCCTCTCTCGTCGGAACCGTGCATGAGGTGCTCGTTGAGGGGTCCTCCTGGAAGGATCCGTCGAGGCTCACCGGGCGAACCAGGACGGGGAAGATAGTGCACTTCAGGGCAGCCCTGGAACCGGGTGAGTTTGCCCTGGTGGAAGTGGTCGGGGCCCACCCTCACCATCTTGACGGGGTCTTTCTCTCCAGGGGAAAGTTGACAGGCTCCCGCGAGGAGAGGGCGAAGGGCCTTCCCCTTCCTCGCTTCCTTGAGGCCCGGGGGGCCCTGGCAGCGTCCCGCCCATGGGGATAGCGATGGCCCTCGCCCTCCCCCACCCGCCGGTTCTCGTGGAGGAGGTGGGTGGAAGGGATACGGCCAGGGTGGATCGGACCAGGCGGGCCCTGGCGGAGGTGGGCCTCATGGTTTCGGGGAGGAACCCGGAGGTTCTTGCGGTGGTGGGTCCGCACGCTCCCGTGGGGAGGAGGTCCTTCGGGCTGTATGTCGGGCCCGTCCTCAAGGGTTCCTTCGGTGCCTTCGGGGCTCCGCAGGCGAGGCTCGAGGTCCGGGCGGCGGAAGACGCCGCGGCCAGGGTGAGACAGGAGGCCGAAGCCCGGGGTCTCGAGACTTTCGAGATCCGCTCCCGCCTCGACCACAGCATCCTGGTCCCCCTCTGGTTCCTCATGGGCCCTGGCGCATCGGCCCGGCCCACCGAGGCCAGGGTCCTCGCCGGGGGCGTGTCGTGGGGTCCCCTTGAAGAGCAGGCGAGGTACGGGGAGTGCCTCGCCCGGGCCCTGGAGGGGTGGCGGGCGGTCCTGGTTGCCTCGGGTGACTTGTCGCACAGGCTCACCCCGGATGCCCCGTATGGGTACACCCCGAGGGGCAGGGAGTTCGACGAGTTCGTCCTGGCTTGCTTCACGGAGGGGCAGCTCAGCCGTCTCCTCAGGGTCGAGCCCGGGCTCGAGGAGGAGGCCGGAGCGTGTGGGCTGCGGTCCTTCTGCATCCTCGCCGGAGCCCTGGGAGACGGTGTGAGGGGAAGAGTCCTCTCCTACGAGGGCCCCTTCGGTGTGGGCTACCCCGTGGTCGCCTTCGAGCTGGCCGTGGACTAGGAGGGGTTTTGGCAAAGGTCCTCCTTGCTCTGGTAGGACCCACGGCGGCCGGGAAGAGCGAGCTCGCCGTGGCCCTCGCCCCCGAGCTCGGAGCGGAGATTGTCTCCTGCGACTCCATGCAGGTGTACAGGGGCATGGACGTCGGCACTGCCAAGCCCTCTCCGGAGGACCGGACCAAGGTGCCCCACCACCTTCTGGATGTGGCCGATCCGGGGCAGGGCTGGAGCGTAGCCCTCTTCCAGAAGCTTGCCAGGGCAGCTCTTGAGGACATATGGATCAGGGGGAAGAACCCGTTCCTCGTGGGCGGCTCGGGCCTTTACTTCCGGGCCGTGGTGGACCCGCTCGAGTTTCCTGGCACGGATCCAGGGGTCCGAGCGGAGCTGGAGGAGAGGGGAGCGAGGGAGGGGCCCGAGGCCCTCTGGGAGGAGCTAGCGAGGCTCGATCCGGAGGCGGCCGCGAGAATACACCCGAGGAACCTGAGGAGGGTGGTGAGGGCCCTCGAGGTGGTGAGGATAACTGGGCGTCCTTTCTCCTCCTTCCGCCGCGCCTGGGCAGAGTACCGCTCCCTCTACCCCCTGGCGGCGGCCGGCATTCTGCCGCCGAGGGAGGTCCTGGCCAGGAGAGTGGAGGAGAGGGCCTGGGCCCAGATGACGGGGGGTCTGGTGGAGGAGGCCAAGGCCCTTCTCGAGATGGGGGTCCTCGTCTTTTCGGAGGAAACCGGTGTAACGTGGGCTTCAAGACCCGGCTTCCCCCTTGCTTCGGGACAGGCCATTGGGTACAGGCAGGCGGCGCTGGTGGCGATGGGGAGGAGGTCGCTGGAGGAGGCTGTCGCTGAGACGGTACGGGAGAATCTCCGGTATGCCCGGAGGCAGACCTCATGGTTCAGGCGGGACCCTCGCATCCGCTGGTTTGAAGGGGAGAGTCCGGAGGGGCTCCGGGACCCCCTCTACCGGTTCTTCCGGGCCGCCCTGGAGGATAGAGCGGATTCTTCCGGGCCGCCCTGGAGGATAGAGCGGAGGTGATGGATGGGCCACCTCGGACCTGGGCTCACGGGGAGGGCTGAGGGGGTGGTGGGGGAGGGGGACACAGCGCTTGCTCTGGGGAGCGGGGATGTTCGGGTTCTGGGGACGCCGGCCCTTCTCCGTCTGGCGGAGGCGGCCTGTGTGAACGCCCTGGAAAACAGGTTGAATCCCGGGGAGACCTCCGTAGGGGTAGAGGTGCGTCTCGAGCACCTCGCACCCAGCGTGCCGGGGCAGAAGATGGAGGCCGTGGCCGATCTCAACAGGGTGGAAGGGAGGAAGCTCTTTTTCAGCTTCGTTGTCAGGGACGACGCCGGTGAGGTGGCCCGGGGCGAGCACCTCAGGGTGGTGGTGGAAAGGGAGTCCTTCCTTGAGAGGGCTGCAAGGAGGTCTCGTGGGGATTGAGTTCTTCAAGGCCCATGGGACCGGCAACGACTTTCTGCTCCTACCTGACCCCTTGGGGCGGCTCAGGCTCGGGCCGGGAAGCGTTCGCGTTCTTGCCCACAGGAAGCTCGGGGTGGGTGCGGACGGCGTGATAAGGGTGGCGCCCGGGAGCTCGCAGGGGGCCCTTTTCATGGACTACTGGAACGCCGACGGAACCCCCGCCGAGATGTGTGGGAACGGTATCCGCTGCCTCGTGCAGGTGGCCCTTGAGGTCGGGATGGCCTCCGGCTCCGAGGTTACGGTGGAGACCAGGGCGGGAAGGAGGAGGGTGGAGGTTCTGTCGCGCAGGCCCTTTCTCGCCCGGGTGAGCATGGGCACCCCTCTTCTGAAGGGGTGTTTCGTACTCGATGGCGCTCCCGAGCTCGGGGAGGGGATAGTGGTGGACGTCGGGAATCCCCACTGTGTTTTCGTCCTTTCCTCACCTCGGATGGTGGCGGTGGAGAGCCTCGGACCCAGGGTGGAAAAGGACCCGGCCTTTCCCGGCGGGACGAATGTGGAGTTCCTGGCAAGGCAGGGTGACCGTCTGGAGATGAGGGTGTGGGAGAGGGGAGTGGGGGAGACCCTCTCCTGCGGCACCGGGGCGGTGGCTGCGGCTCTCGCGGCCTCGGTGCGGGGCCTTGTGGAGGAGAAGAGGGTGAGACTGGCTCCCCCCGGCGGGGAGCTGGTGGTGGAGTGGGGGCCAAGGGGTGAGGCGTTCCTCGAGGGCCCCTCGGAGCTGGTTTTCCGCGGCGAGCTTGAGGATGAGCTGGTCGAGAGGGTGGGGCTCATCTGCCCCGACCTGCCGGAGGGGGCGAGGTGAGGGAGGCTGCTAGGCTAGCCGGCCTCGGCGAGTACTTCTTCGCAGGACTTGAGAAGAGGCTGGCCAGGGCGAGGGAGGAGGGCAGGGATGTCATCTCCCTGGCTGTGGGCGATCCGGACCTGCCAGCGCCCGAGCCGGTAGTGGAGGCCTTGAGGCAGGCCGTGTCGGATCCAGCCACGCACCGCTACCCGTCTTACTGGGGGAGCGAGGCGTTCCGGAAGGAGGTGGCGGCCTGGATGGAGAGGCGTTTCGGCGTCTCCCTCGACCACGAGGCCGAGGTGATGGCCCTCATAGGGTCCAAGGAGGGCATAGCCCACCTCTCCCTCGCCGTCCTGGACCCGGGAAGCTATGCCCTGGTGCCGGACCCTTCTTACCCCGTCTACAGGGCGGGGGCCCTTCTGGCGGGAGGAGAGGTGTTTCACCTTGCCTTGAGAGAGGAGGACGGCTTCCTCCCTCGATTCGGCGAGATACCGAGGCAGGTGCTGGAGAAAGCAAGGGTGCTCTGGCTCTGCTATCCCAACAACCCCACGGCAGCCGTGGCGGAGCTGGGATTCTTCGAAGAGGCCGTCGCCTTCTGCCGGCGGTTTGGGATCCTTCTGGCCCACGATGCTGCCTATTCCGAGATCACCTTCGACGGCTTTGTGGCCCCCAGTGTTCTGCAGGTGCGCGGAGCCAGGGATGTGGCCATAGAGTTCCATTCCTTTTCCAAGACCTGCAACATGGCCGGGTGGCGGCTGGGCTGGGCCTGCGGATCGAGATGGGCTCTGGAGGCCCTGGCCAAGGTGAAGACCAATGTGGACTCCGGGGTTTTCGAGGCCGTGGCCCGGGCCGGTGCGGCTGGGCTGCGGGCTGGGCTGCCGCACCTGCGCGATCTCGTCTCTCGGTACCAGAGCCGCCGGGATCTGGTGGTGGGAACCCTCACCTCCCTGGGGCTTAAGGTGGCGAAGCCCATGGGCTCCCTCTACGTCTGGGTGCGGGTGCCCGAGGGGGAGACCGGAGAGTCGTTTGCCGGCCGTTTGCTGGAGAAGGCAGGCGTCCTGGTGGCGCCCGGGGAGGGTTACGGGGAGTCGGGAAAGGGGTACTTTAGGATCTCCCTAACCGTTCCCGATCCCCGGCTCGAGGAGGCCATGGCCAGGCTGAGGGCGGCCCTGGGATAGGGCTCTCCTCGGCCCGTCCGACCGGGGCCTTCGCCTCAACCACCCTGTACCCGGAGGCCAAGGCTGGAGGGCGGCCTGGCCGCATCGTTTTCGGCCTCCGGTTTCGAACAGATGTTTGATTTTGTCCCTCCTCTCCCCTACCCTTCCGAGGGAAAGGACGGGCGTGAGGAAAGGAGAGACCCGTGACGGGAAGACGGGGTAGGCGGGCAGGTCCAAGGGAGGTAAGGGGTCGGATCTTGCAGTTCATCGTGGAGCACGTCGCGGAGAAGGGTTACCCGCCTTCTGTGAGGGAGATCGGGGAGGAGGTGGGCCTTTCTTCTCCTTCCAGCGTCCATGCCCACCTGGCGGCCCTGGTAAGGGAGGGCTACATCCGTCGCGATCCCACCAGGCCGCGGGCCCTAGAAGTCCGTTCCCTGCCCGGTCTGGCGGCGGCGCGGGAGGAGGCGAGAGCTGTCCCCCTGGTGGGGAGGGTGGCCGCCGGGACGCCCAGCTATGCCATGGAGGAGGTGGAGGACGTGTTCCTCCTGCCCCGGAGCCTGGTGGGGGAGGGCAGGCTCTTTGCCCTCCGGGTGAGGGGGGACTCCATGGTCGGGGCCGGCATATTCGAGGGAGATCTGGTGGTGGTGCGGGAGCAGCCCGGGGCCGACCCGGGGTCCATTGTCGCGGCCCTCATGGGCGAGGAGGCCACCGTGAAGAGGTTGGTGAGGCGAGGGGGGAGGTGGCTTCTGGTGGCAGAGAACCCGAACTACGAGCCCCTACCGGCGGAGGGCGCCAGGATCCTGGGGAAGGTGGTTGCCGTCCTCCGGTCCCTGGAAGGTTGACTCCAAGATGTTGTGCAATTACACTGACGTAAGATCAAGATGTAGGAGGAGGCGTGCGCTGTCCCTACTGCCTGTCGCCTGATACTCGGGTTGTCGATTCTCGGCTCGCCGAGGAAGGGAGGGCCATAAGGAGGAGGAGGCTCTGTCCCTCCTGCGGCAGGCGGTTCACCACGTTTGAGAGGCCCGATCTGGCGCTACCGCTGGTGAGGAAGAGGGACGGCCGCGCCGAGCCCTTCGACCGGGAGAAGGTGGTGGCCGGCATAAGGAAGGCCTGCAAGAACAGGCCCGTTGCGGAGGAGGCGATTCAGCGCCTCGCTGATGAGCTCGAGGAAGACCTCAGGGTCCGCGGTGTTGAGGAGGTGAGGAGCTCGGAGATCGGCCTCTGGGTCCTGGAGAGGCTCAGGGCCCTGGACGAGGTGGCCTACATACGCTTCGCCTCCGTTTACAAGGGCTTCGCTGCTGGGGAGGACTTCGTCAGGGAAATCGCCCTCCTGGTGAGGGAGGGGAAGAACTCGGGTGAGGAGGGGAAATGGATTCGAGCGTGACGCCTGCCGGAAAGGGTAAAGGTCTGAAGCTCAGGAGGTTCTTCACGACCCCCGGAGTTAACCCTTATTCCACCGTGCAGTGGGAGACGAGGGACGCCGTCATTGCGGGACCCGAGGGGGAGTCCTTCCGCCAGGAAGGAGTGGAGTTCCCTTCTTTCTGGAGCCAGAACGCCACGAACATCGTGGCCCAGAAGTACTTCAGAGGCCCCCTGGGCAGCCCCCGGAGGGAGAGGAGTCTCAGGCAGCTCATCGACCGGGTGGTGGGTACCCTATCGTCCTGGGGGTGGAACTCGGGCTATTTTGCCTCCGAGGAGGATAGGGATACCTTCCGGGACGAGCTCACCCACATCCTCCTCTACCAGATGGCCTCCTTCAACTCCCCCGTCTGGTTCAACGTCGGGGTCGAGCCGAGGCCGCAGGCGTCAGCCTGCTTCATCCTGGCGGTGGAGGACACCATGGCCTCCATCCTCAACTGGTATGTGGAGGAGGGCCTCATCTTCAAGGGGGGGTCGGGGGCGGGAGTGAACCTTTCCACCATCCGCTCCTCGAAAGAGAAGCTTTCCTCAGGGGGGTTCGCCTCAGGCCCCGTTTCCTTCATGAGGGGCGCAGACGCCTCGGCGGGGACCATAAAAAGCGGGGGTAAGACCCGCCGGGCTGCGAAGATGGTCATCCTCAATGTCGACCACCCCGACATCGAGGAGTTCATCTGGTGCAAGGCGGTGGAGGAGAGGAAAGCCAGGGTCCTGGCAGAGGCCGGGTTCGACATGGGCCTGGACGGGAAGGATTCCCATTCCATCCAGTACCAGAACGCCAACAACTCCGTGAGGGTCACCGATGAGTTCATGCACGCCGTCCTGGAGGACCTGGACTGGGAGCTCAAGGCCGTCACCACGGGGGAGGTGGTGAAGCGGGTCAGGGCGAGGGAACTCTTCAGGCAGATAGCCGAGGCGGCCTGGGAGTCGGCGGACCCCGGTCTGCAGTTCGACACGACAATAAATGTGTGGCACACGATTCCGCATGCGGGCAGGATCAACGCGAGCAACCCGTGCTCTGAATACATGTCGATAGACAATAGCGCCTGCAACCTGGCTTCCCTGAACCTCATGAGGTTTCTCACGGACGACGGAGAGTTTCAGGTGGAGGCTTTCCGACATGCCGTGGAGATGGTCTTCCTTGCCCAGGAGATCATCATCGACCACGCCGGATACCCCACGGAAAAGATTGAGAGGAACGCGAGGGACTTCCGGCAGCTCGGCTTGGGCTACTCGAACCTCGGAGCCCTCCTCATGGCTCTGGGCCTTCCCTACGACTCGGACGAGGGGAGGGCCCTTGCCTCCGCCATCACGGCCATCATGACAGGCTGCGCGTACGCCTGCTCTGCGAGGATGGCAGCTGCCCTCGGCCCCTTCCGCGGGTTCGAGGCGAACCGGGAGCCCATGTTGGGTGTGATGAGGAAGCACCGGGATGCCCTAGCCAAACTCGACAGGGGTCTGGTCCCTGCCTATCTCTACGAGGCAGCGGAGAGGGTCTGGGAGGAGGTGCTGCAGCTCGGCGAGGCCTACGGCTTCAGGAATTCCCAGGCCACGCTCCTCGCTCCCACCGGGACCATCTCCTTCATGATGGACTGCGATACCACGGGGATCGAGCCCGACTTGGCCCTGGTCAAGACGAAGAAGCTGGTGGGAGGCGGGACCATGAGGATTGTGAACCAGACCGTTCCGAGGGCCCTGAAGGCCCTGGGGTATGGCCCCAGGGAGGTGGAGGAGATCGTTTCCTACATCTACGAGAGGAACAGCGTGGTGGGGGCACCCCACCTCAAGCCCGAGCACTACCCCGTCTTCGATTGCTCCCTCGGGGAGAGGCCCATCCACTACATGGGTCACATCAGGATGATGGAGGCCGTGCAGCCGTGGCTCTCGGGGGCCATCTCGAAGACGGTGAATGTCCCTGAGGACACCACGGTGGAGGAGATAGAGAGGATCTTCATGGAGGCCTGGAGGAGGGGGCTTAAGGCCATCGCCATCTACCGTGACAACTGCAAGCTCGGTCAGCCGCTTCAGGCTGCCTCGGCCTCCGGAACACGGCAGAAGGGGGAAGCCCTTGCCGGTTCGCCCGTCGCGGCCGCGGACTCGCGCCAGCCTCTGGCAGGGGAGGGTTCTTCCGGCGGGCCGGGTTCGGCGGAAGGGCCTCACCCTCCCTCCCCCGTCAGGCGGAGGCTTCCAAGGAAGAGGTCGGGGAGAACCATCTCCTTTAGGGTGGCGGACCTTGAAGGGTACGTGACGGCGGGGGAGTACCCGGAGGGGGGGCTCGGGGAGATCTTCATCAAGGTGGCCAAGCAGGGCAGCACCCTCTCGGGGGTGATGGACGCCCTGGCGATAAGCGTCTCCCTCGGGCTTCAGTACGGAGTCCCCCTCGAGGCCTATGTGGAGAAGTTCGTGAACATGAGATTCGAGCCTTCGGGCGTCACGGACGATCCGGACGTTCGTTTCGCCACCTCCGTGGTGGATTACATCTTCAGGCGCCTCGCCCTGGAGTACCTCCCGAGGCAGAAGAGGGAGGCCCTGGGTATCTTGGGCACCCAGGAGAGGCTGGGAAGAGAGGAGGGGGAACACCGCAGGGGGCCCTCCACAGGCGAGGACCGGGGCACCTCCGGCCCGGCGGGTTCCTCCCCGAGGAACCTAGGTTCCTCCGAGGGTCGGCCGGTCTTGGCCGGGGGGCTGCGCCAGCCCGGGTCCCCGGCGGAGGAAGCTCGAGGTGAAGCCCTGGAGGGGCTCGCGTCCGTAGCGACCCTCGCGGGTCAGGAGAGCCAGGCCGGTCCCGGAGGCTACGACGCGCCCTACTGCTACACGTGTGGAGTGAGGATGCGACCCTCCGGGTCCTGCTTCGTCTGCGAGTACTGCGGCACCACCAGCGGCTGCTCCTGATGGGGGATCCTGTTGGGGTCCGGAGGAGGCTTGAGAAGGAAGCGGGATGAGTCAGGCCCATCCACCGGAGCTCCTGGTGAAGAGGCTCGATCCGGAAGCGGAGGTGCCCGCGCCGGCTCGCCCCGGAGATGCCGGGCTTGACCTTAAGGTGAGGGAGGGGGCGCTTCTAATGCCGGGGGAGAGGAGGATAGTGGGCACTGGTCTGGCCGTGGCCATCCCGCCCGGTTATGCCGGCCTTGTTCTGCCGAGAAGCGGACTGGCCTCCAAAAAGGGGCTCACCCTGGCCAATTCCCCTGGCCTCATCGACCCCGGCTACCGCGGAGAGGTGAGGTTGGCCCTGGTGAACCTGGACAGGGAGGAGGTTGTGGAGGTGAAAAAAGGGGAGAGGGTCGCGCAGCTCGTTCTTGTTCCCGTGGCTGGTCTGGAGCTCAAGGAGGTGGAGGAGCTACCCCCTTCCGAGCGGGGAGAAGGGGGATTCGGCTCCACCGGGGTCTAAGCCAGGGCCGGTCCGTATTCCCACGCGGGAAGGGCAGAGCTCGGCCAGGGTGCAGGATGAGCACCTCGGGCGGGGGTTCCTGCACACTGCCCGCCCGTGCTCGATAAAAAGGAAGGTCAGCCGGTACCACGCCTCCCGTGGGAAGAGGCTCATGAGGTCCTTCTCTATCTCCCGGGGCTTTCTGGAAGCAGTGAGGCCGAGCCTCCGGGAGAGGCGTGCCACGTGAGTATCCACCGCGATCCCCTCCACCACACCGAAGGCCGTCCCCAGGACCACGTTGGCGGTCTTCCGCGCCACGCCGGGGAGTGCGAGAAGGGCCTCCATGCTGGATGGGACGCGGCCCCCGTGTTCCCGAACGAGAACCCTTGCTAAGGAGGTGAGGTACCGGGCCTTGGTCCTCCAGAGGCCGAGGGAGCGGATGTAGGGCTCCACGTCCGAGGGGGAGGCGCGAGCGAGGTCGTGCGGGGTGGGGAAGCGCCGGAAGAGAGGGGGCGTGACCCGGTTCACCATGGCGTCGGAGCACTGGGCCGAGAGAACCACGGCTACCAAGAGCTGGTAGGGGTCGGCGAACTGTAGGGATATACGTGCTTCGGGGTAGGCCCTTTCAAGGCGGGCGAGGATCTCGAGGGCCCTTTGTCTGGCCGTTCCAGGCTTCCTCGCAGGGTCCTCTTTCTCAGTTGATATGCCGCTCATGTCCCGCTCCCCAAGGGTGTCCATCCCGGCCCGAGCCTGCCTCCCAAAGACGGCTCTGGAGAGACCCCTTCTACTTGACTCCCTCCTCACGGACGAGGGCAAAGGTTCCCGTTGCCCGAGCAATTTGGCGGCCCGCGGCCTCGGTGAGCTCGGCCTCGGCGTGCGCCAGGCTCCTGCCCAGGAAGACGGCCCTGCCGTGCGCGAGGACTCGCCCCTCGGAGGCGGGCCGGAGGTAGCTGAGGCTCATCTGGACCGTGCGGAACCGCCGCTGGGACGCGGACCTGAGGGCCATTCCCATGGCCGTGTCGAGCAGGGTAGCCGTGACGCCACCGTGCAGGATGCCCTGGAGGTTGAGGTGGTGGGGCTTGATCTCGAGGGCGAGGACCACCTCGCCCCTGGAGACGCTCTGGACTGCCACCCCGAGCCAGCTGAGGAGGGGGGAGGATGAGACCCTCTCCTCCAGGGCCCTCCTGAAGGCTACGAGGTCGGGCGAGGTGTGGGTCGGGGCCCTTCCGCTCTCGACCCCTTCGCCGGTGTGCTCCACCTCCCTCTCCACTTGCCTCCCTTGACGAGCTGGCCTGCTCAGCTTGTGCGTCTGCTAAATGTACCTGGCCCGGCCTCCGGGTGCTCGTTTTCTCCGAAGAGGAGGGGAGGGGTTAGACTGGTTCCGCCATGGCCAGGGCTACCTTCTTCTCCGACCCCTACCTTCTCTTCTTGCTGGGCTCGTTTTTTGCACTGGCTGCCCACCCCAAGATTGGTGCCATCCGTCAGAGGGCGTTCTGGGGCGGTCTCTTCGCTTCCCTCTCGGTCCTCGCCGCTGCCGTCTTCTTCTACCTGCGGAACCCGGATTGGATGTGGGCCTACGTGGTGGCCGAGGAGATGGTTCCCGGCTGGTTGCCCTGGGCGCTCTTCCTCCTCTATCCCGTTCCTTACCTGGCCGGGTACTTTCTGGGCCACGGGGTGGGAAGGGTGGGGTCGCGGAGGCTCTTCCTTGTCTCCCTGATCCTGGCCATCGCGGTTCACCTGGCTCTCCTGCCGCGCTGGACCTCCTGGCTCGGCACGTGGGAGTTCGCGAGGGGTAAAAGAGGGGGGCTTTTCGGGAGCGGGGTCTGGCTTGAGCTCGGGGCCTGGATTGTGGGTGTGGCCCTCCTCACCCTCGCCTTTTTCCTCTGGGCGAGAAGAGGTGCCGCAGTTCGGCAGGCTGGAAGGGAAGGGGAGTGAGGGAGGGGAACCTGGCCGGGCTGGTGAGGGAGCTCAAGGCCCGTCTGGGGCCGGAAAAGGTCCTTACCTCCCCCGCTTCTCTCCTCCCCTACTCCCGCGACGCCAGCCCCCTGGCAGGAAGGGCCGGTGCCGTGGTCCTGGCCGAGGAGAGAGAGGATGTCCGGATCACCCTGGAGCTGGCCAGCCGCTACGGGGTGCCCTTCACGCCGAGGGGTGCGGGTACGTCGCTTTCGGGAGGCGCTGTGCCTGCGGAGGGTTCGGTCGTGGTGAGCACATCGCGGATGCGGAGGGTCCTGGAGGTGAGAGCGGAGGAGAGGACGGCGTGGGTGGAGCCGGGGGTGACGGGCGCCGCCCTCTCTGAGGTCGCCTCGCGGTACGGGCTGGCCTTCGCGCCAGATCCCTCCTCGGGTCCTGTCTCGACGGTGGGTGGTAACGTGGCCCACAATGCCGGGGGAGCCCACTGCCTCGCCGCGGGCGCTACCTCCTCCCATGTGCTTGCCGTGGAGATGGTCCTCCCCGGGGGTGAGGTTGTGCTCCTTGGGGGGGAGGCCCCTGCTCTGCCCGGACCTGACCTCCGCTCCCTTGCCGTCGGCTCTGAGGGAACGCTCGGCGTGATCACGGCCATCCTCGTTCGCCTAGTTCCAGCACCCAGGCGGGTCCTCACTTACCTGGCTGCCTTCGAGGGCGTGAGGGAAGCGGCGGAGGCGGTATCGGCGGTGATAGCCTCGGGCGTTATCCCCTCGGCTATGGAGATCATGGACAGGGGGATAGTTCTGGCGGTGGAGGAGTACTCGTCCTGCGGCTACCCCACCTGGGCCGAGGCCGTGGTCCTCGTGGAGCTGGCCGGTGAGGAAGGGGAGGTCGAGGAAGGGGCTGCTCGGGTGCTTGAGATCCTGGGTGCCAGGGCGGCGGAGGTGCGGACTGCCCGCTCGGAAGAGGAGAGGGAGGCTCTCTGGCGGGGGAGGAAGATGAGCTTCGGTACCATCACCCGGATCCGGCCGAATCACTACCTCCACGACGTGGTGGTGCCGAGGACGCGCATGCCCGATGTTCTTGAAAAGATCCTGGAGGCGGCCCGGGCCGAGGGCCTCGAGGTGGTGAACAACTTCCACGCCGGTGACGGTAACCTCCACCCCATCCTCCTATTCGACGGGGCGACGCCGGGGGTCTGGGAGAGGGTGGCCCGCGTGGGGGAGGAGATAATGAGGGCTGCTGTGGAGGCGGGGGGCGCCCTCTCGGGGGAGCACGGAATCGGCCTAGAGAAAAGAGAGTTCATGTCCCTTGTCTTCAGCCGCGAGGACCTCGTCTGCCTCGCCAGGGTGAAGGGTGCGTTCGACCCGGAGGGGCTGGCCAACCCCGGGAAGGTCTTTCCGCCCGGGGGACCCCTCGGTAGCGGGGGTCGGGGGCAGGGGAGCGCGTAGCCCGGGAGGCGGCCGGCAGGCGCTTCTCATCGGGGTTACCTTCGGACAGGAGGGGCGGAATGGCCGAGTACGTGGTCGGGGCAGGATCCGTGCGGGATGTGGCCGCCGATCTTCTGGCCGTGGGCGTCTTCCGCGGCGGGGAGGCCGGGCCTGGGGCGAGGGAGGTGGAGGAAGCCCTCGGTCTGCGTCTCGGGGAACTCATGGAGGAGCAGAGGCTCAAGGGCGAGTTGGGGGACGCCCTTCTCGTCCCCTCTGTCGGTCGCCTGCCCTCCCGGCAGGTCCTGGCAGTCGCCCTGGGGGATAAGGAGAAGGTGGACGGGGAGGCGGTGAGGAAGGCCGCGAGCGTGGTGGCGAGGAGGGCGGGGAAGGCGAGGAAGGTGGTCCTCGCGTTCCTGGAGGCCCTGTCTGACGGGAGGGAGTCCGCCTGGGCGGCGGTGGAGGGATTCGAGCTCGGGTCGTACCGGTTCGAGAAGTACAGGACGGCTGAGCCCGCCCCCAGGGTGGAGCAGGTGGTGCTCCTTGCGGGGAGCCTGGACAGGACCGCAGTGGAGGAAGGTTCCAGAAGGGGCAGCATATATTCCCGCGCCACCTACCTCGCTCGGGACCTCGTGAACGAGCCCTCTCTGGCCAAGGCCCCTGCCGATCTTGCGGAGGTGGCTCGAGGGGTGGGGGAAAGGGCGGGGCTAGCCGTCCGGGTGCTCGAGGAGGGGGACCTGGAAGCGGGTGGGTTCGGGGGGCTGCTGGGTGTTGGGAGGGGTTCCGAGCGGGGCCCGCGGCTGGTCGAGATGCGCTACGAGCCCGAGGGTGCCACCGGGAGGGTAGCTCTCGTGGGCAAGGGAATCACCTTTGACTCCGGCGGCCTTTCCCTCAAGACCTCAGAGGGCATGGCGACCATGAAGACGGACATGTCAGGAGGGGCTGCCGTCATTGCCGTTCTCTCGGTCCTGAGGGAGCTGGGGGTGCGGGTGGCGGTCCGGGGGATAATCTGCGCCGCGGAGAACATGCCGTCGGGTAAGGCCATTCGCCCAGGGGATGTTCTCAAGATGAGAAACGGCAAGACCGTGGAAGTCCTGAACACGGATGCCGAGGGGAGGCTGGTTCTGGCAGACGGGCTTTCCTGGGCGGTTGAGGAATCCCCCCATGCCCTGGTGGACCTGGCCACCCTCACCGGGGCCTGTATGGTGGCCCTGGGGGTGAAGGCGGCAGGGCTCATGGGGAACGATCCGAGGCTGGTGGAGGCCATCAAGGAGGCGTCCAAGCTTGAGGGGGAGAGGGTCTGGGAGCTTCCCCTCTACCCCGACTACGCCAAGGAGCTTGAAAGCGAGGTGGCTGACCTCAAGAACATTGGGGAGGGCCGGTATGGGGGGGCCATCATAGGGGGTCTTTTCCTCAAGGAGTTCGTGGGTGACACCCCCTGGGCCCACCTGGACATAGCGGGCCCTGCCCGCAGCGAGAAGGATGAGTTCTACCTGCCCAAGGGTGGGACTGGGGTGGGGGTGAGGACCCTGCTTCGGTGGTTGGAGGCGGGGGCTCCGGGCGGCCGGGAGCCGAGTGAGGGGTGAGACAGAAGCCGGCTGGGGATGATGGATCTGAGACGGGTGGCCATGGCGATATATGCCCACCCGGACGATGCCGAGATCGCAGCGGGTGGGACCCTAGCCAGGCTGGCCAGGGAGGGATGGCGAGTCCACCTCGTGATCGTGACCGATGGGTCCAAGGGGAGCGACCGGCGGGAGCTGGGCGGGGAAGCCCTCGCCAGGGTGAGATGGGAGGAGCAGGCCGAGGCCGCCAGAGTTCTCGGGCTGGCCGGCTGGAGGAGCCTGGGTTTTACCGACGGCGAGGTAGAGGATACCCCCGAGCTCAGGAGGGAAATAGTGAGGGCCGTCCGGGAGGTCCGGCCGGAGCTGGTCCTCTGTCCTGACCCCAGGGTCTGGTTCATCGGGAGCTACATAAACCACAGGGACCACCGGATGGTGGGGCAAGCCTGTCTAGACGCCATAGCCATACCTGCGGGGAACCCTCACTTCTTCTGCGAGGAGCTCTCCCATCTCGAGCCCCACGAGGTGGACGAGGTGTGGCTCTCTCCCGCACTCGACCCCGACCACAGGGTCGACATTGGCGAGACCATCGAGACCAAGATGGAGGCCCTCTCCAAGCACGCGAGCCAGGGAATGGAGTCAGGGGCCGGGTTCAGGGAGATGGTGAAGGCCTGGGCCCGGACCCAGGGCCGCGAGGCCGGGGTGGCGTACGCGGAGGCCTTCAGGAGGCTGGTAAGGCGGAGGAGGCTCCCCCTTTAGAGCCCGCCTCTTACCAGCTCCGCTCCGACGCATCAACCAGGGGGCGTCACGCCGAAGCCGGCCAGGAAAGAAAGGGAGTCCTCTATGTCCGTTCTGTACGCGTAAGCTGCCCCCTTGCAGTTGGCGTTCAGGACGAAAGAGTTCACGCCGACGATCACCTCGCTCCCGTCGGAAGTTCGGTGGAGGACGGGTCCTCCCGAGTCTCCGAAGCACGTGCCGCCAGGCCCCACTCCCTTGCCGGGGCTGTTCGTGTAGTGGAGGTTATAGTCCCCGCTGAGGGCGCTTGCCAGCTCCACCAGGCTGACCGTGGCCACGTACCGGGTCCTCTCTCCCTCAAGGACGGGCCTCACCAGCTGAAGCCCGTACCCGACCACCGCGAACTTGGTGTCCTTGCGCCCCCGGGCCCGAGCCAGATCATCGAGGTAGCCCTCGGGGGCCAGCAGGCCATAGGGTCCGGAGAGTTCGGTTTGCAGAATCACTACGCCCACGTCGTGGGTGTTGGGGAGGGTGAGGTAACCGGTCCAGTCGGGGTGTGGCTGGGGCGTCCCTTTGTAACCGCCGGCGCAGGGGTACCCTGTTTCGTCGCCGTCGCAAGCTTGCCCCGGGCTCCAATGGTCGGAGTCCACTGCTATCGGCCCTGGGTCGAACCAGACCTGAGCGTGAGCAGGCGTCACCTCGGCCTCCGGGTCGAAACCCGTGCAGTGCCCGGCCGTGAGGAGGACCGTAGGGGCGACGAGGGAACCGGTGCACCGCCATAGCGGGACCCAGTTCTGGTCGTAGAAGACTACCAGACCAACATAGGGGTGACCGCTGCTGTCGGGTTCTCCGTACTGCACGGCCGCGGCGGGCGCACCCAGAGAGAGCACCAACGCGGAAAGACAGACAGTGCTGAGGAGCGCTCTTTTCATGACCCCTCCTTCCCCGCCCCCGGAGCGGTGCCGCAGCGATAGTAGGTTTTATCGTCCACCCGGTCAAGGAGACGAGGTCCCGCCTGCCGGGACGTCGGGCCAGAGTCCCTGGGCGCGCGGGACGCGAGCTGCTACTCCGGTCTGGGGTAGAAGGTCTCCACCTTCACCCGGCTCTGGGTGTCGTAGATGTAGACGGAGTCGGGCTCTTCGTCATTGGTCCTCCTGTGGGACCCATCGCAGAAGGGTTTGTTCTGGGAGAGACCGCAGGCGCAGAGGGCGAGGGGGAAGCTCACCTCGCCTTCCTGGAGGATGTAGGGGCGGTTCCTGTCATGTCTCACGAGCCTGGCCAAGACAACCTCCTTCCTCTTCCTTCCTCGGCGGGCCTTTATAACACGGCGCCGGGAACGGCCAGGCTGCGGCCGGAACGCGGTGCGGGTCGGAGGGGTTTCCCTGCCGGAGCTCGAGGGCCCGCTCGGTCCCTGGTAAGATCCTCGCGCCCGTGGAGGTGAGGAGGGTAAGGCCAGAGGAGTACGAGGAGGCGGGCAGGGTTACAGCCCTCGCTTATCAGGAGTTCGCCGTCCCGGGCGATGAGGGCTGGGAGCGGTATCTCGCGGAGATAGCCGATGTTTCGGGGAGAGCCGAGAGGGCCCTGGTCCTCGTGGCTGTGGAGGGCGGGAGGATACTCGGGTCTGTCACCTTGGAGCTGGAGAAGAGAATCTCTGGATCGAGGCGGCCCCTGTTCCCCGGGGAGGCCCACATGAGGATGCTGGGGGTGCACCCGGGGGAGAGGAGGCGGGGGGTGGGTCGGAGGCTTGTGGAGGCCTGTCTGGAGGAGGCGAGGCGGGCGGGGAAGACCCTTCTCACCCTGAACACCATGCCCTGGATGATCTCGGCGCGCAGGCTGTACGAGGCCATGGGTTTTGAGAGGGTCCGAGACTCGGCCCGTCTTCTCTCGTATCGACTCCCCCTCGGCCCGCTCAGGGATCCCTGGGAGAACCCTGCCGGGGCCGACTAGGGGAACGGAGGAGGTGAGATGGGGGAGGTATTTCACGGAGGAAGGCTTGTTGCGGAGGTGCTGGCCAGGGAGGGGGTTACCCACCTCTTCACCCTCACCGGGGGCCACATCGCGCCCATCTTCGACGGTTGCCTCGACGTTGGGATCCGGGTGGTGGACGTCCGCCACGAGCAGGCCGCGGCCCACATGGCTGATGGATGGGCTCGGGTCACAGGGAAGCCGGGGGTCTGCGCTGTCACGGCCGGGCCGGGGGTGACAGACGCTGTGACCGGCATCGCCAATGCCTACTACGCATGTGCGCCGGTGGTGGTGCTGGCGGGACGCTCTCCCATCTCCACCTGGGAGATGGGTGACCTGCAGGAAATGGACCACACCAGGTTGACGGCGTGCATCACCCGCTGGAGCGGCACGGTCCTCGAGACGAAGAGGATCCCGGAGTATGTGGCTGCCGCCTTCCGCCAGGCTACGTCCCTTCGGGGAGGCCCGGTCCTCTTGGAACTCCCCATGGACGTGCTCCTTGGGCAGGCCGAGCTAGAGGTACCTATCGGCTACCGCCCTACCCACCGGCCGGGCCCGGACCCCGACGCGGTGGACGCAGCCGCGGCCATCCTGGCTGGGAGTGAGAGGGTGGCGATCCTCGCGGGCGGGGGGGTGAGGTGGAGTGGGGCCGAGACGGAGCTGGCCCACCTCGCTGAGACCCTGAGGTGCCCTGTCTATCTGAATGGTCTGGGGAGGGGGTGCCTCCCCCCCGACAACCCCTATTTCTTCAACCTAACCCGGAAAAGGGCGCTCGGGGAGGCGGAGGTCCTCCTCGCCCTCGGGGTGGACTTCGACTTCCGCCTCGGGTATGGGCGAAGGGGCTTCAACCCGGAGCTCAAGGTGATCCAGGTGGACGTGGACCCCGCGGCGATAGGGAAGAACCGCCCTGTGGAGCTCGGGGTCGTTGCCGACCTGAAACTCTTCCTCCGGGCTCTCCTGGAGCGGGCGGGGAAGTTCGGGCGGGTGGCTGAGCCCGTCTGGACCGACTCCCTACGGCAGGAGGAGGGGAGGCTCCGGGAGGAGAGGGAGAGGGCGGCCTCCACCGATCAGGTACCCATCCACCCGCTTCGCTTCGCAAAGGAGGTCAGGGACTTCCTCGACCCAGACGCCATAGTTGTGGGTGACGGCGGCGACATCGTCGCCATAACCTCGGGTTTCGTCCACGCCCGCGCCCCCGGCCACTGGCTGGACCCGGGCCCCATGGGCTGCCTCGGGGTGGGCGCGCCCTTTGCCATCGCTGCCAAGCTCGCGAAGCCGGAAAAGCAGGTGGTGGTGGTCTTCGGAGACGGGAGCTTTGGGCTGAACGCCATGGAGTATGACACCGCTGTCCGCCACAGGATTCCGTTCATAGGCGTGATCGGGAATGACGGGGCCTGGGGTCAGATAAAGGTCCTTCAGAAGGCCCTCTACGGGGAGGAGAGGATGCCCGCCGCCTTCCTCGGCCAGAGGCCTTACGAGAAGCTCGTGGAGGCCCTTGGCGGATACGGGGAGAGGGTGGAGGAGCCCTCCCAGATCCGGCCTGCCCTCGAGAGGGCTGCCGAGTCCGGGGTGCCCGCCTGCATAAACGTCATCCTCGACCCGAGGTTCGAGAGAAAGTCCACCACCGCATACGGTTTTTAGTGGTCCGTAAAGGGGGATGGGAGCCCTCGACCCTCTCTCAGGGGGCCCTAAAAGGGCCCGCGGGCTTCTGAGCCTGCCCTGAGCGGAGCCTCTCAGGCCGGCCTCACCAGGACCTTGGCTGCTGCCCCGCCCCGCCCTCTACCCTCCGCCAACTCCTCGAGGAGGTCCGGGATCTCCTCCAGGCCGACTTCGAGGTGGATGATGGTCTCCACCTGGAGCCTGCCGGAGGTGAGGAGGGCGATGGCTACCTCGAAGTCGTCAGAAGCGTTGAGGTAAGCCGAGGTGAGGCGGAGCTCCCTCGAGATGATCCCGAGGAAGTCCGTGGGGACGGGTTCCTCGCAGAGACCCACCAGGGTTAGGGTCCCGCCGGGGCGAAGGAGGCCTGTGGCCTCCTCCAGGGCGCCGGGGGTCCCAGAGCACTCAAGGACGCGCGCGAAGCCTCCTGAAGGCAGGGAGGAGGCATAGGTGGCTAGACTTTGTCTTCTGGGGTCGAGGACGGCGTCGGCGCCGAGGGCGAGGGCCGCCTCCTGCCTCGCTTCCCTTGGCTCTGAGACCACCACGGGAGCGGCTCCCATGGCTCTCAGCAGGGCAAGACAGAGGAGGCCTATGGGTCCTCCCCCCGTTACGAGAACGGCCTCGCCGGGAAAGACGGGGGCGGACCGAACGGCCCTGACCGCCGTGGCCAGGGGCTCGGCCAGGCAGAGGATCCTGGGGTCCGCGCCGGGGGCGGCCACCACCGAGGAGGCGGGGACGGCGACCAGAGGGGCGAAGGCTCCATCCGCGCTCACCCCGAGGAGGCGAAGGTCATTGCAGAAGTTCTCCTGGCCCCTACGGCACCAGCTGCACTGGCCGCAGGAGAGGACGCTGTTTCCCGCCACCAGGGTGCCCGGGGAGGGTGCCTCCACTCCCTCTCCAAGCCCTTCCACCCACCCCGCGTACTCGTGCCCCATGACGCATCCGGGGGCGATGATCCCCGAGCGATAGCCATGGACATCGGAGCCGCAGATCCCGCAGGAGGCCACCCTGACCAGAATCTCTCCTGGGCCGGGGGAGGGCTCCGGGACCTCCCTCACCTGGACCTTGCCCGGCTCAAGGTAAACCAGGGCGCGCAAGGTTCACTCCCCGAAGCTTCGGTCGGCGTACTCCCCCTCGAACTCGGTGGGGATCTCCTGAAGTACCTTGATCCAGGCCTGGGTTCCCTTGACGTACCTGAGGAGCTTCGGCATGGACCCTGAGACCCGGAGTTTTCTAGTGGTGAGGGCCCTCACCGGATCCAGCTTCCCCGTCATGATCTCCACGTATACCCCGTATGGGGCGGAGAAAGTGAAGCCGGCAGGCCTCTCCTCCCCCACCCAGACCTCCGTTGCCGAGGGCAGGTCCATTCCCGCAACGTACTTTTCGGTTATCCCCTTGGCCGGCTCCGGCTCCACCACAAAGCAGACGGTATCGTCGAAGCCCTTGGCTGCCTCCTGGTACTCGGTGCTCTCCCGGGTCCTGCGGGCCGCCTCCTCGATGTACTCGCGGCTTAAGAACCTGTACCTGGCCAAGATCACCCTCCTTTCCCGGGGCTCCCTTCTTTCGGGAACCTGCTAAAGGTTGCAGCCCTCGAGCCAGAGGTCGGCTAGGGTGACAGTATCCGGAGCGGTCAGCATGACTTCCTCGTCCACCAGCACGTCCAGAACGGCGGGAAGGCCGGAGTCGACCGCCCTTTTTAGGGCCGGGCCTATCTCATCGGGGTGGGCGATCCTCTCCCCGTAGCAACCCATGGCCTCGGCCAGCCGGTCGTATCTCACGTCGAAGAAGTCCACCCCCACGTGCCTTCCTTCGCAGGCAAGCCTCTGGCCAGACTTGATCATCCCGAAGGCCCGGTCGTTAAAGATGATGTCCACCACGGCAAGCCCGAGCCGCCTTGCTGTCTCCAGCTCCTGGGGGAGGAACATGAAGGCGCCGTCCCCGTGGAGGATGAAGACGTGTCTTTCGGGATGGGCGAGCTTGGCCGCGAGAGCGAAGGGAAGCCCTGCGCCCAGGTGTCCCATGTTCCCCGCCCAGAGAAAGGTCCTGGGCTCGTAGATCCGGGTGAGATAGCTCGCCCAGACCCCAGTGTTCCCTCCATCCACCACCACGAAGGCCTCCCGCGGGAAGAACTCGCGGGCTTCTCGGACCAGCCTGAGGGGGTGTATGGGGACGCGCTCGGAGCTGGCATCCGGCTCGAACCCGGCGAGCCAGCTCTCCTGAGCCGCCCGGTACTCGGCGAGCCTCGGGTGGGGATCTCGGCGCGGAACCAGCTCCCTCACGGCCTCCACGAGCTGGGCCAGGGCCACCCTGGCGTCAGCCACGGCCCCCAGGTGAACCGGGACGTTCAGGCCGATGGAGGAGGGGTCCGCGTCTATCTGCAAGATTTTCTGGGTTCCCCGCTCGGCCCAGGCCGGAGGCCTCCCCCAGAAGGCAAGCTCCCCGAAGCGGGTTCCGACAGCAAGTACGACGTCGGCATCGGCCTGGGCGGCCATGGCACCGTAACCCATGGCCACAAGGGCCTGGGGGTGGTCGTCGGGGATGGCGCCCCTCGCCCCCACGGTGGTGGTGACGGCAGCGCCAAGGTGCTCGGCGAGGGACCTCGCCTCTCCCCAGGCTCCCGCCCTGAGGACACCCTTGCCCAGGTAGATGAGGGGGCGCTCGGCCTCGACCAGGAGGCGGGCCATGGTCTCAAGGTCATCCGGGCTGAGGCCTCCGGCATGCTCTGCCCTGGTCTGCCTCGGTTCCCAAATGAGGGCAGGATCCACCTCGACCTCCTGGAAGAGGATGTCGGCTGGGAGGTCGAGATGGGCCGGGCCGGGCCTGCCCGAAAGGGCAGACCTGAGAGCCGCTCTCACCAGCTCCGGTATGCGGGATACGTGGTTCACCACGGCGCTGAACTTGGTTATGGGGGAGAAGAGCCGGTGCTGATCGAGTTCCTGCTGGGACCCGTGGTGGGGGTAGGCCCTCGTGGACGGAACCTGGGCCGTGAGGACGAGCATGGGGGACGAGTCGGCCCACGCGGTCGCGACCCCCGGGACGAGGTCCGTGGCGCCCGGCCCCACGGTCCCAAGACAGGCGGCGGGCCTACCCGTCACCCTGGCCCAGGCGTCGGCCATATGGGCTGCGGCCTGCTCGTGCCGGGTGAGGATGAACTCGATCCCTTCCTGGCGGAGGAGGGCATCGGTCAAGCCTATGGGCTGGGCTCCGGGAACGCCGAACACGTAGCGAACCCCTTCCCTCCGCAAGCACTCCACCAGCAGATCCGCGCCCTTCATGCTCCACCCCCTTTTACCGGCCCCGGAGGGAGGGAGAACCGACCCCCCGGTCAACACGACCGCAGCCTACTGGGCTGTCCCTCCGAGGGGCAAGGGGTCTCCTCGTGATGGAGGGTTCGAGGAAAGAATCCTCTTCTGCTCGCCTACCCAGGTATCAGGGGGCCTTCCCTGGGAACCGGGAAGAAGGCCTTCTCGTCCCAGTCCCAGCATTGCCAGCGGCGGTAGAGGGGGCGGAAGCGGCCGTCTTTGAAGCGTATGACGTCCACGCAACGCAGGGGGTCGTGGGGACCGGGGCGGTAGGTGTGAGGAGGTCCGAGGTCAACTTCGAAGTCGGTGAGGGTGTTCAGGGCGTTCACGAGGGCCTCGCGGCTCGGGTTCGGACCCGCCCTCCGAAGCCCCTCCACGAACACCTTGGCCGCGTCCCAGCTGATCTCGGCCCAGGAGACCAGGTGATCTTGGGGAAAGTAGCGTCGCATGGCCGAGACATAGCGATTGAGGCCAGGGTGGGTGGGGCGAGCATCGAAGACCAGATGGCTCTCGAAGCTTATGGCCCCCTCCAGCATGGCTGGGCCGAGGGCCTGGACCACCTGGGTGTCGCCGAGGCCGGGGCCGTAGATGGGGACGGTCCAGTTCTGCCTCTTTACAGCCTGGATCACTCGGACGATGCTCATGGGGTCCGTCATCGGCCAGACCGAGTCCGCTCCGTGCATCCGCCACTTCACGACGTAGGGAGTGTAGTCGGGATGGGTGGTAGAGACGATGTCCACGTCGGTGGGGGTCATCCCGTAGCGGGCGAAGGCTACCTCCATGGCCTTCTTGATCTCGGGGGCGTAGGGGAGGTCGGCGATGACCACGGCGGGTCTTTTCGTCCCCTCCTGAGCTCCAAATCTCACCACGGCCCCGGCGGCATGGACCAGGTTGGACATGGTGGGGAAGACCAGGTTCGAGGTGAACTGCTGGGGAACGCCGAGCCCTCCGACGACAGGAACTCCCGCCTGGACAAAATAGGGAGTGGCCTCAGGCTCGGTATTGGGGGCGAGCCAGCCGACTATGGCGAAGACCTTGTCCTGCTCCACAAGGCGCCTTGTGCACTGCTTGCCACGGGTGGCGTCGAAGCCGTCGTCGCAGGAGACGAGCTGTATCTTCCGCCCGTAAACCCCACCTGCCTCGTTCACCAGGTTGAAATAGGCCCTCACCGAGTCCTCGGCGGGCTTGAGGTCGAGGGCTCCGCTCTCCGTGAAGATGGCGCCCACCACAACGGTTCCCGTGCTCACCCCTGAAGAGGATGTCCTCCCCTGCATTCTTCCCACCCCGCCTCCCCGGGCCTGGCCCCCGGCGAGACCGGTTCCCTCGGCTCCGCCTGCGCTGGCGGCTCCTGGCTCCTGGGGTGAGCCGGGGGTAAGGACCGCGCCCGCGGGCCCGGCCGCACTCGAGGCAGGCCGTGCCGGTCGCTTTAGCGCGTACACCAGACCGAGGGCGGCCACCAGCCCCAGCAGGGCCGACACCCCTATGAGCCTCTCCAGAACCCTCTCGTCCATCCAGCTCCCACCTACCGGGCCAGAGAGGTGGAACACCCTCATGAAAATTTGCCGGCAGAGCCCTCCGGCCTTCGCGCGGTTGGGGGCGAGGGTCTGGGGTTCCCCCTAGTGCGGACGGAACCTCCGTCCGAGCACCCTTTCGGAGACGCCTGTCTCGTCCAGGTAGGGCGTGATCCCTCCCATGAAGAAGGGCCATCCCGCCCCTAGGATCATGCACGTATCCACATCCTCCGGAGCGCTAGCCACTCCTTCCTCCAGGATGAGGGCGACCTCCCTCGCCACCCTCTCAAGGGCCCTCTCGACGATCTCCTCCCGGCTCCAGGATCTTTCTCCCTTCTGCCAGAAGGCGTCCACCTCTGGGTCCACCTCTTTCCTTCCGTTCACCCACCGATACACGCCAGGTTTACGCGACTCCGCCAGGCGCCTTAGGTTCTCCGAGATGGGGAACCGATCGGGCCAGGCCCGGTGGAGGAGCTCCCCAACGTGATACGCGACCCCCGGCCCGACTAGGCCGAGGAGGTCGAAGGGAGCCATGGGGATGCCGAGGGAGAGGAGGGCCTCGTCCACTTCGTGGAAGGGCGTACCGGAGTCGGCGGCCTCCACGGCCACCCCCATGAAAGCGGTGAGGACTCGGTTGACCACGAAGGCAGGGGCGTCTCCTACAGGCACCCCCGTCTTACCCAACTTCTCAGTGAGCCAGAAGGCCGTGGCCATGGCGAGGTCGTCGGTGGCCTCCCCCCTTATCACCTCCACCAGGGGCATGACGTGGACGGGGTTAAAGAAGTGGATCCCCACCACCCTTTCGGGGTGCTCTAGGGCAGAGGCCATCTCCGTGACCGAGAGAGAGGAGGTGTTGGTGGCGAGCACGGCCTCGGAGCTCACCACCTCCTCGACTTCCCTGAACACCCTCTTCTTGAGGTCCATGTCCTCGAGGACGGCCTCGATCACGAGGTCCGCATCGGCGAAGTCGGAGTAGGAATCGGTGGGCCTGACTATGCCCGCGAGGAACCTTGCCTTTCCCGGGTCGAGTCTGCCCCGTGCGACCTGCTCCTCCAGGTCCCGCCTCACCCTGGAAGCCCCCCTCTCCGCCAACTCCAGGTCGACATCCTTCATCACCACAGGGACCTGGAGGCGGCGTACAAAGAGGCTAGCTATCTGGGAGCCCATGAGGCCGGCCCCCACGACCCCAACTTTCTTCACGGGCTTGGGGGGAACCTCAGGCCGGCCCGGTATCCTCTTGGCTCTCCTGTTCACCAGGTCGAAGGAGTAGAAACTCGCCTTGGCCTGGCGGCTCACTACGAGGTCGGCCAGGGCTTCGGCCTCCAGGGCGAGCCCCTCTTCCAGCTCCCTCTCGGCGGTGGCGAGGATGAGCTCGAGGGCTCTGTAAGGGGCAAGGGCGGCCCCGTGGACCCTCGAGTCCACCCTCCCCCTCGCCTCACTCACGAGCCGCGCGGCGCCCTCGAGCTCCGGGGGTTTCCTCTCCACCTCTGCCTCTCCGGTGACCAGCTCTTCCAGGAAGGAGAGGGAGTCGTCGAGGAACTCCACGGCGGGAAGAACCCGGTCCACTAGGCCCATCTCGAGCGCCTGAGTGGCGTCGATGAGACGGTTCTGCTGCAGGGGGTTCTCCACGATGAGGATGATGGCCCTCTCTACCCCGACGAGTCTGGGGGTGAGTTGGGTGCCTCCCCATCCCGGCAGGATGTTCAGGAAGACCTCGGGGAACCCGATGTGGCGGGTGCCCTCCACGAGGGTGCGGTACTGGCACCAGAGGGCCACCTCCAGCCCTCCTCCTAGACAGACCCCGTTCACTGCGGCCAGGGTGGGGTAGGGCGCTTCCCGGAGCCGCCGGAGCACCTGGTGGCCGCGGCGGGCCGCCTCCGCTGCGAGAGCGCGGTCCGTAACGGAGGCCAGCATGTTGATGTCGGCTCCGGCGGCGAACCCGAAGGGCTTGCCCGTGAGGAGAAGACCCCTCACGTCCCCCTCGGCATCCACTTTGGCCAGGGCCGCCTCCAGGCTCTCCAGGGTCTGCATGGAGAGGGTATTGGGTTTGCGGTAATCCTCCCCGTTGTCCAGGGTGAGGATGGCCAGCTTCCCTGCCCTCGGACTTGAGTAGAAGTTGACGTGAACCCGCGTGACTGCCTCTGCCACCTCACACCTCCTCACCTACCGCCCTACCGGGGCTCCGAGCGCTGGAGGTTCTCCCATATGACCGAGCCGCCCATGCCCAGGCCTACGCACATGGTGGTCAGCCCGTACCTCACATCCGGCCGCTCGGCGAACTCCTCCGCGAGCTGGGCCATGAGCCTCGCCCCAGAGCTCGCCAGGGGGTGTCCGAAGGCTATAGCCCCTCCCCACGGGTTGAGGCGGGGATCATCGGGGATTTTCATCCCGAAGTGTTTCATGAAGACCAGGACCTGCACGGCGAAGGCCTCGTTGATCTCGATGATCCCGAGGTCATCGAAGGAGAGGCCGGCTATCTTCAGGGCCTTCTCCGTGGCCGGGATGGGTCCGAGCCCCATGAGCTCTGGCTTTACCCCGGCATAGGCGTAGGCCACCAGCCGCATCTTGGGCCGCACCCCCAGCTCTCTGGCCTTCTCCTCGCTCATGAGAAGAACCCCGGCCGCTCCGTCGTTCAGGCCCGAGGAGTTCCCCGCCGTGACGCGCCCCCCGGGGCGGAAGGCAGGGCGGAGCTTGGCCAGGGCCTCCAGGGAGGTGTCGGGGCGGGGTTGCTCGTCGTGGTCGGAGACCTTCCATCCCTCCCTCGTCCAGACGGTCATGGGGACCATGGTCCTCTGGAGCTTCCCCTCGACCCAGGCCTTGAAAGCCTTCTGTTGGGTGAGGAGGGCGTACTCGTCTGCCATCTCCTTGGTGATGTCGGGGAAGGCGTCGTGGAGGTTCTCGGCGGTCTCACCCATGACGAGGGCCGAGGGGTCCACCAGCCTCTCGGCAAGGAAACGGGGGTTCGGGTCCACCCCTTGGCCCATGGGATGGTGACCCATGTGCTCCACGCCCCCAGCGATCCCCACTTCAATGGAACCCATGGCTATCTCGCTCGCCACGGTGGTAACAGCCGTCATGGCCCCGGCGCACATGCGGTCCAGGGCGAAACCGGGGGTAGTCACCGGGAGACCCGCCAGGATGGCCGCGCTCCTCCCTATGGTGAGTCCCTGGTCGCCGGTTTGAGTGGTAGCCGCCCAGGCGTTCTCTTCCACCATCTCCGGTTTCACCTTCGGGTTCCGTTTCAGGAGTGCGCGTATGACCTTCACCACGAGGTCGTCGGCCCTGGTCTGCCAGTAGATTCCCTTCTCGCCGGCCCTTCCAAAGGGGACCCTGACGGCATCGACCAGTACCACCTCTCGTCTCTCGGCCATGGCTACCTCCCGGTTTGCCCTTCTCTTCCTGGCCGACCCTGCAGTCGCTTGCTCAAGCTAGCAGAGCTGTCACCCCCGGGCAACGAGTAAAGGACATGCGGATCCTGCCTGTGGTTGCAGGTTCTTCGAGGATGCCTCGGGCCGCGGCTATCCTTCGATTCCGCTTTCCGGGCCGAGGGGCGCGGCGCACCAAGGGCAGAAGCGGGCAGGCGGCACGTAGAGGGCACCGCAGGTCCGGCAGACCCTGGTTCCTGCGGGGGAACCGGAGGAAGGGGGTGATGGAACCTCGGCCTTGGGGGCCAGGGTGAGCCGGGACCGGACGAGCAGGTATAGGGGGAGGAACAGGATGAGCGCCATAAAGACCCCCATCCCCCAGGCCACCGAGGCGGGCGTGGAGAAACCCCTCTGGCGGGCATCGGCCGAGACCCACATCCCGGCCAGGGCGGCCAGGGAGATGGCCAGGAAGAACCCGGCGGTGCCCACGGGGGGAGTCTAGCCCGGCGGTCGCTTTCAGGTCTCGGGGTCTGGGGAGCCCGGCGCAGTCCCTGTCTGCCCTGGGCGGACCTGGGGTTGGGGGAGGAAACCGGACGCCGGCAGAAAACTTAGCGAAGAGTGCGGGAGGAGGCTCGAGTGCCGGCAGACGCCAGGGAGAGGCTGCGTCGGGCAGCGGGGTGGCTCCTCGCCTTCCTCGTGGCCGTTTCCTATTCATGGGTCACCCCTGGGCCGGTCCTTGCCGAGGGCGGAGGGGCAGTCCCGGCCGAGGCCCTGAAGGACCAGGGGGTGAACGAGAGCGAGGAGTGGTCTCTGGCGCGCTCCCTCTCCTTCCTACTCTCCTCCAGAGACGAGGACAGGGTGAGGCTCGAGGACGGTTCCACCCTCCCCACGAGGGACGTGGTGGACATGGTCATCTCCTACCGAGACGGCTACTACTACGTCTGGTCCAGAAGGGGGAGCATCAGGTTCCAGCGGTTCCGCCGTGGGGAGGGCTACAGCTACAAGGTCGAGGTCCTTGACCCCAATCCCTACGGCGCGGTGGGCAATCCCCTGGAGAACCAGGACCCCACAGCCCTGGCCACCCTCTCCCAGGAGCTCGATGCCTCCTACTCCTTCGTCCAGGAGGAGCAGGCCCTCCCGGAAGGAGGCACCGGAACCGTCCGGCGGAACCTGGTGGAGCCGTCCAAGGTGAGCTACCCCTATGCCTATGAGCGCATATCTCAGCTCTTCGACGATCCCAAAGCCGGAGATGTGGTGGTGGTTCCGAGGAATGACGGTCCCGATACCCCCGCGGGGGGGCACGGGCACCTAGGAGTAGTCCAGTCCAGGACCACCCTCCTCATAAGCGGCAGGGGGGCGAGGCGGACTCCTCTCTCTCCTGAGGAGGAAAGAGCCCTCGAAGCCAAGGCCGTGGACGTAGCCCCCACCGTGGCCGCGGCTATAGGGGTGAGGCCTTTCTGGGTCGACACGGGTGAGCTCGGAAGGACCCTGAACGGCTCCCCCTCCAAGGTGGCCCTTCTCAGAAGGCAGGACGGCAGGGTTCTTCGGGGTCTTCTCGAGCCCGTCCTCAACACCTTCGTGGTGGTCATAGACGGTCTGGCGCCTCAGTACATCACGCCCGAGCTGACGCCGAGGATCTGCGCCCTGGCCCGGTGCCCGGGGTCCACCCCCGAGCCCGGGAGCCACGCCACCGTCTACAGGGCTGCCCGCGCTGTCATGGTGACCGAGACCAACGCCAACCACGCGGCCATGATGACCGGGGCATATCCAGATTTCTCGGGCATGGTGGCCAACCTCTTCTTCGACAGGAGGAAGAGCTCGGTCACCTCCCTGGACCGGCCCGAGCTGGTTCTTGCCCCCACCCTCTTCGACACCATTGAGGTGAACAAGCCCTGGATCAGAACGGCGGCGATAATGGGAAAATCCAAACTAAGGCGCCTCTTCGACTGCACCCGCCCCTTCCCGGGTGCCCCCTGTGGACCCTCCCGGGTCAACCCGGAAGGGATTGAGGTGAACCACTTGAGGCCGGACTACCTCGGGGGGGCCGTGGAACCCGGGACCTCCCCTTCGGGACCCCTCGATCTGCCTGCGGAACCCATCTCCGGCTCCGGCTACACCCTGGACAACCTCGTCATGGACCTGGTCATCAAACTCTCTAAGGAGGAGGATCCTGACTTCACCTTCGTGAACCTGGCGTTCGTGGATGGCGCTCAGCACCTCACCACCCCCGGTTCTCCTGCAGCCCTCGCTGCCATCCGGAACGCCGACGCTCAGGTGGGGCGCCTGGTCGACTACCTCAAGGCCTCCGGGAAGTGGGGCCACTCAGTCCTGGTGGTGACCGCAGACCACTCCTTTGCCTCTCCTGCGGCGGCCACCGGTACCATCGACCTCTCCTCCCTGGTGGCTGGGGCGGGGCCGGTGCCCCTCGCGGTTGTCTCGCACGGCGGGAGCGCCTCGGTCTACGTGAACCGTGAGGGCTTCAACCCGGCGGGACCCCTCACCCCGGCCGAGAGGGACACCCTCCGGGAGGTGAGGCGGAGGGCTCTCGCCACCCGGGGCGTCCGGGAGGCTCTCTACCGGCTGCCTGTGGAGGGGGAGGAGGGACTCCTGTCTCGGGTCCATCCCGACTGGCACCTCACCCACCCCCGGGTGGGGGAACTCCTCCTCACCGCCGACGAGGGCCACCGCTTCGTGACCTCCCCGGGGTCTCCGGACACCGCTATCCCGGGAGCCCACGGCCACCCCTTTGCCAGGCAGGTTCCCTTTGTGGTGGCGAGCGGTGGGCCCTTCGTCGTCGACCGGGTGGTCGAACCCGCGCGCGTGGATTCCGTCAACTTCGATGACACCAGGTTCAATCCCCTTCAGGCTGAGGCCGTCGACGTGGCAGCCACCGCGGCCTGGCTCTACGGGGTGCCGCCGCCGGCATACTCGGCGGGGCGCCCCCTTTTCGAAGCCTTTGCCGGCGCGGCGGATGTCGACGGCGATGGGGTTCCGGACACGGCCACTCCTCCCCAAGCCCTTCAGTCTCCCGAGCCCCTGGCGCGGAGGGCCCTGGTGGTGATATTCGACGCCAACAACTCCGTCGACCTGCATGAGCTCCTCTCCCGCCGCCGCTCCGACGGAACCCCCTTCAGGCCCTGCCAGGACCCGCCCGACCCCGAAGACCCCGTCCCCAACCTCCGGTGCCTTGCTTCCAGGGGAACCCTCACCCGCTACGGGGACATCGTGGGCTTTCCCTCGGTGACCTTCCCCAATCACAACGTGGTGGGGACCGGCGCCTACAACGGTCACCACGGCCTTGTGAACAACCGGTTCTATGAGAGGGAGACCAGGACGGTCCAGGCTCCCATAGACCCGACGGACCCTAGGAACCCAATTTACTTCGGTACCTCCCGCTTCCTCCGTCCCGATGTGGAGACCCTCCACGAGGCCGTCCACAGGAGTTTCGGGGACTGGTCACCGGCGAACCCCTCGGGGGCCTTTACCGCCGCCGTAGATGAGCCCTCCTATCGCGGCGCCGACTACGCCTCCCTTGAGGTCTGGAGCTCCAAGAGCATCCCTCCCCTGGCGGACCTTGCCAACCTCGCGGAGTTCCGGGAGGACACCACCATGGCCTGCGCCGAGGCCGACCCCGAGGGGTACGGACTTGAGAGTGTCCTCTCCCACCTGGCTCAGTCCGAGGTGCGGGGCCTCCTCCGCGACCCCAGCCACCCCCCTCCCACCTATCTCATCGTGAACTTCCCCCTCACCGACGGCGCCGGACACAGCTTCGGCCCCCACTCTCCCTGCACCCTTGCTGCCTACCGGGACACCGACAGGCGGCTGGGGAGGGTGATCAAGGCCATGAAGGAGGCGGGGATCTTTGGCGAGACCCTCATCGTTGTCACCGGGGATCACGGCATGGAGAACCAGAGAAAGGGCGGCTTCTCGGGAGGGCTTCTCTCCTCCGCGTTGCGGCAGGCGGGGGTCCCACATGTGGAGACCGATAACTTCTTCTACTTTCTCACCCTGAGGGTTCTCCCGGAGCCGCGGGAGCTTCTGGCTGGGAAGCGAGAGACCTTGAGGATCCGCGTTCTCGACGACGACACCGGGGAGCCCATCCAGGGTGCGAGGGTGACCGTGGTGGGGGCGGAAGGGGAGCCCCAGGGCATCACCGATGCGGGGGGTGAGGTAAGCCTCGAGGTAAAGCCGGTCTGCTCGGACGCTATGGTCAGGGCGGAGAAAGACGGTTACGCGCGGAGCTATGCGCGACTCTCGGTCCGGGGAGCAAGGCCGTGCGGGCTAGGGGCCGCGGAAGGGGTGGAGGGCCCCTTCGTTCTCTCGGCCAGAACCGTGGGCGCCAGCCGTACGTCCGTCCTCCCGGCGACAGGGGTGGGTTCCGTCCTCTCTCTGGGACTCCTTCTCCTCGGCCTCTCCCTGGGCGGTAGGCGCCGGTCTCCTTAACAATCTCCTCACCTCCCCTCCCCCTCTTCCTCACCGGCCGGGGCGGGGCGCGCCCCCCGAGGGCATAGAATCCTCTCGGTGGATTCGGCTCTGGCCTTCTCGGCCGTGCTTGTTCAGGCAGGAGCTGGGGGCTCTCTTCTCGCTGCCTTTCTTCCCTTCTGGCGGGGGATCCGGCGGGGCTTCAGGACCCTCCTCGGCTTCTGCTGCTGGATCCTTCTCTTTGGCGGCGGATGGGGGGCGAGGAGCGGTTTGGGGGTTGCGGCGTCGCTCCCGCCTCTTCTGGTCGCGTCCTGGTTCCGAGGGAAGGAGCTCTGGGGGAGGGCTGCCATGGCTCTCTCAGGGGGCCTTGGCCTTCTCTCCCTCGGGCTCTCCAGGGGGGCCTTGGGCCTTGCCGTCGCGACGGCTGGGGCGTGGGTCCTTGGGGCTGTCCTCGACGGTCTTCTCCTCGGCCACTGGTATATCTTCGATCGCGGGGCTCCTGTTGCACCCCTCCAGAGGACCGCGGAGGTCCTTCTGGGAGGAGTGGTGGTGGCAAGCCTGGCGGCTTTCGCGGTGAGAGGGAAGGAGGTGGTGGAGGGCCTCTCTCCCCTGCTCTACGTGGGGGCGGTGAGAACCTGGATCGCTCTCGGGCTTCTTGCGGTGGTGGGTCTCCTCGCTCTCTTCATAAGGGCGCTCGCGAGGGAGGGCTCCACTCGGTCTGCCACGGGCTTCTTCTACCTGGCCCTCCTCCTCGCCTTCCCTGCCGAGTTCGCAGCGGCCGTCGGGTTCTTTGCGCATCGGGGCTGAGAGGGAGGCGGTAGGCCATGGAGCGTGAGGTCTGGGAAGGGAGAGAGGGGCCGGAGGAACCGGTGGAGGAGCGCCTCTTGTGGGGACCGCCGGAGGAGGCGGGCGAGAACGTCCCTCCCAGTACCGAGGGAGGGTCGGAGAGCGGGAGGGCCTCGGAGGCGCCAGTTCAGGAGACCGCCCCCATCCCGGCGGCTGGGACCTGGCCTCCGCCAGGCTACCCCTCCCCCCTCGCCCCTCCCCGGAGCAGGCTGCCGGGGGTTGGGCTCGTGGTCGCCCTTTCTCTCCTGGCCGGCCTCCTCGGGGGTGCCCTCGGCGGAGTCGGGAGCTACTTCCTGGTTTCAAGGACTGGGCTACCTCGGGTTGGAGGGGTTACGGTGGTCCAGTCGCGGCAGGGAGGAGGAGGGTCTCCGCCCTTCGGGGAGGTGGCGCGGGTGGCGAAGGCGGTTCTGCCTTCCGTGGTGGAGGTGGGGACCACCCAGGGCCTTGGGTCTGGGGTGATCGCCTCCTCCGACGGGCTCATAGTCACCAACAATCACGTGGTGGAGGGGGAGACCCAGGTAAGGGTGAGGCTGGCCTCCGGGGAGCAGCTCACCGCCAGGGTGGTGGCTCGAGATCCCGGTGACGACCTCGCCTTGCTCAAGGTGGACAGAAGCGGCCTACCTGCTGTTACCTGGGGGAACTCCGACGAGCTCTCCGTGGGTGACCTGGCCATAGCCGTGGGGTCGCCCTTCGGGTTCCAGGGAACCGTGACGGCTGGGGTGATAAGTGCCCTCCACAGGATCGTTCCCGCCTCGGGCAACGTGGTCTTGGTGGATCTCATCCAGACCGACGCCCCCATAAATCCCGGGAACTCGGGTGGCCCCCTGGTGGATGCGGGGGGGAAGGTTATCGGCATCAACACCGCCATCTTCAGCCTGGTGCAGGGGCCGGGCGGCCAGGGGCAGAGTGCAGGGGTGGGTTTCGCCATCCCGTCCAACACTGTGGTGAGGGTGATCAGGGATCTTCTCACCACTGGCCGGGTTCAGCAGGCATTCCTGGGCGTGGAGGGCACAGACGTTACCCCGGAGGTAGCGGAGAGGTTCGGGGTAAAGGTGGGGGCTCTGGTCACTCGCGTGGTCCCCGGGTACGCTGCGGACAGGGCCGGCATCCAGGTGGGCGACGTCATTGTCGAGCTGGATTCGACTCCCGTAAACACCTGGGACGATCTGGTCATAGCCATAAGGTCGAGGCGGGTGGGGGAAACCGTGAGGGTGGTGCTCATAAGGCAAGGGAAGAGGCTGGAGGTGCAGGCCACCCTTGCGGAGAGGCCTTCCTCTCCATGAGGGGCTCCCGGCCGGATGAGTTGTAGTTGGGGGACTCGAGGGAGGCGCGGGTGGGAAACATTGGCCTTCCGGAGCTCCTCGTTCTCCTTATAGCTGCCCTTGTCATCTTCGGGCCGAGGCGCCTGCCGGAGATTGGCAGGGCGGTGGGGGAGTTCCTGAGGGAGTTCCGGCGGGAGAGCCAGAGGGCCTGGGACGATCTGAGACAGGCGGTGGAGGAGGCCTCGAGAGAGGGGCCGGCTCCCGAAGGTTCTGGGGGAGGGGGTGGCGAGCCCGCCTCCCCCGCCCCGGCAGCTGACGCGCCGGTGGGTGAAGAGGCGGGCCCGGTCCAGACCGGACCCACCGCGAGCTCCCTAGCCGAGGCGGCAGCGGGAGGTCCCAGGCGCCGGGTGCGCCCAAAGGAGGAGGCCAGGGGGGCCGGTGAGGCCCGCGGGGCTTCGAGGCGGGGGGCCTCAGCGCGGCCGGCAGGGCCCTCCAGGGGGCGGGGGGCCCGGGCGGGCCAGGCGGGAAGAGAGCCTCGTCCCCGGCGGGGGAGAGGGGTTGGTAAGCCGGGGGCGGAGGCGGGCTGAAACCGGGCGGCCGGGGGGCCGGCTAGATCTGCCAGGAGCGGACCTCTTCCTTTAGCGAGGCGAGGACGTCCGGCGGGACTCTCGCCTCCTGGGTATAGTTGGGGTGAGCAATCCCGAGCTTGACCTCGCCCTCGCGGGCCTCGAGCAATCTGAACCCACCCTCCGGCCCCAGCAGGAAACGCAGGTAGTGCACGGAGGCGGTCTTGTCCTCCCTGCTCCTCCCTGGTTCCGCCTCGGCCCTCCAGGTGACCCCGGACACTCCGAGCCAGACCGTCTCCTCTATCCCAATGAGGCGCGGGAGGGTGGCGCGAAGCTTCTCCATGTCGTCTATCTCGATGAAGAGGGTGGCCCGGAGTTCGCCGTCGTCGGGGACGAGATCGTTGTAGATCTCGACCTCCTCCAGAATCTTCTCGGGGTCCGTGATCCGCTCCGCCCTCAGCATCTCCTGTACCTGGAATCTCACGGTCTCCCTGTTCTCGAAGACGATGCTGGCCATGGGGCCAATTTCCACCCTCCTCGCCTTCTTCAGCCGGATCACGTCCCTGCGCATCTCCTCCCTCACCTTGAGGTATTCCTCAAGGGGGAGGATGTCATCGAGGGTGAGCTTCCTCACTTCCCGGCCTCCTCCTTCGCCTCTCGGCCTCCCGAAGCCCGAAGCAGCTCCACAGGGTGCGCCGCCCGTCTCCCCGTGAGCCTCTCCATCTGGAGGCACGCGAGGAGGCAGTCGCTGGCCAGGAGGGAGTCGCCCGCGCCGACGACCCTCGTCCGGAGCTTCGCCGCTCGCTCCTCGGCCAGCCTCGCGTTAGCCGCCTCCAGCCCCCAGGTTCCATCCAGCCCGGCGCACTGCTCGACCACGCTGACTTCTGCACCTGCCTTTCTCAGCAGGTCCCTGGAGGGGTAACCGGCCTCCTCGGCCCTCTGATGGCAGGCAGCCTGATAGAGAATCCTTCTGCCCTCAAGCAACCCCCGGGGAGCAGTGTTCCTTAGGAGAAACAGGGAGAGATCCTGGACTCTCTCGGCCACGGGCCGGGCTCCGTCCCCCAGGAGCCAGGGGAACTCCTTCCTCAGCATGTACGCGCAGGTCGGCATAGGGACGAGTATGGGGGCCGGTGAGGAGCGGCTCAGTGTTCGTAGGAGCCTCGCCCCCCTCCGCCGGGCCTTTCTCAGCTCTCCCGACTCGAGCAGAGGCATGCCGCAGCACCCGTCCGCAACCACCTCCACCTCGAAGCTGGCCCGGCGGAGGAGCTCCAGGGCGGCGACGCCCGCCTCGGGGCGGTGGTGCTGAACGAAACATGTGGCGAACAAGACCACTTTACCCCGGTCTCCCGCCCGCGGGCCGCCCCTTCTCCTCCCGGCTAAGGAAGAGAAGGTCCTTGTGGCAATAGGGGGGAGGGCCATCCCGGGGTCTAGGCCGAGGAGGCGCGAGAGTGCCTTCCTGGCCCAGCCGGCCCGGAGGAGGAGGTTCAGGAGGGGGGCCAGGGGCCTTGCCATGGTGGGCAGGAGATCCGGGGTGGAAAGGAGCCTCTTCCTCCAGGGAACGCCCCGGGACTCCGCCGCCACGGCCCGCCTCCTCACCACGAGCCTCGGGAAGTCGAGGGCGAACTCGTGGGGCGGCACGTAGGGGCACTTCACGTAGCAGAGACGACAGAGGTTGCAGAGGGAGGAGACCTCTTGCCTCTCCGCCTCGCTCAGGGCCGCAGGGTTCCCCCCCACCCGGTCGAGGAGCTCGAAGAGGCGGGGGAAGGCGTGGCACAGGTTGAAGCAGAGGCGGCAGCCGTTGCAGATGGAGAAGACCCTCTCCTCCTCGGCTCGGAGGTCGAGGGCGTCATAGAACCGAGACGAAAAGGGCGAGGGGAGGGATCTCCCTTCGCCGGGCCAGGCCACCATGGCTTTCTTTCCGCCTTTCCCTACGCCTCTAGGCTTTCCAGCCCCTTCTGGAACCGCCCCGCGTGGGACTTCTCCGCCCGCGCCAGGGTCTCGAACCACTCGGCGATCTCCTCGAACCCTTCCTCCCGGGCGGTCCGCGCGAAGCCCGGATACATCTCCGTGTACTCGTAGGTCTCGCCGGCTATGGCGGACTCGAGGTTGGCCTTGGTGTCGCCTATGGGGACGCCTGTCACTGGGTCTCCCACATCCTCCATGAACTCGAGGTGCCCGAAGGCGTGGCCAGTCTCTCCCTCGGCCACCTCGCGGAAAAGACCTGCTATCTCGGGGTAACCCTCCACGTCCGCCTTCCGGGCGAAGTAAAGGTAGCGCCGGTTGGCTTGGGACTCACCGGCAAAGCCCGCCTTCAGGTTCTCTAGAGTCTTGGTTCCCTTGAGCTGCCTTTCTCCCATCCTGCCTCCTCTCTCCTTCCACGACCGCCGACACGCAACCCGCTGGGGCCCCCGGGTTCGGCCCGGGCCACCCGAGCCCGCGGAACCCTAGAGCGGTCCCAACTTTTGAAACTTTCTACGGATTCGGGACTCTACTCTCTCGCCCCCCGCGCCGTCAAACGCTCTCATCGGCGAGGGTGCGGCGCTGCGCGGGCGGGGCCTGCTAGGCCTGGACCAGAGGGAGGCTCCTCACCCTCCGAATCTCCCTGGCGGTGGCCTCGGCCACCTGGAGGAAGGCGCGGGCCGGGGAGCTCTCGGGATCCGTGAGGACGAGCGGCTCTCCCCGGTCCGAGGCGGCCCGGAGGCGCGGGTCCAGGGGGATCCGGCCAAGAAGGGGGACTCCGAGGCTTCGGGCGATCTCCTCACCCCCACCTGCCCCGAAGATCTCTGTCTCGTGGCCGCAGTGGGGACAGACGAAGGCGGCCATGTTCTCTACCACTCCAAGAAGCCTCATCTTGGTCTGGGAGGCCATTTTTCCTGCCCGGGTGGCCACCCTCGAGGCGGCCTCCTGGGGGGTAGTGACCAGGAGCATGCAGGCACCGGGAAGGAGCTGGGCGAGGGAGATGGAAACGTCCCCCGTGCCGGGCGGGAGGTCGGCGAGGAGAACGTCGAGCTCGCCCCAGTAAACGTCGGAGAGGAACTGCTGGACGGCCTTGTGGAGCATGGGCCCCCTCCAGATCACGGGCTGGTCCTCCCCCACGAAGAAGCCCATGCTCATGACGCGCACTCCGTGCGCCTCGAGGGGAAGGATCATCCCGCCAAACCCGACCAGCTCTCCCGCGGCCCCGAGCATGCGGGGGATGGAAAAACCCCAGACGTCAACGTCTAGAACACCCACCGAGAGTCCGCGCCGGGCCAGGGCCACCGCTAGGTTGGCAGTGACCGTGGACTTCCCTACGCCTCCCTTCCCGCTCGCCACGGCCAGCACCGCTGTTCTTCCCTCGGTCCAGAAGGTGGGAGTGGCAGGCCTCCCGCCCCTGAGCCTCGCCACCAGGGCTTGCCTCTGCTCTTCTGTCATGACTCCGGTCCTCACCTCCACCGAGCGGACCCCGGGGAGGCCGGACAGGACGGCACGGACGTCCTGCTCTATCCGGGTCCTCAAGGGGCAGCCAGGGACGGTGAGGAGCACCTCCACCCTCACCTCTCCATCGGGCCCGAACTCAACGGATCGGACCATGTCCAGTTCGGTTATGGGCTTTCCTATCTCGGGGTCTCTCACGGCGCTCAGGGCCTTAAGCACTTCCTCCTGGCTTGGCATCTTCTTCCCTCCTAGCTCATCCCGGAAGAGTCTACGCCTACCGTGGGAGAGCATCGGTGGGCAGTCCTGCTTGCCCGAGCTGCAGGAGCCGGGGGAGAATGCCGCCGTGACCCTGGTGCATCGGCTCCTCGGCCTAGTCACGATCTTGCTGAACCTTGCCTGCCTACGGGGACTTGCCGGGAAAGAGGACCCGGAGTTCTGGAGGCTGGCGAACCTTGCCCATGGCGCCCTCCTCCTTCAGATCGTTTCCGGTTTCTTCCTCCTCACGGGGACGATGGGCCTCAGCCTCTGGCACTACCTTCTTCCCACCGCCTCGGCCCTCCTGGTGGGTCTTGCCAGGGCGGTCCGGGGGAGCCTGAGGCCGAGGGCGGTGGCCCTTGCCTCCCTGCTGGTGGCGGGGGCAGGCGTGTACTCGTACCTGACTGGGGTGGGGGCGGCCGGGGGCTGAGAGGAGCCTCACCCTCTCACTTCACCTCGCGGGAGCGGAAACGCGCCCACGCAACGGAGAGGCCAACCGCCAGGTACGCGGCAGCTATCGCCGCCGCCTGACCCGGCGAGGGGTTCCTCGCCAGGACCCTTCTGGCTGCCAAGCCGAGCGCCTCCCACTCCGCACCTCCCACTACAGAGGCCTCGATGATGTTCGAGGCCCAGCTCAGGCTGTACAAAGGACGGGCACCGGCGAGCCCGGCAGCGAGGTCGAGGAGGGGCAGGAAGAGCATGAAGAGGAGGAGGGTGGCCACCACGGACACAGCGCTGGAGGCCATGAGGGCAGAGATGGCGTAGGCCACAGCGAGCTCGGCTCCTGCCACGGCGAGGGCCCAGGCTCCGCCGGCCAGCACCCCCTGGGGTACGGCGCCGAAACGGACCCGGACGCCAAAGGCGACGGCTCCGCAGAAAAGGGCAACCATGCTCCAGGTTGGGAGGAGGGATGCAAGAAACTTCCCCACCAGCAGAGTGCCGCGGGAGACGGGGTACGGGAGGATGAGGTATCCCGTTCCCCTCTCGAACTCTGAGGAGATGGCATCGGACCCGAACAGGACCGCCGAGAGGAGGGCAACAGTGGAGGCGAAGCTCAAGGAGAGGGCCGCGTAGGTCTCGGGTGTAAGGGGCCTCTGGAGGCCTGCCGGGGACATCCTGAGAGCCAGAGGAGGGAGGGTGAGGGCGAGGAGGGCTGCCAGAGCCACCATAGCGAGGCCCCCCGGGATGCGCTTGCTCCTTGCATGCATGAGGAGGTGATAGCGGAAGACAGCCCAGCCCTGGGAGAGGCCACCTGGACGGCTCATTCCTCCCCCTCCCCGCCTATCAGGGAGATGTACATCTCTTCCAGCGACCCCCCAGGAGAGGCGAGGCCCAGGTAGGAGACTTTTGCCCCGCGCCTTACCAGCGCTGCCACCAGCTCCCCCCTTTCGGTCGGGCTGCCCCTGAAGCCGAGGGCGAACCGGAGCGGGGCTTTCCTCTCGAGGGAGACCACCCCAGGCATGCGAGAGGCGACCTCCAGGGCCTCCGCGGGGGGTTCCTGGGCGAACTCGAGAATGTAGCTCTCTGCTCCGGCATCCTCGCTCACCCTGGCCACCCTGAGCAGCACACCGCGGTGCAGGAACCCCACCACATCCGCTGTCTCCTGAACCTCCCTTAGGAGGTGGGAGGAGAGGAAGACAGCGGCTCCCCTTGCAGCTTCCTGCCTCACCAGGTTTCTCACCTCGACGATGCCTGCGGGGTCCAGGCCTGAAGTGGGCTCGTCCAGGAGGAGCACTGGAGGGGAGGCGAGGATGGCCGCTCCCAGGGCAAGCCTCTGCTGCATCCCCCTGGAAAGCTGCGAGCCCCGCCTCCCGGCTACCTGCTCCAGGCCGAGCAGGCCCAGGACCTCCTCGACCCTGCGGTTGAGGACTCTTGTCTTAAGCCCCCTCAGCTCGCCGAGGTACCTAAGGGTCTCGGCCACGGTCAGGTGAGGATAGGGTCTTGGGACCTCGACCACGGCACCGATGAGCGCCTGGGCGGCCCTGGGGTTGGCGGTCACCTCGACCCCAGCGACCCAGGCCCGGCCGGCCGTGGCGCGGGCGAGGCCCGAGAGGATTTTCATGGTCGTGGTCTTGCCCGCCCCGTTGGGGCCGAGGTAGCCGAAGACGGTTCCCTCCTCGACCTCGAGGTCGAGACCGCGGAGGGCGAGGACCCTGCCGTAGGCTTTGCTCAGGCTCTCCGTCCTTATGGCCAGGGCCACGCCCCTCTTTTACGCGCCGGAGCCGGTGAAGGCAAGGACGCCCCCGCCTTCCGTCGCGATCCCGGGCTGTACTCGCCAGGGGGGCCGGTATCATTGGTGCGATCATGGGCAGGGTGGGAGAGATAGTTGCCATAGCCCTTGCCGGGGGTAGGGGGGAGAGGGCGAGACCCATCACCGTGAAGGCCCCGGGCTATCTCAGGAGCAAGGCTGCCATGTCCTTCCTGGGCCGCCGGCTCATCCGCTGGATCGTTGAGATCCTCCGGCAGCAGGAGATCCGCCATTACTACGTCGTTGCCCACGGAAAGGAGAACAGGTATCAGATCAAGGTCCTCCTGGAGTATGGCGAGCCCCTGGGAATCGAGGTGCGGTATTCCCGGGTGAAGTTCGACGTCATGAACACGGGCTCGGCCGATGCCACCCTGCGGAACGCCGAGTACTGGGGAATTACGGGCCCCGCCCTGATATTTCCCACGGACTCCGTGGTCGATTTCGACCTGGCCGAGATGTACCGGTTCCACCGGGAGAAGGGCGCGCTGGTCACGGTGGCCTGCATGGTTAGGGGCCCAGTCCAGGTGGCAGGGAAGTACGGCGTGATCCTGGCCGATCCCACCGGCAGGATCAGGGACTTCGTGGAGAAGCCGACCCTTCAGGAGATCAGGGAATACTTCCCCGCAAGAACCGAGGAGGAGTTCGAGAGGTTCCCGCTCCTCACCAACGCCGGCTTCTACCTTGCGGACATGGGTGAGCTGCTGAAGGTGGCCTCCCACCCCGAGGTGGAGGAGATGCGCCGCCAAAGGCTGGACTTCGGCATGGATTTTCTGCCCTGGCTTGTTGGGAAGGGCCTGCCCATCTATGCCTTTCCCGTGGAACGCCTCGGAGATCTCGGAACCGTCTCCGACTACCTGGAGACCATGGTGGACGCCCTCCGCGGGTCCTTCCGGAGCATCTCTAGGCTCATGGGTCCTCCGACCGATCCCGACCGCCGGGTCTGGGTGGATGTCACCAGCCTCTATGCGACGGACGACTCGACCGGCACCACCTTGGCGGAAAAGATCCAGGAGGGAAGGGTCAAGATCGGGCCAAACGTGCGGATCGGCCGCTACGTCCTCATAGAGGACGGGGTAACCCTCGAGGACTGCAACGTGGACGATGGGGTGGAGATCAGGGAAGGGGCGGTGGTGGTCCGGTCCAGCGTGAGGGACGGTGCCATCCTCGGCCCCTACGCCAGGATCGAGAACTCGTACGTGGGATCCATGGCGGAGATCCGCTCGGAGAAGGAGAGGCCGACCTGGGTTGCCGGCCACTCGGCCCTCGGGGATGAGGTGCAGCTCCAGGCTGGGGTGAGGCTTTACGCCGTGAGCGTCTGGCCCCGGGTGAGGATCCCCCTGGGGGCCGCCATACCCCCTGGCACGGAGATCAAGGGGGCCGAGGACGTCATGGCCTACCTCTAGGGGGAGGAGTGGGTTTCACGAGGGAGGAGCCTCTCGGTTTCGGGCTCGCCCTCCCTCACTATTCGTTCTCTTATCCGAGGCCCCGGGGTGGGCTCGGCCCCGAGGAGCTCGAGGAGACGGTGGCCCTGGCTAAGAAGGCGGAGGAGCTGGGTTTCGAGGCTGTCTGGGTCTCGGACCACTTCTTCCTCGACATCTCCAGGTACGGCGGGCCTCCAGGGAGGTACCCCTCCCTGGACCCCCTCGTCACGCTGGCAGCCCTTGCTGCCGAGACGGCGAGGGTAAGGCTCGGGACCCTGGTCCTGGCTGCCCCCTTCAGAGCCCCCGGAGTCCTGGCGAAGGAGGTCTCCAACCTCGCTCTCCTTTCGGGGGACAGGCTAGAGCTGGGGCTGGGAGCAGGGTGGTACCAGGAGGAGTTCAGGGAGGCCGGCATTGAGATGGAACCCCCTCCCCGGAGGATCGCGAGGCTCGGGGAGTACATCCGTCTTCTCAGGGCGCTGCTGGAGCCCGGTGGCGGGCGGGTGAGCGATGGCGGTCGCTTCTACAGCCTCCGGGGTGCGGAGGTGAGCCCCCGGCCCGGGCGGAGGGTGAGGATCTGGGTGGGGGGGAAGGGGGATCTGGTCTTGAGGACAGCCGCCAGGTGGGCGGATGGATGGAACCTGGCATGGCGGGTTGGGTTGGAGGAGTACCGAAGGCGCCTCGGCCAATTGGAGAAGGAGCTTGAGCGGGCCGGGAGGACGGGGAGTTCCTTCTCCCTCTCCCTCGGCTTCTATGCCCTGGTGGGTGAGGGGGGGAAGGACCTGGAGAGGTGGTACCGGAAACTCGTCTCCTGGACGCCCGGAGGGTTTCTCGACGGAGTGGACCTCCGGGTCTGGGCGGAGGGCGCTCTCGTAGGCACGGCGGAGGAGGTGGCCGCGCGGGTGCTGGAGTTTGCCTCCCTGGGGGTCCGTCACTTCGTGCTTAGCTTCGCGAGCCTGCCCTTTTCCCTCTTCGACGAGGAGGCCATTGAGGTCTTCGCCGAGAAGGTTTTTCCGCTGGTGACGAAGGGCTAGGGGGTGGCCTTGAGGGACTGGACTCAGCTTTTCGGACACGTCGTGTCCATAGAAACCGAAGATGCTGAACACCTGGAGGACGCCCGGGAGTTTCTTCGGAGGGAGAAGGGGAAGCGGGTTGTGGCCTTCGATCCCGCCGAGGAGGTGCTCCTTGTCCTAGACGCCGAGGCCGCGCTGCACCTGCTGGAACTCCTCCACGGCCGAGACTGCGCCTTCTGCCGGGCGGTGAGGGCGCAGGTAGAGGCAGGAACGGGCCAGGCGAGAAGGCCCCGTTAACCGGGCCCGCCGGAGGGGGCCCTCAGGCCGCGGACTGGAGCGGTAAGGGAACGAGCTCGAAGAGGCGGCACTCCTTCTTCCAGCGGTCGAGGGCTTGTTCCCCGTCTGGGAGGTTCAGCCTTCTGCCGAGGAGGATGGGACCCACCTTTTCCCAGACCTCCGCGGAGCTTACCTCCCGGACCGCGGCCTCCACCGCGCCGAGGAGGGAGCCCTTGTCCTTGCTCCTCACCAGGAGGTGGGCTCGATCTGCCCTGTCCAGGTCGGGCAGGCTCTGCTCACCGGGGCCGCTCAAGAGGTAGATGCGGCCGTCTGCGTAGCCATGCCAGACGGGGACGGTTCTCTCCTCCCTTCCCGCCCTGTACCGGACCCAGAGGATGGTGGATTTGGAGATCCCCTGTTCGAGAGGGGGTGGGAGTGGCGGAAGGGTGGGAGGGTCAGACTCCACAGCCTCGAACTCTGCCTCCCCAATGTCGCGACCGTCCACGCTCACCACGAGCCTGTACCTGCCCGGCCCCGGCAGGGGAATGCCCTCCTCCACGTCCTTCAGGGCCAGCTCCATGTGCTCGCCTGGGAGGGCGAGGGTCCTCGGCGGGCTCCTGAACACCACTCGGCCGTCTTCTCTCTCCACCCTCCACTCCTCCACCACCCTCCCCTGGGGACCCGAGAGGACCCTCTCCACCGCCGCCGGGAAGGAGCTCTTGAGCGGTGGGGAACCGAGGTATACGACGGCCGATCCTCCTCCCGATGCATCCGTGACCCTCGCGAAGACCAGCTTCAAGCCCACCTCCTGAAAGGACACGGCCTTGTGAGGCCGCCGGGATTATAGGGCGCTTCCTGCCGGCGGCCAGGGGTTTAGACGCCCGGGTGGTAAGCTCGCGGCCGTGAAGAAGACAGCCTGGGTCACGGCCGCGGGGGACCCGGTCCACCTCACCGTATACGAGGCGGGGAGGGGCCGGCCGAGTCTCGTCTTCCTCCACGGTCTCACAGCGAGGGCGGGGTTCTATGAGGATCTGGTCCCAGGGGCGAACTTCCTCGCGGCCATGGCCGAGGAGGGGGTGAACGTGGTCGCTCCAGATCTGCCGGGGCACGGGTTCTCGGGGGGGTCTCGGGGGCACCTCACCTACCGTGGGGCGGTGGCGGCCGGGATGAGGGCGGTCGAGTTCGCCCTGGAATTGCTGGGAGGCCCGGTGGCCGTGGGGGGCTCCAGCCTCGGCGGGGTCCTCTCCCTCTACCTCGGGGTGGAGGATCCCAGGGTTCGAGCCGTCGCTGCCCTGGGCGCCCTCGACCTCCGGGATATCGGCCCGGTCCTCCTCAGGTTCCGCCAGAAGCTCCTCGTGCCCGTCCTCGGGAAGGTGCGCCGTCTGGCCCAGGCGGCTCCCTTTCCCAAGGTCCCGGCGGCGGCTGTTATAAGCCCGAGGGACGTCTTTGAGGACCCAGCGAATCTCGCCCGCTGGAGGTCCTTCCCCGGGATCACGTGGTGGTACACGCTCGCGTCCCTCGTGGATCTCTTCCTCCATCCCGAAGGAAAGCCGTCCCTTCAGGCCCTGGACAAGCCTGCCCTCATCGCCACGGGCGAAGAGGATCCCATCTTTCCCGTCACCTACGAGCTGGAGCTGGCCTCGAGCCTCCCTTACGGCGAGGCCTTCGTCCTTCCGGGGGCAGGACACATGCTGCCCCTCGAGCACCTGGCGGCTACCCGGAAGATCATGGCCAGGTGGCTGAAGGAGACTCTCTGACCGGGGCACCTCGGGGCGCTTGCACTGCTCGGCTCCTCCGGACTATCCGAGAGCATGTGGCCGCCCGGAAAGCACACCGTGGGTCCGGAGGAACTCGGGCAACCCCGGGGTGAGGTTGAGGCTCTCCACTTCCTCCAGGGGGATCCAGGCCACCTCGTCCGCGTCGTCACCGGCTGTCACTCTCTCCCCGAGGGCCATCACTTCGTAGTCGAGGATGAGGAAGGCTCCGCCGTCCCCCTCCCGAGAAGACCAGCCCAAAAGGGATCCCACCTCCACGTCGACCCCGCACTCCTCGAGCACCTCCCTTCGGAGGGCAGCTTCGGGAGCCTCCCATGGCCTAACCCTCCCCCCGGGGAGTGACCAGAGTCCCTTGCCTGGCTCCCTCCCCCTCCTCACCATGAGGAGCCTCCCCCTTCGGACCGCCACGGCCCCCACGGCAAGCTGGATCTTCCCCGTCCCCAGGCCCTCTTCTCTGAGCGCGGGCGGGAGGGGCCGCGGCTTTCCGTCCTCTCCAACCAGGACCGCCACCACGCTTCCCGTTACGTGCGGGACGCCGTCCTTGGTGATGAGGTACGTGAGGGCGAGGGAGGAACGCCCGGTCCTGGAGAGCCGGGCCTCCACCTCTACCTCGTCGTCAAAGCAGAGGGGCCGAAGGAAGGTGGCCTGAGCGCTGGCCCTGGGAATGAGGCCATAGAGCTCATGGAGGACGCCCATCTGTCTGAAGAGACCCACCTCGGCCCGCTCGAAAAGCCGAAAGGCAGCCGTGTAGTGGATCCTGCCGGAGGCGTCCGTGTCCACCCATCCCACTCGCGCTCTCTCGCGGAACACCCGGCTTCTCGCGGCTTCTTTGCCCACACCCGCTCCTTTCCCCCGCTCCGAGGCCCCCCGGGCTTTCCCTCTACCCAGCTCTCCGCGCATCCCGAGGCCGGGGAGGAAGCCAGGCCAGAAGCTAGCCAAAGAACCTAAAAGAACCTACTAGAAGGTGGTGGTGGAGACGAAGCGAAACCCCCGAACCAGAAGGGCAGGGGCCTGGGTGATCCCGAAGAAGAACTCCTTCACCAGCTCCAGCTCGGAGCCGACGCCCTCCGTCGCCGCCAGGGCATCCAGGATACCCTGGGCGAATCTGAGGTTCTTCAGGCCATACTTGATCTCCCCCTCTTCCACCCAGAAGGTGCCGTCCCTCGTCATCCCCGTTATCACGGCCCTTTTTGGATGGAGGACGTTGGAGTAGTGGAACCTGGTGACCAGGATTCCCCTCTCCATCCTAGAGAGGAGGGCCTGCTCGGGCTCGGTGCCAGGTTCCAGGCGGAGGTGGAGGGGGACGGGGCCCTCCGAGTTCGGCCTCGGGAGGCCGTGGCCCGTGGACTCCGTCCCCGCCCTCCTGGCAGAGGAGAGGTCATGGCAGACGGCCTTGGCGATTCCTTTCTCTATAAGGACCAGCTTCCTTTTGGGCACGCCCTCGAAGTCGAAAGGGGAGGGGAGACCTCGCGGGTCGAGGGCGTCGTCAACCAGGGTTACGAGCTCGGAGGCGACCTTCTCACCTAGTCTGCCCGAGATGGGGCTCCTCCCCTCGAGATAGGCCTTACCGTCGAAGGCGAGGTAGCCGAGGAACTGCACCAGGGTCCCCACAGCCGCCGGCTCCAGAAGAACATCGTAGGCCCCGGGCGGCACCTCCCTCGGGTTTCGGCCCTTCTCCGCCTTGGCCAGGGCCTTCAGGCTCATGGCTCCCGGGTCCAGTCCGGAGAGGGAGGACGAGACGCTCTCCGCATACCCTGTGGAGTCCTCCGCCTCGACCAGGATCTCCAGGCCGGCTCGGCTCATCGCGTGGTGGGCCATGAGACCCAGACTGTTGGCGATACCCACCTCCTCCAGGCCTGTCTCGAGATAGCCGGAGGCAGGGAGAGGACGACACAGGGAAAGAACCTCGGCGACGACGGCCGCCCTCTCCCCCGGGCCAGAGGCTGCGGTTGCCGCGTCAAAGCCCTTGACCTCGGGGAAGGGCCTGGGCGGGGCAAAGCCCGCGCGGTCCGGATCGGGAGGGAGGACCCTCGCCGCCTCGGCAGCCCTGGCCGCCGCTTCCCGAACTGCACCCAGGTCGAGCGAGGAGGTGGTGGCCACTCCCACCCTCCCCTCCCGCTCCACGGCCACCCTCACCTCCACTTCTTCCTTGGCGGTGTTCTGATGGACGTGGCCCCGCGAGAACCGGGTAAGCCCTCCCGCCGCTCTAAGGAGAAGGACTTCCGCAGGGCCATAATGGCGCGCGGCCTGCACCGCTCCCTCCAGGAACTCGAGGAGCCGCTCCTCCCCAAGAAGCACAGGTATCTCCTCCGCCACCTCGCCTCCTCACCTCACCTGGCCGAACCGACTTGAACCCCAAGGAAGAGAGCTGGGGCCGTGCCGTGCCCGACCCGGGCCACCTGCTCGGGCTGGCCCTTACCGCAGTTGGGCGTCCCCCACAGCTTCCATGTCTCCGGGGAACCCACGGCTGCAAGCTTTCCCCAGAACTCCGTGGTCCTTCCCGTGTAGACGGGATTCCGGAGCATCCGGCCGAGCCTCCCCCTCTTTATCTCCCACGCCACCTCGCAGCCGAAATTGAAGTTGACCCTCCTGTCGTCTATGGACCAGGAGCGATTGGTGGCCATGAATATCCCTTCTCCGGCCATCTCCAGGAGTTCCTCGAGGCTCGCCTCTCCTGGCTCCAGGTTGACATTGGTCATCCTCACCAGGGGTATATATGCCCAGCCTGCTGCCCTCGCCGCGCCACCTGAGGGCAGCCCGAGAGCTTGAGCGTCCTCCCTGGAGCTGAGGAACCCCTGAAGGACTCCCTCCTCGACCAGGATGACCCGCTGTGCCGGCGTTCCCTCATCGTCGTAGGCGAAGGTTCCGAGACCTCCCGGTGAGGTGGCATCGGCTACCACGTTCATGGCCGCCGACCCGTACCGGAGCCTCCCCCTGTCCTCGGGCCTGACGAAGGATGCCCCGGCGAAACCGACCTCGCTTCCCAGGATGCGGTCGAGCTCGAGAGGGTGGCCCACGGATTCGTGCAGCTGAAGAGCTACTTGCTGGCCGTCTATGACCAGGTTGGTCTCGCCCGCAGGACACTCCTCCGCCTTGAGCAGGGCCACCGCTTCTTCGGCCACCCTCGGGGCCTCTTGAACCAGCCGGAGGGCCTCGACAAACTCGTACCCGGCAGCTGCGAAGTCTCCTCGGAAGGAGGACGGGTAGGACCTCACCTGGACCTCGTCCCCCTCCACGGCGGTGGCCTGGATGCCGGCTCCGGTGTGAAGAATCACCTCATAAATACGGTGTCCCTCGGATGTGAGAAGGAGGGTGCTCCTCTTCCAGAAGTCGGCCATGGCCTCGGCCAGAACCACGCCCTTCACCTCCAGCATGGCCCGGGTGGCGGCCGTGAGGAGGGAGACTTTTTCGTCAAGGGGGACCTGGAAGGGGTCCCTCTGGTACGAGGTGGACCAGGAGGCGGTGGCCGGGGCGACTGGCGCCAGCTTCACGGGAGCCCTCGCCAGCGGTCGTGACGATCGGGCCACCTCCAGGGCGAGACGGGCAGCGCCCGCGGCGGAACCAGGGTCGAGGCGAGGAACGCCGGCGAAGCCCCAAACCCCCTCGGCCACGACCCTAACCCCTATGCCGATCTCTTCCGCCCTCTCCACACCCTTCACCGCCTTCCCCTCTACGGAGAGAGACTCCCTCTCCTCCCTCACCACCCTTGCCTCCACATGCGTCGCCCCTCCTGCTAGGGCAGCCTCTAGGGCCGTCTCGGCCGCCTGGACGAACTCGGTGGGTGCTTCAAGCGCCATGGCTCTCCTCCATCGCTCACCCTCTTAGGCTGGGCCGGAGCGATTGTACTTTCACATTGGCCCGGGCCAGGGCGGACGCCGTGGGTGCGTGGCCTGGGCGTGGTGTAGACTCTGCGGTCAGGGCCACGGGAAGCAGGAGGCTCCCTGCTGAAGACCTTGCGGAACCTGGGGCTTCGCCTTTTTGCGGATGGCATCCTGGTGGGTGTGCTGGCCGGGCTCCTCGCCGTGGCTTTTCGTCTGGTGCTAACCGAGGCCGAGAGCTGGCGGAGCCACCTCATGGTCTGGGCGCGGCGCCGGCCAGGGGGCTGGCCGCTGGTACTGCTGGTTTTCCTTATCCTCGCCGCCGTGGCGGGCCGGCTCACGGCTCTGGCCCCGGAAACCGCGGGTAGCGGAATTCCCCATGTGGCGGCCGTCCTGCGCCGCCAGCGCCACCTGGACTGGCGGCGGGTGATACCCGTCAAGTTCCTGGCCGGCGCCCTGGCCTTGGGGGCCGGCTTTTCCCTGGGACGGGAGGGGCCGACGGTGCAGATAGGGGCTGCCGCTGGCCAGGCGGTGAGCCGCGCCCCTTTCCGGCCCAAGGTGGAGGAGAGGTACCTCGTTGCCTGCGGGGCGGGTGCTGGCCTGGCGGCCACCTTCAACGCCCCCCTGGCTGGTGTGATCTTCGTCCTCGAGGAACTGCAGCGGAACTTTTCGCCCTTGACCTTGGGCGCTGTCTGGGCAGCCAGTGTGGCGGCAGACCTCATCTCCCAGTACCTCCTCGGACCCCTCCCCACTTTCAGGGTGGCCGGGTTGCCGCGCCTGCCCCTGGCCACTCTTCCCCTTCTTGTTCTGATGGGGGCGGTCGCGGGTGTGCTGGGCATCGCCTTTAACCGCTGCTTGAGACAGGCCCTGGAACTCTATGCCCGTTTTAGGAAGTGGCCGACCTGGCTCCACCCCCTCCCGGCCGCCCTGGCGGCCGGGGCCCTCGGCTATTACCTCCCCCAGGTGCTGGGTGGAGGGCACCCGCTGGCCGAGGGGATCCTCGGCGGGGCGGTGGCTTTTCGCGTGATTCCCCTGCTTTTTGTGGGCAAGTTCCTGCTCACCATGGTGAGTTACGGGGCCGGGGTACCGGGCGGCATCTTCCTCCCCCTGTTGGTCTTGGGGGCGCTCCTCGGGTCCTTCTTCGGTCACCTGGTGGGGCTGGTCTTTCCGGCTCTTTCCGGGCTGGACGTGGGGTTTGCCGCTGTGGCCATGGCCGCCTACTTCACGGCCATCGTGCGGGCCCCCATCACCGGGGTCGTCCTGGTGGTGGAGATGACCGGGAGCTATAAAAACATGTTGGCCCTCTTGGCCGCGTGCCTGACCGCCTACATGGTGACGGAGCTGGCCAGAAGCGAGCCCGTCTACGAGATGCTTCTGCACCTGGAAGAGGCCAGGGAGGGAGGGAGAGAAGCCGGCCGGGTGATCCTGAGGCGAGGAGGCACTCCCGGCGTTGCCGGTGGGGGGAGCGGGCATCCGGACGGCCGGGCTTCCGGCTAGGTAGGGGAGGCGCGAAGCATGATCCAGCTCCACGCCCACAGCGACCGCTCGGACGGCCTCCTGCCACCCGCGCGCCTGCCGGAGCTGGCCCTCGAGGCGGGCCTCTTAGGAGTGGGTCTCGCGGACCACGACACCACCGCTGGCCTGCAGGAGGCGGCTAGAAGGGCGGAGGAGCTCGGCATCTTGTTCGTGCCCTCGGTGGAGCTTTCCTGCCTCTACGGGGGCTACCCCCTTCACCTCCTGGGTTACTTCCTCGACCCCCAGGAGCCCTCCCTCCAGAAGGAGATGGAGGCCATCCGGGATTCCCGGATGAGGAGGGGTGAGCTGATGGTCGCCAGACTCCAGGAGTTGGGCTATCCCATTACCTTCGAGCGGGTTCGGGAGCTTGCCCGGGGAGGGAACGTGACCAGGCCGCACATAGCCATGGCCCTGGCCGAGGCCGGTGTGATTTCCCGGCCGGAGGAGGCCTTCACCGATGACCTCATAGGGACGGGGGGCCGGGCCTATGTGGAAAAGTACGCTCCGCCGCCGGAGAAAGGTCTCGCTCTTCTCCTTTCGGCCGGGGCCGCCCCTGTCCTCGCTCACCCGGGAGTTTGGAAGCCGGGGCAGGGCATCCCCTTGGAGGTCCTGGAGGAACTGGCCGAGAGGGGACTTGCTGGTGTGGAGGCCTACCACCCTGATCACAGCTGGGAGGAGGCCGAGAACTACGCTAGGGCGGCTCGCTCTCTGGGGCTTCAGGTTCTGGCCGGCGCCGACTGGCACGGGTGGGGCCACGGGAGCGAGCTGGCGGAGTTCACCGTGGACCGCGCTCAAGTGGAGGAGCTCCTCTCAAGGCGGAGGGGGAGGTAGGCCTGGATCCCCAGGAGCTTATCGGAGCCCTCCATGTTCTTGCCCGCTCCCTCGTGACTTATCTCGTCATCCTGGACCCGGCAGGCAACGCTCCGGTCTTCCTGGTGCTCACCGCTGGGATGAGTGAGGGGGAGAGGAAGCGGGCGGCCCTCCAGGCTGTCCTGACGGCCGCAGGGGTTGTGGCATTCTTTGCCCTGGCAGGGGAGGCGGTCTTTCGCCTCCTCGGTATCAGCCTGGCCAGCGTGACGGCCGCTGGCGGTTTCCTCCTGCTCCTGGTCGCCCTGGACCTTCTCAAGGGCAGGCCCCGGGAGGAGAGGGTGGAGGAGGACGTGAACGTGGCGCTGGTGCCCCTCGGAACGCCTCTGCTGGCGGGCCCCGGGGCGATCGCGGCCACCATTCTTTTCGCCAGGCAGGTGCGCTCACCAGAACAGGGCCTCGGCCTTGCCCTCGGTTTTGCCCTTGCCCTTCTGGTTGCATGGGGCTCCCTCAGGTTTGCGGCCTCCCTGGTGAGGCTGTTGAAGCCCTCTGGCGTTCACCTCCTCACGAGGGTCATGGGCATCCTTTTGACCGCCATCTCCCTGGAGCTCCTGGCTCGGGGGGCGAAGGAGCTCTTCGGGGTAGGCTAGGCGGGCAACCGCGGCTGGAGGATTCTCGACCAGCTGGCCGAATTTTTTACCCGAGCGTTACCGGTAGCCCCTTGGGGCGTTATCCTAACGGGGGTGGAACTAGTTCTCCTGGTTTCGTCCGGGGGGTCTAGTCAGGGGAGGAACCGGTGCAGAGCGGCATACTCGTCCCCCTCGTCATAGTAGGGGTCGTGATGGGGGCCATGTACGCCCTGCCTGCCATGGGCGTCGTCCTCATCTACAAGACCTCCCGGGTCCTGAACTTCGCCCACGGGGCCATGGGGATGTTCTCCACCTTCGTCGCTTACCAGGTGGGGGTTGTCTGGGGAAGGCCTGTGTGGCAGGCGGTCCTGGCAGCCGTCGTCTTCGCCGCGCTTCTTGGGGTGTTGGTGGAGCGGCTAACCATAAGACCCCTGGAGGGACGCCCCCCTCTGGTGAAGGTGGTGGTAACCCTCGGATGGCTCCTCCTCCTCACCAGCCTGGCTGGCTTCATCTGGGGGGCCAATGCCTATCACGCCCCCGTAAAGGTCGCCCCCGATCGGGTGGTCCGCTTCCCAGGGGTGAACATAAGCGTGCTCCAGCTGGTTAACCTGGCGGTGGCGGGGGGGCTCACCCTTGCCCTGGCCTTTTTCTTCAAGTTCACCCGGCTCGGGATTGCCATGAGGGCGGTGGCTGACAACGTGCAGGCCGCGAGGATCCTTGGGATCCGGGTGGACCTGGTGAACTCGGCGGCCTGGGCGATGGGAAGCGTTCTGGCGGCAGTCGGGGGCATCCTTCTTTCTCCCATGATCACGCTGGATACTGTCCAGCTCACCCTCCTTGTGATATCTGCCCTGGCTGCAGCGCTCATGGGGGGTCTGGTCAGCCTTCCGGTCACCTTCGTCGCCTCCATCGGCCTCGGCATCTTCCACAGCGTGATAGTGATGTGGGTGAACACTTCTGGGGTGAAGGACCTCATCACTCTGGGAGTCATCCTCTTCGCCCTGCTCTGGAGGAGAACGGGGCTGGCCCGGGTCCTGGAAGCTGAGGTGTAGGGGGAGGGATGAAGGTTCTCCTCAGGTTGCTCAAGGGCGGGGTTCTGCCTGTCGTTGCGCTCGGCGGGTTCCTTCTTGCCCTCCTCCTCCCCCTGGCGGTGGGGAAGTACTGGAGTTTCCTGGCGGCCCAGACCCTCGCCTACGCCATCGCCCTCACCGGACTCATGATCGTGGTCGGGTTGCTTGGCCAGCCCTCCCTCATGCACGCCGAGCTCATGGGGTTCGGCGCGGCCGTGACGGCCACTCTGGTGGAGGTGAAAGGGTGGAACTTCTGGGTTGCGGGGGCCGTCGCTGTGGCCGTGGCCTTTGTCACCGGGGTGGTGGTGGGGCTGCCGGCCCTCAGGATCAGGGGTCTCGCCCTGGCCATAGTCACCCTAGCCATCGGGCGCCTCTTCGACCAGCTCGTGCTCCCTTCCCAGCTCCTCTCGGGCGGGGTCGGCGGGAGGAGCATATCCAGACCGAGCCTGGGCCCCATCTCTCTCGAGGCCGACCAGCTCTACTACGAGGTCGCCCTGGCCGCCTTCGTGGCCGTGGTTTTCCTAGCGGTGTCCATACGCCGGGGTAAGCTCGGGCGCATCTTCAGGGCCATCAAGGGAAGCGAGCGGGGGGCGGCGGCGAGCGGGGTAAGCCTCACCAGGTACAAGCTGCTGGGGTTCGCTTTCTCAACGGCCCTCGCTGCCCTGGGTGGGGTTGTTGGGGTTGGGGCGTCGGGTTCTTTCACTCCGGCTCCCTACGACTGGGTCCACTCCATCACCTTCCTGGCCATGCTGGTCATAATGGGTGCCGACTCCCTGACGGGGGCGGTTCTCGCCAGTGTGGTCATGATCGATATGGTCCCCCTCTTCCAGGGGGCGGGAGGGGTCTTCCAGACGCTATCCAAGTTCTTCGAGCAATCCATCCAGCTCTTCTCCGGGGTCCTCCTCATAGGGGTGCTGGTCCTCGCCCCGAAGGGGCTGGTTCCGGGCGCAGCCTCCTTCCTGAGGAGGCGCCTGGTTCTCGCGACTCCTTCTCGGGCGCCAGCCCCCGTTGCCGAGGAGGAGGCGAAGCCTGTAGGGGTCGGGAGGAAGTAGCGTGGCCCTTCTCGACGTTAGGGGTGTCTCGGTCAGGTTCGGGGGCCTCCAGGCCCTCCGAGACGTTTCCTTCCATGTGAATGCGGGAGAGGTGGTGGGCCTTATAGGTCCCAACGGGGCGGGAAAGACCACCCTTTTCAATGTCGTGTCGGGGCTGCAACCAGCGGACACGGGAAGGGTCTTCTTTAGCGGCCAGGACATCTCAGGTCTCGCCCCGGAGGAGCGTTCGCTCCTCGGCATAGGCAGGACATTCCAGTCTGTCCAGGTCTTTCGTGAGCTCACGGTGGAGGAGAACGTCTCGGTGGCCCGAGAGGTGAGGGAGAGGGTGGGGCCCCTGGCCGCGGTGCTGAGGACGCCATGGGCCAGGGTGGAGGCGCGACGGTCAGAGGAGAAGGTCCGGGCCGTCCTTCACTTCCTCGGCCTCGAGCCCTACAGGAAGAGCCTCGCGGGCGATCTCCCCCTGGGCATCCAGAGGCGGGTGGAGCTGGCAAGGGCGCTGGTGGGAGAACCCAAGCTTCTCCTCCTGGACGAGCCGGCCTCGGGCATGGACACGGCCGAGACGATGGGCCTCGCCGAGGATCTGGAGCGGATGAGGAGGGTGCTCGGGGTGACCATCCTCCTGGTCGAGCATGACATGCGCCTTGTCATGGAGGTCTCCGACTACATCTACGTTCTCGACTTCGGGGAGCTCATCGCCGAGGGAAGGCCCTCCCAGGTCAGGTCCGATCCCAGGGTGATCGAGGCTTACCTCGGCGGGGAGGGGGGTGAAAAGGTTGGCGCTGCTCGAGGTTGAGGGAGTGAGCGTCTCCTACGGGGTGGTGGTCGCCGTCCACCACCTGGACCTCACGGTTAACGAGGGCGAGGTGGTATGTCTCCTCGGTGCCAACGGGGCTGGAAAAACTACCACCCTTAGGGCCATATCCGGGGTGGTGCGGCCGAGGGAGGGGAGGATCTTCTTCGCCGGCAGGAGGTTGGACGGGCTAAGGCCCGAGAAGGTTGCCTCCCTGGGAATAGCCCACCTCCCGGAGGGAAGGGGGATCTTTGGAAGCCTCACCGTTCGGGAAAACCTGGAGATGGGCGCCTACGGCGAGGGCATCCCGAGGAGAAGGGTGGGGGAGGAGGTGGAGAGGGTTCTCCAGATTTTCCCGGCCCTGAAGACGCGCCTCTCCCAGCAGGCGGGGACCATGTCCGGAGGGGAGCAGCAGATGCTGGGTCTGGCCAGGGCCCTTATCTCCCGCCCGCGCCTCCTCATGGTTGACGAGCTCTCCTTCGGTCTCGCTCCCCGTATCGTTCAGTCCCTCTTCGCCCACGTGAGAGAGGTTGCGAAGAGCGGTACGGCGGTCCTCTTGGTGGAGCAGTTTGTGGGCGAGGCCCTAGCCATCTCGAGCCGGGCCTATGTGATGGAGAAGGGGAGGGTGGTCTTCTCCGGCCCTTCGGAGGAGCTCCGGACGCGGTCCGGGTTTGTGGAGGAGTTCTACCTTGGCCGGGAGGCGCGTGCCAGGACTGCCCTAGATGGCCAGGGCAGGGCAAAAGAAGAGGTGAGGCTCCTTCTCCCGGGCGGTCTCTGGCGGGAGGTCGAGGTGGCCGCGGCGCGGGCGTCCCGGTCGGTGGAGGAGTTCGTTATTGAAGGGTTGGGGAAGGTCCTCGGTGTGTCCGAGAGGGACGAGCCGACGGCTCTCCTCCCTCCCCTCCGGGAGAGCAGGGCTGGGAGGAGGCCGGCTGAACCGAGGGGGAGGCGGCAGGAGAAGGGCACCCGGCGCGAGAGAAGGGGAGGTCAGAATGGGAGCTAAGGGCAAGGCGGCGCTCTTTGCGGGAGGGGCTCTGGCAGGGCTGCTGGCCCTCGCCTCCCTCCTGCCGGTGGAGGCGGCTCCTCGGAAGGTTCTCAGCTTCTACGACCTGAAGGGCGAGGCCTCCAGCATCTGGTTCCAGGGCGGGACCAACGCTTTCCCCGGCCTCCCCCTCGCAAATGTTCGGGTTGGGTACACCACAGCCTCTCTGGACTCCATGCCCTCCAGCCACGGTGTCGGAAGCTATGTCGACCTGGGCGAGATCGGCCAGACTGGCTGGGGCCAGGCCAGGGGGGGAGGCGCTCCCCTCCCGGAGCAGCAGCCCCAGCAGGCTGATGCCCGTTTCCCCGGTTCCACTACGGAGGCCCAGGCCCAGCTCTCGGGGGATCAGGACCTCCAGGGCCAGGGAAGGCTCCTGGCTGGGTCCGCCAGGGCCAAGGCTGGGGAGACCTCGGCTGAGGGAACCGCGACCGCCGCCGGGATAGAGCTTGCAGCCCCCAGCCAGAGCCCGGCCGGCCTTGCCCCCGCCTCCGTTATGCGTTCCGCCTTCGCCTCGCTTCTGCAGGGGGTGAACGCCTTCAGGCAGGCCCGGGGCCTCGGCCCGTACCGGCCGGCGCAGGCAGGAGGTGGGCTGACCGCGAGAGCTGCCTCTTCGCACACGAGGGCTTGGAAGGACGGGGAGAAGGCCATCGTGAGCGCAGAGGCGGCCGTCGAGGACGTGGATCTGGGCGGTGTCATCTCCATAAAAGGGGTGAGGTCCTTCTCTTCCTCCAGCACTGACGGGGCGGCGGGGACCTCCGAGGGGAGGGTTGAGGTCACCGGGGCGAGCCTTGGAGGGATCCCGGTGGAAATCACCTCGGAGGGGGTGAGCCTGGCCGAGAACGCCCTCCCAGTGGGGCCTTCGGAGTTGAAGGCCCTCTCCGACCAGCTGAACCAGGTACTGGCCCAGGCTGGCTTCAGGCTCACCCTTCTGGACGTTGCGAAGTCTGCCGAGGGCCCGGCGGGCAGTGCGAACGTCAGGGGGCTCCTGGTGAGCTGGGAGGGGACTGCACCCACCCCCGACAGGCAAAGCTTCTACTTCTTCGCTGTTCTGGGGGCTGCCTCCGCCGACGCTCACGGAGGCCAGACCGAGGCTGCGACGGCCTCTCCCTCCCCCAGCGGGGAACCTGCCACCTTGGGGGAACTGAGCGAAGGGGGCGGGGGAGGGGAGGTTGGCACCTCGAGCGGTGTCGCGGGTTCGGGGGGCGCGATCTCTCTCCCTGCGGTCCAGGGCACCTCCCCTGCCGGGCAGCCTGCCCAGGTGGCTATGCCGCCCGCCCGGCCAGTGCAGAAGCGCGGGGGATGGCTGGTTGCCCTTTACGGGATCTGGCAGCTGAGTGTCCTCGCGACTCTCGCCGCTGCCATCCGAGCCAAGATGGCATCGGGGGCGGGGTGACGGTCGGGGGTGGAGGGGGTTGCGGCGACCGGATCGGGAGGCCAGGGTGGTCTGTGGGGAGTGTGGGTTCGAGTTCAGGCCCGCCTACTCGGACGGTCGGTGCCCCCTCTGCGGGTGGATCTTTGGGGGCGAGATCCCGAGGGGTAGACTGGAGAGGGCTGCCCACTGGCTGAGGAGGGGCGCGAACGGGCTCCTGGTCGGTCTGGCCCTTCTGGCCGTCGTCTACTCCGCCCTCTTCTTTCTGGTCCTCTGGGTCTACTGGCGAGGGTAGCAGGGGATGAGCGGCTCCCCGGGGACCCTTGCGGGCTCGGGCGGGGCTTGCCTCGAGGCTGGAACACGCTTAACCTGAGCGGGTCCGGTGATTGCCGGACTTGGGAGGAGGTCGTATGCCGGGAATCCCTTCTGTTTCGCCCCTTTATCCCGACCCTCCCTACGAATACAAGGGGGCGGAGATGGCTGTCGCCATGTACCCTCTCCCCCACGAGAAGGTCAGGGCCCTTGTACCTGCGGAGCTCGAACCGGGGGAGTTCCCTCTCTGCCTCACCGTCTTCGCCCGTTATCCGGAGAGCACTGTCGGGCCCTATCACGAGGTGGTCATTCTCGTGGCGGCCAGGGCAGGGGAAGAGGAGGGGTTCTTCTGCCCCTTCATCTACGTGACCACCGATGCCGCCCTCGCTGCGGGTAGGGAGGTATGGGGATTCCCAAAGAAGCTTGCGGAGATCGAGGTTTTGCGGGAAGGGGAGTCCCTGGCGGCATCGGTGAGGCGGAAGGGAGCGAGGATCTCCCTGGAGGCCACCTTTACCGGACCCGCTGAGGAGGCCCTTGTAGATGCCCTCGGCAACTCGCCCATCTTCAACGAGAAGGTCATTCCGGCCGTGACCGGGAAGGAGCCGGAAATCCGGCAGGTCACTGCTACCGTGCTGGAGATGCGGGTGAGGGAGGCGAGGGTGGGGATCGGGCGTCTTGTAGCGGAGGGAGGTCCCGAGGACGCTTGGGGGCTTCTTGCCACCGCCGACGAGGTGACGGCCTTCTGGATCGTCTCCGACACCGTGCTGCCTCCGGGGCGGGTGGTGAGGAGCTCCTAGCTCCGGCCCTACGTGGGATCGCGCGATTTTGGCTTCCCTCCGGAGGCGAGGTCGCGTCGGAAGCAGGGAGTCGAGGAGGTCTGGATGATCCTCCCCAAGGAACTCGAAGAGCTGCGATCCTGGGTGAGGGGCTTCGTCGAGGCCGAGGTGAGGCCAGTCGCCCTCGAACTGGATGCGGGGCCCAAGGACCAGTTCCCGTGGGAGATAGTCTCCAAAGGGGGGCGGATCGGGCTCCTCAGCATCATCATCCCCGAGCATCTGGGAGGCGGCCCCTATCACGGCCTGCTCGGAGGAGCGATCATCATGGAGGAGCTCGCCCGGGGGTGCTCGGGGGTGGCCACCATCTTCGGGGCGCATGCCCTTGGGATCCTCCCGCTCCTGCTCTCTGGAGATCTCTCTGCCTGGGAGAAGTGGCTTCCCCCCGTACTGGAAGCTGCGGGGAAGGATCGGCCCCTCCTCTTCGCCTTTGCCATAACCGAGCCTGAAGCGGGGAGTGACGTGGAGGACACCTGGGGTTCCCGTGCGGCCTCCCTCTCCACCTTCGCCAGGAGAGTCCCCGGCGGCTATGTGATCAACGGGCGGAAGGTCTTCATCTCCAATGGTAGTGTTGCGAGCTTCGTTACGGTCTTCGCGGCCCTCGAGAGGGAGGAAGGGATCTCCTCCTGGACCTGCTTTGTTGTGCCTGCGGCGACCCCCGGGTTCGGGGTTGGGCAGGTCTTCGAGAAGATGGGGCAAAGGGCCTGCCCCGCCGCGGAGCTCGTCTTCGAAGACTGCTTCGTCCCGGAGGAGAACAGGGTGGGCGAGGAGGGGGAGGGGTGGCAGCTCGCCAGGCTTACCCTGGCTGCATCGAGGGGTCCGGTGGGGGCCATAGCGGTGGGGATTGCCCAGGATGCCTACGAGAGAGCGTACAGTTACGCCAGGGAGCGTAGGCAGGGTGGGGTTCCGATAATCCGTCACCAGATGGTGGCGGCCCTCCTGGCTGACATGGCCATCCAGATCGAGGCCGCCCGGCAGCTCGTCTATCACGCCTGTCAGCTGGCGGATACGGTCTCGCCCCCGCCCTTGGGGCCAGCCTCCATGGCCAAGGTCTTCGCGAGCGATGTTGCCGTCAGGGTTGCCACCGATGCCATTCAGGTCCTTGGGGGCTACGGCTACATGAGGGAGTACGGTGTGGAGAAGTGCCTCCGGGACGCGAAGCTCACCCAGATTTACGAGGGGACGAACCAGATCTGCCGCCTGGCCGTCCTGGAGTCGTTGGCCTCGGGGGAGCTCCCCCTCCGACCCTGAGGGGAAGAGGCCTCGGAGGCACGCCCGCTGGGCCCGCCCTCCCCCTCTCAGGCGGCGTGGCCCCGCCGCGGCTGAGAGGGCTAAAGACGCCCGGGGTTCTTGCTGATAAAGTATCGGGTGATGTTGGTGAGGGAGAAGTTTCTTGTGAGGCGTTCGCTCCTCTGGATCACGGCGGTTCTCTTGTTGCTCCCCACGTTCCTGCCTCATGTGGCCTTGGCTGGGAGCACCCCCGGGGAGAGGCTGGCCGAGATAAGAAAGGAACTCGAGAGGCTCCGCTCGGCCCTTCAGGAGAACGAGGCGGCGAGAAGGGGGGTGGTTCAGGAGATAGCTCGCCTCGACGCGGAGGAGCTGCGCGTCTCCCAGGACAGGCAGAGAGTGGCAGAGGCCCTGGCTGCGGCCGAGGCGGAGCTGGCGCGGGCCGAGGAGGAGCTGGGCAGGGCCGAGGCCGAGGCGGGCCGGAGGGAGGATGAGGCCGCAGCTGCCAGGGCGAGGCTGGCGGAGGCGGAGGAGCAGCTGGCCAGGAGGGTGCGCCTCTCCTACCTCTCGGATCCGGCCGGCCTTCTCTCGGCCCTGATCTCGGGTTCCGATCTGGCGAGCCTCGGGGGGAGGTGGGTGTTCGTCCGCGCCGTCCTCGAGGGCGACTCCCGCAGTCTGGAGGAGGCGCGGAAGGCGAAGGAGGAGGCGGACCGGGCTCTGGCCCTCGCCTTGCAGGCGAGGGAGGTTGCCAGCTCTCTTCGTGCCCGAGTGGCGGCCCGGCGAGATCAGGTGGCAGACCTCCTCCGGAGGCTCGACCGTCAGGCTGAGCTCCTCGAGAGGCTCAAGGCTGAAAGGGGGTCTCTCCTTAGAACCCTAGAGCAGCAGAAGGAAGAGTATCTCCGGGCCATGGCCGCCCTCGAGGCCGAGTCCAGAAGGATCTCGGCCCTCCTCAAGGGGAGGCGGGGCGGCGGCTCGGCGGGAAAGCTCATCTGGCCCACGCAGGGGGAGGTGACCTCGGGTTACGGTTGGCGGACCCACCCCGTCTTTGGGGACCGGCGGTTCCACGCGGGCATTGACATCGCGGCACCCATGGGCCAGAGCGTGGTGGCAGCCGCCGCCGGTGAAGTGGTGCTGGCAGGTGTGATCTCGGGGTATGGGCTCACCGTCGTAGTGCAGCACGCCGGATCCCTGGCCACCCTTTACGCGCACCTCTCAGAGGTGAGGGTCGCCGAGGGGGAGAGGGTCTCCGCGGGCCAGGTCATCGCGGCGGTGGGGTGCAGCGGGTACTGCACCGGTCCCCACCTCCACTTCGAGATCCGGGTGGACGGGGAGCCCCAGGATCCCATGGGCTACTTCTAGGGTTCCGAGGGGTGCTGCCTTCCGGTCTTCTGGGTCCTTCGGGCGGAGAGCATGCGTCACCTGGCCAGCGTGGTGAGAGCGAGGAGGCCCGGCCAGAGGGCAAAGAGGAGGGTGGCGGGGAGGATGAGGAAGACCACGGGCACGAGCATGGCCACCTCCCTCTTGCCTGAAGTCTCCAGCAGGTAGCGCCTCCAGGCCTCCCGCGCCTCCTCGGCCTGGGCTCTGAGGACCTCGGCAACGGGCGTCCCCCTCTCCATGGCGAGACGCAGGGCTTCGGTGAACCTTACGGCAGCGGGAAGCGGGACCCTCCGGGAGAAGATCTCGAGGGCGCGGCCAAGGCCTGCACCTGCCTCGACCTCTGCCAGGGCCCAGCGGAGCTCCAGGCCAAGGGGGCCACTCGAGGATCTGGCCGCCCTCTCCAGGGCCGTGAGGGGGGAGGCACCCGCCGTAACAGCCAGGCAGACCAGATCCGCCAAGCCGGGGAGCTCCTCCAGCATGAGCTGCCGGCGAAGGGAGATCTCCCGACCGAGATACCAGTCTCTGGCGAGGGCCCCCGCAGCTCCGAAGGCGAGGAGGCCGAGAAGGGCTGCCCCCGGGTTCGCCCCCCTGAACGCGGCTGCGAGGAGTATGACGAACCCGCCGCCGGCGGCGGCTACGGTGGCCCAGGTGAGCTGCTCCAGGCGGTACTCTCCCGGGTCCGGGCGTTTACCGGCCTCCGCCAGTCTCTCCTCGAGTCTCCTGGGGGAACTCGGGGAGAGGAGGGTGAGGGCCTCAAGGATCGCTGCTTCCCATCTCGGGAGCCTCTCTCCGCTCGTGTGGCCCGGGAGATAAGGCTCAACCCTTTCCCGGAGGTGGGAGCGACGGGGGACCGGAAATAGGAGGAGAAGGCCGGCGAGGCCAGCGGCGGCTGCGAGGGAGAGATCAATCCACACCTCACTCCCTCCCCGCCATGACGCGCCGGCGCTCGGGGAGCCGGGCGAGCCTGAGCATGAGCCGGTAACCGACGAGGGTGGCGAGGGCGCCGACGGCGATGACAATAGCTCCCGAAGGTGAGGCGTAGGCTCGGGCGGCCTCTGGGCGGAGGGAGAGGAGGCCCAGGGTTACCCAGGGGGCAGCCGCGGCGAGTCTGGCTGAGGTGATGGTCCAGGACTGCCTGGCCTCGAGTTCTCGGTGGAGGAGGTGTTCCTGGCGGGCGAAGCTGGCGAGGGTCTTGAGAACGGTCCCCACGTCCTCTCCTCCCATCTCCCTGGCTGTAAGGAGCACCTCGGCCAGGAGGTCGCCGGTGGGATCCGCCAGCTTCTCCCTGAGAACCTCGAGGGCCTGTCGGAAGCTGCCGGTGGCGGTGTACTCCGCCCAGTACTCCGTGAGGAGCTCGCGGAAGGGGGGAGGACCGGTCCGGGCACCCTCGGCCAGGGCCTCGGGAAGGCCGACGCCCGCCTGCACGGCGCTGACCAGGTTATCAAGGAGGTCGGGCCAGGATTCCCGCCTCGCTGCCTCCTCTGCCCGCTGCCGGGACCGGCCAAGGGAGAGAAGAAGCCAGCCGGCGAGGATCCCGAAGGCTGCGGCCACGGGAGGGCTTGAGGTGCCGCCGAGGACCAAGAGGAAAACCAGGCCCGCGCCGGCGAGGGCAACAGGCCCGAGGGCCCTTTGCTTTCGAGTCCCGCCGCTTGCCGCTCTCGGAGATGGAGAGGCTTCAGGTTGGTAGCGGTCTACCCCGGAAGGGCTCACGGCAGGGTTCCAGGAGAGGTAAAGGAGGAGAACGCCCGCGGCTCCTATCAAGGCTGGTAGAAGGACGTCCATTTTCCTTTATCCCGCGCCCCTGGAAAGCAGGGAGGGGAGGTGGTAGCCGGCCTGCTGAAAGAGGTCCTGGCGGGGAGGGTAGGAACCTGTCCAGCGCAATCCTGTCTCTCCCTCAAGGAAGATGGGGGAAGCCTCCACCACCTCACCCTCCACCCTCCCGGTTACTCCCAGGATCTCCGTCACGCGTCTTTCACCCTTCTGCCGCCTCAGGAAGACCACAAGGTGGACGGAGGTGGCGATGATGGGGAGGAGGAACCGGTGGGTGACGTTCTCCCCGGCCAGAAGGCAAAGGGTGGCCAGCTTGGACAGGGCCTCCCTGGCGGAGTTGGCGTGGATGGTCGCCATCCCCGGCAGCCCAGCGTTCAGGGCGAGGAGAAGATCGAAGCTCTCCTCCCCCCTGACTTCTCCCACGATGATTCGGTCGGGCCGCATTCTCATGGCCTCCCTCACCAGTCTCCTCAGATTTACCTCGCCCTTCCCTTCGAGGTTCGGTTGGCGGGTCTGGAGGGCCACCCAGTCGGGAGAGGCGAGTCTCAGCTCAAACACCTCCTCGCAGGTGATGACCCTCTGGTCTGGGGGAATGGCGGATGCGAGGCAGTTCAGGGTGGTGGTCTTCCCTGCCTGAGTCGCCCCGGCAACAAGTATGTTCAGCCCGGAGCGGACCGCAGCCTCGAGGAACCGGGCGGCCCCGGAGGAGAGACTGCCCCGGGCAACCAGCTCGGCCATGCTTCCCAACCGGGCCGAGTACTTCCTGATATTCACTGCCCAGTGCTCCCTCGTTATGTCGGGTATGACCACGTGGAGGCGGGATCCGTCGGGAAGGGTGGCGTCAACGAAGGGAGAGGAGAGGTCGAGCCGGCGGCCGGTCCAGCGGAGCATCCTTTCCACGAGGTCCCTCAGGGTCTCGGCGTCCACGGAGATTCCGGTGAGCTGGTTCTTCCCGCCTCTTGAAACGAACACCCTGTCGGGCGCGTTCACCCAGATCTCCTCCACTTCCGGATCGTCCAGGTAGGGCTGGAGCGGGCCGAAACCTGTTACCTCGTCGAGAGCGGCCTTGACCAGCCCTTCGGGATCTCCCACGGGACTTCCGCGGGCCAGAGCCTTGCGGACCTCCTCACCGGCGACCCTTCTCACCAGGGCCTCCAGCGCGGACCCCTTGGGGGGAGTCTCGGAGCGCCTCACCGCCTCCCTCACGGCTCCGAGCACCGCCTCCAGGGCCTGCCTCTGGACGTCCCTCATGGCTCTGGATCACCTCCCGGGAAGCCGGCTCCCGCTGCGGTTCCCCCTTGAAGCCGTCCCTCTCCTCGGCTGGCTTTCCTGTCTCGGGTTCCTATCCGGATGGGCTCCTGCTCTGCCCGGCGCCTCAGGCCGAGCCGGGAGAGGAGCCCCCGCTTTGGGAGGGAAGGGGAGCCGACCAACACTAGGGCGAGCTCGGCCAGGGCCAGCTGGGCCTGGGATCTCCTCCTCATCTCTCGGAGCGCCCGTCCGTGTCTCATGGCCTCCCAGAAGGCCTCGGGGTCTTCGGGTATGAGCGCTACCGGTTTCTTCCCGAGGTGCTCCTGGAGGAGCTCGGAGGCCTCTCTGACATACCTGGCACCGCCCCCCCTCGTACGGTTCAGTACGACTTCCACCTTTCCCTCCCCGCCTGCCGCCTCCACCAGCGCCGGCCAGGCGAGGATGAGGGAGCGAAGCCCCACGGGGTCAGCTCTGGATACCGCGAGGACGGTGTCGGCAGAGGCCAGCACCGCTCGCGTCAAACCGTTTCTCCTGAGCCGCACCATGTCGTACATGAGCTCCTCTTCCTCCTCGAGGCAGAAGGCGAGGTCCACTAGGGTGAAGGCGGCCAACTTCCGGAAGAGCTCGGCGAGCTCAGGCCAGAGGGTAGCTGGGACCTCCGTCCAGAGCTCCGCTCGGGGTAGGCCCGGCAGGAAGCGGGGGCCGCCGGGGCAAACCTCCTTTGCCATGCTCCTCGCCTCCTCCGGTTCCATCCCTTCCCGGGAGAGACGGTGAGCGAGCCAGGGAAGGCCAGGGGCTTCTGGGTCGACGTCCAGGGACTGGGCGAGGGTTCCACCGTAGACGTCGGCGTCTACAAGGAGCGTCTCCACCTTGAGGGCGGAGAGCTCGAAGGCGAGGTTGAGCGCGACGGTGCTTGTCCCGGGGCTCCCCTTGGGGCCCCAGAGGGCGACTATCCGGCCCGTCCCTTGGGGAACCTCGGGCCCTGCCTGCCTCACGGTTCCGCCTTCCTCGGTCCCACCAGGCCTCCGCCTGCTACTCCTGGGGCGGGAGCTTCACCGCAGCCACCTCTGCCCCCGCGAGGGCTGCAGCCAGCTTCAGAGCCAGGGTTGGCTCCACGCTCACCACCACCCCGGTCCCGCTTTCTTGCCCGAGGATGCCCTTCCCGGGCTCGAGAAGGTAGAGGACCGTGGCCCCCTCCAGCACTACCTCGGTCCTTGCCTCGGGTGTTCCCTTGCCAAAGGTGGCCACCAGCATGATGCGGTCTCCGGGCCTTAAGGGGGGAGCGGAGCCGGGTTTCAGGGGAATGGCCATCTCCGCCATCCCGGTTCCACCGGTGCCGAGGTCCCGGGCGAGGATGAGCTCCCCTTCCCGGGCGCCCCTGAGCAGCGCTTTCCCCAAGGGGTTCGAGCTCAGGGGGAGATACAGTCCCACCTGGGTGGAGCCGAGCTTCACCTCTGCGGGCGCCAGATCGCCGGCGGCGAGAACCCTCCCCGGGGGTAGGTCCCTCGCGGCCGCCCACACCCTAACAGTCCCCCTCCCAGCCTGGACCGCTCTCACGCCGAGGACCAAGGAGAGGCCAACTAGGAGGAGACCGGCACCGGCCCTCCCTCTGGAGATGCTCTGGACCTTACCGATCCGAAGGGCTTCTCCCCCCCTGACCATCACACCCCCCTTCCAACCCCCCGCGGGCGGTCCTTCTTCTCAAGAGCTGCTTGAAGCAAACGACCGCAGATAGTAATCTTTGGGACCAGAACCAGTCAAGAGGAGGCCATTATGGCTAACGAGAGGCGAGGTAAGAAGAAGAGGCCGGCCGTGGGGGTGGAGCTGGAGCCGAGGTTCCTCACCCTGGATGAGGTCGCCGTTTACCTGAACGTCCGGCCAGCCCAGGTATATGCCCTGGTGAGGAGGGGGGAGCTGCCGGCCGTCAAGGTCGGGGGGCGGGGTGTCTGGAGGGTCGAGAGGGCTGCCCTCGAGGAGTACGTGGAGGAGCTGAAGAGGAGAACAAGGGAGTGGGCTGAGACCCATCCCCTGGGCAGGCGAAAAGGATAGGTTCGCCCTTCTCCTCTAGGCACCGCCCCTCCCTTCGGCCAGCTCCACCCAGGCCAGAGATGCAAGGCTCAAGGCCGTCCTTTTTGTCACCTCCTTCTCCCTTCTCGGCCGGCCCGCGGGGTGCTCCGCGAGGAGGAGATAGTCCAAGCCCACGGCGTCGGGGGTGCCCGAGAGAACCGTGCCGTTTACGAGCCCAATCCGTACCTGCCTCCTTCCTCTTGAAAGGTGCCTAAGGGCTGCGGCGAAGTCCAGGGAGAGGGGTTCCTCGGGGGGAGCGGCCTGCTCTTCCGTGCCGCCCTCGCTCTCTTCGGCCGCCGTGCCGCTCCGGCCCCTCCGGGGTTCGGATGCTCGGACCTCGGGGGGTCGTCGGAGACGTAGGGCGGCGACCGCTTCAAGTCTGAGGAGGACCTCTCCCCGGTCGGTATGGAGGAGGAGAAAGTCGCGGTAGACCCGGGTCAGCTCCCCGGAGAGCCGGTAGGGCCCGAGAACGGCCTCCACCTCCTCTCCAACGAGGTCCTGGACGAGGTCGATGAGGGGCTGGCTCGCCCGGCGGAATCTCTCCTCCGCCTCTGAGTAGGCACGCTCTTCCTCCCTCACCTCCCTTTCCAAGGCCATCTCCAGGGAGGCGAGGAGGGATGAGAGGTCGTCATCGAGCCCCCGCCAAGAGGTGGACACAGCTGAAGGGTACCAGGTGGGCCGGGGATGGGGAGGGGTTGACAGGAGCCACCGAATGCGGTAAAAAGCTAACGCAAGCAAATGAAGGCTAAGCGAGGATACCATCCGGAAAGGGGTTAAGAAGTTATGCGAAGGGGACGAAGGACCGGGCGGGGAGCCGAGATGGGGTCTCGGAGCTTCCCCTCCGTGAACTCCGGTATGGAGCCGAAGCCTTCCCCGCGCCCGGCCCGTCTCCTTCTTCTCCTTTCCGGGGTGGCGTGGGCCGCAGTCCGATTGGGGCCCGGCGCGGCCCGCGCCCCCCGGGTTCTACTGTCCAGCCCGGTGCTGGAGGCGCGGGCGGAAGCCCTCGGGCTCCTCCTCTCCTGGTCCGCCCTGTGCTATCTCTGCCTCGTCCTCTCTGTCCGCCTCGTCGCCCTCCTCAGCGCCGGGCTGCCTCCGAGCCCCGCCCGTTGGCACTCCCTGATGCGCTGGCTCGCGCCTCGGGCTCTCTCAGCCTTGCTCGACTTCCTGCTCACGGTGAACCTCTTCCCCGCAAAGGCTCTCGCCCTGGGTGCGCCCCTCGGGCTCGGCGGGCCTCGGCCGGCCGTGGTGGGGGAGGTCTCTGCCCTGGTGCCACCCCGTTTTGCCCCTTTTTTTCCTCCGGCAAGCCCCCCCGTTTCCCGTCAGGTCCCCCTCAGGGGCGCCGGGGCGGAGGCCTCCCCCTCTACGCCGCGGATCTCCCCTTCCATCTCCCCCTCCCGGGAGGCTCCCTCGGACTCCTCGCCCCCGAAGAGATTCTCTGCCCTCCGGGGAGAGGGGGTGTATGTGGTGAGGCGGGGTGACTGCCTCTGGACAATAGCCCGCGACCACCTCCGTGCCCCGGACGGGAGCGACGAACCTTCTCCCGCCGCCATCGATGCTTACTGGCGGAGGATCTATCGGGCCAACAGGTCTGTCATCGGACCCGATCCCGACCTCATCTTCCCCGGGGCGAGGCTTTCCATCCCGCCGCCCGGAGGGGAGCTGGGATGAGCTCTTACTGGAGGTCTGGGGAGCCGGGCGGCCCCCAGAGTGGAGCGGGGAGAAGGGGAGTGCGTGTCGCGGGTGGGCTCCCCCAGGACGACGTTCTAGGGAGCGGTGCCTGCTCCGGGGGGAGCTTCTGGAGCCGGTCCGCGGGCGATTTCTCTCCCCCTGCCGGGGCTATGGCCGGGACCGGCCTCCTCGATCATGGAGGGAGGTGCTTGCCGCGTCCGGATTCGGCAAGGCGGACGAGGGGAAGGCTGGTGACGGTGGCTCTCTCCGCCGTGGCCCTCGCGGGTCTTCTATTGCTATTCGGGTCCGGCTCCCGGAGCAAGGCACCCTCCCCCGACGTGGGGGTTCCGAATTGGGCTGTCGCGACAGGTCTCCTCCTGCTCGAGGACTATCTCACGATTCAGCCCTCGATGGCTCTTACCCCTTCTCCCTCGGGTTCTGCTGAGGGCCCCCGCCGGGACGAGGTCTCTGCTGCCGCCGGGCGGGCAGGTTTCAGGCTCCCCGCTCCCGAAGCCGAGGCTGGGACCTACCAGTTCGTAGAGATCCTGGTTCCGCTGGGCAGCTGGAGGGTGGAGGAGGGGTGGTGGGTGGGTGGTTGCGCCAGGTTGGTGCTGGGATCGGCCGGAGGTAGCCCTTCCCGCCTCGGCCGCTGCCTTGCTGTCCTTGTGGATGGGGACGGCCGCGGGAGGGCGGTTGCCTCTCTGGGGATATCCCCGGCGCCGGTGGTGGTGGCCGGAAGGGGTCCCTGGCAGCGGGCGGGACCGGAGAGCCTGGCAGGGGCGGAGGCGGGGGTTAAAGATCTCGGCGAGACCGTGCAGCTTGCCCGAGCCTATCTCTCACCTGACGGGGCCCTCGTCGGGTTCGCCCATCTCCGCGCCGGATCCGTCAGGTACGAGGAGCTACTCTGCCTCACCGGTAGCGGGAGAGGGCTCTGCCTTCCCTTCTCCGTGCCCGTCCCGGACTGAGTTCCCCGGGGGTCGGCACCCACCCGCCGCGTCCGTGGCGGTATGCTACCTAGCGTGGAGGAGAGGGACGAGAGGCGCGACGATATAAGAAGAGACCTGGCCGATCTCGCCATCTTCCGGAAGTACCTGGAGCCTAAGGGTTTCAGGGGTATCGTCTACTACTGTGCCGACTGCGACGAGGACCACTACGTGTCCTGGGACCTGCTTCGAGACAACCTGGAGTTTACCCTGGAGACCGGCGAGACCAGGGTTCATGAGCCCGCCCATGAGCCGGACCCCGCCCTCTACGTTTCCTGGGAGTACGCGAGGGGGTATGCGGATGGCGTCGAGGACTCGAGGCGCGCCGAGGCCGAACGCAGGCTAAAGGAGTCGAGGAGGGCAGGTGGGCGTCCTCTCTGCGCCTTCTGCGGGGAGCGCCTGCCTGAGGGCGGGTACGAGGCCTGGAACTACTGCCCGAGGTGCGGAGAGTCCCTTGCCCCCGTCCGTCTCGCCACCTACCTATATCACCGGGGCTGGCCGGCCCGATCCATTGAGGAGCTGCTGGCGCGGGCGGGATTCAAGGAGACCATTCTCGCCCTCCCCCTGGTTGCCCTGCATGAGGAGGGAAGGCGGCCCCTTCCGGTGAAGGGGGCCTCCAAGGGGAAGAGGAAGAGAAGCCAGGCCTGAGACCGCGCCGCCCCGGCGTGTGGACGGTCTAGTCAGCACCCCCCCCTGGCCGAATCTCGTAGGGCTAGCTCTATACCTTTAGGAACCTTCTCAGGGCCGCGGCGCTCGCCAGGGCGCCCACGCCCGCGCCCGTGGCGAGCAGGGTGAGGGCGTTCTGGACGAACACCTTGGGCGGGAGAGCGAAACCGTAGAAGCCCAACCTGGCGCGCTCGAGAAGGAGGGTGAGACCGAGGACGACTAGGATCGCGAGGACGGCTCCGGCCACACCCTCAACCAGACCCTCGAGAACGAAGGGCAGACGGATGTGCCAGTTGGTTGCCCCCACCAGGCGCATGACAGCTATCTCCTGCCTCCTCGCGAAGATGGCCAGGCGAATGGTGTTCGCTACGAGCAGGGCGGCAGCGAGTAGGAAGACCACCACCAGGGTCATGCCCACCAGGTTCAGCCAGTGGACCGCCGTGAGCAGCGGCCTCACCACCTCCCTCTCGTCCCTGATCTCCTCCACCCCCGGGTAACCTTGGAGGGCCTCCCTCACCACCTCGAACCGCTTGGGGTCCTTGAGCTTGACCCTGTAGGAGGCGGGGAGGGCTTCCGGGCCCACATTCTCGACTATGTCGGGGGTGTCCCTGAACATGTCCTTGAAGTTCTGCCACGCCTGCTCCTTAGTCTCGAAGACCACCCTCTCCACCTCCGGAAGGGAGGTGAGCCTCGCCTCGATGGCTCTCTGCTGGTCCTGGGTGATGTCGTCCCGGAGGAAAACGGAGACCTCCACCTTCCCCGACCAGAAGCTCGTCAGTTTCCTGGCAAGGGCATTCAGGGTGAGGGTTCCCCCCAGCAGGGAGAGGCTCACCCAGACGGTGAGAACAGCCGCGGCGACCATGAGAGGCTGGCGCCTCAGGCTTGTCCCCGCCTCCTTCAGAACGTACTCGACTTTCACCGCCATCCTCGTCCCCGCAGCCCCTCAGCTGACGTACCCGTACACCCCCCGTTCCTGATCCCTGACGAGCTTCCCCTCCTCGAGCTCGACCACCCGTTTCCTCATGGCGTCCACGGCTGCATGGTCGTGGGTGGCCACCACCACGGTGCTGCCGAGGCGGTTGATCTGGTGGAGGAGGCGGACGATCTCCAGGCTGGTCTCGGGATCCAGGTTGCCCGTGGGCTCGTCTGCCAGAAGGATGGGGGGACGGTTCACAAAAGCCCTGGCGATGGAGACCCTCTGCTGCTCCCCGCCGGAGAGCTGATGGGGGAAGGCCTGCATCTTCGACCCGAGACCGACAAGCTCCAGGGCTTCGGGGACGGCTTTCCTGATGACGTGCTCCGGAGCCCCCGTGGCCTCCATGGCGAAGGCCACGTTCTCATAGGCTGTCTTGTGGGGCAGGAGCTTGAAGTCCTGGAAGACACAGCCGATGGAGCGGCGCAGGTAGGGGACCTTCCAGGGACTGAGGCGGGAGACGTCTTTCCCCGCCACCAGCAGCCTTCCTGAGGTGGGCTCCGTCTCCTTGATTATGAGCTTGAGAAGAGTGCTTTTTCCTGCCCCCGTCGGGCCCACCACGAACACGAACTCCCCCTTCTCTATGGTGAGGTCGAGATCCTTCAGGGCCACCACACCGTTGGGGTAGATCTTCGTGAGTTTCTCGGCCCTTATCACCCCTGCCTCCTAGGTCTCTCTGTTCCCATGAGTAACGGAAGTTTCTCTCATGGTAGCAGAGGCGGAGCGAGACCCGCCGGCCGCCCGCGCCTCCAGCCAGGCCCTAATGAAGGCGTCGAACTCCCCGTCGAGGACCCTCTCCACGTCGGAGGTCTCCACCCCCGTCCTGTGGTCCTTCACCATCCTGTAGGGTTGTAGCACGTATGACCGGATCTGGTTTCCGAAGGCGACCTCCTTGTGCTCTCCCCGCAGGGCCTCGATTTCCCTTCTCCTCTCCTCTCTGGCCCGCGCGGCTAGCCTGGCCCTGAGGATCTCCATGGCCCTTCTCCGGTTCTGGTGCTGGGAGCGTTCGGACTGGCAGGTGGCGACAATCCCTGAGGGAAGGTGAGTTATGCGCACTGCTGAGTCGGTCATGTTCACGTACTGGCCTCCGGGACCGGAGGCCCTGAAGGTCTCGATCCTCAGCTCCTTTGGGTCTATCTGCACCTCCGAGTCACCCTCGGGGATAGCGGGGATGACGTCCACGCTGGCGAAGGAGGTGTGCCTGCGGTGGGCTGAGTCGAAGGGGGAGAGTCTCACCAGCCTATGGACACCGTGCTCTGCCTTGAGGAGCCCGTACGCGTACCTCCCCCTCACGGTCAGCACGGCCGTCTTGATCCCCGCCCCCTCGCCCTCCTGGACCTCGTCCACCTCCACAGCGAAGCCGCGGCCGTTTGCCCAGCGGAGGTAGGCCCTGAGGAGCATCTCCGCCCAGTCCTGGGCATCCACTCCGCCGGCCCCAGGCTGGATGGTGACGATGGCGTCCCTCTCGTCGAGCTCCTCGCCGAGGAGGGCTCTGGTCTCCAGGGTTGAGAGCTCCCTTTCGGCCCGGACCAGGAGGTCCCTGGCCTCCCGGAGGGAGGCCTCGTCCCCCTCCGCCTCGCCCAGCTCGGCCAGGACCTCGGCGTCCTCGACGAGGCGAGCTACCCTCTTCCAGGCCTCCAGGTCCTCTTCGAGTCTGGCTTTCTCGGCGAGAAGCTCCCGGGCCCGTGCTGGATCCTTCCACAGGTCCGGATCCTCAGTCTGCCTGTGCAGGGCAGCTAGTTTTTCATCCTTGGCGTCGAGGTCAAAGGAACCTCCTCGCCTGAGCCAGGCGGGAGCGGAGTTCCTGCACGGTTGCTTTCTCTTCTCCCATACAGCCGGAGTATATCCAGGACCGCCCCCGCCCCCGGCGGGAGGGTGCGGCCGGAGGGCTTCGCGTCAAGTTTGCTGGCCAGTGGGTAAGGTTTCGGCCCGTACCTCTCCGTGGCAACCAGCCAAAAGCCGCCGCCAACAGCGAAGTGAGCAATGTAGGCGTGGAGGATGGCCACCACCGCTATGAGCAGGCCCCCTCCGAGGAAGGGCACGGTCCCCTTAGGGCCTGCCCTTCCGGGTAGGCAATGGGCCCCCTCCGTTGGTAGCTTGATCCCGAGCAGCTGTCGGGATGTCATGGGTCCGGTTGGCCGGAGTGGGGTGGCCGTGAGGGACGGAGGTGTGCCATGGGGGCGCTCGAGAGGCTGCTGGAGTGGGTGAGGCGCCGGCCCGCTCCTCTTCCCGGGTTCCGCCAGTGCCCGGGATGCGGGTATGACTTCGCCACGGGAGAGGGCGTGAGGGGGTGCAACTACTTCGACTGCCCTTACCTCCCCGAGGCCCTCAAGGTGTTCTGTCCTGCCTGCAATTACAACTTCCTCACGGGGGAGGGGAACCCTGAGTGCCAAGACCTGGAGAGCTGCGAGTATGCGGCGGAGGGGAGGAAGAGAGCCGAGAACGTTCGGGCCTGGCTGCGGCGCCAGGGCGAGGCCGTGTAGGCGGGGTCTGCGAGCCTTCCCTAGGGGGCGCGCTGCCTTGCCCGGGCGGTGACCGTGACCCTTACCTCCGGTGTGGGGAGGCCGATGAGGGGGAGGAAGAGACCGGGTACCCTGAGGGCCGCCTTCACGCCCACCTTCTCGGTACTGACCCAGATCTCCCAGCTGGAACCCGGTGGAGCCGCTTCTCTCATGGCCGCCTCTGCCAGGGCTCGAGCCTTGGTGGGGTCCAAGGAGAGGGGTGCGCCGCGGCGGAGAGCGTCCTCATCGAGGGCGGTCGCCCCCGCGAGGGCGGCACCGTCAGCTGCGTAGCCCAGGGCGCGCCTGGCCATGAATGCCCTGACGGCGTCATGGGCGAGGGCGAGGAGGGAGAGGCTGAGAAGGAAAGCCCCCACCACCAGGATTTCGGCCTGTCCCCGCTCGGCTTGGCAGCGGGCCCTAGGATCTGCGCGATTCTCGGGAAGCCTCTCTCGGGACGCGGCGCGGGGGCTAGCGGGAAGCATGAGGGTCAAGCACCGTGTGGTGGCTCTGGCTCACCCAGACCGTCCCTCGCCCTATCCCGAGGATGGGAATGGGCGCGAGATCCACCGGATATCTGGCCGTGAACCTAAGCTCGGCGCCGCGGTCGAAGTCCGGAGAGAACTCGAGGCGGAGAAGGGCCGGGTCGAGTCCGTGGGCGCTGGCCACCTCCCGGGCGCGGGCAAGCGCCGCTGAGGAAGCATGGTCAGCATCTGCTGCCCGGACGTAAGCCCTAGCAGCCTCCCGGGCCGCAGCCGAGGTGGCGAGAAGAGCGCGATGGCCATCGGAAAGGACGGGGAGGGCGAGGATCAGGGGAGGAAAGATGAAGGCGATGAGGAGGGCGGCCCCGAGGGCAGCCCTCCCGGCCTCCCCTTCCAAGAAGAGCCTTCCCTCCGGCTGGCTCGCCCGCGCGTGGGTTCCTGCCGCGACCCTATCCGCAGCACCCGGCGGTGGCCTCACCACTCCTCCTTCGCCACCCTGGCCTCGACTTGGAGCGTGTAGTTTGGAACAAACGGAACCACAGAGGGGAGGGTGCCCGAGACCTCCCCGACGACCTCGCCCCCACCTTCTTCCACCCTCACCTCCAGGCGCCCTGCCCACGGCCCGAGGCCGGAGCGAAGCAGGGAGATCCCGGCGACCAAGCCCTCCTGCCTGCTCCGCCCCACCTCGGCCGCGACCCTGGCGGCCTCATGGGCTGAGGCGGCTGCCACCCCCCTGGCGTAGGCGAAGAGGGCCAGCTGGAGGAAGCCGAGGAGGGCGATGGCGACCAGGAAGGTGGCCGCCACGAAATCGAGGAGGGCGGAGCCTACCTCGCTCCTCGCGCCTTCCCGGCGACCCCCCGGCTCTCGGGGAACCGGATCCGGGCTGAAGCGGCTGGCTCGCGAAGCCCTGGGGGGCTCTTCGGCCAGGGGAACCCCCTTCCCCTCAGGCGGTCTCCCTTCACTTCCCGGCCAGCTGGTTGAAGGCGCGGGTGAGGATCTCCTTTAGGCTGGGCTCCGCGATCTGCCAGACGGCCAGGACGAGAGCGACCGTCATGAGGACTATGAGGACCCAGCCCGGGACATCTCCGGCATCCTCTCCACGCCTCCTCGCTGGGCGGACTGGCCTTAGGGGGCTGGCAAAGCTGGCGGCGAGAACCTGGAGACACGAAGCGAGGGGTCCTCTTGCGTAGCGGGCCATTTCCACCTCCCTCTCCCTCCCCGCCCCTGGGGCGCGATGCTACCCCACCCTCTGCGGGACTGTCAAGGCGATGGGGGCCTATGCAAAGCAAACCAGGGCAATCGAAGCGTATCTTGGCCTTCTGGGCTCGGGCTAGGGAGGTTAAACTCTGACTTGAAGGCTGGTCTTCACCCTGTTAGGGAGAGGGCATTCGGGAAGCCCTGAACCTATCGGGGAAGAGGAGAGGGTGGGATTGGGGAGGGGCGGAGAGGGTGCGGAAGCCGGTGATCACCCACAGGCGGGCGCGGCAGGCCTATACGGTCCTGGAGCGGCTTGAGGCCGGGATAGTCCTAAAAGGCTCTGAGGTCAAGTCCCTGCGGGCGGGAAGGGGCAGCCTGGAGGGGGCCTTCTGCCGGTTCAAGGGGGAGGAGGTCTGGCTCGTGGGCATGCACATTCCCCCTCACCAGCAGGCCTCCACTCACGAGAGGCTCGACCCCTTGCGGGATAGGAAGCTCCTGCTCCATAAGGGCGAGATACGCAGGCTTCACGGCCAGGTTTCCAGGCAGGGCCTGAGCCTGGTTCCCCTGTCCGTGTACTTCTCAGGTCACGTGGCCAAGGTGGAGCTCGGGCTTGTGAGGGGGAAGCGGAAGGCGGAAAGGCGGGAGGAGATAGCCGAGAGGGAAGCAGCCCGAGAGGTGGAGAGAGCCCTGGCATCCAGGCGGAAGAGAGGGTTACCGCCTTAAGGAAGAGGTTGCAGCCTCTGGTATGATCCAATTGGACGTCCCGATGGGGGTGCCTGGCATCGACCGGGCAGTGTCGGGGCGGGGGAAGCGAGCCGGGTTTCCGGGACCCGTAAAAACCGGAAACGAAGAAGCGCCAACGAGTACGCGCTAGCTGCCTGAGAGATCGGGCAGCCGTCTCGCCGGCCTCGGCCCGAGGGTCGGTTGGGGCGTCGAGGATCGGGCTGCGCCGGTGCTTTGGGCTTCCCGGGGCGCCGGGAAAGCGAAGGGAAGCTGGCCCGAGGGCTCTGGCCTGCGGAGGGCCATCGGGTGAAAGGAGAACCGCAGGCTGCGCTCGGAGAATCCTCGCTCCGTCCGTCCGGGACGCGGGTTCGAGTCCCGCCACCTCCACTGCTGTGCTCGCCGCCTTGTCCTGCCCGCGGCAGATCGGCAGAATCTGAAGGGATGAGCCTTTTTCGATTCCGCCCGGGGCTGAAACCCAGAGCTGGTAGCAGGAATCGCTCTCTGCTTCTTCCGCTCCTCTATCGGCTCTACGAGAGGCGCCTGGAGAGGGAAGTTTGCGCCGGACCGATGCCGCGGCATGTCGGCGTGATCCTTGATGGGAACCGCAGGTGGGCAAGGGCGATGGGGTATGCCGACGTCTCCGAGGGCCACCGCAGAGGGGCGAGGAAGATCGAGGAACTCCTGGACTGGTGCCGGGAGCTGGGAATTCCCATTGTCACCCTCTGGCTTCTCTCCACCGACAACCTGGCTGCCAGGGACCCGGTGGAGATAGCCACCCTGCTTGACGTGATAGAGGGAGCTGTTGGCAGGCTTGCGGAGAGGTCAGGCCGGTGGGGGGCGAGGATAAGGGTGATGGGGGAGATGGGGCTTCTGCCGGAGAAGACCCGGAGGGTGCTCGAGGAGGCGGAGGCTAGGACGGCAGCCAGGGAAGGTTTCACAGTGAACGTGGCGGTGGGGTACGGGGGGAGAGAGGAGATAGTCGAGGCTGTGAGGTCCTTTCTCAGGGAGAAGAAGGAGGAAGGGGCCGGAATAGAGGAGGCCGCAGAGGCGCTCTGTGCCGAGGAGATCGCCCGCCACCTCTACACCTCGGGGCAGCCCGACCCCGACCTCATCATCAGGACCTCCGGCGAGATAAGGCTCTCCGGCTTCCTCCTGTGGCAGAGCGCCCACTCCGAGTTCTACTTCTGCGATCCCTACTGGCCGGAGTTCAGGAAGATAGATCTAATGAGGGCGATCCGGGACTTCCAGGGCAGGAGGAGGCGCTTCGGGGCCTAGCCGCAGAAGCGGGAATGGCCTCGGCCTGGCATGGTAGCCTACGCCACTGCCCTGGCTGAGGAGCGAGGATAGACTTAGATGGAAGGCGCCCGCGTCTTCCGCGTTCCACGCTGGGCTCTGGAGGAGGTCCTCTCCCACGCCCGGTCGGAGGCCCCCCTCGAGGCCTGCGGCCTGCTGGCTGGCAGGGACGGGCGGGTGGAGAGGGTGTACCGGCTCACCAATGCCGACCGGAGCCCCTACACCTACAATGCGGATCCCCGGGAGCTCCTCGCCGCCTTCAACGAAATGGAGGAGGAGGGGATGGATCTCCTCGCCATCTATCACTCCCACCCGGCCACCCGGGCCTACCCCTCCGCCACCGATGTGGAGAGGGCTTTCTACCCTGAGGCCACCTACCTCATCGTCTCCCTGATGGGCGAGGCCCGCGGTGAGCCACCTGAGGTCAGGGCCTTCCGGATAGCCGAGGGGCGGGTGGAGGAGGAAACCCTATCGGTGGAGTAGAATTCGGCCTGCAGTGTACGGTCTCACCGAAGAGCAGGTTGCAAGATACGCCAGGCACATAATCCTGCCCAGGGTTGGGGGGGCGGGGCAGCGTCGGCTCCTGGATGCGAGGGTGCTGGTGGTGGGGGCCGGCGGTCTCGGGAGCCCTGTTCTCCTCTACCTTGCGGCTGCGGGGGTCGGCCACCTCGGGGTCGTGGACTCCGATGTGGTGGATATCACGAACCTTCAGCGCCAGGTCATCCACGACACCGCCTCCCTTGGCAGGAAGAAGGTGCTCTCAGCGAGGGACGCGGTGTCGAGGATCAACCCAGATGTGGAGGTGGTTCCCTACGACCTGAGGCTCACCTCGGAGAACGCCCTGGAGATCCTGAAGGAGTGGGACATAGTCGTGGACGGGTCGGATAATTTCCCCACCCGATACCTGGTTAATGATGCCTGCGTCTTCCTGGGCAAGCCTCTGGTGTACGGGAGCATGTTCCAGTTTGATGGCCAGGTCACTGTCTTTCTCCCGGGGGACGGTCCCTGCTACCGCTGTGTCTTCCCCGAGCCTCCACCCCCAGGAACCGTCCCCAGCTGCCAGGAGGCCGGGGTCTTCGGGGTGCTCCCGGGGATTGTCGGGAGTATCCAGGCCACGGAGACCATCAAGCTCATCCTTGGGATTGGGAGGCCCCTGGTGGGTCGGCTCCTCATCGTGGACGGGCTGGAGATGGAGTTCCAGGAGGTCAGGGTAAGGAGAGACCCATCCTGCCCGGTCTGTGGGGAGAACCCGACCGTCACGGAACTCATCGACTACGAGGAGTTCTGCGGTGTCCGGTCCGGGGTGAGATGAAGTCCGGAGGTGGAGGGTGGCAGAGAGGACCCTGGTAGCGGTGGAAGTGAGGCTTCCCACGATGCTAAGGAGGCACGCGGGGGGGGCGAGGAGCGTTAGAGGGGTGGGGAGCACCGTGAGGGAGGTCCTCGAGGATCTGGAGAGGAACTACCCCGGCATAACAAGGCCCATCCTCACGGACGAGGGGGACCTGCATCGCTTCGTCAACATCTACCTCAACGACGAGGACATAAGGTTCCAGGAGGGCCTCGAGACCCAGGTGCAGGAGGGGGACGTACTTGCCATCCTCCCCGCCGTGGCGGGGGGGCGGTCGTAAAAGTGGGCGAAGGCCCCCCCGGCGAGATCCTCTCCCATGTGGGCAACACGCCCTTGGTCTTCCTGCCGCGGGTGAGCCCGGGGCGGGTGAGGATCTACGCGAAGCTGGAGGGACAGAACCCTACTGGCAGTCTCAAGGACAGGATAGCCCTGGCCATGGTCGAGGAGGCCGAGGCCTCCGGGAGGCTTCGGCCTGGGGCAACCTTGCTTGAACCGACCAGCGGAAACACGGGCATCTCCCTGGCTCTTGTCGCCAAGATCAAGGGGTACCGGCTGGTCTGCGTCATGCCCGAGAACGTGAGCGAAGAGAGGCGGCTGCTTCTCGAGGCCTTCGGAGCGGATGTGGTTTTAAGCCCCGCCGAGCGGGGGACCAACGGTTCCATCGAGATGGCCATGAAGATGGTGGAGGCAGATCCCTCCCTCATCATGCTGTACCAGTACGGCAATCCGGCGAACCCCATGGCCCACTATCGGGGGACGGGCGCGGAGATCCTCCGGGACCTTCCCGACGTCGATGTCTTCGTGGCGGGCCTCGGGACAGGGGGTACCCTCATGGGGGTGGGGAGGCGTCTTAAGGAAGCCAACCCCCGGGTGCAGGTGGTGGCGGCCGAGCCCGAATACGGTGAGGTGGTGTACGGACTAAGGAGTCTTGAGGAGGGGTTCATCCCTCCCATCCTGGACATCTCCCTCCTTGACCGGCGGGTTAAGGTCTCGAGCCGAGACGCCCTCGCGGCCACCCGGCTCCTCCTCGAGAGGGAGGGTATCTTCGCTGGCATCTCCTCTGGGGCAGTGCTCCACGTGGCCCTCCGGATTGCCTCGGAGATGGAGGAGGGGAACATCTGCTGCCTTTTCGCCGATGGGGGCTGGAAGTACCTGTCCACCAGAGCGTGGGTGGGGAGTCTGGAGGAGGCCGCGACAAGGCTGGAGAAGATGATTTGGGCTTAGGGAGATGGAGCTGGCGGTGCTCGGGACGTCGGCCACGTGGCCCTGGTCAGGGAGGCCATGCTCGGGCTACCTGGTGAGGGAGGGGGACTGGAACCTCCTCGTGGAGCTCGGGAGCGGCTCCCTTGCGGGGCTCTCCCGGTTCACCGCCCTGGATGAGATCTCCGCCGTTTTCGTCTCCCACCGCCACCTGGACCACTCCTCCGACCTCTGGGGGCTCTTCTACGCCCTGCTGATAACGTCGACCAGGCGCCGGGTCCCGCTGCTGGCCGCCCCGGGGGTTGTGGAGCAGACGGTTGAGCAGATAGGGTCGTACAAGGACCTCTTCTTCGAGGTTTTCTCCGTCCAGCAAGCAGGGCCGGGCTCTTTCCCCCTCGGCCCCTTTTACGTCGAAGTGGCTGAGGTCTCGCACACCGTCCCCACTTGGGGGCTCCGCCTCGAGGCTGGGGGGGAGGTGCTCGCCTTCTCCGCCGATACCGCACCCTGCTCCTCCCTGGAGCATCTGGCCAGGGGCGCGGACCTCTTCCTCTGCGAGGCCACTTACCTAGAGGAGGACAAGGATGCACCGCCCGTGCACATGAAGGCGCGCGAGGCGGGGGAGGTGGCGGCGCGGGCGGGCGTTCGTTTCCTGCTTCTGACCCACATCTGGCCGGGGCGGGACCGGCGCAGGGCGAGGGAGGAAGCGGCGGCTGTTTTCCCAGGAGGACTTGGACTGGCCGAGGAGGGAGAGGTTTACAGGGTGGGCGCTGGAATCATGGCTGCCGAGGCTCGGGAGGGAAGGGAGGCCATCTGAGGCCGGACGGACGCCGCCCCGACCAGCTCAGGTCTGTCAGGATACACAGGGGGTACTTGGACTTTGCCGAGGGGTCCTGCCTCATCGAGATGGGCAGGACCCGGGTTCTGGCGGCGGTCAGCTCCCAGCCCTTCCGGCCCCAGTGGATGAAGGGGGAAGCCAGGGGGTGGGTCACTGCCGAGTACGGAATGCTTCCCCGCTCCACTCACGAGAGGACCTCTCGGGACCAGGTCCGCCTTGGGGGGAGGACCCAGGAGATACAGAGGCTCATCGGCAGGAGCTTAAGGGCCGTCACGGACCTGGATGCCCTGGGAGAGCAGACCCTCGTGGTGGACTGCGACGTGATACAGGCCGACGGCGGAACCAGGACGGCGGCGGTCACCGCCGGATATCTGGCCCTGCGGGATGCCCTGGCTGCCCAGGTAAGGGAGGGGAGGCTGGAGAGGCTTCCCCTGACCGACCTCGTGGTCGGGGTGAGTGCGGGGATAGTCCGGGGTGAGCTCCGGCTGGACCTCTGCTACGAGGAGGACTCCCAGGCCGAACTCGATCTCAACGTGGTGGGAACGGCCTCCGGGAAGCTCGTGGAGGTGCAGGGGACGGGTGAGGGGAGACCCTTCAGCGTGGAGGAGCTGGAGGGGGTTCTCTCCCTCGCCCGGGCAGGGCTGAGGCAGCTCGTCTCCATCGTGGAGCAGGAGCTGGCCGGCGAGAATCTGGGGTTCTAGCGGCGCGGAACTCGCGCGACCATCCGGGATGGGTGCGAGATGAGGAGGTTCGTCGCGGCCACCGAAAACCCTGGGAAGCTCAGGGAGATCGGGAGGATCCTCCGGGCAGCCGGGCTCGACGTGGAGCTGGTTCCGGTCGCCTCTCTCGTGCCCGGCTGGAGGGTGGAGGAAACTGGGGAGGGGTATCTGGAGAACGCTCTGGCCAAGGCCGAGGCGGCTGCCCGGGCCACGGGCCTTCCGTCCATCGCGGACGACTCGGGCATAGAGGTTGCCGGCCTCGGGTGGGGCCCGGGGCCTCGGTCAGCCCGGTTCGCCGGAGAGACCGCCAGTGACGAGGAGAACAACCGGCTCATGCTGGAGAGGCTCGAGGGGATGCCGAGGGAAGCCAGACGCGCCAGGTACCGGTGCGTGGCTGTTCTTGCGGTGCCGAAGGATGACGGTGTCCTCACGCGATGGTTCGAGGGGGTGACTGAGGGGGAGATAGCGGAGAAGCCGAGGGGGGAGGGCGGGTTCGGCTATGACCCCCTCTTCATTCCGTGGGAGCACCCGGACGCCCCCTCCCGGACCATGGCGGAGCTCTCGCCCGAAGAGAAGGATGCCATCAGCCACCGGGGTAGGGCCTTTGCCGCGCTTGCGAGGGCCGTCGCCGAGATTTACCCGGAGGCGCATCGCATACCAGAGAAGGGCTCGCAGGGTAAGTGAGAGCTCCTGGTGCGAGAGGGGGGACTCGAACCCCCACGGGGATCACCCACGGGATCCTAAGTCCCGCGCGTCTGCCAGTTCCGCCACTCTCGCCTTTCCGGAAGAAAGAAAGTGGGCCGCGAGGGACTCGAACCCCCAACCGTTGGGTTAAGAGCCCACTGCTCTACCAGTTGAGCTAGCGGCCCGGATAGATTGTAACGGCCTCCACCCGAGGCCGCATTCTGAGGGTGGCCGACGGGACTCGAACCCGCGACCTTCTGGGCCACAGCCAGACGCTCTAGCCAACTGAGCTACGGCCACCTTGCTGGACCGGGGATACCCGGTTCCGCGGCCATTATAATCTCGGCGGGCGATGGGGCTCGCCTCAAAATGCCGTGGTGGGCTGATGGCCCCTGCTGGGAGGCAGGGGCCTTGAGTTTTTATAGGGGCCTTCCCGGCGCAGGCCTCCGGCGAGTGGGGCGGGTCCATCGCGGGCAGTTCGCGTGAACCGAGGGGCCAGGGCGCGAAGAGGGAGGCTTAGAGATGGAGGTGAGGTCCGGCGTGTACTTAGAGCTCAAGCAGGAGCTCATGGAGGTGCTCGCGAGCCTCGCGGAGCTTTCGGGGGGCAGGGGAGACGAGGAGACCGCGAGGGCCGCCCGGGGGCTGGCCAGGGCGCTGGAGGAGGAGAGGTTCCATGTGGTTGTGCTGGGCGAGTTCAAGAGGGGAAAGAGCACCCTGGTGAATGCCCTCTTGGGGGCAGATGTCCTCCCGTCTGGCGTCCTGCCCTTAACCGCGGTGGTGACGGCCGTCACTTGGGGCGACCACCCCGCAGCAGTGGTGGAGTACCGCGATGGGAGGCTAGAGGAGGCCCCTCTGGAGAGGCTGGCTGAGTTCGTTACCGAGACTGGGAATCCTGAGAACCGCCTGGGGGTTTCTCGGGTTCTGGTGCGGTACCCGTGTTCCCACCTGGAGCAGGGCGTGTTTCTGGTGGACACCCCGGGGGTCGGAAGCGTGTACTCGCACAACACGGTGACCGCCCTCGAGTTCCTGCCTGAGGCGGATGCGGCCATTTTTGTAACCGCCTCGGACCCCCCCATTTCCCAGGGGGAGAAGGACTTCCTCAGGCAGGTGGGGGAGCACGCCAGCAGGATGTTCTTCGTCCTTAACAAGGTCGATTACCTCGACGCGAGGGAGAGGGAGGAGGTCCTGGCTTTCACCCGGGACGTGCTGGAGCAGGCCTTGGGGAGGCCGGTCCGCCTCCACCCCCTGAGCGCTCGCAGGGCTCTTGCTGCCAGGCTCAAGGGGGACGAGGAAGGACTCGAGGAGTCGGGCTTCAAGGACTTCCAGGAAGAGTTTCTCTCCTTCCTCATGGCCGAGAAGGGTGCGACCCTTATCGCCTCCCATGCCAGGAGGGTGCTCAAGCTCATCAAGGACGAGATGAACGCGGTCGAAGTGGAGGAGAAGGCTCTCGAGCTCCCCATCAAGGGGCTTGAGGGGAAGGCGAGGGCGCTGGAGGGGATCTTCCTCCAGGCCTACCGGAGGAGGGACGAGATACAGCTTCTCCTCCGCGGGGAGATCTCGAAACTGGTGCGGTAGCTTGAAGGCGAGCTGGCCCGCTTTGAGGAGACGTTGAAGCAGGCAGTCCTGAGGGAGGCCTCGCAGTTCCTGGACTCGGTCCGGGATCAGAGGAGGGCCGCAGGCGAGGTGGACGACCTCGCGAAGTCGTCCATAAGGAGGGCCCTGGAAGCCTGGCGTGCCGAGAAGGAGCGGGAGCTTGGCCAGGCCTTTTCTCACATCGCCGCCCGGTTCGCAGAGGAGATCAGCGCTCTTCAAGAGGAGACGCTGGCCCTGGCGGCTGGCCTTCTCGAGGTGGAGCTGGAGAGGGGAGGGACCCCCACGGGCATCACCGTGGCAAGCCGGTTCACCTACTCGTTCTTCGAGGTTCCTACCCTGCTCGAGTCCCTCCTCCCCGACCTCCGGGGATACCTCCCCGCTGGCGTTGCCAGGAAGCTTCTCCTGCGGCGGGTGAGGGAGAGGGTCCCGGAGATGGTGGCGAAGCACTGCGGGAGACTCAGGTGGGACTTCGTCAGACGCCTGGAGGAGAGCGTAACGCGGCTTGAGGGGGAGTTGAGCGGCAGGCTGGAGGTGACGGTGGAGAGCTTGAGGAGGGCCATGGCGAGGGCCCTTGAGCAGAGAACCTCTTCCGAGGAGCGGGTTCTCCGCGCGAGAGGGGTTCTGGCCGAGGAGAGGAAGGCCCTCCGGGAGCTGGCTTCCAGGGTGGAGCGGGTCCTCGCTGACGCCGAGAGATATCTCGCGGTCGGATCCCGCGGATAGCACAATTTTCATGTGGATCACTGCCTCAAGGTGCTCCTCGAGGGAAGGCCCGGAGTGGGCAAGACCACTGTGGCTCTCGGTCTCCTCTCGATCCTCAAGAATGCCGGCTTCCCGGTGCGAGGTTTCACCACCAGGGAGCTGCGGGAGGGGCCGAGGAGGGTGGGCTTTCTGCTCGAGACCACGGAGGGGCGATCGGGGCTTCTCGCCCA
>JBBINU010000004.1:0-26365 GCA_037443725.1 Actinomycetota bacterium | reverse complement strand
CACGACCTTCTCCGCGTAGGCCGGCGGGATCTTCTCGGAGCATGCAAGCTCCGCCGAGGTGATCCTGGCTCCGGGTCCCCGAGAGGCGAGCTCGAGGACGAGGCGGAGGGCGTACTCAGCGGATCTGGTCAGATACATGGGCTCTCTCGGCTGCCGGAACTGCCAACCTCAGCTACCTCACACGCCATGCCTATCAGAGATGGCCCTGCTTGAGAACGGGTTTGCAAACAGCCCTACCGCGGCCAGAAGGGCCGGGGACCCTCTGCCTTCGTGCCGGGCCGGGTACACCCGAATCACCGGCCGTGGGAGGCGTGGGCCTCGTGGCAGCCCCGGCAGCCCGCCTCTTCGTGACAGCGGTAACATGTCCCCCGCTTAGTCGTAGCCTTGGCGTGCCCTTTCCTCCAGCCTTCGGGGTGGGGCATCGGAACCCCGTGGCAGTACTCACAGAACCGCTGCTGGTGGCAGCGATGGCAGGGGTGGGGGTCCTGCCTCCCGTGGACAGCGAGCCAGTCCTTTGGGTGCGGCATGGGGAGCCCGTGGCAGGACTGGCAGGAGCTAGCCTCGTGACACTGGAGGCAGGTGACGCTGGAAACCCGCTTGGCGGGCTTGGTCCCGGCGTCGCGCGGGGCTCCGCTTGCCGCTTGGCTCCCGGCGGGAGGAACACCGCTTGCTGTGAGAGGCTGTGGGGCATGCACCAGCTGCCTATGGCAGAAGACACACCTCTCTCCGGCCTCTCGGAAGACGGCGTGGGAGACTCGGGTCTCCTCCCTCTCCAGGGTTCTCGAGAGGAGGTCGAAGTGGCAGTCGAGGCACCGGTCGTCTCTCACATCCGCGGCAGCCCGGGGCCTCTTCCCCCCCACGTGCCCGGCGAAGGACCGGATGCCGGAGGCGGCGTGCTGGAGCCAGCCGAAGGTGCCAGGGCCGGCGTGGCAGTCCACGCACCTTATGCCCCGGTGGGCCGAGACGGAGAAGGACGCCACCTCGAAACGCATCTCGTGGCAGAGGCCGCAGAACCGCGGGGAGGAGGTGATCCGGTTGGCGCGGGCTGCCCCCAGGCCCAAAACAAGGGCGGCCGCGCCACCCAGGCAGGCACCCAGGGCAGGGGTGAGGCGCAGGCTCACTGGGCACCTCCGCGGACCGGCAGGGGACGGTGAGGATCGTGACAGGAGACGCATATCTCTCCCTGCCTGTGGGCCTTGGAGTGGCACGACAGGCAGGCGGGTCTCTGCCGGTGCCCGGGCCCCGGACCTATGGCTCTGGTATCCGCCGGGTGGCAGGAGAGGCAGACCTCCCGCGAGTGGGGTCCTTTCTCGGGGAGGACCTGGTACTGCCCTTCGTGGCAGGGGCGGCAATCCTCGGCCGAGCGGAGGGTGTGGCACCGGTCGCAGCTGGAGTGGTCGTGACAAGAAACACATGCCCGCCGATCGGGCAGAGCCGCGGGGGCTGGTTTCGGCCTCGGCTCCGGGCTCGGAAGGAGGGAGTGGGCCGGAGGGAAGGAGGAGGGGTGATCCCTGTGGCACTCCTCACACCAGTTCTGAGTGTGGCAGCGGTCGCAGCGAATGGAGGGGTTTCTTGTGTCCCGAACGTGGTCGGGTCCGGCATACCCGGCAGGGTGGGGCAGGGTGAGGGTATGGCAGCGGACGCACGGTCTCTCGCCATGGCATGCCGAGCAGGCCCGCTCGGAGGGCGCGGGAGGTGAGGAGTGGAGCCCTCTCCAGCCTGCTGGGTGGGGGTAAGGGAGATAGTGACTGGCAGGAGGGGATGCGGCCTCCGTCTTGGTGTGGCAGAGGTTGCAGCGGTTGGAGGCCCTCCGGCCGTCATGGCAGAGGAAGCACTCTCCCATGAGGACCACGGGTTCTGCGACGGGTTTCGGCGAGTGCCCGACCCGGTGACACAGCACGCAGCGGGCCTCCCTTGCCAGCACATCCATGTCGTGCTTGGCTCTGATGTCCCCCGCGGAAACCCTCATCCTCTTCGCGCCGTGGCAGTCGAGGCAGTTCTCGTTGGGGATGGTGGCATAGAGGGGCTTTGCTCCCTTCCCCTGGAGGTGCTTCACGGCCCACTCGGCGTCCTCGACAGCGCTCTGAAGCCAGCCGAGGAGGCCGGGTCTGGTGTGGCACCGGACGCAGGCTATCCCCCTGTGGGCCTCGTCCAGGGAAGCCGTCCGGTAGGCGGGTCGGATCTCGTGGCAGCGGGGACAGAAGGAATCGTGGCGGGTGATGGCCACGCCGGCGGCGCCGGCAAGGGCTGCCGAGATTCCGAGGAGCACGGGCATAGCCACGGCTCCCCGGAGGAGCGGGGCGAGGAGCGCCTTAAGGCTCCGGAAAGGCCGCGCCAACCCAGCCTCCTGCGGGTGATCCAGTCAGAGGGTTGGAGACCCTGGAGCTTGCTCGAGGGGGACTATGATCCTCGCCCCTCGGGACCAGACACCGTACTTTGGATTCACCCATACGGATGCAGAGTCCATCGCTTGGTTGAGCCAGGCCACCACCCTCTCCACCTTCCTCGCCCGCTCAGCCCAGAACATGACCTCGTCTCTCACCTCCTCAAAGGGGCGGACGCGGGCGGGGATCTTCTCCCTGACCTCCAGGAGCCAGCTTCCGTGAGGGCTTGAGATGGGGCCTATGAGATCCCCCGGAGCGGCCCGGGAGACGGGTCCTTGAAGCTCCCGGGGGAGCCTCGCGACTTCCACCCAGCCCGGCTCACCCGCCTTTAGCCGGGAGTGGACCTCCAGGGAACCCTTGGCCACCTCCGAGAAGGGTGTCCCCGCCCTGACCCTCGCCGCGGCCGCCGATGCCTCTTGCCGGGAGTGGAAGAGGGCTGCGGCGAGGAGAGCCCTCTCCGCCTCGGTGAAAAGGTCCTTCTGGGAGGAGTAGAAGGACCTGAGCTCTTCCTCGCTGAGGTGAACCTCCCCTCCAACCTTCTCCACCACCTGGACCAGAAGAGCCCTCTCCTTCCACCTGGCCAGGAGCGTCTCCTGGCTCCAGCCGAGGGCGGCCATGATCCTCTCCCGCTCCTCCTTTGGGATTTTCTCCTCGATGCTCCGGGCGGCTGCCTCGTCGTTCGGCTCTCGGATGCCGAGCTCCCTCGCGGCCTTTCTGATCACGGCGAGCCTTACGAGCTCCAGCAGGACCTGGCGGCGGCTGGCGGGGGAGTCCTTGAACCCCTGGATTCTCCTCTCCGCCTCCCTCACCCTGGCGGTGAGCTCCTTTTCCGTTATGACCTGGTCATCCACGCGCGCAGCGGGCTCTGGCCGGAGGAGCTGGGCAGAGACTCCTCCGGCCAGAGCCAGACCCAGGGCCAGGGCGAGGAGGATCGGAAGGGGTTGTCTCGCCACTGGCCCGCCCCCTTCAGGCCCTTGCCCGCCTTGCCACCAGCCTCCAGCCCGCAGCTGCCCCTGCAGAGACAAGGGCACCGAGGCCAAGCAGGGAGGGGAGCCAGGGGAGGCGGGCTCCTCGCTGGAGAGGCACGGCCTCGGCCGGGAATCCCTCGGACCTCAGGTCCGAGGCGAGCCGCTCCGAGCCCTCACCGGTGGACGGCTCTCCGGCGGAGACGAAGTATCCCTTCTCGTTCTGGGTGAGGCTCGTCCTCAGGCCTTTCGAAGCCAGGGCCTGCCCGGTGTGGGCTGCCTCCTCGCGGGAGCTATACGGCCCAACCAAAACCTGGTAGGAGCCGGTCGGGCTTCGGGTCCCGCTCCCTCCTTGGGCCACCTCTTTCTCAGCCTGACCGGCGCTAGCCGGGTTTGTGGCCGAGGATGAGCTCGAGGCCCCTCGGGAGCCCGACCCTTGTAAGCCTGAGGCCTCCGGATTGGACGCCGGCGAGCTGCTCGAGGAAGTCCCGCCTGAGGACCCCCTGCCCGGTGAACCGGCGCCCGAGGCCGAGCCCTGTTCGGGGCTGGGCGTGGCCTGCGGTCCCACGGCGCCCAGGCGGCGGTAGAGCCTGGCGTCGTGGACCATGCTGTCCGCGCGGTAGAGCGTCTTCTCGAGCCTCGGGTTTCTGCCCTGACCCTCCAGGATGGGAAGGAGGACGTCCACCACTCCTGAGATGTCTCCGGGCATGTCCTTGAGGAGGAGCCCCGCGTCGGCCACGGCGTAGTTCACCTCCGGGGCCCAGGTGGCGATGAGAGCATCAACAGAGTTGGTGACGGGGTAGACATCGAGACCCGTGAAGGCGTTCACTCTCTCGTCCACGACGTGGCCCACGCTCTCACCGGCTCCGATCCTGTGGCAAGTGGTGCAGAGGACGTGCTTCGTGTGGCAGACCCAGCAGTCGGCGCTGCCGTTCGGGGTTACGTTCAGGTAGTGAGGGTTGCCCGGTTTGTCTGGATGGCATCCCTCCTTGATGCAGGACTCTGTGGTTCCCCTGGTTGCCCACTCCACGAAGAGGGCAAGTTCTTCGGAGTAGGGGGCCGGGAGGAAGCCGCCTCCCTTGCCTCCAAAGGTGGGTCCGAGGATAGGCAGGCCGCTTGTGGCGTATCTGAGCACGTCCTGGAGGGTAGGGATCTGGGAGACGGGCCACGGAGCCGGGCTTGGGCTGGGTGGCGGGGTTGGGGAGGGAGCGGCGCCGGGCTTGTCCGAAGGGTCGCCGGGGAAGGTCCTGGCGTTGATCTCGTCTATGTTCTTCGCGCCGTCGCCATCGGAGTCCAGGGGCTCCACGGCGGCGAAGTCCACATTCCGGGAGGCGAGGTCTCTGCCATAAGGGTTGAGGTGCTCGGCGTCGTTGGCTGTGGTGTGGCAGGTCTTACAGGTATCGAGTCGGGAGCCTTGGGTCCCGTACCTCTGGTTGAACTGGGACTTGATGCTGGACGTGGCTTCCGCCGCGGCACCCCACAGGAAGTACCAGCCGAGGGCGGCTCCCACGAGGGTCACCGCCAGGACGCGGAGGCGGCCCCGTCCTCCCCGATGCGGTTCGGGAAATCCTCTCCTGCTGCTCATGCTGCCTCTCCTCCTCTCCTCTCTGCCCTTTCCTCCCTTTCCGGTTGGGCTTCGCGAGCCGCCCGGGGCTTGGCGATGAAGATCTCCGATTCTCCGGATCCGAATTCGCGCCTGTGTGAAGAGGCCTTCTTTTCGACCTGTGGTAGGAACTGCCTGGTCATACAGGCCGACGGGCCGGCAGCTCGCATTCCGGATCCGTAGCGTCGGAGATTAGTGACTGTTTTCACGTTACCATGCTAGCCCCCTGGCACTAGGCTGTCAAGGCTGGACCGCCCGGAGGGGGGGCAGTGGAGGGGTGCCGGGGAGGGGACTCGAACCCCTACGGCCGGAAGGCCAGCCGATTTTGAGTCGGCCGCGTCTGCCAGTTCCGCCACCCCGGCAGGGGACCGCTGAGCCGGGCCGCGGGAGGCCGAGCCCGGCTCACGGTCCAAGACTATATCGGGGTGGGGACAGGAGGATTGGGCTCGAGCGGGCGGCGGTCGGGAGAGTCGGTCTCAGCGGCGTTTGCGGTGGCGGAGGAGGCCCCTTAAATTCCTGGCGTGGGCTTAAGGGTGCTGATAGCCGAGGACGAAGCCATCATCCGCCTGGACCTCAGGGAGATGCTCGAGGAGGAGGGGGCGGAGGTGGTGGGGGAGGCCGCGGACGGAGAGACCGCTGCCCGCCTCGCCCGCGAGCTCCGTCCCGATGTGGTTCTTGTCGACGTGAAGATGCCGGATAGGGATGGCCTCAGCGTGGCCCAGGAGCTCTCCTCCGAGAGAATCGCGCCCTGCGTGGTGGTGACCGCCTTCAGCCAAAGGGAGGTTGTGGCAAGGGCGACCGAGGCGGGGGCCATGGCCTACGTGGTGAAACCCTTTCACAAGCCGGAGCTGATGGCGGCCATCGAGATAGCCCGCGCCAGGTGGGAGGAGCAGAGGTCTTTGGAGCAGGAGGCTCGCGACCTCAAGGAGGCTCTGGAGGCCAGAAAGCTCGTGGAGAGGGCGAAGGGGGCCCTCATGAGGGCTCACGGCCTGGGAGAGGCAGAGGCGTTCCGGCTTCTCCAGAAGGCCTCCATGGACTCGAGGAGGCCCCTCAAGGAAGTGGCCGAAGCGGTTCTGAAACAGCTCGGCGCGTGAGCTTGCGCGGGAGGGGGGTTGACGCTCCTTGTAGCTGCCGCCTAGAATCCGCCCGCGCTCTGGCGGCGTGGGGAGGGTTCTTTCCTGGGCATCTGGCCCGAAGGGCGAGAGGAGGCGGGATGAGAAGGAGCTGGACGGGCATCTTTCCCCTTGCCGTGGTAGCGGCCCTCCTGGCAGCGGGTTGCCAGAGGGCTCCGACCCAGGCAGCGAAACCCGAGTACAAGGTGGCATTCATAGGTGCCCTCACCGGTGACTACGCCATGCTGGTGGTGGGAGCCAGGGACGGGGCCAAGCTCGCCATAGACGAGGCGAATGCCAAGGGCGACCTCCCGGTAAAGCTCGTTCTGCAGGAGGAGGACAGCCAGGGGGATAAGGACAAGGCAGTGCCCATCGCGCAAAAGCTTGCAGGGGACGACAAGGTTGTGGCCGTGATAGGCCCCGCCTTTAGCGGGGAGTCCTTCGCTGCCAATCCCATCCTGCAGGCCGCCGGTATCCCGCAGGTGACCCCCTCTGCCACGAACCCGGGCCTGGCACAGCAGGGCTGGAAGGCCTGGTTCAGAGGGGTGGGGAATGACAACTCCCAGGGCGGTCCCACGCCAGATGTGATCCTCACGTACCTCAAGGGCAAGAAGGTCTTCCTCGCCCACGACAAGGGGGCCTACGGCGAGGGTCTCGCCACCATCGTCAGGGATGGGCTCAAGACTGCAGCTCCGGACTCGGTGATGGGCTTCGAGGGGGTGGACCCGGGCAAGTCGGACTATTCGCCTCTGGCCACCAAGATCGCACAGAGTGCCGCGGATGTGTTCTACTGGGGCGCGTACGACAAGGAGGGAGCCCTCATCCTGAAGCAGGCCCGAGAGAGGGGCTGGAAGGGAACCTACGTCGGTGCTGACGGAAGCAAGTCCAACACCTTTATTGAGACCGCAGGGGACGCAGCCGAGGGTGCCATTGTTACCTGCCCGTGCGCTGACCCGACCGCTTCCAAGGACCCCGTGGCCCAGAAGTTCGTGACCGACGCCAAGGCCAAGGGCTACGACCCAGGGCGCATCTATTCGGGTGAGGGCTATGACGCTGCCCTCGTCATCATTGAGGCCATAAGGAAGGCCGGGGCTCCTGGGGCGGACATCAAGGAGTACCGGCGGAAGGTGGCCGAGAACATCCGAGCCGCCAAAGGCCTCAAGGGGGTGACCAAGACCTACGAGTTCCAGGCGAATGGGGAGCTTGCGCCGAGTTCCGTCGCGATCTACCTCTACAAGGTGGAGAACAAGAAGTGGGTGCTGCTCGGCCGGGTTGATGAGCTTGTAAAGTGAGCCCTTTGGGGAGGTCGGCAAATGGGGGCCCCGCGCCCCCATTTGTCTTTTAGTTACACTCCACGCCGTAAAAGGCTAGGGGGCTGAAGGGTTAGGTGGGAGAAGGAGGCAAAGGCTGCCCGCCTGCTTCGTCAAGGGGTTCTGGCCGCACCTGTTTGACGGTCTCACCCTCGGGGCCATCTACGCCATGGTGGCCCTCGGGTACACTATGGTTTACGGTGTCCTCCAGCTCATAAACTTCGCCCACTCCGAGGTCTTCATGGTGGGATCCTTCGCCGGGCTTTACACCCTCAAGGCGGTGGGGGTGGGCGGGCCTCAGGTCGGCGGGCGTCTGGTCGGCTCCTTCCTCCTCGGCCTCGCCGCCTCCATGGCAGCCTCGGCGGCAACGGCTTTTCTTCTTGAGAGGGTGGCGTACCGGCCGCTCAGAAGGAAGGGGGCCACAAGGCTCTCTTTCCTCATAAGCGCCATTGGCGCCTCCCTCTTCCTCTCCAATCTCTTCCTCGTTCTCAAACCTGTGGGGGGTCCGGGACCCAGGCCCTACCCGGTCCTCTTCGAAAGGACCGCGGTGGCAAGGGCTTTCGGCTACGAGATCTCCAACAAGCAGGTTCTCGTGGTCATAACCATGCTTGTGATGTACATCTTCCTGGACCGGTTCGTCATGGGCACCAGAACGGGCAAGGGCATAAGGGCCGTGGCTCAGGACCCCGAGACCGCCCTCCTCATGGGGATACCCATGGATCGCGTGGTGGTCGCCACCTTCACGGTGGGCGGGCTCATGGCCGGGGCGGCGGGCTTCCTGTACGGCCTCTTCTTCGGGCAGGCCCAGTTCAACATGGGCTTCATCCCCGGGATAAAGGCGTTCACGGCGGCCGTGCTGGGGGGCATAGGAAACGTGAGGGGGGCTATGCTCGGAGGGGTTCTCCTCGGCGTCTTCGAGAACCTCGGGGTCGCCTGTGTGGGGACCCACTGGCAGGACGTCATAGCCTTTCTCATCCTGGTCGGGGTTCTCATGTTCCGTCCCACCGGGATCCTGGGTGAGCAGGTGAGAGGCTGAGGGGAGTGGGGAAGCTGAAGCGTCTTTGGCCGGCCCGGCTGAAGGGCCTCTCCCTCACCAGCTGGTGGGGGAGGAGGCGGGTCAGGTGGAGCGTCTATACCCTCGCCCTTCTTGTTTCCCTCTTCCTCCCCCTTGGGCTCGGCAAGTTCTGGCAGTCCATTCTCATAGACGTTCTCCTTTTCGCCCTCCTCGCCCTCGGCCTGAATGTGGTGGTTGGCTTCGCAGGACTCCTGGATCTCGGCTACGTCGCCTTCTACGCGATAGGAAACTACGCCTATGCGGTGATAACGGCGGGCAAGTACGCCCACGCCCTTTTCATCGAGGGGGGCAGGAATCTGCCTCCCGTTCCCGCCTGGCACGACTGGTACTGGCTGATCCTCCCCCTCGCCCTGGTGGCCGCCATGATCACGGGGGTCCTTCTAGGCGCCCCCACCCTCCGGCTACGCGGCGACTATCTAGCCATCGTCACCTTGGGCTTCGGGGAGATTGTCCGGCTGGCGGCGAGGAACTTCGACACCGTGACGGTGGGGCCCCGCGGGATCACTCCCATTCCTCACCCCCAGGTAAACCTCGGCCCGATCCATTACGACTTCGGGCTGGACCCGAGGGGCTATTACTACCTCCTTCTCTTCCTCAGCCTGCTCATGGTGGGGCTGATACAGAGGTTGAACCACTCCAGGATAGGGAGAGCGTGGCATGCCATCAGGGAGGACGAGGTGGCCGCTGCCGCCATGGGAGTACCCGTGGTGAGAATGAAGCTCTGGGCCTTCGCCATAGGGGCCTCCACAGCCGGGGTGGCGGGGGCGGTTCAGGCGAGCAGGGTGAGCTACGTGAGCCCCGATGCCTTCACCCTGCTCGTTTCCATCTTCATCCTGTGCATGGTGGTCCTGGGTGGCATGGGGAGCGTCCCGGGGGCCGTCTTCGGGGCTGGAGTCATCGTGGTCGTGCCCGAGCTCATAAGGAACGCCTTCCCCGCCTTCCAGGAGTACCGTTTCCTTGTCTTCGGCGCTGTCCTGGTGCTCGTCATGACCTTTCGGCCGCAGGGTCTTATCCCCTCGCGCCGGCGGGCCATCGAGCTCGCTGGGGAGGTGAGGGAGGCCAGCGTGTATGAGGTGAGGGTGGGCGCGGGCGGGGACTGAGGTGGCGGCCCTGCTCGAGGTGATCGGTCTCACCAAGAGGTTCGGGGGGCTCGTAGCTCTGAACGGGGTGAGCCTCGCCGTAGAGGAGGGGGCCATCCACGGCCTGATCGGCCCGAACGGGGCGGGGAAGACAACCCTCTTCAACGTGGTCACGGGGATGTTCCCTCCCACCGCGGGGGAGATCCTCTTTGCAGGCAGGAAGATCTCCGGGGTCCGCCCGCACCAGGTGACGCGGATGGGGATAGCCAGGACCTTTCAGAACATCCGGCTCTTCGGGGCCATGACAGTGCTTGAGAACGTCATGGTGGGGCTGGACGCGAGGCACAGCTCTGGCGTTCTTGACGCCATCTTGAGGACTCCCCGGTGGCACAGGGAAGAGGAGGAGGCGGTCAAGGACGGGCTCCGGCTCCTCGAGCTGGTTGGCATCGCTCACCTCGCCAACCAGCTGGCGCGGAACCTCTCCTACGGCGATCAGAGGAGGGTGGAGATAGCCAGGGCTTTAGGGACCAAGCCCGGCCTTCTGCTTCTGGATGAGCCCACGGCGGGGATGAACCCGGCCGAGAAGGCGGCCCTCATGGAGCTGGTTCACCGCATCAGGGAGGCCGGGGTCTCCATCCTCCTCATCGAGCACGACATGAGAGTGGTGATGGGTCACTGTGAGAAGGTGACCGTTCTCGACTTCGGGGAGAAGATAGCCGAGGGGCCTCCCGAGGTTGTCCAGAGGGACCCCCGGGTGATCGAGGCCTATCTCGGAAGGGGGGCTGCCGCGGGGGCGGGGGGATGAGCGTTCTCGAGGTGAAGGGGGTAAGGGTTCGGTACGGGGCCATTGAGGCCGTGAGGGGCGTCTCCCTCAAGGTGGAGGAGGGGGAGGTGGTCACGCTCATAGGGGGGAACGGCGCGGGAAAGACCACAACCCTGAAGACCATCTCCGGGGTGATAAAGCCTGCGGCGGGGGAGGTCTGGTTCGCGGGGAGGCGGATAGACCCCCTCCCCGCCCACGAGGTTGCGGCCCTTGGGGTGGTCCAGGTTCCCGAGGGAAGGAGGATCTTCCCGCGGATGAGCGTGAGGGAGAACCTGGAGATGGGTGCGTATCCAAGGAAGGACAGGAGGGCCGTGGCCGAGGACATGGAAAGGGTGCTGAGCCTCTTCCCGGTGCTGAAGGAGCGCCTCTCTCAGCCCGGGGGTACCCTGTCAGGTGGGGAACAGCAAATGCTCGCCATCGGGAGGGCCCTGATGGCAAAACCCAGGGTCCTTCTCCTGGACGAGCCCTCCATGGGGCTCGCTCCAATGCTGGTGGAGAGAATATTCGAGACCATAAAGGCCATCAACGAAGAAGGGACGCCTGTTCTTCTTGTCGAGCAGAACGCCCAGATGGCGCTCCAGACGGCCGAGCGGGGTTACGTTCTCGAGTCGGGCCAGGTGGTGCTGGAGGGCCCCGCCCGCGAGCTCCTCGGCAACGAGATGGTGAGGAAGGTGTACCTGGGGGAGGGGTGACAGAGTAAGCCGGGAGGCCTGAGCTCAAAAGCTCCGCATCCGGAGGACAGGTGAAATCCGACTCACCTCTCGAAGGTAAAGAAAAGGCCGGACCCGAGCGACCTTTGGGGCCGCCAGCGCCTTCCCCGCTCGCTGGCGTTTTCTACTCGGCCGCTCGGGCCAGCCCTCCTCGAGGGAGCAACTTACCCGGGTGAAGACCGGGTTGTCAAGGGGCGAGAACCCTTATCCCCCAAGGCTTTTCAGAGCTTCGCAAGTGGCTCCTGCGAGCTCCTCCCATGAGCTTAGGGCCGGGTTGCGCGGCCAGTCTCGAGCAGGCGGCGGAGTCCCCTGGCCCGCACCGGAGGGATTCCTAACGCCACCCCCAGAGCAGTACGGCGAGGGGTGAGAGGAGGAGGGCGGGGAGGAGGTTCCCCACCCTAACCTCTGCCACCTCTAGGAGCCGGAGACCGATGGCGAGAATGAGAATCCCCCCCGTGGCCGAGAGAGAGTCCATCACGGCCGGGGAGAGGAGGGGGCGGAGAGCGGCCGCAGCTAGGGTGAGGCTTCCCTGGTAAACGAGGACAGTGAGGGCGGAGAAAAGCACCCCCCATCCGAGAACCGAAGCGAAGGCCAGGGCTGCAAACCCGTCCATGGTGGCCTTTACCAAGAGGAGGGTGTAGTCGCCGGAGAGGCCGTCCTGGAGGGAACCGATGATGGTCATGGGACCGACGCAGAAGACCAGGCTGGCCAGGAGAAATCCCTCGGCAAACTGGGAGGAGCCCGTCCTCGCAAGACGGGTGCGGAGTCTGTTACCCAGCCCCTCGAGCCCCTCCTCCAGCCTGAGGACCTCCCCCGCTATTCCTCCGAGCAGCAGAGAGGCGAGGACCACGAGGACTGAGGCCCGGCCCAGGGCCTGAGAAAGGGGATCGGAGAAGAGGGCCAGGCTCTGTTTGGCCCCTATCACCAAGGTGAACAGACCCAGGGCTCGGGTCACCGTCTCCCTCACCCTCTTTGGCACCTTCTCGCCGAGGAAGGCTCCGGTGGCCGAGCCCGCAGCCACGGTGGCCACGTTGATGGCGGTGCCCAACATCTCGAGCCTGGCCCTCAGTAAGCGTAAAGGCGGCCGTAGGGCCTGTGGCTCTTGGCCACAAACTTCCTGAACTCCGCCGGCCGCACACCGGTGACGTCTCGGCCGAAGGTCTCCTGGTAGTCGATGAGGACATCCTCAAGAAAGGCGAGATCCTCCTGGTCCAGCTCCTCCTCCCCCACCTCCAGGCCGAACTGGTCAGCCTCGACAGCCCCTCTTATGTAAAGCGCCCCTCCGTGCATGCCGCTGCCCACGTACCGCCCTACGGGGGATGTTCCCGGCGGCAGGCCGAGACCGAGCACCACCAGCCTGCCACCGGCCATGTACTCGGCGAGGAAGTTCCGCGCTGACTCACCCACCACTAGTTCGGGGACCCGACCCCTGAACTCCTTCATGTGGATACCGACCCTGTAGCCCACGCCCTCCCTCACCAGGACCCTCCCCCCTCGCATGCCGTACCCGAGGACATCACCGGCCCGTCCGTGGATGGCTATCCTCCCCGCGTTCATAGTGTTGCCCACACCGTCCTGGGCGTTACCGAGAACTTCGATACGGGGCCCGTCCATGAAGACGCCGAGGTCGTTCCCGGGCACGCCCCTTATCACTACCTCCACGTCGGCCTTGAGCCCGGCGCAGATGAACCTCTGGCCGAGGACCCCTTCGACCTCCACCCTCCTGGCGCCGGCCTGGGCGGCCGCTCGTATGGCTCGGTTGAGGTCGCGGTAGTGAAGCCCGGAGGCGTCTATTCTCACGATCTCGCCGGTACCCGTGCCCACTGCTACCTCCCCGCCGGCCGGACTCCCAGGATCTCGCAGGTCTCCTCGTCGAGCCCGACGGCCCTCAAGCGGTCTCTGTTTCCTTTCAGGCTCTCTATGGCGTTTATGCCCAGGGCTCCCATGAACTCCTTGATCTCCCTGGTCCAGCCCCTTAGCAGGTTGGCTGCCCGTTCCTCTCCCCACTCCGGGTCGACCCTGGGGACGAGGTCGGGGCGCTGGGTGGTGAGCCCCCAGGAGCAGTCCCCCGTGTAGCAGCGCTGACAGAGCGTGCAGCCCAGGGCTACCAGTGCTGCAGTCCCTATGGCCACGGCATCGGCGCCGAGGGCGATGGCCTTTACCGCGTCGGCGGAGTTCCTTATGGAACCCTGGGCGATGATGGAGGCCTGGTGCCTTATTCCCTCATCTCTCAAGCGCTGGTCTGTGACGGCGATGGCTATCTCCAGGGGGATGCCCACGTTCTCCCTAATCATGAGGGGGGCCGCGCCGGTGGAGCCGCGGTAGCCGTCGATGGCCACCCAATCCGCGCCGGCCCTAACTATTCCGGCGGCAATGGCAGCGACGTTGTGCACGGCGGCTATCTTTACTCCCACTGGTTTGTATCCCGTGGCTTCCTTTATGGCGTAGATGAGCTGCCTCAAGTCCTCTATGGAGTAGATGTCGTGGTGGGGGGCGGGAGAGAGGGCGTCCGTCCCCACAGGGATGCCGCGGGTGAGGGAAATGGGTTCTGTAACCTTCTCCCCGGGGAGGTGCCCCCCGATCCCCGGTTTCGCGCCCTGGCCGATCTTGATCTCCACCGCGGCGCCAGCGTTAAGGTAGTCGGCATCCACACCGAACCTCCCCGAAGCGCACTGGGTGATGATGTGGTCCCGGTAGGGGTAAAGGTCGCGGTGGAGACCGCCCTCCCCGGTGTTCATGTAGGTACCCATCCTCTTGGCCGCGCGGGCGAGGGACTTGTGGACGTTAAGGGAGACCGCTCCGTAGCTCATGGCCGCGAAGGTGATGGGGGTCTCCAGGACCAGGGCGGGAGAGAGCTCCGTCTCCAGTCTGTACCCCTCCTCGGTCTTCCTCACCTCGAGCCTCTCTGGGTTCCTGCCTATGAAGGTCCTCACTTCCATGGGCTCCCTCAGGGGGTCTATGGAGGGGTTGGTGACCTGGCAGGCGTCGAGGACGAGGTGGTCGAAGATGACGGGGACTGCGTGGCTGTCCGCCCCCATCCCGGTGAGTAGAACCCCACCCGTCTCTGCCTGCTTCCAGACATTCCTAAAGTTCCTGATGTCCCAGTGGGGGTTGGGCCGGAAGGTGGTTGGGTTCGGAAGGATGGAGAGGGCCCCTGGGGGGCAGTAGACCACGCACCGGTTACACGCGGTGCACCGGGAGTGATCGGGTATGGGGCCCTCGGCGAAGGTGAACTCGAAGACCCTCCAGCCGCACTCGGATACGCAGAGACCGCAGCGGGTGCAGAGTTCTCGGTCCACCCTGACCACGAACTCGGGGGGGAGCTTGGGTTCTGGCTTTCCGCCCAGGGCGATCAGCCTGGGCAGCTCTTTCTCCCTGGCTTCCTGCAATGCCTTCACCCCCTCGGGGTCCTTCTCCTTCGCCTCGCGGCCGCGCCGTCGCTGGGCGCGAGGTTCACGGCTCGGGCCAGCCCCCTTCCTCCTCGAAGGCGGTCATGGAGAGGGTGGCTGTGGGGCAGCGGGCGGCACATAGGCCGCAACGAAGGCAGTACTCGTCGTCGATGAGGATGGCCACCCTAGCCGCGGAAACGTTCGCGGGCAGAAGGTGTTCGTGGTCCCCGCCCACGCGACCGCGGCTGGCCAGGGGATGCCCCTCGCGCTGGAGGGCCCGGGCCGGCACCAGCTCCGGGTGGGTGAGGGGGCGGCCGGCCTCGTCCACGGCCACCACCTCGATGGTGTGGGGCGGGCAGACGTCCACGCACGCATTGCAGGCGACGCAGGGGTTAGAGGTGGGAGTGACTTGAATGTTGCAGAGGTAGCACCGCCTCCCTTCGGCCAGCGCTTCCTCCCGGCTCATGGGCATCTCAACAGAGGTTTCCATGTCCCTGGAGCCCACCGGAACCATCCTCACCTGGTGCCTTGGCAGCTCGTAATCGGAGAGGTCCTTTTCGTACTTCCTCAAGATCCTTGCCGTGAAGGGCCTCTCCCGGGGTTCTCGCCCCTGAAGGAAGCGGTGTACCCCCCTGGCCACCCTCCTGCCGTGGGCGACGGCGGTAATGATGTCCGTGGGCCCCAAGGCGAAGTCGCCCGCGGCGAAGACGCCAGGTCTCGATGTCATACCCGTGACGGGGTCCGTCTGCCACCATCCCCTGGGGTCGAGCTCCGCCCCGGCGCTGCCCACGAGCCTCGGTTCGGGGAACTGGCTTATGGCTGGGACCACCATATCCGCCTCGATCTCGAACTCGGTCCCCTCCACTGGCTCCGGCCGCGGCCTACCCGTGGCGTCCGGAGCCCCCAGGCGGTTCCTTACCGCCACCAGGACGAGCTTTCCCTCCCTCTTCTCTATCCCGATGGGGGAGGCGAGCTCCAGGATACTCACTCCCTCCTCCTCGGCCGCGGCCACCTCCTCCGGGGTGGCCAGCATCTCTCGGCGGGTCCTCCGGTAGACCACGGTGACTTCCCTTGCTCCCAGGCGGATGGCTGAGCGGGCCACGTCGAAGGCGGTGAAGCCGCCGCCGATGACGGCCACCCTCTTCCCCTGGACGCCGAGGCCTCTCGAGGTGAGTCCAAGGGCCCTCACAGGTTCATGGAGCAGGAGAGGGGAGAGGCAGACCTCGTACATGAAGTGAAGGCCAGCCTTCACCTCCGGAAGCTCCTCCCCCACCACCCGAAGGGACTGGGGTTTCTGGGTTCCCGTGGCGACGACCACCGCTTCGTGTTCTCCCAGGAGGTCCTCGAGGGTCGCGTCCTTCCCAATGTCCACCCGGGTGTGGAGCCTCACCCCCAGTTCCAGGACGTATCCCACCTCCTCCTCCACTACATCGAGGGGAAGGCGGAAGCGAGGAATCGCCGATACCATGAGGCCACCAGCGAAGGGGAGGGCCTCGTAGATGTGGACCTCGTACCCGAGGAGGACGAGATCCCGGGCCGTCGCAAGGCCCGCCGGACCCGCCCCCACGATCCCGACGGAGAGGCCGTTTCTGGGCGGGGGGTCTGGAAGGAGGCGGCGCCAGTTGCCCGTTCTGTACTCTGCCGCGGCCCACTTGAGGGCACGGATGGCGACGGGCGAATCCCAGTGGGCTCGGCGGCAGCCACCCTCTCCCTCGCAGGGAGCGGTGCACGTCCTCCCGAGGACCCCAGGGAAGAGATTGTCTCGGAGGTTGATGGCATAGGCGGTGTCAAAGTCGCCCCGGGAGATGGCCTCTATGTAGGCGCGGGCGTCGGTGTTGGCAGGGCAGGCATAAGCGCACTTCACCTGCTTTCGTAGGTAGCTCGGGTCGAGATAGGAAGAGATGTCGCGATACTCGACCACCGGGCCCTCCGTCTCCTTCAGGGCGCTGCCGGGAGAGGAGCCCTTTCCGGTTTCAGGGAACCCAGGACCGGCTCACCCGCCTGGGGCATCCAGACGATCTCGGGATTGGGCTCAACTGTTCTTATGGCCGCCTCCTCGCTGGCGAGGTAGAGCCGGTCTCCCCGGCGCGCCGCGACCAGCGGCCGGAGCTTTATCCGGTCTGTGAGACCGAGCATGCCCCCTTGGAACCCGACGACGATGGCGAAGGGGCCGTTGGCCAGGGCAGCACCATAGACCCTCCTGATAGCCAGCATGAGCTCTCGCTCTCCTTCAGGGAGCTTCTCCAGCTCTCTCCAGAATGGCGGGGCGAGGGCGCGCGCGGCGAGCTCCATGGGCAGGCCGTGCCTTCGCACGAGAAGATCGAGGAGGTAAGTGAGGACCTCGGTGTCGGTCCGGAGGGTGCAGAGATAACCCTTGGACTCAAGGTATCGGGCGTTAGTTCCGTACGAGGATATCTCGCCGTTATGGACAACGGACCACTCGAGCAGGGAGAAGGGGTGTGCGCCTCCCCACCAACCGGGGGTGTTGGTGGGGAAGCGGCCATGCCCTATCCACATGTATCCCGAGTACTCCTCGAGGCGGTAGAAGGCGGCCACGTCTGCGGGGAGTCCCACGGCTTTGAAGGTCCCCATGTTCCTCCCGCTGGAAAAGACGTAGGCCCCGTCCACGTTGGCGTTTATTTCCATGACTGTGGCCACGGCCAGGTCCTCCTCGGAGAGGCCCGTTGTTGCCTCCGCCTCCGGGCGGGGAAGGGCGAAGTATCTCCAGAGCCCCGGGGGGTTGGATATGGCTTCCACGTCCCGGGTGGGAATGGGCTCCGCCAGCTCCACCTGGAAGGTGCGGTCCAGGACCTCCTCGGCGCGGGCGCGGGCCTCGGGGGAGATGTACATGAGGTGGAAGGCGAAGTGCTCGGGAAGGTGGGGGTAGATGCCGTAGCCCGAAAAGCCGGCACCCAGCCCGTTGGACCGCTCGTGCATGCTCGCGAGCATGGTGGCTATGACCTCGCCCGGAACGGGCCCACCGGCCTGGTCCAGGATCCCGCCGATGGCGCAACCCGAAGGGATCCTCCAGGGAGCCTCCTCCCTGTACCTGGAAGGCTCGGGGGGTTCCCTCCTCGTCACCGCCTCTCCTCATCTTCAGGCCCGATACAGATCTCTTTGCGGCCAAGAAAAAACGGCGCTCGGTGAGCGCCGTTGCTCGCCCCAAAAGTTACACGCCCCAGGCCCAGGTGTCAAACTCATGTTAACGGGAGAGCGATCCCATCCAGAAGCCCGGTGCCGATGCCGGCAGCGCTGCCCTGCCTACTCGTACTCGAGGGCCTCGAGATAGACCTCGGGACGCGCGTCCGCCGCCAGCGCCGGCGAAGAGCAGCGGGGACATTCGGGGCTCCCCTGGCGCGGCGCCTGGAACTCCTTTCCACACGCCAGACAGGTATGCCGGGTGAGAAAACCTTCGAGGCGGAGCTCGGCTCCCTCAGCTGGGGTCCCCAAGGCCGCGGCCTCCAAGAGCATGCGCAGGGAGTCGGGGTCCACGTGCCCGAGGGCGTAGCGGATCTCGAGGAGCTTCACTCGGCTTCCTCCCCTGCCGAGCGCTGCCTCTATGGCCCACCTCACAATCCCCTCTGCCAGCGCCTGCTCGTGCACGGCTCACCGTCGCTAAACTGCGTCGTTCCGGCCGGGGGAGGGCTCCCCGAGCCAGGAGATGACTGTCGAGAGGGCCTCCTCCACGAGCCCGGGTATGGCCCTTTCCACCTCGGGCGAGAGTTCCGTGCTCGGCTCCACTCTGGCCGGCTGGACCCCCAGGACTACCACGACCTGGGGCGCGTTCCCTCTCAGCCTGGCGAGGGCCAGGACGTCGGCAATGCCTATCTGGTGGGGTGAGAGCTTCGCCGAGAAATAGGCGGGGACCGCCTCCCCTTCCAGTCTCACCAGCGAGCCGGGGGGCCGTCCAGCCTCCACGGCGTCCAGCACTAGCAGGTGGGTGGTGCCCTCCACCTCGGCGATGAGATCCAGGCCGAAGAGGCCCCCGTCCACCAGGCGAACCCCGGGGGGCACCCTCCCCTCCAGGGCATGGAGGGCCACCACGCCCAGCCCGTCATCGCCCATGATGGTGTTCCCGATGCCGAGAACGGTGACGCGTCGCTGGGCGTCCTGGGGTGAGGTCCTCTCCTCGACCTGCATGGGCAAATGGTCGCCGAGACCCCCTGAGGAGTCAAGGGAGGGTGAGCGGTTTCCTCTCGTGCCCTAAGTCGCACGCCCTAGGAGGGGGACTGATAAGGGTTGACCCTTGCTCGGGCGGAGAGTATTGTGAATTAGAACTCAAGGAGAAGCGGTGAGGCTCGAGGCTAGGGTCACTTTCTGGCTGCTAACCCTCTTCGGCGCGGCGGGGGCAGTCACCCTGGTGGGCATGGCGCGGTTCCAGCGGGAGAGTGTGGAGCGACAGTTCGAGATGGCAGGGACTGCGGTGGCCCTGGCTGTGGAGAACAGCCTCGAGGTGGGGATGCTGAACAACTCCCTCCGCGATATCTACCAGGCCGTGCAGGATGTGAGGCGGGGGACCACCATTACCGCCGTCGCAGTGTACAGACGGGACGGCTCCAGCTGGGTTGGGTCCCCACAGGGGTCCCTTCTGGGGCCGCGGGCGAGGCAGGCCCTGGCAGACTCCCTCGCGACAGCGAGGACAGCGGCGGCTTCGGAGGAGGGAACTCTTACGGTTTTCGTCCCCGTTGTGAACCAGGCGCGCTGCTCCCGCTGCCATCCGGGTGCGCAAGGGGAGGTCTTGGGAGCGGTGGGCGTGGGTCTCGACGAGAGTCCCCTCGCCAGGGAGCTTCAGGCTGTGACGAGGAAGTCCCTGTACGCCGCTGCGGTCCCCCTCGGCCTCGGGCTCGTCGCTTCCCTCTGGGCAGTGAGGAAGACGCTCTTGCAGCCTCTGGTACTTCTCGCTGAGGCTGCCCACCGGCTGGCCGCGGGGGAGTTCTCCGTCCGCCTTCCCGCCTTCGGGGCCTGGGAGCTCAACGCCGTGAGCTCGGCCTTCAACGATATGGCGAGGAAGCTTCAGCTGCAGGCGCAGGACCTCTCCCGGACGGTGGAGCAGCTCCGCTCGGATCTGGAGGGTCTAGAGGCCCTCCACTCCCTCCTCACCTCAGGTGCAGGCCTTCCCGAGATTCTGAGAGGAGCCGCAGCTCACCTGGCCTCGGCCGTGGGAGCCTCGGGGGTGGCCATCTGGAGGGCGGGGTCAGAGCTGCCTGAGGCCGTGTGGGGCGAGCGGCTTCCCCCCGTCCAGGCGGCGGCCGGTTGGCAAGGGCATGCCAGCTCTGCCGGGCCTGGCTGGCCTCCTCAGGGAGAGGTGGAGTGGGTCTTGATTCCTGCTGGGAGGAGGGGCAGGACCTTGGCCCTGGTAGGTGTGGTCTGGGATCCCCCTCGAGCCCTCGGTCGGGAGGAGACGGAGCTCCTTTCCTCTCTGGTGGGGATAGTTGCGGTGGCAGTGGAGAATGCTGAGCTTCTGGAGAGGCTCCGGGAGAAGGAAGTGAGCCTGGAGGCCGTTCTCAAGAAGACCCTCGCAGCCCAGGAGGAGGAGAGACGCCGGGTGGCGAGGGAGCTCCATGACGAGACCAGCCAGATCCTCTCAGCCCTCATCATGAACATCGACGTCCTATCCACGCAGGTCCCCTGTCCCGAGCCCATGCGCGCCAGGCTGGAGGCGGTGAAGTCCCTGGCCGAGGAGGCCGTGAGGAACCTTGACCAGGTGATGATGGACCTGAGGCCGGCCCTCCTGGACGAGCTCGGGCTCTTCGCCGCGCTCCGGTGGTACGTCTCGCAGGTTAGGGAGGCCTGGGGGCTGGAGGTCGAGTTCAGGGCGGAGGGCGCGAAGCGGCTCCCGGAGCACGTGGAGGTGGCGGCCTTCCGCATCGCCCAGGAGGCTATATCCAACGCCGTGAGACACGCCAGGGCCTCGAAGGTCTCGGTTCGGGTGGCCGCGGGGGAAGGGAAGGTCAGGGTAGAGGTGGAGGACAACGGGGTCGGCTTCGATGTGGGGCAGGTGATGAGCCGCGCGAGACTCGGTGAGAGTGCGGGGATCGTCGGGATGAAGGAGAGGGCCGAGCTCCTTGGGGGGTGGCTCAAGGTGGAGTCAGCGGTGGGAGAGGGAACCCGGGTTCTTGCGGAGATCCCTCTCGGGGTGGAGGGATAGGGGCCGGCCCAGGCAGGCTGGGGGCCGCTCGGTTCGTCCTGAGGGAGGTGAGGTTCCTGTGACGGGCAAGACGAGGGTCCTGGTGGTCGATGACCACGCGGTGGTGCGGGAGGGCATCAGGATGGTCCTGGAGACTGACCCAGACCTGGAGGTGGTGGGGGAGGCGGCTTCCGGAGAAGAGGCCGTGGAGAAGGTTAGGGAGGTAAAGCCGGATGTGGTCGTCATGGACGTCGGGATGCCCGGGATGAGCGGGTTCGAGGCCACGAGGAGGATCCGCCAGACCAACCCGGACGTGAAGGTTCTGGCCCTCACCGTCCACGACAACGAGGCCTACCTCTTTCAGATGCTCCAGGCGGGGGCCGTGGGCTATGTGCTGAAGAGGGCTCCCGCTGCCGATGTGATCCAGGCAGTAAAGGGAGCTGCGAGGGGGGAGGCGATCCTTTATCCCAGCGTGGCCAAGCTGCTCATAAAGGACTACCTCTCGCGGGTGGAAAGGGGGGAGGAGAGGAGCTCCTACGACCTTCTCTCCGAGCGGGAGAGGGAGATCCTGAAGCTCATAGCGGAGGGAAGGACAAACAAGGAGATAGCGGAGCTCCTGTTCCTCTCGGTCAAGACGGTCCAGGCGCATCGGGCGAACCTCATGCGGAAGCTCGGCATGCATGACCGCACGGAGCTGGTCAAGTACGCCATAAGGAAGGGGATCATCGGCCTGGACGACACCTGAGGGAGTCCCCTGCCGCAAAAGACGCCTCCTTCGCGGGGGCCCGGGTTCGGTGGTTACAGGAGGGCTCCGAGATACCGAAGGACCTCGGCTATCGCCGCCCACATGATAAGGGCGAGCATGACGAGGCCGAGAGAGAGAAAGAAGATGCCCGCCAGGAGCGCCGGGAGGGGCACCGGACTCCTCGCTGGTGCGGAGATCCTGGCGAGCTGGCCGGAAGAGAGAAGTCTCCTGTACCAGCCAGGCCTTTCCTCCCTGAGTTCCTCCAGGGGGACGAAGCCGCTGAAGATGACGGGGTCGAGCGGGAAGGCCCCCGGTCGGAGGTGGGTGTTGAAGAAGTGGATGGCGAAGAGGAACCCGGCCGCGAGGAGAGCCTCGTCGGAGTGGATGACGAGGGCGGCGTTCACCACCCAGCCCGGCAGGAAGCGGGTGACCGTTTCCGGGAACCACATCACCAGGCCGCTGGACCCAATGATGACGAGGCCCCAGAAGACGGCGAAGTAGTCGAACTTCTCCCAGTACGTATACCGGTCGAAGGCGGGACGGAGGTCGCGGCCGAGGAGATGGCGCAGGTACTGGAGGAACTGGCGTAGGTCCTCGGGGCGCGGGAGGAGGGAGTCGGGCCCGAAGAGGGGAGGAAGTTCTTTCCGGGCCGCCGCCAGCAGGACAGCTCCGAGGTGCATGGCGCCTGCCCCGAAGAGCATCACCGCAAAAAAGCGGTGGGCAATTCCTGCGCCCCTTGGCCCTCCCCAAAGCTTTAGCAGGGGAGCGGCCCAGAAGGCCCCGGCAAACTTGAGAGGCATGCCGGTGAAGACCAGGCCATACACGCTCAGAGCGAGTACGGCATGGGTCAGCCTGCTCCAGGGAGTGAAGCGCCGGACCAGGACGTGGTGGCCGGCGCTCTCAGCGGAAAAGAGCTTGGCGTTCACGGCTCTCCTCCCCTCTCCTTGCCCGCCTTGCTCTAACGGCGTGGGTTATCACGAGGGCCGTGTGACCTCCGAAGAAGAGGAAGGTGCTCACTACCAGGGCGGTCATGAAAAGGGTGACGGCGAGAAGCCGCGGGTCGGCAGGGAGCGGTGATCCGGCCACGTGGATCTTGATCTCGCCGAAGTGCCCCGAGGCTCCAAGGTGGCAGCGCTGGCAGGTCTGGAGGACCCGGGAGGGACTAACGGTGGAACGCGGGTCCTCGGCCGGGAGGACCAGGTGAGCGGTGTGGCAGTCGGCGCAGCTGGCCACGTCGTAGCGGCCGAGCCGGGTTTCCTTGCCGTGGTAGTTCCTCTCAAAGAAGGTTTCCCCCCTTTCCGAGTGGCACCTGGAGCACTGGGCTGCGGCGGCCGATATGAACTCTCGGGAGCTGGCCCTGGGGACCTCGTGGAATCCATGGCAGGTTGTGCAGTCGGGCTTGAAGGCCGGTTTTGTCTCCCTTCCTCCCTCCCCTCTCGGCTCCTCCGGGGGTGGAGGAGGGGGAGGGCCATTGAACGGGGCGAGGGGGGAGGTCGCGCGGGCGTGGACACTGGAGGAGTACTCCTCGGCCTCTTCCCTGTGGCAGGTGTTGCAAGACTGCCTGGCCCGCGCGACCTCGGCGGCGGGGTCCGAGTGGAGGACGGCCGAGGGCCTCGTGTGGCAGGCGACGCAGTCGAGGTCGGCGTGGACGGATCGGGCCAGGGTGGAAGGATCCACGTAAAGGTTCTCGCCCTGCTTTCCTCCCCTGGCGGCCCTTATCTCCGGCCTGGCGTGACAGAGCAGGCAGCCCGTGGCCGCTCGAGGGGGGCCTACCGGCTCGCTCTTCACCTCGGCGTGGGCGAACCCGCCTGAGACGAGGACGAGGGCCAGGATAGAAGCGGCGAGGAGAACCTTGGCTCCGGGCGAGGTCCGGGTCATGGGGACGCTTCTAAACCAGGTGGACCAAGTGGAGAAGCCAGGCCACGGCGATGATGAGGAGCATGGCCGTCCAGAGGAGGGCGAAGGCAATGAGGGGGGCCACGGCGAGAGCGGCGAGAGCGAGGCCAGCATTGGCTACCGCAGAGGCCGCCTCGGCCCGGCTCCGGGTAGCAGCCCTGGCCCTGGCAAACAGGCTTCGGGCAAGCAGAGAGAGGAGGCCAGCTCCAAGGGCGATGGGGAAAGCCCGGGGCTCCAGGATGATGGTGATGACGGCCAGGCTGGCGAGAAGAACGGTGGAGGCGGAGAGGATCCAAAGGATCAAGCCAGTGTAGGGTCGGCTGGCTGTGAGAACCCTTTCCATCCTTCCTCCTTTCCGCCTCCACCCTAGCGGTGGGCCCTAGGTCGTTCAATTGGGCGGTGGCCCGAGAGACTGGAGGCCTGCGCCCTAGAGTCTTAGGGTCGAGGCCCTAGGACCCTAGGTCCCGGAGCCCACCCCCTCCTGCCCCGGGCCCGATCTTGCGGGAAACCCATTCCTCGGGCGGCTACGGCGAGGGATAAAGGGATTGGCCCTACGGTTGAGATGGCTCGCGGCGGAGGTGCTGTCGGCTGGTGAGGTCCCTTGGCCCGCTTGGAGGGACGGGAGCGAACATGGTGCGGTACTGGGCTTTGGTCTCGCTGCTGGTGTTGGCTCCGGCATCGGCTCAGGCGGTGGAGCCCGAGGCGGCGCCACCCCCGCTCATGCGGGATGCCTGCATCCGCTGCCACTACCACCCCTCCATCGCCGGGAGGGGCCCGCATCTCCTCCTCCGGCCTGCTGACTTCGAGGGCTCCGTTCACGGTGATCTCTGCACCTCCTGTCATCCCCCCCTCCGACCTGGTCACCCGGGCGCGGGCGAGTTGGAGGAGGCAAGAAGGAGCTGCACCCGTTGCCACGTGGAGGCCGAGAAGCTTATGGAGGAGGGTGTGCACCGGGGCCGCGCGGGCGTTCCCACCTGCGCCACCTGTCACGGATACCATGCGGTGAAGGCTGTGCGGGCGCCGGAGGCGAGGCGGGAACTCACGGCGACTTGCGCTCGGTGCCACGGCCAGCGGGGTCAGCTCTACTACAACACCACCTACCACGGGAAGGCTCTTTCCCTCGGGGAGGCGAGGGCTGCCGGCTGCCCCGACTGCCACGGGTCCCACGCCATCTTCGCCTCCTCCGACCCGCGATCTCCCGTATCGCCGGCGCGCCGGACGGCGACCTGCGCCCGGTGCCACCCGCGGGCCAATCCCAGTTTTGCCGAGTTCCGGGCACATGCCGACCCCTGGCGTCCCCAGCCCCCTCTTTACCTCTTCGGGGTGAACGCCCTCTACCTGCTCCTCATAGGCGCGGTTTTCCTCTTCGGATCCGCGCACACCACGCTCTACGCCCTGGCCGGCGCGAGGAGGGGAATGTATGCGAGGCGAGCCAGGGGGGGACCGGGGGTTCCGCGGTTCAACCTTTTCCACCGCGTCTCCCACGGGGTGGTGATGACCACCTTCACCATCCTAGTCATCACCGGCATGCCCCTCAGGTTCCGCGGCTCCAGCTGGGCCCAGAGGGTGATGTCCTGGGTGGGAGGGCCGGGCGTGTCTGCCCTGGCCCACAGGGTGGCCGCTGCCGGTCTCGTCCTCGCCTGCCTGGCCGAGGGGGGCGCGGGCGTCTTCCATCTCCTCCGGCCCGGCGATCTCAGGGGCGTGCCCCTCGTGCAAAGGCTGAGGCGGAGGGTGTTCCATCCCGACTCCATCTTCCCCTCCCGGAAGGACCTCGAGGACATGGAGGCCATGTTCCGGTGGTTCCTTGGGAAGGGGCAGAGGCCAATCTTCAACCGCTTCACCTACTGGGAGAAGTTCGAGTACTGGGCCATGGCTGCGGGAACCCTGGTGATAGCCATCACGGGCCTCGTGATGTGGTTCCCGGAGCTGCTCACCCGGGTACTGCCAGGGGTGGCCATAAACCTGAGCCTGGTGATCCACTCCAACGAGGCCATCCTCGCCTTCGGTGTCATTTTCATCGTCTTTCACTTCTTCAACGCCCACCTCAGGCCTGAGATCTACCCTCTGGACAAGGGGATCTTCACGGGGGAGGTTCCCCTCGAGGAGGCCGAGGTGGAGAGGGCCGCCTGGCTGGAGAGGCTCCTTGGGGAGGCGGGCCTCAGGCTCCCGGCCGGGCGGAGATGGGCCGGCCCGCCGGGAGATCGTCTAGAACAGGCCGAGAGTGTGGAGGAGCCAGGCCAGGCCAATAAGGAGAAGCAGGCTCGCCCAGAGGACAGCGAAGGCTACGAGGGGTGTGAGGGCGAGCAAGGTTAGGGCCAGCCCACGCTTGGCCGTCCTCCCCGTCATCCCGGAACCACCAGGCGGAGGAGCTCGAGGGCCCTCTCGCCCAGGTGGAGGGAGCCCACCAGGAGCCAGACCCCGATGGCTATGACTCCCGCGGCAAGGGTAAGGACCGTGGCGAGGAGCCCAGTCACCACGATGGAGGTAGCTACGACACCCGCCGGACCGGGGACCCCGACGGCGCGGGCCGCGGCCCGCACGAGGGTCCGGAGCCCGAGCCAGAGGAGGCAGAGGGCCGTCACGATGCCCGCCCCCCTCGGCCAGGCGACGGCGAGGGATGCCACGATGACCGCCCCCGCCGCGACCCACCCCAGGTGTGGCAGGACCTGGGCTGCGCTCTCGCGCTCCGGCCCTTCCAGGAGCTCCCGGTGAGGTCCCTGCTGTGGTTGTCCTAGATGCCTGGCTTCCTTCACCGAGACCTCCTACCCGTGGCTATCTCCATTGCCCGAGGCCAGGGTAGGAGGGGGGCCTTCCGCGGGCCATCGGGCCGGTACCGGGAAGGGGAGCCTTCCTCGCCCTAGAGGTTCGCGCGCGGGCGCCTGCGGGGTCCTCGGGCCTCGGCAGGACCCCGAGGGGCGGAGCCTAGGGTCGGCACGACCGCTAAGGGCTTGAAGGCACCTAAGGCGAATGGGGGCTATGCACCCTGCGTCGGTCCGACAGCCCCCACCTCGAGGGAGACCCTCGGCTCAGAACTTGCCGCCGTTATGGTAGTGGCACTGGAAGCAGTACTTTCCCTTGTTGTGGGGAAAGGTGTTTGGCTTTTTTGGATCGTAGTGGCAGTTCCTGCACCACCACCAGATCTTCTCG
>JBBINU010000003.1:0-2526 GCA_037443725.1 Actinomycetota bacterium | reverse complement strand
GGTCAAGGCATCGGCGCCGACATGGAGGTTCTTGTAGTCCGCGGAACCCAAGGAAGCCCGGGCAGGGTCGTGGCCCGCGCCAGCTGCTCCCAGAAGAAGTGAAAAAGTACTGACCCCCGGCGGGGAAGAACCAGCTGGGTGAAAGAATTCAGCCGAGCCCGCAGGAGACACCCACCCGCAGCTCGACTTGCAGCCGGCCCAGGCCTTTGTTAGCTTTTCTTTGAATCTAAAGGGCGCGTAGCTCAGTGGGAGAGCGCCTGCTTCACACGCAGGAGGTCGTAGGTTCAAATCCTGCCGCGCCCACGCGAGCTGCAGAGGACAGGAAATATCTGCTTGCCTTGGCCCGAGGGGCCATCAGGTTTCCTCCGCCTAGCAACGCAGAAGCACACCCAAGAGAATGAGGAGGAAGAGAGCCGGGAAGAGGGGCGGGAAGAGGCCTCCGGTCCTCGGGAGCGTGCCCACCCCGGGGGCCTGACGGCTTGGGGAGGCGGCGCCCAGCTGGGAGGCGGGGGCCCTGACCCCCGGGGACTCGGTGGCCACAGGCAGAAACCTCCCGTAGGGGTCGTTCCTGGAGAGGAGAAAGGGCAGGTAGGTCCGGAAGGCCTCCTCCCCTCTGGCCAGCGTGTAGTGGGGAGTGAGGGGTAGTATGCGGTTCTCCGCTCCTTTGAGAGCAGGGCTCTGTGCATCCGGCCCGGCGTAGTAGGTGTCCACTGTGCCTGTCCCTTCGTAGATGGTCATGTACCTGGTAGGACCAGGGGTCTCCCTGGAACCGCCCGGACCGTTCAGCTCCTCGAGCCAGGCGGTCCCGGGGGCTATCTCGTAGCAGGCCCGGGAGACGTTCTCAGCCCCCCGGCAAACGGTGGTGCCGTGGTTCGGGCCCGCAGCCGCGACGAACTCCTCCACCCAGGAGTACATCTCAGGATGCTCATACATAGCCCGGCGAACGACCACGACGCCGAGGGAGTGAGCCACTATGTCCACGTGGTACGCACCCGTGTACTCCCTCACGGCCTGAACGAAATTGAAGAGGTCCAGGGTGTTCGCGCCCGCGGAGGTCTGGCAAGCGTTGGTCCCGCACCTCTCTCCGTTGTAGGAGAGGGCCCAGACTTCCTGGTCGGAGTATCCGGCTCGCCTCAACCTCTCCCTCACGTTCACCACTGTGGGAGGGTTCTCCTCCGCTTCCCAGAAGGTGGCGTCCTCCCCGTTGCCGTGGACGAGGATCACGGGGGTGCGAGCGAGGGGCTTGCCCCGTCTCTCACCCCCGAACCCGCCGATGGGATACCCCCAGTCCGAGTCCGGAGGTGGCCGGAAGTCCCGGGCGAACCGCACAGCTCCCGGGTGCCCGCTCCAGTCGGGGTTCTCGAAGAGGACCCCCTCGTCTCCACGGGCCACGCCAGCCGGAGAGAGAGCCGCCCAGAGCCCAAAGATGACAAGCACACGAACTCGGACCCTGAGACGCGTATACCTCCCCACCGCCTCCCTCCGGCAAGGTGAAAGCTGGTTCAGTTCACATGCTATCTCTCGCCTGGGAGCGCGTCAAGCCCGGCGAGGTCGGTGTTTTGGAGCCCCGGGCTTCAGGGGTTTGCCCCTTGTCGCACTGACACCCAGCCCCCTCAGGACGAAGTCCATCAGCGTCTGGAAGGCTCTCCGCGGAATCCGCCCGTCCCAGAGGACGAAGCGCATGCCGAAGAAGTCCCCCATGCCCATGAGCACGTACACGGCCGCCTCGATATCTTTCACGTCAATCTCACCCGCGCGGGCGGCGGCCTTGAGGCCCCGGGAGTACTCCGCCGCGAGCTTCCGGTACCATTCCTGGAAGACCTCGCGATCCACATACTCCGCCTGCCTCACTATGCGGTATATGGCCGGATGCTTCCTCACCCATGCCAAGAAGGTTTTAAAGCCGGCTTCCTCTATCTCGGCCCTGCTGGAAAGACCTGCGGTGGCCTCGTGAAGAGCACGGCGCATCTCGTGCCCTCGCGTCCTCACAAGTTCAGTGAAGATGGCCTTCTTGCTCGGGAAATAGACGTAGAACGTCCCCGGGGCCACCCTCGCCCGCTGCGTTATTTCCACCACGGAGGCCTCGTAGTAGCCCTTCTCGCCGAAGACAGCCTCGGCCGCCTCAAGAAGTCTCAGGCGCGTCCTTTGCCCCTTCGTGAGAGCAGGCTCTGCAGCCCGTACGCCTCTCGGCACCGCTTCAGCCCTAGCCATGGTTCATGATTCACCAGCCGCCGCTCATCATACCAGGACGAGGTCAGGACTCGGCTGCAGGCTGTCATGAATCGCTCTTCCCTAGAGGCGGCGCTTCCGCTGCTGCAGCCGCGGCCTCGCACCGAGGAGCTCCCCAATCCCGAGCAGGGACGCAAGACGGGCCCTACTCAGCTCCTCGGCCCTCCCCTGGTAGACAATCCTCCCCATCTGCATCACGTAGCCGAGGCGGGCCAGGCTCAGAGCGAAAGCCACATTGTGCTCAACCAGAAGGACCGTGCTCCCCTGTCGGTTCACCCTGCTCAGGGCCTCCCTCAG
>JBBINU010000002.1:0-2676 GCA_037443725.1 Actinomycetota bacterium | reverse complement strand
TTGGGGAAGTCGGACCTCCCTGTCCCCACCACTCTCGCTCCCGCCTCCTTCGCCTCCCACGGCCAGATCTCGGGAACCGGGTTGGCGGTGGCGAAGACCACGCCGTCCGGGGCCATTCTCTTCACCCACTCCTTCTTGATCACTCCGGGTCCGGGAGTGGAAGCTCCCACCACCACGTCAGCCCCCTCCATGGCCTCCGGTATCCCTCCCCTCACCCTCTCGGCGTTGGTTCGGAGCGCTAGCTCGTGCTTCCAGGGGTGTTCCTGAGCGAGGGCCTCCATGTCGGGCCGGTCGCGGTGGAGGGTGCCCTTGGAGTCCACGAGAATGAGCTTTCCGGGGCCGGCACCAGCCAGAATGAGGACATGGGCCGCGCGTATGTTGGCGGCTCCCGCACCCACCAGGGTTATCTTCACTTCTTCCAGCTTCTTCCCGACCACCTTGAGGGCGTTGAGTATCCCGGCAAGGACCACCGTGGCTGTGCCCTGCTGGTCGTCGTGCCAGACGGGGATCTCCAGCTTCTTTCTCGCTTCCTCCAGCAGGTAGAAGGCCTTGGGCGTCTCTATGTCCTCCAGGTTTATCCCCCCGAAACTCGGCTCCAGCCACTTGAGGAGGGAGAGGAGCTCGTCAGGGTCGGTGGTGGAGACGCAAAGGGGAAAGGCGTCCACCCCGCCCAGGTACTTGAAGAGCAGGGCCTTTCCCTCCATCACAGGTAGGGCACCTGAAGGGCCGAGCTTTCCCAGGCCTAGGACGCGGGAACCGTCGGAGACAACGCCCACCAGGTTCCAGCGGCTTGTGTACTCGTAGGAGAGGGCGGGCTCCTTGGCGAGGAGGCGGCTCACCTCTGCCACTCCCGGCGTGTACCAGATGGAGAAGTCGTCAAGGCTCCTCACGGTGCACCGGGGAGCCACCTGAATCTTGCCCGCGTAGAAGCGATGGTAAGCTGCGGCGAGCCGGCCCGGTTTGGCTGCCTTCCAGAGGAGCTCTCTCTCGCGCTCGGCTTCCATGGCCACCCCCCTTTGCGGGCCCAGGGCTCACCCTTCATACCCCCCGCGGAAGGAGGTGGCAATGGGGTTTGGGTTCTAAAGGTCTCTTCCTTCCGGCCCTATCCCGGGGGCCAGGAGAGCCACCTGCCACCCAGGACGTGCAGGTGCAGGTGGAAGACGCTCTGGCCGGCGTGGGGCCCAACGTTGGCCACCACCCTGAACCCCGTTCCCGCGACTCCTTCCTTCCCGGCGACCTCCCTGGCCACCTCGAAGAGCTCGACGAGGAGGGGGGCATGGGCCGGGCCGAGCTCGGTGATGTCCCTTATGTGTTCTTTCGGAATCACCAGGACGTGGGTGGGGGCCTGCGGCCGGGTGTCCCTGAAGGCGAGGACCCGCTCCCTCTCCACAACGACCTCGGCAGGGGCCTCGCCCGAGACAATGCGGCAGAAGGGGCAGTCCCGTTGCACGCCGAGAAGATAGTCAGCTCAGGGTGGGGGGCGCAAACAGCCTTCCCTCCGGTCAAGGCCTCAGTCCAGCCCGAGCCCTCTCGCTACCAGCTCCTTCTGGACCTCGGGTGTTCCTCCGGTGATGGCGAAGGCGCGCGCGTCGCGGAAGAGGCGCGCGATGGGATACTCCTCCATGTAGCCGTACCCCCCAAAGACTCCGAGGCAGCGGTCGACCACGGCTTTCACGGCCTCGCAGGCGTGGAGCTTGGCCGCGGCCACCGCCTCGCGGCTCCCATGGCCGGCGTCCTCCAGGGCGGCGGCCCTCCAGGTGAGGAGGCGGGCAGCCTCGATCTCGCATGCCGCCTCCGCCAGGGCGAAGCGGATCGCCTGGTGTCTCGAGATGGGCTGACCGAACTGGTGCCTCTGGCGGGCGTAGGCCACGGCTGAGTCCAGGGCCGCCCTGGCCACGCCGACGGCCACCGCCGCGATGCAGATCCGCTCGAGCTGAAAGCCAATCATGACGTGGCGGAAGCCTTCCCCTTCCGCGCCGAGGAGGCGGTCCCGCCCCAGGGGCACATCCTCGAAGGAGAGGAGGGCGGTATCGGAGGAGCGGAGCCCCACCTTGGGGAGGACGCGGCTCACGTGGAACCCGGGGTCCCCTTTCTCCACCAGGAAGGTGCTGAGGCCCCCGTACCTCTGCTCCCCCGTCCTGGCAAGAACCACCACGACGTGGGCACTGGAGCCGTTGGTGGTGAAGATCTTGGATCCCCGGAGAACCCAACCTGTCTCACCCCTCCTGGCTGTGGTCCTTACGGCGGCCACGTCGGACCCGGCCTCGGGTTCCGTCACGGCGATGGCGGCGATTTTCTCCCCGGCGAGGACGCCCCGGAGCCAGCGATCCTTCTGCTCGGGGGTGCCGAAGCGGCTGAGGTGGGGTGCTGCCATGTATGCACTCACAAGAACGCTCGTGGCGATCCCGGCAGATGCGGCCCCGAGCTCCTCGGAGAGGAGGGCGACGGCGAGGCTGTCTCCGCCTGTTCCCCCGAACTCCTCGGGGTGGGTGAGGCCGAGCAGGCCGGCCTCGCCCAGTTTCTTCCAGAGCCCCGGCGGCACGCGCCCGAGGGCCTCGGCCTCTTCCGCCAGGGGCATGACCTCCTTCTCCGCAAAGTCCCGGGCCGCTTGCCTGAAGACCTTGTGCTCCTCCGAGAGGAAGGGCTCCACGGCTGGAGCCTACCGCAGCCGCGCAT
>JBBINU010000001.1:0-3224 GCA_037443725.1 Actinomycetota bacterium | reverse complement strand
AGACGGGGGAGTGGTGGCTCGGGGCAGGCGTCTCCCTCGTCCTACTTCTCCTCCTCTCCTTCATCGCTGCCAGGGCCTTCCCCGGGGCCCGGATATCCCTGGAGGGTTCCGCCCTGACCGGCACGGGGCTCGGGATCTTCAACCCCCGGTACGTCCTTCCCTTCGAGCTTGTCTCCCTTCTCCTTCTTGCGGCCCTGGTCGGTGCGATTCTTCTGGCCAGGAGGGAGCAGTGAGTCTCCCCCTCCACTTTCCCCTGGTGCTCGCGGCTGCCCTGTTCGCCCTGGGGGCCTATGCCGTAGTGGCGAGGAGAAACGGGGTCCTGGTCCTCATGGGAGTGGAACTCATGCTGAACGCGGTGAACCTGAACCTGGTGAGCTTCTGGGCGTATCTGCGAGACACCCTCCTGGCTGGACAGGTGTTCGCCCTCTTCGTGGTGGCCGTGGCCGCCGCCGAGGTCGGTGTGGGTCTGGCCATAGTCATCCTCCTGTTCAGGACCAGGGAGACGGCCAGTTTCGAGGAGGCCGATCTTTTCAGGTGGTGAGGGGGTGTCGGGTTTGGACTTCTACCGTATAGCGTGGCTCATCCCGATTCTACCTCTCATCGGTTCCTTCCTCGTGCTTTTCATTGGAAAGAGGACTCCCGGCAGGGGAGCGCCCATTGCCATCCTCGGGGTGGCCGCCTCCCTCCTCCTCTCCCTCGGGGTCTTCTTCGAGATGATTGGGGGGCGCGGAGTCTACGAAAGGGAGTGGCACTGGCTCAGCATAGGTCCGGCGGAGCTCGGGATCGGGGTGAGGGTGGACGGGCTCGCCTCGGTCATGTTCGTGGTCGTGACCGTTGTATCCCTTGCGGTCCACGTGTACTCCATGGGCTACATGCATGGGGACAAGCGATACACCTGGTATTTCGCGGCCCTCTCCCTATTCACCGGCTCCATGCTGAATCTGGTGGTTGCGCCCAATCTCATTCAGCTGCTGGTGGGGTGGGAGCTGGTCGGTATCTGCTCCTACCTCCTCATCGGGCACTGGTGGGAGGAGAAGGCCAACTCGGACGCGGCCATCAAGGCCTTCATAACTACCAAGAGCGGGGATGTGGGCTTCGTGCTGGGGGTGGCCCTTCTTTTTGGCGCGACCCACACCTTTAACATGAGGGAGATCCAGGAGCTCGCAGTGGCCGGGGAGATCCCCCGGGCTCTGGTCACGGCCGGGGCCGTCCTTCTTTTCTTCGGTGCCATAGGCAAGTCCGCCCAGTTCCCCCTGCACGTCTGGCTGCCCGACGCCATGGCCGGCCCCACGCCGGTATCTGCCCTTATCCACGCGGCGACTATGGTCACGGCCGGTGTGTACATGGTCGCCCGCCTCTTCGAGCTCTTCGCGTCATCGGGGGCGGCCCTCAAGGAAGTTGCCCTTGTGGGGGCGGTGACCATGCTCATCGCCGCCCTCCTCGCCATGGTCCAGGACGACATAAAGAAGGTTCTCGCCTACTCCACCATCTCCCAGCTCGCCTACATGATGGCCGGGGTTGGCCTCGGGGGGCCCGCGGCCGGCGTGTTCCATCTCTACACTCAGGGCTTCACCAAGAGCCTTCTCTTCCTTGGGGCCGGGAGCCTAATCCACGCCGTTCACTCCAACAACCTCTCGGAGATGGGGGGGCTCCGGAGGGTTATGCCCGTCACCTACGCCACCTTCCTCGTGGGGACCCTCGGAATGGCCGGTATCCCGCCGCTCGCCTCCTTCTGGAGCAAGGATGAGATCATCGGTGCCGCCGCGAGGGCGGGGGGAGGCGTCGGCCAGGTGGTGTTCGTGGCGGCCGTCGTCACCGCCTTTCTCACCGCCTTTTACATGGGCCGCGCTCTCTTCCTCGCCTTCGAGGGCGAGTACAGGGGCCACGGACACCCAGAGGAGTCACCGCCGGTGATGACAGGGCCCCTGGTGGTCCTCGCCGTGCTCGCGGCCGTGGCGGGGCTTGTGGGAGCCCCGTTCGTGGGCGCCTTTTCCAGGTGGCTGGAGGGCGCCGGCGCTGAGGCTCACCCCGTGGAGCCGGGAGTTCTGGCCCTCTCCGTGGGCGTGGCTGTCCTCGGGCTCCTCGCTGCCTGGAGGGTCTACGGGCGAGGGGCACCCGCCCGAGACCCCACCCTGTCTCTCGGGTTCCTCACGCGGGTTCTGGTGAACAAGTACTACCTGGATGATCTTTACCTCAAGGGCATAGTCCGGCCGGTGCAGTATCCCGTGGCCAGAGCGGTCTACTGGACAAATCAGAGGATTCTCGACGGCGCTGTGAACGGAGCTGCCATCTTGGCCAGGGTTTTCAGCCGGTTCCTCTACGACACCGTGGACCAGCTTGGCGTGGACGGTGCTGTTAACGGGGCCGGGAGGCTCGTGGGCGGCCTGGGCAGGGCCCTTAGGGCACTGCAGTGGGGCAGGGTCCAGAGGTACGCCGCGGCCGCCCTGGCCGGTGCGGCCGTCCTTGCCCTCCTCGCCCTCCTCAAGGTGTAGGGCGGTGGAGGCGGTTTTTCCTGGAGGGTTGGGTCTTTCGAGGAGGAGATGGGCATGTGGATAGAGAGGTGGGCTCTCACCCTGGCTGTGGTGGTACCCCTTGTTGGTGCAGGGGTGGTAGCCCTTCTCCCGAGAGAAAGGGAGGCCCTGGCCAAGGGGATGGGCGTGGTGGTTTCCGGTGTAGCCCTCCTCTTCGGGCTTCTTGCTCTCACGCGCTACGACTTCTCCCTCGGCGGGATGCAGCTCGAGCTGAAGCTCCCCTGGATAAGGACGGTGGGAGCCAGTTACCACGTAGGGGTCGACGGCATCTCCCTCCCGCTCTTCGTGCTCACCCTTCTCCTCACCTTCCTCTGCGCCGTCTACACCCTTAGGTGGATGCCGGAGGGAGGTTCCGCCAAGGCCTTCACCGCCCTGGTTCTCCTCCTGGAGACGGGGATGGCCGGCACCTTCATCGCCCTCGACCTCATCCTCTTCTTCGTCTTCTGGGAGCTGGTGCTGGTACCCATGTACTTCCTGATAGCCATATGGGGCATGGAGAACCGCGTGTACGCGGCCATCAAGTTCTTCCTCTACACTGTCTTTGGCAGCGTCTTCATGCTCCTTGGTTTCCTCGCCCTGTACTTCAGGGCCTCCCCCCACACCTTCGACGTTGTGGAGCTTGTGAGGATGGGTAGCTCTGGGGCTTTCCCCAGGGCCTTCCAGAACCTGGTCTTCCTCGGCCTCTTTCTGGGT